>JBCCQA010000005.1:0-227510 GCA_039024635.1 Myxococcota bacterium | reverse complement strand
GTGGACCCCGAGACTCAGAAGCTGGTCATGGAGTTCACCGACACCGACGGCGGCGGCTCGGTCTCCGACGAAGAAGAAGAAGCGCCGGCCTGAGGCCACGCGTCAGAGCGGCCGCTGCGTGCGCGACTGGCCGAGTGGGAGGGATAGATGGTCGAGTCCGTCCGCACCGCTAGCCAGCCGTCGCGTGCCGAGAGCAGTCGCAGGTCGTAGCTCGACACGTCGTCGTCGGGGCTGAGGGCGCGCAACTCTTCGGGCCGCATCGTTCAGCTCTCAGCGCCTAGGTCGTCGAGGGCTTCGAGAAGTCGTCCCAGGATACGTCGAAGCTCGCGCACGTCCGAGGCACCCAACCGGGCTTCGAGTTCGGCCTCGGCCTCTCCAAGCCAGCGGAGACCGTCGAGGACGGTTCGCCCCTCTTGGCGGCTGAAACAGACGCGATAGGCCCGACCGTCCCCGGGGTCGGAGCGCTTCTCCAGCATGCCCTGGGACACCAGGTCTTCGACCAGCTGGCCGACGGCCTGCTTCGAGATCCCCATCCGCTTCGCGAGCTCGCTCGGCCTCGTTCCCTCGACCAGATCGATGTGGGGGAAGAGCGCAGTATGGGCGGGTCTGATGCGAAGGCCCAGCTTCTCGAGCTTGGACAAGGTATGGGCGTTCATCCGACGACCCGCGCGCAAGAGCGTCTCAGCCCAGCTGCCGTCCTTGGCGCGCTCCAGATCTTCTCGCCGTTCGATCACAAATCTAGTCAACCTTCTTGACCTTTTTTAGTCAAGCCGGTTGACTAGATTCATGGAGCAAATCGCAGAAGACGTTTGGGGCGTCCACGACTCACTCTGGATGGCGGGGGGAAGCATTCACTTCTCCCTCCGAACCACGATCTGGCGGGACGATCGAGGCTTGGTGATTCACAGCCCTGTCCGACCGGGGCCCTGGGTAGAAGAGGTCAAGAAGCTGGGCGAGGTCTACGCCATCATGGCGCCGAACCTGCTCCACCACCTGTTCGTTCGGCCGGTCCAGGAGCTGTTCCCCGAGGCGACGCTGTACGGCCCGCTGGGTCTGGAAGCGAAACGGAAGAACCTACGTTTCGACCGGCTCTTGGAAGGGGGCGAAGACGTCTTCGGAAGCGGCGTCGAGATCCACAAGGTCGCCGGCGCCCCCAAAATAGAGGAGCTGGTCGTCTACCACGGACCAAGTCGAACCCTGATCGTCACTGACCTCCTGTTCAACATGACCGAGCCGCAAGGCTGGTTGACCCCGTGGATAATGCGAATGGTCGGCACCTACAAGCGTCCGGCCCAGAGTCGGCTGTTCAAGCTCATGAGTGCGGACAAGGCAGCGCAGGCACGAAGCCTGGAACCGATCCTGGCCCTCCCCTTTCAGCGTATCGTCATGGCCCACGGCGAAGTGATCCAGGGCGACGCCGAGACCTTGGCCAAGGCGATCGGCTATCGGCCTCAGAGGCCGGCTGCTCTGAACGCCGGATGATCGGCATCGCCGTCGGCGAGGATGAGCGCGTAGAGGAAGGGCGCCAGAGGGACGCCCTCTTTGCCGTTCACCACCACCAAAGGCGTGCCCTGAATCCCGTAAGCAGAAGCGAAACGGACGTCGGCCTTCAGCCGCTCCTGGGTCGCCTTGGACTCTACGCAGCCTCGAAGCTCGGCCTCCTTCAAGCCCATGTGTCGTTCCGCCAGCCTCACGATGACGGGGACGCCGAGCTGGGACTGCGCCTCAAAAACGCTGGTCTCGAAGGCCGCCACCCCTTCCCGACCCTCTCCGCAAATGATGGCCTTGGCCCCAAAGCAACGGGCCGACAGCGGGTCCTCGCTGCTCCTGCCCACCTCGGCGTTGCAAGCCCCGTCGAGGGGGAAGAATCGGGTCTCACGGGTGAAGTCTTTTGGACCAAAGCTCTGATCGAGTTGGGCGAGGGTGGCGTGCAGGTTCTTGCAGTGGATGCAGCCCACGTCCACGAAGTCCACGACGTGAACCGGAGCCTTGGAGGCCCCCTCGAAGTAGTCAGCGACCATCGAGGGCACTTGCCCCTCCCGAAAGCCCTGAAGACTCTCGGCGAGGGCGCTCTTCGCCGGAGGCGGTAGGTCAGCCAGGAAAGCCTCCAATGGACTTCCGGCCTTGGGCGCGGGCTCCTTGGTCGTGCGTCCGCTGTCGATGGGCGGGGCCTCGACGCTTGGAAGGTCGAAGGGATTCTGCCGAGGTTCGGGAATGGGCGGCAGAACGAAGACGACCATCAGATAGCCCACCACCAGACTGAGGGCCGGTGGAAACAGGGCGCCGGGGATGGCGGCGGGCATCGGACTCGCCGGCACCCACCACGCGAGGCCAGTGAAGGTCCACACCAGGGCATAGGTCCCCAGGCAGGTCAGACATAGGACGCCGGCGCTCACGCTCACGGCCAAGAAGACTACGCAGGCGGCAGAGCCCACGGTGCCGACCAAGCGAAGGCTCCACGGCGCGAATCGGTGGGGTCGGTCCCGCCCCCCAGAGACCAGGCCTGCGATGGCCGAGGCCAGGGCCTGGAGACCCCAAATGAGGCCCCAGCCCGCCAGCGGAAGGCCGGTCGCGGACTGGATGGCTTTGGCAAAGGGCAGATTCCAGACCGTCTTGCAGTCGATCTTCGAGTCGATGGTGCAGAAGGCCTCGCCGCCGCGATTGACCTCGATGAGCTCCATCCACTGCAGGCCGGCCAAAGCCGTCGACGCCAGGGCCAGGAGAACCAGGGCCACCCAGGGTGCAGGGCCGCGAGATTGCGCCATGACCGGCCTTATGACCCACCTGAGCCCGAGCTGGAATCCAAAACGGGCCCACCTTCATGTGGGCCGGGGTCGTAGGAGCTCCGCCACGCCCTCAACTTGTGGAGATCTCGGAATTTCAAGACAATTTTGGGCGTGAGGGAACCTGACGGGCCCAAAGGAGATGCGTTCGACGAGGCGCTCGGCGCTTCCCTGAAGAGTTTCGCCGACGACCTCCTCGCCGACTTCGACCTGGCGGCCAGTGGAAACTCGACGCCGCCTCCTCTAGGTGAGCCGGGCCTGCGCCTGCCTGAGTTCGTGGCGCCGCGGAGCGAGGGCGAGGATGGCTTGGCTCAGCTCCCGGGCATCGAACTCATGCCACCGCCAGCCCTGCCAGACGAGGACTTCGACCCGGCCCCCCATCATCGACCCTCTCGCATTCCGCCCGAGCAGCGAATCCCTGGGCGGAACGAGCTGAGCGAACGCCCTGCGCCCGGCCCTGGGGCCATCATCGGCATCGACCTCGGCACCACCAACTGCTGCGCGGCCGCGGTCAAGGATGGCGCCGCCTTCGTACTCGCCTCTCGCAGCGGGGCATCGACCACCCCCTCAGTGATCAGCTTCAGCGCGGAGGGACCGGTCTTCGTCGGTCAGGACGCCGCCTCGAGGGCCTCGGAGGATCCGCTGAGGACCATCGTCGGCTCCAAGCGGATGGTGGGGCGCCCATTCCATAGCCCCCTCGTTCAGAGCATTCGGAGTCACTTCGCCTACCCCATCGTCCCGGGCGATGAAGGGGAGGTCGCGGTCGACATCGGAGAGGAGCTGGTCACCCTAGAGCAGGTCTCGGCCTATCTTCTGAAGGACATCAAAGAGTCGGCTTCTCTTCAGCTCGGCGAGCCCGTCACCCGAGCCGTCATTACCTGCCCCGCCTTCTACAACGAGCGCCAGCGAGAGGCTGTGCGGGTGGCTGGCGAGATGGCGGGACTCAAGGTCGAGCGCGTTCTCAGCGAGCCCACGGCGGCCGCGCTCAACTACGGCATCGGCCAAACCCTTCAGACCCGTCGGGTCGCCGTGTATGATCTTGGAGGCGGGACTTTCGACGTCTCCATTCTCGAGGTCGACGGCAACGTCTATGAAGTGCTGGCCACGGGCGGAGACACCTTCTTGGGGGGCATCGACTTCGACGCCTGCATCGCCGAGCTCATCGTCGAGGGACTGCTCGAGGCCGGGGCCCCTGACCCGCGGCACGACGCAGCCGCTCTCGCCCGCATCATGCAGCTCGCCGAGACCGCGAAGCTGGCCCTGAGCGAGCGCCCTTCCACCATGGTGAAGGTCGACGGGCTACGAGTGAACGACGCCCCACCGGTCTCGCTCAGCATCCCCATCCTGCGGGCCGACGCCGATGCTCGGCTGGCGCCCCTGTTGAACCAGACCCTGGCCATCGTTCGTGAAGTGTGTTCGCGGGCCCAGATCGAGCCGCACGAAGTCGACGAAGTCCTGCTCGTGGGCGGCCAGACCCGCTCCCCTATCGTCCGAACGGCGGTGGAGGGTCTCTTCAGACGATCTCCCCGAGCCTCGGTTCATCCCGACGAGGCGGTCGCCTTGGGCGCCGCTCAATACGCAGCCGGAATGCAGAGTGTGGACAACGTGGTCCTGCTCGACGCCCTCGCCATGTCCATCGGCATCGGTCTACCGGGTGGCCGATTCTTGAAGCTCATCGAGCGCGATGCACGACTACCGGCCGATGGGAGCTGCCTTCTCCCGACCGCCGAGCAGAACCAATCCGCGATGGAGGTGTGGTTCTACCAGGGTGAGTCGGAGGACCTCCGCGGGAACGAGCCCTTGGGGAGTCTTCAGATCCGAGGGCTCCCGCCCGGCCCCATCGGGGGCGTGACGGTGCGAATCGACCTCCATGTGGACGAGGAAAGCGTACTGGCCGTGAATGCGGTCGAATCCACTTCGGGTCGAGTCTTCACCAGCCGCTTCGCCACCCAGGCGACGCCGCCCGCGCTTCGGAACCGACTCCAGCCTGCGCTTGAACAGCCCGTGGCAAGGACGGAGCAGGGCCCCAAGAAGGTGTGGAAGTGGCTGACGAGCGTCTTCCGACGCTAGTGTGCTGGTCACAAAGCTCAATCAGTTTCCCGTTGAGTCATCGGCCGTCCTGGTGGACCAGCTTCGGAGGGAGTTGGGTGGGCCCAGGGACCGAGAAGCCCGAAAGGCCGGCCCTAGGCCGCTGGGCCGCCAGGGCCGGCGGGGAGCGATCTGAACTTTGTGATCGGCACACTAGGTCAAAAGCGGAGGCGGACGGTGAACTCGGCGAAATGGGTCAGGGGAGCTTCCCCTGTCTCTTCAATGAAGCGCCCCGGGTCTTGAACGGTGTAGATCGCCGTGGCGTCGACCCAGCGGTTGATCGTCCACTGGAAGGCATTGGACCAGGCCAGGACTACGAAGCGAGCCTCGCTGTCGGCGGGTCCACGAATGAGGTTCCCCGGTGGTCCGTACACGCCGTCTTCCAGGGAGAAACGCCAATAGCCGTTCAGATCGGTGGTGAAGTCCAGCCCGTCTAAGGGCTCGATGCTCAAGAAGCCGTGCACGTTGTAGAAGTTCCTCGGACCCAGAACCGCAGCCTCCGAGAAGTAGTTCCCCCGGGGAAAGAGCGCGTTGAAGGCGTCCACCCGACCGTCTCCGGGATTCCGTTCACCGCTGGCCACGTTGACGGACAAGCCGAGCCTCGGGGACAAGGGGAGATCCTGGAAGCGGTAGCCAAGCATCGAGGCCAGGGTCCAGGCCAGGATCTCTCGACCCTCGAAGTCCCCCACCTGGAGGATGGCCTCGATGTCCCAGTCCGCGCCGTAGCGCGCTCCGAATGCCCGCAGACCGAAGCTATGCCGAAGTTCTCGTCCGAGAACGCCGCCATCGAATCGGGCCTCCTCGTCCGAAGAGCCCAGGTAGTAGAGGTCGAGTCCGATGCTATGGTCCTCCAAGGTCGCATAGCTACCCCAGACCATTTGCTCTGGTCGCTGGAAGTCGTTGAAGACCCCTGACTGCCGGGGAAGGACCGGCCGTGCGAGCAGCGCGCTCAAGGTGAGGAGCCCCTCTTCCAACTCCAGCCCCAGGCCGTCGAAGTTACGCCGAACGTTCGGCCCCTCGCGCCGAGCCACGAGCCGCTGCGAACCCAGCTGCAGGACGCGCCGACCTGCCCATGGCCGAATGGACGCCCCCTTCCACCGCACGAAGGCCTGAAGAAGATCAAAGTCGTTTCGCTCCGTCGGCGACGGCGGCGAACCCTGGTTGATGGCGACCAGAGAACCCAGCTGAACGAAGGTCTGGAGTCGACCCGCCCATCGGCCGTCTAAATTCAAGAAGTACCTTTGGGAGCCTATCCAGTCTCCGGCCTCGAAAGCATCGCCGAACTCGAAGTTCTCCACGAAGGTCAGGCGCTGTCGAACCTCGCCGCCCAAGCGAAGCCAGTTCTGTTCGTCGACTTCCAAAGCCAGAGGACGACAGCTATCGTCATCGTCGTAGCGAAGGTGATGAAAGCCATGCTCGCAGGGGCTGCCTGCAAGCATGGCCGCCCAGATGAGAAGCACGGCTCACCCGCGTTGATAGCCGCCGAAGACGGCCACTGGGGACCAAGCAGGCTCAATCGGCGGAAGCTCGGGCGCCATGCCCTCATAGGGTCCGGTCGCGTAGACCACCTTCCCCCCCGTCACCGTGAGAAGGCTCTCGATACGGCGGATCTGCTCGGCGCCGCAGTCCAAGTAGTCGTGGCTAAGGACGGCCACATCCCCGAGCTGACCTACGGACAGGCGGCCCTTCTCTGCTTCTTCTCGGCTGAACCAGGCGCTGCCCACGGTGTGAAGCTCGAGCGCTTTGGCCCGGCTGAGACGGTGGCGGGCCGAAAGGAGCGGGGTCCCACCCACCGACCTCCCGGTCGTGGCCCAATACAGCGTGTTCCACGGGTTATAGCTCGAGACCCGGGTTGCGTCAGAGCCCAAACCCACGGGCAGCCCCGCATCCAGGGCGTCGCCGAAGGCGGGCGCGCGCTCGGCCATCTTCTTTCCGTAGCGTTCGACGAAGAACTCGCCAGCGTAGGCCATGCGGCTCTGGGTCGCCAGTCCACCTCCGTTCCCGATGGTCTTCATGCGGGCCAGGGTTTCGGGCATGGCCGTCTCACCGTGGTCGAAGGCCCAACGAATGCCCGCGAAGCCCTTTCTTCCCGCTTCGCGCTCCAACCGGTCGGCCTCTTCGAACACGTCCATGATGTGGTTCATGGACTCGTCATAGGTGGCGTGGATCCTGAGCGGCCACTCGTTGGCGAGCAGATGGCGGGTCACCTCGATGAGCTGCTTGTCCCAGCCGTTGCGCGTGGTGATGTCGGGTCGTTCGGCCAGAAAGTTCTCGTAGTCGCCGGCCGCCCAAGCCAGGAACTCGCCTCCACCTCGGATGGTGTAGCCATGATCGAGACCCTCCGCCATGTTGACGTCGACTTCGAAAGACTGCGTCCAAGCCTGGAACTCGGCCAGCTCCTTTCCCTTGGCCTGAGGAAAGAGATAGTTCGAGACACGGATGGGCATCTCACCCGCTGTGGCCAGCGCTTTGGTGCCTGCGTAGTCCTCGGGGAAGTGGTGCCCGCCCCCGCCGGCGTCGATGACGCTGGTCAGGCCGAGGCGATTCAGATCTCGATAGAAGTGTCGGGTCGAGATGGCCTGCTGCTCCGCCGTTAGGGGGGGCAGCGAACCAATGGTCTGATAGAGGATGGTGGGATTCGGCGTGGCCAGGAGCCGTCCCGTCAAGCGACCCGAGGCGTCGAGCTCGTAGCCCGTGCCTGGAGGCGCCTTGGTCTGTGGCGTCAGCCCCAAGGCGTCGATGCCTGCCTGGTTCAGCATTCCCCCCGAATAGAGAAAGAGCACGAAGAGCGGGACATCGGGGGCCGCCTTGTTCAGCTCTTCGGGCGTCGGCATGCGACGCTCCGCGAACTGATAGGGCGACCAGCCCCCGATGACCCGGACCCACTGACCATTGGGCGTCCGCCTGGCCTGCTGCGCCACCATGTCCAGGGCCCGCTCCAGTGAGCTGACCCCGTCCCAGCGTAGCTCGGCGGCAAAGAAGCGACCCCCTCGGGTGGGGTGCATGTGTACGTCGTTCAGTCCCGGAATGACCCGCCGGCCGTCGAGCCGAACCACTCGAGTCGATGCGCCGATCGTCCCTTCGACCTCCGCGTCGGAGCCGATGGCAAGGACTTTGCCCCGCCGAATAGCGATGGCTTCGACCTCGGGTCGTCTTGGATCCTGCGTCCAGACCTTGCCGCCCAGCAGGGCAACGTCGGCCTCTCGGCGTCCCAGGGTAGCGCAGCCGCTCAGTGCGAGGGCACCGCTCCCCATCAGAAACTCGCGTCGACGAATGAACGACATGGCCATGCTCCTCTCGCTCGACCTTCGCCTACTTGCCTTCCTGTGCGCCAAACATCTCCTTGGCGTAGATGATGCCCAAGCCGTAGCCGCCGCCGTGCTGCTTCGCAATGGCGTTGGTGGCCTCATAGGTCTTCGAACGTGCCCAATCACGCTGGAGCTCCAAGAGATACTGAAGCCAGGTCATCGGTACCACGCCGGCCTGGACCATTCTCTGCATCGCACGATCGTGAGCCTCGTCGCTGACGCCACCCGACGCGTCTGTAATGAAGTACACCTCGAAACCCTGCTCAACTGCAGAGAGCGCGGCATCGACGCCGCAAACTTCGGTCCACAGGGCCGCCATCACGATCTTCTTCTTACCAATCTTGTTGACGCTGTCCGTGATCCGCTTGTCCTCCCATGAGTTCATCGTGGTGCGGTCTATCGAGTCGGCGCCTTCAAGAACGGCGGCCAACTCTGGAAACACCGGCCCCGAGAAGGTCTTCTCTGCGACCGTCGTCAAGATGGTTGGCACGTTGAAGGCCTGAGCGGCTTTCGCAAGACCAGTGACGTTGTTGCGCAATGCAACGATGTCGATCGAGTTCGTCGCGAAGGCCATCTGTGACTGATGATCGATGAGGATTAGGCTGTGGTTATCAGGCGTGAGCAGACTCTTGGCCGCCGTGGGACGCGCCGTCTGAGCTACCGCCGGAGAAGAGGCGATGGCCAAAGCAGTGAGAAAAAGGGTCGCAGTTTTGTTCGTGTTCATGACTGTCTCCTCGAGCGCTCGACGCGCCCGCACCCGGGAGACTGCCTCCGCCGCGTGGTGGGCGGGTCTAACTTAGGGCATAGAGCCCCGTCATCTCATCGGCTGATCGGCGCTGGCGTCGTCCAGGGTGTCGCGAATACCGACCAAGCCGTACAGGCTTGCCCGGATCACGGCTTCGGTTCGACTGTCGGCGTCGAGCTTCGAAAGCACGTTGTTCACGTGAATTTTCACGGTCCCCACACCGATGCCCAGACGATCGGCGATGTCCTGGTTGGAGCGGCCCTCGGCCAGAAGTCCCAGAACCTCTTTCTCGCGGGCTGTGAGGGGCTCCAGGCTCATGGCCTCGGCCATGCGGCTCGCAACCTCGGGCGGCAGGTAGCGACGACCAGCGTGCGCGCTGCGAACGGCCTCCACCACCACCGTCATCGGCATGCGCTTCAGAAGGAAGGCCCGAGCGCCGGCCTCGACCGCAGATCGAATGCTGCAGAAGCCGTCACTGTCGCTGAGGACGACAACCTTTAGATCGATGCCGAGCGCCTTGGTCTGGAGGATGAGGTCGGCCGCCGTTCCGTCGTTCAGGTCGCAGTCGACCAAGGCGACGTCGGGCTTGTTGGACCGGATCATGTCCAAGCCCTGGGCCACCGAGTGACCGATGCCCATGACCTCCATGTCTTCCTGGCCGGCGACGAGAGCCGCCAAGCCTTCGGCGACCATCCGGTGGTCATCGAGGATCAGGATGCTGAGCCGTTCCCCCATGAGTGAAAAGGACCACGATCCCGGCCCAAGGTCATGCAGGGACGCTCAAAGAAGAAAGCTCAGGCCGCCCGACGACCATCGGGCGCGACGATGGCCTGACGCGCACACAGAGCTATCAAATCAGGGGTGAGGGGCGCCGAGAGCGTCATCGGCGATCCAGACTCGGGGTGGAAGAATGTCGCGGCGTGGGCGTGCAGGGCCTGTCGGTGGTGACCCACGAGCGTTACGAGCTCGTCGTGTTCGTACACGCCCCGGAGGGCGTCGATGAAGAAGTCCTCTCCCCCGAGATAGAGCTTGTCCCCTAAGATGGGGTGGCCGAGCTGCTGGAGGTGGACCCGAATCTGATGCTGCCGACCGGTCTTGGGCCGGGCCTCGACCAGGCTCGCATCGGGTCCGCGGGCGAGGACACGCACGAAGGTCAAGGCCGGGCCTCCCCCCGGGTGCGGCTCCATCATGACCTTGGTGACGGTGTCGGCCAAACGGAGAGGGAGATCGATGACGAACTCGTCCCGCGCCACCCTCCCCTTCACCACGGCGAGGTAGGCCTTCTCGACTCTTCTCTGCGCGAACTGGGTCTTGAGATCGGAGGCTGCTTCGAAGTCTCGAGCCAGGAGGAGGAGGCCACTCGTCTCCTTGTCGATTCGGTGGGCGAGGTCCAAGGCGGGCTCGTTCCGGCGATTGCGCAGGATTCGAATCAAGGTCCGATGGTACGCGGAAGCGGTCGGGTGGACGACGAGGTCGCCGGGCTTGTTGACGGCCAGGACCCGGGCGTCTTCGTGAATGCTCGGGATCTCGATGGCGTCGACCGGCCCTTCGACGAGGGGCTTGCGCTTGACGATGACCACGTCGCCTTCGGCCACCTTCATGCTCGGCCGAAGGCCAAACGCCCCCGGCTCCTTGCGAACTCGCCCCGTCTTCACGAGGCGGGCGGCAAGGCTGCGCGACATGCGGCTGATTCGCTTGGACAGAAAGACGTCGACCCGCTGATTCCGCTCCCAGCGTCGAACTTCGAAGGGGATGTCAACGAGATCTTGGTCCACGACGCGGATGCTATGTTCCCGCTCAGTAGGAGACCAGCGGCATCAGCGAGCGCGAGCCAAGAGACCGGTCGATAGTGGAGCCCGGCTTCCACTCGCGAGCTGGAAGGTGGACTTGGACAGCTCCCAGTGGAAGTGGCGACGCTGACCGGCCGCCTCACCCGCCATCTGGAAGGGCAGGTGCTCGGCGAGCTCGACCTCCACTCCGCTGACCAGGAAGTCCTGAAACAGCTCGGTTCGGAGGGTACCTCGCCACAGGGCGGGGAAGCGGGCCACCATCTGCAACGGCGTGGCCGTCGAAACCCGGACCTGGAAGCGGTCGTGGCGCCGTCGGGCGAAGGGCAACGCCGGAATCCCATAGCCGTAGAACGGGCTCGAACCCAGAGTGACAGACCGAGCCATGCCGTCAAAGAGGACGGAGCCGTCGGGGAGGGGGCGCTCTTCGTCGGTTCTAGGGTCGATGGCGCTGGCGCCACCTGTCGCCCGAACCTTGAAGCGGATGGGCCGGGCGGCGAGCTCGGTCGGAATGGTTCGGGTGAAGGCCGCGACCACGTAGCCCCAAACCGAGCGCATCACGACCCGGCCCAGGGGGTGGCGGGTGGAGCCGACCAAGGCTTCGTAGTCGTTCAGGACCCGAGCGTCGTAGCCCACGCTAGCGAAGGGGAAGCGAAAGCCCTCCTCCATGTCTTCGACCAGGCTCAGGCTTCGGGTCGGGCCGAAGCCCCGGCGCATCCAGGCCTTGATGTCGTCGAGGACATGGCCGGCCCCGGTGAGGTAGCCCAAGGCGTTCCCCGTCCCGAGCTTGAGAACGCCGACGGTGGGGATGGGGACGCCCTTCTCCTGGCTCAGCCGCTCCAGCAAGTTGAGGGCGTGGGTGACCGAGCCGTCGCCCCCACCGACCGCGAGGAGCTCGATGCGCCGGTCCAGGACCGACGCGCAGTGGGCCTCGGCCTCCTCCAGCGAGTGGCTCACCAGGACCGCTTCGGGTCCAATGGTCCGCTGAAGGGCCCGGACCAGCGAACCCGTCACCCGCTTGGCGTTGACGTTGAGCAGGACGGCCATGCGGGGAGAAGGCACCCTGGCCACGGCGGAAGGCTCGGCGGACCCCGTGATGGGCCTCACGGGCAAGGAAGCGTCGGACAAGATCTCGGTTTAGCCAAGGCCACCCGACCTGTCGAATCCAGACCCCTTGGTCTCAATTCGGCCCACCGGATTTAAGTGCTTCTCCCGTGCGCATCCCGCGAATTGGCGGGTTTCTAGGGCAAAGCCCAGGTCCCCTGTAGAGCAACGGATCCTAGAAAGGCCCGCTCGAAATCGCCAGGGATTCGGCCCACGACCTCGGGCCCCGAGTTTCTCAGGACGACCACATACAGCTCCGACCGCGCCTGAAGCACCAAGGCCTCACCCAGACGACTCCAAACGAAGCCATCCACGACCCCAAAGGCGGAGCGGTATCGACCGCGCGCCACCGAGAACGGCCCCATGGTCTCGCCCGTCAGGACGTCCTGGACTTCGACTTCCTCGATACGGGGCGCCACGAGCACATGGGCGCCGGTGGCCGAAGCGTGGGGTAGCTCCAACTCTGATTCGAAGACGATGCTGCCGGCCGGGCTCAAGACGACGGCGGCCTCCGGCGTCACGAAGATGGGCGCGCCGCCGTGGGCTCGAAAGGCCCCTTCTCCAGGCAGCGCGAAGCGACCCCCGAGTTCGAAGTAGGAAACCTCGCCGCGGGCGGAACGAAGGCCCCAAGCCGTCCGTTCCTCGAGGTCGACCCCAAGGCCGACCGCAAAATCCTCATCTCCGACCCAGCGATAGGCCGCTGCCGCCGAGGGCGCTTCGAAGCTCACGAAGTCCGTCAGCCCGGTGTTGTACACCCGAAACGTCCAGGGCCCGGCGGAGGCCGCCTGGTCGGTCTCTGGCCACCAGCCGGTGCGGCCTCCGTCGAACAGCTCTAGGCCAGGCACGCTTCGAACGACGCCCGTGCGCAGATTCAGGGCGGCCAGGCCGTCGTCCCGAGTCGAGATCACGATGCCTTCTCTGAAGCTCCGACCCACAGCCGGCCCCTGAAGGAACTCGGAGAGGTCGAAGTCCTCCCCCGAATTGAGAAACCGCAGCCTGGTGTGCGGACTTGGTCCGGGCTTCTCAGAGTAGAAGAGCGGGGCGAGCGATGGCGCGCAGCAGCTGTTGAACGCTGGGTTGTGGACCCCCTCCAGGAGCTGGACGCGGCCTGTAGCATCCATGAGGAAGACCCGCTCGCTGGGTCCGTATGGCGTCTGAACGATGAGCACCCCCACATCGCTCCGAACGGCAATGGCGAAGCCCCCGGTCCCCGGCTCACTGTCGAAGACCGAGCGAAAGATGGGTTGCGACTCCCGCAGATCGGCGACGAGGACATCCGACGAGGAAATGGCGAGGGCGAAGCGGGCTCCGCTGGACAACTCGATCCGGGCCGACTCCGGCGCGGACAGCTCGATCGGCTCAGCCTCAGCACAAACGTCGACGAGCCGCAGGGTACTCGGACCTGGACCCTCGCTGCTCCCCGAGTCCCAAGCGCCGAACCACAGGGGTCCCGGCAGAAAGTCGAAGCTGAGCTCGGTCCACGAGCGCTGGCCGTCGGCCGTCTCGACCCGGACCGTGCTCGACACGCGGCCCGGCCCCTGGGGCTCGCCTCGAAGAACGGCGACTCGATCCGAGCCTTCGGATACCGCCAGCGTCAGGCCGGGGATGGCGGGATCCATGGACCAACGAAGGGGGCCGGGGAGCTCGTCGACGGCGAAGAGCACGCGCTGGGGCAGGCAGGCCCCCCGTCGAAGGACGCCCCGAGGTCCGGCGATCTCGAAGTCCGGACTCGATGGCCTTCCTCCGTCCGAGGGGTCGCGACCGCCCATGTCCAGGGGTCCGCCGCCCCCATCAAAGAAGGGCGCGCCCGTGTCGGCGGCCGGGCTCGGCGGAAGGGCGCCAGTTCCTTCGCTGCAGGCGCTCAGAAGAGCGCCCCACATCCACACCCTCGGCTTCATCTCCACAAGCAAACACAGGGATCAGGCGTCGTGCACTGGAACCGAAGGTATGAACTCCGGCCGAAACGAAGCTCACAAGCAGGCGGACGGAGGGAGGGCCTGGTTACGGTCGGCCGGACCGACCTCGTCCAGGCGGATGATCCCCTGGGGGAAGGCCGCGGTGTGAAGCGCCCCCGAGCCGTACTCCAGGTCCACGTCGGTCGGGACCTGAAACACGGTCCCGGGGTCTTGGATGGGGCCGACCTCGTCGAGGGCGAGGACCCGCAACCACAGGACCTGGGCGCACTCCCCCAGGTCCTCCTCGCGGAGTCCCAGGGTGCGGACCCCTCGAGGCGGAATGTCGACCACGCCGAGGGTCTCGTAGTCCCCTTCGCAGAATCGGACCGCCAAGGCCGTGTCACAGTTGCCAGACTGGGTGGGCGCCCGGAGCTCGATGCGAGCCGTCTGCTCGATTTTGCTCTCCAGACGCAGATCTTCCGCCGACCCGCAGGCGCTCAATAGCAGCGCCAACCCGACCCACACCCGCGTCATGACGAGATCTTCGGCCAATCCAGGCCGATCTTCAATCCACAGTGTGGAAAGGACCGAAGGCCCGAACGAGACGACTTTGCGGAGGGTCGGCGCCGGATGGCGGGACCCCGCCAAGGCCGTGACCGTCCTTCCCGAACCTCGGTTTTCTGAGTCCCACTCTCGGCATCATCAAGCTTGCTTCGGGGCATGGCCCTTGCTGCCCTCCCCGGCGTGCGAGCCCGTAGGATGGTCTGGCTCTTGGGTTTGGCTGCCTGCAGTGAAGCCGCGTCGAGTGGTCTGGGCGGACTTGGAGGACGGCCCTCGGACATGGGGAGGGCGGTAGAGGACCTGGGATTCGAACCGGATCTGGGCCGGATCTCGGACCTGGGCGTCGGCGACACCGGGGCCGGACCGGATGCCGGGCCGATGCGGGACTGTCCGCTTCCCGAGCCTCGCTTCGTCGAAACGGCCTACCTGCCCAACGTGGTGCCTGACTTCGTCCTCCAGGGAGACCGGCTCTGGGTCGCCGTGGACGATCCGAACATGCCGATGCAGCGTCGCGTGTCCATCGCCGACGGCTCCATGAGCGCCCGACTGGATGGCACCGTCGTCATGGCATCGGCCGAGGGTGTCGCTCTCGCCATCCGGCGCTTGGACGATGGTTCATCCATCTTCGAAAGGCAGGTCGAGGAGAGCATCACGAGTTTCGGACCCTTTCGGGACGTGCGCCTGCCCGGCGTCAATCCCCTCGACCCATCGCCACTTCGACGCGCCCGTCCCGTCGACGGGGAGCGGGCCGTGCTCTCCATGTCCAGTGGGCGGGAGCTCTTGATCCTCGAGGGGCCTAGGGCCCAACGCATCGGCGCACCGCCCGGGGTCGTCTTCGACGAGCCATGGGTCGGCGGCGGGGACATCGTCTGGACCAGTCTCCTTCCCCAGGGTCCTCAACTCGTGCGCTGGACGCTCCCCAGCGTGGCCGAGGGTCGAGACCTGGATCCCGATGCCTTTCAGGTCCGAGGCGTCAGCGCGGGAACGGAGCTCGTCTGGCTGGAGGACGGGGCGCTGTGGGCGGCGGACTCGAACGACGGCATCCGCCTCGCCCGCGGACCCTGCGGCGAGCTGAGCTCGGACGGGGAACGCGCGCTGGCGGTCTGCCGCGATGCCGAGGACACCGTCCTTCTGTCGAGGTTGGAAGGTCGAACCGAAACCCTGGCCCGCCTCGGAGAGGGCGGCGTGATTACCAACCCCGACGCCGACGGCGACTGGATCGGATGGATGGAGTACGAAGACCCGACGGCCTTCTTCGAGCCTTCGCCCTTCCCTTCCGGTCGCGTCCGGCTGCTGCATCTTCCGACGGGCCGACAAGCCGAAGCGCCGGTCGGCTCCGGGTGCTACATCTGCGGGGCCATCTGGCCTGCCCCCCACCTGCAGCTCGAGGCGGGCCATGCGGCCTGGAACTACGCCCGAGAGGACGACCGCCCGGTCGGTATGCCCGTGGCCGCCCTTCGCCTCCCCGACTGCCCGGATCGCTGACGAGTCACATCACCGTTTGGCTGAGCTCCAAGGCCTTCATGAATTCGTCCCGACTATCTCGCGATCTGCCTGGATCCTTCGGACCACAAGTGGGGGGAATCAAACGCTCTTGGCTTCGAGGACGCCGAAGTCGGTGACCTCGGCGGCCTCGGCGCCAAAATCGACGTCGATCTGGGCCAGCTGAAGTTTGCCGGCCAGATCTTCGTTCACCGAGTGCCAGCGGGTGTAGGCGTCGAGGACCCAGACGCCCGACTCGCGGGTGCCGTTGCCGGACCAGCCGTTGCCCCCAAACGGCAGGTGGGCTTCCGCCCCCGAAGTGGTGTTGTTCACGCTCGTCATGCCGGCGCCGATGCCGTTCTTGAAGCGCAGGATCAGGCTGGGGTCCTGGGTATAAATGGCGCTGCTCAGTCCGTAGGGAGTGCCATTGGCCGCCTGGAGGGCTGCCTCGAAGCCGTCGACTTCGAGCACGTTCACGGTGGGGCCGAAGACCTCGGTCTGGCTGATGGGGTCCGCCAGGCTGGCCCCCCGCCAGAGCACCGGGTGCACGTAGTAGCCGCTGCTGGGGTCCCCGACGAAGCCCGGCCAGGGGTTGTCGGCCCCGATCCGGCCCTCGGTCTCAACCAGGTTCTGGGCGCCGCTCGTCCTGGCCATATCGAAGTGCTTCATGAAGCGCTCATAGAAGCGGCCCTCGATGAGGGGGCCGTAGAGCACCTCCTCGGTCTGGGTCGGGTCACCGATTCGGACGGTCTTCAGCCGATTCAGGAGCCGATCCAAGAAGTCGTCGGCGATGCTCCGGTCCAGGATGAGGTTGCCCAAGGAGGTGCAGCGCTGGCCCGCCGTGCCATAGCCCGAGAAGAGCGCCCCCTCCACTGCCGCCTCGAGGTTGGCGTCGGGTAGGACGACCATTGGGTTCTTCCCGCCCAGCTCCAGGGAGGGCACCTGAAGGTTGCGACCGCACACCTCGCCGACCTTTCGACCCACCTCGGTCGACCCCGTGAAAGAGACCTTTTGAATCAGGCCGGCGTCGACGTTGTGAAGAATCGCGGCACCGGCCTCGGCCCCCGTCCCGAAGACCACGTTCAGAACCCCGTCGGGCAGACCCGCGTCTTCGAATATCCGTGCGAAGAGGTAGGCGATCGTCGGCGCGTCCTCGGAGGGCTTCCAGACCACGGTGTTGCCGCAGACCAAGGCGGGCAGGATCTTCCAAGACGGTACGGCGATGGGGAAGTTGCCGGCCGTGATCATGGCCGCCACACCAAGCGGACGTCGGTAGGTAAAGAGCTCCTTATTGGGCATCTCGGAGTAGACCGTCTGTCCGTAGAGCCGGCGGCCCTCGGCCTGGAAGAAGGCAGCGGTGTCGATGGCCTCCTGGACCTCGCCCCGGGCCTCGCGCATCGTCTTGCCGATCTCTCGACAGACAACCCGGCTCAGAAGCTCTTTGTGGCGGCGAAGGCCCACGCCCACCCGACCGATGACTTCGCCTCTGACCGGAGCCGGGACCGAGGACCAGGACGAGAAGGCCTCCTGAGCGGCTCGGCAGGCCGCGCCAACCTCTTCGGCCGTTGAGGCGGGGGCGAGGGCTACGAGGTCCCGCTGGTTGCAGGCCGAGCGGGCCTCCAGGGTTCGAGCGGTGTCCCTCTCCTCGCCGCCGATGCGGTTCCGAACGACGACGGTGGGGGGAAAAGACCCGTTGCCCAGGGTCTCGAGGGTGCGCATGGGGCCGCCCTAGCAAAGGGTGACAGCGCTGTCACGAACGGGCAGGAGCTCGGCGTCGAGCCCGTCGGCTGCGGCTGATGGCGCGCTCGGAAACGGGGGGGACCTCGATGTCGTAGGCCCGCATCTTTCGGTACATGGTGGCGCGACCCACGCCCAGGAGCTCGGCTGCGCGGGAAACGCAGCCCCCGCTGTTGTGGAGCGCGAACCGGAAGATCTCGGCTTCGTAGACGTCGTAGGGCTGGACCATACCGTCGTCGTCCAGGGTAGGCCGCCAGCCGGCTGGCTCGGGGGCAGGCGGGGGCTCGGGCGCCGCTGCCACCGGCGGCGGCGCAGGCTCTACGCTGGGGAGGACGACCTCGGGTCGGGCCGTCAGGTCGAGGAAGAGCTCGCCGTCGTCGCTTATGCAGGCTGCATTGCGCACGGTGGCGATGAGCTCGTCGACGTTTCCCGGCCAGTCTCGGCCGACGAGGGCGTCGACGACCCGCGCGTCCACCCGGACCGTTCGCGGGTGGGTCTTGGCTTCGATGGCCGACACCACGCGATGGACGAGGACCGGGACGTCCTCCCGCCGGTCGCGAAGCGGAGGCATGCTGACCACGCAGCCCTCCAGCTGGCGAGCGAGCTCGGGCCGGACACGACGCTCCTGGACCTGGGTCGCCATGGGGGCGCCGCTCCCGATCACCATCGGGGGCCAGCGGACGCTGGCCGGTCCTTGGGTGGTGGTGAGCCCTTGAATGAGTTTGGTCAGCCGCTCCTGGGCCGCATGGTCCAGAGCGTCGATGGACTGGATGAATACGATGCCGCCCTTGGCGTCGGCAAAGGCGCTCGAACGCCGCGCGCTCCCGAACAGGCGCTCGTCGGCCTGATCACGGGGCACACTGACGAAAGGACCTTCGGCCCGAGGACCCACTCGATGAAAGAAGCGAGCCACGGCGTCGAGGCGGCTTCCCGGCTCCCCGACCACGACCAGGGACTGCTCGGAGGGTGCGCGCCGGACCAGCTCGGCCAGGAAGCTCTTCATGCTGGGGCTCTCGGAGACCAAGACGTCGACTTCCAAGGCACCTTCGAAAGAGACGGGTCGGGGTCTGGCGCGACCCGTCGCCACGGCCTCTTGGACCGCGAGCGCCTCCTGGATGATGCTCACCAAACGCTCGCCGTCGACCGGGCGCTCCAGGACGTCGATGGCGCCGGCCTTCACGGCCGAGACCACCGCCGGCACCTTGGCCGAAGAGGTCACGCCGATGACTTTCGGGGCCTGGGGGCTCTGGGCGATGGTCTCGATGAGCTCGACCCCCGCCGCCACTTTGAGATGGACGTCCATCACGACAAAGTCCGGTTGGTGGCGCAGCACCGCAGCCAAGCCGGAGTCGGCGCCCTCGGCCTCGAATACGCCATAGCCCCGCTCGGACAGGAAACGCGCCGCGTTCCGGCGGAAGGCACCGTCCTCGTCGATGATGAGAATGTTACGACGCTCAGGCATCGCTGGTGTTTATCGGTCGGGGCCGTTTGAGGTTGAGACGTGTCGAACGGACGCGAAGGGCCCAAATGGCCGGAAACACGCCCCATTCTGGGCATAGCGGCCAAATTCGCAGTGGAAAGGGGGCTTTCTGCTGTCTCAGGGGGATCCGTCGAGTCTCGACTCGATGCCTTGGGTCGTCCCAGCTTGGCGCTGGGCGCCGGATTCTCGCTCAAGCCTGGACACGAGCGTCCGAAAACATCCCTCTTTGGGAATGCCGGCTTGGGGTTCGGGCCCCGGTTCCCGCTTTGCTAACCTATTGCGCATGGGGTCTGGCCGCGACAAACCCTTCAACAACCCGTTTGCGGCTCTACAGGGCCCTTTGGCGGACAAGGTGAAGGCCACCAAGAAGGCGAGGAAGGCCGAGAAGAAGGCACGAATCGATGCTCTGACCGCGGCCCGCCCATCTCCAGTCCAGGAACGGCCCCGCGTCGGATCCACCCCGCCGCCGGCTCCCCCGGAAGAGGATGCAGACCTCGCCCTTTTCCTGCAGGCGGTCGAGGGGACGCAGCGCCTGGACGGACGGCCCAAGGTGCAGGCCGCTCCCCCTCCCCCCTCCGTCGACGAGCTCCCAGTCTTCGATGAAGACGCCGAGGCGCTGGCCGAGCTGGCGGGCCTGGTCGATGGGCGCCATCGCTTCGACATCCGGGACGGGGACGAGTTCATCGAAGGGAGCGCCGAGGGCCTGGACCGCAGGGTCCTGCAGAAGCTGAAGCGGGGGGAGTTCGCCTTTCGGTCCCACCTCGACCTTCACGGCATGACCAAGAGCGACGCGCGCGCGGCCGTGGAGCGCTTCCTTCTCGACCAATGGGAAGAGCGCCATCGCTGCGTGCTCATCGTCCACGGCCGGGGGCTCAACTCCAAGGACCAGGTCCCCGTCCTGAAAGAGGCCCTGACCAGCTGGCTCCAGAGAGGCAAGCTCGGACGACGGGTGCTCGCCTTCTGCACCGCCCGTCCCCATGATGGTGGAGCGGGCGCGATGTATGTCTTGATGCGACGATGAAGCGACCCAGCGGCTGGTGGGCCGCATTCTCAGTGGCGCTCGAGGGGATCGGCAGTGCGCTCCAAGAACAGCGCCACATGCGGATCCACTGGCTCTGCACCAGCGCCGTGCTGATCGTAGCGAGTGGCGCCGGCCTGTCGCCCAGCGCCCAAGCCTTGCTCGCGCTTTGCGTGGCTGCGGTGTTGGGGGCCGAGCTCTTCAACACCGCCCTCGAAGCGGTGGTCGATCTGGCCACCCCGGCGCTGCACCCGCTGGCTAAGAAGGCGAAGGACGCGGCGGCGGGGGGCGTTCTCGTCTTCTCGGTCGGCAGCTTCGCCGTCTTGGTCATCCTGCTGCGAGCGCACTGGTCCAGGTTGGACCCCGTCTTGGTCCGGACCACGACCCAGTTCGGTCTACTGTTCCTGTTGGCGCAGGCCCTCCTGCTTCGGTCAGGACGCCCAGGGCTCCGAGGGCTCGCTGCCCTGGTCGGGGCAGCGGCTTTGGTCTGGGGATGGAATGGCGGAGGAGACCGGCTGTACTTGGCGCTGTTGGGCCTACTCGGCCTTCTCACCCTTCGACTGACTTCCGGCGGGGCACGAGCTCCAGCTCACTCCCACAGAAGCTGAGCGCGATCAGGGCTGCCATCAGCGCCAGGCCGGGGGTGAGAATCTGGGCGTAAGCCAAACTGAGCCCGATGCATGCCCCCGCCACGACGGTGCCGATGCCGACCCATCGCTGGACCGAGAGCTGCCGACGCGCGCCGAGGACGTGCACCGACCAATCTGGGAGGACGCGCCGGCCCACCGTGGGCGCTCGGCCAGGGGGAACGTCCTCCAAGCGACCTTCGAGGGCCCTTATGCGGTAGCCCTTGGCCGGCCGCGGACCCGTCGCCCGAAGAAGGGTGGCGTCGCTGGGTCGAGTCTCACGCTTGGCGCTGCTCAGCTCCGTCGCCGCCGACAGGGCGTCCATGGCGGCGTGGTCCAAGACAGGCACTATGCTCGCGTCCAGGATCTGGCAGGCCCGGACGACCTCGTCCGTAGGCACCGGCTTGATCCCGAGGAGAAACTGCAGGCCGCGCCCTTCGGTCGCCAGACCGACGATCAACATGCGCCTCGCCTCCAGGAATCGGAGTGCTTTTCCGTGGGTCGAGGTCAGCTCGAGGCCAAGCGGAGCCAACGCCTGCAGTCGACCGGCCAGGACTTGATGCCCTTCGACGCGACCCTTTCGAACGCCGTCCACTTCCTCCAGCTCCACTGCCGTCGGCGCGTCGAGCTCGGCTTTCTCCAGCCAGCGTCGTAGGGCCGGGCGCTCCAGCCCGTCGACGCCTTCAAAGAGAGCCGCCGCCCATCGCGCCCCCTCCGATGGAGCTAGGCTCCCGAGCGCCAGCACTTCCAGGTCGCCCTCGCTGCCCAGAAGCAATGGATCGACCAGCCATCGACGCGCCCTCATCAAGCCGAGCAGCGTCTCGGCGTCGCCCGCCATCACCCCGAGCTTGGCGAAGCAGCGCAAGGCAGCCTGACGGGCCCGATGAACGGCCAAGAAGGCCAGGCCCGGCATGACGAGCAGCCAGGCCGCGCCGATCTGCAGACAGGTCTTGTCCCAAGGCCCAATCGAGAACAATCCCACGCCCACGCCCACCGTCAGTGCCAAGAGGCCGAGCATCACGCTCATCACTCGATCCTCGGGTGTTCCCTGGAGCAGCTTCGGTAACAGAGCCTTCAAGGCCTCGGTGCGTCGGGTCTGAAAGGAATGGGCGTGATCAGCCTGGACCTCGGCCTGAAGACCTTCGGTCCTGGGGACCGTTCCCGCCATGAGCTCGGTCCCGGGGCCCACGCTCATCGGTGCACCTCGTCCATCCACTTCGACCGCGTCCACGAAGCCCTTGCCCTCGGTCAGCACAACGTCCACGGGGACGGGCTCGTCCAGCTTCAGTCGGATCCGCTCGCCGGGCACCAGCTCCTGGGCCTTTCGGGCCCGACCATCGACGCCGCGAACCCCGGCCTTGGGGCCGGGCCGGGCTCGGATCTTAGGGTAGCTGCCTCGGCGACATGCGAGCGCCTGCAGCCCCGACAAGAGGCAGACCCCTCCCACCAGCTCCAGGACGGGCCCCAGGAGCTCGAACCTCGGACTCGGCGTCGCTCCGTTGGCGGCCAAGAAAATGCCGACCCCAAGGAGCCACGCGCCAGGAAGCAGGCCCCAGCGTTCCCAGCCTTCGCTAGGGCGCGCCTGCCAAGAAAGGATCCCGCACACGGTCACCGCCACCGCACAGGCGGCGGCGACCTCGACCTCTTCATCCTGGACGAATCGAGGCGCCCATCGGAGCCATACACCGCCTCCGACGACGGCCGCCCCCACGGTGACGCTCAGCCGAAGGAGAGCTTTAGAGGCCAAATCACTCCGAGCCGGGGATCTCGGCGTAGACCCAGTAGCGTCCGGGGCCGAAGGTGAGGTCCGCGTCGTGGACCTCGAGGACGCTGGGGGAGAGGGGCTCGACGTGAAAGGCGGACAGCCATCGCTTGAGGGCGCCCCGAGCCGGCTCGAAGATGGAGCCCAGATCGCCGAAGTCCACCACGACCACCTTGCCGCCAGGGGCCAGCTGCCGGCGGGCGTTCTCGATGGCGAGAACGGGGTCGCTCACCATGGAGAGGCAGTAGGAGTAGAAGATTCGGTCCGGCCGGCCACTCAAGAGCTGGGTGATGTCGACATCCTCTGCAAAGCCCTCGACCAGCTCGGCCCAGGGGCAGCGCTTACGTGCCCGCCGCATCATGGCTCGGCTGGGCTCGACGCCCCCCAGCTCTGCAAAGGGCCGCTTTGCGTGGAGCTTGGCCAGGTTTCGGCCCGTGCCAGGACCTATCTCGACCAACCGGCTCCAGGAGCTCCCTAGCAGAAGATCGAGGGCCCGGTCTCGACCCAGCAGGTAGTACTTCCTCGTCGCGTCGTAGATAGGTCCAGCCCAGCCGTAGAAGCCGTCGAGAAAGGCCCGCTGCGCCTCCTTGTCGAGGGTGTTCAACTGGCCAACCGGTAGAAGTCGACGCGACGGTAGAGCTTGGAACGGTCGAGCCGTGTCGCCTCGTCCGAGGCTTGGTCCATACGCACGAAGTGGTCCTGATAGCCCACCTTGTCGACGGCCGACTCGTCTTCGACCGAGCGGATGAGGACCACGGCGCCCTCGCGACCCGTCCTTCGCACTTCGTCCAGAAGCTTGGTCTGGGTCGGGCGGTTCATCCAGTCTGGAGCGTCGCAGAAGGTGAAGTGGGACCAGGTGTTCGATCCGGCTTCTTCCAGCAAAGAGAAGAGGTTGCCAAGGTGATAACGAACCGAGGTCGGAGAAGCGAAAGAGCGTTCGTGCCGATCCGGCCTGAGGTAGGGCGCGACCGCCTCCGTATTCTCGTGATCGAAGCCGCCAGTGGTGACGTACCAGGCTATCCAGTTCGTCTCGAGCTTGGTGTCGGCGAACTTGAGGATCGTCTCCCGGAAGGCGGCGGCCAGGCCGCTGACCCCTTCTTGCGCCACGTACTTCTCGCGCTGCTCGAAGTTGATGCCTAGGGCCAAGAGCTGAATCGGAGATTCGAGAAAGGCCCGCACGAGAGGACGCTGAAGGACCGGAGTGATCCACTCGTCGACCGCTCGCCGCCGCTCCTCGACCGGCTGCTGCATGACCCACCGAAGCCAGTTGGCGTCGATACCGGTCTGGTCCCGCATGAAGCGAAGCATGCGAGCCGTGAGACCCTCTTGATACAGGGAGCGCTCGAACATGCGATGGTTGCGCTTCCAGTGCCGCTGCATCCACGGGGGCAGACACTGGGCCAGCCGCCGAACCGTCTTCTCGGGGTTTTGGTTCCAGCCCCGCCCGAAGAGGTCGTAGAATTCGGAGTAGGAGCGTAGTCGCTGAGCGGCAGTGATCTTGAGGGCCGACAGCGCCAGGTGGTGCCGGTTTATGTCGACGGCATCGATGCGGGCAGGACGCTTGCTCATCAACCCCGCTACTCCGCAGCCCGCCGCGCTGATGCTCAGGACGCTCGAGTCTTCGTCGACGCCGAGGTAGCGCTCGTCCACCTCTGCGTCCTCCCAGAGGATGTTGTAGACGAACATCCGAGCGAAGGCCGTCTGGAACAGCGTGTCTCTCAACTTCATGCAACGCTCACAGTCTCGGCCAGGGATTCTGGCCGGGGCTCGGGGAGTGAATGGCGGTTCATTCCGCCGGGCCGCCAGAGGCCTAGCATCAACCGCCAGCTTGGTCTCCGTGAAAACCGGCGACCTTCCCAACAAGTCGTTCAGGTGGCGGCAGGACGGCAGAATGAGCGCTGAGCCAGTATAAACCCCAGCGTAGTATGCGACTTTTCGAGCCTCCGTACACCTAGCGCCCCTGGAAGAGCGAGACGACTGCATCCTGGCCCAAGCGCGGTTGAGCGGCCCGGGCTGCTCAAAAACGCGCTTCGATCTGACGCAGCATCTCGGGGACTTGATCCCGACACAGCTTGAAGGCCGCGGTGGACACGCTGCGCTCGAAGCTGGGCCGGGTGGCCTTCTCGGTGCCCTGAACGGTCGCGAAGCGCTCATTGCTTCGAAGGTCGGTCAAGCTCAGCTCCAGGAGGGTGCGAACAATGGCCTGGCCCCGGATTTCGCCCTCCTGTTCGGCTTCGAGCCGACCCCTCACCTCCAGCACCGCCCTTTCCCGCTGAAGCTCGTAGCCTCTCTCGGTAAGTGCGTCTTCCAGGCAGCCTTGGACCCGAGCTGCGCTGGGACCCTCGACGACCACCCGAAAGGGCAAGCGAGCAGTGGTCCGCCGAAGTTGGGCCTCGATCTGGCTGCGGGCCACCGGAGCCGGCAGACCCAGACCCGAAATCACCTGAAGATCCCCGTCCAGAACCTCACGCTCGGCGAGTGCCGTCATGGCCCGGCGCAGGGCGCGGTGTCGTCGCAGGTCGTCTTCCGCGCCCTCTGCCCGGGAGAGGGCACCTTCGATGTCCTCATCCAGGGCCCTGATCTCGCGCTGCAGCGTCCGGCTGGCGGGACCTCGTTCGATGACGGCCAGGGCCGCGCGCCGACCATCCGGGAGCGCCTGCCGGGCCTCGATGCGGGAGAATCGAACCAGCTTCTGGGTCGACACCAGTGACTTCTCCGAGACCTTCTGCACTTCGACCCAGTCTTCGCCCAGGGCGGAGTGAACCCGTCGGTTGGCCTCCTCGTACGACGCCTGCGTAGCTTGGACACGAGCTTCGAAGAGCCGAGCTAGCTCCGCCCGTGCCGCGGCATCCGCGGACGCACGATCGACCCCAGTCCCTACGCCGCATAGAAAAGTGGCGGGGCAGGCGCCATCCACCCAAGCACCCTCCGCCGCCCATGCCTTGGACGCGGGCTTCCGAGCCGAGGCAGCTACGCCGGCCATCTGGCCCATCTCGGCCTCAAGTTCGGCCCAAACCCCGTCCGCCCGGGCGCCCCACCAGCGCGTGATGTCCGGATCTGCCGCCTCGAATTGCCCCCGATCCAGGTCGAGGCGCGCCAAAGCCCAGGTCCGCTTCCCATCGACCCAGTAGTCGACGATTTCGACGCCCCTTTGGACGGTGGCGGAGAAGGAACGAATGAGCTGCTCCACTCTCTGAGACTCCCCGGTCCCGAGCTCGGACGCCTGATAGTCCTTCATCAAGGACTGGCTATAGGTCTGGAGGATTCGGCTGATCTCGGCCCGGGCCCGGGTCGCCGCCGCCGTCCGCGCCAGAGCCGGGTTGTTGATGCCCTCGGATGAACCGACGCCCACGATCAGCTCGGCCCGAACGCCGCTGCCCGAACGAACCCAGTCCGGCGCGGCGCCCATCCCCGAGGTGGAAGACGCACACGCGGCCAGCCCAAAGGCGAGCGCACCCCGCATGGGCCAGGATAGTGCCCCATCCGACGGCGGAAGGCGCAGCTCGGCCAGAACGTGATCGCACGCGCAGCTCATCGGATGCTCCGAACGCTCAGGATTCGACGCTCCCGGGACTGAAGCTCCACCTCAACCCGCTGCCCGGGACGGGCCACGGAGCCTCCGGACCCCAGGAAGTCGATCGTCAGCTCGTGGCGACCCGGGGGGAGCCACAGTCGCGCCACGAGGAACTCACTGGGGAGGGTGGTCCATGCCCTGAGATCGGCCGACTCGTTGGCGGCAAAGGCGATATTGGCCAGCAATCCCACCAAGGCCCCGGCGACCTGGCGCTCCGAGGATGCGTCTCGCCCCCCGCCTACGGCCCGCTCGGCCGTCTTGGTGGCCGCATACTTGATGGCGGCTCGGGCCACGGCCCGGGCGACGATGGCCGGCCTCTGGGCTTCGAACTGAGCCTCGGCGATCCGGCTGACTGGCTCGGCCTCAAACCCGCGAGCGCTCAGGCCGGAGGCCTCGACCCGCAAGCCCCGCACCCTCGGGGCCCGAATCACAAATCGAGGAAGGGCCACGCGGACCAAGTAGCCATCCAGGGTAGGCACGGTCAGGGACTCTTCCACTTTCTGAGGGGCTTCTCCGTTTCCGTGAATGAGGATCAGCTCTGCCCACCCCTCCCCCCAAGCCTGAGCGCTGTCCGTCTCGCCCTTAGGCCGAGGACCGAGCTCGCGGCCGGCCAACCAGGCCGCTCGTCGGAGGTCTTCGGTCAGGTAGCTTGGCGCCCCAGTCCCAAAGCGGCCATACACTTCGCGGTAGGCCTGGACCGAAGCTTCATAGGCCAGCCGCGCGTCTTCGTAGCTCCCTTCGATCTCGTAGAAGAGACCAACCAGCCACAGCATGAAAGCGTCCTGGGTGTAGACGGTGCCTAGGCCCTCTTCGCCCTCGTAGGCGATCTTCATTCTCTGAAGCTCTTCGTCGGCTCGTCGAGCTTCGACCAAGGCATCCTGAATGCGCCCCTGGGCGACCCGATTCAGGGCGGTGTAGAGATAGACAAGGATGCGCTCGAAGTCGGCCCCGGCGTAGGCAACCGATGTCTCGTTCACGACGAAACGACTGACCTCGCCGGATATCGACTTGGTCCAAAGGGCGCGCATCTCCTCTTCGGCCTCGATGAGGCTGTCCATGGAGGCTTCGTACTCGCCCGCGTAGTGCTGAAGCGTTCCCAGATTCAGCAGGTAGGGAACCCGGTCCCGGACCTTGTAGGCCTCGCCTTTGCTGGCTGCGAGCTCCGCCGCTGCCCCCGAGAAGTCGCCCCGAAGCAGCTCCGGCCGCATCTGCTGGTACTGACGGACGATCGCGTTCTGAGAGGCACAGGCGCTGGTGGTCGCCGCCGCCGCAGCCAGACCGAGGCTGGCGAGCCAAGGGCTCATCAGAAGCGCGTCTTGGCCCGCTCGATCGCCTTGCGGATCTTCCTTTCGCCGATCCAGACCTTCTCGTTGGTCTCGACGTTCAGGAGCTCCATATTCACCAGGTAGGCGCGCACGGCCTTTCCGCCGCCGTCGCTCTCGTTCTGGGAGTTGATGACCGTCTGCAGAGTGAAGTCGGCTCCCAGCTCGTTGAACTGTGTCTTCGCCGAGTCATCCGAGGCCTGCTGAGACTGACGGGTCCGCTCGCTGACGTTGATGTCTTCCTGCCCCTTAGCCGCCACCACACGAACGCGACCGCTGTTGAGAAGGAAGCGCTCCAGCTGCTTGCCGAAGAACTGAGTGTTGACGTTGCGATCGTCGGTTCGCTTCACCACCCCCGCGAGCTTGATGACGGGTTTGCGGCCAGACTCGTCTCTGAAATCACCGATCCAGGGGCTGTCCAAAAGCTGGCCAGTGAGGGTCTTGGCCGTCAGCTCGGCGTCGATGTCGTTCCAGTAGCCTGAAAGGTCGCCACCCTCGGTCGAACCGGACGCGGTTCGCGTGACCTTGGGGGTCGAAGCGCAACCGACGAGTGCGGTCGCCACGAGTATCGAGAGTATCTTCATCCGCATGGTCGCCCCGCTAACACGAGCCACATCGACTCACCACAACCCGAGGCCGGGTGTCTTCTCCCGTCGAGATCTGCGACGGGTCTTTCGATCGATACCGTCCCGGGCCTCGTCCATGAGGTCCTCGAGTTCCCGGACTTCCTCCAACCGTTCGGCTAGGAAGCTCTCCATGTCGTAGGGGCGCTTCCCCGTCAGCTGCTTGGTCGGAAGGGGGCGCTTGGGCATGCGACCCTCCTTGGCAGCCTCGGCCCGGGCCACGAACTCGGGGTCGTCCCGAACGGGATCCTTAGCCCCCACGGAGGGCGCGGGCGGCTTGGCCGGCGACGGCTTCTCCAGCCGAAGGCCACGCTGCGTGGCCAACCAGCGCCGGGCCACCCGGCTCTGGATGCTGAAGTTGATGTCGGTGATGGCCAGTCCGTCGCTGGCCTTGCGAGAGATGGAGGTGTTCACCCCAATCATTCGCCCTTCGGCATCCAGGAGCGGGCCCCCCGAGTTGCCCCGGTTCACGGAGGCCTCGGTCTGGAAGGCATCCCGACCATCCACCCCCTGAAAGTCCGCGATCACGGCCGAGATGGAGCCGGTGGTCAGTGTCCATAGCCCCCCCGTCTCCGGATGGCCAATGGCGACCACCGGCGACCCGATCTGAACCGCATCCGAGTCTCCGAGGGGGATGGGCTCCAGGTTGGGCGGCGCTTCGCGAATTTGAAGCAGGGCGAGGTCGAGGTCATGGTCGACATCCAGCACCCGGGCCTCAAAGCGACGGGTCAGGTCCCGCCGCGTGGAGCCGCGAAGACGATCGGGCCTGAGATAGACCCAGGTGTTGGAAAGGACCCGACGGTCTTTGGCCACTACGTGGGCGTTCGTCAGCACTTTGCCGTCTCGAGAGATGATCGAACCCGTGCCCGCCGAAGCCTTGACCCGACCATCGCTAGCGAACACGACGACCACGCCTGGCGCGCGCTGCTGATATATCTGCTGGGGCGAGAGCGCACCGGCAGCCACTGCGAGAAGAAGGGAGCCGAGCATCCTCTTTCCTCACTGCGCCGAGCGGCGGTCTTCTTCTTCGCGAAGGTCGGCGAAGGACCTTTCGGCTGCTTTTCTTACCGCCTCCTTGGTCTTCGCGTTCAATTCTCGTGCCTTCTCGATCTGGCCTAGGAAGGCCTCCATGTCCAAACGCGCCAGGCTGTAGATCGTGCCTTCCACGGGGTGAATCCAGTGATCGACGATCTCCACGCCGTTGAGGGTGTTGGCCGAAAAGGTCTTGATGGCCTGCTCGACCCGCTGCTCCTCCGAGCTCGC
This sequence comes from Myxococcota bacterium, assembly GCA_039024635.1. Classification (GTDB taxonomy): domain Bacteria; phylum Myxococcota; class Kuafuiibacteriia; order Kuafuiibacteriales; family Kuafuiibacteriaceae; genus Kuafuiihalomonas. The sequence goes on along the minus strand of JBCCQA010000005.1, from coordinate 198,352 downwards.
GGTGAAGTCACCCGCCGTCGTGGACGCCTGGTAGTCCTTCATCAGCGAAGCCGAATAGATCTCGAAGACCTTGGAGATCTCTTGCCTCGCTCGGTTGTCGGCTGTGGACCGGGCCAGCGAGTGATTCCGAATGCCGGAAGCCGACCCGACCCCGAAGAAGACCTTGTCCTTACCTTCTTGAATACCCGAGCCCTTGTTGACCCACTCCGGGTACTCCACGACCGCCCCATTGGGGGTCAGCTGACCCTTCGCGGTCTTGGTGCCGCCGCCACAAGCGGTGGTGCTGACGGCCAGTGCTCCGATGATGAACCAGTGATTTTTCATTGCCTTGCCTACGGGCCTACTGCCCGACGCCCCTGTTGTTCCAGATTCGGAGCTCGTCGCATAGCCCGGCGCCCATTATGGGCGCCCTCACGCGGCATGGAGGGGATCAGTCGGCGGAGGCTGCTTCGTAGTCGTAGTCCACGAACTCGATGAACGCCATGGGGGCCGCATCTCCCGGACGGGGGTCGAGCTTGATGACCCGGGTGTAGCCGCCCGGACGCTCCTTGAAGCGTTCCGCGAGGTCCCCAAACAGGGCCTCCACCACCCTGGCCTGGCGCACGGGCTCCGTCGGACCCCGACGAATGTGCTTACCCGGCCCTCCGAGGAGCCCAAAAGCCTGCCGGCGAGCCGAGTCGCCGCCCTTCTTGCCCATCGTCACCAGACGCTCCGCCACCCGCCGCAGCTCCTTGGCCTTGGGCTCGGTGGTCCGGATTCGTCCGTTCTCCACCAAGGCCATGGCCAGGTTGGCGAACAGGGCCTTCCGATGGCTTCGGTTCCGACCCAACTTTCGAAATGCTTTGCGGTGCCGCACGTTGATCGCTCCTTACTTCTTCAGATCCTTGGGCGGCCAGTTGTCGAGCTTCATGCCGAGCGACAAGGCCATCTCCGCCAGGATCTCTTTGATTTCTTTCAGCGACTTTCGGCCGAAGTTCTTGGTCTTCAGCATCTCGCTCTCGGTCTTCTGAACGAGGTCGCCGATGTACTTTATGTTCGCGTTGGCGAGACAGTTTGCCGAGCGGACCGACAACTCCAGCTCGTCAACGGTACGCAGGAGGTTCTCGTTGAACTTCTCTTCCGGCTGGGGCTCGACGATGATCTCGGGCTCCTGGTCTTCCTCGAAGTTGATGAAGATCGAGAGCTGGTCCTTGATTATCTTGGCCGCAAAAGCCACCGCGTCCTCGGGAGAGACCGAACCGTCAGTCCAGGTCTCAAGCGTCAACTTGTCGTAGTCGGTTCGCTGCCCGACGCGAGCGTTGGTGACGTGGTAGTTCACCTTCTTCACCGGCGAGAAAATCGCGTCTATCGGGATGGCGTCGATGGGCATGGTCGGCGTCTTGTTTCCGTCCGCCTGCACGTAGCCCCGACCCTTTCGACAGGTCATTTCCATCTTCAGATGACCGTCCTCACCCACGGTCGCGATGACGAGGTCCTGGTTCAGAATCGAAACCCCCTCCGAGGTCTCGATGTCCGAAGCGTGGACGATGCAGGGTCCCTTCTTGTCGATGCGGAGGGTCCTCTGCTCGAAGGTGTCCATCTTGATGAGGACGTCCTTCACGTTGAGGATGATGTCAGCCACGTCCTCGGTGATGCCGGGCAGCGAGGTGAACTCGTGCAGCGCACCTTCGATGCGTACCGAGGTCACGGCCGCGCCCTGGAGCGAGCTCAAGAGCACCCTGCGCAAGGAGTTGCCGATCGTCATGCCGAAGCCGCGCTCGAGCGGCTCAGCGAAGAAGCGGCCGTAGGTCTGCGTGCTCGCGTCCTTATCGATCACCAAACGTTTCGGCTTGATGAGGTCTCGCCAGTTTCTGTGAATGTCTCTTTGCATGATTCCCTCGCCACCTCTCGCCGGTCGGACCGACGAACCACTGCGGAGGTTCTCCTATCTAGATTTCAAACGCGTCGACGCTTCGGGGGACGACAGCCGTTGTGGGGAAGGGGCGTCACGTCCTTCACCAGGCTGACCTTGAGCCCGGCCGCCGCCACCGCGCGGAGAGCGGCTTCACGACCAGAACCAGGGCCTTTGACCAGCACCACGGCCGACTTCATCCCATGGTCCATGGCCCTTCGGGCCGCCTCGTCCGCCGCGACCTGGGCCGCGAAGGGGGTCGACTTTCGAGAGCCCTTGAAGCCCTTCGAACCCGCCGAACACCAAGACACGACGTTGCCGCCCATGTCGGTGAAGGTCACCAGGGTGTTGTTGAACGAAGCCTGGATGTGGGCGACCCCGTTCGGGATGTTCTTCTTGGCCTTCTTCTTCTGGCCGCCTTTTGGGTTCGCCATGACTACTTCTTCTTGATCCCGCCTTTACGGGGACCCTTCCGAGTCCTCGCGTTGGTGTGGGTCCGCTGGCCGCGAACCGGGAGGCCACGGCGATGCCGAATGCCTCGGTGGCAGCCAAGGTCCATGAGCCGCTTGATGTTCATCGAAACGTCTCGTCGGAGGTCGCCCTCGACGCGACAGTTGTCGTCGATGATGGCGCGAATCCGGGCCAGTGCGTCCTCGTCGACGTCGTCGGTACGCGCGTCCGGGGACACCTCGGCCTGCTCGAGGACGTTGAGGGATGTCGTCTTGCCGATCCCATAGATGTACGTGAGAGCCACGCCCATCTTCTTGTTCTTGGGGAGGTCGACGCCTGCGATACGTGCCATGAATCTTCTCTCAGCCCTGCCGCTGCTTGTGGCTGGGGTTGGCGCTGCAGATTACGCGCACGACGCCCTTGCGTCGCACGATCTTACAGCGGGAGCACATTGGCTTCACTGATGTCCGAACTTTCATCGTGGGCTCCTACCCGATCTTCACCGGGTCGCGCGGCCTACCATGGGCCGCTAGGATTGGGAATTGCTTTCCGCTCATTGATCGATTTCCCGGCTGATGGCCTCGAAAACCGCGTCAGGCGCCTGGTTTCCGTCCACCTGACGGACCAGACCTTGCGCCTCATAATAGGGAATCACGGCGGCAGTCTGGGCCTCGTAGGCGTCCAGCCGCACGTTGACCTTGGCCTCGGTGTCGTCCTCTCGCTGATAGATCTGATTCGAACCGCAGGTCTCGCAGCTCCCGCTGGGGGGAATCGGGGCGAACCTCAAATGGTACACGGTCCCACAGTCGGCGCAGGAGCGACGGCCAGTGATCCGGTCCACGATGGCAGCGCGGGGGACGTTCATGGCCACGACCCGATGCAGGGGGCGCTCGGTTCGCTCCAAGAGGCGATCCAGGGCTTTGGCCTGGGGCACCGTTCGGGGAAAGCCGTCCAACACGAAACCCGGCTGGGCGTCCGGCTCGGCCAGGCGCTCGTTGATGAGGTCGATGATCAGGTCATCCGGCACCAGCTCCCCGGCCTGCATGAAGCCCTTGGCCTTCACGCCCAGCTCGGTACCGTTCCGAACCGCACCCCGCAGGATGTCACCGGTGGAGATCTGAGGCACTCCATACTTCTCGACCAGGCGCTTGGCCTGAGTCCCTTTCCCAGAACCCGGTGCCCCAACCAGGATCAGGTTCTTGCCCGTCACGCCGGGGACCTCCGACTCCGAACGCTCGCGCCGGCTTCGTAGAGACCTTCATAGCTGCGGGTGATGAGGTGGGACTCGATCTGGTTCACCGTATCCAGCGCGACGCCGACCACGATGAGCAGAGCCGTTCCCCCGAAGTAGAAAGGAAGGTTGTTGTAGAGAACCAGGAGACCGTTGGGCAATACGCAAACCGCGGCCAGGTAGAGCGATGCGCCGGCTGTGAGTCGAGTCAGGACCCGCTCGATGTGCTCGGCCGTCTTCTGACCTGGTCGAATACCGGGGATGTAGCCCCCGAACTTCTTCAGGTTGTCGGCCACGTCCACCGGGTTGAAGACCACGGCGGTGTAGAAGAAGGTGAAGAAGATGATGAGCCCGGCGTAGATGAGGTTGTAGCCAAACTCCGTCGGCAGGAGCGCCCCCTGCATTTGCTTGGCAATTTCCGACTCGGGGAAGAACTGGAGCGCCGTCGCCGGGAACAGAAGAAGCGAGGATGCGAAAATCGGGGGAATTACGTTGGCCGTGTTTACCTTGAGGGGCAGGTGGGTCGACTGACCCCCGACCACCTTACGGCCTACCACGCGCTTGTTGTACAAGACTGGGATCCGACGCTGCCCCCGCTCCACGAAGACCACGAAGGCGACCGAGGCCGCCACGACGGCTCCGATGATCAGCAGCTGCAGAGGTTGAATGACCTCCTGCCGCGCCAGGTCGAAGGTCCGAATGAGACCGGCCGGGAGACCGGCGATGATGCCCGCAAAGATGATGAGCGACATCCCGTTACCGATGCCTCGCTCCGTGATCTGCTCGCCCAGCCACATGATGAAGGCCGTGCCGGCGGTGAGGGAGAGAACAGCGACGATCTTGAAGGTCAGCCCGGGGATCACCACAACGTCCTGGCCGTTGATGTTTTGGCCCTCCAGGTTGCTGGCGATGACCGTGCCCTGCACGGTGGCCAGGACGATGGTCAGGTAGCGGGTGTACTGCGTGATCTTCTTACGGCCCTGCTCGCCCTCCTTGGACAAGCGCTCCAGGCTCGGAACCACCACGGTCAGAAGCTGCAGGATGATGCTCGACGAGATGTAGGGCATGATGCCCAGGGAAAAGACGGATGCCTGCTCCAGAGCGCCGCCCACGAACATGTTGAACATGCCGATGAGGTTTCCGCTCTGGTCGGAGATGACCTGCTGAACGACGGCCCGGTCGACGCCGGGCACGGAAATGAAGATGCCGAGCCGATAAACGGCGAGCATGGCTAGGGTGAACAACACGCGCTGCCGAAGCTCAGGCACCTTTCCGATGTTTGCGAATGAGGTCATGGCTCGATCCTTTCCTGGGTCAGGTCTGGCTATCTCGCTTGGACGGACGCTTCCACTTGGGCCGGTCGGCGATCATCTCGACCGTTCCACCGGCCCCCTCGACGATACCCTTGGCGCCGGCGGAGATGCGGTTCACGACCACCGTCAGCTTCTTCTCCAGGGTCCCGTTTCCGATCACCTTGATGCCGTCGAAGCGGCCGCTCACTAAGCCCGCGCCGCGTAGGGCAGCCTCGTCGACTCTGTCGCCATCCTCGAAGCGATTGAGGTGAATGACCCGCACCTCATGGAAGTTCTTCGCGAAGGGGTTCTTGAAGCCTCGCTTGGGGAGCCGACGCCATAGAGGCATTTGGCCACCTTCGAAGCCAGGCCGAACGCCACCGGACTTTCGCGCCTTCTGGCCCTTCATACCTCGACCAGCCGTCTTGCCGTTGCCCGAGGCCATGCCGCGGCCCTTGTGCTTCGCCTTCTTGGTAGCCCCTACTGGCGGCGAAAGGCGGCTCAGTTCACCGCTCACGATGCGCTCCCTTCAGAGGCACGATGCGCCCGCAGCCGCGCCGAATCTCGCAGGCTGTCGTCTCCGTCGAAGCGCTCGACCTCCAGCATGTGCTGCACCTTCATCACCATGCCACGAATCGGGACCGTGTCCTGAAGGACCTTCTCCTGCTGCATCTTTCGCAAACCGAGGCCTTGCAGGGTGCGCTTCTGACGCTCCGTGCACTTGCTCAGGCTGCGGACTAGCTTCACTTTGATCAGACTCGCCACGCCATTCTCCTCAGTTACTGAGCCCCGTCGGAACCTTGATCTTCAGACGGACTGGCTCGAGCTCCTCGGACGCGATGCCTCGCCGCTCCGACTGCTCCTTCGTCGTGGACAGAGCTCGAAGCCCCGCCACGGCGGCGTTCACCACGTTGTGCTTGTTGGAGGTCCCGAGACACTTGGTCAGCACGTCCTGAACCCCAGCCGACTCCAACACCGCACGCACGGGCCCACCGGCGATGACGCCCGTACCCGGTCGAGCCGGACGCATCACGACCACGCCCGCACCGAATCGACCCACGATCTCGTGGGGGATGGTTCGACCGACCAAAGGAACCCGAAACAGGCTCTTCTCGGCCTGATCTTTGCCCTTTCGAATGGCTTCGGGGACCTCGTTCGCCTTGCCCAGACCGACGCCGACATGGCCCTCACCGTCGCCGACCACGACCAAGGCCGAAAAGCTGAATCGACGACCGCCCTTCACGACCTTCGCGACACGGTTGATGTGAATGACCCGGTCCACGAGCTCGAGCTCCCGGGGATTGATGATCTCTCTACGCGGCATGTGCTTGCTCCTGCCTCAAAAGGCCAGGCCGCCCTCCCGAGCGGCCTTGGCGAGGGCGGCGATGCGCCCGTGGTACGGCCAGCCCTTGCGGTCGAATACGCAGCTCTCGATGCCCTTCTCCTTGGCCAGCTTGGCGAGGTCCTCGCCCACCTTCTCTGCGGCGTCGGCCTTCTTCAGGTTCCCGACTTGGGTCCGCACGTTCTTGGACAGGGTCGAGGTCGCGACAAGGGTCTTCCCGCCCACGTCGTCGATGAGCTGGGCATAGATGTGCTTTGCACTCCGATACACGGCCAGGCGGGGACGCTCTGCCGTTCCGCTCATGGCGCGGCGAATCTTGAGGGCCCGGCGAACCCGGCGACGAATGTTGTCGTCTCGAATCTTGCGCTGCATGACTACTTCGCTCCTGTCTTGCCTTCCTTGCGGCGAATTCGCTCGTCGGCGTACTTGATCCCCTTGCCCTTGTACGGCTCACAGGGACGAACTCCGCGGATTTTGGCCGCAAGCTGACCGACCATCTCTTTGTTCGCCGACTCCAAATGCACGGTGGTCTGCTTGTCGATCTTGCAGCTGACCTCCTTCGGAATCTCGAAGTTGACGTCGTGGGAAAGGCCGACCTGAAGGTTCAGGGTGCTTCCCTTCAGCTCGGCTCGATAGCCGACCCCGCTGATCTCGAGGGTCTTCTTGAAAGGCTCCGATACACCCAGCACCATGTTTTGAACCAGGGTCCGACCGAGGCCATGCATGGCCTTGGCCTTGCGGTCCTCGCTGACACGCTCGACCACGACCGTCCCGCCATCGACCTTTACGGTCACCTGGGCCGGGAGATCTCGCTCCAGAGTGGCCTTAGGCCCCTTCACGGTGATGTGAGCCCCGTTCATCTTGAGCTCGACGCCCTGTGGGAGCTCGATGGGCTTGTTTCCGATCCGCGACATGATTCTTCCTCACCAAACCGTGCACATCAGCTCGCCGCCAATGCGCTGACGTCGGGCCTCACGGTCGGTCAAAACGCCCTTCGAGGTCGACAGAATCGCGACACCCAGGCCGTTGCGAACGGTCGGAATGGCGTCAGCACCCACGTACTGGCGGAGGCCGGGCCGGCTCACTCGCTTCAGACCCGTGATGACCGGGTCCCTGTTCCGGTCGTAGCGGAGCTGGATGGTCAGCATGGGCTTGGCGCTTCCGTTCTGGACGTCGAAGTCCTCGACGAAACCCTCTTGCTTGAGCACCTCGGCCACCCGCACCTTCAGTTTCGAGGACGGCATCGGAACGCGCATATGCCGCGCGTTGATGCCGTTTCGAATGCGGGTCAGCATGTCGGCGATGGGGTCGGTGACTACTCCCGGCATGATCTAACTCCTAGAGCTCAGGCCGAAGCCTGGGCCTCCTCCTGGTCCTCGGCCTGTCCCGCCCGCTTTCGGAAGGGAACACCGAGGGCCGCCAGCAGCGCACGACCCTGTTCGTCGTTCTTCGCCGTCGTCACGATGCTGATGTTCATGCCCCGAACCTTGTCGACCTTGTCGTAGTCGACCTCGGGGAAAATGATCTGCTCCTTCAGGCCCAGGGTGTAGTTGCCCCGACCATCGAAGGCCTTGTCCGACACGCCCTTGAAATCCCGGACCCGAGGAAGGGTCAGGTTGATCAGGCGATCGAGGAACTCCCACATCCGGTTCCGACGAAGGGTGACCATCGCGCCGATGGGCATGCCCTCGCGGAGCTTGAAGTTGGAGATCGAGTTCTTGGCACGGGTGGTCACGGCCTTCTGGCCCGCGATGCTGGAGAGCTCCTCGAGGGCCGACTCCAAAATCTTGTTGTTCTGGACCGCCTCGCCCAGACCCATGTTGATCACGATCTTCTCGACTCGTGGGACTTCGCTCACGGACTTCATGCCCAGCTCCTTCTTGAGCTTGGGCACCGCTTCCTCCCGGTACTTCTGGAGCATCCGAGCCGGCGGACCGAATACGGGCGCCGACGCGATCTCCGGGATCTCGCTGGGCTCCTTGCTCTTCCTCTTCTTGCCGCCCTCGGCGGCCTTGCCCTTCTTTTCGGCCATGGTGTTTCTCCGGAGCCCTAGTCGAGCTCCGCTCCCGAGTGTTCGCCGCCTCGGGCGACGCGCACCTTGTTGCCGTCCTTGTCCTCGAAACCAACGCGCACGGCCGCGCCGAGCTTCTCGGAGTAGAACATGACGTTGGACATGTGGATCTTGCCGGGTCGATCCAGGATGCCGCCCTGAGGCATGGACTGACGAGAGCCTGGCTTCACGTGTCGCTTCTGGACGTTCACGCCCTCAACGATCACCCGACCTTCCCCCGTCAGGACGTCGAGCACCTTGCCGGTAGCGCCCTTGTCCTTGCCCGCGATCACCTGAACCGTGTCGCCTTTACGAATCTTCGCCGCCATCACAGCACCTCCGGAGCGAGAGACACGATCTTCATGAACTGCTTGGCGCGAAGCTCTCGAGCCACGGGTCCAAAGATTCGGGTCCCTACGGGGTCGTTGTCCTTGTTCACGAGAACGCCCGCATTCTCGTCGAACTTGATGTAGCTCCCGTCGACTCGACCGGTCGGGTAACGCGAGCGCACCACCACCGCCTTCACGACATCGCCCTTCTTCACCCGGCTGTTCGGCATCGCCTCACGCACCGAGCAGACGACCACGTCACCAATCCCCGCATAGCGACGCCGAGAGCCGCCCAAGACCTTGATGCAAAAGAGCTTTCGGGCGCCGCTGTTGTCGGCGACGTCCAGGACCGAGGTCATCTGAATCATCGTCTACTCCTGGTGCCCCAGCTTGCGGGCCACCCGCCAGCGCTTGTTCTTGGACATTGGCCGTGTCTCGCGAATCAGCACGATGTCTCCGTCCACGCAGCCCAGTCCGTCGTGGACCGAGTACCGCTCGCGAACAGTGATGAACTTGTTGTAGCGGGGATGTCGTACGCGACGCTCGACCATGACGATCACGGTCTTCTGCATCTTGGCCGAAACGACTCTGCCCCGTCGCTCCTTGATGCTCCGACTGCGGGTCGCAGCCTCTCCGGTCTCCTGCACGGCCTCGCTCACTTCTCGCCCTCCTGCCTCTGCGCCTGCACTGTCTTGGCCCGCGCGATCTCACGACGCACGACCTTTAGGCGGGCGACGTTCTCCAGCTGACCGGTGTGATGCTGGAAGCGGAGCTTGAACAGCTCCTCTTCCTTCTCCTTGATCAGGTTCTCGAGTTCCTCAGCGCTCTGGTCGCGCATTTCGGACGCCTTCATGAAAGAACTCACGACAGGTAATCCTCCCGCTCGACTATGCGCGTCTTCACCGGCAGCTTGTGACCGGCGAGCCGGCAGGCCTCCTTGGCCACGGCCGCTTCGACGCCGTCGATCTCGTAGAGAGTCCGGCCGGGCTTCACCACGGCCACCCAGTGGTCAGGTGCGCCCTTGCCCTTACCCATTCGAGTTTCGAGGGGCTTCTTCGAGACGGGCTTGTCCGGGAAGAATCTAATCCAGACCTTGCCGCCTCGCTTGATGTGACGAGTGAGCGCGATACGAGCTGCCTCGATTTGACGCGAGGTGATTCGCCCCGGCTCGGTCGCCTGCAGCGCGATGGTACCAAAGGCGACGGTCGAACCCCGATAGGCCTTACCGCGCATTCGCCCCTTCTGCTGCTTGCGGAACTTGGTTCTCTTTGGCTGAAGCACTCTTCAAATCCTCCGCTTCAGTTTGCCTGACGCTCGTCCCGGCGCGGCGGCCTGGGAACACGCTGCTTCTGCTGGGGCTCACGACCACCCGGCAGGACCTCACCCTTGAACACCCAGCACTTCACCCCGATGGTGCCCTGCTTGGTCTTGGCCACCGCGAGCCCGTACTCCACGTCGGCCCGCAAGGTGTGAAGGGGGACGCGTCCATCTCGGTACCACTCGTAACGAGACATCTCAGCCCCGCCGAGACGACCTGCGCTCGCTACGCGGATGCCCTTAGCGCCGAACTTCATTGAGATTGTCACCGCCTTCTTCATCGCTCGTCGGAAGGCGATTCGCCGCTCCAACTGAGTGGCGATGTTCTCGGCCACCAGTTGAGCGTCGATCTCAGCCTTCCGAATCTCCTGGATATTGATGAAGACTTCGTTGCTCGTGAGCTTCTGGAGCTCTCGCTTGAGCTGCTCGATGCCCGCACCCTTCTTACCGATAACGATGCCGGGGCGCGCGGTGTAGATGTTGACCTTCACCTTGTTCGAGGCTCGCTCGATCTCCACCCGGGAGATGCCCGCCGAGTAGTGCTTGCTCTTCACATGCTCGCGAAGCGAGAGATCTTCGTGCAGCCAGTCGGCGTACTCCTTCTCGCAGAACCACTTGGACTCCCAAGTCCGAGTGATGCCGAGGCGAAAGCCGATCGGGTTCGTTTTCTGACCCATGCGATTACTCCCTGACCTCGAGCTGGAGCGTCACGTGGGACGTCCGCTTGAGGAGCGGCGTGGCCCGACCTTGAGCTCGGGGCATGAACCGCTTCATGACCGGACCCCCGTCGACCAGGCAGGTGCCGATGTAGAGGTTGTCCAGGTCCACGCCGCCCTTCTGGTCGGCGTTGGCCACCGCGCTCTTCACCAGCTTGGCGAGAGGACGGCAGGAACGCTTCTGCGTGAACTGGAGGATGTTGAGCGCCTCTTCGACCTGCTTCCCGCGGATGAGGTCGGCCACGAGGCGGACCTTCCGAGGCGCAATGCGCAGGTTTCGGAGCTTGGCTTTCGCGACGTAGTCCACCTGCGTCTCCTACTTCTTCTTCTTCTTGTCCGCGGCATGGCCATGGAAGGTCCGCGTGGGCGAGAACTCGCCCAGCTTGTGACCGACCATCTGGTCTTGCACGTAGACAGGGATGAACTTCTGACCGTTGTGAACGGCGAAGGTATGACCGATAAAGTCGGGCGTAATCATCGAACGCCGCGACCAGGTCTTGATGACCTGCTTCTTGGTCTTACCGTCGTTCATTTTGTCGACCTTCTCCTGAAGGTGATAGTCGACGAACGGTCCTTTCTTCAGCGAGCGACTCATTACTTGTTCCTACCCGACTGCTTTCCGCGCCTTCGCGCCGAGACGATGTACTGCTGAGAGGCCTTCTTCTTGTTCCGCGTGCGCAGACCACGGGCCATCTTGCCCCAAGGCGTCCGAGGCGGCTTGCCGCCCTTACCGCGACCCTCGCCACCGCCCTGAGGGTGGTCGACCGGGTTCATGGTCGAGCCACGAACGGTGGGCCGAATACCAAGCCAGCGGCTCCGCCCGGCTTTGCCCAGCGTGACGTTCTCGTGGCCCTCGTTTCCAAGCTGTCCCACGGTGGCCATGCAGCTGCCGAGCACCCGACGCATCTCAGTGGAGGGGAGGCGCACAGTGACGTACTTGCCTTCCTTGGCCATCAGCTGTGCCGAGTTTCCGGCCGATCGCACCATCTGACCCCCACGCCCGGGCTTGAGCTCGATGTTGTGGATGATGGTACCCAGAGGCATCTGCATCATCGGCATCGAGTTGCCGGGCATGGGATCGATAGCCTTCTCGGAGGCCATGACCTGGTCACCCGCCTTGAGCGCACCCGGGGCCAAGATGTAAGCCTTCTCGCCGTCCGCGTAGTGAACGAGGGCGATCCGGCAGGACCGGTTCGGGTCGTACTCGATCGACTCGACGCGGCCGGGAACGTCGTACTTGCGACGCTTGAAGTCGATGAGCCGGTATCGGCGGCGGTGGCCACCACCCTTGTGTCGGGTCGTGATGTTGCCGCGCTGTCCTCTGCCCCCCGTCTTCTTGAGAGGGGCGAGAAGGCTCTTCTCGGGCTCGGACTTCGTGATCTCCTTGAAGTCCGAGGCGGTCATTTGACGCCGGGAGGGCGTCGTCGGCTTGAAAGTGCGGTTTGCCATGCTCGCTTCCTCCTCAGACTGCGCTTCCGTAGAGGTCGATCTCTTCGCCCTGGGCCAGGGTCACGATCGCCTTTTTGAAGTTTGCTTGCTTGCCGACGAACCGACCGCGGCGCTTGATCTTGCCCCGCACGATCATGGTTCGGACGCCATCGACCTCGACGTTGAAAGCCGACTCGACGGCGGATCGAATCTCTACCTTCGTCGCGTCGACCGGGACCTCGAAGACCACCGTGGACTGGTCGTCCTTACCGAGCTCCGCGCTCTTCTCGGTGAGCCGGGGCCGCAGGAGCACTTGATGGGGACTACGCATTGTTGGCCTCCCTGAGCTCTCGCTCCTTGCGAGAGAGCTCGATGTGGTAGCGCTCGTTTAGGCGAGCGACCGCATCCTCGCTGATGACGAGCTCGGCGTGATCGAGCAGGTCGTAGACCGTCAGCTCCTCAACGCTGATGAAGTTGGCCTTGGCCAGGTTCCGCACCGAAAGCGCCAGGTTCTCGTTGGCGTCTAGGTCCACGACCAAGGGCTTCTCGGTGTCGAGGGCGGCCAGCACCGTCCTTGCCTCCTTGGTCTTGGGCGAGGAGGGCTTCCAGCCCTGAACCACCCGCAGCTTGCCCTGCTCCGCCCGCAGAGACAGCGCGCAGCGAATGGCCTGGTCGACCACCTTCTTGGGCACGCTGTAGCTGTAGTCACGAGGTCGGGGACCGAAGACCACACCACCGCCACGCATGTTCATCGCGTAATTGCTTCCGTGACGAGCCCGCCCGGTGCCCTTCTGCTTGTAGGGCTTAGCACCGGAACCCTTCACCTCCGAAACGGTCTTGGTGGAGTGGGTGCCGCGACGCTGGTTGGCCCGCTCCATGCGCACCACCTCCCAAAAGAGATGCTCGCGAACCACCGCGCCGAAGACCGAGTCGTCCAACTCGATGTCTCCGACCTTGGCGTTCTTGGTATCGACGACGTCGAACTTCATGGCGTACCTCAGGAAGCCTGGATCTGGACGTCGACCCCCGCCGACAGGTCGAGCTTCATGAGCGCGTCCAGCGTCTGGGGGGTCGGGTCCTGGATGTCGACCAGCCGCTTGTGGGTTCGAATCTCGAACTGCTCACGACTCTTCTTGTCGACGTGAGGTCCTCGGAGGACCGTGTATCGATTGATGCGGGTCGGCAGCGGGATGGGACCCGCCACCGTCGCGCCTGTCCGACGAGCGGAGTCCACGATCTCGGCCACGGCTTGATCCAGCAGCCGGTGGTCGTAGGCTTTCAGCCGAATCCGAATCTTGGTGGTGTCGTTCTTGGCCATCGCTCGTCTCTTTCGCCTCATTCAAAAAACGGCGAGAGGGCCCGAGCTCTTTCGCGAGCCCAGACCCCCTCGACCGTCGACCGTGCTCCTAGTCGGTGATCTCCGTGACCACGCCGGCGCCGACCGTGCGGCCGCCTTCGCGGATGGCGAAGTTCATGCCTTTGTCCATGGCGACCGGGGTGATGAGCTCGACCCCGAGAGCCACGTTGTCGCCGGGCATGACCATCTCCGTGCCCTCGGGCAGAGCGATGGAGCCGGTCACGTCGGTCGTCCGGAAGTAGAACTGGGGTCGGTAGCCCTTGAAGAAGGGGGTGTGCCGTCCGCCCTCTTCCTTGTTCAGAATGTAAACCTCACAGTTGAACTTGGTGTGGGGCTTGATGCTGCCGGGCTTGGCCAGAACCTGGCCGCGCTCGACGTCTTCCTTGCCCACGCCGCGGAGCAGGCAGCCGACGTTGTCTCCGGCCAGACCCTTGTCCAACAGCTTGCGGAACATCTCCACGCCGGTGACGGTGGTCTCGCTGGTGGGCCGGAAGCCCACGATCTCCACCTTCTCACCCACGGTCACGGTGCCGCGCTCGATTCGACCGGTCACGACGGTGCCGCGACCCGAAATCGAGAAGACGTCCTCAATCGGCATCAGGAAGGGCTTGTCCTCCTCGCGCTGCGGCTCGGGGATGTAGCTATCTAGGGCCTCGAGGAGCTCAAGGATGGGCTCTTGGCCGTCCTTGCCCTCCGACTCGTACGGCTTGAGCGCGCTGCCGCGGATAACCGGGCAGTCGTCGCCGGGGAACTTGTACTTGTTGAGCAGCTCACGGACCTCGAGCTCGACCAGGTCCAAGAGCTCTTCGTCGTCCACCAGGTCGACCTTGTTTAGGAAGACCACGATGGCGGGAACGCCGACCTGCCGGGCCAGGAGGATGTGCTCCTTGGTCTGGGGCATAGGGCCGTCGACGGCCGAGCAAACCAGGATGGCTCCGTCCATCTGGGCCGCACCCGTGATCATGTTCTTCACGTAGTCGGCGTGGCCTGGGCAATCGACGTGGGCGTAGTGCCGCTTCTCGCTCTCGTACTCCACGTGGGAGGTCGCGATCGTCATGATCTTCGAAGCATCACGTCGTCCCTGGGACTCCGAGGCCTTCGCGATCTCGTCGTAGGACAGCTTCTTGCCCCAGCCCTTGGCCGCAGCAACAGCAGTCAACGCCGCCGTCAGGGTGGTCTTGCCGTGGTCGACGTGACCGATGGTCCCGACGTTCACGTGGATCTTCTTACGCTCGAACTTTTCCTTCGCCATTTGTGTTCAACTCCAATCGACTCGAATCGCCGCTATCGCGACGGGTTGCTCAGGTTTCACAACCTCCCCTGAGCTCTTGCCAAGGCCTCATCCGCAATGTGCTGAGGCACTGGACTGTATGATCCAAAGTGCATCGAAAACGTGGCTCGACCTTGGGTCTTCGACCGAAGATCCGTGGCGTAGCCAAACATCTGTGCCAGGGGCACCTCTGCGCGCACCACCTGGGTGCCAGGTCGCGGATCCATGCCCGCCACCTTGCCCCGTCGGGCGTTCAGGTCGCCGATCACGTCGCCCGTGTACTCCTCGGGCGTCGTCACTTCCAGCGACATGATGGGTTCAAGGAGCGTGGGTCCACTGTGGGCCACCCCCTCTTTGAAGCAGATGGATCCAGCGATCTTGAATGCCATTTCGCTGGAGTCCACTTCGTGAAAGCTGCCGTCCACGAGGGCGACGTTCACGTCGACCACCGGATAGCCCATGAGCACGCCGTCGCCCGCCGACTCTTCGATACCCTTCTGGACTGCGGGAATGAACTCCTTGGGGACGGCACCACCGACGATCTTGCTCTCGAAGGTGACCCCCGCACCGCGTTCGGCCGGCGAAAGCTCGAGAACCACGTGGGCGTACTGGCCGCGACCGCCCGTCTGGCGCACGAAGCGATGCTCGTGCCGAGCGCTCTTGGCGACGGTCTCTCGGTACGCAACCTGGGGACGTCCCACGTTTGCATCGACGCGAAACTCTCGCTTCAGCCGGTCGACGATGATCTCGAGATGAAGCTCTCCCATGCCGGAGATGAGGGTCTGACCCGTATCCTCGTCGGTGCGGACCATGAAGGAAGGGTCTTCCATGGCCAGCTTCCCTAGGGCACCGGCCAGCTTCTCCTGATCGGCCTTGGTCTTGGGCTCGATGGCGATCGCGATGACCGGCTCCGGCACCTGAATGGACTCCAGCAGCACGGGGGTATCGGAGGTCGTCAACGTGTCTCCGGTCGTCGTGTGCTTGAGACCGACCGCAGCGAGGATCATGCCGGCCGAGGCCTCGCTCATGTCTTCGCGCTTATTGGCGTGCATTTGAAGCAGCCGACCCACTCGCTCCTTCTTGCTCTTGGTCGCGTTATGGATGGCCGTTCCCGCCTCGACCTTGCCCGAGTAGACCCGGATGAAGGTCAGGTTCCCGGTGTGCGGATCGCTCATGATCTTGAAGGCCAGAGCAACGAATGGGCCTTTGGGGTCCGCCTTGATGGCGAGGGTCTTGCCCGATTTGCCCAGAATGTCGGCGTCGGGATAGCTGACGTCGAGCGGTGAAGGCAGGTAGTTCACCACCGCGTCGAGCAAGGTCTGCACTCCCTTGTTCTTGAATGCGGTTCCGCAGAAGACGGGAAAAGCCTTCAGGCCCAAGCAGGCCTTCCGAATGGCGCCTCGGAGCTCATCGGGGCTTATGCTCTCGCCCTCCAAATACTTGGTGGCGATGTCGTCGTCGACGTCGGCTACCACGTCAAAGATGGCCTCCCGAGCGGCTTGCGCAGCCTCGAGGCGGTCCAAACCAATGTCCCGGGTCTCGTACTGGGCGCCCAGAGTTTCTCGGTCCCACACGAACTCGCGCATCTCGACGAGGTCCACCACACCCTCGAACTCGGACTCGGCCCCCACCGGAAGCTGGAGCGGGAGCGGTCGGGCCCGAAGCTTGTCCTCGATGGAGGCGACCGAGTCTTCAAAAGAGGCCCCGACGCGGTCCATCTTGTTGATGAAGCAGATTCGAGGGACCTGATAGTGGTCGGCCTGGCGCCAAACCGTCTCCGACTGGGGCTCCACGCCATTCACGGCGTCGAAGACCGCAACCGCGCCGTCCAATACCCGCAGGCTCCGCTCGACCTCGATGGTGAAGTCGACGTGGCCGGGAGTATCGATGATGTTGATCCGGTGATCTTTCCAGGAGCATGCGGTGGCGGCGGAAGTGATGGTGATGCCCCGCTCCTTCTCCTGCTCCATCCAGTCCATGGTCGCCGCGCCCTCGTGGACCTCTCCCATCCGATGCTCCACACCGGTGTAGAAGAGAATGCGCTCGGTCGTGGTCGTCTTCCCGGCATCGATGTGGGCCATGATGCCAATGTTTCGAACCCGCTCGAGCGGTATGGCGGACTGGGCGGCCATGTCGTGAACTACCTGTTTGGAAGCCTCACCAACGGAAATGGGCGAACGCCTTGTTGGCGTCGGCCATCTTATGGGTCTCTTCCCGCTTCTTGACCGCGCCGCCTCGACCGGCTGATGCGTCAAGGATCTCGCCCGCGAGGCGCTCCCGCATGGTCTTCTCGCCGCGCTTGGTCGAGAACTGGATGAGCCAGCGCATGCCGAGGGAGGTGCGACGCTCAGGTCGAACCTCGACCGGCACCTGGAAGGTGGCCCCGCCCACCCGGCGGGACTTCACCTCGATGCGGGGCTTGATGTTCTCCAAGGCCTTCTTGAAGACATTGATAGCCTCTTCGCCCTCGGAGCGCCGCTCCACGAGGTCGAATGCGCCGTAGCAGATGCGTTCGGCCGTGGACTTCTTGCCGTCCGACATCAGGGCGTTGATGAACTTCGCCACCAGTCGGTCGTGGAACTTGGGGTCGGGGAGGACCTTGCGCTTGGGTGATTCGCGACGACGCATTCCTCAGTCTCCTCAGCGCGCCTTCTTGACGCCGTACTTGGACCGGCCCTGGTTGCGCTTGAGCTTGTTGGTGTTGGAGGGCCCCTCGGCCGCCGATGCGTCCAGAGTGCCGCGCACGATGTGGTAGCGGCAGCCTGGGAGGTCCTTCACACGACCTCCACGGACAAGGACCACCGAGTGCTCCTGAAGGTTGTGGCCTTCACCACCGATGTAGGCCGTGACCTCGATACCGTTGGTGAGACGCACGCGCGCCACCTTGCGGAGGGCGGAGTTCGGCTTTTTGGGCGTGGACGTGTACACACGAACGCACACGCCGCGCCGCTGGGGGCAGGACTTCAGGGCCGGCGCCTTGGTGCCCACGAAGGGGTCCTTTCGCGCCTTTCGAATCAGCTGGTTGATCGTGGGCATCCGGTCGATAGCTCCTGGACCCCTCGGGATGACCCGGGGCGTCTCTGATTTCTGGGTGCATGGGCCGGAAAGGAGGACGCCGCGTTCCGGGCCATCGCCTGGACGCAGTCGGGGCAGCTTTGAACATCGGGCCCCATCCCTGAACTCGGTTTTACTGCGCGCACGCTTTGCACCGAGTCGGGTTCGTCAGTCTTTCATCCGCGGTGGGGCCGGCAGCGATCGGTCCTCGCGACGGGACGGGCGTCCTCTACATCACGAGCGGTGTCGGCAATGGCCTCAGCGGTGGCTTTCGCACCTCCCTAGTCCCCGCGGATCGCCTGGCACGCTCCACCACGGAGCTGCCTCCCAAGGGACCTGTTTGGGCCCCTCCCCGCGGGAGAGCGGGCATTCACCATGAGCCGAGGGGGGGTGTCAAGACGCAAAGCCGCTTTGAAAGTCGGCCCCTTCGACGGTGCCGGAACGCCCTGAATCTGGGCCCGAAGTGGGCAATTCGATGACGAATTCAGCCCCCCGGTTCCCAGGTTCGAGACGAAGCTGACCCCCCATGGCACCGACTAGGCTTCGGGCGATGGACAGGCCCAAACCGAGGCCCGGACGCCGTTCCTCCGCCTTGCCCCGGTCGAAGGCGAGGAAGATCCGCTCATGGTCCTCCTGGGGCACCCCGGGGCCATCGTCCATGACGCGCAGCGTGAACCCCGCGCTACCCTGCTGAAGCTCGATCCGAACCTCTTCGCGGGCATGTCGCATGGCGTTGACGCACAGGTGGACCAGGACCTGCTCCAGCCGGCGCCGGTCCACGAGCGCTTCGAGGCGAGGCACGCTGCGCTCGTCGATCCGAACCAGGTCGCCCCGCGGGTAGCCTCGAAGCTCCTCCACCAGCCTCTCGACTAGCCGCACGACGTCGGCGCGATTGAGATTGAGCTCGATGTCGCCCCCTTCGACCTGTTGGACCGAATCCAGACTCTCCACCAGTCGACTCAGACGGCGGTAGGCCGCCAACACCATGGACGCCGATTCTTTGACCTCGGGATCGATGCTGGACTCCATCAACTCGGCGCCGGCCAGGGACAGCACCTGGAGGGGGCTGCGCAGGTCGTGGGCCACGCTACGAACGAAAGCCTGCCTTCGCTCGGTCTCCCGGCGCAGCTGGGCCGAGTGGGCTTCGAGGGCTTCGTAGGCCATCCGGGCCTGCTTCCGGGTACGAGCCAGGTCGATGGATACTTCGAGGGCCCGGACCAGTCGGTCCGGATTCAGGCTTTCCTTTGTAACGTAGTCGTGGGCGCCCGCCCGCAAGATCTCGGAAGCGCCGAGTTCGGTGCCCCGGCGGGTCATGGCCACCACCGCGAAGGCGTCGTCTCCCGTCAGCGCTCGGGCCCGGTCGAGGAGGGCACGGCCGGACATGTCGGGAAGCTTGAGATCGAGGATGAGGACGTCCTGGCCCTGGAGCTGCCCCAAGGCTTCGACGCCGGTGGTGGCTACCCGAACGTCGAGGTTGGGAAGCACGTCCTGGAGAATGCCTACGAGCTGGTGCGCTTGGAAGTCGTCATCTTCGACCACGAGCACACGAAGCGCACGGCCTTCTGGACTCAGGAGAGGGGACTGGGCGCAGAGCTCACGCAGCGAAGCCAGAAGGATAGACACAGGCGATAGTCCTCGACGAGCTCGACGAAGTTGCGAGGCTTGGCGAGGTACGCGTTGGCCCCGTCTTCGTACAGTCCTTGTACTGCACTTGGGTCCTTCGAACCAGAGACCACCATGATGGGGGTGTGTTGGTAACGTGAGGCGTCACGAAGTCGACGGATGATCTCGTCACCCCGCAGGTCGGGCAAATTCACGTCGAGGATGATCACATCCGGGCCCTCGTCTGGGTGAGCCGCCAGCATGGTGTCCAAGGCTTCGCGGCCCGAGGCGAAGGAGGTGACCTCGACGTCGCCCAAATCGTCGACCGCAAGCGCCAAGGCCTTGCGATCGATCTCGTTGTCCTCGACGCAGGCGATGATGCGTAGGCTCACGTTCCTGAGCCTCCAGAACGACCCAAGCTGAAGTAGAAGGTCGTTCCTCGGTCGACTTCGCTCTCGAACCAAACGCGACCCCCGTGCCGGTCGACCAGGGCCTGCACGATGGCGAGGCCGCAGCCCGTTCCCCCGCCGTAAGCGGTCTTTGGATGGAGACGACGAAAGGGCTTGAAGATCTCTTCCGCGCCGTAGTCAGGAATACCGATGCCGTGATCCTTCACTGTGATGACGACCTCCTCGTCCGAGCGGTTCGAGGGCCGCCAATCCACTTCGACCGTGGGCGCTTCACCCCCGTACTTGAGTGCGTTCGATACCAGGTTGGTGATGATCTCCTGCACCACGAGGCTGTCGCACACCACGTGGGTGGGCGCTCGAGGCCCGATGACATGCCCCCCGACCTCCGCCGCTCGCCCGCTGAGCCGGGTCGCGACCTTGTCCACCAACATGCTCAGGTCCGTATTTCGCATGCGGGGCTTGATGCTGGAAGCGCGCGCGTACTCCAGAAGGGCCGTCAACAGGCCGTCGGTCTCGGCCAGCAGGCCATGGACCTTGGCCAGGTTCGCCCGCAGCTCCTCTTCGTCGGCGGCATCGAAGGCCTGGAGAGCAAAGCTGACGTAGGCATCCATTCCACGGATGGGCTCTCTCAGATCGTGAGCGGCCAGGTATGCGAAGGAATCGAGATCTCGCGCCCGACGTTCCCGCTCTGAGTTGAGGTCCTGCAGAACCTCCAGACGCCGGGCCATCACTTCGCCGATGTACCAACCGAACTCTCGCCCCGCCTCGACGTGAAAAGGGTCCCACTCCTCCGCTTTTCCTCGCAGCTTGACCTTCCACTCGGCGAAGGAGGCCCGAGGGTGCAAGCGCCCACTCTCGTCCTCCGTCACCTTGTCGTCGGGGTTGCCGGCCCAAGCGACCGTGCGTACCGTCTCTGGTCGAAACCAGGCGATGAAGTCTCGCCCGTCGGCCGAGAGGGGAACCGCCAATATCCCCGAAGCCTCGCGTCGCAGCCCTTCGAGGCTGGGGTCGAGCTCCTCGATGCATGAAGAGCTGACGTAGGACGTGCGGACTTGACGCCGCATCCAGGATACCAAGTGCTCCAGCTGTTCTCGAGACGGCGTGATGCCCACCGTGAGAAGGTCCCGCCCCATGGCGATGCAGGCCCCGCTGGCCTCCGTGAGCCCCAGGATGGCGTCGCCTTCTCGAACGAACACTTCGGCGAAGCGCGCGGCCCTAAAGGCAGTATCCTGGATTTGGCGGCGATGGGCCGTCACCTGGTGCTCCCGCTTCCGGCGAACGCTGGAGACCAGACTGCTGACCTGCATCGAGGCGATCCGGGCCAGGAGCTCTCCCAGCGTCCGCTGGTCCGGCGAGACGACGTGGGGCGTCCTGTGATGACAGGCCACCAGCCCCCAAAGGGCGTCGCCATTGAGAACCGACATGGACATCGAGGCTCGGACCTTCATGTTGCGCAGATACTCGAGGTGAACGGGCGACACGCTTCTGAGCCGGCTCATGCTCAAGTCGGGGTCTTCGTCCAAAGGATAGCCGGGCCCCCGAACGATCGGGATCTGGGCGCCGTCCACGTCGGCAATGCCCCGCACCCAGTTCCTCCGATAGAGCTCTCGCGCCTGGGCCGGAATGTCGGAGGCCGGAAAGCGCAGGCCGAGGTAGGAGCCCATTTGGGGGTCCTTGGACTCAGCGACAATCTGTCCGTTGTAGTCCTTGTCGAAGCGGTAGAGCATCACCCGATCGAAGCCGAGCAGCTCTCGCCCGGCGTGGACGACCCGCTCGCAGAGTCGGTCCAGGTCGGACGCGGCCCGCAGCTCGTCGCCCACCCGCCCCATGAACGCGACCGGATCCAGGGGTCGCTCGCCGACGGCCTCGAGCTCCAGGACTTCGAAAGGCCCGCTCTCGAAGACCTGTCCCCGAAGGAGCGTTCCGTCGGCCCCCACCGCTCCCTGACGGGTGGGCTCGAACTGCAGCGCCCGAAGGAGCACGTCGGCCCGGGTCCCGGCTAGCTCCTCGAAGGAAGCAGGCAACCAGGGTGATGGGGCTTGGCTACCGAAGACCACGTCCCCTTCGGCCTTGCGCCAGCCCACCATCACGCCGTGGGACTGGATGCTTCCGAGCCTATGGATGGGTTCGGAGGCACACTCGAGGAGCAGCTGCTCGACCGCTCTCTTGGATGGACGCTCCGTCATGGCTTCAGTGTCGGCCAGGCCCGAGCACGGGACAAGTGGATGGGCGTCTGGAGCTCAGCCGCCGAGGGCGGCCCGGGTGACGTCGAGCCAGGCGCCCGGCCAGACGCCTAGGGCAACGACGCCCAGCGCGGCCAAGGCAAGGCCGATACCCGCATGGGGAGACGGTTTGAAGCTCAAGGCCCGTGAATAGGCCGGCGAGTCCTCCCGCATGTAGAAGGCCACCAAGACCCGAAGGTAGTAGACGATGCTGATCAAGGACCCGAAGACGCCGACCAGCGCGAGCCAGGTCTCGCCGGCCCGAACGGCCGACGAGAACACGTAGAGTTTGCCGAAGAAGCCGGCCGTCGGCGGAAGGCCACCCATCGCGACCATGAAGAGCGCCATGGCCAGCGCAAGGGCCGGATGCCGATGACCAACCCCAGCGAAAGCCTCGTAGCGCTCACTCGAGGGCCCGCCGTCGATGCGCTCCAGGATCCCAAGGACGCCGAAGGCTCCGAGGGTCATAAAGGTGTAGCCCGAGAGATAGTATAGCAGGGCGCCGGGGGCGCTGGCTTCGCCTTTGGCTGCCGCCACCACGGCAATGAGGAGGTAGCCCGCGTGGCTGACCGAGGAGTAGGCCAGCATCCGCTTGATGCTGGGCTGGGCCAAGGCAAGGAGATTTCCAAAAAGGATGGTCAGCACCGCGAGGCCGGACAGGAAGGGGATCCACAACATCTGATCCGGCGCTTCCAAGCCTGGGAGGGCCCCCACGACGAGACGCATCAGGGACACGAACGCGGCCGCTTTGACGCCGGCCGCCATGAAGCCCGCCACCGGCGTCGGCGCGCCTTCGTAGGTGTCGGGTGCCCACATGTGAAAAGGCACCGCCGCCACCTTGAATCCGAACCCGATGAGGACGAGCAGGATGCCGAGAAGGAGGATGGGCAGATGCCCGTCGCCGGACGGGTCTCGCATGCTGCGGGCTATCTCACCGTAGCCGACGGAAGCCGTGGCGCCGTAGATGAAAGCGATGCCGAACAAGAGGAAGCCCGTGGCGAAAGCGCCCATCAGGAAGTACTTCAGGGCCGCTTCCGACGAGCGTCGGTCTTCGGAGCGCAAGCAAGTCAGGCAGTACACGCCGACCGACATGGTCTCGAGCCCGACGAAGAAGGTGATGAGGTCGCCGGACATGACCATCACCATCATGCCCATGACGGCAAAGACGATCAGGGCGTAGTACTCGCCGTGGTCGTGGCCGGCCTTCCGCGAATAGACTGGCGTGAACAAAGTGGCCAGGAGGCCGGCGAGCACGCACACCAAAGAGGCGGCTCGGCCGAAGTCATCGACCATGATGGCCGTGACGGGGCCCCGCTCGAAGAGCCCGACGCTGGGGTCCCCGAGCTGGCCAACGAGGAGGAAGCCGGCGAGCAGGAAGCCGACCGAGCCGAGGTTGGCGATCCAACCCCGGTCCGGCTCCTCGGCGAAGACCTCGTACATGAGGAGCAGCGCGCCGACGACGAGGAGGACGAAGAAGGGAAGCAGGGCGGACAGGATGTCCATTAGTGAGCTGCCTTTCCGGGCGCGCCATCTTTGGGCTGCACCTTGGAGAAGACCCCTTCGTCGGGGGCGTAGGCGCCCTGCCCCGAGCGGACGTGGACCGTTCGCACCCACTCCTCTACCGGCAGCCGCAGCTTGTCGAGGACCAGGTTCGGCGCCACGCCGAGAACGAAGGAGGCCCCCATCAGGCACGCGACGCTGAAGATCTCCCTCGGGTTCATGTCCTCCAGCTTGTCGTTGGCCGGGTTGGTCATGGGCCCGAACAGGATCCTCTGGGCCATCCACAGGATGTAGACGGCGGCGAGGATGACGCCGGTGGCGCCCAAGATGGCCCAGCTTCGGGCCAACGGCCCGTCGGCGGTGAAGGTGCCGAGGAGGACCAAGAACTCACCCGGAAAGCCGGACAAGAGGGGCAGGCCCGCACTCGCCATTGCCGTCATGACCAAGAAGAGCGCGAAGACCGGAACCTGGCGGGCGATGCCGCCGTAGTCGGCCATGATCCGGGTGTGTCGGCGCTCGTACAGCACGCCGACCAGCATGAAGAGCGCGCCGGTGGAAACGCCGTGGGCGATGCAGACGAACAGAGCCCCTGACACACCCTCGGTGGTCATGGCGGCCAGGCCCAACATGCAAAAGCCCAAGTGGCTGACCGATGAGTAGGCGACCAGCTTCTTCATGTCGGCCTGCACCCAGGCCACCAAGGCGCCGTAGATGATGCCGGCCACGGCAAGCCCTCCCAGGATCGGCAAGGCCTCGAACGCGGCCCGGGGAAACATGGGAAAAGCAAAGCGGATGAAGCCGTACACGCCGAGCTTGAGCAAGACGCCGGCCAGGATGACCGAGCCCGGCGTAGGCGCCTCGACATGCGCATCAGGCAACCAAGTGTGGACTGGGAACATCGGCACCTTGACGGCAAAGGCGAGGGCGAAGGCCCAAAAGAGAAGCCGCTGGGTCGCGAGAGGCTGGCTCTGCTGAAGCGCACCCATCAGGCTGAAGTCCCAGCCCTCAGGCCGAATCGCGACGACGAGGATCGCGATCAGCATCAGGAGGGAGCCAGCCATGGTGAAGACGAAGAACTTCACGGCCGCGAAGACCCGTCGTTTTCCGCCCCAGATCCCGATGATGAAATACATCGGGATGAGCATCGCCTCCCAGAAGACGTAAAAGAGGAACAGGTCCAGGGCGACGAAGGCACCCAGCATGCCACACTCCAGGACGAGCATGCAGATGGCGAACTCCTTCACTCGGTGCTGGATGGCCGACCAGGCGCCCAACAGGGTGATGGGACAGAGAAAGGTCGTCAGCACGATCAGGACCAAGGAAATGCCGTCGATGCCGATTCGGTAGCCGATACCCAATGGCTCGACCCAAGGGACGTTGACCGCGAACTGGTAGTCGGTCTGCGTCGGGTCGAAGCCGAGCCACAGCCCCGTCGAAAGGAGGAAGACGGCGGTGCTGATGCCCAAGGCGGTGGCCTTTACGTTGTTGTGATCCCGAGAAGGGAACAGGGTCAGGAGCAGAGCGCCTAGCGCAGGCGCGAAAACGACGGCGGTGAGGAGGGAAGAATCCGCCATGAGTGCCGGGGCGGTACTACGGGGTCCCAGGTCCGTCAACGCACCCCGCGATCCGGAAAAAGCCCTTTGACTTCAGTGGCTTCCCGGCTCCATCGCATGCCGATGGCGCGGACAGTTTGGGGCTTCATGACGCGAGCCGACAGCATCGCCGACCTTCTCGACGAAATCCCGGAAGGGGAGACGGTGAGCGAGGGGGTCGTTCGCTGTACGAATCGTCCTCGGGCCCGAAACGGCCAGCTCGTCGAGCCGACTTTCGCCCGCCAAGCCATCTTCAAACCGGCCCAGGTTCACCCTGAAGACGGTGAGATCGTCGAAGCCACGCTGGCGCGCTTGGCCACCCAGTCCCAAGATCCCTGGGCGCTTCAGGTCGTCGCGCCCGACGGCACGGATCCCGAGGACCCGCGACGTCCCCTCGCGGCCGAATGGGAAGCCAAGCTGGCCGAGGGCGCCTGGCTATCCGGAATCGAGCCCGGTCCCTCGGTGCCGGCCGATGAAGCCAAGCGGCTGCTGCAGGTGTGGGTGCTATCGGAGGACGCGCTCTGGGTCGGCGTGACACCTAAGACCAAGGCGCTCAGCCCTTGGCCGGGGGGACGAAGCCCTCTTCGCCGAGGGAAGGATGCGGTGTCGAGGGCGGGCCTGAAGCTGGAGGAAGCCATCGCGTGGACCGGCGTCGGGCCGGAGAAAGGCGACCTGGTGGCGGATCTCGGAGCCGCCCCCGGCGGCTGGACCCAGGTCCTTCTCGCTCGGGGCTGCACCGTCATTGCCGTCGACCCCAAAGGCCTGGTGGTGAAGGCCCCCCCCCAGCGACTGGCTCATCTCCAGCAGAGCGCCTTCGCTTACGCGCCGCCCGAGACCCTGGACTGGGTGGTTTGCGACATGGCGTACCGTCCGCTGGAGGTCGCCAAGCTCCTCGCAAAGTGGGCCCGTCGGTCGTGGGCGCGCCAAGTCATCGCCAACGTCAAACTTCCCATGCGGCGCAAGGTCGGAACTCTGGCTGAGGTCTCGAAGATCCTGGAGTCCGCAGGCTGGGAGGGCCTCAAGACCCGACAGCTCTTTCACGACCGAGACGAGATCACGCTTTATGCCCACCTGTCGGCCAAGCAGGCCGTCCGACCCGCTCAGCCTCCCCATCGAAAGAGCGTGGGCCCGCGCAACCAACCCCGCCGCGGCAAGCCCCGCAGAGGAGGCCCGAGAAAGCGCCCCAGAAAGACCTCCATCAAACGACGGAACTAGGGTCCTGGACGCGGCTTGGCCGTCGACAGCACGAGCCTCGCGAAGAGAGCGAAGCAGGGTGGGCGCAGCAAAGCCGCGACCGGGACCCAAGAACGCAAAGCCAGGAAGACCGCGTAGAGGTCTTCATGGCACGCAGCGAAAGAAGCGAGCTCGGCGAAAGCCGAGCCTCGTGAAGAGAGCGAAGCAGGGTGGGCGCGGCTAAGCCGCGACCGGGACCCAAGAACCCGGACCCTAGAACGGAAAGAGGCCTTTGGGAGGGACGGTATCGATGGGCTCTTCGCGCAGGCCTTCTTGCCCGAAGATGGCGTTGGCCGCCATGAGCCCCGAGGTGAAGGCCGCCTCCATGAGCATGGCGGGAAAGGGCAGCTTGACCCAGTCGCCGGCCAGAAACAGTCGAGGCAGCCCGCCCGAGGTGCCGGGTCGTCGATCCGCCAGACCGGCGTGAAAGGACGTGAAGTTCTGCTGCACGTAACCGCTCCTGTGACGGACCTTGTAGCCCTCGATCTCGGGGAAGAAAGTCACGAGCTCCGACTCCAGTCTCGCCAGAAGGGCATCGTCGTCCATGTCGTCGGGAACGGCATAGCAGTGCATCTCGACCACACCCCCCCCTTCGCGTCGGACGTAGTCTTCGGCCTCTCGCTCCATACGGTGGACGATGGCCACCGCGTCCAGCACCTCGTCTCTATCTGTAATGACGAAGGGCGGCGTTCGATGGTGGAGGTCTCGGTCGATCCACAGCCGGAGAGAAGCGTAGCGTTGACCAGGCTGGACGGCGCCGGTCGGCACGGGCACCCGAAGCTTGCGCAGCAGAGGACCGGCCGCCGCGACGTCGCAGGCGATCACCGAATAGTCGTAGTCCTCGCCTTCGACGCGCCAGCCTTCTCCGGTGGCTTCCATGGTGTCCACGGGATGCTCCAGCTTCACGTCGACCTCCAGCCGAGACAGCTCTTTTTCGATGGGGTCCCAGATCGCAGGCTGGAAATCTGCTGTCGGGTAGTCGTAGGCCAAGCCGTGGTCGTGCCCGAAATAATAGAAGTGGATGCTCTTCAGGAGCTCGGCCGTGCTGAGCTTCGACTCGTCGGAGAAGAAAGCCCGCGCGAATACGTTGAAAGCCAGGCGTAGGCGCTCTGGTAGGTGGGTTCGCTCGGCGTAGTGGTCGAAAGTCTCTCCGTCGAAACGCTTGAAGATCTTCTCTTCGTCGTAGCGCATGTAGACGTTCATGTGGTCACGAGCCTTCGTGAACATGATGTCTCGGATGCGCCAAAAACCAGTCGTGCGCAGGGAGATGAGGTTGAGGACGGGCGTCGGATCCATTTGACCAAAGCGCATGTGGTCGCCCTTGGGTCTGAGGATCATGTAGTCGCCGATGGGCTTGAACTGCTGGCGGATCCCCAGTCGATTCAGGAAGCGGTTGAGGTTGTAGTAGTGGCGAAAGAAGGCGTGGAAACCATGGCTGACTGGCTCGACGCTTCCGTCGGGCAAGGTCGTGGTCCAAGAGCCCACCTTGCCCCCCAACTGGGCCTCCTTCTCGAAGAGGGTTACGGCGAAACCCCGCTCGGCCAGGGCCTGGGCCGCCGAAACGCCTGCCAGCCCGGCACCTATGACGGCCACCGAGCGGCGATGCTCCGGTCGGAGCGGTCGCTGGGGATCGACCTGGTTGTAGCGATGGCGGAATCCGCCTAGGCGCTTACGTACAGCGGCGCGAACGATCTCGGGAAGCATGAGAATCACCGTCAGGATGACGAGGCTGACCAGGGCCCATGCCATCATCCCCGGGGCCTCATCTCAGGACCCTTCTTCCGAAGCAAGAATTGCCGCCGGTGACGGTCCGCGGCAGCCTGGAAGCCGTGCGGCATGTTCTCATTCTCGGGGCCGGGCAAAGCGCTCCATTCCTGATCCAGAAGCTGCTCCAGGAGGCCGAAGCCCTGGATGCCTTCGTGACCGCCGCCGATCGAGACGTGGACCTGGCCCAGTCTCGAGTCGGAGATGCGCAGCGAGGCGAGGCGGTCTCCGTAGACGCCACGGAATTATCCATGCTGAGGGGATTGGTCGAGCGAGCGGACCTGGTCGTGAATTTTCTCTCCCCTGTCTTTCAGCATCGCATCGCCCGGACCTGCGTGGAGCTGGGCAAACACATGGTCTCAGCCAGCTACCGGGACCAGCGGGTTCGAGAGATGGATGGCGAGGCGAGGCGCCAAGGCAGCTTGCTCGTCAACGAGGTCGGTCTCGATCCGGGCATCGACCATATGTCCGCCATGGATCTGATCAGCCGGGTCCGGGAAGAAGGCGGCCGAATCCTCAAGTTCGCCTCCTACGGGTCCGGCGTCCCGGTCCCCGGGGAGCCCATGAACCCGCTCCGCTACTTCGTGACCTGGAACCCGCGGAACGTGGTCATGGCCGGCGAAGGGGGCGCCCAGTACTTGGTCGACGGCCGCATCAAGATCGTGGGCCACAACGAGCTGTTCAAGCGAAGCTGGAGATTCGAGGTCCCTGGCGTCGGACCCATGGAGGCCTATCCCAACCGGGACTCACTGTCCTATCAGGCTCTCTACGGCCTTGAAGAGGTCGAAACGATGCTCCGAGGCACCCTGCGCTATCCCGGCTGGTCCGAGGTCTGGCGACAGATCGTGCGCCTCGGCCTGCCGAACGAACAGCTTCGTATTCCTCGCCTGAGCGAACGCAGCTGGGCCGAGCTCATCGACATGTTCCTGCCCCGGGACGCGGTCGGCGTTCATCTCGAGCAGCGTCTGGCGATGTACCTGGACATCAGTCCGACCGGGACGATCATCCAGCAGATGCGCTGGCTCGGCCTCTTCGACGAGACCCCTTGCCGCGCGCCCGGCGAGACCAGCGCCGAAGCGCTGACCTACCTCCTTCGCACCAAGCTCGCCCTGCCACCGACGGGGCGAGACATGGTCATCCTCTGCCACGAGCTGGTCGCCGACTTCGACGGCCGTCGAGAGCGGATCCTGTCGACCATGCTCGAGAAAGGGACGGCCGGCGGGATGACGGCCATGGCCAAGACGGTGGGCCTGCCCGCAGCCTTGGTGGCCAAACTTCTCCTCGAGGATGAGCTCCCCCTGACGGGCAGCCACATCCCCACCCATCCGGTGCTGTATCGACCGCTCCTTGCCGCCCTGGCCGAAGAAGGCATCGTCTTTCAGGAAGAACGTCGGGTACTCTCAGCCGACGAGCCCATCTCGTGAACGGGATTCAGCCGACCTTCCGCACCAGAAGATAGCTTTGCACGTAGTCCATCGCGTAGCGGTGCGGCTTGGACATCAACACCTCCTGAAAGCGTCGGAAGAAGTCGTCCACCACGCCTTTGCCACCGTCCTCCCGCTCGGCCAGCGCGCGCTCGAAGGTCCGCCGCGCCCGGGCTTCCACCGTTCTTCCTAGCCCCTCGCCAAAGGCTCGCACGTCCCCGTCCCGGTCGAAGCGGGCCTGATGCGGACAGCGGATGGTCTCGGTCCGTACGTCGACGAGCCGAAGGCCCTTTCGATAGGCTTCCGAACTCGCGTCTTTGAAGACCCGTTTGAGCTCATCTTCGTCCTTGTAAAATCCTTGGACGTTGGCAGCCCGGTATTCGGCCAAACTCACCTCGCCCTCGCGGTGCATCTTTTGCCAAATCCGCTGAAGCACGTCGTAGATGTTGGCGCCTTTGCCCGTCCAGCCCAGGTAGTAGTCGCGGTGGTCGCGAGCTCGGTTGACCGCGACTAGGAAGCCACCGACGCTCAGCTCTTCGCCCCGGGCCGCCATTAGGCGCCGGAAGTCGCGCAGAGCCAAATCGCGGTACTGCTTAATGACGGCCTCGTCCAAGCTCGCGTTGGCGTGGATGTGGTTCGCGATGACGGGACCCGGCGTGGACAAGCGATGCATGGCGGACGCAGAAAACGCCAGGCTGACGCTCCCGGGCTCGGCGACGGGATCCCAGAACGAGCCCTCCACGACTTTGACCTTGGCTTCATATCGAGCCGTGGCCAACTGGCCGTTCTGAAGCAGAGTGGCGTTGTCGTTGGTCTCGACGTCGTTGAGCACGAAGGACAAAGGCTGTCCTCGCTCAGAGACGGCCCGGGCGACCCGCTCGTAGAGGCCGATGGAGGCCGAACCGTCCGCGGCACCGTAATCGACGAAGAGAAAGGGACCGGACTTTGGACCTTCGGCGAGCGCTTGGTCGACGAAGTCAAAGCTGCGCTCGACACAGAGGCGAGCCCCTTCGACCTTCTCGGGAGGCGGCGTGGTCCTTTCGCTCATCGGCCAACTTGTCTCGCAGCCGACCGCGGTGAACAAGCCCGATTCCCCTTTCCAGGGCGGGCGACAGGTACGACCGGCAGCTTTCTGGACCGAAGATTGGAGCAGAGACGGCTGGACTCAGCCGAGGACCTCATCAAACAAGACCTCGCCGAACGCGCCGTTTGATTAGATTCAAAGGGTCAGGTCAACGTGAAGCTTGGCCTTGGTAGTTGGTCTCATTCCGTCAGACA
Organism: Myxococcota bacterium; assembly: GCA_039024635.1. Taxonomy (GTDB): domain Bacteria; phylum Myxococcota; class Kuafuiibacteriia; order Kuafuiibacteriales; family Kuafuiibacteriaceae; genus Kuafuiihalomonas. The sequence goes on along the minus strand of JBCCQA010000005.1, from coordinate 167,600 downwards.
CCGGGAAAGCTACCCGTGTCCCGCTCCACAGCCTCCATGAGATAGTCGTACTCGGGTGTGAGCTGGCCTCGGTCGAGAATGCACGCCTTCCGAAGCTCCGGCCGCAGACCTTCCAAGTCTTGAGCAAAGTCATGGCTTAGCAAGTCCTTCATCAGGGGTCGGAGGGCGGTCGAGAAGGCCTCCGAGGCCTCGATGGGGAGTTCGGTGGGCAGAATGTCCACCGTCATCATCAAAGGTCCGGTGCCCTTCCCGGGTTGTCGGACCCGGTCGGTTCGGGTGTCCCAGGTGTAGACCGGGTCGTTGGGGGTGGTGGCCATCGCGGTCAACTCGATCGACCCGCCAATGTCACAGCTGATGTCCCCGATGGCGGCCAACCTGGGCTGGGGCCGGCTGTACATTGAGCGGGTTCCAGTTCGGGAGATCAAACGTGGATAGCGAGGCTCCCAGTAGATGCCGTTGATCAGCAGGTCGAGCTGAGCGGCGTAGCGGGCTTCGAACACGCCCCGGTAGGCCTCGGGTCGCGCGTAGTAGTCTTCGAGTTCGAAGGGTGCAGCGTCCCTCCGTTCGGCAAAGTGAGACTCTTCGAAGCGCACTCGGCTGAAGCGTCCCGGTGACGCAGCCGAGAGCTCGTCCGGTGGGAGTTCGTCGGGCGCCAGCGCATCCAAGATTTCATGCGCGCCTTGGGCCACCCGGCCCGAACCCGTGACGCCGATGACGGCGGGAAGGGCCTGAAAAGCCGGATCGGCGAAACAAGCCTGGGCCACCTCTGTGATGGCGGCGCGTGCCTGAGCCGAATGGCCGTACTCGTGGGCGAGCTTTAAATCCAAGAGGGGCGTTCGTCGCTTTGCGTGGGCCCAGGCGCGACCGAGGGCCCAAAGCGAATTGATGGCCCCGGCCAGACCCGCGTGGCGCCCGAAAGCCACCAAGCGTTGATCCGCGTCGTCCACGATTCGCTCGTAGTCGATGAGCGTGCATCTATTCTCCATCAGGGTCCGAAGGAGCCTCATGTTGTAGGCCTGGCCCTTGATGGTATGGCTGAAAAAGACGTAGGTCTTGCCGGGCCGCACCGCCTCCGAAGGAACCTCTTTGACGCCCATGATCACGTCGGCGGCGTCGAGGTCTTCGACCACGTTGATGCCGACCGCTTCGAAGTCTTCCGTCGGAAAGGCCCGCTGTGGGGAGGACTGGACCAGGAAGCGGGCCCCGTGTTCGGCCTGGAGCGCCTGCAGGTCTTTCGGCACGAGAGGGATCCGTCGTTCGTGGGGGCTCTTGTCCTCTCGCCGAAACCCAATGAGGTTCATGACGGCGGGAGAATTAGCGAACCGTGCGCGCTTCCGGAACTGTGAGCTGGCTCTCAATCCCCGGGACCTGTCCTCGGGGCCAGGTCCGGTACCATGTTGCCAGCGTAAGGGGCTCCATAGGCCGGCCGGCCCAGTAGCCCTGGATGTCGTGGCAGCCTTCGTTTCGCAGGAAGTCAGCCTGCTCCTCGGTCTCGACGCCTTCTGCCACCACCCTCAAGTCGAGGACGCTCCCCAAACCGATGATCGTTCGGACGATGGCCTGGCCTTCGGGTTCGTGGACTTCGGAGGTGAAGGCCCGGTCGATCTTGAGGGCATCCACAGGGAAACGCCGCAGGTGGGCAAGGGAGGAGTAGCCCGTCCCGAAATCGTCGACCGCGAGCTGCAGCCCTTCTTTGGACAGCGCCTCCAGCATCCGCCGACTCGCCGTTACATCCTGCATGAGGAGGGACTCGGTCAGCTCCACCTCGAGTAGCTCAGGCTCCAAGCCGTGCTCCTCCAGCGCACCCAGCACCGTCTTGTCGAAAGCCCGAGCCAAGAACTGATGGGCCGACACGTTGACGGCGACTCGCAAGGACATGCCTGCGTCTCGCCAGATCACCGCCTGGCGACAGGCCTCGTGAAGGACCCAAGTCCCGACCTGATGGATGAGTCCGCTGTCTTCGAGGATGGGGACGAAGCGGTCCGGCCCAACCGGCCCATGTTCGGGATGGCTCCAGCGCAGCAGTGCTTCGACCCCGGAGACGGCGCGGGTCTCCAGATCGATCTGGGGTTGGTAGACCAAACGAAAATCCTGAGCGTCGGTGGCGCGCTGCAGGGCGGAAAGCAGCCGGGCTCGATCGGTCTGGGAGTGCCGCATCCCACGGGTGAAGACTTGGAGACTGTTTCGGCCCTGCCGCTTGGCTTGCCGAACCGCCATCTCGGCCTGGGCGATCAGACCCTCGGGCTCTTTGCCGTGGCGAGGATAGAAGGTGACGCCCCCGCTGGCGGTGACCGAGAGCTCCTGACCGTCGACGAGCATAGGTCGTTGGAGGCAAAGAAGCGCGGTGCGGATGATCTCTTTGGCCTCGCCCGAGTCGAGGTCTTCCAAGATGGCCAAGAAGACGTCGGCGCCGAGGCGTCCGACCACGTCTTGAGCTCGAAGGGTGCGGGTGAGTCGATTTCCGAGCCGACGAAGGATGCCATCGGCTGTCCCGGTCCCGAAGCTCTCGTTCACCTGACGCCAGCCGTCGATGTCGAACACGACGACGGCGCCCTTGCCGCCGTCCTCGGTGGCTCGGACCACCGCCTCCGTCATGAGCTGCTGGAGCTGGCCACGGTTGAGCAAGCCCGTCACGGCGTCGAAATGAGCCGCCCGCTTGATGGCGTCTTCTTGCTGCCGGAGCGCCCGCTGTTGCTGTTCGAGCTGGCTGCGCTGGGCGGCCAAGCGCGCTTCTCGGTCCAGGAGCTCGCTCGCGTCCTGGACCCGAAGCAAGCATCCGCCGTCGACGGGCTCGACCATTAGGCGCTGGCGCAGTCGGTGGGCGAGGCGCGGACCGGTCAACGGAAGCGGTCCTTCATGAAGAGCTGGGGTGAGAATCGAGGATCGTCCGGTCCTCAGCGCATCTTCGACCGCGCCTCGGGCACCCAGGCCCGGCGCTTCGTCGAACACCTGGGCCCAGGCTTGGCCTTCGATGGCCTCGGCCGCAAAGCCGCCCCATAGGGCCAAGGTCTGGTTGCACCATTGTACCCGACCCTCATCGTCGATGAAGAGGACCCCTTCCTGGACGACGTCTAGAGCCTGGCGAAGAAGGCGAACGTCCGGGTTCATGCCGGCAACCCGACTTCCGCGAACAGGTCGGCGCTCTCTCGAAGCCGACGCCTGATGTTCTCCAGCTCGTCCTGAGCCACGGCCACGCTGACCTGAAAGGCGAAGCGCTCATTTCCCAGCCATGCGGCCCAGCTGGTCCGCATCAGCTCCCAGTGGTCTTCGCCTTCGGCCAGACGCCGGGGCAGGCCGCAGCGGACCTGGAGGCCCAGGGCTCGAGATAGGACCAAAGACAGACCGTTCAAAAGGACGTTCGAGGCCTCGACCACAATCTCACGAGAGGGCTCGACATGGGGTCCGGAGACGGCAAGCACCGCATGGACCAAGTCGTCCTCCGCCTCCGGCGACATGTGCATGCACAGCCGAGCCGAAGCCTCACCCCTCCAGTCCTGGACCCAGGCGTCGGGCAGAGGGGGGCCGGGTTCGAGCTCTTCCGCTTCGATTTCGAGCTGGAGACGGCGGCTCAGGCCTTCCAGACCCTCGGAGACGCCCAGCAACAGCCAATGCCGCGCCGACCGCTCCACGAAATGGTCCCGCAGGCCCGGGGAGTCGGACTCCGGGCCTCGGGCATGATAGGACACGGAAAATTCATCGGCACCCGGGGCCCGGCCTTGAGCCGCGGAGCGGGCTCGATGAAGAGGCGCTCGAGGACGCCGTTTCGATTCGAGCCATGATGCGGGCGGCGATATTGACCAGCGGGGGCGACGCGCCCGGGATGAACTCCGCCATTCGGGCAGCGACCCTGGTCGCCCGTGCTCTGGGCGTCGAGATGCTCGGCGTTCGTCGAGGCTACGAAGGCTTGATGGAGGGGGCATTCATCCCCCTGGGCGCCGAGGAAGTCGGCAGCCTTCAGGGGCGGGGGGGCACGGTCCTCGGTTCGGCCCGAAGCGCCGCCTTCCGAGAGCGAGCAGGTCGCGATCAAGCGCGGGCCGCTCTGGCCCAGGCCAACATCGAAGGCCTCATCGTCATCGGCGGGAACGGGAGCCTCACCGGGCTGACCCGGCTACTGGATCCAGCCGAGCGGGGCGGTCAGGCCCTGCGCGGCTTGGGCATCCCCGCCTCCATCGACAACGACATCGGCCTGACCCGACTCGCGCTGGGTGTGGATACTGCCATCAACACCATCGTCGACGCCTGCGACAAGTTGGCCGACACCGCGGGCTCCCACGGCCGCGCCTTTATCCTCGAAGTCATGGGTCGCGACTGCGGCTACTTGGCCATGGCGGCTGCCGTTTCGGCCGGCGCCCACGCGGTGCTGTACCCCGAGGACGGCAAGAGTCGAAGCGATCTGGCCGAAGCCGTGCTGCGCGCCGTGCGAAAAGCCGACGCACGAGTCGACAGCCGCCGGCACGCCATCATCCTGAAGGCGGAGGGCGTCTCGGTTTCGCTGGAAGAGCTGCGCAACGACGTCGAGGCCAAGATTCGGGAGGAGAAGCTGCGCATGGATCTTCGGGTCACGGTGCTGGGTCACGTCGTACGAGGCGGCCGACCTTCCGCCCTGGACCGACAGATCGGAAACCGGCTCGGCAACGCTGCTGTCCGCGGCCTACTCGAAGGCAAGACCGACATGATGACGGCCTGGGGCCCGGCCAGCCTCCCCTCAGGGGTGGGCGAAATCAGCAAGGACCCTCGGGTGGCCTACGTGCCTTTGGCCGACGCTTTGGAAGAGACGCGCAAGATGCTGAGCGGCACCTCGGACTTCGTCCGGTGGCGCAAGGAGGTCTTGCGGAACCTCGAAGACGTGATGTCGAGCTGAGCCTTCAGTCGCATCGCTGGGTGTAGCGCAGCTCCACCTGTTCTTGTATGCGGGGCGCCGCATCGGCTTCGAACAGCACCCGATTTCGAAGCGGGTCCCAGCTCCACTGGGGTGAAGGCGCGTTCGGCCCGTCGAGAATCTGTCCGCCTACGGCGACTTGGATGGAGTCGGGCGCGGGCAGCTGACGGAGTCGCAAAGAGCTGCGGCTCGCGATGAGCTCGTCGGCGACCTGCTCAAAGTCCAGGTGGAAAGGGTCGACGAAGGGTCTGGCGACCACGCTGAGGCCGTCCACTTCCGTGGCCAGCTCGACCATCCTCGGGGCGGGGGCCACTCCGGGCAGACCGTCTCGCCCTCCGCTGAAGGCGGCCACGCGGACCCAGTCTGGGTCCAGGCCCGCCTCCCAGCGGAGGAAGTCGGCGTAGAATTCGACGCTCTGGGGCGACTGCTCGCTCTCTTCGGTCATCAGGATGACAAGGAGGGCGGCGTCGGGGCGCCGAAAGCCAGCGTTTCGCCCGCTGCGGAGAGGCAGGCTCAAGGCGTGGAAAGCAGCCCCGAAGATGCGCTCTATTGCGCCGTTGCCGCCGAAGCGAACGGTGTCGGCGAAGGCCTGGGCCGGATCGCCGGCGTAGCCGGGGGTCAGGATGAGCGTGGGGGTCGGCGCCTGATCGAAGGCCTGAAAGGGCCCATCGGAGGTCCCCAAAGTCGAGCCAGTGATGGCGATTCGGTAGTCGACCTGGGTGCCTTCCAGGAAACCGAAGATGATGTCCGCCTCTTCGGGGAGGATGGCGTTGCTATAGCTGGAGGCGCTGTCGTCGATGACGAAGAGCAGGTCCTGTTTTCGAGGTAGCTCGAACCTCTGGATGGTGGGCGAAGCCTCGGCCCGCTCGGCCCGAATCGGCAGGACGATCCTCGTGAGCTGACCGCTGGCTACGCCCTCGACGTCCAGCTCCAATCGACCCCCGTGAAGGCCAGTCCTTTGGGGATCGAAGGCCACGGTCAACGCCAGAGGTGCATCCCCCGCCAGCTCCACGGGCAGAGCAGGGAGGGTGAGTGTGAAGCCTTTACCTATGACGCGACCGCCGACCAAGGACTGGGTCTGGGTGGGAACTGGCCAAAGCCGAAGCGTGGATTCGCGACGACCACAAGCCTGATTGCTCGTCCCGAAGTCGAAGGCCGCGGGGAACGTTCGAGGGGTCTCGTTCACGCCGCGTCCTTCTAGCTGAAGGAACTGAACAGGTTCTGCAGGGTCCGAGACCTCCAGCAGCAGCTGCTCGGTGCTCAACCCTAGCCGGGCCGAGGTGAAGCTAAGCTCGAAGAGCGCACTCGCACCCGGCGGCACCAAGCGCTGATCAACCCTCTGCCCTGCCCCCATCACGTCCGAGCCCAGATCGAACAAAGTCAGCAGGCACGGGCCATCACCTTCGTTCGTGTAGAGCGCGGGAAGGCGCGTCGTCCTTCCGGTCTGAAGGTCTCCAAAGTCGATCGTCGGACCGGGCGATGCAAGCTGGCAGGGTTCGAGCGCCAAGGCGTCGAATCGGACGGGAACCTCGACGGTGGGCTCGTCTCGATCGTTGGAGGACAACCCGACAGTGGCGAGCCCTGCCCCGACCGACTGGGCGGTGACGACGACCTCGAGCTGGCGGCTACTTCCGGGCGAAAGCACCTCCGCCTCTCCGTTGACGAAGCTCAGATCTTCACTGTCAGAGGAAGCCGCCAGGACGGCGACGTCCTCGGTGCCCCCGTTGGACACGGTCAAGAAGCGACGACTCGGAACGCCCACGGCGACTCTCCCGAAGTCGAGCTCGCTCGGCAGGACTTCGATGTCAGGCCCGCCCCCCTGGCCAACGAGCGTGATGCTCAGAGACTCGTTCCCGCCATCCCCGAAAGCGAAGTCGAGGCTCAGTGCGCCGCTGAAGGCGCCACCTCCATCTGGACAGAAGCTGATGGGAATGGCCAGCGCGTCACCACCCGGCTCCAGGGCAGCCGGGAGCGCCACCGTGGAGCGGAAGACGTCCGTTTCCGCAGCGAATCGAAGCTGCAACAGGTCGACGGGGAGCTGCGCCGAGGCTCGGCAGTCGACGGAGCGGTCGACGCAAGCTCCCGGGTTGACCGATCCGAAGTCGACGCTATCGGGCTCACACCGCAGCGCCCGGCCCACGCCTTCCCCCCGCAGGTCCAGAGCCAAGAGACAGGACGGGTCCCCCTGGCAGGCCCGAAGGGAAAGCCGGCCCATCGAGGGACCCGGCATCTGAGGGCGATAGCGCACGCGAAGGGCCGCGCTGGCCAAGGGCGGCACGCGCAGGATCCCGTCCTCGGACAGCGCATCGGCGTCCACGGCCTCCATGCAGAATGGCTGTCGGACCTCGTCGGAACACGGCTCCGCACCGACCAGCTCGAACAGCTCCAGTTGCTCCTCCGCCTCGGTACCGTTGCTCAGGTCGAGCACCTCGACGAGCTCGGTGCCCACGAGCATGGGACCAAACTCCAGCCGCTCGCTCGAGAAGGCCAGCTGCCGGGGCAGGACTTCGGCCGAGATGGGCACGTCCTGGACCACCATCTCGGCGCCCTGCTGGACCCGAAATCGGAGCGTAGCACGAAGCTCACCCACCGCGATGGGGTTCACTTCGATGGCAATCTCTTGCGAAGTCCCGGGCCCGAGGCTGCGGTCGGCGCTTTCGAATCCAAGCTCAACGCCACTCGCCGCCAGAAGCTGGGGCCCCTCGAAGCGCCCCACCTGGGCGCCCACGTTTCGAACCTGAAGGGAGACGGTCCGTGGACGAGCCACGAGAAGCTCGCCAAGCTCGACCGCATCGGGCTCGACCCGGAGATTGGTCTCGGGGGGCCCCAAGGACGGCGGCGTGCCGTCGCAGGCTGCGAGGAAGACGGCCCCCAACCAAACCCAGCGCATCGGCGCTGAGTGCCGCGAAGCCCGGCCTTCCGTCACCGAATCCGACCTCGCGCCATCGTTTGGGGACACGCGACCTTCATGACCCCCTCGACTCAAGCTGGTGACGCGGTGCGCTGAAGAGCCGTGTGTCCCCCTCGGGGTGCGAGAGTGCCATCCCCGTCATTTTGACGGACTCAGGTCGAGGGGACCACGAGTGTGTTCATGAGAACGGGTCGACCGCGATGACGCAGAAGAAAGTCGGCACAGTAGGATGAAGTCGTCGGTTCCAACACTCGGTGCTGGCGGCTGCGCTCGGCGGTTGCAGCAGCTACTCTTCGCTGGGTCGGGCCCGACTCCCGGCGCAAGGCCAGTCTGCGTGGGCGGTGCCATGGGGGTCATCGGCGCCACGAGCAACGAGAGCATCACGGTGCTGCTTCGCGCCGAAGCGACCGCGGCCTATGGCCTCGTCCCCCGATTGTCGCTCGACGCAAAGCTCTGCTGGGGTGGCTTTCGTTCCGGCTTTCGCTACCAAGTCGTCGACGGGGCCTTCGACGTTGGATGTCACGATAGGGGCCGGCATCGGCTACTTCTTCTCGGACAAGCTCGTCTATGACGTACCGGTCTTGGTCGGGGCGCGCCTTGGCGACCGTCACGAGATCATCGTTGGCGCCCGGGTCAGTCACCAGCTCTGGTTCGGAGTGACCGACAGCGGTCGCCCGCTGAACTATGTGATGCTGGGCGGTTCGGCCGCGTCGCGCAGATGAGGAGGTCGGTGTTGGAGCCTTGAATACCCAGTGCGGCCCAAGCGACTCGAGTGGGCTGGACGCGGCTGAGCCTCCTCGATGGGAGATCAGGGCAGCTACGCCAGAGGGACAAGTGACCGTGTTCTTGCCACACAGCTCAAACTTGGTCTCAGCGAGAGTGGAATACATAAGCACAGAAGAAGAGACGCTAAGTATTTTTGAACCTTTAATGACCCGGATTTCTCTCCAATTCATAAGCGATGACGAGCAAAGGCTGGTGGGCAGCGTAGGAGCGATCAGACTTCCTTCGGGCGACCGTCCTACATTAGACCCAGATGCGATAGACGTCCTGCGCACCATGAGAGTTGAATCAATGCAGAAGGTAAGGGTACGAGGCGGGCGGTTCTCGCGTAGTCCGAACCTAACCGTGGTTGAGATCGACGACGAGTTTTTTGCTTGGCAACAAGAACAACGCTAGGGGCATCCCGAGGACCGCCGATTGAGTTCGCTCACCTCTACGGCGCGAGCGGTTTGGCCAAGCTACTTGCCTGCTCAGAGTCTGCTCGCACGATGACGGCATAGGCCGACCACGATGGCCGGCCCGGTACGCCCCCGATGGATCGAGGGTCCCGGCCAGGGTTCCGGAGCCGCCAGAGCTCAATCAGCTCGTCGACCGAAAAGCGCTTAGGACCAAGAGAGAAGTCCCGAGGTGTTGCATTCACCCATTGAGATCACCTTGTGCGAATGCGCCTTGGGTCCCGGAGGGCTTTCTTCAAGGGCGGTCTAGTCTGTTTGAGTTTTCCGGCCGCAGGAGAGCGGGATGTCGCTCGTGTCAGTCTGCAGTTCCCCGAAAGTCGGCACCGGATGGCTGCGTGATGCGCTGGCTACTGCAAGCCGAGCCTTTCCGGTTGCCAGCGACTCCAACGGAAACTTCGGCGAGGTGAGGTTGGTGTTCCTCAGGAGCCGCTGTCCTTCTGCCAGCGCGTCGATCGCCAGAAGAGCCAAGGAGCGCAGGCCGCGTAGAGGCCAAAGCGACGCGGAGCGCGCACCCGCGCGCGGAGAGGGGTGGGCCGGGCTCCGCTCGGACCGGGCCCCCAAGGACGAAGCTCTTCGGGCTAGTACCCGCCAGTGCGGCCGCCGGCCCCTCGATCGCCCGAAGAGCGATCGACGCGGCCGGTGCCGGCGGCGGTGGCAGGGGGGGCCTTCTTGGCTCGCTCGGCTTTGCCCTGCTCTTCTCGGCCCAGGATGGCCAGGAGGTCGGCCTTGCCGAAGTCGGCGTCGTGGCGCTCGTACACCGGCTTGGGATGGATGCCGGTGTCCATTCGGATGGCGTCACAAGGACAGGCTTCGACGCACAGACCGCAGACTACGCATCTAAGCTCGTCGATTTCGAAGATCACCGGATACTTCTCGACGCCGCTGTCATCGGTTTCGCCGGCCACGATGTGAATGCATCGAGCCGGGCAGGCGGTCTGGCACATGAAGCAGGCCACGCAGCGCGGATTGCCGTCTTCTCGAGGCACCAACCGGTGCATGCCGCGAAAGCGCTCCGGATACTCGATCTTCACGTCCGGGTACTGGACCGTCTTCACGTAGGACTCGGTCTTGGTCCCCAGAATGTTCTGGAAGAAATGCTTGATGGTCGTCTTCAGGCCGGCCGCGATTCCCGGCACGTACAGGCTCTCGGTGGTTCCGTGTCGGCCCGAGACCTTCTTGATGCCGATGGTGGGCGAAGCGGGCTCGGGAGTCGTGTCGTGATGAGCGTCCATATCAGTTCATCCAAGAAACTACGGCAGCCGTGACCACCAGGTTGGCCAAGCTGAGGGGAAGAAGTCGGCGCCAGCCCAGCTTCATCACCTGGTCGTAGCGGAATCGGGGCAGGGTCCAGCGCACCATGAGCTGGAACCAGAGAAAGAAGACGAGCTTGAACATGAAGGCGCCGATCCGCATCAGCGTGACCAGCCATTCGTTCACGGCCAGACTGACCCCGCCAGGAAACGCGAAGCCCGTGTCCATCAGATAGGGCACCTGCCAGCCACCGAAGAAGAAGGTTGTCACCATACCCGCGATGACGATGACCTCGACGTACTCCGCCATGAAGAACATGCCGAACTTCATGCCCGAGTACTCGACGAAGTAGCCGACGATCTCGGATTCGCCTTCAGCCAGATCAAAGGGGATGCGCTTGTTCTCGGCCATGGCAGCGGTCAGGAACAGGAGGAAGGACAAAGGCTGAAGGAAGATGCCCCAAGCCGGCAGCCAACCCCCGATGAGCTCACCCTGGGCCACCACCATGGCGTAGGGCTCGAGGGTCCCAAAGATGAGGGGCAGGCCCATGATGGCCAGGCCCATCGTCACCTCGTAGGACACCATCTGGGCCGATGCTCGTAGCCCGCCCATCATGGCCAGCTTCGATCCCGACGCGTAGCCGGCCAGGGTCACGCCGAAGACGGCGAGCGAGCTGATGGCGAGGATGAACAGGATCCCTACGTCCAGACGGGCCACCTGCAGCTTGATGGTCTGGCCGAAGAGCTCGATGTCGGGGCCAATGGGAATGACGGCAAAGGTCACCAGGGCCGGCACCAGCGCCACCACCGGCGCCAGGTTGTAGAGAAAGCGATCGGCCCGAATGGTGATCGTATCCTCCTTGGTGATCATCTTGATCGCGTCGGCCAACGGGTGAAGCAGACCGGCCAGGCGGAACTCCCGACCGAAAAGGAAGACGTTGGCCCGGTTGGGACCCACCCGGTCCTGGATCATCGCCGACTGGCGGCGCTCAGCCCAGGTCAGGGGTCCGGCCAGACCGAGCAGCAGGCCGATGACGACGCCGACCATGGCAAGCTGGGCGATGACAGGGATCCAGGTCTCCATGCTTGGTACTCGTCAGCTCACCGCCACGGCTTCGCGCGCCTCGCTGGCGCTCAAGGAGACGCCCTCCTCGGAGAGCTTCGTGGCCTTCAGGTCTTCGAGGTTACGCACCCGCTTCTTGAGCTCATTGAAGGCCGTGACCCAGTTACGGGTCTTGAACTCGGACGCGCCCACCGCATCGGCGAGGAAGGTGGCCGCTTCGACCTCGGTCTTGCGCCCGTTGATGGGCTTGATGGCTTGGTGTACCCGCTGAAGCCGGGCGTCGGCGTTCACGAAGGTGCCGTCCTGCTCGGCAAAGCTGGTCACGGGAATGACGAGGTCGGCCTGAAGAGAGGTCGCATCCCAGTTGGAGGTGAAGACCACGACGTTCGCCTTCTCCACCGCCTGCTGCCAAGTTTCGTCGCCTTCGTGGGGGTGGTCGCTCCCCATCATGACAAGGGTCTCGACCTGGCCGTTGGCCAGGGCCTGCCCCAACTTGGCGGGCCCTTCGTCAAAGGCCGAGAAGGCCTCCAAGGCCAGCTCGGCCCCGGCCCGGTTCGGGTTGCGATCGGCCAAGCGCAGAAGCTGGTCCCCCTCCCACTTGGGGCGACCCAAGATGGCAAAGGTCTCAGCCCGAAGCTGCTCATGCATGAGCTGGACGAAGGCCGTGATGCCTTCGGTGGTCGCCTGCGGCGAGACGGCCAGACCCAGCTTGTCCCCCGCCACACTGTCGAGGCACTTGGCCAGCTCTTCCTTGGCCTGCTCCCACGAGATGGGGACGTAGCGCCCGTCGGCCTCCCGGCGGTGGGGGACCGTCAGCTGGGTCTCAGGGTCGTGGATGCGCTTGTAGGAGAGGCGACCGGCGTCGCAGAGCCAGCCCTTGTTGACGGCCTCGTTGTCTCGGCCTCGGTAGCGCTGCACTTCGCCGTTGTAGTGGTCGAGGCGAATGTTGCAGCCCCGGGCACAGCCCGAACAGACCGAGTCGGTGGTCTTCAGGAACCAGCTTCGAACCTTGAAGCGGAAGTCCCGGCTGGTGAGGGCCCCGACGGGGCAGATCTCGACGGTGTTCAGGCTGTAGGGATCGTCGAGCGGCTGGCCGGGAAAGGTGCCGATGACGGCCCGATCGCCCCGGTCGAACTGACCCAGCTGGGGATTTTTCGCCACCTCGTCCATGAAGCGGACGCAGCGGGTGCAGTTGATGCAGCGCTCCTCGTCGAGCATCACCAGAGGCCCGAGGGGAACGGCCTTGTTCTTCACGACCTTGACCTCGTCGAAGCGCGTCCCGGTCTGGTCGTGGTCCATGTAGTAGTCCTGGAGCTTGCACTCCCCCGCCTGGTCGCAAATCGGGCAGTCGATGGGGTGGTTGATGAGCATGAACTCCATCACCGCGCCCCTTGCCTCCAGGACCTTGGGCGAGCGCGTATGGACGACCATGCCGTCCCGGACGGCTATTTCGCAGGCGGGGAGAAGCTTGGGGGCTTTTTCAACCTCGACCAGGCACATGCGGCAGTTCGCCGCGATCGAAAGGCGCGGGTGCCAACAGTAATGAGGGATGGCGATGCCGGCGTCGGAAGCCGCCTCGATGATGGTCCGTCCAGGTTCGACCTCGAGCTCACGACCATCCATGGTGAACTTCGGCATTTCTCGTGGAGGGTGCGCGCAAAGCCCCAGCCTCGCAAGGCATTCTGGGTGCCAAGTGGGGAAAATTGCGTCTGCTCCTGAGGCCCCGATGCGCTATAGGGGCGCCAGGAGTCCGTGAGCCCCCCCACAGACGTACGCCGTTCTGGCGGGAGACCGCCGAGCGCACCGACGTCACGGGACGGGAACGACTTGGGCGCTCCAAGCGCCGAAAGAGAAGGATCAAGATGAAGAGCAAGACACTCCGCTGGATGGCCCCCCTGGGCCTCGCGCTCGTCGCCGCCTGCGGCTCCGAGGGCGACACCAACAATGGCGAAACCAATGGGAACGGTAACGGCGTAGGGACCAACCCCCCCGTCATCAACAGCTTCGCGTTAAGCGGGCTCCCCATCGATTCTGGGAGCACGGTGACCCTGAATTGGTCCGTGAGCGGCGCCGACAGCATCTCGATCGAGCAGGGCGACACCGACCTCGGGGTCACCGAGTTCATGGGAAGCAGGATGTCCAACGCGGTAACGGCGCCGACGGTATTCACCCTCACTGCCGTCAACGCCAACGGGACCGTGTCGGACACGGCCGAAGTCACGGCCAACGACATCAACGGCATTCAGATCGTGTCCTTCACCAGCAACCAGGCCCTGGTAACCTCGGGCGACGTCATCACCTTGACCTACGAGATCGCCGGCGTAGCCATGATCGACTCGGTCGAGATCTTCGACGAGGACATGAGCACCCTCCGCGACGGACAGGACGTACCGATCGACCCCGCCACGCTTTCCATGTCCAGCGTCATGGTCCGGGCGGTGGGCAACCCCGAAGACGCCGTTGAAGGCGTCGACACCAAGACCTACACCATCCGCGCATCGGGCAGCGGCACCTCGGCAACCGCGGCGGTGACGGTCGACGTGGAGGTCGCGGATCCCGTCATCGAGCTCTTCGAGGTTTCGGGCCCGACCAACACTTTCTTCTTCGGCGACCGTCCCATCTACAACTTCACGGCTCGTAACGCGGACGGCTACCAGCTCTTCTTCGATGACGTCCCCTGCACCGGCATCAACGGCTTCGCCGACGAAACGGGCATGGTGATCAACCAGAACTGCTCCGGCGGAGAGGTGATCAACGCCGAGCACACCGTCACGCTGCGGGTCTTCAACACCAACCGGCCCCTCCAGACCGACCCCGTAGAGATGGACATCACCGTGCTGGGCGTGGCCGTGCCCATGATCAACAGCTTCACGGTGACCCCGGACGACTTCTGGCAGGGCTCGGTCACCACGGAGATCGCCTGGGACGTCAGCTCTGACGCGAGCTTCGTCCGCCTCGAAGTCCGCCGGCCCGGCGATGGTGGGACCTTCACGCCGGTCCTGGGCGCGCCGACCAGCGTCCAGGCCAGCAATGTGCTCGTTGAGGTGGAGGCTTCAAATGGCACGTCCCCCACCGACTTCCGGCTCAACGCGATCGTCACGAACGATGGCACCATGGACGGGGTCGTACTCGAAGGGGAGCAGCAGCGTAGGGATGTCTCTGTTGAGCCTAGCTTCAATGAGCCCGAGGGTCCGGATGGCAATGATACGCCGGAGACAGCCAACCTCATCCAGGCCAATGGCCTTTCGGTCCGAGGCAACCTTTCGACCATCAACGATGTAGACTGGTTCGGATTCGACGTCTCCGAGGGCCAGAGCCTCTTCGCCGTCGCCGGCGCCTCGACCTATGACCCGCTGAACCTGGAGATCCGCTGCGGCCTGGACACCTCGCTTCAGCTCTTTGACGCCAGCGGCGTAGCGGTGAGCGCCCTTCAGACCGAGAACAGCGGTGAAACGGTCCAGGACCTCATCGACGTTCTCATGAACCCGCCCCCCGACGTAGACACCGAGTGCGCCGAGCTGCGAGCCGGCCGGGACGCCGGTCTGACCAACCTGGCGGCGGGCCGCTACTACATCGCGGTGAGCGGGGCCTCTGGAAACTACCAGCTCATCGTCGACCGATTCGACGACGACGGTGACCCGGAGAGCTTCGTGCCCCCGGCCCAGAACGGACTACCCGTCTGGAACGTCGTGAACGTTAACATCTCCCAGATCACGACGGCCGACAACGGTCCCGTGGTCCCGGTCATCGCGACGCTTCAGTACCTTCACCCCAACCACGTGCTGGCGACGGACATCGTGACTTGGTTCAACGGTCGCTTCACCAACGGCGTGTTCTCCGGGATCTTCGCGCCCCGGCGGCCCCACGTGGTCGACTACGCGAACGCGGTCTCACCTTCGCTCGCCGTGATCGGCGCGTCGACCAATCAAGTTCAGTACCCGAGGAGCGCCATCGGCGAACCGGGTACGGATGGCGACGGCTTCCTCCTGACCTACTCCGTGGTCCCCTCGACCGCGAACACGGTGAACGGGACGGCCGAGGACTACGACTTGGTGACCGGCAACGCGACCGGCCCGATCATTCCCAACGCCGTCCTTCCTTTCTCGACCGAGGTTCAGCTTCTCGAGACGGCACTGCCCTCGGTCGACACCGTTTGGGACGAGAACTCCCCCGGCGGCGACGACCGAAACCCTCAGACCTACCCGGGCTTCCAGACCACCGGAACGGCATACGACGGCATCACCCACATGCACTTCGCCCACGTGATCAGCCGGAATTTCTTCAACAACATGGGCGACCCCTTGGACATCGATCCGATGGTCGCGACCTACCTGCTGAACTGGCAGATCGAGATCGTCGACGCCGAAGGCAACGGCTACGAGTTCCAGGTGCCGATTCGCCTCCAATGATTCGGTCTCGCTGAAGCGAGCCACCCTGCGCATCCGGCACACCGCCGGATGCGCTCCCCCTTGTTTCTCCACGTCCAGCGATCCTGTGCGCCCGCCATCGCTGAGCGAACCCCCACGAGCCAGCCGAAGGACTTAGCTGGCTTCGACCGCGGCTGAGCTGAGGGCGCGGAGGAGGGCCCGGCTGGTTCGGTAGAAGTCCAGGTCGTGGAGCTCGTGGCAGACGTGGGCGAGCTCGTGGGCCAGCACCGGGAGAAGGCCGATGAGTCCGTCTTTGGGGCCGGCGGCGGCCAAGCGGCGGATGACGCGGTGGCGGACGTTGAACCGGATCTCGCCCTCCCGGTGGGCCGCCACCGGGCCGAAGGCGTTTCCGCTCACGCCGAATCCGAAGCGAGGAAGGGCCCCGGGCAGCATGCGCTCCAAGCGGTCCACGACGCCGGGACTGGCGATGAAACGCTCGGCGGCATCGACCAGGGCCCGGACCTCGGTCGGTATGGTGCGGTCCGGCACCGTCCTGTCGAAGAGTGAGTACTCGGCCGCCGGCCCAGTCAGGAAACGCTCCTGGATACGGGTCCACAGCGTCGGCCGAGCCACGTCTTCGGAGCGCGCGGCCGAGGGCATGTCCGGACGCCCATCGAGGCGTCGGAAGATGTCCCGCTCGGAAGGACTGTCGGCCCTAAAGATCGTCTCCTCCCGAAGGCCCCGGCGGGGGCGGAAGGACTGGGCCTTGAAGACGCCCTTGCGGGAGCGTTCGGCCAGCTCTTCGAAGCTGTGGCCCTTGGCCTCGCCCCAAGCCTTGAAGAGCGGAGCCCGAACGACCGCGCCCGAAAAGAGGTCGTCACAGGCAGCGAGGAGCAGCTCCCGGTTGCCGACCTTGAGCCCCCGCCGGAGCGCATCGATGAGCACCGCTCGGGCGTAGGACGAGCGGCTGCGCTCCCAGCTCGTGACGACGCGGTAGGAGGCCTCCTGGTGTAGTCGGCGGAGCTCGGCCAGCAGGCGCTCGTAGCCCTCGTCGCGGACGAAGCCGTTCCTGGAGGCAACCAGGCTCAAGCCTTCGGCTTCGGCGATGCCGAAGCCTCCTCGGATCCACGGCTTGCCTTCGTCCCGGGGCAACTGAACCGTGCAGACGAACAGGCCCCCTTGGTGCAGCCGAAACTCCACCTCGCTCGCGGTGGGATCGACGGCGGCCACGCCCACCGCGCCGCGAACGGCCGAAGACGAGATGAGCTCCAGCTCGGAGCCACTTCGCTGCTGAGCCCGATCCGAGATGTAGGCTTGCAGTGGACGACCCAAAGTCCGGCCGTCCAGCCAGGTCGGCACGCCGCTGTAGGCCGCGTGGATCTCGAACATACGCGTGAAGCGTCGAACACGATCGGCAGGGGCGCGTTGGGCGTCGAAGTAGACTTCGACCCTGGTCCCACCCAGCGGAGGGGCCGGGCTGGGTCGTTCCTCGATGTCTACCGCGCCTTCGAGAACCCGGAAGTTGAGATGCACCCCCGCTTCGCCGTCCCTACGTCGGGCCTGGACCTCGACCCGATCCACACCCAAGGAGGGGTCGAAGACGCTGGCGAAGCCGATCCCAAAGCGACCCAGGTCCCGTTTCGTCTTGCGCGTGGTCCGGCCCAGGGTGGTCAATGCAACCAGACTCTCGGCGTCCAAACCGTCTCCGTCGTCCTCGACCACCACACGGCGAGCGTCGACCGCGATCTCGATGCGGCCCTCGCGATGGCCTCGGCAAGCGTCGAGGGCATTGGCGTAGAGCTCACGGGCAGCCATCACCGGATCCTCGAACTGATGGCCCGCGAGGAGTTCAAAGACCCGGTCCGGATCCGCCCTGTACAGCGGCAGCCGAGAAGGCACCCGAAGGAGTTCGAAGCCCCCGGTCGGGACGTCGAAGCCGGGAACGGAGTCGAAGCGGCTCACGCCTCTTCCCCTAGCCTTCGAAGCCAGGCCTGGTGACGAACCAAGAGGTCCCACTCCAGCCTTCGTGGGTCCGCGCCCCGGGCGAAGGCCGGGTCTGCGACGATGAGGTTCTCGAGGAGCATCCTGGCCTGGATGGGCTGCCGCTGGGCCCGGTCGACCAAGCGTCGAACCAAGGAGTGGCGACGGTTGAGGAGGATGATGTCCGCCCGCAGAACCAAGAGCCGCTCCTGCTCTCCGTCCCCTAGCTCGATCAAGCCCAGCGGATGCTCGTCTAGATCTACGCGGCGCCCAACCGCCACCGGCTCGGCGTCCCGGGCTTCGACAAAGCCTGGAGTGGGCGCCGCCCCAGTGGACCGAAAGGCACTCCATCGGGCCACCCAAAAGTCCCGGGGATGGGCCAAGACCCGCTTGAGGATCCGTATGCGGTCCGGCGCGACCAGCCGCGCCAGGCTGGCCAGCCCCAGACCGACCGACAGGGCCAGCATCAACCAAGCGAGCCCGCGATAGGGCCCGCTGACGGGCACCAGGCCTTGGGTCATGGCTTCGATGGCCGGGATGCCGAGGCCCCCGCTGCGCACCAAGATGAGGGCGGCCCCGGCCAGAGCACTGCCGCCGGCCACCCAAGGCCAAAGCACCGAAGACCTGCGCTTCCGTCGAAGCTGGATGGGCCTAAGCAGCGCCGCTTCGGCCACGGTCCAGGCGTCGGCCTCGACCGGCTTCCCGCCTTCGGAGGCGTCGACTTCCTGGGTCGAGATCCCGCTCTGGTCCAGAAAGTCCTCGACGTCCCGGTAGAGGAGCAGCACCGGCAGATCTCGCTGACTGTAGGCGTCGACTTCGGTGGCGCTGCGGGGCACCCGGCTCACGGGGAGCCGCTCTCCTCGGACCGACACCATCCGGACCTGGCGCCAGGACACGAGCCCGCCGTCCGCCGTTTCGAGCACCGGCGCCTCCTCGACCAATGACACGTCGCCGTCTCGATCCATCAGGCGACGTCGCAGCCACTCCAGGGCGGTCCGATCATCTTCGTCCAGCCCGCGCTCCACGGCACCAAGCGTCTCCAAGAGCTCGACCCGGGTGCGAAGCTCGCGGGCGGTCTCGGTAGCCAGCCGGCCCAAGTGTCGACGGGCCTCGCGGACCACCCCCTCGAATGCTTGATCCCGCCGCGCCGCGTTCCGGCTCAGGGTCGGCGCCAAGACCTGGGAGTCCAGAGCGTAAGACACTTCGGGTCCGAAGAGCGCGGTCCCGGACTCCAAGAGGAGCCCGCCTGAGGAGAGTCGAAAAACCGGCTGGGCGGACAGGCCTAGCCGCCCCTGTACGCCGCCCGAGTCGAAGGCCACCATGTAGCGACCGCCGACTCTTTCGGGGCCCCGAATGGGTTGCCCGTTGAAGCGCAGATCCAGCGGGAGCTGACCGCAGTGCTCCTCGAGCAGCGCGCGAACCCGTGTCACCCAGGTCTCGGCTTCGTCTCGGTCGAGTCGCTTGTAGATTCGGACCTCCGTCCCCGGATTGCCGCCGGCGCTCGGCTCGACCTTGCCCGAGCCCTCGGGCCCGAAAGTGAGACGGTGGGATTCCTCGGGGGTGGTGGTCTTCACCACCATGCGCTCGATACCCAGGGCATAGGGCGAGAGCTTTCCGATACCGAAGCGCCCCCGGTCTCGGGTGGGATCTTTCTTGGAAGAGCCGATGGTCAGGTAGGTTTCGACCTCGGCAGCCCCCATGCCTCGACCGTCGTCGCCAACCGACAGCCGGAGCATGGCTCGCCTGGGGTCGAAAGCGAGCTCGACGTCGATGCGTCGGGCCCCGGCATCCGCTGCATTCTGGACGAGCTCGCGAATGCACAAGAGAGGCTCGGGGAACTGCTGGGTCAGGGCGGCGAGGAGGCCCGGGATGTCGACGCTGAAAGGCCGGGCCACGAGACGAGGCTAGCCGATGGACGGGTGCCGAACGAAGCCGGGGAAACCAGCTCAGCGCAGGCCTAGAATGAACAGAACCGCCACCACGCCCAGCCCAAGGGCCACGGCCACGGTTCGAAGGGACGAAGCCCGGCGGGTTCGCGCCACGAAAGCATCGAGCTCGACCGTCTCCCCCCCGTCGAGACCCTCGTCCCGCCGGGGCGGCAGCGGCGGAACGCTCAGCACCTCCGAGGTCGAAGGCCGGGGAACCTCGGAAGAGAGAAGTCCTTCGCTCGTCCAGAAGATCTCGGCTGAGCCTTCGCCGTCGGAGGTCGGGACGTCGAGAACCGGCGTGCCCAGGTCCTCGTCCAGGGTCCATCCCAACTCGTCGAGCCAGGCCCGAACGACGCTCGCCCCTCCGTCGAGATCTGAGGCCGAAGTGAAGGCCAAGGCCCGTTCCATCCGGGCCGCATCGGCGAAGCGATGCTCGGGTAGACATTCGAGCCCCTTGAATACGGTGGTTAGCACGTCTTCTGGGACCGTCTTGCGCTCATCTTCTCTCAGCTCCGGTGGATCGAAGGTGGTGCGCAGGAGCTCCTGCATCCCCGGCAAAGGACGCCAGGGGTGGCGGCCAAAAAAGAGCTCGAAGAGGATCACCGACACGCTGAAGACGTCGGCCCTCGGATCCAGGAACTCGGCGTTTCGATGCTCGGGCGCCATGTAGCGGGTCGTCCCGATGAACTGCCCAGGGATGGTGATGGAGGGCCCATAAACGTCCTTGCTTATCCCGAAGTCGATGAGGACGGCCTCGCCTTCCACCGACACGATGACGTTCTTGGGATTTACGTCCCGATGGAGCATGGGGCGAGGCCGGCCCTGCTCGTCTTTCAGGCTGTGAAGCGCCGACAGGCCACGAAGCAGACCCAGCCCCATGTGCACCGCAACCGGCTCGGGTAGACGGAGTCGCTTGGCGTGGACCTCGTCCAGAAGCCGATGTAGTCCGATGCCTCGGACTTGAGTCATGGCCAAGTAGAGGCAGCCTCCAACCCGGCCGAACTCCCGCATCTCGGCCAGGTTGGGATGGCCCGCACGCGATGCGACCTGGGCTTCGAGGACAAAGCGACGCTCGTACTCCGACGAGCTCGCGTGCTCGGGACGGATGCGCTTTAGGATGATGGGATCGTTTGGGCCGCCCTCTGCGCGGCTAGCCACGAAGGCCTCCGCCATGCCGCCCCGTCCGAGCAATCGCTCGAGCACGAAGGGTCCGAAGCGCTCGGCCATGGTGCGGAGCCTCGCATGGAAGCTCCGCCCCGCGGGAAGGAAATGAAGGCTCAGGGTGTGGACAGGACCAGGGTCAACTCGGGTCGCTCCGCATCCTCGTAGCGAACCGCCACGCAGCCGAGCTGCAGGACTTCACCGCCGCGCTCGCTGTAGGCGATGACGAGCCCTTCACCGCTTTCCGCTTGGGGAAGGCGGAGTCGACGCGCCTCCTCCCCCGCTTCCCACCGAGCCGATGCATCGAGCGTCAGAGAACGAACGGTCGCGAGCTCCAGCTCGCCGCAGATCAGGTCCGGCGACTCCACCCAGCCCACGACCAGAGCGTCCGCATCGGGGAGAAGTCCCTGCACGTCCACCTCCAAGGGACGAAACACGGCGTCCGTTCCTCCACAATTCAGCAGAAGAAGGCAGCTCCAACAGGCGAGCCAGCGCACTCTCGGGTTATAGCACGGGGGATGCTCTGGCTCCTCGCCGCGGCCGCGCTTCCCGTGGCGCCCACGGACTACGCCCCCGAGCTCGACTTTGCCCCAGCCCAGGCCCGAGAGATCCGGCTGCGCTTTCGGCGACCCCTACGAGCCTCGCCCGAGAACTTCGAAGTGGAGCTGAAGATCCTGGAAGGCGGCCCCCGCTTTCGTCGTCTTCCCGGCCTCAGGCTGGAGCGGGGCGGCCTGCGCTACTTCCTCCAGGCCCCGGGGGCCCCGGCCAGCCTCCAACCCGGAAGGGAGCGCTTCGTCATGCAAGTCGACTTGTCCTACGGAGGCAAGATCCGACGACGACTGACCATCCGTCACCGGCTCCGCCTGCGCTCGGGTCCCGGACCCGACCCCGCGCCCCTTCTAGACGTCGAGCCGAGTACGGGCGCCTCGGAACGGGACCGGCGTGATAGGATGGTTCGGGAGCGAGTCCTTCTTCATCACGTCCTGACCTCGACCCGAGCCGACGTGCCCGCCGCCTTGGCCGGCCTGCCCGAAGAGCCCACGCCGGAGCTTACGCCCTTGGCGCCGAGAGAGCAGCTGGTGGCCTTGGTTCGCGCTCTGGAGGGCGGTCGCTTTGGGGCAGCCGAAGCCCACGCCGCTGCTCTTCGGTCCAACGGGCCCCTGGCGCCCGGCGAGCTGGCCCGCCGCCTCGAGCTGGAGGCCGGCCTCGCTCTTCTTCAAGGCCGACAGGCGCTGGCCCGCCGGCGTTTCCAACAGGCCTTGACCCTCTTTCCTGAGCTCGAGACCCAGCATCCGTCCCCCTACGTCCGAAGCCGTTTCGACGCCCTTCGGACCAGTCTTCAACCGGACCGTCCTCTGAGCGTGGGACGCATCGACCTTCGACGCGAGGGCGGTCGAGTCCAGGCTGAGGTGGCTTTCGGACCCGACTCGGCTCGCCTCGTCGAGCGGGTCGAACTCGGGATTGCCGAGCCCGATCGGGCTCTGTCCTCGCGGGCAAGCCACGAAGGGGCCGAGGGTCGGGCCTCTTTCGAGATCGAGGGCCTGTCTTCCAAGGCGAAGCGGGCCCTAGTCCAGGTCCGTCTTCTGGACGAAGGAGCCAACATCTTGGCTGAGCAGGGGGCTGACCGCCCCTTGAGCGTGCCCGTCCTTCGACCCGACAAGAAAAAGGTGAAGGTCCCGAGCTGGGTGTGGTGGACGACGGGCATCGTCGTCGCAGCCGGGGCCGGGACTGCGATCGCTCTGGTCGTGGCCGACAGCTCGACGCCCCAGCCCGAGCGCAACCTTGGACCCTTCGAGATTCGCTTCTGAGGCGAAGCGAATAGGGTCCTCAGAGAAGGTCTTCGGCCAGCTTCATACGTGCGGCGTCAAGGCGGCCGGCAGCCTTGGCGTTGCTGCGGGTGCGCCGAAAGCCCTCGCTCCAAAGGCTCATGCGGCGGGCCAGCGCTGGATCCTGCGCACCCTGAGCCGCCAGGACGAGGGACGTCGCCATCTCCAGCGTCTCGGGGGGCGGAGGGCGCTTCCGTCCCAGCCGACCCTCGACGGTCTCGGCCAAGCTGCGAACAAGGGCGCTGAGCTCCGGGTCTCCGGGCGCGCAGGGCAACGCCCCCGCCAGGGCGCAGGCCAGCTCGACCTGGGTCTCCCAGGCTTCGTCCTCCTCTTCCGACGACTCCCACCGGGCGCGCAGCCCGGCCACGAGCTCTCGGAAAAAGGGCGCTCCAGCTTCACCTTGGACCTGGGCCAGGGCGACAGCGACGTCGGTCCGCCCGCCATCGGCGACGCGGCCGAGCCGCTCCCGTACGGCGCGCTCCAGCCCGGCGATGGACCGCTGACTCCTCAGTCGTCCCGCCGTACGCGCCGCCTCCACGCAAACGTCGACGTTGGCAAATGTGAAGGAAGCTCGCTCCAGCAGCCGCGCAATGAAGCGATGGGTCTGAAGTGCGTCTCGCTGCAGCAGCATCTGGACCGCTTCCGAAGGCTCGCTCCGGATCCAGTCATCGACCTGCATCAACCATCGCTCCGCCGCTTCGGTCAGGACCTCGGTCGCGCGAGCGTCGGGAAAGCGGGCGTAAGCACGATAGAGCTCGGCCCGCCGCCGAGGGCCAAAGCGCTCGGTGCCGCAGCGACGAAGAGCCGCCTCGAAGCCGTCCAGATCTGGGGCCACACTGGCCAGGGCCAAGAGAAGCCCCCAGCCCGCCTCTTCGTGACCGTCACTGTGAAGGCTGGCCCGAGCCAGCCGAAGCTCCAAAAGCCCCGCGAAGCGAACGTCGACAGCGGCAGCCATGGCCTCCATGGCTTCTTGGGCTCCCATGCCTTCGAAGGGCCGGGGTGGGACCGCGCCGCCGCGGCTCAGGTGGTCCATGAGCTGGAGCGCGCGGCCCACTTCGGGTTCTCGGGCCGCCGCCTCTTCCAGCGGCGCTCGAACCAAAGCCTCCTCCTCTCGCTGGCTCAAGGCCCGCTCCCGGTGAGTGAGCACCGTTCGGCGTCGATCGGCCCCGAAGAGCTCGACCGGCGCCTCTTCGGAGATGTCCCGCCGCACGCGCTCGAAGTGCTCGGCCTCCAGCGGCCCGAGAGACTGAGGCCGGCCCGAGAGCCAGGCCCGCATCCAGGACCGAGCCTCGACCACGAAGGCGTCCTCGACGCCTTCGGTCAAAGAGAGAGTGACTTCGAGCTCGTGGGCGTTGCCGAGGAGGAAGTGGCTCCACAGCCAGTAGAGCGCCACATGAGGAAGACGAGGAATCAAATCCGACTCTTCCAAGAATCGAGCCACGGGCGCGGCTCGGGTCAACGCCTCGGCCGGAGCCTGGCCCAAACCGGTCAGGGCCTGAACCAGCCACTCCACTCGCGCGAAGAGTCGCCCAGGGTCGGACTTGTCCGGCAAGCGCTGGCCGTCGGTGATCGATTCGTAGAGCTTGAGACCCGAGGTGAGGCGAGCCTCCTCTTGGCCTTCGAAACGAAGCTGGGCGAACTCAGGACGATCCTCTTCCTGAACGACGCGGAAGAGACGAGCCACGATGGCGCCGTCGGTCGGCCAGACCCCCCAATCCCCAGGATGAAAGTAGAAAACCCGGGAGTTCCCATCCTTGGTGCCGACCCAGGAGGCGAGGAAGGACATCGCCTCCTGCTGCATGACGACCGTGCTCGCCGTGAAGAGCCCGACAACCTCGGCCACCCAGCCGGGATCGGAGGGATCGAGGAGGTCGACCATGGTCCTCGCAGTGGGGGCTCTGAGCTCGGCCTCGGCCGGATCCGCGATTTCGAGCTCGAAGAGACCGTGGAGCTCGAGCCAGCGCTGAAGCTCGGCCCCGGGCTTCAAGCCTCGGTTGAGCGCGAGCGGCGAAGCGACCGCTCGTCGCTCCGCCAGTCGCTCCACCAGGAGGTCCAACATGCGCCCGCCCCCACCAAAAAGGGCGCGCGCTTCCTTCTGGGTCACCAGCTTCATGGGGGCGCGACGTCGAAGCTGGTTCGAGCCTGGAGCCACTCGAAGAGCTGGTGCCGGCGCGGGACGGCGACCAGTGGCCACAAACGAACGTCGGCGTCGGCGCTGCCCGAGACGAGGGCCAGAGAATCGGGGGTGAAGGCGAGATCGAAGACGGGAAGCGAATGCCCCAGAAGGACGGCGTACTCCAGACTCTGGGTGTCCCAAAGACGGATCTCTCGGTCAGCGCCGGCCGTGGCCAAGAGGCGCCCGTCAGGGCTGAAGCTCAGGTCGTGGATCTCGCCGTCGTGACGTTCGGTGGGCTGATGACAGTTCTGGCGGCTACGTCCCCCCCCGTCGCAAATCCATATGTCGGCGCGAAGAGAGGCCAGAGCAACCATGTTGAGGTCCTTGGATACGGCCACACGCCGAACGCCGGGGAGCTCGCTGAGGCTCAGCGCACCATCTCCGTCCAGGGACCACAAGTGGAGTGCGTCGGCTCCCACCGCCAAGACGTCGAGCTCACGGACCTCGAGATCCCAGAGCGGACGACCGACATCGAGCAGCTGCCGCGCCCCTTCTCCGTCGATCGTCCACTCCAGCAAGCGGCCATCCCGGCCGGTAGAAAAAAGGCGCCGGCTGTTCGGTCCAAAACCAACGTCGGTCACGAAGTCGGTGTGCCCGTTCAAGGGACGTCCGGTGCCCTCCAAATCCCAGAGCCATACCCGATGGTCCTCGCCGGCCGAAGCGAGCCATCGTCCGTCGGGCGAGAAGGCCAGCTCCTCCACGTCGGCTTGGTGGCCCTCCAGTACCCTTGATGCCTCCCCCTCCACCGACCACAGCCGGACGGTGCGGTCATCGCTGGACGAGGCGACCCAGCGTCCGTCGGGCGAGAAGAGCACGCGATACACGTGGTCCTGATGACCACGCCAGGTTCGAAGCAGTTGGCCGTCACTTCGTCGCCAAAGACGCACGAGATCGTCATGACCGCCCGAGGCCACGAACTCCCCCAGCGGCGAAACATCGACGGCGTGAACCCCAACTGAGTGGGCTCGCAGCACTTGGCTGGGCTGAGGCTGCATGGGCCAGACCCGCATCGAACCGTCCCAGGAGCCACTCACCAGCCAGCGACCCGCCCGATCGAAGGCAAGGGTGGTGACGACGTCGGCGTGGCCTCGAAGCTCGTGGGCTTCGCGGCCGTCCCCGGCCGGACTCACCCAGATTCGGCCATCCCATCCCGCCGTCGCGACCTGACCCGCGCCGAAGCCGGCCGTCGTGACCCGCTCCTCATGGCTCGGGAGCTCCAGATCCGCGCCGCCCCGTAGGTCGATGAGTCGAACCCGGCCGTCGAAGTGACCCGTGACAACTGCCTCGGTCCCACGAAAGCTCAGGGAAGACACCTCGCTTTCGAAGCTCCTCTCCAGCTCTAGCCGACCGGAGGGCAGCTCGAAAACTCGAAGCATCCCTTCCGAGCCTCCGCAGGCCATCCTGCGTCCGTCGGGGGAGACGACGAAGCTGCTCACCTCTCCCGGATCACAGAGGAGAGGACGAGGGGCGCCCTCGGACTGGGGCCAGAGCCAAACCTCTCGCCCGTGCCCCCCGGTCAGGAGCGATCTGTTTCCTAGGGCCAGGCTCAGTCCACGATTGATGCGTTCGAATACGTGATGGGAACGAGGCTCACCCTCGGGCGACCAGCGACGAAGCCCATCCACGCCGACCGAGGCAAAGCCGCCGTTCTCGGTTTCGACAAGGTCGGTGGCATCGCCCTCGTGGCCTCGGAGCACGAGGACGCGGTCGTCCCTCAAGTTCAAGACGCGGAGGGTGTCGTCGTAGCTGGCACTGAGAAGTCGACGGCCGTCGGTCGAAAAGCGGAGCCGAGTGATGCGATCGGTGTGGGCTTCGATCTCGCGAATCTGGCCCGTCTCCGTGTCGAGGAGCCGTACCCGGCCGTTTCGATCCCCGGCCGCTGCGAAGGCACCATCAGCCGAAACGGCGACGGTATCCACACGTCGCTCACCCTCGACAACGTGGCGGGCCACGCCTAGCTGTGCGGCTCGAAAGCCTAGGGAAACGGCGCCAGGTCGGGGTTCGGAGAGGGTCTTCAACTGGGCCAGGGTCGCAGTGGGATCCCGATCCAGGAGGTAGCGGGCCTTGCCGAGCTTGTTCTCTTCTATCTCGACTTCGAGGGCCGCGTTCTTTCGGGCCACGGCCTCCTTTTCCTGTCGGATTTGCAGGTAGCTCAGCACGCCGGTCCCGGCCAAGAGAGCGAGCCCGACCGCCCCCACTGCGACCGCGAGTCGGTGCCGCTCCCAGGCCCGGCGAAGGTAGTCCATGAAGTTGTAGCTGTAGGAAGAGACAAGGCGACCATCGACGTAGTCCCGGAGTTCAGCCGCCATCTCCTGGGCGGAGGGATAGCGGTCCTCCGGTCGTCGAGCCATGGCCTTCTCCACGATGGCCACGAGCTCTCTCGGACAGTCCGGCGCGAGATCCCCAAGAGGTTTCGGAGGTCCACTCACGACGGCGAGCAAGACATCCTTGCTCGCGACGTCCTGGTAGGGCCGACGCCCCGCAAGGACGTGATAGAGCATCGCGCCCAGAGCGTAGACGTCGGCTCGCTCGTCAACCGGCTTTGCGCTGGCCTGTTCGGGGGGCATGTAGGGCGGAGTGCCGACCACCATCCCGTCGGACGTCTCCTCGGCCCCGGACCACGGGATATCTTCGCTCACCGTTGCTTCCGGACCCTCGTGCCACATGTCCTTGGCTAGGCCCCAGTCGATGAGAACGGTCTCACCGAAGGCCCCCACCATGACGTTTCCGGGCTTGAGATCTCGGTGCAGGATCCCGTTCTGGTGAGCGTAAGCCACAGCGTCGGCCACGGCGATGATATTCCTGAGTAGACCCTCTCGTCCTTTTCGAGAGAGGGCTGAGTCTAGGGCCTCGGCCAGCGTCCGACCTTCGACCAGCTTCATGGCGTAGAAGCGTTTGCCCGAAGGCCAGTGACCTGCTTCGTGGATGGGGACGATGTTCGGGTGCTGCAGGCGCGCGGTGATGAAGGCCTCGCGGATGAAGCGCTGCTCGGCCTTGGGGTGCTTGGACAGCAGCTCCTTGATGGCCACGTCTCGCCTCAGGCGCAGGTCCTTGGCCCGGAGGATCCGACCCAAGCCTCCTCGAGCGAACTCCCGACCCAGGTCGTACAGCGTGCTGGGTACCTCGGGCAGGCTGTCGTGGTCGCCCGTCGCCTCACCGATGCTGGATAGGCTCATGCGCGACAGGTCGCGCCGCCTTCGTCGGACCGTTTCGGGGAGCCCTGAACCCGTCGGCTCGTCCTTTGCGGGCCCGCCGCCTTTCGACTCGGGCGGGCCCGACATGTCTCCACGGGTACACAGTCGGTGCCGGCCTCACAAGTTCGGCCCGCTCCCGCCCTCGAAGGCTCGCAAACGCCTGAGAGAGCGCATGGCCTCGGGCCCGACGTCGGACCCGACCGCCCGCTGAAGGGCCGCAAGGGCCTCCTGTCCCCCGAAGCTCCCGAGGGCGAGGGCGGCAGAGCGGCGAACCTCGAGCTCCGTGTGGACCTCCATCAGATTCACGAGGCGGGCCTCCAGCCCTTCTTCCGAGACCAGTCGGAGCGATCGGAACAGGCCGTCCAAAGCAGCCCTCCGCACCAGGGGGCTGGAATCCAAGAGCCAGCCCTCCAGCAGTTCTCGGACCTCAGTTTTCGGCCAGCGGGCGGCGGCGAAGCGAATGGCCCTGGCACGGAGGCCATGCTCTCGACTCGTCTCCACGAAGCGACGCACCGTCTCCATGGGGAGATCCTCTCGCTGCATGACGCTGCCCAAGGCAGCCTCGGCCATGGGTCCAGACCCGCGGAGCAAGGTCGACTCCAAGAGCGCCCGGGTCATGGGATGAAGGTCCCGCGCAAGGTGACGTAGGGCCTGCACACGAATCTCCACCGGAACCCGCTGGGTCGAGGCCATCCGCCTCAGCACCCGCCGCCCGCGGATGCCGGATTCGACGGCCAGCCTGAGCCCGTGCTGAAAGCGAGCCAGGCTCGGCAGTTCGGGTTCGGCGACCGAGATCCTGGGCTCGGTGGGCGCGCCGTCCAGGATCTCGACGAGATCTTCAGCCGCCAGCTTCGGCATCCCCCGAAGCGCCTCCGCCGCCGCCCTTTGAACGGACGGTGACGAACTCTGGAGAAGCTGGGCAAGCACCTGCACCCCGGCCAGACCCAGGGTTCGAGCCCCCTCCACCGCCGCTCGGCCCAAGGCTTCGGTCCGGACGTAGCCCAAGGGCTGCTTGGCGTCGGGTGCGCGACGAACCGCCCAGGCAAGCGCCGTCGAAGCGAGCGGTCCTGCCATGAGGCCAGGCAGCATGGCCGACCAGCGGGCCCAGCTCGCCACCCGGCCAAGTCCATCCAGGGCGCGAACGGCATGGCTGAGCTCGGAGTGGCGCAAACCGGCCTCTAGGAGCTCAGCGTCCGCCCACATTTCCGCAATTTCGACGGCGGTCCAGCCAAGCCCATCCGGTCGCAGAAGGCCGCCGCGGACCCAGGGCAGGAGCTCAGCCCGGCGGGGACCGAGGGCTAAAGCTCGCAGGCTCTTCGCTTTGTCCTCTACCGAAGCCTCCTCTTCGTCGAGAAAGTCCAAGAGCCCAGAACGCGTGCTCGGTAGACCCCGCAAGAGTCGACCAAGCTCGTCCCTCGCAGGTGCCTCGGCCTCCTCTTCGCCTAGCTCCTCCAGCAGTCGGCGGAGACCGGCCTGCAGTAGGGGGTCGACCGGAGGGGCGAGGAGGGGCTCCAAGTACGCGCGGGCCGCGGCCCGAGGCTGGTTCTCGGCCAGGATTCGTGCCGCGCGGAGCCGGACCTCGGGGCTCGGACCTCGGGCCGCCAGCTCGGCCAGCGCGCCCAGGCCGCCTGGACGGCGGAGAATGGACCAGGCCGCTTCAAAGGATTCCGGGGGGCCATCTGCCTTGGCCACCCACCGCTCTGCCAAGGACCCCATCGCGTCAGGCCCCAAGATCTCGACCGACAGCTCGAAAGCAGCGGTGTGGACCCGTGGGCTCATGGACTTCCTCAGGGCCTCGTCGAGCAGGGCCCCGCCCTCTCCCGCCGCCAGACCTCGGGTCAAGGGGAGCTCGAAAGACGGGAGCAGTTCGGCCACGGCAGCGGCTCGCTCTCGAGCTGAGCGGGCGGGCCCTCGAAGGCCGAGCCGTTGGGCAGTCCGGGCTGGAATGCCGAAGGCCCCCGAAGGCGCAGCCACGACCGGGGCCGAGCAAGGCAGCCATGACTCGATGGGTCCGTCGACGCCATTTCGATGAACGATCAGCAAGGCATCCTGCACACGGCAGGCGCCCCATCCCGTGGGATGCACGCGGTGAGGCAGCTCGGCCTCGGCCGCCGCGAGCGCGACCACTGGATCTGCCCCGACCGACACCAAGCTCGCCACTCCGCCAGGCTAACACGTTCCACCGGATTGAAGTCGAAGGACCTCCGTGCCATGGCTTCTTTCGCGCAGGGACTGGACGGAGGGCAAAGCGTGCTTATCGTGTCCGAAGGAGCTTCGTGGCAGCGTTCATCGACAACGTGAGCAGTTTTCCCACCGTAGTGTTCACCACGCTGCTCGTTTTTGCGCTGCTCTACTGGGGCCTAGTCATCGCCGGGGCGGCCGACCTCGACAGCTTTGACTTCGACCTGGACGTCGAGGCGGACGGAGGGACGGGCATCGCCCTGTTGAGCTGGCTGGGCATGCGTCGCGTCCCACTCTCGGTGACGCTCAGCGTGGCGGTCTTGGTGGCCTGGATGGCCTGCTATCTGTACGTCGACTGGTTCGAAGGATGGGTCGGTGGCGTCGCCGGCGAACTGGTCATCGGACTGGCGGCGCTGATCACCGCGCTCCCGGCGACCGCCCTCGCTGCCGTGCCGCTCGAGCCCTTCTTCAAGACCGTCCTAGCCGAGAAGAATGCCTCACTGGTCGGGAAGATGTGCCGCGTCCGAAGCGGACAGGTCGACCAAGAAAGCGGAGTGGGCGTCGTGATCGACGGGACGGACGGGGACGTCGTCCAGATTCGCAGTCGACGCGGGGCGCTGAGCCGCGGCGACGACGCCCTGATCATCTCCTACGACCCAGAGGCAAACGCCTTTCAGGTCGAAGCCAAGCACGCGCTCGAGACTTCGAGCACCTGAACCGGAGGACCCATGGACATCGACAAACTCATTCTCTTCGTCAGCGGACTCGGCGCTCTTGTCGTCGTCGTCTTTGGCTTCGCGCTCTTGGTCGCCAAGTTCTACCGAAAGGTGGAGCAGGGTCGTGCTCTCATCATCAACAAGGTGACCAAGCGACCCGACGTGACCTTTACGGGAGGCCTCGTCCTTCCCATAATCCACCGGGCTGAGGAGATGGACATCTCGGTCAAGACCATCGAGGTCGACCGTCGGGGAAAAGAGGGCCTGATCTGCCACGACAACATCCGGGCCGACATCAAAGTCACCTTCTTCGTGAAGGTGAACAGGAAGG
Organism: Myxococcota bacterium; assembly: GCA_039024635.1. Taxonomy (GTDB): domain Bacteria; phylum Myxococcota; class Kuafuiibacteriia; order Kuafuiibacteriales; family Kuafuiibacteriaceae; genus Kuafuiihalomonas. The sequence goes on along the minus strand of JBCCQA010000005.1, from coordinate 136,399 downwards.
AAGAGTCGGTGCTGAAGGTCGCCCAACAGGTCGGCTGCAAGCGAGCCTCGGATCAAGCGACGATCGAAGAGCTCTTCATGGCCAAGTTCTCGGAGGCGGTAAAGACCGTCGGAAAGGGCCTAGACTTCGTCGAGCTGTACACGAATCGAGATGGCTTCCGCGACGCCATTCGGGCCCACATCGGAAACGAAGAAGACCTCAACGGCTACATCCTCGACGATGTAGCCATCGACTTCCTCGAGCAGACGCCCATCGAGTCTTTGGACCCCGAGAACATTCTGGATGCCCAGGGAATCCGTAAGATCACGGAACTGACGACGGCCCAGAACATCCAGACCAACAACTTCCGCCAAGACGAACGGAAGGCGATCAAGAAGAAGAATGTCGAAGCGGAAGAAGCACTGCTGGAGCTGAATCGGCAAGAGGCCGACGCTAAGGCGAAGCAGCAGCGAGAAATCGACGTGATGGTGGCCCGAGAGAAGGCGACCACGGAGGTCGAGCAAGCCGAGCAATTCCAGCGAGCCCGGCGAGCCCGGATCAAGGCCGAAGAGGACGTAGAGGTGGCCGAACAAGACAAGGCTCGCCAGGTCGAGATCGCCGAGAAGGCCCGAGAGCGAGCCATCGCCATCGAGAACGAGCGGGTAGAGAAAGACCGGGCCCTGGAGGCCATCTCTCGAGAGCGAGAGGTCGAGCTTCAGACCATCAACAAGGACAAAGAGGTCGAGGTCGAGAAGAAGAGCATCGCCGACGTGGTCCGGAGCAGGATCGCAGTGGAGCGAACGGTGGCCGAGGAGGAGGAGAACATCAAGGATCTCCGGGCGACCTCGGAGGCCAATCGAAACAAGGACGTGGCGGTAACTGCAGCCGAAGCCGAAGCCGAGGAGGGCCTGGTCAAGGAGATCAAGGCCGCCGAAGCCAAGCAGGAGGTGGCCAAGTTCAGCGCCCGGGAGCAGCTGACCCTGGCCGATGCCGAGCTGGAGGCCGCCGACCGACAGGCCAAGGCCAAGATTCGCCTCGCGGAGGGGACGCAGGCCGAAGAAGCGGCCGAAGGTCTTGCTAGAGTTCGGGTGCGGGAGTCCGAGGCCCTCGCCATCGAGAAGGAAGGCCAGGCCAATGCCCAGGTCGTCCAACTCAAAATGGAGGCCGAAGCGGCCGGTCTTCGCCAGAAGGCGGAGGCAATGGAGGCCCTGCGGGGCGCAGCCAAGGACCACGAGGAGTTCCGGCTTCGATTGGAGACGGACCGAGACATTCGCTTCAAGCGCATGGAGACCGAGCAGGTCATCGCGCGAGACCGAGCCGAGATCCTCAAGGACGCCTTCGAGCAGGCCAAAATCAACATCGTGGGCGGAGATGGCCGCTTCTTCGACAAGTTCATAAACGCCATCGCGGTCGGTCAGTCCGTCGATGGAACCTTGGACAACAGCGAGACGATCCGTAAATTGATGGACGGCTATCTGGAAGGAGACGGGAACCTGCCCAAGGATGTGCTGACGGCCCTCAATGGCGGTGGCGCCTCCAACGTCCAGGCTCTCACCATCAGCGCATTCTTGACCCAACTCATGGGCTCCGCCGACGAGCCCATGAAGGAAAAGCTCCGGAAGCTGATGGCCGAGGCTCAGGCCCTGGGGATCGGCGCCGGCCACGGCGACGGGGCCAACTGAGTGAGCGCGGCGGAAGAGGCCGCCGTCGACCCCAGCCTCGACGGGGGGAGCTACGAGGTCATTCGGAGCCGTCTGACCGAGCAGGCCCAGGAGCTGCAGCGACGAACGGACGCCCTCAACGAGGCCCGCCAGGCCGAGTTCGGGAGCACTCGACTGGAGCTAGTGGGTCACGCTCGAGTGCGGACTGAACACAACTGCGTTCCTCGCGACATACTTCAGGTGCAGGGCAAACTGCTCTTCGGCTTCAACGTGTTCCTGGGCCTCAAGACCGAAGTGTCGGTGGAGGACGTCTTCGTACTCCATGGACTGGAGTCCGAAGGAACGGAGCTGCATCCGGCAGCCTCGGATTCGCTTCCAGGCTTGCTCGACGCACCCAGCTTCCGTCGGGAGTTTGGCGAGCTCTTCCAGTACTACAAGGACACGCGGCTACTGCAGCTGCGTCAGCTCGAGGCGGGTCGCATCCTGGCCGTCTTCCAGACCGGGGGCACCTTGCAGGACGTCAAAGCCTTCCGATGGGGACTGGCAGGAGAGGAGCTTCGCTATGTCGACAACCGAGGCGAGAGGGAGCACGTCTTTCCGTCGCGCCACGACTTTGAGTGGCGGAGGACGACGAGGGATGATCAGGTCGCGGGGCGACATCCTCACGTCTCCATCCTCGACGAAGTCTTCATCGAGACGGTGGGTGGCGATCTCACGGTCAAGATCGAAGACAACACCGAAGACGGTCGCGGCATCTATAGCGAGCCAGTCGAAGACCCACGACAGTCGCTAGACGACGCTGAGATCCGCTGGGCCAAGGTGGGTGCTCTGATCCTCTTGGAGGTCCTACCGTATCAGGAGCGACAGCGCCGCTACCTGGTCTTCAACACCCGCACCAAGACGGTCCATAGGGTGGACGCCATCGGCCAGGCCTGCGTCCAGCTGCCAGAAGACCATGGCATCATCTTCCCGGGCGGCTATCTGCTCGAGAATGGTGAAGCGAAGACCTTCGACACCGTCACCGAGGACCTCATCTTCGTTCGGAAGCTGAGGGCGCCCAATGGAGAAGACGTGCTCTACGTCTTTCACCACCAAAAAGACGGCCGCTACCTACTCCTTCCCTACAACCTGATCCGCAAGGAGGTAGCAACGCCACTGGAGGTGAACGGCTTCAGCATTTTCGACGATGGCCGGATGATCGTCCTCAAGGCCCAGCCCGAAGCAACGCGGGTTCATCCCCTTCAGATTTGGCATACTCCCTTCAGCTCGGACGAGTACGCAGCTCGGCAACCCAGCCGGGAGGGCTTCCTGGCTAAGGTCGGCAACGACGAGCTCGTCCGCGGCATCTCGGAAGCCCTGTCCATCGTTCGTTTGGCCCTTGCGGCCGAGCCCCGGCGCGAGACCTTCGAGGACCTGATCAAGGCCATCGAGCGCGCGCGTGATGCCTACTACTGGCTGGACCGGGAGGAGGTCGGCGACCTGGCAGGGATCCTGGCCAAGATGCTCCAAAATGCCGAGCTGGTCATCGACGAGTTCGAGAAGGTCCAAACGCTGAGCGCCCGGGCAAAGGAGGTCCTGAGCGAGGCAGCGTCCGAGCAAGCCGCCCTCGTCAAAGACCTCCGACCCCAAGATTGGCGGGAGGTGTCGGCCTTCTTGGAGGCGATGGACGCCCTCCGCCGACAGCAGGGTCATCTGATCTCCCTGGAGGAAGTTCGCTACCTCGACCGGGATCGACTCTCTCGGCTCCAAGAGGAGCTGGGCCAAAGACTGGACGACGTCAGTCGAGGCTGCGTGCGCTTTCTCCTCCAGCAGCAGGCGATGGCGCCACTGCTGCGGCAGATCGACGAGTTGATCCACGACGTCGAGGCCGCCGAAAAGGTGCTCGCGCTCCAACCGGCCAAGGCGCGACTGGAGCGGCTCGGGGAAGGACTCAACGTTCTCTCGGAGGTGGTGGCGGGCCTCGAAATCGAGGACTCGCAGGAGCGCACCCAAGTCTTGGAACGGATTTCGGAGGTCCTGTCGGCGCTCAACCGTGCCCGCGCCATCTCCAGCAACCGAAGGAAGGAGCTGGCCAGCTCCGAAGGACGGGCCGAATTCTCGGCCCAGTTCAAGCTTCTCGGGCAGGCCGTATCCAGCGCCCTCGCTCTGGCCGACACCCCCGAGGCCTGCGACTCGCAGCTGAGCCGAGTGCTTATCCAAATGGAGGAGCTGGAGACTCGTTTCGGTGAGTTCGACGTGTTCCTGGAAGACTTGGCCGCCCGTCGGGAAGAGATCTACGAGGCCTTCAACGGCAAGAAACAAGAGCTCTTGGATGCTCGTCAGCGCAAGGCGGGCAACCTTGCTTCAGCCGCGGAGCGGATCCTGGACGGGATGCGCCGCCGAGCTCAGTCCTTCGACGAGGAAGATGCACTCAACGCCTACTTCGCCTCGGATCCAATGATCGCCAAGCTTCGCCAGCTCGTAGAGTCCCTTCGAAAGCTGGAGGAAGGCGTACGAGCCGACGACCTCGAGGCCAAGGCGAAGGCTCTGCGCCGAGAGGCGCTTCGGACCCTTCACGACAAGGGCGAGCTCTTCGAGAATGGAGAGGACCTCATCCGGCTCGGTCGTCATCGTTTTACGGTCAACCGCCGCCCCTTCGAGCTCACCATGGTCCCCAAGGACGGCGACATGTACTTCCACGTCACCGGGACCGCCTTTCATGAGAAGGTGGACGACAACGCCTTCGAGCGGACGCGCGGCTTTTGGGACGAGCCTCTCGTTTCCGAGGATCGAGAGGTCTATCGAAGCGAGTACTTGGCGGCCCGGGTTCTGTTCGAGGCCGAGGCTGAAGGTGCGAGCGGCCTCGAAGCCCTGGTCTCGGCCGGAGGCTGGGAAGGGCTGTTGAAGATCATCCGAGAACGGACGGCCCAGAGCTACGAAGAAGGCTACGAGCGCGGTCTGCACGACCTGGACGCGGCGCGGATTCTGGAGCAGCTCGTCGCCCTCCACCAAGGTGCGGGCCTGCTTCGCTTCCCACCCGGTGCGCGGGGCTTGGCCGCTCTGTGGTGGGCCCACGGCGAGACGGCGGAGCGTGAGCGCCTTCATCGAAGAGCGAGTTCACTCGGACGGCTTCGAAGCAGCCTGGGGGGAAATCGGAGCATCTCCGAGCGTCGCTTGGCCGAGGACCTGGAGCTCGCCCTGCGGCGTTTCGTCGACGCCCATGAACTCCGACTCCCCGGCGACCCCGTCCTCGACGCCGGCCGCTACCTGGTCGAAGAGATGATCGCCGCCCATCCACGCTTCGTCGTGAACCGGGAGGCGGTCGAGCTGGTTCGTCGCCTGGAGGAGCATCTGGACCTGGACGGCGGTCGACGCGCTTTCGAGGAGGACCTGTCGTCCATCGAGCGCTTGGGGGAACGACTGGGGCTGGCCTTGGCCTGGATCGATGCTTTCGTGGAGCGACACGACCCGGACGCCCATCCTCTCCGACTAGAGGCGGCGGCCGTCCTGCTGGCCCCTCGAGTCGATCGTCAGGAGAGTACGGCCCCGACGACGGCCCGGGTGGAGGGCCTCCTCGGACAACACCCTCGTATCCAGGACCGGAGCCTGGAGCTGCGGCTGGACGAATTCGGTCAGCGCCTCCACACCTTCATGGAGGCGCGTGTCCCGGACTATCGAGCCTACCGAAGCCTTCGCCACGAGCTGCTCGAGCGAGAGCGTCGAGCGCTCAGATTGGACGCTCTTCAGCCCCGTATTCTGTCTTCCTTTGTCCGTAACCGTCTTATCGACGAGGTTTACCTGCCCATCATCGGAGACAATCTGGCCAAGCAGCTGGGCGCGGCGGGGGACGCCAAGCGAACCGACCTGATGGGCCTGCTACTCTTGGTCTCGCCGCCTGGCTACGGCAAGACCACCCTGGTCGAATACGTGGCCAATCGCTTGGGCATGGTCTTCATGAAGATCAACGGCCCTGCCTTGGGCCACCAAGTGAGTTCTCTCGACCCCGAGGACGCCTCCAACGCTACCGCCCGACAAGAGGTAGAACGGGTCAACTTCGCCTTCGAGATGTCGGACAACGTCATGCTCTACGTCGACGACATCCAGCACACTAACCCCGAGTTCCTGCAGAAGTTCATCTCGCTCTGCGACGGCCAGCGACGCATCGAAGGCGTGTGGCGAGGCCGCTCCAAGGCCTATGACCTTCGCGGAAAGAAGTTCGCCGTCGTCATGGCCGGCAATCCATACACGGAGTCGGGCGAGAAGTTTCAGATCCCTGACATGCTAGCCAACCGGGCCGACACCTACAATCTCGGTGACGTCCTTACCGGACGAGACGAGGCCTTCGCTTCGAGCTACATCGAAAATAGCATCACCTCCAACCCGAGCCTGAGCCCGGTGGTGGCGCGCTCGATGAAGGACATGCGGGCCTTCATCCGTATGTCGGCAGGGGAAGAGGTCTCGAGCACGGAGTTCGAACGGAGCCATGCCCAAGTCGAGATCGAAGAGATCTTGGTTGTCCTGCGGCATCTGCGACGAATTCAGTCTGTTCTTCTCGCAGTCAATCTTCAGTATATCGAGTCTGCTTCGCAGGACGATCGCTACCGAACCGAGCCGCCCTTCAAACTTCAGGGCTCCTACCGAAACATGAACAGGCTGGCCGAGAAGGTGGTCGCAGCCATGACCGACGAAGAGATCGAGGTCTTGATCACAGACCACTACGAATCCGAGTCGCAGACTCTGACTACGGGCGCGGAGCAGAACTTGCTCAAGCTGGCGGAGATGCGGGGGCGCATGAGCGAGAGCCAGGCCGCTCGTTGGAATCAGATCAAAGCGGATTTTCGTCGTAGCACGCTTCAGGGCGGCGACGACGAGGACCCGGTTGTACGCGTCACCTCGAGCTTGAGTGGCCTGGGCGCTCAGCTGGAAGGGATCCGAGCAGCGCTGGAGGCCGAATCCTCGGATCGAACGGCGGACGGAGCCAATGGAGATCTGGAGGTCGTCCTGCGCACCCACCTCGCGACCCTGGAAAAGGCCATCCTGCCCTTGGCACAGAGCAGCGTCGAACACCTCGAGCAGGCAAGAGCCCTGGGCACCCCTTTGAGGGAGCTCATAGAGCTCTTGCGCTGGAACGCGATATCCCGTGCCGAGGCCAAGAAGCCATGACGCCGGTCTTGCTGGCCGTGGCCGCGGCGGTCGTGCTGGAAGCCGGAGATCGGCGCCCCCTCCCAGTGGCCTTCACGACCCCAACCGGGGCCTCAGGTCGGCTCGGTCTTTCCGAGATCATCCGCGGACTGGACGAGGCCTTCGACGCCTCAACCGATCTGCGGGTGGAGCCCATGGACACTGCGGTCGTGGATCAGTGCGCACGCAAGCTGAGCTGCGTCGTTCGAAAGGCCCGACCTGACTACCAGCGTGAGCGTCTCCGGCGGCCGGACGGCACGCATGCGCCCTATCGGGCCCACTCCATGAGGGTCCGCGCCGCGGGTCGCGAGACCCCTCGACTACTCTTGGTGGTGGGCGTACTGACGGCACCCGAGCGTGGGGATCGCGTCCTTCTCCAGCTCGTCAGCACCGACCTAGCCCTGGAGAGCTTCCACGAGGCCGACCGAAAACCGGGCTGGAAAGACCGCGTGGAAACGGAAGTCTTCGAGCGCGCCATCGTAGCCTCGACTCGCTCCGACGAACTGAGGGACGTACGTGGTCTGCAGACTTTCCTCGAGTCCGCGCTGAGCGTCAATCTGCTCCGGGCATTGAAGCGCCATCAGCATCACCAACCTTTCGGCGGCATCGATCTTCGCTCATCGGTCGAAGGGGCCAGCGTTCGCCTCGACGGCAGACTCTTGGGGCGAGCGGAGCTGGAAACGAAGATCGTCGACGTTCGCTCTGGCCGACGAGAGCTGAAAATCGAGGCTCATCAGCACCTGCCTTTCTCGGCCGAGGTTAAGGTGGCGCCGGGTCGAACGACGCGAGTCGAGGCATCGCTACGGCGCTCGGAGACCAGGCTGTCGCGGGACCTACGTCGGACCACCTTCTGGACCGGGATCGCGGCGGTGGGCGCCAGCGCGACGGTCTTTGCATGGGCGGCGGCCCGAGCCGATGGCCAGGCGCTAGTGTGTTTCGAAGGACCAGACTGCGCGACGGGGGAACGACTCGTGGGCACGCCGCCCTTGGCCGCCGTGGGCGCGGGCCTATTGGGGGCAGGGCTAGGCTGGAGCGTGGGCGCCTTCACCATCGACCGCCGTCGTTCGGTGCCCTGGCCCAGCTGGGTGTTGGGCGCGGCCCTCGGCGTTGGGGCCTACGGCTTGGTGGCCGCGACCGAGTGAAGGGCGCGCTGAAGGTCGGAGGCCGACCAAGTGAATTCTGCCCGGCGAACCGCAGCCTCCAGCTTCGTAGCCTCGTCGGGGGGCAGGGTCCTGGCCCAGGCGCGAAGCGCCGCCAGTCCCGCCTCGAATTTCTCGGCGTCGTCGGGGGCGGCGATGGCCCGACGGACGGCGGCCTGCGCCTTAGACTCGGCACTCGGCACTCGAGCCTTGGGGGGCTTGGGCGAGAGCGGAGCCGCCTTCTTTCCGACTACTCCCCGGCCGCGGCGTTTGGGCGGGGCGGGTCGAGGGAGGGATGGCGACGGCGCAAGCTTCAAGGCTTCAGGGTTCAGCGCGGGGGGCCGAGGGTTGGCGCTCGGAGGCTGGACACCGTCTCCCTCGCTCATGAACCAAATCAATGTCCCGCCTAGAAGGAGCGGGAGGGCCAAGAGGCTCCACCGCAGCAGAGTAGGCCGAGGTCGCACCTGCGTCCCGGGCATCGTGACAATCGAATGCTCGGCCGGATCCCGGCCGGGATGAGTGGGCATCTCGGATGGAGTCGGTCGAGCCCGGCGCCGATTCATGAGTGCTCCGGCTTCGATCTTGCGGAAGAAAGGACTAGCGGCGCCACCGCCGTGGATGAATCCGCTGCGCCCGACGTCGATCGGACCCCTGAAGCCGCCTGAGTCGCCCAGTGAGCTCGGCGATCGCGATCACAGACGGGGCTTTGTCTCTCGAGGCGCCCGAACGGGCCGTGCAGGCTCCAAAAAGGGCAAGCCATCCTGCCGAGATGGTTCTTCATCCAAATCTGAAAGCTCACCTCATCGCTCCCGGCACCGAGGCGCCCACGTTTGGGGCGCTCGTCGAGGAGATGCTCGCCGAAGATCGGCGGGCTGGATACCGCTCCGCGGACGAATTTCGTTCCGCGGTCTCCTTCTTCACGGCCGCGGTCGGGGGCCTGCCCGTCGACCAGCTGGACACCCCTATCCTATCTGCCTGGGCCCGCTGGGCGTGCTCGAGGACACGGGCCGACGGCGAGAAGTACAGCCCGAGCCGGATCCTCGGCTGGCGCTGGGCGGCGCGCCGTGTGGTCCGCCGGGTCCTCGAGCTCGGCTACCTGACCGAAGACCCCTTCGCCCACCTGCCCCGCTCTGCTTGGCCGACCAAGAAGCTTCGGCCTGAGTTCAGGCCCCACGTCGAGACGCTGCCGAGGCTAAGCCGGCTCGCCCTGAGCGAGTCGGTCGATGCGGTCTCGAGGACCTTTTATGCCGTCCTCATCGCGGCCGGCGTCCGCATGGGTGAGGGCCTCGGGCTCCAGTTCAAAGACTGGTCACGGTCGACCAGGCCCCTTGGAACGCTCCACGTCCGGCGGACCTGGAACTCCCACACGAAGGCCGTGGGCGAGACCAAGACTGGGGCGACCCGTCGAATCCCGGTGCACCCTGCCCTGGCCGGTCTGCTTGAGCATTGGGCCCAGCGGGGTTGGAGGCGAGCGCACGGTCGGGCCCCGACCAAGACGGACTTTCTCTTCCCTTCGCCCCAGCGGGCGAAGCGCGACCACCGGCCCCGGTCTCAGAGCTACGTGCAGGCTCGCTTTCAGCGGCATCTAGCCCTGGTCGGTCTGCCGCCCATGCGGCTTCACGATATCCGGCACTCGTTCATCACGGCGGCGGCGGAGGTCGGGATCTCGGAAGCGGCGCGACTTTGGACCCACGCGAAGTCCGCCCGTTCGTCCGCCGATATCTACTCTCACCCCGGCTGGGATTGGCAGTGCGCCCAGATGCGGCGGATGCGCCTGCCCTTCGGCCGCTCACCCGAACAACTGGAGCTGTTCCCATGAAGACCCGACACTACACGAACGCAGAGCTGAACCTCATGCCCGACAGCCGACTCCTCCGGCTGGCCGTCAAGGACGCCAAGCTTTGCGAGGCAGACCCCAACTATATCATGCGCATGAACAAGTGGCACACTTGGCACGATCACCTTAAGCGATGCGCAGTTTGTCTTGCAGGCTCTGTCATGGCGAAATCGCTCGACACCCCGTTGCAGCACACCGTGTTCTCTTGCTCGGAAGAGCATGGGTGGGCCTACCGATTGGACGGCCTGCGTACGGGCGACTTTGGCCACGCAGTAGCTGCCGCATCGGTTGAGCAGCGCAAGGCGATGGGGCGCGTCTACCGTCACATTAGTGACTACCTTGACCCCAACAAGATGCGGGCTCCTTGGGCGGTCTACCTTGAGGCCGCCGACATGCTTGAGGCGGTGGGCCTGTGAGCGACTACGAGCCTGGGGACCTGGTCGAGATCACGCGCACGGGTCACATCATGGCCGACACGCTGGGCTTGGCGCGTCCTGGCGATAGGTTCTTCGTCCTCCACACGACGTCGAACGGCGACCTGGCTCTGGCTAAGGCGAACGGTGGTCCTGTCGATTTGTGGGCGCCTCCGTCGTCCGTGAAGGCGGTGAAGCGGTGATCAACGCCGTCACGATCCACTGGGACCGCCTCGCCTTGGAAGTCGAAGAGGAAGTCCAGCGCGCGCGAAAGCTCTTCCCGGAGGGCGACAATCCAACCCTGCACGCCCTCCACGAGGAAGTGGGAGAGCTCACGAAAGCCATCCTGCAGCTTCGCGAAGGCAGAGGGTCCTACGACGAAGCCCGCGTCGAGCTCGTCCAGGTCATGGCCATGTGCGTTCGACTTGCCGAGGAGGGAGACCGAACGCTCGCTCTTGCCCCGCTGGCCGCTGATGGGCGCGAAGTTCCCGGTCCCAAGCCCTGCCGAGAGTGCGCCGGCGAAGGATGGGTCGCCAACAGCACCGACCGGGAGCCTTGGTCGCACTGGGCCAAACTCCCCCCGGGGAGCGACTTCGCCGTCCGCATGGGCATCGTCCAGCCTGTCGCCTGCCCGACATGCAACCCCAACCGTCTGAACCCGCCAGCCGGCGCGAGGTTGGCATGAGTGAGTCGAGCCAGCCCATCACCGAAGACATCCCGCGGACTCCCGTCGAAGGCCTATGCCAGCACTGCGGCGCCGAGCTTCAAGGCTGCTACGGCCTTTGGGGCAAGGGCTGGGGCGTCATGGTCCATTGCACAAGGGAGTCGTGCGGTCAGCCTGATCGCTTCGAGCCTGATTGGGATGCAGTGCCATGAAGGTCCTCGCTGAGGTCCTGGAGGTCGGCGAGCGCCGCGGCGCCCCAAGCGTCGCCCTCATGCTTGAGGACGGCAGGCGCATCGACGTCGAAGGCCTCAGCGAGAAGCAAGTCCAGTGCTGGGGACGACTCGTCTACCGGCGCGTCGTCATCGAAATCGCAGAGGCGTCCCCCTGACGCCCTTCACCACGGAGGAAACATGTCCAACGATCTAGAAGAGCCCACCAACAAGATGGAGTCCGCTGTGGACTCTGTCCTCAAGAACCATCTTCCGGGATGGCTCGCCGAGCCCAAGGTCAAGGTGCTGTGTTACATCGAGCGAAAGACCAAGGACGGCCAGGACGTCGCCTTGGTCAAAGACGGTCGACCCATCGTCGGACGCGTCGAGATCTTGACCAAGGCTGAGCGACAGCTTCGGCAGCTTGAGGGCCTGCCCGACGCGCACCTTCGCTTCATAATGTGCGCGGTCTTCGAGGCCAATGCCACAAAGGGCCAAGCGCAGGCCGGCGCTCACCACCAGCTGGCGAGTGTCGAAAGGCTCGACGTGCCCGGCAAGGAGGACCAGCCGCGGCTTGGTACACGGAAGCCGGACCTCATCGTCAGCGGCTATAGCGAGGTGGCACGCGCCCATGGCAGCAACTCCATCGAGCAGCAGCAGCTGTCGGACGTCGCGAAGTCGGTCTCGCAGTTGGAGATGTTCCCGGCGAAGAACGACCCGGAGAAGGCAGCGTGATCACCTGCGTGACCATGGCGGTGCACACCGTCGATCCCGACGAAGAGACCGAGGTGCGGGTCGAGCTCATCGACGCCGATGACGTCCTTCTTAGCATTGAAGAGACCAAGCTCTCGCTGACCGCCGATGAGGCCACAGAGCTCGCCGAGTCATTGGAGATGGCCGCCAACGCTGCGCGCCAGCTTTCGGAGGCCAAGTCATGAACATAGCGATCGAGTCCAAGGTCCGTGCGATCGATACGGGCATTGATGACCACGCGTCCGTGGGAACGTTTAGCTTGAGCGTCTGGCAGAAAACCTATGACGGTCGAACTAGGTGGCTGGTTCGCTCGGACATGGGGAGGTCGTTGATCGGAGAGTTTGACACCGAGCCGGAAGCCATCGCTGCCGTCGGTCGAGAACTAAAGCAAATCGCTGAGAGATACGAGGCTTTGGCCGACGAGCAACTGACGAGGTCGCGCGTACTTCGTGAGGCGGCCAAGAGGTGGGAGGCGGAGTCATGAGCGTTCTGGGCTTCGTCGGCACTCAGCGACACGTTCGTCAGCTCAGGCTGGGGTCGATTCACATCGTGGCCGGGGTCCAGTTCCCGTCCTCTCGCAGCGTGCGTGCCTCGCTGGGATGGCGCCGGTGCTGGGGTGTTCGGCTCATCTGGGCGGTCATCCCGTGAGTCAGGTCGCTCAAGTGTTGGTGACGGGTTCCGTTCGCCAGATGTGCTTTGAGGTTGCAGCTTCGTTTCTTGAGCATGAGGCGAAGCGTGAGCGCGCCAAGGGGTGGTCAGAGTGGGTGTATGCCAACAAAGTCTTCCCGCTTGAGTTTGCAGCAAGTCTGCTGAGAAAGCGGGCCGCGGAATGAATCGCGAGCTTGTCCGCCTCCTCAGGGGCCGCACGGGCGCGGTTCTTCACGAAGGCCCTTCACTGTTGGACGGGGCCCCCATCGTTGTCATCGCCACAGCTCTGAAGCCTCGAGGCAAGAACGCCAACAGTAAGACGGGCGACGCCGTTCAGACCTGGATCTTGCGGCGGGACATGCTCCCGATCGACGCCGTGCGCTCGGGCGACGATGCGTCCATCTGCGGTGACTGCTTCCATCGAGCCGGACCGGGTCGGCTGCGCAGTTGCTACCCGGACATCCGAATGCCCAGCAAGGTCTGGCATGCGTACACCCGGAACACCTACCTGCGGGTGCACCCGAGCGAGCTCGAGCCCATCCTTGCCGTGCGTCCGTTTCGGGCCGGTAGCTACGGCGACCCTGCCGCGGCGCCCCCAGAGCTCTGGGCGTGGGCCAAGCAACACGCGCCGCTCTTCTGGGGGTACACGCACCAGTGGCATCTGAAGGTCGCTGAGCCGCTTCGAGCGCTGGGCCTGATGGCCTCGGTCGAGAGCGAGCACGAGGCCGAGCACGCCCAGGCGCTGGGGTGGCGGACCTTTCGGGTGCGGCCTGAGGCGACCAAGTGGGGCGCCGCGCACGACCGGCCCTGCCCGGCGGACACGTTATGGGCGAAGGCCACCAACCGGAAGAGAACGACGACGTGCGTTCAGTGCCAGGCATGCGCGCCTGGGGGGACCAGGAACATCACGGTGACGGCCCACGGGGGCGCTAGGCGGCAGCTCGTGAACCGCCTGGTAGCGCACAAGCGGCTCCCGGTGCTGGCGGCATGAACCTCAAGCTCGTCAACGGGTCTGGCGACAAGGGGCGGCGGGTGGTCCAGGTCCTTCCCTGCCCCTTCTGTCTGTCTCGCCCTGTCGTCCGCGGGTCCCCGCGCGGTGCCTGGGTCGAGTGCATGGCCTGCCAGGCTCGAGGGCCCTTCAGTCGGCTCGGTACCACGAAGGCGGTTCAGTTCTGGAACATGCGCCCTCCCGGGGGCGCAGGCGGGTCACCGGCCGCCTGAAACCATAGCGGGGACGTGGTCTAGCCGGGGGTTTTTTGTTCAATTCGTCCCTCCGGTTCCCGGTTCGATTCCGGGCCCCGCTCATGACAGACGACGCGAAGCGGAGCGCCCGCCAGACCTCCGATTCCCAGGAGTGGTACACGCCGCCGCACATCGTCGAGCGGGTCCACCAGATCCTGGGCGGCATCGACTTCGACCCGGCGAGCTGCCCTGAGGCCAACAAGGTCGTGCGGGCCAAGCGCTTCCTCACGGAGCGGGAGAACGGCCTGGTGGCGCCCTGGCCGGCCGAGCCGAGCACGGTTTACTGCAACCCGCCCGGAGGCCTTCGGGGCGGCAAGAGCTACCCTGTCCAGTTCTGGGCGCGGCTGCTCCGCTATTGCGCGAGCGACCGGCTGAAGGCGGGGATCTTCATGGGGTTCACGCTGGACCTGATGCAGACGTCTCAGTCTGCCGTACTGTCGGTGCTGCGCTTCCCGTTCTGCGTCCCAAAGCAGCGTTTGAGATTCAACACGACACCCGACGGGCGCGAGGTCGCGACTCGTCCGCCCCATGCCAACGTCATCGTCTTGGTTGCGCCTTTCCGGACCACTGAAGGGTTCCTGCCCGGCGAGTTCGAGAAGGCATTTCGTGATGTCGGCGACGTCGTGATCCCATCCACCCAGGGTCGCCGCATGGGCTGGACAACCTTTCGCAGGCGCGTTCGGCGAGAGGAGCAGGACCTTTTCGGCGAGGAGCGCGTACCCACGGGTTGGGGGGGACCGGGGCCGGCCGAATGAGGTATGCCCGCATCGATCTCGACATCTGGGAGGACGATTGGACCCGCAGCCTCTCGACGGAGCAGCTCCTGCAGTGGGTCTATCTGCTGAGCACGCCGTTCTCGCTGACGGCACCAGGGGTGATCCGAGGTGGCCCGGCTGCGCTGGCTGAGGACTTTCGCAGGGTCTCGGCCGATGTGTTCGCGGCCAACTTGCGGGCCTTCGAGAAGGCCGGGCGGATCGTGGTCGATCGAGAGCGGCGCATCATCTGGATACCTCGAGCTCTCGAGCGGAACCGGGCCACGAACCCCAACCAGATGGCTGGTTGGCTGAGTCAGATCGCCAGCCTTCCCGCGGACAGCTCGCTGACGGCCGCCATCAAAAAGGCGTTCCTGGCTGAGGTGAAGGAAGAATGGTGGCCTAAGAGCAAAGCCCTCCGGGAGGCCGGCGACAGCCTGAAGCGAATCGGAAAGCGTTCCGGGAAGCCTTTTGGTGACGACGGAAAGCGGCCCGAATCCAATAGAGAAAGGGTTCCGGAAAGGGTTTCGGAAACCCATAAGGAAAGCCTTCCCGAAAGCCTTCCCGAAAGCCTTTCCCAAAGCCTTCCCGAGAGCCTTTCGAAACCACCAACACCAGCACCAGCACCAGCACCAGCACCAGCACCAACACCAGCACCAACACCAGCAGGGGGGGGGGCTTCGCTGGCTCTGCCGCTCGGCGACGGAGCGATCACCGGGCCGCCTGAGCCCAGTGCCGATCCGGTGGTCATGGTCTTCCCGACAGCGAAGACGGGGGAGGACTTCGAGCTCAGGCAATCGAAGCTGCTCGAGTGGCAAGCGACCTACCGCGACTTCGACGTCGAGCAGATCTGTCGCACGGCTCTCCAGAAGACTATCGACGGGGCAATCCCGAAGAAGTCCAAAGTGCTTCAGTTCCTGAGCAACTACCTCAAGCGCGAGATCGACTTCGGCCGAGCACCGATGCTCTCGGGCCCTTCACCTCGAGCTCCCCCTCGAGGGCGCGGAATGAGCGTTGAAGACATCCTCGACACAGCACGGAGAACCAAGAAATGAACACGACAAAGCTGAACCTCTCCCAGGCCATGGCGGCCATAGCGTTGGTCAAAGCCGCCTGGCCTCACCAGACCATCGAAAAGCCCACGCTCAAGCTGTGGGCCAGGAGCCTGGTCGGCTACCCAGCCTGCGACGTCGAGCAGGGCATTGCCGACGCGGCCAAGCGTGAGCGCCACGCGAGCCTGGCGGTGATCACGTCGGCCATCAGGGCCGCGCGAAAGCGTCGCTGGGACGCCGAGAGCCGCGCGCAGGACGCTCGAGCTCTACTTCCGGGCTTCGCCCCCGTGGACTACCACCGAGCCGCTGCGAACGCCGTGGTGGCCATCAGGACGGCTTTCGGGGTCGCCGCGAGCCGGGCCGGAGATGGCTCTTTCGTCATGCGGCAGGGAGAAGCCGAGCGGCTGCACCGGGACCTCATGGCCATGATTGAGGAGGACCTTCTTCGGGAGCTGGTTTCCGCATGGGAGCAATACCTTGCGCTCACCGGCGAGAAGCCGAAGGTGACCGGCGAACGAAGCCTCTTTGCGGGGAAGAGTCTCGCCGACTTGGTCGACACCGCTCGGAAAGCTAGGGAGGCGGCATGAGCAGCTGCGGACCGCTGCGGTGGCCATGAAAGACGAGACCCTCCAGGCGTTGGCCGCTCGGTTCCCAGAGGATGCCATTGAGCGGACCAAGAAGGCCGACACCCAGAAGGGCTACGACACCGCCGGCATCAAATACGCCTACATCGTCGAGCGCCTGAACGAGCAACTGGGCCTGGGCTGGACCTACGACGATGAAATCATCGAGTGCGCTCAGGGCAAGTGGCGGAGCGGGGCCGCCTGCTTCGACGTCACGATGAAGGTGGCCGTGAGCATCAAGGACGGGCGCAACGTGGTATGCCGGCATGCCTACGGCGGCCACCGCGCCAGCGCGAAAGCCGACGCTTTCAAAGGCGCTCTCACCAACGGGCTCAAGAAGGCCGCTGCCATGTTCGGGGTGGGTCTCGACACCTACAAAGGCATTCTCGACGACGACAACCTATCCCAGCCTGATGCTCAGCCCGCAAGACGACAGGGCCAGCAGAGCCAGCGACAGGCCAAAAAGACGGGCGGCAAGAAAGGCGGCACGCAACGCAAGGACCAGGGACCCAAGGGGGTGCGATATCAGCAAGACCAGCAAGAGCGGGCTTTACTTCGGAAATCAGGCCACAACGTGCCCGCTCAGCCCAAGCCCAAGACAGCGCAGGAGGCGGACACCCTGCACGAAGACCACCTCACCCAGTGCGTCTGGAAAGTGCACGACCGCCACAAGCAGGGGAGCCGAGAGATCGCCTACTTTTGGAGCGAGCCCGAGATGGACAAGCAAGACGTGCTGGACTGGTTGCACGAGGGTGGCCACATCGGCGAGCTTGGGGGCGACGCGAAGCAGGTGGGCGAGGAAGTCTTGGGGATGAAGGAGCGCATGCGGTGGCAAGTGGTGAAGAACCTCGACTGAACCAGTGGCGTTCCTTCGTCGAGGAATGGCTCCCCACGCTGGGGCTTCAGGGTTGGGCCATAGAGGTCAGGGACGACTGCCCCATTCCGGACACCGACTGGGCCAACGTTAGGGTGTGGGTTGGCCAGCAGCGAGCCCAGATACGACTCGCACCCGACTTCAAGACTCAGGCGCCTTCAGAGCAACGACGCCTTCTGCTGCATGAGCTGATGCATGTGGTCCTTCAGGACTACCAGCTGGGGGTGGCCGAGTCGCAGTGGCAGGCGTGGGAATGGCTCGTCATCGACAAGGTGGCCAGCATCCTGAGCCGCATCGAGGAGGCGTCCGCGTGAGTATTGGAGGGCATACCAGTTTTACCCCCACGGCCTGCAGGCCTGCGCAGCACAGCGCGGTTTTTTCTAGAGGCTCCTCCTCTGTTTGGGGGGGTGCGTGATGGGCTGGAGATTGGTTCGGGCCGACTACGGCGTCCACCGGGGCGACCGGGCGGAATGTGCCTTGGATTACGCGCTTTCCACGGTCTCCGAAGACGGCTTTCAGCACGCAGTCGCGATCATTGACCACGGGCCACGGAGCACGGGCTACGTCTCTTTCTCTGAGGACCTGCATCAGGCGCGACGCGCTCTTCGCGCAGCGCTGGAGGCTGTCGAAGAAGCTCTGGGCGACGAAGCGGCATGAATGGCGAAGGCGCGGTCAGGGACATGCTCTGTCTGCGGGAAGAGCTTCAAGCACTCTCATGCAACCGGGCCGATTCCGAAGACCTGTCCCGAGCATCGGGGCTCACACAATCGCGCGCGCCAGGCCCGAGCGGCCGAGGCCGCCGGGGATCAGAAGGCGGCGCTACAGCTGGGTCGTCGCTCGATGGGTACACTGCCCGACCACCTTCGAGCCGGCATCTTGGCGATCGGCATGGGCTACACGCCGGACCTCACGGTCGCGGCCTCGTTGGCCGGCGTCGAGTGGGAGAAGAAGCGGGACCTGAATCGGCTGGCGCGGCTCGCGCGGAAGTTCTGGCCCGGGTTGGTCGAGGGCAGCCCGCTCGAGCTGCAGCGGCTTCTGGATATGATCATGCGGCTGGAGGCCATGCATCTCGTTGCCGAGGCCCAGAATCGAGCTCCTGGGTCCCGCAGCCACCTGATGCCCCAGATGGCCAAGACCATGCAGATGTTGAACGACAACAGCGCAGGGGCCTACTCAGACCGCGTCACTGTGGTCATCTCGAATTGGAGGCCGCGTGGTAACGGCGGTGATGGAGACGCGGGTTGAGGTCTCCTGGCCTGAGCCTGAGCCCTTCCAGTACCAGTTCGTCTCTTGGAACCCGCCCGAGTCGGATCAGCTGTCATTCAGCAAAGCGGCATGCTTGAGCGCCGCATTCGGCACCGGCAAAACGCTGACTGCCGCGATGCGGTTCGTTCGCTACGTCCTGCAGCACGGGCGCCCGGGCGACAAGGCGATCGTCACCGCGCCCGTGTCTGCCACCCTGGAGGAGACGCTGCCCGGCCTGCTGGAGGCGCTGCTACCGCCGGCCTTCATTCGGATGCGCAGGGTCAAGTCGAACAAGACGACGTGGACGCTTCAGAACGGAGTCCGTGTGGTCTTCTGGTCCGGCAAGAGCTACATCGATTCCGTCGACGCCTTCCTCATCTGGGTGGACGAGGTCCAAGATCCGCTCTACCTCGACCAGCGTCGGTGGGACCGGCTGATGGGCCGCTTCCGAGGAGACCACCCCCGCAAACACCTGATCGTCTCGGGCATCGCTGTCGACGACGAGACCCTTCGTGGCCGGTTCGACTGCCCCGACGATCCCAACGTCCTGACCAGCCTTCCCGGGCTTGAGGACTCCTGGGCCGGCAAGAATGACCCCGGCTTCATCGAGCGAAGTCTGGAGGGGAAAGAGAAACGTGTGGCCGACGCGATGCGGAAGGGCGGCTGGATTCCGCCCCCGGCAGGGGCCTTTCCTGGGCTCAACCTCACGCTCGGCGGCAACGTCACGGACCGCGACGTCTCGGAGTACATGGAGGGCCGAAGCCCAGTGATTCTGTGCCTCGACCCTGGCGAGCAGTTCGGGGTCTTGGTGGCTGCGGTCATCAAGATTCCGCTAAAGGGCGGCGGCTTTGACGACGGCCTCCTCGGTCTGGAGTCGATGGTCTTCGACCGGTACGGGTCCGACCAGGTCATCGAGTGGTTTCAGCAGGAGACCGACTACCACTTCGACCGCCTGTGCATCGACACTGACGCTATTCGGGACCAGCGCCGATTCCTGCGGACCATCGTCGGCCCTAGCGTCAAGATCTTGGACATCCCTAAGCGGTCTTCGGGCTGGCGGCTCGTCAGGAAGCTTGAGCGCTTTCGGTGGGCCATCTGCGACGGTCACGACAACCGGCGCTTCCTGATGCACCGAAGAATGATGACCGAGGGAAAGCGGGGCTTGGTCAACCTTCTCCGGACGGCGAAGCTGAAGCCGGACGGCACGCTGACGAAGCCGAACGATGAACACGTGAGGGACGCGGCGATCTACGGGGTCAACATCCTTCTGGAGCCCAAGGCGCCGAGGAAGAAGGGAGAGTTTGGCACGGTATGACCAATAGAGGCGGGATCGACGTCGACCTCCGGTTCCCCATCGCGATGCGGGTCCGGCTAAACGCGAACGAGATCAACAAGCGAGTCGGCAATCGGGTGGCGGCCATCGTCCGGCGCTACGCGCGGAAGGGTCAGCGAACCGACGGCGCCGCGATGCCGGTCAGCCCCAGCGACAAGGACGGACGAGCGCTGTGGAACACCGGGCGCCTGGTGAAATCCATCGGGTACCGTGGGGGCTCGGTTTTCGCGAAGGGCAAACGGGACGACGTGGGCCCAAGCCTGCGTGGGCGCAACGCTGCACTCTTGGCGGTGCATATCGCTCGGCGAGGACCGGAGTTGAACCCGATGCAGGTGACGGAGGAGCTTCGGCGCGAAGGCGCCAAGGCAGCCCAGAAGGAGATTGAGCGTCAGCTGTCGGGTCGTAGCCGGAGGTCGGGACTGATACTGGAGATCAAAGCTGGCCGCAGCGTCAGCGGGAGGCGGAGATGAAGAACGAAACGCTGGAGGCCCTTAAGGCCAAGTGCAAGGACACGCGGCCCGAGGACTGGGTTCAGACCTGGGGAACGCTCCGGGACTTCTTTGAGGGTCGCGGCGGCGAGCACGTCATGGGGCGCCTGCAGGTCATGCAGCTAGGCATTCGGTCCGGCGAGGACCAGCACCCGATCGTGTCCGGCGCCCTCACCGAGCTCGTGACGGCGCTCGCCGTCGCGTACCGAAGTCCGGCGACCCGACGTCTTGTGAACCGGAACGGTCAGCCTCTGAGCGACGAGGGGGTGGCGACCAAACAGATGATTGACGCCTACCGCCGCTCGAACTTCGACGCGGTCGCCAAGACGATCGACCAGCGGCGCAGCCTCTACGGTCAATGCTACGTACGGATGAACGCGACGAGCATGGAGCCTCGGATCTTCTTTCACGTCTTCAGCCCCGACAAGGTTTACAGGGACCCGCACCCCGCGCTTCCGTGGGATGTTAGCCAAGACCGAGCGGTCGCACTGAAGACGGCCTCGGGCTTCGAGGTGTGGGCGCAGGCATCCTCCGGTTGGACGATGACGTTGACCGACGCGGACGGCGACGAGCTCGAAGACGAGTTTCAGCCATTCGGGCCGTCTCGCCAGGCTCCGTTCCCGCCGCCCGTGGTCGCCTGCTACGACCAGCACCCCGAGGGCGCCTACGTGAGGCCGCGATCCGATCGGGTCTCTCACCTGCTGAACCTCTCGGCCATCTGCAATGAGATCCTAGAGCAGGTTCGCGTCAGCTCTCACTCGGAAGTTGAGTACCGTCAGCCCGCCGACATCGAGGACACGAAGGACGCTAAAGACCTGAAGACAATGAAGCGGGGCCCGGGCGTTCGAAACATCATGCCTCCTGGGGTTGAAGGGCACGTGCTCCAGGTCTCCCCGGCCATCGCGGACGCCCTGACCGCCCTCGACAAGTTCCAGCGCGACTGGAAGGCGAGCGAGGGGCTTCCGGTTGACGACATCCGCCGCAGCCAGAGTGTCACGGCGGTCGGGCTCAGGCAGGCGGCCAAGCCCCTTGAGGAGCGGCGTGAGCTCCTTCGGGCCTACGTGGCAGATGCCGAGCGCAGGATCTTCCGTGCCTTCCGCTCTGTCTGGAATGCCTGGGCTCCGGTCTGGGAGGTCCCCAGAATGCGAGAGGACGTGGAGCTCGAGGTGGATCTGGCGCCCCTCGACCACGCCGTCGATCCCAAGGAGCAGACCGAGACCCTCGCTCGGCAGATGGCTCTCCATATGGCGTCGCGGGTGACTGCCGGAATGCAGCTTTGGCAGGTCGACCGCACCGACGCTGAGCGAAAGCTAGAGGAGATCGACAAAGACTTTGAGCGCTTCCCGGTGGCGAAGCCAGAGCCGGAGGTGGCGGAGGCCAACGCCGAGATCCCTGGCCCAAACCAGGCAGACCCATCCGGCGACTCGGTGAACGCGGGAGCCTCTGTGGTCAGCGACCTGATGGCTGCGTCCTGACTTTTCCTCTGAAAAAAGAAAGTCGATCCACCCGCTGGAAAACGTCTGTCGACTTGGTGCACATTCTCGGCCGTGGGCGAAGAGAGCAAGACCGGAAGCGGTGGCGAGGGCGCGACGCCCGAGTCGCAGCAGGAAGGTGGCCAAGGCAAGGAGACCTCACTGTCCGAGCAGCTCTCAAAGCTCAACGAGAGGTTCGGCGCGCTGGAGCAGAGCGTCGAAGGTCGTTTTCAGAAGGTCGGGCAGGATCTTGGCGCCGTGCGCGACAAGATCAAGCAACCAAAGCCCGAGCCTGGTGAGCAGAAGTCAAACGGTGTGGGTCGCGACGACCTCGCTGCCGGACTGAAGCTGGGCCAGTTCACTTCGAAGCTGTCTGAGGCCGCGATGGCCAAGGTCAACGCTCGGGTCGAGGCGGGGGACTACAAGGGCGCCGTGGAGCTCGCTGAGACGTTGGTCGAGCTTCAGGGGGAGCAGACACCAAAACCGAAGCCGCCGCATGGCGACTACGGCGGCGGACCTGACTCCGAGAGCTCGGCCTATCCCAAGAACCTTGCTGAGCTCTTGGAGCTCAAGAAGGAAGACCCGAAGAAGTACGACAAGCTGATGTCGCCGACGTCGAAGTTCGACCCGACGATTCTTCAGTAGCTGCTCCTGGGCGAGGCGCGATGCCGAGCCCGACATTCTTCAACCCTTGGAGCGTCGGCGCGATGCGGCTCCTCCTGACTGGCGCACTAGCGCCCAGAAGGAGGCCTCATGGCCGACGCAAAGATGAAGTCAGTCCTGCGTGCGTTCATCGACTCGTGGAGTCGACGGGCGGGCGTGTTCGGCAACCCCCAGTTCACAACGGACCTAGGTCCTGCGACACGCTTCGGCGACGCTATCGATCTGCCCAACGTGGGTACGGCGACCGTCGTCGACTCCGACACGCGAGCTGCGCCTGAGGCCGCAGACCCTAGTGTCTCCACTCTGACCGTCAATC
The DNA here is from genome assembly GCA_039024635.1 of Myxococcota bacterium. Lineage (GTDB taxonomy): Bacteria > Myxococcota > Kuafuiibacteriia > Kuafuiibacteriales > Kuafuiibacteriaceae > Kuafuiihalomonas. The sequence goes on along the minus strand of JBCCQA010000005.1, from coordinate 113,876 downwards.
AGCGCAAGATGGTTCGTCGACTCATCGACGACATGGACGATGAGCAGTTCCTTCGCGGGAACTACGTCAGCGCGCTGACGGAAGCCTTTACCGGCATTCTGCAGAACACGATGGATGACTACGTCCTGGGGCTTATTTTGGCGGCGGCCGAAGCGGCCGGAAACCTCAACAGCAACGAGGACGCGGTCACCGTGGACGACTTCAGTGCGGCCGAGGCTGCCCTTGAGGTGAACGGTCAGCCCCGGAATCGCTTCCGGTACATCGTTCACCCCGCGGCCGTCGGAAAGATCCGGGCCTTCGTGGACTACATCCCGGCCTTTGGGCGAGCGGAGGAAGGCAGCTTGGGCGTCCCCGCTGTGCAGTCGATCAACGGCATCCCGCTGATCACGAGCCCCGGCGTCGGTCCGACCGGATCCGCGGACGGCTTTCAGGCTGCGCTACTGTACGACGTCGGCAAGACGTTCACGGCAGCGCACCGCATGCCCATGCCGCGACTGGTCCCTGACCCCGAGTCGGGTGGCTCGGCCCTCCAGGTTCGCGCCGTCTACGGGGCTGCGGTCATCGCGGGGTCGGCTCGGGTGGTGACCATCAACTGATGGCAGCTCGGGCGTACATAGGGCGCGAGATTGGACGCTACGGCCTCCATGTCGTGCCCGAGGCACGCCTGAACTGGTGGAAGTCTCGGGGTGGCTGGATCATTGGTCTAGCCACCCCCGAGCAAGCCGCCGAGGTAGACGAGCAGCCTGCCCGCGTCGACATCGTCGACCAGCGGATTAAGGACGCCGCCAAGTCGGCCCAGCGGAAGCGACGAGAGAAGGCGAAGGATGCCGACTCTTGAGCGGGACGATATCCGCAAGGAGCTGCGTCGCGGTGTGGCCGGCGCGGTTCGTGTCTGGCCCAGAAGCCCTGCGACAGCGGCAACCTTCGTGGTTCAGGACCGAGACGGGACTGAGCTTCAGGGCAGTGCGGTCGCCAACGTAGGCCAGGACGGCGGCCGAACTTTCATCGACTGCGGCATAACGACTGCGGCCACGTCCGAGAACCGAGAGAGCTGCCAGGTTCAGGTCGCGTGGGACAACGACGGCTTCCACGTCGAGGTGTTCGACGTCGTGGCTTGGCCCCTCGAGGCGGACGTCTCTCTCGACGACATCCTCCTAGAGCACCCCGAGGCTGGTCGGATCGTCGAACACCTAGGAGGGCAGGTCTCTATGACCCGCGACGAGTACGGGGAGGTCCTGCGCCACCGGGCCCTTGTCCAGCTTGATGGCATGATTCGCGATCAGGTCGCCGAGGACGAGACGAGCGCCTTTGGGGATGCCGAGTCGTGGCCAGCGCACGGTCGACGCCGTCGCTTCCTTCGGGGCGCCCTCATTCTGAACCGCGTTACTCTCCGGCGCCCTCTGCTGCTTGTCGCCCTGCGTGAGCTGTACCGCTCGGCCAGCTCGGGTCGGGATGAGGAGACCGATCCAAACGCCCGGATGGCCCAGCGTTTCGACCGAGACCTCAAGGCTGCCTGGTCCCGCGTCTCTCGCTTCGAGTACGACCTAGACGGCGACTTGGTTTCGGACCTAAAGATCCAACCGCCTTCCATCGGCTTTGCGCCGCCCCGTGGGGTGGTGCCATGAACATCGAGACCGCCCTCCGTGAGGTCGGCGAGGTTGTGGCCGGCGTAACTCCGCCTTCCAAGCCGACGGAGATCTACCGCTTTCGGGATAAAGGCGATCTGCTGTACGGCGGGCACGTCGATGATCGCGCGTTTCAGTTCGTGGGTGTGACTCGTGACGCACTGCTTGAGCCGGCGGACGACCCAGCCCGGGCGGAGTACACCGCGGCTATCCTGATTGGCTTCAGCAGCCAGGGGGCATTCGAGTCCGAGGTTCGGCCCGTCCGAGAGGCGGCACGAATAGCTCGGGCCCTTGAGCGCAAGGAGCAATGGAGCCCGGGGATCCAGTTCGTGGAGCCCGGGATCATTGAGCGGCTGACCGCTGAGTCGCTAGACCCGAACGACAGCTTCGCTGCGATAGAGCTGACCGTCATCATCAACGAGGAAGACTGACCATGGCAGACCCCAGAACCCGCATCCGCCGACTCCATTGGGCCCAGGAGGCCAACTACGCCGAGAACCCAGGCGCCGGCCAGCTGGTCGCTGTTCCGGTCGAGAATCTAGGCGACCTCTCGGATGGCGCCGCCCTCATCGAGCGGAACACCGTCATCGGCACCATCGGTGAGCCGCCCGCGATGTCGGGTCCCCGCTCGGCCGAGTTCCAGGTCGGGTTGGAGGTCGTGGGCTTCCAGGCCGCCGGAATCGGGGACGGTGTCTCGCCCCCCGCGGCGGACTACTTCGACTTCGCGGTGGGGAACATCATGGCTCCGCCGACCAGCCTCGGCGGCGAAGGCGGCTCCGTCACCGGGACCACGCTGACGCTCGACGCGGCCGTCACGGGGCTGGCGGCAGGCGCCCTCCTGTACCTCCGCAACACGTCGAGCGGCGAAGGGCGCTGGGCCTACGTCACGGCCGTGAGCGGAACCGACGTCACGCTGGACCGAACCCTCGACATCACCCCGGACCTGGTCCAAGGCGTCCGGAACTGGGCGCCGGCGGAAGGCCTCGACGGCGAGCCCACCCTCTACGCGGCCTACGACCGCGGAGGGACGAACGGTGACCTCTACGAGCTTCCTGGTCTGAGAGCCACGTCGGCGAGCATCGCGGCCTCTGGGGAGGCTCAGGCGCTCCTCAACATGACCCTGATGGCCGACGACAAGATCGACTCGGCCATCGACCGGGCGACGCTGCCCGACATCCAGACCGGCAGCACCCCGACGACGCCGCTTCGGGTGGCCCGGGTCTTCTACAATGGCCAGCGACTCTCCGGGATCTCGGAGATCAACGTGGACTTCCAGCTCACGGCGGCGGCTCGCAAGGACATCGGAGAGTTCAACCTCCGATCCGGTCACCTGGTCATGGACATGCATCCCACTGTCCAGATCCAGATCCCCTTCGAAGAGACCTACACGGCGCTTCGACGCTCTGCTGGGGTGGGCTCGCTGACGGTCCAGATCGGGACCGGGCCCGCCTCGTTCGCGCTCCATATCCCAACCGTCCAGGTCACGGAGGATGGGCCCGGAGACGACGGGGGCCGCGACATGCAGAGCGTCACCTTCCGGACCAAGAAAGGCACGGCCGCCCGCCGGTTCGTGCTCGGGAGAGCCTGAGCCATGGGACTGAAAGCACGAACGCTGGGAAGCAAGGACTGGGTCACTTTCGCCGAGGTCGTCCCCCAGCCGGACCGCGATGACTTCATTGAGGGCGGGGTGGGTGACCGCGCCTTCGCCAAGGCCCAGAAGCACTCCGCCGATCTGGTGGAGCAGTTCGAGGCCGAGGACGCGGCCATCGAGTTCCGCATGGTGGCGAGCGACGTCCTCGACGGCTGGGTGCAGGCCGGGGTCAACATGGCGGCCGAGAACGCCAAGGAAGTGGCCGCGCTCCGGAAAGGGCTCAACAAGGACCTGGCCCCCGAGCTGTACGAGAACAAGCTGGCCCCCAGCGCCACGAAGCGACTTCGAGAGTACGTCCGCGGAGTTCTCGGGGACTGCGGTGTTCAGGTGCGGGGCTTCGACAAGCCCGTCCCCAAGCCCGCCGAGCTGGTCGACTTCGACCTGGGGCTGGCCAAGCTCCTGGTCGAGGCCATCATCAAGCGCCACCAGCTCGGGCCTGCCCGGGGGCGTTCTCAGGTGGGTTGCAACAGCCAGCCCGAAGGACGCGCTCCCGGACCTTCGAGCCCTCGACTCACCGCCGGATGATACGGAGCGACTGAAAGGAATCCTCGAACCCATGACTCTCGCCGGCCGCTGGGACAAGCATGACGAAGGCGTCCCGTGGGACGACGGCGGGGACGTGTTCGAGGACGGCCGGGGCGTGGGCTTCCGCATCCACCCGGCCCTCGTCTTGGCCTCAATGCCCGAGCTGGTCCGGCCCGTGGCCCGCTTCCGAAGCGGCGACGTGGACGCCTGTCCCGAGGATATCGATCGGCTGAGCGCCTTCGAGGTCGAGGCCAAGGGGGTCCTTCGAGCAGCCCACTACCGGGAGGTGAAGCGTGGCTCGGCGAAGTAGACAGCCCTTCATCAAGATCGGCTACGACGACAGCGAGATCACCAAGGGTCTAAAGCGCTCGGTCAACTCGTTCCTCAATGCGTCCACGGCCATCAATCAGAGCCTGGAGCTGGTGGGGAAGGCGTATCGTCTCGTCGCCGGCTCGGTCGGTGCCTTCGCTGGCGCCATCGACAACCTCATCGACCTGGCGTCGGAGCAAGAGCGCGCTGAGCGTCGCGCCATCGCGGCCATTCGTCTTCGGGGCCAGTTCACAGAGGAAAACTTCCAGAGCCTCCAGCGCTTCAACGGCGCAATTCAGCAGTCCATCGGAGTCGGGGACGAGCAGCTTCTTCAGCTCCAGGGGACACTTGCGGCCCTTGGGGTCATGCCGGGCGAACTGGAGAACGCAACCCGAGCGACCATCGGCCTCGCCGAAGCGACTGGCTCAGACTTTAACTCGGCGGCTCGGCTGGCGGCACGTGCCCTCGGAGGACAGGTTTCGGCACTGACTCGCTACGGGATCAGCGCTAAGGACGCGGGTGATGCCCAGCGCCAGCTGAACGGGCTCTTCGCGATCGCGGAGGCCAACGGTCAGACCTTGGCCACCCGGCTCGCGGTCCTGGAGGCTAACACCGGCGACTTTCAGGAAGTCCTCGGCCAGGCCGTGACTCGGTCAGGCTCCTTGAGCGCCAGCATCGATTCGCTCTCCGGCTTCGTCATCGAACTCCAGAATATCTTCGGCAGCGAGGAGGGCGTGAAGGCCGTCAACACCTTCTTCGGTGCCATCGCGAAGGGGCTGGCCGGCACCATCAATGGAATGCTCGGAGCCATCAAGATGGCGGAGGACTTCCGTGCGACGGTTCGTCGAGGACTTGGACTCTCCACCATCGGCGACGTTACGCCGCTCAATGAGGACGGCACGGCGCGCGGTCCGACGTCGGGCGGCGGCTCACTGGCCGCGATCGATCCTGCGCTCCGCGAGTCGCTCGAGGCGCTGGAGAACCTGGCCAACAGCCTGACCGCGGCTGCGGGTACAGGTGTCTCCGTCGGACGTCCTGGCGCTAGCCGGACCGGTGGAGGCATCATTCCCTCCGGCGGCGGAGACGACGACCAGAAGAAAGAAGGCAGCTTCTTTGGTCCGATTGTTGAGCAGCTGGAGATCCAGTTTGACAGCATGATCAACCTAGCCCGGTTCAAGGGCCAGCAGCTCTCGAGGACGGTCCAGAACGAGCTTCAGGAGATGGGCCTCATCGGCGGTCAGGAGATCATCACGGCGGGCGACATCCTCCGAGGCGCCGCCGAGCAGATGGTCGGCTCTCTGGGCTCGGTGCTTAGTGGACTGGGAAGCACGATCGGCGGGGCCCTCAGTGGAGCCGAGGGCTCCATGAAACGCTTCATCGCGGGGATCATTGGCCTTCTGGGCGACCTCATGATCCAGGTCGGCACCGCCGCTCTGACCCTCTCTCCCCTCGCCGTGATTCCGGGCTTTCAGGCCTTCGGTGCAGGCAGTGTGTTGGGCCCTGTTGCGATCGCTGGTGGCGTGGCTTTAAAGGCCGTTTCTGCAGCGCTGGGCGGCGGCGGGCAGTCTTCGGCTGCACAGCGAACGGCCGCCACCGGGGCAGGCTCCGCCGTCGGCAATCGTCAGCTCATCCAGGGCGGCGGGGTCACGAACCGTACCGTCAACGTGAACCTGTTCGGGGGGCTGCTCGTAGACCGAAGAATGCGGCGCACCCTGCAAGACCAGCTGGAGGCCGAGGGCGCGTGACCACCAACGGCGCCGTCATCTACCCAGCTCGTTTCGACGCGGCCAGCTACGTCCTGCGCGCCACGCTCGGCGGCTTCACGGCCAGCTGTACCTTCACGGCTCAGCCTGGGCGGGACTACTGGCCTGTCGGAGACAGCAGAACGGACGGGGCTTCAGGCGACGGCGACCTGCTGACCCAGCTTCAGTCGTGTTTGGCGACCCATCCCGACGCCCTGACCTTCATCCCGTCGGTGTCGCTGACTTTCGTGGGGGGTGAGCCTCGGATCCAAGCCAGTATCAGCGCGGGCTTCATAACGCTCCTCTGGGAGGACCCGGCCACGACGCTGGACCCGGCAGTCTTTGGCTTCGAGGGCTCGACGACGCCGCCGGCCGGCATCGTGACGGCTCCAAGCCGCCTTCCAGGCTGGTGGCTCCCGGGCGCGCCGCTCAGCGAAGACTCCGAGCTTCAGGACGAAGCCAACATCGGCCAGTCCCGGGCCCTCACGGGACGGCTCGTCACGACGGACTTCGGGAGCACGGCCGCCCGGCGAGCCTTCGGGTGGGAGCTTCTGGATCGCTCCCTGGTGAAACGCGCCGCCAGCGAGACACCGGCCAACACCTTCGAGCACGCCTGGGTGGAGAGTATCCGGCCCGGACGCCGGTTCCGGCTATATGAGGACTTGGCCCGCGTGGCGGCCGGCCAGGGCTTTCAGACCCTCACGACAGACTCTCTCGACGATCCCATGAGTCGGGACGGTCAACACTCATACCGGTGGGCCGTGAACCTTCAAACGCGTGTGGCTGGTCTAGCGACCGATATCGACGGGGTTGTCATTGTCTGACTTTCAGACCGAGCTTCAGCTGGACGATCGCGCCTTCGTGGCCTGGGTCGAAGTCAGCGGTCTCGGCGACCGAGACGGCCCCTGGAGGCTGACGCACGTCGAGCCCGACCGTCTTCGCGCCCTCGGCGCGGGGGAGGGTTCGTGGCGTCCCTACCTGGCCGCCCTCCCGGACCTACAGTCCAGCCAGCTCGATTGGCTGAAGTACGGCGTGACCAAGGACTCGGGCGCCTTGGCCTTGGCGGTTCAGGACTTCAACGGCGAGGTCACGAACCTGCTCCGGCTGGGCGCCGAAGCCGAGACCCTGCTCTCGGGGACGATGTCGGCCCTAGCCACCACGGTGCCTCTACCCTCGGGCTTCAGCGCCACGATTGGGGACGTCTACTGGATCGCTGCAGAAGCCGTCCGAGTGACGGGCCTGCCCGAGACAGTCGATCGAGGCTGGCTTGGAACCCAGGTGGTGGAGCACGCCCGAGGGACGAGCCTCTACCGCTACCCCAACAGCCTGAAGAATCGAGAGGCGCGGCTCTACATCGCGCCGATGTCGGCCACCTCGGACGCCGACCGAGTCCTCGTCGGCGCCTTCCGGGTGAAGGGCGTCGAGTTCAGCGAGGATCACAACGCTTGGATCATCAAGGCCGAGCTTTCCGAGAACTGGCGGAAGCGTCGGACGCCCCGAGCCCCGACGGACTTCGAGATCACGACGGTCGGCCGGGCCAACCTCGACGAAGCCGAGTCCGAAGAGAACCCAGCCGTCACGGTTGTTTCGAGCGGCCCCCGCTTCGACGTGTTCCCGGACAGCGGCGGGATCACGGGCGAGCCCGTGGCCATCACACGGCGAGACGAGTCCGAGGCTGAGATCGTCGTCATCCGGGCCCCGGGTCGCTTCACCGCGTCACGGGTCATCGAGCGCGCCCATGTGGGCTCGAAGCGGTCTGAGCTGGCTCCTGGGGCATACAGGATCGTGAAGTCGGCGGCTCTCGGGGACTTCCGGACCAAGGTGGGGGCGGACGGGACACTCACGGGTTGGACCCCGACGACGAACGTCCTCGACCTAATCCTCTGCATCGCGACCAGCTCGGCCAATCCGAACGACGGGCTCGCCTACGCGAACCCCATGGAGACGGACGACCTCCGGTCGTTCGCCAGCCTGCCGAGTGGGTACGGGATCGGGCTCAAGGCCTCGGAGGTGGACTACTCGTCCTTCTATCGGCTCCGGCAGGGCGAAGCCGCGGGCTGGGACCTGTCCCAGTTCGTCCTCGGGCCTGAGCCCATGACGTTCGAGAAGCTGGTCGATGCCGAGTTCCTGAAGCCCTTCGGACTCGTCCTGACCAGCATCGGCGGCAAGCTGACCTGTATCCTTCCGCAGCTCCCGCTGAACGGGCAGGCCCCGACGGTGACGATCGGTCAGGACCAGGTGTTCGGGCGGCGAATCGGGCCCGGCCACCACCTGCCCGAGGTCGATGCGGCCCGGGACCTGGAGTCCACGACGTCGGCGGTTCAGTTTCGGCTGGGACGCCAAGACCGGCAGGTCAACGTCACGTGGGCAAGCTTCGGGCGGATCTTCGATCCCGCCGACGAGTTCGAGGTCGAGGCCAACACCCTCGAGCTTCCGGTCCGAGGCGCAGGCGTCGATGACGCCGCTGCCGACGTCCTGGAGTCCCGAGCCCTGACCCGACTCTGGAGGACGTTCAGGCCCAGCACGCGACTCGACATCGCGGCCGACGCCGCGCTCTGGGATCTCCGTCCTGGCCTGAGCGCTCGGGTGACGCTCCAAGGGCTCGTCAACACGGCAACGGGCGCCCGGGGGTTCGTGAACGCCTGGGCCGAGTGTGTCGAGCGCGAGGAGAAGTGGAGCGCAGCCCGAGGCTTCTTCCTGGAGCTGTCTCTCTTGGTGGCCCCGGATATCCGGCTGGGCCGCATCGCGCCGGCGGCCGACGTGGCCTCGGTGAGCGGTAACACCGCGACCGTCGAGCCCAATCAGTACACGGCGACGGACTCGGCGGAGGACCTGCCCAAGGAAGACGCCGACGCCTTCGAAGGTGGTGACGTCGTCCAGCTCATCGGCGCCGACGGTGTCCTCCTGGCCTCGGGCCTGACCCAAGAGGTCATCAGTGCGGGGTCCGACCAGATCGAACTCGACGGGGACTTCGACGGCGCTCTTGCCCCTGGGACCACCATCATCACGGCCGAGGCCGACGAAGCGACCGGCGATCAGCGGGACCGCTACGTCTTCTTCGGCTCGGTCGGAACCGGGGCCATCGGCGCCACGCCTGACCCCCTCTGGAGCTACGCATGAGCGTTCGCGATATCGAGACCCTCAGCATCGGGGCCCTGGACTCGGACGCTGTCGCCTCGGGCCGGGCCGGCGGCGCAAAGCTTCTCCGGACCCTGGCCGGTGTGAGCAACAGTCAGCGCATCGAGCCCAGCATGATGCTGTCGGTCTCGTTCCCGGGTGACTTCGACGACAGCGCCTTCGGCCTCGACGACCCGGCTCCGGAGAACGGCTACCGAAACGCGCTCCTCTTCACGCCGACTGAACGCTTCCGAGAGCTGACCCGCTGGGTCGTCCCTCGGCGCCCGGGCTGGAAGACCGCGGGGGTCCGGTGCTTCGCTTTCGGCACGCCGAACAGTCGCTTCACCCTTGGGCTAGGCGACGGCCAGACCGAGCCCCAGGAGGTCGCTTCCGCCACGTTCGACGGCCTCGGGAATGGTGTGGCGATGTCTGGGACCTGGGAGCTGAGCCCTCAGCCGATTCCGGAGCTTCAGCGAGCGATCCTGTACGTCCGAGGCGAGCGCACCGACGTCGATCTGGCCCCGACCAGCGAGGTCGGCACCAACACCTGGACGGTCGGGACTGAGCCGCCCCGGTTTCTCTTCACTTCGAACACTCAGCTCTACTTCTTCGGGCAGCCGTTCACGCTGTCGGCCTTTGCGTTCGGCCTGTACGCGGTCGCCGCCTTCGCGCCCGGTGGCCGCAGGATCTTCACCCGAGCGATCCGAGCCTTCGGGAGCCAGAGCCCCGACGTCGATTTCGACGGCACTCAGACCCTAACGGTCGGACACCTTTCGGACCGACAGGTCGAGGAGGCCTCCAAGGAGGGCGCGGTCTTCGAGATCATCCGGCTCCCTCAGGTCGCGATCCTGAGCCTGGCCATTATCGGAGGCGTGTCGTGAGCATCGGCGACGAGAGGCGACTCACGGCGCCCCCGACCCGAAAGGCGGCCTATCACCCCCGGGCTCGGTTCACTGGAGAGGTGCCCAGGAGCGCCCTGGCGTCGGCCTACGCGCTCTCGACGACCGGCGGCATGCATCTGGCGGCCTGGGCGTATCCGGCCGACTACACGACCGCTCAGGGCCTTGGATTCAGCCGAAACGGAGTCACTTCCCAGGCCGACGAGTGGACGGGCCAAGTCGTGATCCAGGAGCACGTGGACGCGGTCAGGTTCGCCTACACGTTCGCGGTCTCGGCGATTGTGGAGTCTACGGTGGAAGTCAGCGGCGTCATCGGGCCCGACGAAACGCCGGCCGCTGAGCGGGACCGCATCGTGATCCCCGGAGGTATCGAGGGCTCCGACATCGACCCCGAGAAGCTTGTCGTTGGCGCGTACCCTCGGGTCTACGAGGGGACTGTTGAGGTCGATGTTGCGACCCCTTCCTCCAGCGCCGTCTCGATCGCGCTTCGCGTCCGGACGGACGCCCTGGTCTTTAACGAATTCGCCGAGCCACTCTCACTATTCGGATTCCAGCTGTTGAGCCTTTCGGCCTGGGGGGTGGTCCGATGAAGACCGCGACGCCGGGCACCCTGAGCCCCCGAGTTTTCAGCCTCGGGCAGGCCATCGTCTTCGAGGACCTCCGGGACGTGATCGAGGCCCAGAACTACGCCACCGAGCAGCACGTCCAGAGAGCCGACTGGCAGGGCATCGTCCGGGCCCAGGTCACGACGCGACCCCTGTTGCGGGGCTGGCTGTACGTCCCGAGCTACGTCGAGAGCATCGGCTTCGCGGTCGGGGTCTCGGGTGGGACGACGCTGGCCGCGACCCTCACGGTGGGCGCAGGGACCGCGTCACTGACGACCGTGGCGGGCACGAACAGCGGCACGATCGCGCGCAGCGCAGCCGGCCAAGGGATCCTCCAGTGGACCCTGGTCGTGACCGCCCAGACCGGCGACCCCGACTTTACCGACCTTCACCTTTCGACCGCTGCCCCGGCGGCGACTCTCCCAGATCCAGGAGCCTGAACATGAGCATTCCAACATTGGTCGCAGGCGACATTGGCCGCCGAATCACGTTGACGCTGGACGACCCGCAGGCCTCCTTTGAGGGCGCAAGTCAGGTGACTATCGTGGCTTGGAAGGGTCAGTTGCTGAAGGAGTTTGCTGGGGAAGTGTCGGACGACAATCGCTCCGTCTCGTATACAACACTCAGCGCCGACGACTTCCCTGCCCCTGGGGTCTGGCACGTCCGCTTTGATGCCAGCTTTTCCGGGGGTCGACGCATTAGGGGAGACGACTTTCAAACGCTAGAGGTCGTACGGTGAGCTCGTGGAAAGCGGTCCTTCAAGCGCAGCCCTGGTCCTTCAGTCTTGAGACATCGGCCGTCTTGGAGGAGCTGCGGTCCGTCCAGATTCTTGGCGCTGGCTCCAGCGTCCGCCTCGATAACTCTGGCGGGAACTACGACGTCACGTCTGCTTTCTCGTGGATCAAGTTGCTGCGTTTCGTTGGCGCTCGAAGTCCCGGCCTGACCTTTGCCGAGCAGGGCGCGAGCGCAGGGTGGGAGTTACAGGTCCAAGGGTCCCAGCGTCTACTCGTGGACGTGGTCGGCAACCGAGCTCAGTTCTCAGCGGCGGCGACCGTCTCGAAGACGCTCAGAAACGGCGCATGGCATTGGCTGGGGTTCTCGTGGTCCACATCGGATGGTGCATCATTCGTGTTGGATCAGGTCGACGAGACGCCCAACGTCACGTCCGACCTCACTCCTGGGGGTGTCATCTCCACACCGAATCAGGACCTTGAGCTCCTGGGTGCAGCCCAATTTGCGTGGCGTTTTCAGGAGCTCCACCTTTTCAATCAGCGCCTGACTGCTACGGAGATGATCGCAGCCATCGCTTCACAGTCCTTCGCGCTAGACTCTCGTGTCGCGCACGTCCGGCAGCAAGGCGACGGAATGGTCGAGGTTGTTCAAGGCCGACCCGTCACGGTCGTGGGTGCTTCGGTCGTCAGCGACACCCGCGAGACCGGAGATAGGACGCCGGAGTTTCAGAACGCGGATGTAATTCACATCACCGGCCAGAGCCTTGCGGAGGGCTCGTCCACAGGCTCACAAGTCTCCCGAGCTCGAGACAGCGTCATTCCCAACTGGCAGTTCGACGCTGGCTTTTTGCAGCCCTTCCCACTCACAGGCGGGATCGAAGAGCCCGACGGGACGATCGGGGAGCAGTTCCGAAACGGCAGCCCGGTCGTCACGACGAACGTCGCCGTCAGCGGCACGGCGATCAGCGAGATCGATAAGCCATCCGGTCCCTTCACGGCCTTGCTGGCCCACGTCCAAACCCTCTTCGACCTGGGCATCAACCGACAGGACCTTGTGGTCTGCATCAACGGCGAGACCGACGAGACGAACGGCACGACGGCAGCAGCCTTCCAAGCCTTGTTGGAGCAGCTCGGCAGCGATCTCGACACCGACATCAAGGCAATTACCGGACAGACCCAAGACGTTCAGGTTGTCATCTCGCAGACCTCGACCCTGAAGGCTGCCCAGGGCGGCGTGTTGGTCGTTCCGATGGGTCAATACGAAGCGGCCAAAGGCGCCAATATCCACCTCTCCCATGCGAAGTATTCGCTGCCCTTCGGGGACCCGGTCCATGTCAATGGTGAAGGCTCGAAGCTCATGGCGGCCTTTGAAGGGCGCGCATGCAGGGTGGTCCGGGATGAGGGCTCTTTCACGCCGCTTCAGCCGAGCTCCGTGGCCGTCGACGGGAACAACGTCGTCTTGACCATGAACGTTCCGGTCGCAGGGGCGGCCATCGTCAAAGACACGACCACCGTCGCGCAGCAGACGGACGACGGCTTCGAGTACATTCCAGCCGACGGCGAGACACCGCCGACGATCGAGTCCGTCACCATCAACGGGGCGACGATCACCCTCGCCCTTTCCGGCCCTCCGAACCTCGACGCCCGGATTGGCTACGCTCGGAGCGGAGCGGCTGACGAGCGGGCTTTGGGCAACATCCGAACGGACCAGGCCATCTTTGCGCTTCTGACCGTCATCTTCGCGTCCAGCGAGACCGTGACGGCGACCATCAACGGCCAGGACGTCACGGTGTCTGCCGCGACCGATGCGGACACCACTGCCGCGCTCTTGGCTCAGGCGATCACGAACGCCGGCCTTGGTCTTGTCGCCACTCAGGAGCTCTCAGGCGTCCTCAGCGTCCACCCAGAAGACGGCAAGTCCGGCTTCACCGTCTCGGGCTCGGGCACTGGTGCGGCCGACGTCGCCGTCCAGGCGGCCTATGATTGGCTCGTGCACTTCGAGGAGGATCTCCCGGGGGACGAGCCTGAGCCCACCTTCACGGACTACGAGGACGGCTTGACCCCTAGCCTCACACGAGACGCTGTCACGACCGCCTGGGCAGTCGCAGATCTGCCCAGCGGAGCAGACGCTCAACCGCTGTTCTTGGTGGCTGACGTAACGATGCCGACGGCGATCGACGGAGCGACGCAGGGTTGCCTTTGGGAGGTAGGCGGAACGGCCGGCAGCTCACTTTCCGTCGAGTCGGGGATCATGCGCCTGACCTCCTGGAGCAGCGGCGGCCAAGTTCTGGCCGACGACGGAGAGTCGGCCAGCCAGTTCCAGGGGCAGCGACTGCTCTGGTTGGCTGAGATCGTGCCAGGCGCAACGCCCAGCTGCAGGCTCTGGGTGCAGACGGCGGACGCCTCCGGGAATCCGGTCGGCGACGCCACGCTTGTGGCCAGTGATTCCGACCTGTCGACGCTTGGGGTTTGGGCTGGAGGCGGCTCGGGCGCGTTCGGCGCGAGCTCGAGCAGCAGCAACCCCAACACCGCAGGGGGATCGTTCGCTGGCCTGACCGGTGCGCTCATCCACGAGCTCAGAGTCTACGCGAACACCTCGGCCCCAGGAGCATTGCCATGATATCGATCAAGGGAGGGGTCCAACTACTGGGCCTTCGGCCGGAGTTGGCGATAGCTGCCAACATAATCGACGGAATCTTTGAAGAGTTTGGCCACAAGGACCCGGAAACCGGTGCCCACACGGTCATCACGTCTGGTGTCGAAGGTGAGCACAGCCGAACGTCGCGGCACTACGTGGGCCTTGCGCTGGATTTCAGGCGTCGACACCTGCCCAAGAAAGACGCAAGGCTCATCGCGTCAGCGATGAATGCCCGTTTGGGTTCGGAGTTCGTGGTGCTGTTGAAAAGCACCCACTTCCATATCCAGTTCAACGGAACTCACAAGAAGGCGTGAAGGCGGGGTTGTGTCAGACGGTTCCATGACAGAAAGGCTGCTGACTGAGATTCAGCGGCAGCAGAACGAGCAGAGCAGCAAGATCACGGAGATCGCTCAGGAGGTGCATGCGATGGCAGAGCGCGACCGACAGCGAGAGCTCGACAGAGCAGCTGACCGATCAGAGCGCGCCGAGCTTCGGCGAGAGGTGACCGATATCCAGCTTTGGCGGGCCAACATGAACGGCCGCCAATGGATGTTGGGCGTCGGCGTCTCGGCCATGGCGGGCGTCGTCGCTTGGTTGGTCTCTATTTTTCTTCAGAATTAATTGCTCGCTTCAGTGGAACGCCTGGGCTTGCTTCTCCGGCGCTCTGCGTTCACAAGCGGGGTATGGGCGAGAGCAGCAACGTCCGGGTCTTCATGCTTTCCGGCGCGCTGGTCTCCGTCGGGTTTTGGTTTTTTGGGGAGCAGCTTCCTGAGGCCGAGCCCGGAATCGAGACCGCGATTGGAACAGTTCTCGCGACCCTGATCGCGTGGGTGGCCCCGCCCACCCTGCTTCAGCGTGTGCCAATGCGGGCAGTTCGTCCGCCTCCTACGATTGCCGTGTTGTTGGCTCTGGGTCTTGCTGGGTGCGCCGGCAGCCAGATCCAGAAAGGTCTGAACGTAGGCGCCATGGTCTTAGTTGAGGCTTCGGCATCGGCAGCTGACTTCTACGAGGCTCGAGACTCGACCTGTCGCGAGCGCCACCCGCCTCCCGACGTGACCTATTGGCAGTGCATGGAGCCCGTCGACCTGGTCCGGACCTCAAGGTCAGCGCTCGACCGATCGCTTCGTGCCGCGCAGGCCGGTCTGGACGCTGGCGGCCGAGACGGATTCACTGCTCAGGCGCCATGCCTGCTTGAGGCTGCCGAGCAGCTAGCGCTTGCCAGCGAGGCCATCGAGGATGGCACACCCGCTCAGATCGCCGAGCTCCTGAGCTTCCTGCAGGACTACGTCGGCCAAGGAGATACCTGTGAGCGCTGAGACCGTTTTCCTGATCCTTGAGCGCCTAGCCAAGCTGGGCCTTCGGGCTGTCCAGGCGGCCCGCATGGGCGACGACCAGGCGGTGCAGGACATCCTTCCCGACCCTGACAAGTATCCAGATGAAGCGGCCTACCAGCGAATCAAGCGGCAGGCCGAAGCGGACTACCCTCGACCGTAGAGCCTCGCTGTGCCGCTTCCTCGCTCCCGTGTCGCGTACCAGTTGGGCTATCGTGCTGCGGTCAAGGCCGTCGTTGAGGAGCTGCAGGTGGCAGGGCCGCTGACGGCAAGCGCCGAGGTCTCGATTGCCCAAGCGCTGAACCGCGAGCGGTCATCGTTCGACCGAGACCGGAACCGGCTAAGCGAGTTCTTCGACGAAGACACTTTGGAAGAGATCCCGACCGCTGACCTTCCCTGGCTGGGTGAGATCTAGGTCAGTTGAGCGCCGGAACCGTTCCGTCGGCACATACGGCTTCACGCATCTCGATAGCGTAGCGTCCCTCCTGGACAGCCATGGCGGCCATGTCGACCTCTTTCTCTTGCTCGCTCGAACCCAGAAGCGCGCCCCGCCGAACCGACGTGCTCACTACTTTCTGGAATGCCTTCCACCTCACCCCGTTTCCCTCCGGAGTGACTACGAACCGGACAGAGGCAGTCGCTGACTGGCCCGCTAGAGCCGAGGCTGTCGGGCTAGAGCTCGCGATCTGCATGAAGCCCGTCTGGATGTAGCCTTCTTCGGCTGCCGTGATCTGGTAGCCCGATTTCGCAAGATTCATTCGAGCGACCTCAAGACCGACGCCCGGACAGTAGGTGATCTCTTCCACTTGCTGTGCGGAGTACCGAGGCGTGACGCACCCAAGAACGCAGCCCATGGCCGCAACGGCTAGGTTTCTCATGTCACCCCGCATAGCATGGCCGATTCTTTTATGAGAACGACACTTGCGCGTCGGGACGTTAAGCGTTAATCACACGATTCATGGGCAAGCGAAGGAAGTTGGTCGGAGCTCACTTTGACGCCGAGATTGTGGATTTGCTGGACTACATGGTGGACCAAACCGGCAAGACGCGTCGAGAAATCATTGAGAAGGGCATCAAGATGGCGGCTGACCGGGCGAAGATCCGCCCGGAGGAAGTCGAGGCTTTTAAGATGCGGCGGATTAACGGCGAGCGAATCGCAGAGCTTCTAGAGCTAGATGCACCGCCGGATGATGCGGAAGAAAGGACTTGAACCTTCACGGGCTTGCGCCCACAGAAACCTGAATCCTGCGCGTCTACCAATTCCGCCACTTCCGCGTGGGGACCGGCTTTATGGGCTCCGACCATGGAGAAGTCAAGACGACGAAGACCGAGCCTCCGCATTCCGCGGGCCCTGATGTGGGGCCCGACGGCGTGGAAGACGTGGGTTTGGCTTCTCGTGGTGGGCCTTATCGGGACCATGGTCGCCGACGCAGTGGAGGGGCAAGTCGCCCTGGCTAGCCGGCGTCTCTGGCTACTCGCCCTCTACCTGGTTCAGGCCTATCTCATGGCCCATATGGCCGAGACGGGCTTCGACGGGGAACTTGGCTGGAGCGCAGACGTCGCCCTGCCGAGAGGAGAGCGCATGCTCTGGCTCCCCCTTCGCCTCTTCGCCACCAGCTGGGCGGTCGGCTCGGTCCTCGTCGCCTTGCTTTCTTTCTTTCCCAGCCACGCCTTGGCTTCAGTGGCCTTGCTGAGCTTTGCCGTCTACTTCCCCGCCGCAGCTGCGGTGGCGACGCTGCACGAGCTCGGCACGACCATCGCCGATCCCTTGCTCGCCCTGCGCACCATGGCCGCCCTGGGCCGGCGCCTGGGCCCCCTCCTGGCCGCCACTTTGGGAAGCTTCACCGCCGCTTGGGTGCTGGGCGGCGCCGTTGCCCCGCTACACCCCGTCGGCTACGGGCTGAGCTGGGGGGCTTGGCTCCTGGCCGGGCTCGTTTCGGCCAAGGCTTGGGGCCTGAGCATGCGAGAAGAGCACGCCGCGCTCGGTCTAGTCCTCCCGCCGAATCCCGACCCTTCCGCTCAGTCCTCGAACCACCCTCCGGCAACGGGAGGCTGAAGCGACCAGGACGACCGTTGTGGACCAGGGTCCTGCTCCAGAAAAGCAACCCTCATCCGACTGTTGTTGCGCCCTCTTCTGACCTGGGCGAATCTCCGCGCCGAGACGATTTCATGGGCGCCGTTCGATTCATTCCTCCGTCCGCCAGCACCTTCGCTAGCCAGTACGACGCGCTGTTCTGGTTCTTCATGCTGAGCTGCGGCTTGGCCTTCCTCGCCACCTCGGCCGTGATGGTTTACTTCGCGGTGCGATATCGGCGCGGGGCCGGCCGATACGAAAAGGACAAAGGACACAGCCACACCATGGTCGAGGTCTTGTGGTCGATGCCGGTCCTCTTCGTGGTGACGGCGCTCTTCGTCTGGGGTGCGCGACTCTACGTCAACGCCTACACCCCACCCGAGGACGCCACCGAGATTTACGTCACCGGCAAGCAGTGGATGTGGAAGCTCCAGCACCCGAGCGGCAAGCGGGAGATCAACGAGATGCACATCCCGGTCGACACACCCATCAAGCTGACGATGACCTCCGAGGACGTCATCCACAGCTTCTTCGTGCCCGCCTTTCGCCTGAAGCGCGACGTCCTTCCCGGGCGCTACACCTCGATGTGGTTCGAAGCCACCGAGCGCGGCGAGTACCACCTGTTCTGCGCCGAGTACTGTGGCACCGAGCACTCTCGGATGGTGGGCAAGGTGGTCGTCATGGGTGCCAAGCAGTACCAAGACTGGATCAGAGGCGACGAGAGCGAGAGCGGGGATCGACTGCTGGCCAGCGTCGCCTCCGAGCTGACCCTGCCCGAAGAAGAGAAGGTCGTCTTGGACGCCGACTCCGCCCCCTCTGAGGACGAGTCCGGCGGCGAAGCCGCCCTGGACCCGACGATGGTCGCGGCCGGGGAGACCCTCTTCCAACAGAAGGCCTGCGTGGGTTGCCACAACCAAAACGCAGCCGCGGCCTGTCCGAATCTTCACGGCGCTTGGGGTGAGGAGCACGAGATGCAGTCCGGAGAGCTGGTCACCTTCGACGAGAACTACGTCGCCGAATCGATCCTCTATCCCCAGCGAAAGATCGTGAAGGGCTACCCGCCCATCATGCCGGCCTTTCAGGGTCAGCTGACCCAGGAAGAAGTCAGCCAGCTCATCGCCTACATCAAGTCACTACGATAGCCTGCTGATCTAGCCCGGGACGGGTGCTGCCTCGTGACCCGGACCATCGAACCCCGCTGTCCTGCGACCCACATCGCGCCCGTCCACCACCTTCGGTCCGTCGACGGCCAAGCCCTCCAACGACGATGGCGATGGTTCCTCAACCTCGCCACGCCGGAGTTGGAAGGTGTCGAACTCTCGCTTTGGCGATCCGATGCGGGCGTGGACTTCTTCTGGCCACCTACGCCAGGTCGAGCCGCGTTCTATCGAGCCCTTCAACGCTTTCCGGGTTATGCGCTCCGGGACAAGTTCGAGTTCCGATGGTCGGCGCAGCGAATGCCGGCCCAGGGTCGACTGCTCGAACTCGGTCCCGGCCGTGGCCACTTTCGTCGCCATCTGCCCCCCGAATTGGACTGGACCGGCGTCCAGGAGGGGCCGCCGGGCATCGAGCACTGGGACGTCGCCTGCTGCTTTCAGGTGCTCGAGCACCTGCCGGATCCACTTGAGGCCCTGAGCTCATTGACGAGAGGACTCCGGCCGGGCGGTGAGGTCTTCTTAGGTCTGCCCATGGGCGACGGCTGGCTGGGCCGCGCCCGGGACCTGGTCCTGGACGCGCCGCCCCACCATTTGACCCGCTGGACAGAAAAGGGCGCGCGAGCCTTGGTGCGTTCGGCGGGGCTGGAGTGGCTCGAGAGCGCCCGCACCCCTCTGGAGAGCTGGGAGCGGCCCTTGGCCGCCATGGCCGAACACGCTCCACGCACGGAAACGGACTTCGGGGGCGGTCTCCTCCGAGTTCTAGCCCAGGCCCGAGCGGCGCTTCGAGGGCCCCGTTCCGCCGAGGTCCAGGGCGTTACGCTGGTCCTCCGCGCACGGGTTCCCGTCCGGCCCGGATGAACAGTGCGTTCAGTCGACGCTGGGCGCTTTCCGCTGCCGAGGACCAGAGCCGCCATCTAGTCTTGTCGATGTGAGCATCCTGTCGACCTTCGAGCTCGGATTCCCGTGGATGAGCTTCGATCCGTTCCTGTTCTGCGTGCACCACCAGGACTTCTATCCCCAGGGTGGGCCCAACCTGGGACCGGACCCGAAGCTACTTCAGGGTCGTCCGCTCGGCCAGGACTTCGGGGGAATCGACGGCTGGCGCATGTATCACGGCGAATCGGTTCCGGGCTTTCCGCGGCACCCTCACCGCGGCTTCGAGACCATCACCCTGGCGCGAAAGGGCTTCATTGATCACGCCGACTCCTTGGGCGCGACCGCTCGTTTCGGACAGGGCGACGTGCAGTGGATGACGGCGGCACGGGGCATCGAGCACGCCGAGATGTTTCCACTGCTGAAGAGCGACGAGGCCAACACCTGCGAGCTGTTCCAGATATGGCTGAACCTCCCGGCCAAGTCGAAGTTCGCCGACCCCTACTTCACCATGCTGTGGAACGAGAAGATCCCTCGGGTCAGGCTCAAGGACGAAGCCGGTCGCATCACCGAGGTCCTCCTGGCCGCGGGTCGTCTAGGAAGCAAGGACGCCCCACCGCCACCCCCCGACTCTTTCGCGGCGCAAGAGGCCGCCGACGTCGCGGTGTGGACCATCAAGATGGAGTCGAGCGCGACCTGGACCCTCCCCCCCGCTCGGCCGGGGACCGACCGCACCCTGTACTGGTTCGAAGGGAGCGAAACCAAAGTCGCGGGCGAGATTTTTGGAAGTCCGCTCGGTATCCGACTCCGAGCCGACGCCCCTACGCGGATCGAGAGCGGCCCCCACCCGACCGAGTACCTGCTCCTACAGGGTCGACCGATTGGGGAGCCGGTGGCTCACCACGGCCCCTTCGTCATGAACAGCCCCGACGAACTCCGCCAGGCCTTCGTCGACTACCGCGCCGGCAAGTTCGGTCGCTGGCCGTGGCCGGCCCATGATCCCGTGCATGCCAAGGAAGAGGGCCGATTCGCTATTCACGCCGACGGCCGAAAGGAAACGCCCTGAGACCGCGTTCGACCGATAGGTCGAGGCCGAAGGAGAGAGCGGAGGTGGGTGGGCCGGGCTCAGCCCGGACCGGGACCCAAGACCAAGGCGCGCAGGCCGCGCTAGCGGACGAAGCAACGCGGAGCGAGCGAATGTAGGCTCGACCGATAGGTCGAGGCCGAAGGAGAGAGCGGAGATGGGTGGGCCGGGCTCAGCCCGGACCGGGACCCAGAGTACTAAACACGTGTTGGACGTCGTCGTCCTCTTCCAGGCGCTCGACGAGCGCGAGGACGGCATCCGCTTCTTCGTCGTTCACCTGGGTCGCGGTCTTCGGAATCCACGCGATGCCAGAGGACTCCACGTCGATCTTTCGGTCCTCCAGCGCCGACTGCATCTGGCCGAAAGACTCACGAGTGGTCCGGAGCTCGAACAAAGGCTCGCCTTCTGGGTTCTCACCTTCGAGCATCTCTTCCAGACCGTGGTCGATCAGGTCGAGTTCCAGGGCTTCGGAATCGATGCCCTCCCGGGAAATCCGAAAAACGCCGAACTGGTCGAAGAGGAAGGAGACGCTCCCCGAGTTCCCTAAGGTGCCGTCACCCTTCTTGAAGGCCAGGCGTACGTTGGCAACCGTGCGGGTGGGGTTGTCGGTTGCCGCCTCGACCAGGATCGCCACGCCATGGGGCCCGTAGCCTTCGTACATGATCTCCTGAAACTGGGCCTCGTCTCCTAGACCGAGGGCCTTTTCGATAGCGTTCTGAATCCGGTCCTTTGGCATGTTGACCGAGCGGGCATTCTGGATTGCGCGACGGAGCGCCGGGTTGGCGTCGGGGTCGCCGCCCCCCGACTTCACGGCCATGCTGATCTGGCGCCCTGCCTTGGTGAAGGCCTTGGCATCACGATCCCCGCGTTTGGCCATGGCCTGCTTGCGGTTTTCGAAGGTCCGACCCATCGATGAAGTGCTAGCCGATGACCGAGGAAATTGGGAGCAAGACCTAGTCGGCCGAGTCAGCGGATTCGTCAAGAGCTGCGGCCGCGCTTCGGCTCGCCCTAGGCATCGTCCCGGAGCCACAGCAGCACGGCGGCTTCCCAGGCGAGCAGAGAAAGCCAAGGCCCATTCGCTTCGCGCCTCCACATGAAGCGAAGCCGAGAACCAGCCCACCTCCACCATGAAGCGGCTGTATCCCCGTCCCGGTACGAGGGCGCACTCCGCCCCCGGACCCTCAGCCAAAAACCGGCGCCAGTACGTGGAGCACGAGGTCGGTGGTGAAATGGCCGAGCATGGCGGTCTCGAGCCCGTAGCGGCCATACAGCCATCCGAAGGCGAGGCTCACGCCTCCGTTGCCGGCGAGCAGATAGGCCCAAACGGCGCCCTCCATCTGCACCCCAGCCGCGGCCAGGGTGGGCGCGTGGCCCAAGGCGAAGAGAACGGCGACGAGGGCGTTGGCCATCCAAAAGCGGAGAGGCTGTCGCCCATCTTCCTCGGCCCGCCCTTGGAGTAGGCCCGTGAGGGCGGTCAGGAGGAAGAATCGGGCGATGATCTCCTCCGTAATCCCGCCATAGAAGCTCGCACCCAAGCCGAGAAGAGGACCAGGGGGGCTGGGGACGGCCGAGATCAGCGCGGCGGGCGTGAACCACAGCGAGAAGGTCAAGACGGCGCCACCCGCGACCAAGCCGGTGCCGAGTCCCACGGCGAGATGAAAACCTGGCAGTCGACCTCTTCGGCCTTCCGCCCATGGGCCGAACAAAGGAAGGGTGAAGCCCAGGCTGAGGGCCCAGGCTGAAGCGAACCAGGACAGCACCAAACAGATGACCGCGCCTTGGCCGAACACCATGGCCAATAGCGCGAATACCTCGATGCCGGCGCCGGTCGCCACCGCCGCGAGGCTAGTGCCCTGCAAGTTCAGCGCATAGGGAAGAACCGAGGCGGAGGCGACTGCGCCAGCCAAGCCCAGACCCAGCGAAAGTCGAAGGCGCGGACCGAGGTCGAGACCGCTCATCCCGGCGCAAAGCACCCCTTCCCGGATTGGGGGTCAACCGGATTGGCCCGGCCTCGAAGACCTCCCTTGCTACCTGTACCGAACGTCCCGGAGCCACGACGGTTACCCCAAACTGACATGAGCCCGGGCTCCTCGCTGGCGACGGTCTGGCACGGCGCGTGATCCCTCACTGCGCAGGAGATGACCATGAAGACCCTGCGAGTCCGCGACCTCATGACCACCCAGCCCGACACCGTGCGTCCTGAAGACGACCTGAGTCTGGTCTACGACCTGATGACGGTTGGACACTTCCGACACGTCCCCGTGGTGGACGACGAAGACGCCGTGGTCGGTCTCGTGACCCACCGCGACATGCTCCGCGGAACCCTCGGCCAGGTCAGTGATATGCCGGTGACGACGCAACGCGACTTCCTGCAGGCCCAGACCGTCGATCAGGTCATGACGCGTTCGCCGGAGACCATCGATGGCGACACCAGCCTTAGCGATGCGGGAGAACTGATGCTTCAGAACAAGCTCGGCTGCCTCTTGGTGGTGGAAGGCAACAGACTCGAGGGCATTCTGACCGAGTCGGACTTCGTCCGGCACCTCGTGAACTCCTGACGTCCCGTTAAGGGTCCCCTCAACGAGGGCCGTAGTTATCTTTGGCCGTCGGCACTATCTTTGATGAGTCACCGGCTTGCGACTGGTTTGCGCAGGACCTAAGCGAGCCCCACGCCGGTGGACTCGAATCCGAACCATAAGTCTCCGGAACTCCGCCGCCAAGAGGAGTTCCTCCGGGTGGCGCTCGAAGCCTCCGGAATGGGCCAGTGGCATTGGGTGATCGAGGGCGACCTCATCACCTGGGACCGCACCACCAAGCGAATCTATGGCGTTGACCCGGAGCGGGAGGACTTCAGCTTCGCGGACGCCATGAAGTCCATTCACCCTGACGACGCTCAGCGCGCGGCGGACCACGTCCAAAGGGCCATCGTCACCGGCGAGTTTCCGCCCATCGAGCTCCGGCTCCGTCTGGGCGAAGAGGTCCGATGGATCCGCACGACTGGAGCAGTACACGCGGACGGGGATGGCAAGGCGCTGGAGATCTTCGGTGGCGTCATCGACGTGACCGAGGAGCGGAACATGCGGGCCCGGGAAGAACGGGCCCGGACCATGGCCTCGCTGGGCGAACTGGCGGGCGGGGTCGCCCACGACTTCAACAACCTGCTCGTGGCCATCCTCGGGAACATCGAGCTCACGAGGGACACCGAAGACTTCGAGGAGCGGCAACTTCTGCTCGACGAAGCGGCCGGGGCCTGTCACCGGGCCGCCGACCTCGCCCATCGCCTGCTCGCCTTCGGACGTCGGCAGGAGACGCGCTTCGAACCCATCGATCTCCGAAGCGTGCTGAAGGACGCGAAGACCCTCCTTCTTCGTCTGCTCCCTGAGGATATCCAGCTCGACTTCGAGTTCGACCCCGAGCCCTTGGTGATCCAAGGCGACCGGAATCAGCTCGAGCAGGCCCTCATCAACCTCTGCCTGAATTCGCGAGACGCCCTCGAGGGTCGCCCCTCGCCTCGGCTCTCGATCCGGACTCGGCGACTCGGCCTGGAGCGCGTCGAAGTCATCGTCGAGGACAACGGAGAGGGAATCGACGAGAACAACCTTCCTCGGATCTTCGAGCCCTTCTTCAGCACCCGGGGCCGAGGAAGCGGCCTCGGCCTGGCCTCCGTCCACGGCACGGTCAAGCAGCATGGCGCCGAAATCGACGTCTCCAGCATGAAGGGCCAGGGCTCCCGGTTTACGCTCCGCTTCGAACTCGACGAGAGCAGTGGCGATGGATGGGAGGCGCAGAGCCTGGAGTCTTCGGGTCCCCAACCTGCCCCTGGAGGCACCATTCTGATCGCCGAGGACGACGATGCCGTTCGCCGCGTGGTCGTCCGAACGCTCAAGCGGAGCGGCTTCGAGGTCTTGTCGGCGAAGGACGGCGAACAGGCCCTGCGCCTCTTCGAAGCCCGCGGAGGAGCCGTCGATGCAGTCGTCCTGGATGTAGTCATGCCTCAGGTCTCGGGCATCGAGGTGGCTCGCCAGGTGCACCGGCAGCGAAGCGAGCTGCCCATCATCATTACGACCGGCTACAGCGAGGATGCCCTTTCGCAGGCCCCTGCCTCCTCGGTCTTCATTCCCAAGCCCTATGACCCCAAGCGCCTCATCGCTGCCCTGAGCGCGGCCTTGGGCTGAGAAGCCGTAGCGCCGGGGGCCAGCAGCGTGCTAGGCCCCTCCCTCGATGAGACTGGAAGAGCTCCGCGGAGAGCGGGTCGGCATCTGCGTTTCCGGCGGCCTGGACAGCAAGACCGTGACGACGCGCCTGCGGGAGGCGGGCGTGGAGGTGCTGTGCTTCACCGCCGACTTGGCCCAGCCCGACGAAGAGGACATTTCGGGCGTGGTCGAGAAGATGCGACCGACCGGAGCCGAGACCTACGTCGTCGACCTGAAGGAAGCGATGGCCGAAGCCTGTTTCACCGTCTTGCGGGCCCAGGCCACCTATGACGGAGGGTATTGGAACACCACCGGCATCGCCCGGGCGGTCACGGTCGGCGGCTTGCTGCCCGAAATGCGTGCCCGCGGCTGCACGGTGTTAGCCCACGGAGCGACCGGCCGAGGAAACGACCAGCTTCGGTTCGAGCGCTACACCAACGTGCTTCAGCCCGACATGCGGGTGTACGCCCCCTGGCGGGACCCCGAGCTCTTGGAGCAGTTCCCGGGCCGAAAACAGATGGCGGCTTACCTGGAGGCCAAAGGCATCGAGGCCTCGGTCGGACCAAGGAAGCGCTACTCGACCGACGCCAACCTGGCTGGCCTGTCGCACGAAGCCGAAGACCTCGAGGAACTCGATACATCTTGCCTGATCGTCGAGCCAATCATGGGCGTTTGGCCTCAGGAAGCGCCCGACGAGATCGAAACGGTCGAGCTTCGCTTCGTCGAGGGACGCTGCGTTGCCATCAACGGACAGAGTATGTCGCCGTTGGCGTTGATGCTGAAGGCCAATGAGGTCGCCGGCCGAAACGGCATCTGGATGAAGAACGCTCTGGAGAGCCGAGTCATCGGCACCAAGAGCCGGGGCGTGTACGAGGCGCCAGGCATGGAGCTCCTGGGTTTCGGTCTGACCGCTGTCTACCAGGCTGTGATGGACCGGCGAGCCTCACGTTTGTTCCAGCAGTTGTCGGCCTATGTCGCCGACCAAATCTATGACGCCCGCTACTTCGACCCCGCCAATCGAGCGGCACTGGCAGCGATCGAAGTGCTGAGCAAACACGCGACGGGTACCGTCCGGGTGGGGCTGTACAAGGGCAACCTGTACTTCCAGAGCCTGGCCGACTTGCCCCACTCGATCTACAACGCCGAAGATTCCTCGATGGAGGCCTCTGCGGGTCTCAATCCATCCAGCAGCCAGGGCTACGTCGAGGTTCAGTCCGTCGAGGCCTTGGCCTTGGCCAGGGCCGGCCAAATCGAAGGTCTGAAAAAGTGAGTCGAGGCGGGCTGAGCTCCTGCTCCAGGACGAACCGGATGCTTCCACAGGAGGAACAGCGTGCCGATCACAGAGTCCAGAGCTTCCAGCCCGGCTCTCGACGGGAACCTGGTCGAACTTCATCACCTGCACACTAGTCGGACCAGAGGGGCTCGACCGAATGGTCGAGGAGCTCCATGAAGAAGACCTGTTGACCGTCCTTCTCGATCCGCTGACGGATGGGCGCTCCCGGCAATTCGTCGGCGAACCAGACCTCCGTCCGTTCGCTAGGCCCTTGGCTGGTGTAGTGCCAACCTTCGAAGCGGCCGAAAGGGACTTCGACCACGGTCCGCGATCGCGTCGTGGTCGAATCCGGATAGCGCCCGTGGGCCTCTAGCTCCTCCCAGCGTAGGTAGGCTTCGGGGCCTTCCTGGCCGTCGGCATAGCTTCGGGTCACGGCTCCTTCGTCATCCACGCGTAGGAAGCGAAGCCGCTGAATGGAGACCTCAGCCCCGGCTTCGAAGCGCCAGACGTAGGTTCGGCCGGCTGGGGTCGCAGAGCGAATCTGATCGGCGGTGAACACCGGCGGCAGCAGACCGTCCTCTCGACCTTCCTCCGCCACCGCGCCCGCGGAGGCCTCTAGGCCTTCGGCGGGTGGCCTCAGGGACCCGCTCGCACAGGCGGTCAGGAAAAGGAGCCCAACCCCAAGCCAGGGCAGGGCCTGTTTCTGGCGGGACATAGGGCCCGCCTTAGTCCGAGCGGAGGTCGTGGTCGAGCCTGGGCACTTTCTGTCCTTGATGACGAAGCCGGGATTGGCTGAACTGAGGAGGTGGCCCAAGGTCCGAGCTTCATAGAGGGCGCAGGCGCCGTGCTCGACGGCCTGGGCGTTCTCGGCCGAGACCCCGCCCAGCGACGTCGGGCCATCGTCCCCGTTTTTCTAACCGTCCTTCTTTATGGTGCAGCCTTGGCGGTCGTCGTCTGGGCCGCCGATCCCCTCCTCGCTCTACTGTGGGCGGAACCGAGTCCCGGTTGGGACTTCCTTCGAATCCTGTGGCTCGTCCTCCGGTGGAGCCTGGCCGCAGCCCTATTCGTGGTGGCCTGCTTCCTCTTCATGGCGGTGTTGGAAATCGTGGCCGGTCCTTTCCTCGACGCGATCGCCAGCCACGAGCTCCGCCGGGCGGACCTGACGCCGACGGACACGGGCCTGTGGGACGGCGCGATCCTGGAGGCCTTCCGAGCCCTCCTCATGGCTCTACCTCTCTTGGCCCTCTCCGTGGCCGCCTTCATACCCCCGCTGACCATCCCCGCCACCGTCCTTGCCACGGGCTGGGCGTGGTTTGGTCTGGGAACTGGTGCCGTCAATCCGAGTCTGGTTCAGTCAGGCCTTCGCTTCAGACGACGGGTGAGCTTCGGTCTGCGCTACTTCCCATTCGTCATGGGACTAGGGGCGGTCATTGGCCTTTGCCTCTTCGTCCCCGTCGTCGGTTGGTTGGGCCTTCCCTCCGCCGTGGCGGGAGCAGCTCGGGCTTGGGCCCGGCACGCCGCCGACCACGGAGCATGAGTCTTCAGGGAGGAGGCGCCAGGAAGTCGATCTCCATGTCGAAGTCGAAGGTACTGCTGATGGTCGGGTCCGACGTGCGAAGCACGTAGGTTCCCGGCGCCAAAGGTCCGAAGGTCAACAACGAGCACAGGTTGACACCTCCATCGTCATCCAGAGCCAAGGAGGTGGCCTGAGCGTCGAAGAGCTCGACCTGGGTGTTGATGGTGGCGCAGGTTCCAAGGTTCACGTCGTCGAAGGTCTCCACCGTGAGCTCCACCGTGGAGGTCGTCGTCAGCTGCACGAAGTCGCTCCCGCTCAAGGGAACGGTACGAGAAGCGAGCTTGCGGTTCAGACCCACTCCGCCCGTCACGATAGTCTCAGGGACGCAAACCGAGCTGCAGCCGTCGCCATTGACCAAGTTGCCATCGTCGCAGAGTTCTGGAGGATCGACGTTCAGATCGCCGCAGATGGGCTCGATCAAGCAGCGATCGTCACAGCCGTCGCCCTTCATGGTGTTGCCGTCATCGCAGGTCTCGCCCTGTTCGATGATGAAGTTGCCGCACTCGATGGGCGTCAAATTCATCGTGATCTCGAACTGAATGGGGAAGGCGGGGTTGAAGTTCGGGACCACCTCGATGGCGTAGGTCCCAGGGTCGAGAGCGGCCTCTGGGTCGTCAACGTCGAAGAGGGTGCAGCCGCCGCTGTCGGTCAGCAGCACCTGCCCGTTGGCGTCCAGGAGACGTTTGCTGAGGTTGATCCCGCAGGCCCCGGTGGTGGCGTTGCTGAATGTTTGAGCGGTCAAGGTGGAGCGCTCGACCACTTCGACCAAGAAAGGCGAGCGCTCGCCCTGGTCCAGTGGTCGTATGAATGCC
Organism: Myxococcota bacterium; assembly: GCA_039024635.1. GTDB lineage: Bacteria > Myxococcota > Kuafuiibacteriia > Kuafuiibacteriales > Kuafuiibacteriaceae > Kuafuiihalomonas. Next base: position 85,661 of record JBCCQA010000005.1, on the reverse strand, counting down.
ACGGTTGGACTCGTACCGGGCTGCTGATTGATACCTTCTTCTGGGATGCAGGCGCTGTTGCAGTTATCGCCATTGGCGACGTTTCCGTCGTCGCAAAGCTCGGTACCATCCCGAAAGTCGTTGCCACAAACGCCGAAAGGAATGGTCTCGATGACGAGGTCGAAGCTGGGAACACCGAAATCGTTCAGCTCCCGTACCTGGATGGTGTAGAGGCCGGGCTCGAGCACCGCCTGCGGCGTGGGCGGACCAATTCGAGAGCAGAAGCCGACCCCCCCGTTGAAGTCCACCACCCGCTCCCCCAGGTCGTCGAAGATTCGTAGTTGCGTGTTGATGTTGGGGCAGGTGCCCATCATGGCGCTCTCGAAAGTCTCGATGTCCACGTAGACGGTGCTCGTCACTACGAGGTCGACCTGGAAGTCGCCTCCGATCGGGATTCGCCTGCCGAGCAGCATGTTGCTCGTCGTGCCGGAGAGGCTGATCTCGGTCTGGCAGCTCGCGCTGCAGCCGTCGGCGGCTCGCGTGTTGCCGTCATCGCAGCTTTCGCCATCCTCCAGAATCTCGTTGCCGCAGACATCGACGGGCAGAGCCCGCAGGACCAGGTCCACGTCGATGCTCTCGTCACGACCCTTGTCCTCGGCCACCAGTCGATAGAGGCCCCGTCCGAGTCGCGCGAAGGCGTCGTTGCCGTCGATGCGAGAGCACAGGTTGATCCCGTCGTCGTCGTCGGTCCCCAAGACCATCCCGTCCTCGGTTTGGACGGTGAAGACGGTGTCGATGAGACAGGTCCCGTCACTCCGGCTGGAGAAACTCTCGGCCGCCAAGTAGCGCTCTTCGTTCAGCTCGATGGGAATGCTGACGTCGGCGCCGGCCGGGATGAGGACCTCGACTACTTCGGCATCCTCGTCCAGCTCCAAAGGTTCGAAAAAGTCGATGAAGGCCGCCTCGGTCACCGTGCCGGCGATAGTCTCGGCTCGAAGAGAGATGATGCCGTCGTTCATCAGCGCAACCTCTAGGCTCCCGCTGACGTCGATCGGCGCTCCGTCGGCTTGGTCGACGACGGGAAAACCGGGCACGGGCTGGTTGCTCGCCAAGAGCTGGAGCGAAGTCACGCCGCGAACGTCCCAAGTGACGGTGATCGGCTCATCCAAAGTCGAGATCACGGAGCTCACGGTGAAGGTCTCGATTCGAGCTAGAGCGACCCCGAATACCTCGATGGTCTCGGTGGAGCTCCCGGCAGGGTTGGAGGCCTCGAGAACATGGTCGACGACCCCTTCCACCACGGGAACGAAGAAGCTGCCGACCTCCTCGGGGGAAACGTCGGCCTCGACACCTCCCTGCAGGAGGCGAACCTGGTCCGCGCCCGATGTTCGATAGTCGAAGAGGATGGAGTCTCCCACGGCCACCACGGTGGAGGTCGTGCTGAAGCTCTCGATGTCCGGCGGGTTCACCATCACCGAGGTCATCGCCATGCCATCGGGCTCCCCTGGACTGCTCGCGGTCAGCACGTAGGTGGTCGAAACCTCCGGGCTGACCTCGACCATGCCCACCTCCAGGCCGTTCTCCACGATGATCGTCCCGCCTTGTTCGGCAATCTGGACGCTCTGGGTGTTGCGGGTGCTCCAACCCAGCATCGTGCTCTCTCCAGAGATAATGCCCGGGGGATCGGGTTCGAAGCGAACGACCCTTGGTCGCGTGTCGGTGGCCACGTCGACCCGAAGGGTGGTGCGTTCGATGTCGTTGCCCCTCAGGGCGGTCAAGACGTAAACCCGGTCCTCTTCGATGGGCGGGGTCTCCACGCTCCCCTGGAGTTCGGCGCCGTCGACCAGACGAGGCAGGGATGTATCCTCGTCCTGAATCTGCACAGTGGTCGCGCCCTGAACGCGCCACGTCAGCGTGGTGGTCTGGCCGGCATCGACCGGGTTCATCGCGGCCGAGAACTCCAGGATGGCGAGCTCGGAAGGCGTCGTTCCCCCGCCATCGCCGCCGTCGCCCGAACAGGCGGCGAAGGCGAGAGGGGCGCCCAGCATCAAGATCCGACCGCGAAGCTCCGAACTCATTCAGCCGACATGGCGTCCGTGGTTCTCTCGGTCAACTGTGTCCGCAGATGGGTCCCCTGGAGCGCGGTCTTTCGCCACGCGGCTGAGGACCCGGCACAGGGCCTCCAAACGAACGGGCTTGGGCAGGAAGTCGTCCATCCCTGCCTCCTGACAGCGTTCCCTGTCTCGAACGTCCACGCTGGCCGAAAAAGCGATTACCCGGTGGCTCCGGCCATAGCGCTTCCGGAGCTCCCGGGTGCACTCGAAGCCGTCCATGACCGGCATGTCGCAGTCCATCAAGAGGGCGTCGTAGGAATCGGCTTCGCAACAACGGAGAGCATCTTCACCGTCGACCGCCATCCCCACCCGACAGTGCAGACGGTCGAGCATCCGCCGAGCGACCTCGCGGTTGACCCGGTTGTCCTCGACCACCAGCACTTTGAGCCCGGCGATGGCCTCGCGCTCTGCTGCTGGGTCCTCCTCCGGCGCCTGGACCCGAGGCAGCATGAGGGAAAAGCGGAATCGGGTGCCCTGGCCCTCCTGACTCTCGACCTCGAGCAGGCCACCCATCTCCTTCACGAGTCGGTCGGAAATGGTGAGACCCAGTCCGGTCCCACCAAAGCGCCGACGGGTGGAGGCGTCGGCCTGAAAGAAGGGATCGAACAGCCGCTCCAAAACCGCTCGAGACATGCCGATACCGGTGTCCCAGACCTCGAACTCGACCTGGTCTTGGCGTGGCGTCACGCGAAGGCCCACCCTGCCCTCCTGGGTGAACTTCAAAGCGTTCCCGAGAAGGTTGGCCAGGACCTGCCGCACTCGGACAGTGTCGCCCCGCACCCAGTTCGGTCCGTCGAGCTCCGAGTCCAAGTCGAGGTCGAGCCGCTGCTGCAGCGCGGTCATCCTCATCATTTCGACGAGCTGCCGAACCACGTCTGCTAGGTCGAAGGGTTTGGACTCCATCTTGATCTGGTCGGCCTCGATGGCCGAGAAGTCGAGGACGTCGTTCACGATGCCCAACAGAGAGCTCGAAGAAGTCTTGATGGTGTCGGCCATGGTTCGATGCTCCGAGGGGAGGTCTGAGGTCGCGAGCAGCTCGGCCATGCCCAAAACAGCGTTCATCGGCGTGCGAATCTCATGACTCATGTTGGCCAAGAAGCGGGTCTTGGCGTCGCTAGCCGCCTGGGCTCGCTTGCGAGCCTCATCGAGCTCCCGATTGATGCGCTTGAAGCGCCTCACGTTGTTCTCGTCGGAGACTCGGAAGATGAAGGTCAGGCCGGTCGTGACAAAGAGCAGACCGAATAGTGAAAAGATGTGGAGCACGTCCTCGGTCCGGGGCTCCAGGCGGGTCACCGGAATGAGATGGTCGGCCGAGGCGAATGCCAGCAAGCCAACCACGGCCAGCCCCACGCAAATCCACGCCACGGCCTCTCGCCACGGAAGGAAGTTCACGGCGACGGGGGCGATGACGATGAACCAATAAAAGGCCGGAGCCTGAACGCCGCCCGAGTCCAGGCTGATCAGCAAGAGGACGGACACGATGCTCAGGCAGAAGCCGTGAATGGGCCACCGGAGCCCTCCCGCCCTGGGGAGGGCGAGGAGGCAGGCCACGACCCACAGCCCGCCCACCATCAGGGCCAATGCGGACAGCTCTAGACCGAGAACGACGTACTGGACCGCAAAGAAGAGGAAGAAAGGAACGCTAGCCCCCATGGTCATCGCTGCAGGAAGGACGAGCGCCCGGTCTTTGGTGGAGGCGTCAGCTGGCCATCGCTGGGTGAGGAGCTGGCCCCAGTCTTTCAGTCTTGATCGATTCTCTCCCACCCGGGCTCACCCTAGGCACCAAAGCCTGTCAAATCAATGCAGAACTGCGAATGCATTTCGTGCTCATAGTTTCTCGGATCATTTCCGCAATTCAGACGGCAGCCCCCGCGAAAGCCGGATGCCACTGACCCAGACGGGCCCGAAGGCGGGCGAGGCTGTCGACCTGGGTCCCACCCCGAAGGACTTCGGAGGCCTCCGAAGCCTCGACGATGTCCGCCGCGCCTGGTGCCGGGAGGAGGAGGAGCAAGGGCTCGAGGAGCTCCGACGGCACTACGTTGTCCAAGTACTCTCGACCCGTTCCGCTGCTTCGTCCCTGGCCGCCGCTCACCGCGCGGGCCGCCAGGCCAAGGGTGGCGCGTGGGACCGAGATCGAGAGGAGCTGGATGGTGAAGGCCAGCACCACCCGACGGCGCCAGGGGCTGGAGAGGGCGGGAGGATAACGGGCCAGCTCGACCCGTATCCGCTCGATGAGCCGCGCCTCGGCCGCTAGCTCGGGCAGGTAGCGCGCAAGCTTGCTCAAACTGAAGGCCGCCCGGAGCCGGATCGATTGGGGACGGGACGCGAGGGCGTGAAGCAGAACCTCCGCCGCCCGTCGATCTTGGACGCTGGCCAAGAGCTCGACCAAGGCCGCCCGAATCTCGAGCGGGCGACCCAAGTCCAAGAGCGCATCGCCGAGCTGGCCGACGTGGGCCGCGGCCACCGGCGCCAGGGCCTTCCGAGCCAGGGCAGCCTGATTGGGATGGGCGAGCAGACCCAGCGTCGGCGGAACCAGGTGGGCCGGGAGGGGGCGGTGGCGAGCCAGAGCTCGACGTCGGGCATCGGGATCGGCGCTCTCCAGGGCTGCGAAGGCCGGAAGATCGTAGGCCGAGTCCTGGGCCCAGGCGGCGACCTCGGGCGGCAGAGCCCAGACCGCCACGTCCTCCGTCGTCGACGCCAAGCCGTGCTCAGCGAGTCCTCTGGCGCCCACGCTTTGGGCCAAAGGCCGGAGCTCGGAGCCCCGCTGAAGGGCCAAGGTCCGCTCGACCGCCCCCGCCGTGCCGGGGTCGGCCAGCTGCACGGTATCGGGCTGAACGGCGCCCCGCTGGAGGGCGTCGGTGAGAGCACTGATATAGCCCCGGTACAAGCGGCGAGCAAAGAAGGCGGCTCCGAGGCCGCAGCCAATGGCCAGCAGCAAGAGGAGCGGCTTGGAGGCCTGGGGGGCGAGACCCACCACGAACAGGGCCAGTACGCTGCCCAAGCTCACCCCCAGCTTGTCGCCCCCGACGTCGATGAGGCTCTTGGTCGGCCGCTTCTTTTCCGGCGTCAGGGGCGTGAAGAGTAGCTCGTAGCCCGAACGATACAGAGAACTCTCCGCCACGGCGGCCACGCCACGCAGAAGCACGTAGGCCCACAGGGTGCCCTCGAGCAGCGTCAAGGCCCCGAACCCGACGATGACAAAGGGCAGGCTGGAGACGGCGCCGGTCAGTCCCACGCGTTTGAGGAAGGGTCCGGCCAGACCCGCCTGGACGAGGAAAGTGCACACCCCGACGGCCGAGTAGAAGACGGCAAAGAAGCTCACCAGCGCTTCTGAACCCTCCAAGGCCTCGGCCGCCGAGGCCTTGAAGGCATAGTCGTAGGCGGCGGCGGCAACGGCGAGGAGGATCACCACCGCGAGCACGTCCCGCAGGTAGGGCGTCTTCTCGAAGACCTCCAGGGCAGAGACAGGAGCCGAAGAGGCCGGCCGAGTCCTCGACGACTCGCCGCCTCGTCCGAGTGCGGCCACGCCCACGGCGCAAGCAAGATTGACGGCCACGAGGACGAGCATCATCGCCTCCAGACTCAGAAGGGAGGATCCTTGCCAGGTCAGAAGTCCGCCTAGCACGCCGCCTGCGCTGGCGCCGCTGGCGATCCGCCCCACGCTTTGCTTGAGGGTGTGGGGGTCGAAGGTCTCGTTGACCACCGACCAAAAGCCCGAGATGGCCACCGCGCCGACGCTGGAAGTATGAAGGAAGAGCACCGCCGCTGCGGACTTCGGCGCGAGCTCGCTCAAACTCCAAACAAGGGCGAAGACCCCCGCGCTAATGGCGAAGACGGCCGGCACGACTTTCTGGGGTTCGAATCGCCGGTAGAGCGCCGAGCTCAAGAAGACCATCCCGACCGAAAGCAAACCGGCGACGGCCATCGCACGGGGCAAGACTTCGGCATCGAAGTGGGTGAGGAAGAAAGCGTCCCGAATGGCTTTGCCCGCAAGCTGCTGAGCGATCATCCCGACCGCGACCCCGAAGGCGAGGACGATGGCCCGCTTCAAACCGCGCTCCGCGTGGCATCACCGAGCTCCAGCACGCCGGCCGCCTCTTGTCGCTGCGCGTTGACCCACGAGCGAAGGCTCTCGCCGTGAAGCGACCACCAGGCCTCCGCGTCAGCTTCGGACCAGTCCTCTTCGAGATCAATCTCGGCCAGGATGCGAGCCAAGGCACGAGCGTCATCGGGACGGTCCAGAGGGTCCTTGGCCAGGCAACCCAGCACCACGATCTCAAGGGCGGGTGGAATGTCTCGCTCGGCGCGCTCAGAGGGCGGGACCGGCACCTGATGAAGATGGGCGGAGAGGACTTCCTCCACCGAATCCGCGTCGAAGACCGGCTGACCGGTGAGGAGGAAGTAGGCCAGGCAGCCGACTGCATAGACGTCGCTGGCCGGCGCGCTAGCCGAGGCCTCGATGACCTCCGGCGCCATGTAGCGGGGCGTACCGACCAGGACGTCCTTGTCGACGTCCACGCTGACGGTCCGCGTGACGAGGCCGAAGTCTAGAACCTTCACTACGTCTTCGACCCCGCCCACCCGGGACAGCATCACGTTGCTCGGCTTCACGTCCCGGTGAAGCAGGCCCTCCTCATGGGCCTCGGCCAGGGATGCGCTGATCTGACGCAAGATATGGAGCGCCCGGGCCGAGCTGACGGGGCCGGTTCGCTCGACCAGCACGTCCAGAGTCACACCGGTCAGGAGCTCCATCACGTAGTAAAAGACGCCGTCCGGCGTTCGCCCGTAGTCGTAAATGGCGATGGTGTTGGGGTGGGTCAGACGGCTCGTGAGCCGAACCTCGTCTTCGAAGCGGCGCAGCGCATCCTCGGCTCGGCTTCCTTTGAGCAGCTTCAACGCCGACGGCCGCTGAAGGAGACGATGCTCGGCACGGTAGACCTCCCCCATGGCACCGCTGCCGATCTTCTCTAGCAGCGCGTACTGGCCCAGGCTGCGAGCCCGGGCCATCGCCTTACTCACTCGACGCTGAAGGCGAGTCTGGACCCAGATGGAGCCGCCCGAAATGCCCGCCAGCAGGAGCGCAAGCGCCAACACCACGAAGCTCCAGCCGAAGAGCTTCCCCATGACCTGCTCCCGGACCTGGCGCTGAGTCTCGGCCAACCCGCGTGTTCGTTCGAGCACCTGCTCGAGGACAGGCCGTATCCGGGCCTCGAAGATTTCCCGTGCCATGTCGGGCCGCTTGGTCCGAGCTATGAGCTCAGGAAGGAGGCTCAGATAGGCCTCCGCTTCGTCCAGAGCAGCCATCAGAGCCTCGGCCTGGTCGATCTCGACTAGGCTCGACCCTGGTTTCGGGGGCCCCGACTGCAGCGCCGGCAGGGTGGCCTCTAGACGCCGGGCGAGACCAGCCAGCTGTTCTCGATCAGCGTCCTCTCCCGTTCGCATGAGGCGCTGGACGCCGAGATCCAACTCCAAGAACAGGCCGCGGAGGAGAAGGATGGTCTTTACGCTTACGGTCGCCGCACGACCATCCCCACCTCCCGAGTCCAGTAGTCCAGCCAGGAGGTTGGTTACGCGTCGTCGAAGACCGAGCATCCGTTCTCGGTAGAAAGCCTCATCTCGGGCATTCCCGGGCGTACCCGCAACGTCTTCCACCATCCACTGCAGGACCCGCAAGTCCCGAAGGTCTGCCCCCATGGCTTCCGAGGCGGCCTGCAGTTCGGGGCGGCGGGCCTGGCGAGCCGCCGTCTGAAGCCTCTCCAGCGCTTCGTCAATTCGGGCCCAAGCCTCCCGTCTTCGTTCAGGCGCCAGAGGCTCCTGGTAGGCAACCCAGCCTCGAAGCTCGACCAAGGAGCGATCGAGGCTCGCCTCGAGCTGAGCGCTCGACTCGGCCAAAGGGGCACCGATCCGGGTGGCGTAGCTGAGAATCCCCTGGAAGTAGACGACGAACATGAGGGTCACGAGGGCCGCCACGAGGCCGAACCAGGACAGGCGACTGCCCGAGCTCATCAGTCCATCGACAATCTTCCGACCGGAGCTCGCGACCGTGCGCTGGGTTCGACGGAGGATCGAACTGTCCCGGAGGCCCTTCTCGTTCATCGAGCGATGCTCTCGGGCCCGAGGCCTTCGGCTTCGGCGATATCTTGAAGCACGGCCTCTAGCAGTCCGGCCCGCTGGACCAGATCCGAGGGCAGCTTCGAACCCACGGCGTATGGGTCGATGGGCGGACGGGTTCCGGGGACCCGCTTCGACAGCCAGAGCAGCTCCGCGATCAGGATCGAAATCAGGTTACTGAAGGTATCGATCTCGACCCGGTCGAGAACTGCTTCATTTATCTCGAACTCCACCACCGGGACGTTCAGCCGATCGAAGACAGCGCGTGTCCGTTCCGTGCAGTCGATGAGCTTCATGAACACCTCCTTGACCGTTTGCTCAGGCACGAGAGGTGGCGGTTCTGGCATCATTTCGTCCGTAAGGACTCGGTGGAGATCAAGGGCGAGGTTTCCAGCGAAGGTGATGTACATGAAGCCTTCGCTGATGGTGGGGGGCTGCTCCAATAGGTCGTCGACCAATGCGCCCATCTCTATCAGCACGTTCATGAGGTCTGCGGCCAAGACCCCATCCTCGACTGCAACCTCTTGAAGCTCGACCTCTAGTCCAAAGTGGCTCTCGATGGCCATGATGACCTTCAAGACCCTCGTCACCGAGTCGACGAGATGCCGGGCCTCGACCTGTGCTGGAGGGTCGAAACGCCAGGGCGTCTTGCGCCTGAGGAGCTCGAACTCGAGCTCGGCCACCCGACGGCCTAGGTTGCCGGCCGCAAAGATGACCTCCCGCGGAGCAGCCCGTCGAACTCGGAGAATCGAAGGTTCGGGGGCGGCTCGCCCCATGTGACGCCGAAGCCGGTCCAGGTGGGCCCCCAAGAGTCTGGCTCTCGCCATGGCGTCCGACAGCTGGAGCGCGTCGCCGGCCCGCCCGCTGACGGGTGGCGGAACCTCGACCTGGGCCCACGCAGCTGTGGGGAGGAGACAGAAAGCGAAGGCGAAGAGCAGGGTCCTGATGACGGCCACGGCCGGAGTCTGTCGCTCCGACCTCGGATTGGCCAGTGGCCGATGGCGGCTTCGGAATTTGACGGGCAAGGGCGTCCGACCGCCCAACGAGGGGCCCACCAGAGGGCTGGAACGCCCCCGGCGAGGGGAGTCGGGGCGCCACGTCGAAGCTGATCTCGTAGTCGGTGACCGTTCCGATGTTCTCGCTCACGATGAGCTCATAGTCTCCCGGCCCAATCATCACCGTGATGCGGGAGCAGTAGTTGGCGGGCGTGAATGAGATGTCCTCGTTGGAGGCGAGGGAGGTCCCGGCCGAATCGAAGAGCTCGACGAAGGTATCGGCATTGGTGGTGCACGTCCCGACCAGCACGTCCTCGAAGGTCTCGACCGTGAGGGTGAAGGTCCCGCTCCCGGCGGGCACCGTCACGTCGAACAAGTCCGTCGTGTCTTCGGCGATGTCCAGCCCAGTGAACTGCGTCGAGCTTCCGGCGGCCACGAACTCGACCACAAGGTCGTATGTGATAGCGGCGTTGTTGCCGAACTCTCCGACTTCGAGAACGTAGTCACCGGGCCCTGGACGGCGACGCCGATCTGATCGGCGTTGAGGACCTCCCAGGCCAAGGTGGCCTGAGCACCCAGCTCGATCGTGGTGGGGGCCAGCGAGGTCGTCTCACCCACGCTCACTTCGCTGTCTGCCGCCGAACAAGCCACGATGCGGGGCGTCACCCCCGAGGCCCCGTTTCCATTCCCGTTCCCCGAGTTCGTCTGCCTCGTTCCCACACGCGACGAGTCCTACCAATTCGACTACGGCGAATCGCTGGACGATGGCTTGCGCGTCCCCTGTCAGACCCATCTTGTGACGAAGTCGAGGAGCTTCGGCCAAGGGCAGCACAAGGCGCTTAACCCCTGCCGTTCGCTCTCTTCGATGGACTCGGACGGGACGCTCGTGGTCCACGCCGCAGAGTGGCGGCCATGGCGCGACGGACGGCTTGGGTCCTGGCCCTTCTGCTCTCAGCCTGCGCCAACCTTTCGTCACCGCCCCCATCGAGGGCCTTCCCAGCGCCCATGTGGCGAGCGACCCGCTCCGGGGACCCGGCGGTCTTCGATCTACTGGGTTCGATTCATGTCCGAACGGCGACCGCAGCGCCCTTTCAGGCCCACATCGACGCGGCCGTGGACAGGGCAGACATGCTGGTCCTGGAGGCCGACGTCGATCTGACGCTGCTCGAGTCCCTGGGCCTCGTGGCCTGGCACGGACTCTCGTGGAAGCCGCTCTCTCTCCGCCTCGATCCCCCCACCTACAGAGCCCTCAGGACCAAGCTCGAGCGACTAGGCCAACCGCCGAGCGGCCTCGACCTGTTCCAGCCTTGGCTCGCGGCGGAGCTGATTTCGACCTGGGAGCGCCAAACGGCCGGCTACGACGGCAAGATGGGCATCGACGCCGTCGTTCGAAAGCGGGCCGAGGCAAGGGGTCTACCAGTGCGATTCTTGGAGACGGCAGACGATCAGCTGGCCCTCTTCTCCTCCCTGGATGAGGCCATCCAAATCGAAATGCTTGAGCAGGCCATCACCTCGACGACGGCAGTGGCTCAGACCGACCGTTTGGTGGCTGCCTACGACCGAGGTGAGCTTTCGAGCCTAGAAGATTCGGTCCGGCAGACGGCGGAAGAGTACCCCCGATTCACCCGCGCTCTCCTCGACGAACGCAACCTGGGCTTCGCAGAGGGAATCGACGCCATGGCCTCCGAGCCGGGCAGAATCCTGGTCGTGGTCGGGGCCGCCCACTTCGTGGGGGAACAGAGCGTCCAGGCTCTCCTGCGGGCGCGTGGATTCGAAGTCAGCCGCTATTCGATTCAGGATGCGGAGCGACTCCTGGGGCAGTGACCCAGTTGCTCGAAAAAGAGCCCCGGCCGATATAGTGGTGACCGGTAGTGTCCCGGGTCCGGCAAGCCATTCCTGTGGTCATCGTTCTGGCCGGCCTCCTCACGACCGCGACCCTCGCAGGCTTCGACTATCGGGCCGAGATGGCGGCCCGTCAGCAAGAAGCCAAAGACGCCGTCAGCGTCGCAGCCGATCAGGCCAGCTTCCTCTTGGAGACGCTTCAGCTTTCGGTGGACCTCGTGGCCCGCGAGATCGAGAGCGGCTCCGACGAGGACGCTCTCAATGGGCGGCTCGCGGAGATCAGGAGCTTCCTTCCCCTTCTCCACACGCTCCTCGTCCTGGATGCGGAAGGCGTCATCCAAGCCGACCTCCGGCCCAAGCGGCCCGCCATCGGACTCGACGTCAGCGACCGGGGATACTTCGAGTCGGCCCTGACGAGCAGCACCTCCAGACTGCTCCTCGGCGTTCCGGTCGTCAGTCGAGTCGACGGTCGCATCGCGCTGCCGATGAGCCGACCGGTCCGAGGCCCGGAGGGCGCGCTTCTCGGCGTGGTGGTCGCCTCGGTCAACGCGGGCTTCTTCGACTTCGTGTGGAGAGACGTTCCCGGAGAACGATGGTTGGACCTGAGCATTCTGTCGCCGGAGCTGGGCGTCACCGCGCTGCTCCGACCCGAGATCGAGGACTCCGAGCATCGCGCGTCCGTGTTGGAGGCTTGGGCCCATCTCCAGGACGACGGAGTCGTCGAACCCGCGGGCCTGCGGTCTTCCATCGACGCCGACATGCTGACCATCGCCAGCCCGCTTCCTGGACACGCACGGCTGTTCGTCCTGGGCTTGAGTCCCACGGCCGAGTTGAGCGCCCGCGCTCGGGACAAGATGATGCCTCGTCTTGCCCTGGGGATCCTCTTGTCCGTGCTGCTGGGTCTCAGCGTCCGGGTCTTCATGCGCCGAAGCGACCAACTGCTTTCGAGCCGAAAGCTGATAGCGGAGACAGCAGCCGGCATCCCAGGCGCGATCGTGCGCCTAGAGCAGAGCTCCGAGGGCCAGAGCTTGGTCGACTACGTCAGCCCGGCTTGCGTCGACCTGTGGGAGCTGTCCCCCAAGACCATTCGCGCCCGACCCGAGTCCATGTTCGGCCCCAGCGGCTGCGAGACGGCGAAGCAGGTACGCGCCACGATGCGGGCGGCCGTCGAATCAGGCAAGGTATGGAGCCATCGCTGGCGGGTCGCAACGCCCTCCGGAAAGTTCAAGTGCCTGGACGGCGTAGGTCGCCCCGAGCGGCTTGCTGGAGGACGGGTTCGCTGGGTAATGGTGATTCTCGACGTCACGAAGCAGGTCGAGATCGCGGAAGACCTGCAGCAGAGCAGAGAGATCGCCCATCGGGCGCAGAAGATGGAGTCGATAGGTCAGCTCACGGGCGGCATTGCCCATGACTTCAACAACCTGCTGACCATCATCCTTTCGGGGCTGGAGCTCATTCGCGAATCCTCACGGGATGACGCAGAGCTGCTGGGACTGATCGACGGCTGCGTTCAGGCCACACTCCGGGGGTCGGACCTAACCCGGAGCATGCTGATCTTCGCCGGTCGCTCGAAGCTGGCGCCCCGACCGGTGGACCTCAATCGGATTGCGCGAGAGACGCGGGCGTGGGCAGCGCGAGCGCTACCCAGCCACACTGACATCGAGGTCCGACTCGACCCAGACCTGGACCTGATCTCGGCCGACCCGAGCTCGCTGGAGAGCGTCCTTCTGAACCTCATGATCAACGCTCGGGACGCCATGCCCCACGGCGGTCGGCTGACCATCACGACGTCCAACCGCCGCCTGCAGGGCCAACTACCGCGAATCAGGGTGGGCGAGCTCGCATCCGGTCCCCATGTCTGCCTGACCGTCGAGGACACCGGCACGGGGATCGACGCCGAACACCTGGACCGAGTCTTCGAGCCCTTCTTCACCACGAAAGCGCCAGGAAGCGGGACGGGCTTGGGCTTGGCCATGATCGCAGGGGCGGTCGAGGAATCAGGGGGCGCCATCGCCGTGGAGAGCCTTCCGGGAACCGGAAGCCGGTTCGAGCTGCTCTTCCCCGCCCTACAAGGCGAGCTCGTCGGCACCGAATCAGGGCCTGGTCCGCAGGTCGAAGCGACCAAAGGGGCCCGCATACTCCTCGTCGAGGACGTCGACGCCGTTCGCGCCCTGCTCTCCCAAACCCTCACCGACGCCGGCTATCGAGTCCGAACTGCCTCCAGCGGTGACGAAGCCAGATCCCTGTTCGAAGCCCATCCCTCGGACGACGTCCTTCTCACAGACGTGGTCATGCCGGGCCGACTCGACGGCAGCATGCTCGCCCAGTCGCTTCGGGCCCTCCGGCCGGATCTCCCGGTCGTCTTTCTGTCGGGCTACTCGGGCAACGGAGCCATGGAAGACTTCGAGTTCCGTCCGGGCGACGCCCACCTGTCGAAGCCCGTGAGTCGAGAAGACCTGCTGGCGGCGATCGAGGGCGCCTTGGGCCACGCTCCAGAACGGCCCTGCTGACGCCCCGAGCGGCTGTCAAGGCTGCGGGTGGAAGAAGCTCCGCTGGCCGGCCCAGTAGTGGGGCCACGCCTCGAGGCGGTGGGCGGCGGCCCATGGGGTCGTGGACAGCGGAATCGACGACTCGAACTGGAACCACATCGAGCTCTCTCGTGTACGGCTCGGCTCGTTGTGGCCCTCCATGATGGCCCGCAGGACGCCTCGGCTTCGGACGGTGTGAGAAGTCATGCCTGGGGTCAGGAAGGCCCCACCGGCGTAGAAGGGGGCCTCGTCGCCGCTCGGGTCCCGAATGATGCCGTTGAACTCGGTCACGCCGTTTCGATGGAGAAAAGGGGGACGAAAGGTATCTTCACTCGGATCCCAGCGGGGGGGGAAGAAGACGAAGTCCAAAGCGCCTTCGGCGCCCATCCGGGCGGATAGGACCGTATAGATGGACGGGTCGGGATGGTCGAAACGAGCGTTGGATACCGGAGAGAAGTCCATCAGGTCGTAGACATAGGGCGCATAGTTCCCGTGCCAAGCCACGACGTCGAAAGGCGAGTAGTCCTGAGTGGCCTCGAAGAGGCGGCCGGCAAACTTATGGGCTAGCCGAAAGCCGAGAGCGAGTCGGTCTTCGCCCCAGGCCTCGGGCGCTCGGAAGTGTCGGGCCTCCGTCAGGCCATTGGCGCCGATAGGACCTCGCTCCGGCAGTTCAAAGTGCCCGTGGAAGACCTCGGCCGCGTAGCCGCGGGCCTGACCCTGGTCGAGAAGGACGGAGAAGCGCAAGCCTCGTGGAAGGAGGGCAATTTGTCTTGGGTTGACCCGAAGGACGCCGAGCTCGGTGCGCAAGGTCAGCCCACCCTGCTGAGGAACGAGGAGGAGATCGCCGTCGGCGTTCGAGAAGGCGCGCCGATCCATGCTCCGGTTGGCGGCGTAGAAGTGAAGAGCACAGCCCCTTCCTTCTCGAGCGCCTCCCGCGCCGGCCACCGTCACCAAGCCTTCGACGAAATCGGTGGGTGCGTCCGGCATCGACAGGGGCGCCCACCCCTGAAGGGAGGGGTCGGGCTCCGCCTCGAAGGAGCCGGCGAGTCGAGGGGCCTCCACGGGCCGAAAGGCGGAGTGGATGGCGCTTGGACGATGCCGGTAGGTCCAGATTCGGAGGTTGTCCTTGCGATCTTCGACGAAGCGCGTGCCGTTCACCTGCTCGGCGTGCAGACCGTAGGGTGCCGGTCGCGGTGAGTTGCCTCGGCCGGGCAAAGCCCCGGGAAGCGCCTCCGACTGTACGAAGTTCCCAAAGCCGGTTGGCCCTGACCCAAAGCGACGACCGGTCAGGAGTTCAGCGCCGGCCAAGCGCTGTGCTTCGTCAATCTGGTGAAGCTCACCCGCAGCGCCCAAGAGCTGAACCTGCGCCCCGGCCGCACGAAGGTGCTCCGCCGTGGCCTCGACGTCCTTCTTGTCGACCCATGGGTCTCCATCGGCCACTCCGAGCAGCACCGGGACGCCCTCTATCCGAGCCGTGGGCCTCCCGTACCCACTACTGGGTCCGATGCGAGCACCCGCAATGGCCACGACGCCGTCCAAGGGAAGCTCCGTTCGGGCGGCCGCCTCCAAGCCGAGGCAGGCCCCCTGAGAGAAGCCAAAGATGAGGACGCGTGCATCCGGATTGGTCTGGCGAGCTTGGCGAAGCAGCCGCTCGACTCGGCTCAATGCCGCATCGAGAGGCACGCCAATGGTGGCGGGCTCGTCCCGGTAGCTGTTCGTGTACCACGCGTTGTTGTCGGCCTGGGGCGCGAGCCAGGCGATGTCTCCACTTAGTCCGGCGATCTCGGTTCCCATCTGGATGATGGAATCGGCGTCGGCGCCTCGGCCGTGAAGAGCGAGCACGATCCGGTCTGCCTGCTCGAGGTCGCCGCGAACCGAGACCCGCTCATCGCCGGCCCCGAGTTCGGGTACCCAGCGCGTTCCGGCCCGACGAACCCTACCTTGATGGGCAGGTATCAAGATGTCCTTGGATGACGGGTCGACCTGCTCAAGAGCGGTGATGAAGTCGCTCCAGTCGATCCCCAGCTGCCGCAGCCCGGTCGGCGCGCCTGCTCGCTTCAGGAGCTGGAGAAGCTGATGCGGCATGTCGATGAGCCCAGCCGCTCGCTCGACTCGGTCGTAGGTGCCCGGATCCTCTTTCTGGAGCCGGAGCAGAGAATGGGGCAGCAGCACCGCGTGCAGGCCTGCATGCTCCACGTCGAAGCGCCCTCCGAGAGCGTGAGCAAGCTCGTGATGAAGGCCTAGCCGGCCGGCTTCGAGCACTCTGCCCGCCGCCGCCACGCCCTGCAGGGCCAGCATCCGAGCCTCCCTGTTCTGCGGAAACTGAACGAGCTGGACCGCGGCTTCCACCAGATCCGAGATGGCCGACTCGGCTTCTTCACGCTCACCGCCGGCCGAGAGCGAGGAGATGGGGTGAGCCAGGGCGTTGAAGAGGCTCTTGATGGTGAGGTCCAAAGGCATGGCCGCAGCAAGGCTGGGGTCATAGAGCACGAGATCGGGGCCGACCCGCTCATCCCGGCCGGTCGTCTTCTGCCCTTCGTGCGTGCTGCCGTAGATCGTCGTCATCTCCGAGCCGGCATAGGTGCTGGGAAGAGCCACGAATCGAAAGTCGTGCTGGAGGCGCAGCATCTTGACGAGCCCGGTGGCCGCGCCCCCGCCCACGCTGACGATGGCGCTGGGCCGAAAGGCTTGCACTATGGCCGAAGCCTCAGCGACCGTCCCCTTGGGGACGTGGACCCGCGCCCCGTCGAAGACTTCCACCTCGGCGAATTCGAGCGCAGTCCGGATCTCGTCCACGAATCGTCGGGAGGGCGCACACACGACCAGTATGCGGTCATGGCCCTCGAGATCTTGCGCCAGCACGGCGCTCGCGTCCTCGACGAAACGTACTTCGGTCCGCTCCATACTCTCCACATCTCGATAGCGCCCGCAAAGGTCCACCCCTAACGGACGGCGGCGGACTCTACCTTTTGGCCGACTCCTGCCCCGAAATCTCCCCACCGGTACCGTCCTCGAAGGCCGGAAGGGTGGCCCGCGCCGCCCACTTCTCTTCGCGCCGGCGTTGAGCCCGATCGTGCGTTCGCGGTCGAAGCGGGCGAATCAAGTGTAGGTCGAAAGGCGACTTGCACAGATGAGCCAGGGGGACAGTCGAGCGCCTTGTGGGCAGGATCGGGCCCAGGTAGCGTGCCCGAGTTCGGCCCTGCGCCGACGAGGAGAGCATGAGAAGACATCCGCGGATGATTTGGCTGACGGGGGCACTGATCCTCGGAGGCTGTCAAAATGAGATCCCAGGAAGCTCGGACTGCACGATCGAGTACCTGAGGCTGGGGGCCTCCGCTTCGAACCGCATCGACCTGCTCTTGGAGCTGGACTCGAACCAAGTGAAGCGGATCGTGCGAGATGATGGCGAAGAAGACTCGGCCGCCATCTTCTATCGATTCGATGCCCCCGAGCTCTCGGCCATCCTGCATGAGCTGGACGACGAGAACGACGGCAGCGTCGATTCGACGATGGAGCGCACCCAACGCCTCCTCAACCGCATCGATCTGTATCAGGTAGACGCGATAGCGGACGACGGCCTGGTCGACTCCCTGCAGATCAGCATTCCGCTCGAGACAGGGGGACGTTTCGGCGCCTGGAGGCCCGCGCGCATGTTCTACACCATCCCTTGCGGACCCTCTCACCAGATCTTTGCCTCCGAGGACGGCGACACCGTCACGCTGGACATCGACCTCAACCAAGACGGGGACCTCGATGGGCGGATGGAAATCGTATTCGACGGCGAGGCCGTTCAGTCTTGGGTGGTCGACAACGATCGAGACGGGATCATCGATTTCCGAGGGCGGACCGAGTACCGGGAAGACGGTCGGATCGACAATGTCGAGTGGCGGGACTGGGAGTTTGCGCCTGTCGCCGTTGCGAGTTTCGCCTACGACGCCCAAGGGCGGCTGGTGGAGTTCAACGAAGACATGAGCGGGAACGGCACGGTCGAGAACCAACTCATCTATGCGGCCGCCTGCTGGGAGGACACCCTCGATGCGCCACAGTGAACTCTTGATGCTCCCCGCCGTGTTGAGCGGACTTCTCGGCTGCGGCGACAAGATCCTCGAGCTCGACCAGAGCGCCCTCGATGGCGAAATCCCGTGCCCCAACTGCACCATGTGCACCGAGGTCGGCCTCGGTGGCGGCGGTGGCGGTGGCGGCGGCGGCGGAGGCGGAGGAGGAGGAGGCGCCGGACCTGGCGCCGGAGGCCCACCCTTTGCGCTTTGCGGGGGCTCACCGGCCGGACCCGGGACCTCGGGAGGGGCGCTCTTTGCGGGAGGCGCAACAGCGGGCTGTCCCAGCCCGCTATCGGGAGGTTTGGCCCTCCAGGGGAACAGTGCCGGCTTCGGGGCCGGCGAAGGTCTGACCGGCTCATCGGCCGCGGGTGGAGGCGGAGGCCCTTCTCCCGAAGAGGGCGGCCCCTTCAGTCAGGCGGGCGGACTCTTCGATGGCGAGGGCAACCCCATCGAACTGTCGGGAGAGCCCATCGATCCTTTCGGGGAGTTCGGTGGCCCGTGCTGCCACGTGGATTGCGAAGGCGGTCCCGCCCCTGAATGCAACTACGTGTGCGGCAACGGCGTGGTGGAGGGTCCAGAGCTCTGCGACGGCGACTGTCCGACGAGCTGCGATGACGCCGACGCCTGCACCTTCGATGAGTTCTTCGGAAATGCCGACTTCTGCTTCGCTGCGTGTCTGCGGGCACCCGTCGGCTGTGCCGACGGTGATGGCTGCTGCAGCGACTTCGGCTTCCTCACCGGCTTTTGCAACAACCTCAACGACAACGACTGCCCCGCACCCCCGGGCAACGTCGGGAGCCCTTGCGCCGTGGACGAGCAGTGCATGACCGGCCCTGGAGATCCGAACCCGGACGCCGTGGCCTGCCTTCCGGCCCGGCAACAGGACGCCGAGACCATATTCGCGAGCGCCTTCGCCGGTGGCTACTGCACTCGACTGGAGTGCGGTATCGAGGGCTGCCCCGAGGGCGGGACCTGCGTCCAGGGCGTCCCGCTGATCTACGACGTAGGCCTGGCCCTCCTCGGTGCGTGTTTGGCCACCTGCGAGAGCGACGCCGACTGCCGAAGCGAAGGCTATGCTTGCTACGACACCAACGACGACGGAATGCGAGAGTGCTACCTCTCGGGCACGGGTGAGAAGGCCTTTGGGGAGAGCTGCAACGGCATTTGGGAATGCGCAGGTGGCCCTTCCGCCCGCTGTAGCCTCCCCCTCGACTTCGTCAATGGCTTCGATCCCGATGACCAAGGCATCTGTACACAGCTCTGCGATCCGAACGACGACGACATCCCGGACTGCCCAGAGGGCTTCGAATGCTTCGGCAACAACACCTGCCAGCCCTCCCCGGTCCCGGTGAATCTCGGCGGCCCCTGCACCGAGAACCTGGACTGCGGTCCTTCGGGGATCAACGGCAACCGTTGCCTGACCGAGCCGCAGGGCTTCAACGACGGCATGTGCACGACCGGCTTCACCGAAGACCAGTGCCCGGCGGGGAGCCGCTTCGTCAGCGTGTCCCCGATGGGCCGAGAGCGACCCGCCTTCGCGGGCTGCGCCCTGGACTGTTCGAGCGACGCTGACTGTCGGACCGAGGCGGGCTACGGCTGCTTCGACCCGGGTGACGGTGAAGGCAGCATCTGCGGGGGGCTCTTCGACGGCGACACGCCCGTGGGCGGTGCCTGCGAGGGGAGCTGGGACTGCAACGGTGCAGCGGAGCAGTTTTGCGGTTTCGGAAGCGGGGTATGTACGCAGGCTTGCGGCGTGGATCTGCCAGCCTGTCCTGCCGGCTTGAGCTGCTTCGTCACGTCCTGCGTCCCCAGCTGCGACAGCGATGCCGACTGCCCAGGCGAACAGTCTTGCATCGACCTCATGCAGGACATCGGGAAGATCTGCATCTGAGGGGGCGTCCGCGGCCGGCGCTCGAAGCACGAGCCCTCTACGCGGTCTCGGCAGGGGGACGGGGACGACCGCCCAGCCAGACCTCGGGAGCCGGCACCCCACCTCTGAAAACCAGCAGATCCAAACGCTCGGCCGGCGGCGCTTCGTTCAGCACAGGGCTATCGATCAGAAGCCAGTCCGCTGCAAAGTCGGGCGCGATTCGCCCGATTGGTAGGCCGAGGGCCTGGGCGCCCCCTTCGGAGGCGTGAAGCCAGCAGTTGGTGCCGACGTGGTCCGTGGGCCGATCCACGATGACCCTTCGCCCGGTGCGTAGCCGCTGACCATATTCGAGCCAGCGGAGCTCTTCGAAGGGACAGACACCGACGTGCGCATCGGTGCCGATGCCAAAGCGCCCGTCCCGGTCGAGAAGAGCGGGAAGATCGAAGACCCCATCCCCCAAATTGGCCTCGGTACTGGGGCAGAGCCCCACGACGGCGCCGCACTCGGCAATGCCCGCCAGCTCTTCGGGCGTGGTGTGGGTTCCGTGAACGAGACACCAGCTTTCGTCGACCGGAAGAGCTTCCAATAGCTGATCGACCGGGCGTCGACCGTGAGCGGCCAGGCAATCGGCGACTTCCTGGGGCTGCTCCGCCACGTGAACATGGACCGGCGCCTTCGGATCCCAAGTCCGTCGAAAGCTCAGAACCTCCTGCATCGCCTCCAAAGTCACCGCTCGGAGGCTGTGAAAGGCGATACCCAGGCGATGCCGGCTCCCCTTCAGATGGTTCGCGGCCAGGTCCAGGAGTTTCAGGTAGGCGTCCAGCTCATGGACGAATCGACGTTGGCGAGCGAGGGGCCGGGGCGCGTCGAAACCAGCCCGCTGGTAGAGGACCGGAAGCAGGCATAGCCGGATACCCACGCGATTCGCGGCTCGAATCAGTGGGCTCAGCATCTGCAGAGGATCCTCGTAGGGCGTGCCGTCGGACTGGTGGTGCACGTAGTGAAACTCGGCCACACTTCCAAAGCCCCGATCCCGAAGGACTCGGTAGAGCTCGAACGCATCTTCCTCCAGCTGGGCTGGCGTCAGCCTCTCCGCCTCTCGGTACATCCGCTTTCGCCATGTCCAAAAAGAGTCCTTGCCCTGAGGTCCCCGTCGTTCGGCTCGGCCGGCCATCCTTCGCTGAAAGGCGTGGCTGTGAAGGTTCGGGAGAGCCGGGAGTACAGTGCCGCCGAGCGCAGGCTCGGTCTCTTTGGAACCTGCCTCTTGGACCGAACGGACCATCCCGCCCGGGTCGACCTCCACCACGACGTCCTGCCGCCACTGCCGACCATCGAAGAGACACTGGAAGCGAAGGCGTGCCACAGCGACGGATCTGGGGGAGCGGAGAGACTGAGGCAAGCCCGGCTTGCCAAGCCGAGAGCCGCCCCCGAGGCTGGCCGGAAGCCATGTGGGATCTCCTTCTCTTGGATGGCCACGCAGCCACCCTTCGCGACCACGCTGTCGATCCCTGGGGCACACTGCGCGAGGCCGCCATCGGAATCCAAGCGGGTCGGATCGCCTGGGTGGGCCCGCGAAGCGAGCTGGAAGGGCCCGCAGAAGAGATCGCGATCGAGTGCCGTTCCTTGGCCGGAGCCTGGGTCACCCCTGGCCTCGTAGACTGCCACACCCACCTCGTATTTGCCGGAAACCGGGCCGACGAATTCGAGGATCGACTCCACGGCGACAGCTACGCCGACATTGCGGCCCGTGGAGGCGGCATACAGGCGACGGTGGCGGCCACGCGGGCGGCCAGCGAAGAGGCGCTCTTGGCGTCGGCTCGCACTCGCTGTCGAGCCCTGATGGCGGAAGGGGCGACGACCATCGAGGTGAAGTCTGGCTACGGCCTCACGGTCACAGACGAGCTTCGGATGCTCCGCGTCGCCCGGAAATTGGAAACCCTTGAACCGGTTCGCATCGTGACGACCCTGCTCGGCGCCCACGCCTGTCCAGCCGAGTTCCGGAGCGATCCCGAGGCCTACGTCGATCTCGTCTGTCGGGACATGATCCCGCAGGCCCGAGCGCAAGGCCTGGCCGACGCGGTGGACGCGTTTTGCGAGGACATCGGATTTAGCCCCTCCCAAGTGGAGCGGGTCTTAGAGGCGGCAACAAAGGCTGGCCTCCACACCAAGCTTCACGCCGAACAGCTCAGCGATCAGGGCGGCGCGGCCTTGGCCGCACGCTTCGGAGCTCTCTCGGCCGACCACTTGGAGTGGCTGAGTGACGAGGGCATCGCAGCCATGGCCGAGGCGGGAACGGTGGCCGTCCTGCTACCGGGCGCTTTTTATGCGCTCCGAGAGACCAGGCAACCACCGGTGAAGGCCTTGCGGGCGGCCGGGATCCCGATGGCCTTGGCAAGCGACTGTAACCCGGGTTCATCACCTACGACCGCGCTTCAGCTGATGATGAGCTTCGGCTGCACCTTCTTCGGGCTCACGCCCGCGGAGGCCCTCGCCGGTTTGACGCGGGAGGGCGCACGGGCGTTGGGACGGGCTCAGGATCTGGGATCCATCGAGGTCGGCAAGTGCGCCGATCTGGCCATCTGGAACATCGACCATCCTCGGGATCTCGCGTACTGGGTCGGGGGCGGCCGGCTGCAGGGCGTCTACTTCGGCGGTCGGCTGCGGGGGCCCAACGAAGGTTCGAAATGACGATCCGCAAGCAGACCCGTGGACTCCGAGCGCCCGAGGGAACACAGCTGAACGCTCTCAGCTGGCTGACCGAAGCTCCGCTCCGGATGCTCATGAACAACCTTGATCCAGCCGTGGCCGAGAACCCGGATGAGCTGGTGGTTTACGGGGGCATCGGCCGCGCCGCTCGCGACTGGGATTGCTACGACCAGATCGTCGCCACCCTCAAGCGCTTGAAGGACGACGAGACCCTCCTCATTCAGTCGGGCAAGCCGGTCGGCGTTTTTCCAACCCACGCTGACGCACCCCGGGTGCTGATCGCCAACTCCAACCTGGTTCCGAAGTGGGCCAACTGGTCCCACTTTCAGGAGCTCGATCGCAAAGGCCTCATGATGTACGGGCAAATGACCGCCGGCTCGTGGATTTACATCGGGAGCCAGGGCATCGTTCAAGGCACCTACGAAACCTTTGCGGAGATGGGTCGCCAGCACTTCGGCGGCGACCTGACAGGCCGGTGGATTCTGACGGCGGGCCTGGGCGGCATGGGGGGGGCTCAACCCTTGGCCGCCACCATGGCTGGAGCCTCGATGCTGGCCATCGAGTGCCGGGCCGACCGGATCGAGAAACGACTCCGAACGAGGTACCTGGACAGGCGGGCCAATTCGCTGGACGAGGCCTTGGCCATCCTCGAAGACGCCAAGCGCCAAGGCCGGCCGATCTCGGTTGGCCTGCTCGGAAATGCGGCCGAACTGCTTCCGGACATGCTTCGACGAGGCGTGCGACCCGACGCCGTCACCGACCAGACTTCCGCCCATGACCTCATCAACGGCTACTGCCCAGCGGGATGGACGGTCGAAGCTTGGGACGACGCCCGTCAGACGACGCCTGCTCAGGTCGAGGCGGCGGCCCGGGAGAGTGTCGTCGAACACGTCCGAGCCATGCTTGGTTTCGGAGATCTCGGCATTCCGGTTTTCGACTACGGCAACAACATCCGACAGGTGGCCAAGGACGGTGGCGTCGAGCGAGCCTTCGACTTTCCAGGCTTCGTCCCGGCCTACGTTCGGCCTCTCTTTTGTCGAGGCGTTGGTCCCTTTCGATGGGTCGCCCTATCCGGTGACCCCGAGGACATCTACCGGACCGACGCCAAAGTGAAGGAGCTCATCCCGTGGGATGCGCAGCTGCATCGATGGCTGGACATGGCCAAGGAGCGAATCGCCTTTCAGGGCCTTCCGGCTCGAATTTGCTGGGTGGGCCTGGGCCAGCGAGACCGCTTGGGCCTCGCTTTCAACGAGATGGTCCGCACGGGCGAGCTGAAGGCTCCCGTGGTCATAGGTCGAGACCACCTCGACTCGGGCTCGGTCGCGAGCCCCAACCGCGAGACCGAAGCGATGCGAGACGGCTCGGACGCCGTCTCGGACTGGCCGCTCCTCAACGCCATGCTCAACGTCGCGAGCGGGGCCACCTGGGTCTCGCTCCACCACGGCGGCGGGGTAGGCATGGGTTACTCGCAGCACTCCGGCGTCGTGATTTGCTGCGACGGAAGTCTGGAGGCCGATGCCCGTATCCGGCGCGTCCTTTGGAACGATCCCGGAACCGGCGTCATGCGCCACGCCGACGCCGGCTACGCCGAAGCCGTGGACTGCGCCCGTGAGCAGGGCCTCGACCTTCCTGCCCTTCAGATCCGGCAAGCATGAGCTCGCCCCTTCGGATCTCGGCCGGCGCTCTGACTCTTCCGGAGCTGCGCCGTATCTGGCGAGCCCCGACCCAGTTCGTGCTGGACGAGCAGGCTCGACGAGAGCTGGAGGCCGGAGCCGAGGCCGTCCGAGAGCTCTTGGCCTCGGGCCAGGTCGTGTACGGCATCAACACCGGCTTCGGGCTACTCGCCAACACCCGCGTCGACGCCGAGCGGCTCGACCTCCTGCAGGAGAAGCTCGTACTTTCCCACAGCTGTGGCGTCGGCGAGCCCCTGGATCCTGCCGTCGTTCGGCTGATCGTGGCCATGAAGATGGCGAGCTTGGCTCGTGGCTTCTCGGGCGTTCGCATCGAACTCGTGGAAGCTCTGGCCGCGCTGGAAGCCCACGGCATCGAGCCCCTCATCCCTGCCCAAGGCTCGGTGGGGGCATCGGGAGACTTGGCGCCCTTGGCCCATCTGGCCGCTGCTTTGATAGGCGTGGGCAAAGTTCGATTCCGGGGGGAACGTGTCGATGCCGCCGAGGCCTGGCGCTCGGTGGACCGCCCTCCCCTTCGTCTCGGCCCCAAAGAAGGCCTGGCCCTTCTCAACGGGACCCAAGCGTCCACCGCTCTGGCCCTGGACGGCCTGTTCCGGGCTGAACGCCTGTTCGAAGCTGCCCTCTGCGCGGGATGTTTGAGCGTCGAGGCGCTCAAAGGCAGTCGAACCCCTTTCGACGCCCGAATCCACGATGCCCGCGGTCAGCCTGGTCAGATCGACGTCGCCCGGATGGCGCGTGCACTCCTCGGCGAGAGCGAGATCCAACACTCTCACGCGAGCTGCGACAAAGTGCAGGATCCATATTCGATTCGCTGTCAGCCCCAAGTCATGGGGGCATGCCTGGACCTGATGCGCCAGGCCACCCGGACCCTCCTCATCGAAGCCAATGCTGTCACCGACAATCCACTCGTGTTCCCGGAAGACGGTGAGGCGCTCTCAGGCGGCAACTTCCACGCCGAACCAGTGGCCTTCGCAGCCGACATGTTGACCAACGCGGTGTGTGAAGTCGGCGCACTGTCCGAGCGTCGGACCGCCATCCTCGTCGATCCCAAGATGAGCGGCCTGCCCCCGTTCTTGGTCGAAGACAGCGGCGTCAATTCGGGCTTCATGATGGCCCAGGTTACTGCGGCAGCCCTCGTATCCGAGAATCGGACCCTTGCTCATCCGGCTTCGATCGACTCGATCCCCACCTCGGCCAATCAGGAGGACCACGTGAGCATGGCGACCTTTGGCGCCCGTCGAAGCGCTCGCTTGGCTGAGAACGCGGCCCGCGTGGTGGCCATCGAGCTCCTGGCGGCAGCCCAGGCGGTAGAGTTCCATCGTCCTCTGAGGAGTTCACCGGCACTAGAAGAGGTCTTGATCAAGGTACGCAAAGCCGTTCCGGCCTGGGAAGCGGACCGCTTTTTTGCTCCAGATCTCGAAGAGGCCTTCTTCCTCGTTCGCGACGGCGTCTTCTCCGAACTGGTCCCCGAGCTCTTGGAGACCTCTTGAAAGCCCTCGAACTTCACGAGGGTGAAGCCGCGCTCGTCGTCAGCATCCCCCATGACGGAAGAGAAGTACCCCCCGATCTGCAGAGCCGTTTTACCCCGGAAGCGGCTAGACTTCCCGATACGGATTGGCACGTCCGCCGGCTCTACGACTTCGCAATCCAGTTCGGCGCCACTGTTCTGGCAGCTCGATGGTCCCGCTTTGTCGTGGACCTGAACCGCCCTCCGGACGAGAAACCCCTCTATCCTGGTCGCTTCGAAACCGCCTTGGTTCCCACCCGATGCTTCGACGGCCACCCGATCTACCGCGGGGCGCCGCCGAACCGAGACGAGATCGAGCAACGACGTGCCGCCTACTGGCAGCCCTATCACGACACCCTGAGCGCACAGCTTCGGCGCATCAAGCGTCGCCATGGCCTTGCCCTTCTTTGGGACGCCCATTCCATACCGAGCCGGGTCCCCAGCCTCTTCGAAGGCCGGCTGCCGGACTTGAACGTCGGGAGCGCCGAAGGCCGAAGCTGCGCCCCCGATCGAATCACGGCGGTGTGCACGGTGGCCGCAAGAGCGAACCACTACGGCTCGGTCAGAGACGGCCGCTTCAAGGGGGGCTACATCACGCGCCAATATGGCCGTCCGGCAGAGAACGTGCATGCCCTCCAGCTCGAACTGGTCCAAGACACGTACATGGACGAAGGAAGTCTGGAGTTCGATGATTCGAAGGCGGAGCGGCTACGACCGCTTATTCGCGCCATGCTCGAGGCTTTTTGCCAGGCTCCTGGGACCTGATCACTCGTAGCGTACGTCGTCGACGTAGAACTCGAGGGGCCGCGTCTGGCCTGCGGCGGACCAGAAGAACGGTGTCTTGATGCGTCGGAGGTCTTTGCCCTGGAGGTCGAAACGATAGCGCTTCCAGCGACTGGTGAGCCGAACCTCCATCTCGTCGCGGGCGCTATCGTAGTGGGTCTTATCTTGACCCAAGAGCCCAAAGCCAAACTTGACCTTTTCACCGCCCCGCTTCCCTCGAGCCCAGAAGCTCAGCGTCTTGCTCCCCGACAGGTCGAAGCCGCCCGCCTTGTCCCCCCAGTCCTCGATCGGATGCTGCCAGGCCACCCCTCCCCAAGAGTCGCCCCGCTCGTAGCGAATCCTCAGGCAGGTCTGGCCGCCGTGAGGCTCTGGACACGCCTGTGGGTCCATGTTGATGGCCTCCGTCTCACCCATCCAACCCGAAGAAACCCAGGGGGCCGTGTCCGTTCCCTCCCCGGCCACGACCACGGGAAGCTGGAGAGGCGGCCCGGACACGACGTTCACTCCGTCCAAGACCTTCAGTGGAACGTTGGCCACCGCCGCCCCACCCGCCGAGTCGTAGACGAAGGCATAGAGCCGGAACTGTCCTGGTCGGTCGGGCATGCGCACCCGCACCGACGGCCCTCCGTTCTGCAGGATGGCCTTCGTGAGCGGCTCGGGCTCAGGTTGTAGATCCCCTCCCGTCATGTGCTCCTTCTCCTCAGGCTCCAGTCGCCACTCGAACGTCACCGGGTCCCGGTTCGGATCTTCGACCACGACCCGAGCTTCGAAGATGCCCCCTGGCGGGAGGACGCTATCGGTCTTGTTGATCAGCTGCATGATTCGGGGCGCCTGATTGGGCAGGGCCTTGCCGGACCACGCCTTGGCCATGACGTCGACCGCCTCCGTACGCTGGCCGCCCGGCAAGAGCATGCCGTACCAGGTCGCTGTCGCCTCACGCTTGTGGCCCCAAAGAAACATGAAGGAGCCCAGAGCCAACGTATCGTCTTTGGCGATCGCTTCGTAGGCACGACGGTAAAAGGAGGCCTTCTCGGTGCTGTTGGGCTCGAGAGGCGCCCCCCAGCCCGTCTTTCCCACCTCCCAGGCACCTGGAGGGCCCGTCTCAGTGACGATGTAGGGCTTCGTTCCGCCCGCCGCCCGATAACGCTTCGGTAGCGAGGTCACGCCTCCGTACGTGTTGACGCCAACGATGTCGACGTCGGGACAAAGGCTGTGAATGGCCTTGATGCGATCCCCTCCGATCTCTGCCGTGACGGTCATGGTCGGATGATGGGGATCGAGTCGTTTGGCCAAGGCGGCCACGTTGTTGACTGCCGACCACACCGCAGCGTCTTTGCCTTCGCCAAAGCCCTCCATTTCGTTTCCGATCCCCCACAAGAGCACGGCGGGATGATCCTTGTGCTGCTTGATGAGGCGCTCAGCCCTCGCATACTGCTCGGCCACCTGGTCGACGTCGGAGTAGTCGAAGCCGTGGCGCTGGTGACCGAGCCAAATGCCGACGACCACCCCCAGCCCCTGAGCATGGGCCTCGTCGAGCAGCTCCTCGATGCCCTCCGCTCCCCAGGTTCGCGTGGCGTTCCCGCCCGCCGAAGCCAAGAGTTGGAAGGAAGCTTGTCCACCTGCCCCCTTGATTTGAAAAGGCTCACCGTCCCGAAGAAGGGTCCACGAACCCTCGACTCTTCGAAGCTCGACAGGAATCGGCTTGGCATGGGCCCCACCCATCGGAGTCAGCATGACCCACAAAGCTGAGATCGCAAGGAGTCTCGGTGCGCTCATCGTCGAGCACCATGCAACATGGATGACCCATACTCCAGAGGCGGTTCTCGAGGAGCCAGTCCTCCCGCGTCATGCTCTGTACGGAATACGACTCGCTCTATCCGGATGGTCCACCGAGCAACCCGAAGCCGGGTCTAGAGGCGCCTTGGTGGCTCTGGAGGGAAGATCTCGACACACGACGAGTTTGAAGGGTGATCCACCACCCTGGCTGCCTTGCGTAGATGGAGGCATCTTGTCGAAAGCCCTCCGAACCCCGACTCTTCAACGGTGAGAATGCTGGGGCTCGGCACATTGGCCTTGTTGGTCCCCGTCCACAGCTGGGCCCAAACGAGCGTAGAGGAGTTCGAACTCGGCGGAAGCGCCCAAGTTGTCAGTCGAGACTGCATTCGACTGACGGACGACCACCCCTTCTTGAGCGGCTCCGCCTGGTTTCATCGACCCTTGGACCTAGGCAAGCCCTTCGAACTTCGGCTCAGTTTGGTCCTTGGCATGAAAGACACTCAAGGTGCGGACGGCATCGCCTTCGTCCTTCACCCGGGCATGGGGACCGGGTGGCGAGGGGAAGGCATGGGTATCAGCGGCCTCTCTCCTTCTGTGGCAATCGAGTTCGACACCTATCAGAATCATCATCTCGGCGACCCCGCAGAGGACCACCTGGGGGTCGTGGTCAACGGCGATCCATTCCACTCGGGAGCCAAGCCCGTTCAACTCCGGAACCTCGAAGACGGCCAGCGGCACCGACTTCGCATCGACTGGACGCCAGAGACCGGTCGACTCCGGGTCTACTTCGACGACGTCCAGCGTCTCGACGTTCCGGGGTCGATGCTCGAGCAGGTCTTTGGCCCCAAACCCATCTTGCACTGGGGGATGACCGCCGCGACTGGGCGGCTGAGCAACGATCAGCAGATCTGTCTGGAGGAGCTCCTCCTCACCTATGGGCGAGGGGAAGGAGGCCCAACGCCTCGAGGACGAAGGCGCGTCGGATTCGACGAAAATGCAGCCCAAGCTCCGAGAGGCGGCCAGGCTCCGGGCGGAGGCGAACGCCCTCATGGTTCAGGCTCGAACCCGGGGCCTGACCGAATAGCGTCGTCCTCATTGATAGTAGCGAGGAGCGCGCGCGTCGGCCAGAACCTCGTAGTACTGGGCCAGAAGATCCTTCGGCTTCGAAGCTCCTTTCTCGACTCCAGGTAGCTCGCCTTGGTCGACCGCGCGCTCAGCTTCTTCCGACCGCAACAGCTCGAAGGCGCGCAAAGCGGCGAGCTCGTATTCGTGAGGTGCCTGAGGCTCGAAGGCCATGTACTGGCGGAGGAAATCGGCGATCTTGAACTCCTGATAAGGCTCTTTGAGGTCTTCGAAGGCGTTCATCTTTCGCAGAAGCCAAGCAAGGCTTCGAAAGGCGTCGTCCTCCAACTCATCCAGGGTCGGGGGAAAGTCACTCGGCGAGGTCGCTTGGCCCAGACGCCGCGGATAGTAGAGCCCACGCTTGCCCATCTTCTTCCAGAACTCCTCTTTGGAACCCGAGTCCGAGAGATCGTCGACCTGGTCCAGGATCAGTTCCCGCGGCGCCTGCGCCTCCATGACGGCGCTCAAGGTGTGGTGGCCGTCCACGACGTAGAAACGACGGGCTCCCTTCACAACCCGGACGCCTTTGTTCTTGTCCCGTTTCTCTTCGAGGTAACCCTGGACAGCGCTCGGGGCCATGAGCTTGAATCGGTCCGCCTTGAGCCGAACTTCGAATCGTCCGATGCAGGCCTGGGTCGGCGAGAGCTCTTGGGTCTGGACCTTGACCGGCGTCCCCTTGTCCATGGCTCGACACCTCCCCGGGCGAGACTTGGGGTCAATCGTCTTCGATGGGAAGCATCGACTGATGGCCCTTCAGGTCCGTGCCTGGATCCGGGCACGCCGGGCCCGCTGCCCGCCACCGACGACCCCGAGATCCACCAAGCCGGCTAGCACCACCAAGAGCCATCCGAAGTCCGGAACTTCTCCAACAGGCTTCAGAGAGTTCATGGCGTAGGCGAAAGCCAAAGTCGTAAAGGGCAGGAAAAAGAACCCCAGGAGGGGCCATACGAAGCCCGGGAAGGCCCGCCCGAGGTAGCCGTCGCCGAATATCCAGGTGAGCACCAAGACGACCCTGGGCATCCCGAGCAGCAAGAGCACCAGTAAACAGGGCAAGGTCAGCGCTCCAGGCTGGGATCGTACTCGAAGTCCGCGTCAAAAAAGCCATCCCTTCCGTAGCCCACCTGGTCGTCTCCAAACTGGAGTGTGAACCAGTCTGGGAAACTGGTTCGGCCGTTGAAGAAGCCCAAGAACTGAATCAGCCAATGCTCGCCCTCCGTCGCAAAAAGGACGCCGGCGAGGCGATCTTCTTCGGGAAAGATGAAGCCGAGCAGCGTGCTGTCGGTGCTCGAGCCCCCGATCGTGACGCCATCACGGTCGAAGTTGAAGGGGATGCCTGCCGGAATGTCGAGCTGGGCCGAGGGCACGCCGAGATAGATCCGGTTCATGTCGCCTGCTGCATCCCGCATGGAGAAGGGCAGCGCACAGGCCTTTCCGTTGCCGATGATCGACCACTGCCCAATCAGGTAGGCGGCCATGCCCTTGAATGGCGCACCTTCGGGGCCGTCGGGATAGATGTAGCAATGGGGCCGGAAGAGAACCTCTTTGAATGGCCCGTGCACGCCGGGTCGCTTCACGGTCTGCCCCTGCTCGGTGCGGCCGCCGTCCACGGGAATGAGGACACCGTCCACCTCCACCTCGTCGATGCCGACTGATGCGAGGGCGTCCTCGTCGATGCTCAGTGCGCGGACGTTCTCCGTCGCTACGACGAGCGTCCCTTCGATGAGCCCCGAGCGAACTCGCAAGTCGGCATTGGGGTCTTCGGCCGCCAGAAGCTGAACGAAGGAGAAACGGTCGCTCACCCAAGGGCTCGGGGTCACGTAGCTAAACTCGAGCGCGACCTCGGCACGGCGTCGATTTCGCATCAGGTCGATGGCGGCTGGCCAGTCGACGCAGGCTGCACCGGGCTCGGGGTAACCGTCCCACCAGTGACCTCGGCCAGGCTCGATGTGGATGTAGAGATCTTCGGTCACGTCTTGGAGCTCGTCGAACATTAGAAGGCCGAGCTGTGCAGGCACGTTATTGTCGTTTTCTCCGTGGATAATGTAGACCGGCTTGTCGGCGAGGTTCTCCTTGTAGACCAAGGTGTCGCTGTGCGCCCGAGCTCGCTCCCACGTCGAAGGTAGGGGACTGAGACCGCCGTAGCTCTGGTAAGAGGGCCATCCCGCGCTGGGCGCGGTCACCGCAAAGAGATCAGGGTGCAGGACGCCAACGTGCCAGGTTCCGTGCCCGCCCATCGAGTGGCCGGTGATGTGGACGTTGGTGGGGTCGATGGAGAAGCTCAGCTTCGCGTCCTCCAAGACCTCGAGCGCATCGAGCCGCCCCCAGTCCTGCCAATCGAAGCCGAAGGGGCGACGATTGGTGGGCGCGATGATGTACATATCTTCTTTGGGTCCGTAGGCCCGGGCCTGACCGTCGGCCTGCACGGCCGCGCCGTGGAGGCTGAGGGCCATACCGAACGTGGGCTGGGCGGCTTCGTCGACCGGAGGTCGGACGCCGTAGTACTGCGCCGAGCCGTCCATCGCCGAAATGAACGTCCGTCGATAGACGACGTCGTCTTCGACGACACGAAGATACAGCTCGGCCGAATAGCCCAGTTCAGCGCCCGGTCCTTCGAAGGAAACCGTGATCGTGGCCGTGCCACCGAGGGGAAGCTCAGCCTTTGGGATGACCTCGAAAGCAACCTGAGTGCTGGCTCCGGCCGGAAGCGGCGGGCTGACCCGAGCGGAAGCCTCGACCGATTCGTTCTCGTGGACCCAGGCGGTCCAGCCCACCAGAGGCTCGCTGCCCATGTTGAGGACGTGGAAACCCAAGGGCTGGGGGTCCTGACGCCCGCGCACCAGCTGGGGCTCGATGCGGTCCTGGAGGTTGTGGAAGACCGGGGTGTCCACCGCCCATATCCTGATCCGCGGGTTGCCACGAGAAGAGTCGCCTCGGGCGATGAGGAGATGATTGCCGGGCTCGAGAACGACAGGCTGCCGGTGACGTCCCGTTCGATAGGGATCGCTGGAAAGGGGAATACCGTCCACGCTCAACTCGAAACCGTCGAGAGACACTGCGTAGGTGGTGGACTCCTCCAGCGCCAGCTCGGCCGCCAAATACACCCGACGGTTGGCCGAAAGCCTAACCGAGCCATCTTCTTCGAGCCGGGCCGGACCCCACACGGCCCCTCGCTCGTCCGTTCCTAGTGCGGGCATGGGCATGGTGCCCCGGAGCCAGTCGAGCCCCCAAGGGTCGGTGGTTGCCGAGGTGACGAGCCAGTCGATCTCGACTCGCTCCGATGAGGCCTCGCTTGCGTCCAGCGTGGGCAAAGGCATGGGCTCGAAACCCATGTCGATGACACCCGAGTCGACGGGTCCGCCCATGTCCTCGAGCTCGGTGCCAAGGTCGACCGGTTCAGCACCCATGTCCAGGGACCCGCTCCCCGGCCCGCCGCTACCGTTGGGGCCCGAATCGACCTCGCTGCCGCAGGCCACCAAGAGAATGGGAAGCGCCCAAGAAAGAGCTCGCATCGCTTGCGGATAGGGCCTGAGGGGAAGCCTGGTCAACTACCGTGCGAGGATTCGCCCGGCCCATCGTCCGAGGAACACCTGTGGGAGCCGGGTTCGGACCGTCCAGGAGCGACCGAGGTCCAGGGCGCTTGGTGCGGGTCGAAGAAGGCAGGGGCTCCCTCGCGGCGTGGGCGCTCAGAACGAGGGTCGAGCAAACTCCGCGGGCCAACGGCGGGTCGCGGGAGACGGAGGACCGATGGCTGGTCAGGACCCGCCGGGCCCGCTATCGGGGCCTCGTGAATCTCTCGAGGCTCCTCTTGTTCGCATGGATGCTGGGTGCTTCGGGGAACGGTCTGGGCAAGGAGGGCGCCGTGCCCGCGGTCGAGAGCCAGATCGCAGGGGCTTTGCTCGCAGCTCCGGAGGACATGCGAGCCGAGGCCACGGTCATGGCCTACGCCTCCGAAGGCGAACTCGAAGTCGTTCGCAATGGGAGCAACACGCTTATTTGCCTGGCCAGCCCGCCCACGAAGCCCAGCTTTCAAGCGGCTTGCTACCACCGGGATCTCGAGCCTTTCATGGCTCGAGGTCGCGCGCTTCGGAAGGAAGGCGTCACGGGCGAAGAGAACAAGCAGCAGCGATGGAAAGAGGTAGAGTCGGGGGCGCTTCCCATGCCCCGGGCGCCCAGGACCCTTCACGTCCTAGTCGGGAGCAGCTTCGATCCTAAAACAAAGACCGTGGCCGACCCCTACCGACGTTGGGTGGTCTACATCCCCTTCGCCACGGCGTCCTCTACGGGCCTGTCCACCAAGCCCAGCCTCGGCGTTCCCTGGCTGATGCATCCCGGTACGGCGGGCGCCCACATCATGATCACGCCGCCTCGAACCAAGGCGGAAGATTAGGTTCCTCGTCCGACTTGACGGCGAAGTTGGAGCCAGCGAATGAATTGACTCATGTCCATCCGAGCGCTCCTGATGCCTCTCGCCCTCGTCGCCTTCATGGGATGCAAGGGCTCGACGTCGCCCAACGGCGCAGGATCTCAGCCAGCGGGAGGGTCCCAGCCGTCCTCGTCCGTTTCGGAGCACGCCACGCACCACGGAGATGATGGCCATGCCGACGAGCACGAGCACCATCATGGTTCGGACGGCCATGCCAACGAGCACGAGCACCACCACGGCAACGATGGCCACGCGGACGAGCACGAGCACCACCATGGCTCCGATGGGCACGCGAGCGAGCACGAACACCATCACGGCGAGGAAGCGGCCTCCGAAGAGGACCACCACCACCACAACGACGAAGACTAGGGCCCCTAGGGCGTGTAGCCGAGCTGCAGAAACAGCTCAGGCGACTGCTTCAAGTAGCGGTCTTTGTTCGTCTCAAGAAACCAAGCAGCGGCAATGTCAGGGTCGTTCTGCAGTCGCGAGTCTCCCCAGCTGACCCCGGGAAAGTTGAACCGCTCCCAGTCTTCGTTGATGAAGCTGACCGCCTTGATGTTCCGTTCGTAGACCAAGGAGAAGAAGTTCACGAACCACCGATCCCAATCTGCCGGACCCCGGACCCCGTTCACGGGACTGGACTCGGCCACCATCACCGGCTTCCTTCGGTCGCGCGCATACTCGAAGACTGTCTCGACCTCTCGGCTGGGCGTCCGTAGATAGGACTGACCGAACAAGGAAATCCCAACCCAGTCTACGTAGTCGTCACCTGGGTACCAAAGACCCAATTGGTAGCCGCGAAAAGTGGGCGCCGCGTAGGAATGCCAGACAAAGGCGACGTTCCGGACCCCTTCGGAACGCATGAGGTCGACGATACGCCGGTAAGCCTGCACGTACTCCTCGGGCTCCAAAGCGTTGTGTTGGCCATCGAACTCGTAGCCGATCCGAAGGTAGAAAGGACGCTCGATGTTCTTCACCCACCGGCTGAAGTCCCGTACGACCTGATCGAACTCCCCGGCCACGGTCCTTCGCGCCACCTCGAAGTTCCCGACCATCCACAGACCGCTCTGGATCACCGTATTGGGGTAGTCGTCGATGAGCTGCTGGTGGTTCTGCCGCCCCCCGGTCTCGTTGAGAAAGGTGTTTGTGACGCCGTCCAAGCTCGGGATGCCCCAGTAGGCCGCCCAGCCTCCGGGCAGAGGCTGGTCGGGGAAGCTGGCCACGTGCTCTTCGATGCCGCCCAATGTCTGTCCCAGGATGAGGAGAGTCTTGCCTTCGGGAGGCACGAACTTGGCACCCTCAAAGGAATAGCGATAGTTCGGGTTCGTCTCCGTGCTGATCCTGTCCACCATGGCCTCGATGAGCTCGCCCCCTCCGTTCATGCCTGATCCGACCAACTGACCGCCCCGCGCTGGCGGCTCGACCAGCCCGTCGGGCCCCGATGCCCCGCAACCCAGGACGAGCCAGCAGCATACCTGACCCAAAGCTCCCGCGAATACCGCAACTCTCTGCATCCGGTGCCGGTAGCATGGGGACCGAGGCCCAGCAAAGCCGCGCGGCCTTTCACAGCTCTTACCATTTTAGACGCTCGCTTCACGCCGACCCACGGACGAGTTCGAAAAGCCGTTCATTCCACACCGCCTGATCGAATTCTTCTGCGACTCGAGCCCTGGCCTTGGCCAGGATGTCAGGCCATCGGCCATACTTCGCGTCGTCGAGCGCGGCCCGTAGCTCGGCCAGGAGTGCATCGACCTTCCCCTCGTCGGCCATGCGGCCGGTTCCCGGCCGAACCAGCTCGGGGATCCCGGAGTGGCGGGTCGTGACGATGGGCAGGCCCGAGGCCATGGCCTCCATTAGGGCCACAGGAATGCCTTCCTGATCACCGGTGGAGGCGGTGAGGCTCGGAGCCAGCAAGAGGTGGGCCGCCGCGAGCCTCGTCCGAACCTCATCGTGGGGACGGGCGCCATGAAAGACGACCGGCGCCCGGTATCGCGACGCGAGCTCGGCGAGCTCGTCTTTCATGGGACCGTCACCGATCACGTCCCAGCTCAAGTCAGGAACCTCTTTCGCAAGTTCGGCTACGGCGGGAATGGCGATCTGTAGCCCTTTCTTCTCGACCAGCCGGGCTACGCTGACGAGGCGAAGGGCCTCGCCTCGGGACCAGCGACGTGGCTCATAGTCGAAGGCCTGAAGGTCCACCCCCATCCTGTGAATGCCAATCCGCTCGGCGGGCGCGCCAAGTTCGAGGAGCCGCTTCCTCCAGCGCTCGGAGATCGGAAGGAGGTGTCGAGCCTCTTCGAAGAGCTCTTGATAGACGTCCTCCCCTTCGCGCTCGATAAAGGTGGACATATCAAAACCGTGAAAGACAACGGCGAGCGGACCCTCGAGGCGACCGAGCCGACGAAGGTCCAGGGCGTCCAGGCCTTGAGGCCCGAAGTGGGCCACGACCAGCGCATAGTCCGGAGCATCGCCGTGGGCGCCAGCCCGCGTACCTACACTCCAGGCCGAGGCTATACTTGGAGGATGTCGCCGGAGCTCCCTCCAACCCGAAACTCCGAGCCGTACCGCGGCCAGCGGTTCCGAGAGGCCACGCGGCGCGCGGCGAAGAGTGAAGCCCGGACGATCCCACTCAATGGGAAGGCGGCCAGCACCCGAACGACGAGACCAGACCTCGACCTCGAAACCCTTCTCGAGGAGGGCTCGGATCTGGTCCGCAACGAAGGTCTCGGACGGGTTTGGGAAGCGATTGACCAGGAAGGCGACGGGGCGTGTCATCGGTCCTGGGTGAGTGCGGTCGCCTCAAAGGAGCGGGCCCGGGGCGAGTTCGAGGATCCTCTGCTGCGTACCAGCCGCCAGCTGAGTTCCATAGACCGCGCCAGCGTCATCGCCGAAGGGCTGTTTCACGATTGATCCGCCCCGTCGAGCATTTCCCGAGGCGTGGGGCCCTCGGTCTTTGAGCCCATGGACGCCAAGCGCGCCTCGACGAAGCCGCGAACCGATTCGTGGCTGGTCAGGGCGAGGAGCTTGTCGTAGGCGCGCCGGGCCTCGCACAGCCGACCCGCCCGCCAGAGCAAGTCGGCCCGGGTCAACAGGTCCTGCTCCTCCAGTCCTGGGGCCGGAGGACCCAAGTCATCGAGCATCCCGAGGCCATGTTCGGGGCCAAACACCATCGCCCAAGCAATCACGCGATTGAGCGCGACCAGGGGCGACGGATCCACCTTGCTGAGCAGGTCGTAGAGGAAAGCGATCTGCTTCCAGTCCGTGATCTCGGCGCTGGATGCCTCGGCATGAACGGCCGCGATGGCGGCTTGAAGCTGGTAGGGCCCTAGGATGCGACGAGGCAAGGCGCGCTCGAGGAGCGTCGTCCCCTCCCGAATCTGGGCTTGATTCCAAAGGCCTCGGTCCTGTCGCTCCAGCTCCACCAGCCCGCCCGCATCATCGAAACGCGCCTGTCCCCGCGCATCTTGAAGCAGCATCAACGCGAGCAGACCCATGACCTCCGTGTCCTCGGGCCGAAGCTGATGAAGGAGTCGTCCCAGCCTGATGGCCTCGTTACTGAGCTCTCGACGGATCAAGCCGCCGGAAGACGCGAAGTAGCCCTCGTTGAAGACTAGGTAGACGACCCTCAGAACACCCTGCAGGCGATCGTCGATGTCCTCCGGCCCCGGAATCTCGAATGGAATCTGCGCCTTCTTGATCTTGCGCTTGGCCCGGACCAGACGCTGAGCCATGGTCGACTCCTGGACGAGAAAGGCCCGAGCAATCTCCCGAGCCGTCAATCCGCCGAGGGTCTGGAGTGTGAGTCCAATCTGAGCTTCCAGAGCGAGGGCCGGATGGCAGCAAGTGAACATGAGCCGGAGTCGCTCGTCCTCGTGGAGTAGCTCCGCTTCGGACGCCTGAAGCTCGCGCTCGTCGACTTCCAGGGACACTTCGAGCATCGGAGCGTGCCGACGCTCGACTTCGACTCTTCGCAAGCGATCCAGGGCCCGACGTCGGGCCACGGCGGTTAGCCAAGCTCCAGGGTTGCGCGGCATCCCGCGCTGCGGCCAGGTCTCGAGGGCCTTGCGAACGGCGTCCTGGAATACGTCCTCCGCCAGTTCGAAGTCGTGAAACTGTCGAATGAGGGCTCCGAGCACCCGGCCCGATTGACGACGAACGACCTGGTCGAGCGTTCGATGGAGCATGCCCGGAGCCCTCGAGAGCCTCAGCCCTCGTAGACCATCACCGGTCGAATCTCGATGGTGCCCGTGCGAGCCTCTGGGATCTTGCTCGCGAGGGCTGCGGCCTGATCAAAGTTATCGCAATCGAACAGGTAGAAGCCGCCGATCTGCTCCTTCAGCTCCGTAAACGGACCGTCCGTCTGGACGGTCTTACCGTTACGGACTCGGAGGGTCACGGTGTTGCGCACAGGTTGCAGCCCCTCTCCACCGACCCACTGCTTGTTCTTTTGGGCCTCTTCCATGAGGGCCATGTGCTCAGCAAAAGACTGCTGCTGCTCTTCGGGCTTGGCGTCGAGCCAGCGGTTCTCGTCATCATAAATCAGGCAAAGGTACTTCATGGTTTTCCTTCCTGCGGCTCTTCATCGAGCCACTTCGCCAGCACGACGCGCTTTGCTCGTCATCTCGACACCTAGGAGAAAAAAAGTCACCCGGCTCGATTTATGGGCCCGTAGAGGCCCGCGGGCGCTTTGAGATCCAAGGCCGCCCGATTCGGCCGCTAGTATGCCTAGGCGGCTGACGCCCCGCGGCAACAGTGAATTAGAGCTGCTGTTCGACGAGAGTCTTCCATGGCCCCCAACCTTTAGTCGCCTGCGTTGAAGACGAAACGATCTTCCCAAGGGCTGAAGTCGTTTACCGAGTCTTCGCTGCCGACGATCTGACGTCCGGCGGCCGAGACTTCGGACCCATCGAAGGGCGGACGGGATCTCGAGCCTTGCTGATTCAGCGCCCCAGGGCTCGGAGGTCCTCGTCCGCATAGCGGTGGCGCCCGTCCTCGCTGGCCCGGCTGCGGCACCACGCCCAACAGATGCGTGCCTCCTCCATGCTGCGCTCAGGATTGGCTTCGAAGAAGGCGCGGAGGTAGCGATTGAATTGGTTGTCCTCGGCGATAGGGGCTTTGACCTTCTGAAGTTCGCACCAGGCCGTCGCAGCATCCTGCAGGGACTTCCCGTGGTTCTGGCGCACCCAAGCCATGAAGCCGATGGTAAAGCGAAAGTGGGGCCCCACTCGAGCCTCCATGAATCGACGGACGTTGCGGTTGTTGCGGTAGCCGGCGTCGATCAAGGTTTCAGGGCTCAGCGAACCCCGTACCCAGTCGACTGAACCGCTTCCGGGGCAGGCCTTCCTCGGCCGAGAGATTCGACCCGTGTCCAGGAAGGTGGCGAGGCGCTCGAGGAGCTCCGCCTTTCGGCCGCCGAGGGGAAGACTTCGGGCCCGGCATCCAGCCACCAGCTCATCCTTCAACCAGTACCACCGACGAAGCTCGGCGCCCGTGCGGACCTGGCCTAGGGCGGGGCGCTTTCCCATCCCCAGGGATAGAAACGAGCCACCGGAAAGAGTCGATCGAAAGCGACGCCAAGTTATGAGCCGAGGAGGAGGGCACGTTGACCCCCGAAGTCGAAAACGGCAGGGACCCGGTTCCGGCCCTCCGATGCAGCTCGCTTTCGCCCTCTTCACGCCTATGCTGCTGTGCTGGCTCCCCATCCTGAGCCCTCGGCGGCTGGGCCGGAACGGGTCCGCATGGATGGCTGGGGCCGTTACCCTGGCATCCTTGGGCTTCTTGCTCGCGGCGACCGGAGGAGCCTTTCCCGAGTCTCCACTGATTGTCCCCATTCCTTGGGTGCCCCAGCTCGGACTTAGCCTTTCGCTGCGCTTGGATGGCCTGTCCCTTATGTTTTGCGGCCTGGTCCTGGGCATCGGGCTCCTCGTCATCCTCTACGCCCGCTACTACATGGTGCACGAGGCTCAGCGAGACCGCTTCTTCGCGTTCCTACTGCTCTTCATGGGCGCGATGCTGGGACTCGTCGCCTCCGAGAACCTGCTTGGCCTGGTCGTATTTTGGGAACTGACTTCAGTGAGCAGCTTTTTGCTCGTTGGCTTCAATAGCCAGCGCCCCGAGGCCCGCAGAGGCGCCCGGCGGGCCCTTGGGGTGACGGGCCTCGGCGGACTGGCCCTCCTCGGTGGCGTCCTGCTCCTCGGCCGCGTCACCGGGAGCTTTGCGCTGTCCGAAGTGCTCGCGTCTGGCCCACTCGTTCAGGCCGATGCCCGATATCCGGCCGTACTCGGGTTGATTCTCCTCGGCGTGTTCACCAAGTCCGCCCAGGTCCCTTTTCACTTCTGGCTACCGGGCGCCATGTCCGCCCCTACCCCGGCCAGCGCCTATCTGCACTCGGCGACGATGGTGAAGGCGGGAGTCTTCCTGCTCGCCCGACTGTGGCCGACCCTGGCGGGCACCGAAGTCTGGTTCGTAGTCGTGACGGGTTTCGGTCTCGCCACCATGCTCTTTGCGGCAGTGGTGGCCCTGTTCCAGGACGACATCAAAGGCCTGCTCGCCTACTCCACCATCTCCCACCTCGGGCTCATCACGGCCCTCTTCGGACTCAATACCGAAACCGGAGTAGTCGCGGGGCTGTTCCACGTTCTCAATCACGCCACTTTCAAGGCGTCCCTTTTCATGGCGGCGGGGATCATCGATCACGAAACTGGGACGCGAGACCTGACCCGCCTGGGCGGTCTCGCGCGGACGATGAAGTCGACGGCATTGTTGGCCACCGTCGCTTCAGCGGCCATGGCCGGCATCCCCCTCCTCAACGGCTTCCTCAGCAAGGAGATGTTCTTCAAAGAGGCGGTCGATGTGGGGACCCAGAGCGCCCAGCCCTGGCTGATTCCCACTGTGGCTACCCTGGCCGGTGCCTTTTCCGTCGCCTACTCCGTGCGTTTCGTATGGGACGTCTTCTTCCGTCACGACACGGGTCGCCTCGAAAGAAACCCTCATCCTCCACCTCCCTGGATGCAGGTCCCGGTCGGGCTGCTCGTCGCCCTGTGCATTCTGGTCGGCATCGCTCCAGGCCTGGTGGCCGAGGAGCTACTAGTGGCGGTGAGCCACAGCGTCCTCGGCGCCCGCACACCCGACATCCACCTGCACCTATGGCACGGCCTCAACCTGCCCCTCGCGATGAGTCTTCTCGCGGTCGGGGTGGGCGTGGGTCTCTTTCGTCAGCGGCCTTCCTTGGCCAACGCACTCGGTGATCGTCGTCTTCTGCCTCCGGGGGCCCAGCTGTACGCGAGCACGATGGGGGCCATCGTTCGACTTGCCCGACGCATCACGCGAGGCCTGCACGACCACTCCCTTGGCCGATACCTCATCGCACTGGTCGGCAGTGCCGCCATCCTTGGGCTCCTTCCCTTCCTCGGACCACTCCAGGGTGACGACGACCTCGTGCCCATCACGACCCGACCACGCCTGGCCCTAGTCGCTTTCTCGTGTCTGTTGGTGTTCGGCGCGGTGGGAACCGTCCTCTTTCATCGTCGAAGATTACTCGCCATGATCGCCCTCGGCCTTTCCGGTCTCGGGAGCACGCTGATCTTCGTGGAGCTCTCCGCTCCAGATCTGGCGCTCACCCAGCTTTCGGTCGAGTTCGCCACCACGGTGCTCATTCTCTTGGCCCTCGCCCACCTGCCCGCCCATGGACCCAGCATTTCGTCGAAGGCTCGACGAATCCGA
Source organism: Myxococcota bacterium (assembly GCA_039024635.1). Taxonomy (GTDB): domain Bacteria; phylum Myxococcota; class Kuafuiibacteriia; order Kuafuiibacteriales; family Kuafuiibacteriaceae; genus Kuafuiihalomonas. The sequence goes on along the minus strand of JBCCQA010000005.1, from coordinate 44,434 downwards.
GACGGGTTGATTGCAGGAGCGCTCGGCTTGGGCGTCACCGGCTTGATGGGGGTGGTTCTGACCCGTCCCTTTGACACCATCGCCGATTACTACCTGGCCACGAGCCGCGAGTATGGCGGAGGCACCAACGTCGTGAACGTCATCCTCGTCGACTTCCGTGGCTTCGATACCTTGGGCGAGATCACGGTGCTTGGCATCGCGGCCATCGCCATCGCCGGAATGCTCTACGCCATCCAAATACCAAAGCCCGCGACGTCGGCCGACGGGCGAGCTTGGTCCAAAGACCAACACCCGTTCTTGCTACGGGTGATGAGTCGTCCTCTTCTCCCCCTGCTCCTTCTGGTGGCGGTCTACCTGATGCTTCGGGGACACAACCTACCTGGGGGCGGCTTCATCGGAGGACTGGTCGCCAGCGTAGCGCTGATCCTCCAATTCATGGCGAGCGGGCTCCGGTTCGCATCGCCTCGACTGCCTTTCAACTTCTTGGCCACCGCAGCCGTCGGGCTCGCCATCGCCCTCGCCACCGGCGTCGTTGCCATGGTCCTGGGCGTGCCCTTCCTGACCAGCGCCTTCTCACACGTGCACTTGGGGCCCTTCGACTTCGAGCTCGCCTCCGCTCTCGCCTTCGACCTCGGCGTGTTCCTGACCGTGCTGGCGGTTCTGCTGATCACACTGTCTCGCCTTGGTCACGTCGGCGAGACGGACGAGGAATCGGGAGGTCCCTGATGGAGTGGATGCTCGCAGCCAGCGTAGGCGTGGTGGCGTCCTGTGGCGTGTACCTCTTGCTTCGACGACGTTCGATGTCGGTCGTCTTTGGGCTCGCGCTCCTATCCTACGCCACCAACCTCGTCCTCTTCTCCATGGGCCGGCTCACCGTTGGCGCGCCCCCTATCCTTGGGCCTGAGGGCGAGTCGGCCGTGTACGCCGACCCTCTCCCCCAGGCGCTCGTTCTTACCGCCATCGTCATCGGCTTCGCCATGACGGCCTTCGTCGTCGTCGTCGCCCTTATCGCCCATCGGAGCCTGGGCGACGACGACGTCGATGCACCCGTAGCCCAGGAGGGTGAGCCGTGAACCACCTACCCGTGTGTATGGTGCTGCTGCCGATGTTCACCGCCGTCATGTGCTTGTGGCTCGGCGAAGCAACGAGAAGCCCGTTCACCCAGCGCTGGACCGGCCTCCTCGGCATGAGTCTACTCCTGGGACTCTCGGTGTGGATGCTGTCCCTGAGCGCGGATGGTCAGGTGTTCGTCTATCGACTCGGGAACTGGCCAGCGCCCTTCGCCATCACGCTGGTCGTGGATCGGCTCAGCGCCACCATGGTGGCCCTCACCGTCGTTTTGGCCCTCGTCGTGCTATTGGCGGCATGGGGTGGCGACGACACCCGAGGCCCGTACTTCCACCCCCTAGTCCATCTCCAGGTCATGGGCCTTTGCGGCGCCTTCATGACCGGCGACCTGTTCAATCTCTTCGTCTTCTTCGAGATTCTACTCATCGCGTCCTACGCCCTGCTCGTCTACGGCGGTGGACCCGCTCGGGTCCGCGCGACGCTCCACTACGTGGTGCTGAACTTGGTGGGCTCCGCTCTCTTCCTCCTGTCGGTGGGCCTGCTCTACGGCACGCTCGGCACGCTGAACATGGCTGACATGGCTGCCAAGGTAGCGACGGCGACCTCCGCCGACGTTCCTCTGATTCGGGCGGCGGCAGGCCTGCTGCTCGTCGTGTTCGGACTCAAGGCGGCCATCGTACCCATGAGCCTGTGGCTGCCCTCCACGTACGAGGCCGCAACGACGCCGGTGTCCGCCTTCTTCGCCATCATGACCAAAGTGGGCATCTACGGGATCATTCGCGTCTTCATACCTCTCTTTGGGCCCGAACAGCCCGGCGTGGGCGGAGTCGCGGAGCCCTGGGTGGGAGGACTGGGTCTGGTCACACTCCTGGTAGGCACCCTGGGAACCCTGGCCGCGACCGATCTCAAGAATACGGTGAGCTTCTTGATCGTCGTGTCGGTCGGGCTCCAGGCCATATCACTTGGCCAGTTCACCGAGGCCGGCCTCGCCGCCGCCATCTTCTACATCGTCCACAGCACATTCCTCACGGCGGGGCTCTTCTTGATGGCCGGCGCCATCATCCATCAGCGGGGCGAGCTGGGTGGAAGACTGTCGGCCGGGCCCGTGGTTCACCAAGGACGAGCGCTGGCCGTCCTCTTTCTCATCGCCGCCATGTCGGTCGTCGGTCTGCCCCCGCTGAGTGGCTTCATCAGCAAAGCTTTGATCCTATCGGCGACCCCATCCGAGATGCGGCCGGCGGTGTGGGGCATCATCCTGAGCACGAGCTTCCTTCTCTTGGTTCAACTCGCTCGGGTCGGCAGCGTGCTGTTCTGGAACGTGCTTGCGCGAGAGCCGAAGGGTTGCCCGCCAGGACCGAACGCATCCTTGGGGCCCGCCATCTTCCTGATGTCGGCGAGCCTGCTGATCGCGCTGTTCGCAGGCCCCATCGACGCCTTTACCAGAGAGGCTGCGGCTTCGGTCTACGATCGTGAGACCATGATCGAGAGAGTCTTGAGGAGCCGCTCCGACTCCAAGGCCCCTAACGGTCTTTCGGAGGGCGGCGATGCCCGGGTCCGTCGGCCGGGAGAGGAGGACACCCCGTGAACAGGTGGTTCGGGCGCCCCTGGCTGTCTTTGGTCGTGGCGGGCACGTGGCTGCTCGCCAACAACAGCGCGGCTCCTGGCCACCTGGTCCTCGCCGCCTTGCTGGGCTTGCTTCTGCCCGGCCTCACCTACGCCTTTTGGCCTGACGCGCCCTCTCTGAGGCGGCCCATTCCGGCCCTGCGCCTGATGATCGTATTCGCTTACGACGTTCTCATCGCCAACCTCCGAGTGGCGCGCCTCGTGCTTGGCCCCAACGACCGACTTCGGCCGGCCTTTCTCGAAGTACCCATCGAGATCGAGGACGCCTTCGGGGTGGCAGTCCTGGCTTCGATGATCACGCTCACTCCGGGAACGCTCACGGTCTACTTCCGAGAGAGCAGCAGCGTGCTGGTCGTCCACGCGCTGGACGTCGACGACGAGACGGCCGCGATTGCCGAAATCAAGCGGCGCTACGAGAGCCCCCTACGGAAGGCCCTGGGATGTTGACCAAGGTCTCCTGGATTGTCCTGGTCGTGCTGATCGTATCCATGGTGCTCAGCCTGTTCCGCCTTTTTCGAGGGCCCAGCTACCCAGACCGCATCCTCGCACTGGACACTCTCTTTGTGAATACGGTCGGCATGCTGCTCTTGCTCGGGATCGTGTTGGACACTTCGGTGTACTTCGAGTCCGTGCTCCTGATCTCCATGATGGGATTCGTGGGCACGTGTGCTTTCGCAAAATACCTCTTGCGAGGGGACATCATGGAGTGAGGCCACCGATGGAGCTCCTGATCTCGACCTTTCTCATCGTCGGCGCGGCCTTCGTTCTCCTCGGCTCCTATGGACTCGTGAAGCTGCCTGACATCTATGCCCGCCTCCACGCCCCGACGAAGGCTACGACCCTGGGCGTCGGCTGCCTGCTCGTCGCCTCTGCTCTTCACGCCTCCCAGCGCGAGAGCGGTCTCAGCGTGCACGAGCTTCTCATCACCGCCTTTCTCTTTTTGACCGCTCCCGTCAGCGCCTACCTCATCGCCCGCGCAGCGCTACATCTGGAGATACAGGCCGGAACCAAGCTTCCCCAGACCAAGGAAGACGAGTCTTCAGCTCGTTCCGCTGGCGACCTGGATCGCGGCTAGAAGCTCCCGGGCGAGAAGACGTGGGCGCTCGTCGTGAATGGAGTGACCGGTCCGACCCATGAGAACGACCCGCTCCGCCGCCGGCATCTCTTCTCGAAGAAGGCCTACCGCCTGAACCCGATCGAAGATGTGGGAGAAGTGGAAGTTGTCACCGGTACCGGCGAGCAAACAGATGGGCCGCTCCTTGGGAATGGCCAGTCGGCGACGCACGCCCGCTTCTTCTTGCTGCCAGCTGAAGAAGAGCTGCTCATAGGAGTAGCGCCACGTGTAGCACCGATGAAGCTCGTCGTAGACTTCGGTCCGATCCGCCCTGGCCGCCGCCCTCCAGGCCTCGCGATGGGGCCAATGCGCGTCCCACCACATGTCAGCGCTCTTGGGCGTAAAAGGGATGTTCTTTTCGAAAGTGCTGAAGAAGTACTTCCGACGACTGCTCTCCTCGGGTCGATTGGCCGGGTCCAGCTCGGAATCCGATGCCATTCGGTAGGCGACCTCCGGACCCATGTTCTTGAGTCCGATGGGGTCATCCAGAGGATCCCAAATGCTAGCCGGCGACCAGGCGACGTATCGACGGGCCGGGAGCTGACCCTTCCAGGCCGCCCGAAGGGAGAGATTTCCACCCAAGCTGCCGCCGCACATGGCCAGGAGCGGCTTGCCGTCCAGTTCGGGAATCCCGGCGCGAACGGCGGGAACCAAGGCCCCCAGAAAGTCGTCCAGGTGATCAAGGAAAGGAAAAGGGCCGTGCTCCTCGGCATTGCGGGGCAAGCGCTTCTTCGGGTCGAGACCGACCTCTTCGCACGGGACTCGCTCTCCAAAGCCGCAGCCGGGTAGGTCCGGACTGACGACGACGATGTCTCGCCCGTCGGGTAGGACACGGAGAGCCTGAGCGACCGCCTCGCACTCTTCGGCTCGAGAGGCCCCACCGTGGGCGTACAGGACCCAGCCCTTCGCCTCTGCAGGTTCACCCACCACCACCAGCCGGGTGGTGACGGTCCGAGATGGGAGTGGAACCTCGAGATCGAGCTGCACCGCGTTCGACGATTCGACGTTGACCGGCCGCCACGGCACGTCCTCGTCCGAGCAGACAGCCAGATATCTGGTCTCGCCGCCGCGAAGCGCTATTGGGTCCTGCCTTCGCGCCCACTCGGGCTTGTCCAGATAGGCCTCGACGGCTTGGCTGTGGGCCATGATCTGGTCGACCTTGCGCTGGAGGTCCGGGACCTGACCGAAGGCATGGCGAGCGCGCTCGGCTACGTCCAGTCCAGAGACCCCGGAGAGTCGAGAACGAGCCACCCGACCGGTCGCTGCCAGGTCGGCGAAGATCTCGCCGTGCTCTCGGTCTCGATCCCACAGGAAGACCGCCATCGCCATGAGGTGAGCGGGATCTCGGCGGGCGGCCTCCCGGCGAAACTCTCGAACCAACCGTCCGTCATCTCCATCTGCGTGCCGCTCCTGAAAACGAACGTGAGGTCGGGCCGGTTCCTTCGGCGGCTGGCGAGGCTCCCAAGCCAGCAGAGCCCTACGGTCCTTGTGTGGATCGTCGACGATGCCGATTCGGACGTACTCCATCAGCGACCCATGCTCAGGCCGAGGGCGTCGGTCAGTGCGCTGTCGAAGGTCCCGAACGCGTTGAAGCGCTCATAGACGCGTCGCCAGACATTCCATTTCGGGTACTGGAGCTCGGCTTCAGAGAGAGTCTGCGTGTTGCGCTGTCCCCAGTGAGGTCGGCCGGAGATGGGCTGAGCCTGCAGCTCTTCTTCGAAGCGTTTGAGCATCAGAGCGATGGCCCGAGTCGAAGCCCCAGAGGTCTCGTCGCCTCGGCGCCGAATCCCCGGGATGATGGGCGCTTCGATGGTGCAGGTCTCTCTGCCGTACTGAGGCGATAAGTAGTGCGGAGACCCTCTCTGGAATCGAACGCCGATGGGGGAGCCATGAAAGTAGCCTCGGTCCCAGAGCATGCCCATGTGGGCGAAGATGCGCTCGACCGCTTCGATGGCGTGGACCCTGTCGAAGGCCACCTCGGTCGAGGTTGCGTGGATGAACTTGCCCACGCTTCCCAAGAAGACCACGTCGCTCCGGCTCGACCACCAGACCCGGTCGCTAGAGGGGTGAGCCTCTGCCTCTTCTTGGAGTCGACCGATGGTGCACGAGTTCGCGAAACGCGGTCTTGCGTTGGCCAGCTTGACCATGGTGGCCGCCACCTTCGCCTGCGGGTTGGGGTGGCCTTCGTCCACTGCCCTCTGCCACCGCTTCCGCAGTGGCTCGATACGGGCATCGTTCCGCGCCGGCGGGGGGGTGTCCTTCGGCGCTATCTTCCGGCGCCGGGTAACCTGACATCGGTGGTGCCCCATTTCCGGCAAAGCCGAAATGACCATGTCGAAGAAGTCATACTCCTCGACCCATCGGTGGAGATGAGGCCGAACGAGGTACCAAGGCTCCATGCTGCGGCCCTCCTCAACCCAGAATGCATCGGTCAGCTCCAGAGTGTATCCGGTCACTATCCCGAAGCAGCCGAGCCCCACCACCACGCTGTAGAAGACTTCGTCTTCCTGAATCAGCTTGGTCTCGTGAATGGAGTAGTCGGCCTGGAATGCCACGGGATCCGTAATCCCGCGCTTCGGCTCGATTCGGAAGGCCTGCACCTTGGGGTGGCCTCGCTCGTCGGCCTCGACCCCCACCAGCTCCACGCTCTTGACCATGTCGCAGAGCGGGCCCGTGATCGTTCCCGTGCCGTGGGTGCTGGTGCTGATGGCTCCGGCGAGGGTCTGACCATCATAGGCGCCCATGTTGGGCAAGGCCCGCCCCTGCCCGTCGGTTGCGAGACGATCGTTCAGGTCCTGAATGCGCATTCCAGCTCGAACGCGAAGGTGGAGTGGGTCGGGATGCTTCAACCACCCTTGGTCCAAGTGAGTGTGGTCGAGCTGGCAGTCTTCGATCTGAACCAAGAATTCTCCCGCTCTCGGCTGGGCAACGACCGAAGTCGAATGGCCCGATCCCGCGGCACGGATCCGCCGCCGATCGAGCTGACCGAAGCGCCGCAGCCTGCGAAGCAGTTCTGTCTGGGTCTTGGGTCGAAGAACCTCGACGTCGACCGCCTGAAGGCCCAACCAATCCGTCCACTGACAGAGGGACTCTTCCCTCATCTCTCTGCAATCAATTGCCATCGCTGCACCATGAGGTGACTTTCATCGAGGGCTTTAGCAACCATGCCGAAGGCCGTGTCACCTTGTCGGTGGCACTCTTGACTGTCCTCATGGACAGCAGAGCGCAGGTCTCACGCGGAGATCGTGCTCGAAACTCCACGATTCGAGCAGCTCTGAAACAGCGGTATGGGCCCCGGCATCCGTGCCTGTCACACCGCCATCGGCCCTCTTGGCCGGCCACATGCCCCTCCCGTAGATCCGGCACATGTCTAGTCGAACCGTTCGCCTAGAGCTGGAGGAGATCCGTATCTACCGTCCCAAGAAGAAGTGGAGGCTCTATTTTCTCATCGATCAGTCAGTCCGCTCCCGGCTCTTCGTTCGGCACACTCGCAACAAGGCCCGAAGCGCGGGTGAGGTCGTGGACGGACTGCAAAGGGAAGCGGGAGGGGAGCTGGTTGACGCCATCCCGGACATCCTCGCCACCACCGCCGCGGCCGCGGTAGCGCCGTGGCTCGTCCTTGGCAAGGCCGCCATCAACACCTTGGGAGCCATCCTCCGAAGAGTGCCGGACCGGGATCTCGGGACCATCTCCATGGACGAGGTCTTTGAAAGCGAGTTTCACGAGAACGGCGAACTCGATCGAGAGAACCGACCCCTGGCCAAGGTCGAAGTCGTCGATCCCTGAAAGGAATCCATATGTCCATGCAACCCATGAGCCCCGAGCAAGAGATAGAACCAACGCCTTCGTCCCGTACCGATTCTCCCAAGCTGCCTTATCACTGCGATCTCGTGATGAAAGGTGGACTCACGAGCGGCATCGTCTATCCACCCGCCATCAAGGAGCTCGCAAAGGACCACCGCTTTCACAACGTGGGCGGGGCCTCAGCCGGAGCAATCGCAGCGGTGACGACGGCGGCGGCTGAGTATGGCCGCCAAAACGGAGGGCCCGGCTTCGAAGACCTGGCTCAGCTCCCCGAGGAGCTAGCCCACACGACCGCGGGCGTGACCAAGCTCCAAGCCCTCTTCCTCCCCCAAGCCGAGACTAAGACCTACTTCGACCTGCTTTGGCAGCAGCGCTCCATGAAGGCGCCCAGCATTCTGGAGCGAACCAACAACCTACTCGGTTTCGCCCTGAAGCGGGGCCCACTGCTCCCGGCCTCCCGCCCGCTATGGGGCGCCATTCTCCTCATGGCGGGCGCCCTCACCTGGATCACTCTGGCACCCGAGGCCGCTACCTTGGCCTTCGCGGCGCTCGCTCTGCTAATCCTGGTCGTAGTCTATTTGGGAACTCGGATCTTGGCCGGCGCCAAGATGCTGGTCGACGAAGCGCCGGGCGTCCTGAAGGAGAACATGCACGGACTGTGCAACGGTTCGAGCGTCGGCGACGACATCGGTTTGACGGATTGGCTTCACGAGAAGATCGAAGCCATCGCGGGCCCCAAACGCGTCGACGCGCCCGAGGACCTCCAGCGCCCCCTCACCTATGGGGATCTGGAGCGTTCCGGAATCGGTCTGGTGACCATGACCACCAACCTCTCCCAGAGCGCGAGCGAAGCCTTTCCGTTCTCGGACGAGACCTGGGCCTTTCGGCCCGAGGAGATGAAGAAGCTGCTTCCTGCGGCTGTCGCCGAGTACCTCATCGAGCGAGGCCGAGAGGCTTCCAAGACCTCGTCGAAGAAGCCAGAGCTCGATGAGGCGAAGCTCCTGAAGCTACCCCCAGCCAGCGAGCTCCCGGTTCTTCTGGGCGCCAGGGTCTCGCTGTCTTTCCCAGTGCTGATTTCGGCCGTTCCTCTTTATCGCCTTACGCCAATCCGGAACGCAGAGGGCAAGTGGGACTACGACTACCGTCAGGTTTGGCTTTCGGACGGCGGCATCTGTTCGAACCTGCCGGCCCATCTCTTCGATGCACCACTGCCTTCGAAGCCTACCTACGGCATCAACTTGGCCACTGGTCTCTCCCGTCCGGTCCCAGCCGGCGATGACGAAGCGACCCAAATGAGCTTCGCCCACCAGAACGTGTGGCGCCCCCTGCGGACGAACTCGGGTTCTCAGCCGGTCATCTACGACATCGCTTCCACGGCCGAGCTACTGGGTGAAGTCCTGAACACCATGCAGAACTGGTCGGACAACACCATGAGCCGAGCCATCGGCGTGCGAGACCGCATCTGCACGATACGAATGGCCAAGAACGAGGGCGGAATGAACCTCGACATGGGTCCGGAGGTCATCGCCAAGCTTCAGTACCGGGGCCGGGCTGCGGGCGAAAACCTGGGCTGGATGGTCCGCGGAGAGGCGCCTCCACATGCGCCGGCAGAAAAGGCCTGTCCTGGACAATGGGCTCGCCATCGATGGACACGCTTGCGAGCAGGCATGGTGGCGATGGACGAACACCTGGAGAAGCTGCGCACGGGCTTTGAGAAAGAGAGCGTACCTCAGCACGGTCCGACTGCATCGGACGACATCTCCTTTGCCGCGCTGGTCGACAAGGCCCATGAGCTGGAATACCTGCCCTACCGTTCAAAGTGGGACGACGGGGCAGCCCAAGCTCTCAAGGACGCCCTCCGAAGCCTGCGAGCCGTCGACTTTGGTCCGTCGAGCAGCGCAAGCCCACCCCCGCTTCGACGGCTGACCCTATCCACCCGCGCCGATCCAGAAACAGAGCTGGAGAGCTAGCGACTAGGCCTCTTTGGGTCGGGAGAGCGGGCTGTTCGAAGAACCCTCCGGGTCCCCGACGACATAGCTCAGCTGGGCGACCAAGCTCGGAATGCTCGGCAGGAGCAAGCCGGTGCGAGCGACCCAGGCCGAATGCTCTGGGTAGCGGGACATGCTCCTTTCCTTCGCGAGCATATTGGTGCCGAACACCATGACCCAAATCAGGGCGCAGCACAGCCAAGGAAGCCAGTGTTGGGCGAGCAGGTTGAAGGCCGCGTACATCATGACTTCGCCCAGGTAGTTGGGATTGCGGCTGAGGGAGAACATGCCGCTCGTGATCAGCTGACGAGGACGCTGGTAACGAAGCACGAAGTACTTCTGAGCGTCCGCCACAAAGTGAAAAAAGGAACCGAAAACGAAGAGGGCGACGGCTGCGAAGGCCACCCAGAGCGGGACGTCAGCTGCACCGCCCCAGCCCCCGGGAATGACCGTCCCTAGTGGCGTACAGATGAAGAGCGCGGGCAGATAGTAGAGGGCGAGAGGAAAGATGAAGACGCCGACGGCCGAGCCGACCGTCGCCCTGCCCTTCCAGCTCCGATCTCCAAAAGCGATGTCCTTGGCTACCCAAAGGAGGCCATAAGTCCCGTGCAAGGCCAGGTAAAGCCAGGCAGCCAAGGACCACTGGTCGTAGGCGAGCATGAGCCCGAGGACGAACGGTCCGACCGACACCTTATGAAGGTTGATGGCCTGTCTGGGTTGGCACACCGCCGGCCCCAATGGGATCCGATGCATGAACCAGTCGTTGAAAGCCCAAACATGATCGAAGATGGCAGAACCCGTCTTGGAACCGCTCTGACCTCTCGCATCCGCCATGCCGCGACGCTGCCACGCCAAAAGGCGGCTTGGCCACCATGCCGACGCCGGGGAACACTAGAAGAAGATCCGGTCTCAATCGGCGAAGACCTGGGTCCAGTAGTGGGGTTGGCCGTCAGAGCATCGAACGTAGCCCACTCCCACGCGACCGTACGTGCCGTTCATGATGTTCTGCCGATGTCCGGCGCTGTTCATCCAGGCCCTATGAACCACCTCGGGCGTCGCTTGGCCGCGAGCAATGTTCTCAGCCGCGGCTCGGAAGCGGACGCCGCTCGTGCGCATTCGGTCGAAGGGGCTCTCATCTTCGAGGTTGGTATGGGCGAAGTAGTTTCGGTCGCACATGTCTTGGCTGTGGGCCCGGGCAACCTCGACCAGGTCGGGGACACAGTCCATGGCGCCACGACCCGCCGCAATCCGAGCCTCATTGGCGAGCCCGATGACGTCCAGCTCGAAGGCGGAGGCGCAGGCGATGGAGGGCTCGTGGATCGGATCCACCTCGCCGCCGTCGTCGATGAGTGCGGGCGGCGGCTCAGTCGCTTCGGTACCGTCCCCGCCCTCCGATGGATCGAGCGGTGCCTCGCCTCGGTCGGATGAGGTGGGCTCAGAGATCTCGCCCACCTCTACACCACAGGCAGCGAGTCCCAGGGTGAACATGAGTCGAAGGGCGCAGGACGAGGTCCGAGGATCAAGCATGTGGACTGCTTCGAGCAAACCGCGTTCCACGCCGCGGCGCACGCCGAATCCAGTACGAGGCTGCATCTCTTGACCGTAGTCCGGAAGCTCAATGCCGCACTTGGTCGCTGGACCTCCCTCGCTGTTGCGCAGCGGCCATCGACCCACCAGGATTTGTCTTCCTTGAACCTGGCGTCCAGGGGAAGGAGAGCCGGCCACAGCCTACGACATCTGCCCCCCCCCGCTAGAGGAGCTCGAAGCGAAAGGTGCTTACGACGCGGACGGTCTTCTTTCTCTGCTGAGCTTCACGCAGTTGAGGGGCCTGATCTCGGGCCAAGATTTGAAAGACCCCTTGTCGAGCGCCCATCAGTCTACCGAGCTCGGCACCGGCGTCTCGAGCAAACTGCTCGGCAGCCACGATGCCCTTCTTGGTGGCTTCGCTGATCATCTCGGTCTTGATGTCGTTCAGTCCGGTGAAGCTGTAGGTCGGCTGAAGTGCTTCGGGCCCTCGGTCGGCCCCGAGTACGACACCCTTCTCCACGAGCTCGCCCGTCTTCTGGCTCAGATTCTGGACGGTATCCACCTTGGTCGTTCGGACGAGAAGCACCCGCTTCACGATGAAACGATTGGAGGTGTTCCCGCTCTGATAGGCGTTCGCTTGGCGATCCTCGACCGTTTGAACCTGAATCGAGATCGCGCTCTGTGAAAGACCGCCTTCGAGCAGAAAAGCCATCACCGTGTCGTGAGCGGACGTGATGTCCCGCTGGGCCCGGGCCAGATCGTAGCTGGTCGCGACGAAGGGGAGTCGCCAGACAGCCAAATCAGCGTCGACGTCCCGCTCGGCCAAGCCCTTCACCGTGACGATTCGGTCCGAAGCCCGACCCTCGATGAAGCCCTGGCCAATGAACCAGCCGGCAACGGCCAAACCGGCCGCGACGGCCAACCCGCCAGGAAAGGAGCTCATGAGCGACGGACCCCGCCCAAATCGAAAGTCGTCGATACCCACGTCATCACCTCGCTCTCGCTCACATAGGGCCCGCCGACCGAAGTCAACGCGCTCGAGGCCCTGAAGGCCGAGTGCGCAGCTTCGGACCCCCGTCCCCAAAGGGCAAAGGCTCTAGGCGCCCGCCATGAAACGACTGCTTTCCACACGTCCTTGCCGCTGCGGCACTGCTGTCGCTGCCGAGCGCCGGCTACGCACCGTGCGTGAAGGCCACCTCACCCCAGTCCAACGTGGCTGTTCCCCAAGGCGTTCGTCCGGGTGGGTCCTACGGCGGACTCCTCGATGAAGGAAGAGCGCGAGCCCTGAGCTCGAAAGGGCGCCGGCAGGACTTCGATCCGGTCCGGCGCCCCGATTTGGCGCTTACTGGGGCGTGACAATGAGCTCGAACAGGTTGCTCGGATCTGCGAACTCACCCACTCCACGAATGGTGTCGTTCGGATCCGCAGCTCCGGTATCGGGCCCAGCCTGAAACTGCACCTGGTCCAGGCCAAATCCGATCGGCATGTCGACCTCGGTCCCCAAGTCGTAGACCACGAGCGCGCTTCCCTGATCCCCGCTCACCGGGCTCCCGTCCGCTTCGAACAGATCGATGCCGTCGGCGGGGAGGGAGATGATCCAGTCGTTCGACGGGACCACCATCGTGATGACGTGAAGACGCTGCCCGACCTCGGCCGTCACGCTGAACTCATAGGCCTGCCCCGGAGGCAAGGGTCCGGGAGAGCCGGCGTCTACCGGCGTGTTGAAGAGGCCACTCTGAGGGAGCACGCCCTGGAGTGCGCCTGCCAACTCGCCGGGTGAGCCATCCTCGGCGATGGCCTCCAGGCCCTGCCCGCGATCTGGCGCGCCGACCGAGAACAGATCGTCACCCGGGTTGGCCACGGCGAAGACGCCGGGAGAGCCGAGGATAGTCACCCCAGTCTCAGCATCGAGCGCAGCGGCGAGGTCGGTGGGCGTTCCGTCCTCGGCGATGGCCTCCAGGCCCAGGCCGCGGTCGGCCTCGCCTTCGGTGAAGAGGGGGTCCGACCCGGTATGGACGGCGTAGACACCCGGCGACAGGGGCACGGCTTGCTGCGCAAGCTCGCCGGGATCGCTGGTCTGAAGGGTGGTGGGCGTCGACACGTTCTCGATCCTCGCCGTGAAGCGAAAGTAGCCGCCCTCATCGACGGCGGCGAGGGTCACGCGGAGAACGTCGGTCAGCGCGGGCAGGTTCGGTCGATCGGTCACGAGGCGTACCGTCGAATCCGGATCGGCATCGCCCGAGTCAGGACCCATTTGCCGCATCACTTGGTCGGCGCCGACGCCGATCTCCTGATCGATTTCGGTGCCAGCGTCCCAAAGCTCGACCTGGCCCGTCACGTCCCCGGTCACGGGCTGCCCTCCGGCGTCGAAGAGCGCGATACCCTCGCCATCGGGTCCGTAGAAGAGATCGTTCGAAGGAACGAACATGGTCGCGAAGGAAAGGCGATGGCCAGGTGCGGCTGGAAAATCGAACTCGTAGGCGCCGCCGGGACCGATGGGCCCGGGTCCGGACGCCCCGTCGGGGACCGCAAAGGCCCCCGAGCCCGCCAGTGTAGGGGTCGGGCCTCGGTTCTGCAGTCGCACCGTAAAGGTGGTGGAAGTCTCGTCGCCCCCGCCTCCGCCCGGGTCATCGTCGGTGCCGCAAGCGGCGACGACGCAACCGAGTCCGAGGAAGAGCATGTTTCTAGCTGTCATGAAGGCGCCTACGGAGCGCCCTGGGTCTAGGTAACGTTCTTGTAGGCGATATGATTTTCATAGATTATTCGAATATACTTCACAGATGGATCGAGCGCGGCGACTCGGCAGCCTTTGGCCTTGGCTTCCCGCTTTTCGGGCGGTGGCGGAAACGGAGCACCTCCCGAGCGCATCCGACGCCCTCCACGTCACCCCATCGGCTCTGTCACGGACCATTCGACTCCTGGAGGAAGAGCTAGAGCAGAGGCTGTTCGAGCGCCGCGGCCGAAGGCTGACGCTGGCCCCGGCCGGTCGGGTGATGCTGCGCGCCGTTCGGGACGCCATGCGCCTGGTCGACGAGGGCATCGAAGCCGCGGCCACCCTCGAGAATACGCGGTCTGTCGTCATCACTTGCCCGGGACCCTTGATCCCCCTGCTCGTCCTGCCGGCCCTCGAAGGTCTGAACACCATAGCGCCCGTTCTTCGAACCCATCCCGGACCAACCGAAGTCGTGCGGGGGCTGTTGGCAGGGAAGATCGACGTCGCGCTTCTCGATGATCCCGTTCCTTCGGAGGAGCTTCGTATCCAGGAGGTCCTTCGCCTGGAGCACGGAGTGTTCGCGGCGGCCCAGAGCCCCTTCGGAGGTCGGGCCATGTCATCCTTGCCCTTCGCGGCGCCCCTCCCGATCGATGGTCAGCGGCCAGACGCATGGCCACCCGACCGGCCAAGGCACGTCGCGCTGGAGGTCACGACCATGCAGGCAGCCATCGATGCCGTGGCTTCCGGAAGCCATGTCGCCGTCCTGCCCAAGCTCGTCGCCCAAGAGAGAAAGCTAGAGTCCCTAACAGCCGAGGGCATTCCGAGCACGACCCTCTATCTGCTCCAGCGACAGCGGCTCCCCGGTGTAGAGACGCCGGCTGACCGGGTGGCCGATGCCGTCGAGGCCTCGGCCAAGAGGCTCTGACGGACCCGGAAGGGCCGTGGGCTTGCTTCGCCTCAGGGGACGACGTGGAAAGACTGTTTCGCACCCAGTTGGAGGGTGGGCGCCGGAATGAGCTGCGGCGGCCCTTGGGCACTGAAGCTCAAGTCCTCGCCGGGGTCGAGATAGCTGGCTTGCCCGGTTCCGACCTGGACCGATACGCGATAGGCACCTTCGAGGTTGACGGAGGCTAGCTCGGCGCGAAGCCGCCCGTCCTTCCAGAGCATCGGAAGGACCATGTCGTCTCCGTCCGGTTCGCGGACCGCGACCGAGGCACTGTCGAGCTCTCGAATCTCGGCGCCGTGGCTGGGCGTGATGGTGAAGACCACGGGTTCGCCCAAACTCGGCACCCTCGGTTCGACGTCGAGCTCCAAACGGCTCGAGGTGTCCTGCGTGAACACGGCAAGCGTCCCCTCCTGTTGGTTCGCAAGCGCGCCTGGCCCTGACCGCAGCTCCAAGACCCACTCTCCGGCCATCGGCGCAGCGAGTCGAAGGACGGTATACGCCATGCCCTGGGAGATGGTCATGCCCGAACTTGGAGCGCTCGAGTGCCAGAGGCTTCCGTCCGGTGCGTAGAGCGTCAGCTCCACGCCTTGGGGGTCTGGATGGCGGGCCAGATCACCCAGGACCACCACCAAACCCGAAGCGTCGGCGGTCGTGTGAAAGCTGGTCTGAAACACCTCGGTGCCCGCGCTGGATACAACGGCCCGGTCGGTCAGCCCAGCGTGGGGAGGGACATAGATACTGCTTGCGCCTCCCGTCCCCGGAACGGTGGTCCGAAAGCCCAGTCGAGGGATGATAGTGGTGACCTGCCCCGTGGCCGCCCACTGGCGGGCGAACAGATTGACGGCGTCCGTCGCACTGGCGCTCGACAGCGAAGTGCCGCCACCGCTGGCCGCGACACCGGAGGAATCAGGGCCGTCTCGAGACTCGTTGGTCCCGATGGTG
The DNA here is from genome assembly GCA_039024635.1 of Myxococcota bacterium. Taxonomy (GTDB): domain Bacteria; phylum Myxococcota; class Kuafuiibacteriia; order Kuafuiibacteriales; family Kuafuiibacteriaceae; genus Kuafuiihalomonas. Next base: position 28,709 of record JBCCQA010000005.1, on the reverse strand, counting down.
AATACGGTGGCTTCCCGGCTCCGGGCGTAGGCGGCGCCGGCGCTCGGGCTGAGGGTGCCTGCCGTCTGCTCACCGTCCGTGTAGAGGAGGATGAGGTCTGGAGGTTCGCCAGCGAAGTCGATGTTGGCAGCTGCCTCCAACGCGTCGCCGATCGCCGTTCCTCCGGCGGGCGTCAGCCCCGCCACAAGGGCGTCGACGGTCCCTCGAATCGCGGGCAGGGTTCCGGGTGGCGTCTCCATCCCGGGGACGGAGGCGAAAGGCAGGACCGAGACCTGGACGACGCTTCCCGTCGTCTCCACCAGGTCCAGGAAGGTCCCGACCCCCTGTCGAAGATACTCGATCCGCCGCAGCGTGCAGTCGGGCGGATCCGGTGTCGTGAGGCCGCAGATGGGCCCTCCGGCCGAGTTCGCGTTCCAGTCCATGCTCCCGGACTCGTCCAGAACCAGCACGACCCTGGTGTCCGCCCCCAGAGCCACCGTGAAGTTCACGGGTGGGGAGGGCGTGGACACCGACGCGATGGGGAGCCCGTCCCCGCCTGGCGGGCTGATGAAGGGGAAAGCGGCCAAGGTGCTCCAGCAGGACTCGCCATGGAGGCAGGTCTGCATGGTGGTTCCGTCCTCAGTCCCGTCGCAGCCTTGGATGGGATCGTGGTGGGCCTCCACACAGAACTCGGTGGCAGGAGAAGAAGCCGAACGGGGACCGTAGTAGCCGCGCTGCATGATGCAGTGGTGCCGTTCCGTCGGTGCCTCCGGATGCATGGCCGGGATGGATTCGAGGTGGTCCAGGCACGGACCGCCCTTGCTGATGCCCTCCTCGGCCGGCGGAAAACAGTCCGCCCAAGACTCGTCACAGTCCGGTTCGGTTCCTCCAGGTCCCGGGACGGTGACCGGCGGACAGTCCGGATCGCCCAATGGACCTCCCCCACCCCCACCGACATCGGGGTCGAGGTCGATGGGGCAGTCAGTCTCACCTGGCAGGGTGGCCCCGCTGCTGCTTCCGCTCACGTCGGAGCATACGACGTCTTCCGTCGAACACAGGTTGTCCTCTCGGTACTCGTCCCCAAGGCCCAGAGCGTAGTGGGCGATCTCGTGGGCGACGGTGTAGCCGAGGGCGTTCTCGCCCGCCGTACGTTCGGCCACGAGGGCGTTGTGGAACAGGCGGATGAAGCCGCCTCTTCGACCGATGGCGCTCAGGGTGGCGGAAGCTCGGGACCCCGAAGTGCCTTCGTAGACATAGACATCGGCCAGACGGGCTTCGATGGGGCCGTCGACGAGGCTCACGCTTCCGATGGAGAGCTGCCCATCCGTCGCGTCCCATAAGAGGTCGCTGGCCCCCTGGAAGTGGGCCTGGAGCTCAGGAACGACGACCCCACTCGCCGCCACGACGCCCGCGTCGGCCAAGGCGACCGTCAAGTGGATCTGGCCCCGGGTGGCCAAGTCTTCGAGGCTGCCGCCCCCCGCAAGAGCGAACTCCGTAGTCCCGCATGTGAACACGAAGGCGCCCAACGCGCCCAGCCGACCGATTCTCACCTAGAGCCGTACATGGGCGGACGACGAGATCTGACGCGGCTGATGTCCGGCGAGCCAATCTGGGCGGCTGAGACGGCCTGAGCCCGATCGCACCCGGCCTCTGTTTTTCGACGTGAGATCCATCGAAGCCCCGATGTATTTCTCTGGGCGTGGGAAGGGAGGCCAGGGAAGCGGCGGAGAAGATCCGACACCAGCTGGCCGTGGTGGCCAGCGCGCTGGCCGGAGAACGAGACGCGATGGAGCAGCTCATCGCCCTGGTCGCCCCCTACATCCAGATTCGCGCCGCGCGCTACCTTGCCAGCCGAACGACGGGCTTCGGTTCCGGCTTGCGGGCCGAACAGGACGACCTGGTCCAGGAGGTCTTTCTCCGGCTTCTGGTCAACGACGGTCGAGCGCTCCGGGCCTGGCGGCCCGAGCGAGGTCTTGATCTCGGGTCCTTCGTGGGTCTGATCGCCCAAAGAGAGATCTTGAACGTCATGCGAAGCGCGCGACGGCGACCGTGGACCGACGCCGACCCCCTTCCATCGACGCTGAAGGCCCACTGTCCGGTCGAGGAGCAAGCCATCGAAGGTGACCTCGTTCGACGACTACTCTACGGGCTCCATCGCTGGCTGACGCCCCGGGGGCGGGAGCTCTTTCAGGTCGTCTACGTCGAAGAGCGTCCCTTAGAAGAGGTCGCCAGCCAGTTTGGTATGAAACGAGGAGCTCTGTATGCTTGGAGAAGCCGAGTGCAGGCGAGAGCGCGAACGCTCTTGGACGAATTGGAGCGGGAAGAAGCTCCAGCACCCAAGGGCTTTGGAAAGTCCGCCCATGTCCGATCGAGATGAAGAGCTGATGGGCCAAATCGTCGACAAGGCTCGTTCCGAATGGGCGGACGAACGCCTGGAGCGACTCTCGAAAGGCCAACTGCCCTCCGACGAGCTCGAAGGGCTGCTGTCGGAGGCCGCCTCTTCCCCCGAGTTGGCCCGACTCATCGAGCTCCACATGCCGATGTCAGATACGGCAGTCAGCGAGCTGTCTCATCGGGCCGTTCGGCAAGTGCAACAAGTGCGGTCGACGAGGAAGCGACGAAGGACGGTGGGGGCCGCCATCATGGCGGTCGCTGCGTCGATCGCTCTGGTTCTTTCTTGGCCCACGTCCCGCGTCGACCCCCTCCCAGCCTATGCCCTGTCGGTCCAGGGTGAGCTTCGCACGACCCGGGGCGCCGTTTCCGAGAGCGGCCCCAAGCGATTTGCGCTCGGGACGACCCTTGAGCTGGTGCTTCGCCCCGAGACCGAAGTGGACCAAACCCTCGTCGCCTCGGCCAGCATCCGTCGCGAGGGTCGGGACCCGAAGCCCTTAGGCGTCTCGCCGACGATTGCCTCTTCGGGCTCGGTCCGGTGGCGAGGCCGAACCGAGGACCTCTTCGGGGAGGAAAGCGGACCCGCCGATGTGACGCTGCAGGTCGCGCCCCGAGATGGCTCCTCATCGGGGCAGACCGTCGAGCTGGCCGTCGTCATCCAGGAAAGCCCGATCGAGCTCGACTGATTCGGGTAGGGGCCCCTTGGCCCGAGTCCTTCGACCCTGCGAGGGGGTCCCATGGCCATCGGCCTGCGACGAACGAGCGGAGTCCTCGTCTGGCTCCTCGGGACCGGCTGCCCAGCCACGGAGACTCCCCCACGGACTCCCCCCCGTCCGCCCGACATCCTCGCCATCGAATGGGCGGGCTGTGCCCTGGAGTCGGAAAGTCGCTGCTACGTGGACGGCGCCGAAGACCTGGTCATCTGGTCGCCCGTCGAAGCCCAACTCGAATCGTCCAGGGGCAGCCTACCAGAGACGCGAAGGGAGAAGCACGGGAGCGGCGTTCGCTTTCGGTTCCCGCCCCCGAAGGCGTCGACGCGCCTGCATATTCGTGCTCAACACGCAGGACGGGAACTGGAGGTCCTTCGGCTTCCGAACGGAGAGCGACTGCGTGCAGCGACCCAGGCCCGACGACGAGGAGAGTCGGAAGCGGCCCTTCGGATCCTGGACGAAGCGCAGGAGAGCTGGACACCCGAAGAAAAGGTGCTGGCCGCCTCGTTGCAGCTTCGACTTCGGACGCGCAAAGCATCCCTTCGAGAGAAGGCCGAGGAGCTCCTCGAGGCGGCCGCTCAGGCCCCGATGATCTCATCCGTGGTCTGTTCGGACCTCTACGCGGCCGTCTATCACTTCACCCTCGCACACGATCTGGAGGCGGCGGACCGGGCCCTGGACGGCGCGCGCGCTTGTCCCGAGCTCAGCCCGGTAACTCGGATGAAGCACGCCTACTTCTCGGCCATCCTCAGTCTAGAGCTCACAGACCACGGTTCGGCCACGACCCAACTCGAGGAGGCTCAAGGCATCGCCGAGAGGACGGACCGCCGGGCCTATCGACGGGCTATCGACGATGCTTTGGCCTCGACCCTGGCCCTGCGCGGTCGCTACGAGCAGGCGAATGGACTGTGGCGCCGATGGCTGACCGAAGACATCAGCTGCGCCTCCGCCGTTCTGATCGTGAACATGGCGCGAGCGGAACGCCGTCGCCTCGAGCTAGCTCCATCACGAGGGGCCCTCGACGCCTTGATACCTCGCCTGGACGCCCACATCGAAGGCCTGGATGGAATGAACTGCGCACCGTCCAAGCTCAGGGATCATCTGCGGCTAGAGCGCGCTGCCCTGGCCCTCGCCCTGGGAGAAGCCGAAGAGGCCCTGGCCATCGTCGAACAAGTCGAGGCCCCGGAAGAAGACCCTACCTACGGCCTCTTCTTCCTGGAGCTGAAGGCAGAGTTGGCCTTGTTGGAGAAGAACCGAGAAGGCGCGCTTCGTAGCTTCGACAAGGCCCTGGCCATGGCACGGTCGGTGGCCCGCACCGACTGGCAGCGAATCGCCGTGCTTGGCCAAGCCAGGGCGCACCTTGCCGGCGGTGCGCTCGAGCGGGCGGCTGAAGACTACAGGCAAGCCCTGGCTCTTTCCGAACTCGAGCTGGCGAGCGCCCCCGACCCGAGCTCGGCCATCCCCGTTCGAAGTCGGGCCTACTTCCTTTCGGACATGGTCGAGGTCCTGATTCGACTAGGGCGAATTGAAGAGGCCGCGAACACCGCCCGAAGAACCATCCGTCGAACGTTGGAGCGCTACCGAGTCCAGGACCTGATCTCGAGGCTGGAGGGCCCACCCCGGAGGACCTGGCTTCGCGCGCTGTCGGACTACCGAGAGACCGTGGACGGCATCGAGAAACGAAGGATGGAAGCTTGGCGCTTGTCCAAGGCAGAGCTCGAAGCTCAGCGAAACCGGGATCAGGACCTCGGCCGCGCCGCCCAACGAAGTCTGTGGGACACACTCCTCCGACTGAAACCCGACCTGCGGTGGGGCCAAGGGCTCTGTGCGCCGCCTCCTGGCACGATCAAGCTCGTCGTTCTTCCGTCGTCACGGGAAGACTGGATCATTTTTCGAACGGACGGCTTGGGCGTCCGGCAGCTCCGCTCACCCCCCACGGCCGAGGGCTTGTGGGCCTTGCTGGAGTCGAGCCTCAGTGAGGCGGAGAGGCTTCTCCTCGTGGTCCCGGAGTCCTTGGCCGACGTCGACTTTCGCGCAGGACGACGGCCCACGGGAACGACCGGCCCTGGGCCCACGCCACTGTTGGCGCACAGCCTGGACCTGCCCTGCCGAGAAGGCCCGGTTGCCCCCATCGAGCGCGTGGCGCTGGCGGTCGACGAAACGGCGGGGTTGGCATGGGCCCAGGCCGAGTCTGGGCACGTGCGGAGCTGGGCCCGAGAGAAGGACATTCCTCTTCGGCCTGTGAGAGGCTCCGAACCCCTCCGCGCTCACGGCGTCGCCGGGACCCACTTCCACTTCATCGGACACGGCGACCAGGTCGGGGCCGATGAGCTCCGAGGTCAAATCGCGCTCGGACCAGACGTGCGTCTGCGGTCTTCGGACATCATCGCACTGGACTGGGCACCCACGACGGCCATCTTGTCGGGATGCGTCACCGCCGCCCGGGCCCAGCCAGGCCTGGCCCGAGCCATTGGCACCGCAGAAGCCATGGTGCTGGCCGGGACCTCGGCCGTGGTGGCCAGCCCGTTCGATGTCCCGGATCGACACGGTGAACGGTTCAGTCGCCTTTTCTACCAGGTGTGGGACGGGAGCCCGAGGGGCTTCGAAACGGCCTTCCAGGAAGCCATGGCTGCCTACCGAGGCCCCGACCAACCGCTCCCCTTCCGGCTCCTCCTTCGATAGCCTACTTTTTCGCGTCAGATCGCAGTGGGCTCCGTTGTACACCCTGACATGCTCCGATCTTTCGTCGGTTTCTTCGGCTTCTGCTGGGTCGGCCTCCCCATTGCGAGTGCTACCCCGGTCGTCGAGCCCCTGCCCGCCATCGCCGACGTCTGTTCGGACGCCCGCCTGATTTCGTACGACCCCGCTGGATGTGCAGTCGGGACTGCGGCCTACCAATCGCAGCCCCTTTTTCCCGGCACCACGGGAGAGCTGGCCCGCTACTGCGTACACGAGCGGCTGGCGGACCAGGCGGCATGGCCGGTGGCCTCGCAGGTCGAGCCCGACTGCGCGGTCGTGAGTCCTTTGAGCTGGGAGGCCACGCTGCTCGATGCCTTCCGGACCCAGCGAGAGACACTGGACCTGACGACGGCGACACCGCTCGCACGGACATGGCTGGCCCTCCTGGACACCAGTCCGTCGAGCCCTAGCGGCGGGCCGGCGGCAGGCTTTCACAGCGACCACGGTTACGTCCTGGAGCTGCTAGCCCGAGACCTGGGCTGCCCGGGCGCTGGCGCGAACTGCCTTTTTCGCCTGCACCACGAGCTGGCCCTGCCTCTGTTCTGGGACGGGACGAGCTGGGAGACGGAGCTACTGGGGGGCGTCATCGGCCGCCAGTCGGATCTGGCCCGAGCCATCTACGACGCCGTCGACGCCTTCGAGTCCCTGCGCGGCCCCAGCGATCGCCTCGTCCTGAACCTGAGCCTTGGCTGGCTTCCTCGGCCCCTGTACGGGGGCCAGATCGGTGACGCACCGGGTGAACGTCCATCGGCTCGGTCGGTAATCGCGGCGCTACGCCACGCGGTGTGCCGAGGCGCTCTCGTCTTCGCCGCCGCCGGCAATGAGTCGGGCGGCGCCCACCACCGCGATGGCCTGATGTTCCCGGCGGCGTGGCACGATCGAGCGGCCCCGAGCCTTCAAGACTGCGCTAGCCTCGAAGGTGCGGGCCCCGCCTTCGACGGAAGCACAGCCCTTCTTCACGCGGTTAGCGGCGTCGACGGTGCCGACCGTAGGCTGTCGATCTCGAGGCCCCTCTCGGAAACGCTTCTCGTGGCCCCAGCCGCTCTGGCGATCGCGCCGGATCCGGCAAAGGTGGTCACCCGACCGGTGACCGGGACTTCAGTCGCCAGTCTGATGGCGGCGAGCACAGCCGCCCTGGTGTGGAGCTTTCAGCCTGGTTGGTCCGGCGACCAAGTCTACGGGCACATCCTGGCCGAAGGCGTCGACCTGAATCGGCCGGCGGAGGTTTGCCATCCCGGTCCCTGTCAGAACCTTCGGCGTCTTGCGAGCTGTGGGGCCGTTCACGGGGCATGCGCGAGCGCTGGCGCTTGTCACGGAATGAGCTGCACGACCCGCGGCGCGTACGTGGACGAGGCGCCATCGAAAACGGTGTCGTCTCTGACGGCGGCGTCCTTTCGGGTCAGCGCCGCCGCCATGGCCGCCAGCTCGCCCATTCCGGCCGTATGCACGACGACCGAGCTGCGAAGAGGACCCGTCCCGCGAACGACCGACGTGGTGTGCCCGCTGCAGCAGACCTATAGCTCGGCCGGAGAGCCCAGCGTCGGACCACAGCCGATCTACGTGTGCCCGGAGTGCCTGTACTGGGAGGACGCCTCGGGCCGAGTGTCGATTCAGGTCACCATCGACACGCCGACGATTCCTCTCGAGAACCCCACCTTGGTTCTCATCGACCCCTTGGGCGCCCAGACCCACGTGGCCTTGGGTGACCTCGATCCGACCGTGGCCGAGATCCATCCCGGGTTGAGCTATCGCGTCGACGACATTGGAAAGCCGGCCCTCGGGTTGGAATCCGTCGAACTCAGGGGAACGCTGTGGCTAGGCGGGGGCGAGATCGAGGCCGTGTCGTCCAGGCTGCTCCTGGCCGATCCATGAGCCGCGTCTGATCCGCGGGTCCAGCCATGTACCTAGGGTGCTCCGGCCATTGGCCGCGCCGCCCAAGGAACCATGAAGACGACCCTGAGATTGACCTTCCTCGCAGCCTTGCTCCTGGTCTCGAAAGCCTCTCTAGCCCAGACCGTCTGCACCATCGACCCGACCGCCGTGACGCCGGGGTCTTTTCTGAACGCGGCCACCGCGTTGAGCTCGACTTGCAGCGGCCCTGAGATCGAGCTGGTCCTGGTCGGCAACTCCGGAACCTGTCCGAGCTGTACCTTCGAGCCCATCGACGTAAGAGACAGGCAGAGCGTACGCATCGTTTCGGCTGGCTCGGGCGTCGTTCGCTTGAGGTATGCCATGGGCCCGGTCGTCCGTTTCGAGGGCGTACGTTACGCATTCCTGGGACCGTCCGCGACCGGCGACCCCAGCATCTCGATCTTCGCCGATACCGGCAACGCCGTGGAAATTCTCGGCTCTCGGGTGTGGATGCGCGGCGATATGGACGCACCCCAGTCGACATGGGGCACGAGCACGTTTCCCATCGATATAAGCGCGCCGGGCGGAGACGGTATCTTTGTCGACGACGGGGGCTCGGCTCGCTTGGACTTCGTCAAGGTCCATGACTCACAGCTCGGGATCCATCTGTACTCCGACGTGCTCTCGCCGTCCGAACCCATCAGCGCGCTCTACGCCACCAATCTGCAGGTCGTGAACAACCATCAGGGCCTGAGAGCGGTATCGCCGGACGTCGGCTGTCCAGCAGGACCGTCCGCCATTCGCCAACCCAAGGTCTGGCTCACGAGGACCTCCGGCCACGGCGGTCACCTGGACTACCAGCCCAACTGGTTCGTGGGGAACACGGACGGCATCCGAGCCCAGGGTACGGCGGACGTCTACGTCGAGCACACCATCTTCAATCGGAACTTCCCCATCACGGGCACGAAGATGCTTCGGATCGATCACCAGTCCAACATGGAGCTCCGCAACACCTTGTTCTACGAGAACGAAGCGTTGAGCGGGACCTGGCTCATCGAACTCGTCTCCTGCGGAAGGTTCGACGTCAGCCACAGCAGCATCATCAACAGCCAAGACTTCGAGTACCAGGTTCACTACCGCAGCTGCGACGTCGAGATGAACTTCGACCACTCGATCATGTTCCACGACGGAACGAGCGGCGTACCGTCCCGGGGCTTTTCGTGCAGCTATTGGACTGGCTGTGGACAGGGAGCGAACTTCTCGACATCGGGCGGTTCCTCCACCGTGTTCATGCCCGGCAAGGACTCCTACTCTGGTCCGGCTTGGAGCTCTGCCTGCGCCTACGGTACCCAGCCCTGCTGCGGACCGGCCTCCGAGCTTCGAGAGGATCCACCACCCCACGAGTTTCCGCTCATCGGACCCGGCGCTTGGCCTGACCTGCCCTATGCCGCTGCCCGAACTGCGCCTGGTGCGACCGTCCTCGGTCCGACGAGGACCGTCTCACCGGCAAGCTCGGACCTTTGGTCCAGCCGACCGACCGATCCTCGCTTCGAGCGGCTGCCCGGTCTGTTTCACCAGACGCACAAAGGCACCAACTTGGACTACTACTGGTCGACTCAGAACGACCCCAGCATGCCCTGGTACCGGTCCTCGTTTCAGCTCTCTTGCTGGGAGCTCGACCCGCTGCCTTGGGGCTACATCAGCCCCTGCCGCTCCGGAGAGCCTGGCTGCGGGTCGGTCCCCACGTCCCCCCAGACCTGCACCAGCGCTGCGGACTGCTGTATGGACGTGCAGCAGTGCACCAGTGCGATGGGTGGACTGGGCCAGTGCGAGTCGTTCGAGGAGGTCTGCGATTGCGGCTTCGGCGAGTCCTGTTGCGGGGTCGACGACTGCGTGGACTTCGAGACCGACGACGACAACTGCGGCGCGTGCGGAAACAGCTGCGGCCTCGGGGAGGACTGCTGCGACGCCGGCTGCAAACGCTTGTACGCCGATCCACTCCACTGTGGAGCCTGTGGTGCCGCTTGCGGCCCGGGCCAGTTCTGCGACTCGGGCTACTGCAAGTGTCCGGAGCTCGACTGCGGGGGCGTCTGCATCGAGTTTACGGACCCGAGCAACTGCGGCGCCTGTGGCCACAGCTGCCGACCCGACCAGGAGTGCACCCTTTCGGGCTGCGGATGCCCAGCCGGGACCATCGAGTGCGGCGGCAGCTGTGTCCCGGGCACCAGCTGCTGAGGCCGATGCATCTCGGAGTTCGAGGAAGAGCTGGCTCAGCCCGTCCCAAAGCAAGGGGCTATTGGGTTGTATCTGCCGAAGCACACGAGCGTCAGCCCCAAGCCGTTTCTGAGGGGCTCCTTGTTCTCGGTGGCCCGAGAGGGACGGTGAGAACACCGTACGTCTTCGCCGTAGCCCCGGAGAATCTCGAGGGATGATCAGGTAAGCTGCGATGGCCGGGACCCATCAGTCGATTTCGTGAGGAAGCGGGATGGTTTCGCCGCGAATGGCAGCGTTCGCGGCCAGGTCGAGGTAACGGCCCGGATTGAGCTCTCGATGAGGCTGTAGAAGAGCGCGGCGACTTCGGTGCCGCGCTGCGAGCGCGACCCGAAATGGTTGTTACGACCGAGCACCGGCCCGCGTAACGACCGCTCCACAGCGTTTGACGTCAGCGGCACGCGAGGGTCGTCGAGAAAGACCGTCAGGTGGTCCCACCAGTTCTCCAGGTACTGAAGCGCCTTCGCGATCGGGCTCCCCTTGAAGGCCTTCACCTTAGCCGCCGCTCGCCGACCGCATTCACGATCGGCCGCGACTGATCGTCCCTGACCTGGAGCCGCACTGCCTTGGCGTCATCGGTGAGAGCTCCTCGCAGCGGCCATCGCGTCTCGTCGGCGAGCACGACCTCCTTCGACAGCAGGTAGTCGTGCAGGCGCTCGATCGCCGGCTGAAGACGATTCGCCAACGCGAAGGTCTGATCCCATAGCGTCTGCGAGTGGACGTCGAGACCGACGCGCTTCATCCGGCGCGCCTGACGCTCCAGCGGGAGGTGATCGCCAAACTTGTTGAGGGCGACGTCGGTCCGCTTCCACGGCGCGGCAAAGCGACCTTTCTCGAGCCGCTTCTGTAAGATGCAAAGGGCCGTCCCGCCCCACCACAGAACCTTGGTCCGATTGCACGCGCGATTCACGAACAAGAACAGGTCGCCGGATGCGGGGTCGCGCCGGAGCTCGTTTTGACGATCCGCGCGAGGGTGTCGAAGGACTTGCGAAGGTCAGTCGGCTCCGCCGCCGCGAAGACTTGACGACGCCGAGAGCTCTGCACCGGAGCATCTCCACCAACTGCACCGCGCTGTCGAGATCGACGCCCTTGATCCGAATTCCGTCGGGCGCGACCACACACAGGAGCTGGGGCTCGGGCGTCGCTCGGATCACTTGAACGGGCAGGACTGGCCGCGACTCGGCAGGGGAACTGCCGCATCCACGGCCGTAACGAGCCCTTGAGCACGCCAGCTCGCGACAGACCTCGTGCCACCGCTGGCCTCGCGCACGCATCGCCCGCGCCTCCTCGACCCGCTCACGCTTCTGCTCCGCCGACCAGCTCCGCCGGCGCCTCGAAATCGCTCGTTGTTTCGCCATCCGGCCCGGCTACGACGGGCCGAGCCGATCGTCACGACGGGCTACGGCGAGCACGTAGATTCGCCCTCCCCAGACAGGCCTTCGTCAAGCCACCGAAAGCCCAAGCCCCGCGTGACGTTCTGCGTTAGGTGCCTGGCCAAATGACGCATCTCATCAGCGAGCTCAAGAAGGCCCACGAAGTCGCGGAAAAGCGCCTCTCCGCACTGAAGACCGCCTACAGCCAGAAGCTCCACGACGGCGGCGACTTCGACCGAGACTGGGCCCGCTACGTCCTCGCCCTAGAGTCCGACGTGGCCCGCGCTGTTTACGAGCGCCGAGAGCTCGTAGAGCGCTTTCTTAATGAAGACCTCCATAAGCCGGTACGGGGGCCTGAGGCATCCGACACGACGGACCGATGGCTCAAGGCCATTCTCAAGCACCGAGACGAGCCTTCAGAAGCGTCCTAGGCCGCAGGCTCTTCCTGGGCGGTCTCGAGGTCCCAGTAGGCCTCTTCGGCGTCCTCCAGCCAGCTCTTACCCTCGGGCGCATGGTCTGCGGCCAGACCGTGCACAAAGCCCGGGCGTACTTCTTTCGAAATCTCGACCGCCTTCTCGAAGACCGCACGAATGCGCTCCCGCTGCGGGCCCTGCACGTCCGTGAGCTGTCCGACGTGGCGAGACCACGCGGCGGTCAGCTTTAGCCAAGTCCTAAGGTCTGTCGGGTCCAACGCACGAACGGCCTTGAGCCGGTCTTCTTCGACCAGAGCCTCGAGCTGCTCGAGCTCGTCCACGAGCTCTGCGAGGTCGCTCGGGGTGTCCGGGTCCCGTATGCCTTTCATCGCCTTCGCGACTCGCTCTCGTCGGGGCGCCTTTGCTGGAGCAGTGGGAGGCTCCGGCGGAGAGGGCGGCTCGACGGCCTCACGTGTTTCGGGAGCAATGTCCGCGGGCGCCAAGCGCTCTGGCAGCTCTATCTTGGGCGGCAGAGAGCTGAGGACTTCTTCGGCGAGCTTCAGCTGGCGTTGGGCGGCCAGGAGCGTCTCGACCACTTCGTCCAGGCGAAGAGACAGCTCCTCGAAGCGCAGTGGGTCTTTGTGAAGGGCAAAGACGAGCTCTTCGTACTCTGTTTGAAGCTCGCTAAGGGTCCCCTTGAGCTCCCTGACAAGACGCTCTGCAGGCGTCTCTGGCTGTCGGTCCGCCACGTAGGGAGGTCCTACACCGCATTGGGAGTGGTTTCGAGCCCACGCCCCTACTCCCCAGGTGGAGGGAATCGAACCCGCATCTTTCGCGAGGTGCCCCTGCCTCATGGTGCAGGGCCTGACGGTGCTGCTCTCCGCCTTTGCCCCGGAGGTGGACGCTGTAGCCGGCCCCTGAGGCCTCGAAGTCTCCCACTTTCAGTCTGAGCGCCGTCGACACCCTCGGGAAGGCATACGCCATCGTCGAGATAAGGCCCTGTCCCGAAGCCCCGCCAGGCTCTCGGTCTCAATGGCGTCGAGGAGCTTCCGCAAGCCTGGCCTTGATGGAGGTCTCCGAGAGGTCTGCTTGCTGCTCGAGCTTGCGGAGGTAGCCCGAGATGTGAATCGCCTGCACGTCCTCGAGGCCCAGGCCCTGGGTGTCACACCAGAGGAGGAACGGCAGCGCCGCTCGGGCGTAGGCCTCGGCCGTGGGGGTTGGGGAGGTGCGACTTGAAGAACGTCAGCACCCGTTGAATAACGTACTCGCCGGCGTTGGTGAGGATGGCTGGGAGAGGGACGCCCGAGGCGTAGGTGGTCGGGACCAGGGCGCTCGCGGAGGGCATGGCCTATGTGATCAGGCGGCGAAATGGGGGGGTCAAGGCCACCGAGGACGGACCATAGGCGCCTGCGAAACGGCAAGGTAGCTTCTCTTCGATCGGGACGTCCTCGCACAAGATCTCAGGGGGCTGCGGGACATCGGCGACTCCGGCATCCTCAAATGACATGTCAGCAGGCTCGCTGGCGTCCTCAGCCATCGGGAGGGATGCGGATGGCTCCGAACAGGAAACCGACGCGATTAGGGCCCACCAAAGGAACAGGCTGCTCAGGGTGCGAGGATCGGTGCCTTCGCGACGGTGAAGTCTTCTGATGTAGCCCCCGTTTCGACCGGACACCTCGGAGGAGGTATCTGGAATGGAAGCAGAATTGACAATTGGTCCCTTGGAGACGGACGGCGGAGACGGTTCACGGTTGAGCAGAAGCTGGCTCTATTGGGCGAGGCGGAGCGCCCAGGAGGTTCGATCTCGGAGATGGCCCGGAGGTTTGGCATCGCCCCATCCGTCATGTTCTTGTGGAAGCGAACCATGGACGACGCGACGAAGCAGGGACTCAAGGGCAACGAGAAGGTGGTCCCCGAGGGTGAGGTGAAGGAGCCTAGCTCTCGGCGCACAGTGATTCGAGACCGTGCTTGGATCGTCGACCAGGGACCACCTTCGGGCGGTCTGACCTGCGACCGAGACATTGGACCTACCGGTTTCTGGCTGCGACGCGGGCCGCCAGACAGACGCCGGTCATGGCCTTTCGGGAGCTTCAATCGGTGGAGATCAAGAACGTCCTCAGGCGGCTGAAAGCTGGTCATTCAATGCGCGCGATCGCCCGGCAAACCGCCACGGATCGAAAGACACTCAAACGATACAGCGATGTCCTCGAAGCCTCCGCCACCGAGTGAGCCAAGGCCCTCAGATGTACCGGTCCTCACGTCCCCCGGCCTTGGAGGTTCAGAAGCCCCTTGTCGGCGGGATCCCCACCCGAACCTCGGACCGAGTGTATTGACACCCCTTGCCTCGGCGCCCAACTTCCCGACGAAATCGCCCTCATGAAGAAACAGCAGGAGCCAAGCGCTAGAGCGCGCTCTTCCCGCGTGGCTCGATGACGCACGCGTTGCTGCATCGTCCTCTCTGGGCGCAACGGCGCTTTTGGGTGACGCAGCTCATCCTCTGGCCTGTGCTTCGCGGGCTTCTTTGGCTGGACGATTGGTTCGGCGACCCGGCGTTCCCGGCTTCCTTGTCGCCTTCGCAACTGTTGGTAGAGCTGGGGCTTAGCATCGCATCCTCGACGGCGCTCGCCGTAACCTATCTGCGTCTCCCTTCCTCATGTAGGCGCGGCGTGAAGGGAGCTCTGACCATCACCATCGGGAGCCTGGTGGCCAGCGCCGTCTGGGGAACGGCACGGTTCGCCCACATGCGTTGGTCTATCGGACTCGAGCTCAACGTCGGGGATGCATTGTACTATCCGCTCGAAGAAGCGACCTTGATGGTCACATGGAGCGTCGTCTTCCTCTTCGTGGTCCAAGGCAGGCAGTTCCGCGAGCTTCTACGGCAGCAGGACCGAGCCCGAAGCGCGGCTCGCGACGCGGAGTTGCAGCATATCCTCTCTCGGATTGATCCGTCGCGTACGGAAGACGCGCTTCGGTCCGTGGTCGCAGCGGTCGAATCCAAGCCCCGCCACGCCGAGGAGCTTCTCCTCGACTTCTCGGACCTGTTGCGGCGCACGCTGCGAACGGTGCGGCTGCCGAGAGCGTCCCTTCTCCAAGCGCTCGACCTCGGGTCTGCGCTGCTTGCCTACGAGGACCGGCGTCTCGACGGCCGGCTCCACCACAGCGTGACCTCGATCGGGGCGATTGGTGATGTGGTCGCTCCGGGCCTGCTGCTGAACCCTGTTCTCAGTGCCGCGGTCGCAGAAGGTTCCGCAAAGCCCATCCAGGTCCTGGTCGAGCGAAGCGAGACCAGAGTCGTCATCGTGGTTCGCCACGGGGCCCGAACGGGTTCGGCCGCCATGAAGAACGCTGAGACCGACACGCTCGCGCAACTCCAGCTCCTCTACCCGGGAAGCGCGGCGGTCGACTCCTGTGGTGAGGGCGGCCGAACGGTTACAACGATTGCATTCGACCCGGACGAGCTCGAGCTTGCGCCTCCTCCCAACGACTCGGCGCGAGAGAAAAGCCCACCTGACGAAGAGAGCGCGACCTCGCCCTCGGTCGGGGAGCACCGGACGGAGTCGGCCGGCCCTGAGGATCGTGCCTACCTCCTCACCGCCTTCGTCACCTTCTCAGTCCTTGTGATCCGCGAGTGGATCTATTACTCCCACCACGAGAAGCAGGGCC
Organism: Myxococcota bacterium; assembly: GCA_039024635.1. Taxonomy (GTDB): domain Bacteria; phylum Myxococcota; class Kuafuiibacteriia; order Kuafuiibacteriales; family Kuafuiibacteriaceae; genus Kuafuiihalomonas. Next base: position 13,319 of record JBCCQA010000005.1, on the reverse strand, counting down.
CGGTCGAACACTTCCTCCTCGTGTACCTGTTGGCCTTCGCGCTCGCCGCATTCATCGCGTTCTTTATAGCGTCGGTCGTCCGGCGCCATGCGAGAACCTGGGTCGATTGGGGCGTCGCGGTCCCCGCTACGCTGACCTTATCGGTGGCTGGGTGTTTTCCATGGTCCTGGGCCATGTACCGCGCCTACGACGTGAGCGGCTCTTTCGCGAACCACCTTTCGGAGGACGAGGTGTCCAGACTCTTGGTCACGGGATCGGCGCTACTCACGACTTGGACCACCCTCCTTTGCGGCCAGCACCTGCGACACCTCGCGAACGCCGCTCATCACGCGATCCTGGAACACAAATCACTGGCGAAGGATGCGCGCCTGCGCGCCCTTCAGGACCAGACTCGGCCCCACTTCCTGTTCAATGCCTTGAGCTCGGTGGTTCCGATGATCGAGGTGGCTCCTGATCTCGCCCGGCAGATGCTAAACAACATCCGGATGCTCTTTGCACAGCTTCTTGGCCAGCACGAGGCGATGGCGACCCTCCGTGACGAGCTGTCCTTCATTGACCGATACCTTCGATGCGAAGCGATCCGTTATGGCGACTATCTGCGAGTCGACGTGGACATCCCTCCCTACCTCGAGGGAGCACCGATCCCCCGCTTCCTTCTACAGCCGCTCGTCGAAAACGCAATGAAGCACGGAATGAGCGCAGGCTCGACTGCGCTGGCGATAAGCGTGCGGGCACGGTCGCGGAACGGGTACGTTCTCCTCGAGGTGCGTAATACAGGCTCCCTCGCAACGCGCGCCAACACCGGGACCGGCTCCGGGCTTCGTATCGTCCAGGAACGTCTCGCCAGCGCCTTTCCACGGACCGGCGTCCTTCATCTGACCGAGGAGAATGGCTGGGTGGTTGCCCATGTCGGCTACAATCCTGAGGAGCTTGGCCTGGGTGAGAATGCGCCTCTCGTCATCCGGGGGCCGGCTGTCGCGGTGGCGTAGGGCCATGCTGCGTTGCCTGGTGGTGGACGACGAGCCTTGGGCCCGGGCTGCGCTTCGGCGGCTCCTCGATGAGCGCAACGACGCGGTCGTGGCCGGCGAGGCAGGGTCGGTCGCCTCAACCGTCGCCGCGCTAGCGAAGCTCGCGCCGGACCTTCTGTTTCTCGACATTCAGCTCCGAGGTGAGAGCGCCTTTGAACTGTTCAAGGAAGTCACCGTACGGTGTCCGGTGATCTTCTTGACCGCGCACGACGAACACGCTCTCCAGGCTTTCGACGTCAACGCTGTCGACTACGTTGTGAAACCCGTCCGCCGCGAGCGCTTGTCTCGCGCCATCGACCGGGCTTCGCGTTACGCCTCACTGCCGAAGCCCGAGAGAGGAACCTCATCGGTAGCCCTGACTGACGCCGGCGCCATACACGCCCTTAACACCAACGAGATCCTCTACATCGACGTCGAACATATCTACACGACCGTCCACCTCACGAATGGCCGAAGCCTCGTCACACGGGAGGGGCTGGCCTCGTGGGAGCAGCGCCTACCTGAGGAATTCTTCCGAATTCATCGCGGCGCCATCGTTAACCTTCGCGGGATCGAGGCTCTCGAGCCGGAACGGGCGCGGTGGATACTCCGGCTCCGCTCGGTCCAGAAAACGCTTCCGGTCAGTCGCCGGCGGGTTCAGGCGCTGAAGGCCGCTCTCCGTCAACTCCTCGACCGGAAAGGTACGTGAGTCTCAGGAACCAAGCGCGCGAAACAGGAGGTCGGCGACGGCATCCAGGTGCTGAGAGGCCGATACGGAGCCCGCAGCCATTCAGAACACCGGCGCGACCGTTCAGCCACACCCGTATTGTCGAAGCCAGGCGGCGTCCTTATCAGCGTTTCTTGAGAATGACTCTCATTGACTCCTTGTCTCCGCCCTCTGGAAGGAGCATGGGCAGGGCAACCCATAGTCGACCTTCGAAGAGCGACGCTCTCGACGATCTAGGCTCCTCCGCGCTGCGAGGGGTCTTCGTTGGTGGCATGGGGGGCCTCGGTGGCTTAACCCATGTGTTGTTGCGAGAACACGTCCTCCGGCGCTGGCGTTGGGCTGCCTGAAGGATGGTTTCGTGTCAGCCAGCAGAGTTCTTGCCGTGGTCGCAGGTCTGGGCCTCTGGGCCGATTCAGCCTCGGCTCGGCCCCAGGAACGCCCGGTCAGCTCTGCACAAACCGCGACCAGCACGAGTTCGCGGGGGCTCGTCGCGCCTGAGCTCTTGGAGTTCGTCGAGGCGCCCTTCCCGGAAGTTGCCCTGGCCGAGGGTCGAGAGGGGCAGGTAGTTTTGAAGCTCACGCTCGATACCGAAGGCCGGGTGACCGACGCTCAGGTCCTGCTCGGCGCGGGCTACGGCTTCGACCAAGCCGCCCTAGAGGCCGCGCTGCAGTTCCGGTTTTCCCCCGCCCTCAAGGACGGCACGCCCGTCCTGGCCCGCATCCCGTACACCTACACCTTTTCGCTCCCGCCGCCGTCCCCGGCAGGCAGCGTCGTTGGCCGGGTCACCATGCCGGAAGGCGAAGCGCCCGCGGTCGGTGCCCAGGTCACGCTGACCGAAGCAGAGGGTCGCGCCTACGCCGCCCGAACCAGCACGGCCGGCGTGTTTCGCCTGGAAGAGCTTCCCCCGGGGCTCTACGAACTCCAGGTTCAAGCGCCCGGCATCGGAGCCTCCGAGCTTCCGGTCTCCGTGTCCACCGGCCAGACCTCGAAGCCCACCGTCCGCCTCCTGCCAGACCCGGCGCAAAGCTCCATCGACGTCACCGTCCACGGCCAGTCGGAAGCCGAGCGGCTCCGGAGGTCAGCCCAGGCCGTCACCGTCCTCGAGCTTTCCGAGGAGCGAAAACAGACTGTCGACCTTGGAGAGGTGTTGGCCCGGAGCGAAGGTGTCGGTGTTCGAAGGACCGCGGGCCTCGGATCAGGCGTCAGCTTCTCACTCAACGGGTTGAGCGATGACCAAATTCGGTTCTTTCTGGACGGCGTTCCGCTCGAGTACAGTGGGTTTGCGCTCGGCATCGGAAACGTACCTGTCAACTTGATCAATAGGATCGAGGTCTTTCGAGGGGTCGTGCCAATCGCGCTAGGCGCAGATGCGCTCGGTGGTGCGGTCAATTTGGTGACCGACGATGACCTCGACGGCACACACGCGGCGGTGTCTTACCAGGCCGGGTCTTTTGGAACTCAGAGGGGAACCGTCACGGCTCGCCATCTTGACGAGGGTTCCGGCTTGTTCGTTCGAGGCACGGCCTTCGCAGATATCGCTGACAACGACTACCTCGTCGACGTTGAGGTCTCGGACCGACGTACGGAGACTCGAGGACAACCCGTCGACATCGAAGCTCGACGATTCCATGACGAGTACCAAGCTCTCGGCGGTAGCTTCGAGATAGGTTTTGCGAACCGCCCTTGGGCGGAGCGTCTAGTAGCGCGTGGTTACCTGACCAGCACTTTCAGGGAACTTCAGAGCGACTTCAACATGCTTCAGCCCTGGGGCGAGGTCACTCAGAACCGGCTTCAGGTCGGCGCGAGCGTGCGATTCGTTGATGCCTCCAAGGACGGGCGCCTGCGGACCGATGCAGTCATACTCTTTCAGCAAGGCAGCCAAGATTTTCTCGACGTGGCCACATGCATCTACAATTGGCTTGGTGAGTGTGTACGCGAAAGAAACCGCCCAGGAGAGATCAATCCTGGGACACCTCGTGATGACACTCTCGATGAGCAGGTGGCTCTGGCCAGGATCACGACCTCCTGGACCCCGCTGCGGAACCACACCTTCAGCCTGAGCGTCGCTCCAACATGGGTCGCCAGGTCTGGCACCGATCGTCTCAGGCCAGACGCCGTTATCTCGGCGGACGTCACGGATGACCGCGATCTCGTGACCGTAGTCTCAGGATTGAGCCATACGTTTCGAGGGCTTGAAAGTAGGTTCGAGAGTATCGCCTTCCTCAAGAGCTACATGCAGTACCAGAGGTCGCAGGCTCGCAATGCTGGCTCTTTGGGGGACCCAACGGAGCTTGACCGAATCCGATTTGGTGGGGGCAACAGTCTGCGCTACGCCTTTGCCCCTTGGTTGTACATCAAGGCTAGCTACGAGTTCGCCACACGTCTTCCGAACGTCGAAGAGGTGTTTGGCGACGGGGGACTTACGAATCCCTCTTTGGACCTACGCGCCGAGAAGAGCCACAACGTGAACTTGGGTGTGAACCTCGACCTCAAGACCGTCGCGTCGGGCTCTTGGAGGGGACGGCTGAACGGCTTTCTGCGCGAGACTCGCGATCAGATCGTGCTGCTTCCGGCGTTCGGATTGGTTTTTCAGAGCTCAAATCTTTTGGACGCGCGCTTGGCCGGAGTCGAGGGCTCAGCTGGGTGGACGTCGCCAGGAGGGATTCTCTCGCTGGATGCCAATTCGACCTATCTGGACTACCGCAACCTTTCCGACGAAGGAGACTTCGCGCCATTCGAAAACGACCGGGTACCGAATCGACCGTTCTTCTTTGTCAACGGCATGATTCGCTTAGCCTGGCCCAAGCCTTTGTTCGCGGGCGACCTCCTCTCTTTGACCTCCAATTTTCGCTACGTTTCCGAGTTTTTTGAGTTCTGGGAGAGTGCTGGCACGGAGGAGTCCAAGAGGACAATTGACGAGCAGTTCCAGGTATCTCTGGGGCTGACCTATGAAGCGTCGGTAGGAGACAAACAGCTCACATTTACCGGGGAGATGCTCAATCTGACCGACGCTGCCTTGTTCGACTTTTTTGGGGCTCAGCGGCCTGGTCGCTCAGTCTTTTTCAAAGTGACGGGGCGAATCTGACGATGACTACCGGACTCGACTCGAGCTGGAGCGAACCCGATCGACCACACGGAAAGAGACGATGAAGATGACGATGACAAAAACAGCTCACTGCACGGTCACCATGGTTGCTATAGCTATGGTTTGGGGCTCATTGGTGGCCTGTGGGGACGATGATGGGAACTCGGATGGAAACAGAACCGGAAGCAGCCAAGACGCGGGACCAGGTCCTGGCGATAGCGGTGGCGGTCCCACTCGCCCTGAGCGGGCCTATCTGATCGGCCAAAGATTCAACACGCCCGATGGGCGCGTCGGATACATGGGCATCTTCCCTGAGTTGCCGTCTGAGCCGATCGAGGTCTCGGGTCTTTTCGAGCTGCCAGACGCGGGTGGAAGACTCTGGGTTTGTGGCGAAAACGTGTTCCAGAACAACGGAGGCAACAACCGAATAGAGAAGTATCTCATCGGTGACGATTTGAGCATCACCCCCGCCGAGTCACTTCTCATCGGTGAAGAAGGTATCGAGGGAGGAGCGTTCTCAACGGTCTGTGTCTCGTCCACTCAAGCCTATGTGTTCAGCCGCGACGCCTCCCGAGGCGTGGAGTTCAACCCGGAGACGATGGTCATCCTCGATTCCTTCGACATTCCAGCGCCTCCTCTCGAGGACGGATTACCCGCGGCAATCTTCGAAGGGGAGACAATCGGTAACCTCAGCTACTTTTCCGTTCGAGGAGTAAACTTCGGCGAGCTACGCTATAGCACCCGAGCTATCGTCGCCACCTTCGATTCTTCAGACGAGTCCTGGACTTATACAACCTACGACGGTTGCGCTAGCAGCATAAATGGATCCCGCGGTGACGATGGAAGCTTCTTCCTGGATCCAGGCAGCGAGCATGGCCTGTTCTTAGAGTTGTCCGAGCAAGCGGAGACAACCGAGGCTTGCAGTCTTCGTATCCCGCCGGGAACTCGAGAGTTTGACCCGGCTTCGTTCGCAGCTGTTCCCGGCAACGTCCGCAGCAGCTACCCGATTAGTGACGACTTTCTCTTTGTCCAGCGTATCGCGCAGAGCGCACCTCCCGCTGACCCAGATGCCCTTGGGGCGTGGTTCAGCTACCCGGTCGACAACTTCCGAGTCGATCGCGAGACGGGGACAAGTACGCCTTACTCTGGCCTTAACGACCAGGCCGTAGAAAATGGAAGACGTGTCGAGATCGATGGTCGGCGGCTAGTCCAGATGCGGGTCTTGAATTCCGAGGGCGGGACTGAGCGCACAGAGCTGTTCGAGCTACTCCCCGATGGACCGTCCGCGGCTCCGGTCATTACTGTGATTGGTGGAGACGTTCTGCGCCTCACCCGAGTCTGGTAAGACGCTTGTGACCCCTGGTGGGCGTCTGTCCACGAGGGATTGCGTCGTGTTGCCCAAGGCGTATGATGGCTCAGCGAATCTCTCTGTTAGCTCATCGATGGGTCGGACTTGGGATAGCCGGCTTCCTACTGATGGCAGGAACGACGGGTTCGCTCTTGGCCTTCTATGATGAGTTCGACCATGCTGTTCGTCGGCTTGTACTGGGTCCGGTCGGGCCCTTCGAACCTGACAACATTGATGTTTTTGAGCTCCGCGACCGAGCCGAAGCTCGGCTTCCATATGGCGGCTACATTGACTACCTTGACGAGTTGAGGCCGAAAGAGTCGCGCTCTGTAGCGTTCTTCGTACAGTATCCACGAGGAGCGCCGCAAGACGCTCCTCGGCAGGTCTTTGTTGACCCGTCCGATGGAGAGACTATGGGCCATCGTCGGCTTGGCTCTGGCGAGTACCATGACGGACTCATTGCGCTGCCACCTTTCATCTATCGACTCCATACGTCCTTGGCGCTCGGGCGGTCGGGCCAGCTGGCCCTCGGAGTGGTCGCGCTGCTTTGGACCTTGGACTGCTTGGTCGGAGGCTACCTAACACTCCCGCGACGCAAGCGAACCCGGCGTAGTCTCCGAGTTTGGACCCGACAGTGGGCCAAGGTCTGGCTCTTTCGAATGTCTTCCTTCTTCGGAGCGATCTTTACCTGGCACCGAGCTTTCGCCCTATGGACGTGGTTGCTCCTGTTCTCAGTTGCGCTCTCGGCCGTCGCTCTCAACCTGCGGCAGGTGTACGACCCAGTCGTCTCCGAGGTGATGGGTCTAGATACCCCGGGCTACCGAAGCATCCAGCGTTTGTCGTCGCCGCTCACAGCTCCCCGGCTTTCCTATCGGGAGGGCTTTGCCGTAGCGGTGGAGCGACTCAGTGAGCGGTCAAAGCGGGACGGGTTTGAAGTCATTGCTGGGAAAAAGTTCAACTACTATCGTGACAAGGGGGTGTACAGATACACCGCTTTCACTTCCTTGGACGTTTCAAGACGGCATCCTACCACCGCGATCTACGTCGATGCGAACACCGGCGAGGAGTTGGCTTTTGACCAGCCAACCGACAGCTCCGCGGGGACCACATTGACAACGTGGCTGCATGCAATCCACTTCGGTTCGGTGTCGGTCGGAGGCATCGTCGTGCAAGTACTCATCGGAGTACTAGGCTTTGGCGTCGTAACGCTGAGTGTAAGTGGGGCTTGGACTTGGGCACATCGGCGGCCGAAACGAGCTGGGAGGCTCATTCCTTGATTTGGTTGAGAGAGCGCAGGACGCAGCGTTTCGGAATACCGGTCGTCCAACTGGCTGATCTGAGCAGGGAGGTCTCATGAACACCGTCGAAGTCCTCAAGGATGTCTTTGTGGCCTCGGGGGCGGGATGGGTGCTTTGGCTGCTACTTCTGCTCTCGGTGGGGAGCGTCGCCGTCGGCATAGAGCGCGGGGTCTTCTTTCGGACCAAGAGCGACGACCTTCGGGGCCTTGTGGGTACGTTGGACGCGCACCTGCGGTCGGGGGACCGGGAGGCTGCGCTCGCCGAGCTGTCGAAGATGCGCTCGGTGGGTGCGTCCGTTGCAGGGGCTGGACTTCGTCTAGCCAATCGGGGTGCTCGGGCCGCCGAGAAGGGTATGGAGAGCGCGATGGCCCTGGAGCGGAAGGCGCTGGAGGCCCGCCTGGCGTACCTTGGGACGCTTGGAAACAACGCGCCCTTTTTGGGGCTGTTTGGAACGGTCATCGGCGTCATCCTCGCTTTCGAGGCTTTAGGCACGGCGGGCGCCGCGGCAGGGACAGGGACCAGTCAGGTGGCGTCGTCGGAGGTCATGAGTGCCATCGCTGAGGCCCTGGTCGCGACGGCGGTAGGGATCGGAGTGGCGCTTCCGGCAGTGGCGCTTTACAACTACTTTCAGCGCCGCATCGCTAGCATCATGTCGGACGCCGACGCTTTGTCGAGTTTGGTCGTGGCGTACCTTGAGGACGAAACCTGGCCGGCCCATTCGGAGAAGAATCGGGGAAACAGGACTCGCAGGGACGATGAGGAGTTTCCAAAAAAGGCGAACAACGCGGTTCGGCCCGACGGCCAAGAGAAGCAAGCCGGAGGCGTCGCTTAGCCATGGCCGGCTCGGCGCAGAAGCCCGGGGTAATCATCGAGGGCATCAACGTGACCCCCTTGGTGGATATCGTCTTGGTGCTGCTCATCATCTTCATCGTCACCGCCAAGTTCGTGGTGGCTCCGGCTGTGCCTCTGGACCTGCCTCGTGCGACCCAGAGCGAGGAGGTGCAAACCATCTTGGCCGTGAGCATCACTGCGGACGGCAAGTTGCTCATCGACGGCCAACCCGGATCGCACGCACAGCTAGGGGAGCGAGCCAAAGCTGCGCTGCAGAAAGACGAGGCTCTACGGGCGGTGATTCAGGCCGACGGCAACGCGCTTCACAAGAATGTCATCGCCGTGCTGGATACGCTCAAGGCAAACGGCGTCGAGCGCGTTGCGTTTGGCACCGTCCGTCCTGAGGTAGGTTCCGAAGCGGGGACCGACGACGGTTCGAGATCCGCTTCCGAAGCCAACCCGGAAGCTGGGGCTAAGTCTGAGCTTGGGGCAGCGAAGGACGGGAACGCCTCGCCCGCCGGGCCCCCAATCGAATAGAGGCGCCCTCGCCATGGCCTTCTTCAAATCGCAGAGTCCGTATCTTCCGTCCGAATCCGTGGGGGCCTTGGTGCGACCCGAGTGGGGGGATCCGGGACTCGGGGCCTCGGGTCAGGATCCTGCTCCTGCAGTTCCAGCCCGTGCTCCTTCGGACGGCGGCATCGGCTGGGAGGTGTTATCGACCGAACGAGTGGCGCCTACAGGTCGGGTCGTGCTGGCCGGGATCATCACGTCCGTGGGCCTTCACACAGGAGGGGCCAAGCTCATTGGGGGCGGTGCCCAGACGCCTTTAGAGGCGCAGCGCTCGGTGCCGATGGTTGTCGTCGAGCACGGAGTCGACCTGACGCCGCCCCCCATGCCAGAGCCCGAGCCTGTGAAGCCACCGCCGCCCCCGCCGTCGCGTCCCGCACCGCGGACGGCGCTTCTCGCCAAGCGTAGGCCGCCCGCGCCGGCCCAAGCCGGCGAGGTCGTGGCCAGCGAGTCCGAAGCCAAACCTGTCGACTTTACGAGCTTCGACATCACGACGGGCAAAGGGCCTCGGTATGCGGGCGGCACCACCGCGTCGTCCGGCACGAACACCGAGGCGGTCCACACCCGAACGGTGGACCCCAACGCAAGACCAGACCAGCCACAAGGGGAAGCGAGTCTCGCGCGTTCAGTGAGTCTATCGGCTCGGGATTGGAAATGCCCCTGGCCCCACGAGGCCGAGTCCCTCGCCATCGACGAGCAGACTGTCATCCTGAGAGCCGTCGTCGGGCCCGACGGCAAGGCGTCCTCCGTAGACATCCTGGCCGACCCAGGTCACGGATTCGGACAAGCTGCCCTCGGCTGCGCCCGCAATGCGAGCTTTGAGCCCGCCACAGACCGGCAAGGCCGAGCCTACGCCTCAACCTCGCCCCCCATTCGAGTCCGCTTCACCCGCTGAATCATGTGGTGCGAGGAGGCTCGTTGGAGAACGTCCCAGTCTGTCAAACGGCGCGACCTGCGAATCGAAAACGACTGCGAAGCGGGCGGACGAAGGGTACGAACTTGCACTGCCACCGTGGATCCAGGCTGTAGTTCAGATGATGATGACGAATGCTGGGCGAGATTCAGCCCGTGTCATGCGGCAGCGGGATCGGAGCGCCAGGGCGTCCTCCCTCGAGAGGTCCGCCTCCTTCACATCAACCTCCGTCTCGATCCCAAACATCGCTCCGATCTTGTCCAAGATCTCGCCCGCATCGTCTGGAGCGCCGGCCGCGGCCTCGATGAATTTCCGACGAGCGTGACTCGAGCAGTTGGCCAGCACGAGACCTTTCCTCGTCGAGAGCGAGTCGTACACCACGTAGCTGTCCGTCACAGCCACACCCTTGTAGCTCCGCAAGATCGCTTCGCCCTCCTGGTTCGAGCGGCCGTTCTTGATTTCGTACAGCACGGCATCGTCCGAGGACCGGCTCGAGATGCCGGGCCAGGCCCTGCACCTGGTCCCACAGAGTCTGCGAGTCGACCTTCAAGCCAGCGCGCCGCATACGCTTGACTTGGCGCTCCAGCGGCAGATGTTCGTCCCACTTCGAGACCGCCACGTGCACACCAAAGTCTAGGCTGTACCGTCCGCCGTCGACCGACTTCTCGGGACGGAGCGCCGTCTCGATGTAGCCGCACCCGCATCGGTAGTCCTGGCGACGATGCTTGCGGAGCACATATTGGATCTCGACAACGTCGACTTCTTCGCTGTCCTCAAATTGACCGTCTCAAGCGGGCAGCTGGTCGCCGAACGGGGCAGACTTCGTCGGCTTCGTCCAAACGTGGATCTTCTCCTCGACGAGAAGCTCCGGCTGGGGTCGCGGTCCATGGCCCTTCTTGGGCGCCTTGGGAGGCGGGACCGGCTTGTCTTTCCGCGGACGACGCTCGCTACCGCTGCCGTAAACGTGGTGCAGTCGGTCTGCGATCTCCTCCTCGAGCTCGATGAGCTGTTGCTCTATCTCCTCCGTGCTCTTGCCCATCTTGAGCGCCCAAAAACACTCCCGCCGCCGCATGATGTCGAAATGGTGTCGAAGCTCAGCGTCTTGAACCTTGGCAATCGTCCGCAGCAGCTCGGGGTCTCGGATCCGGTCGTAGTCGAGCTTCGTCACGAGCGAGACAAAGCCCTACACTGAAAGGCGTCGTTTCACCGTCTTTGGCCGAACCTCGGCCGGAGATAGCTGACCGACGAACGCAAGCGGGCTGCCTTCGATGAAAGGTTGAGCTCGTTCTCCGTGATCCGAATGACGCCGTCATAGGCACGTTTCCAGGGCGCGGCGAATCGACCTCGTTCGAGTCGCTTCTGCAGGATGCAGAGGCCAGTCCCGTCCCACCAGAGTACATTGGCTCGCGTGCAGGCACGATTCACAAACAGGAACATCGCACCGAACGCCGGGTCTTGGCCCAGCTCGGATTTCACCAGGTGCGCCAACGTATCGTACAACTCGCTGAGATCTGTCGGCTGCGCCGCCGCGAAGACGGAACGTCTCCCTCGGGCTAGCACCGCAGAGACTCGAAGAGCTCGTGCGCTGCTTCTAGGTCGAGCCCCTCGACCCGGAAGCCCTTGGGCGTGACCACCACCAGTTCCATCGAGGGGTCGGAGTCGGCTCAAACTTCACCGGCAAGAAGCGAGGACTTGCCTGCTTGAGCCAGAGTTGAAGCGAAGCCGAACGGACGTCTAGACGTCGACCGATCTCCACCCAAGGGGTCCCGCTCTCTCGAAGCTGTCGCGCCTCCTCGGCCATCAAGATGAGGTCCCCGAGAGAGCACCACCGTGGAAACTAGGCTTAGACTTGGTGTCCGGTTTGACGGGGGCAAGTACATCATGCTGCCGCGAAGCATCGAGTCTCTGACTGCTGCAGATATTCAGAGCTTGGTTGATGGTCAAGAGCAGGAGGGCGCCCGTCTCGACTACAAGGATCGGCCCTACGACCTGAAGAGCGATGAGAGCAAGGCGGAGCTTCTCAGGCACGTGTCTCGCCTTTGCGAACAACACTGAATGCCGTGGCTCGAAATCCGGGGAGCACCACACCAGGGTGCAGCGAGAGGCTCTCTCGACGAGCGAACTGAGGGAGCTTCTCGAGGGAGACGCAGGGCTGTGGGACAGTACGTCCCATCCGCTGGCTGCGGCGCCACGAGGCTCGCAGAGCTTCGCTACGATCCAAGCTGCTTCCCGGAGGCTGACTCAGGTCGGCTGCGAATCGGAGAGGTCATCGATGTCTTCAATGGAGCGTTCGGTTGGAAGGAACCTGCGCTCCCCTTGTCCTTCGAGCCGAGGAACGATGGCTGGCGATGGGTAAGGGATGGTTCGCGTGGAAATTTGGGCGTTGTGCAACTTCCACTGAATTCGTTGACTTTGATTCTCAGAATCAAAATAAGGCCGCCCCATGCGAACTTGGACGCTTTCGGCGGTTACCGCCCTTCTCATGATCACCGCCGCTTGCGGCGAAGACGACGCTAGCAACGGCGACAACCCCGGAACCAACGGGTCCGCAGGGAACGGCTCCTCAGGGAACGGCTCCGCAGGCAATGGCTCGGGCGGGAATGGCTCGGGCGGGAACGACGTCGTCGATCCCCAGTACTCCATCTTCTACACGAACCAGACGATGGAGGGGATAACCTCCCTGGTCGCCACAGTGTCGAGCCTCGACGCCAGCACCACGATCGTGCCCGAGGAGGCAGTGCCGATCAACGGCTTCATCGGCCTGCTTCAGCCCCCGGCGCTGGACGGAAGCTACTTCATCGCCGAGGCGAACAGCTCGATCATACAGCGCTATGATGTCGACGCAGATGGCATTGCGACACCGGGCGAGCGCCTCAACTACAACGCGCCGGCCGGCAACTTCATGCTTCGGCCCAACCACTACCTCTCGCCGGACCGGGCGTACTTCGTGGCCCCGAGCCTGCAGGAGGTCATCGTCTGGAACCCTCAGACCGTGAGGATCATCGAGCGCATCGACATCAGTGGCCTGGCCCCAGACGAGGAGACCCAAAACCTCATCATCAGCGATTCTTTCATCGAAGGTGGGCGCCTTATCATTCCCGCCGGCTACGCCGACAACCAGACCTTCGAGTTCGAGGACGAGCTCCGGGCGGCTTTCGTGGACCTCGCCACGGGCGAGGTCACCTATGACGCCGACACCGGCCGCTGCGGTCGTCCGACCCTGTCCCTCCGGGATCAGGCTGGCGCCGTCTATATGGCCTCCCACCCGGGCCAGGGGGCCAACTTTGCGGCCGGCACCCAGAGTTTCGCGCCCTGCATGCTCCGTATCCTACCCGGCGCCAGCGAGATCGACCCGAACTACTACCTCAACATGAACGACGTGACGGGGGGTCGACCCAGTGCCAGCATCCTCCAAGGGCAGAACGGGCAGGCCTACACCACCGTCCATCCTGAGATGAACGACTTCTTCACGCCTGAGAATCAGAACACCATTCGCTTCTCGGCCGAGTGGTCGGTGAACTCTTTCGAGCTGGGCAACGAAGT
>JBCCQA010000004.1:0-243446 GCA_039024635.1 Myxococcota bacterium | reverse complement strand
TTCGCGTCGCTTCCGCAAAGACCGTGCCCGGCACACAGAAGTGAGCTTTGAGGCGTCGAGAAGACGAAATTCGCAGTCACCCAGCGGATTTCGTGGGCGGCGACAACGCGTAACATTGAGACGAGAACTTCGGAACGACAACGCAAAGAAGAGCGCAATGTTGCTTGCTTCAACGGGTGGCACCAGAACGGGGAGCGGGCTCAATGGGTGGCACTCGTCCGCGTGGAGCGGGCTCAGAGGTACTTCTGGATCAGGCTGGCGAGGCCGGGCACCGCGGCTTCGACGTTCTTTTCGCCCTGGGGCCGGAGCTTCTCGTAGGTCTTCTTTACGACGCCCGAAGAGCTTCGGGCGCGGTCGTCGGTTACGCCGAGGAGGGCGTTGGCGACCTCTCTCTTTCGACCCACCATGTAGGACTCGAAGGTCTGGTTGCCATCGCCGCTTTGCCATTGAGCGAATATCGGCTCGAGGCGCTCGACGAAGCGATCCAGGAGGTTGTTGAGCGCGTCCGGCACTAGGGTCGGCTTCACGGACTGGACGGCCTTGTAGCCGGCCTTGATGGCCAGGCCGGAGATCCCGCCTTTGGCCTGAACCTCCGACTCGACCAGACGCCGGGCGTCGGCCAGGACCTTCGGCCGAACGCCGTCTGCGAGGAGGATCGCTTTGAGCTCACTCATCCTCGCCTGCATAATGCATGGACCGAGGCCTGCCCAGTTTGCTCTGTCTCCCCGCCATCCTTCTGACCGTCATCGGCGCCGACGGACCGACCCCGCTGTCGCTTCGTCAGCTCGAAATTCGAGGTCGTCACGAGCCCAACGGTCCGGTCTTGCAGCGCCGCGTCACATTTGGGACGCCCCCCGGCTGGACCCCCGAATTCGCCCGAGAGGGGCCCAGCCTTCGCCTCTACGGCCCAGAGGGGGAGGGCACGATGCTCTTCGCCATCGCGACCCACCCCTCCCAGCTCGGGCCCTACCTGGACGAGTTGGCCAAGAAGCACCCCAGCTCTCTTCCTGGTCCCCCCCAAGCCATGCGCCTGCCCCGACTGGTCCCACTCATGGGAGATCGTGCGACGCGCTACGTCGTAACGGGGCGTCAGCTAGGGGAGATGGTCATGGTCGAGCGGCGGGAGTCGATCGTCCTCGTGGCGACCGTGGTCAAGGCAGAGGCTTGGGCCGAGCTTTCTCCCTTGATGGCCAAGGTCTACGAGAGCATCCAGATTCACCGTGAGCCTTCCAAAGCGCCCCGCCACCGCTCTGACCATCGCCGGGAGTGACTCGGGGGGCGGGGCCGGCATCCAGGCGGACCTCAAGACCTTCGCCGCGCTGAAGGTCCACGGTCTGTCGGCCATCGCCGCCCTGACCGCCCAGTCGACGACCGAGGTTCGAGACGTGCTCGCCGTCCCGGCCAACTTCGTCGCCGCCCAGCTGGATACGCTGGTCGATGACTTCCCCATCGATGCCTGTAAGACCGGGATGATCGCCGATCCCGCGACCATAGAGGTCGTGGCTCAGCGGGTGGAGGACCACGCGTGGCCTCTTGTGGTGGACCCAGTCATGGTCGCGGCGACCGGTGCTCGCCTAGTCAACGACGAGGTCGTAGATGGGCTGCGCTCGCTCTTCCGCCTGGCCACGGTCGTCACGCCGAACTTGGACGAGATGGAGGTGCTCACCGGGGTCCGACCCAGACGACCGGAAGAGATGGCCGACGCTGCCCTGGCCCTGTGCCGAGAAGTGGGCGCGGGCGCCGTCTTGCTCAAGGGGGGGCACCTCGAAGGGGAACCGGTGGACGTCCTCGTGACCGCCAGCGGGGACCGAATGGAGCGGGGCGGGCCCCGCATCCCGGGGCGGGTGGGACACGGCACGGGCTGCACGTACGCCTCGGCCATCGCGGCCTGGCTGAGCCGAGGGGTAGACCTTCAGACCGCTTTCGACCGGGCTCACGCCTTCGTAAGGGGGGCTTTGGCCCATGCTCCCAAGGGCCTGGGGCGAGGAAGTCAGCCTCTGCATCCGCTCCACGCTTATTTCGATGGGTTGGAATCAGCACCAGGCCCCGCCGGATTTGATCCGGATTCGTGAGCTGCTAGTCCCCATGGCAGACCATGGTCTGCTCTGCGCTCCGCCCGTCCTTCGCCGCCCTCGTCGTCGGGCTCCTTGCCGGAAGCCAAGTGGCTTGCCTCGGTCGCATTGCGACCGGGGCCGCCGCCAACGCTCTGGCGGGCTCGGGCACGGTGTATTCTTCGGACGAGGATCCCGAACTGGTGAAGGAGGCCATTCCTTTCGGCCTCAAGACCATGGAGAGCGTGCTGGCGGAGCGGCCCGAGCACCGAGGCTTGCTCTTGGCCCTCACTCAAGGCTTCACGTCGTACGCCTACGGATTCATCGAGGAAGAAGCCTTCAAGATCGAAGTCAGGGACATGGAGGAGGCCGAGCGGATGACGGCGCGAGCCCGGAAGCTCTACGCTCGGGCTCTGGCCTACGGCTTTCGAAATCTGAACGAGAGAATCGAGGGCTTCGAGGAA
Organism: Myxococcota bacterium; assembly: GCA_039024635.1. Classification (GTDB taxonomy): domain Bacteria; phylum Myxococcota; class Kuafuiibacteriia; order Kuafuiibacteriales; family Kuafuiibacteriaceae; genus Kuafuiihalomonas. The sequence continues at coordinate 240,931 of JBCCQA010000004.1, read as the reverse complement.
CGCTTCACCGAGGAGCCCGCCAAGGTCCTAGCCGAGCTCGACGTGGAGGACGTACCCATCCTGTACTGGACGGGCGCGGCTTGGGGTCTGATGATTAACGCCTCCGAGCTCGACCCAGCAATGGTGGCCCAGTTTCCGGCCGTGACCCAGATGGTCGACCGAGCCATGGAGCTGGACGAAGACTGGGACCGAGGGAGCCTCCATGACTTCAAGGTCGTCCTGGAGAGCGCCCGCCCCGGGGGAAGCTTGGACGAAGCGGAAAGACACTATCGACGGGCCCTCGAGCTCAATGGCGGTGTGCGCGCGGGCACGTATGTGGGTTTTGCCGAAAGCATCTGTATTCCGAGGCAGGATGGCGCGGCTTTCGTGGACGCCCTGAACAAGGCTCTCGCGGTGGATTTGGAGTCCAATCCCGCCGAACGACTCAACAACGTCATCAATCAGCGCCGAGCTCGCCTCCTTCTCGACCGCTCCGGCGACCTTTTCCTCGACGATCCCCTCGCATCCGATGAATCCACGGTCAGGGTTCGGACGTCGAACCTCCTGGACGGACCTTCCTCATGAGACTGCACATCGCCATCGCCTGCGTCTGGGCGCTGATCCTCGCCAAGCCTGTTTCGAGCGAGGCGGCCCCCGTCACCATCAAGCTGGCCACCGTCGCCCCCGAGAAGACGCCTTGGCACAAAGCCGTGCTCCGGATGGCCAAACGCTGGTCCGAAGCCTCGGGCGGCCAAGTTCGAATCAAGATCTTCCCGGGTGGTGTGGCGGGCGATGAAGAAGACATGCTGCGCAAGATCAAGGTAGGCCAGCTCCAGGCGGCCAGCCTGACCGGCATCGGTCTGGCTCGGGTGTCCAGGTCGACCCTCGCGCTCCAGATTCCGATGCTGATGCAGTCCTACGAGGAGCTCGACCACGTGCGAGAGGCCGTGGCGCCGGAGCTAGAGAAAGAGCTGGAAGAGGCGGGCTACGTCGTCCTGAACTGGGGCGATGCGGGCTGGATTCACTTCTTCAGCCGGGAGCCCGTCGAGGGTCCTGCCGATTTTGCGAAATTGAAGATCATGGTCTTCGCCAAGGACGCCAAAGCCGAGACGGCTTGGAAGGCGGCCAACTTCAACCCGGTTCCCTTGGCTTCAACCGACGTTCTGTCAGGACTTCAAACGGGACTCATCGACGCTTTCGCTTCACCGCCTCTGTACGCCCTCAGCACCCAGTGGTTTTCGCTGGCCAAACACATGGTGCCTGTGAAGTGGACGCCCCTCAACGGGGCGACGGTCATCGACAAAGCCACCTGGGAGAAGATCCCGGCTGAGCTTCGACCGGAACTCATGAAGATTGCCCGAGAAGAAGGAGAGCTCAGCAAGGAGCGGGTTCGGGCCCTGGGACAGAAGTCCATCAAGGCCATGCAGAAGTACGGCTTGGTGGTGCACGAACTGGACGAGAAGAAGCAGCAAGCCTGGCTGGCCGCTGCCGAGAAGGCCTACCCCCGGGTTCGAGGTGAACTCGTGCCCGAGGAGATGTTCGACCGCGTGAAAGAGCTGGCGGAGCAGGTACGGGAGAAGTGACCGAAGCTTCGGGCCGCCGTCTGCGCGGCGCGGAGGACGGGCTCAACGTCGCCATCCTCGTGCTGATGGCGGTCTTGCCGCTCAGCGACTTCGTTCTCCGCTTCTTCTCCACCAACGTCCCCGGCGCTCTTCGCTGGGTCAGCGTGTTGACCATGATGGTTGGCTTCACGGGCGGTATGCTCGCCGCTCGGGAGGGGAAGCACCTGGCCCTGGCCAGCGTGACCGGAAAGCTCCCGCCGAAGCTGCGGCGCCTGCTTACCATCGCTGCTCTCGTGGTGGCGGTGGCGGTTTGCCTGGGGCTCACCATCGGGGCGGTCACAACCGTTCAGGCCGAAGCGGGCTTCACGGACAAGCTGCCTCCCGGTCTGCCTGGTTGGGTGCCTTTGGGAATCATGCCCTTGGCTTACGCCGTGATCGCAGTGCGGATCGTTCTCTACGGTCTGGAGGACTGGAAGGCACGGGGTCTCGCCCTGGGCCTGGGAACGCTGTTGTTGCTTGGCCTATACCTCTTGGGGTCTGAGGCCTCGGGCCTGCTGTGGCCGGCGCTCGTCGTCATCCTCGCGGCCACGGTGGTCGGCGCCCCCATCTTCGTCGCGCTCGGCGGTGCAGCCTTGCTTTTCTTCTTTTTTGGGGGCGAACCCATCGCGGCCGTGGCTGCCGAGACAGTTCGACTCACCAAGTCTGACACGGTTCCCACCATCCCGCTGTTCACTTTCACCGGCTATATCCTCGCCGAATCCAAGGCGAGCGAGCGCTTGGTCCGAGCATTCCGCGCCATGTTCGGATGGATGCCCGGGGGAATGGCGGTGATGACGGCCGGCGTTTGCGCCTTCTTCACGACCTTCACCGGCGCCAGCGGCGTCACCATTCTCGCCTTGGGTGGCCTCCTCTACCCGGTGCTCCAGGCCGAGCGCTACGAGGAGGACTTCAGCATCGGTCTGCTGACGGCTTCAGGCTCCATCGGTCTGCTCTTTCCCCCCTCTTTGCCTATCATCCTCTACGGCGTCGTGGCCCAAGTGCCCATCGACAGGATGTTCGTGGCCGGCATCTTGCCCGGCATCGTTCTCGTGGCGGCGGTCGCCCTCCTCGGGGTGCGGGCAGGGGTAGTGTCCGGTATCCCTCGTCAGCCCTTCGACCTGCGGGAAATGGGCGTCTCGATGTGGGAGGCGAAGTGGGAACTGGCCCTCCCTTTGGTTGTCGTCGGCTCCATTTTCTCCGGCGTCGCCATCCTCATCGAAGCCGCGGCTCTGACTGCCGCCTATGCGCTGTTCGTCGAGATCGTCATCCACAAGGATCTGAAGCTCAAGGACCTGCCCAAGGTGGGCCGAGAGTGCGCGACGCTCATTGGAGGGGTCCTCGTCATCCTTGGCGTCGCCTTGGGCTTCACCAACTACTTGGTCGACGCCGAAGTTCCGACCGTGGTCTTGGAGTGGGTTCGCGGAGCCATCGAGTCGAAGTGGGTTTTCCTGATCGCGGTCAACGTCTTCCTGATCATCGTGGGCTGCCTGATGGATATCTTCAGCGCCATCGTCGTCGTCGTGCCTCTCATCCTGCCCATCTCGGCCCACTTCGGTGTGGACCCGATCCACATGGGTATCATCTTCCTCGCGAACATGGAGCTGGGCTTCCTGACCCCGCCGGTGGGCATGAACCTTTTCCTGTCCAGCTTCAGATTCGAAAAGCCATTGCCCCAGGTCTACAGGGCGACGGTTCCTTTCCTAGCCATTCTGGTGGTGGCGGTTCTCGTCATCACCTACCTGCCTTCCTTGACCATGGAGCCGGTCGAATGGGTGTTCGGCGTCGAAGCAGAAGTGGCACCAGTGCCGGAGATAGACTTCGACTTGGATGATCTCGACGATCTGTAGGGGGCTGCTGGGGACGAACTCAGTCTTCGTGGCGAGGCAGCGCCTTCAACACCGCTTTGCCGCTTCGAATGACGACCTTAAACTCCACCGACTTGGCGCCGGTCTGTTTCATGAGCTTGGGCACCTGCTTGCGGAGCGCGCTGGCCATGTCGTCATAGCCCAAGTTGGCAGACTCACCGCACCGGCGTCGGGCGCCGACGTAGGTTTGATAGAGCCGCTGCAGATGAGCGTCGGTCAGGTCCTCGGGGCGGGAGGCCCGAGGGCGTGAGACGTCTCGACCCTGGGGTGCTTGGCCGACCCGGGGCAGCGCGGATTGCGTTCCGGGGGTCGGAACGTCGACCCCCTCGGGGCTGGACGCTTTTCGAAGCTCGGTCGGAGGGTCCTGCTGGGCCCGCAGCCGTTCCCGCTCGGCCAGCAGCTCTGCTCTGCGCTCGGCTCGAACGATGTCGCGACGATAGGTGCCCGCCTCCCGTTCCCTCAGCACCCGGTTCCAGTGGTTCTGGAGCGTCACGAACTTCGCCTTCAGCTGTTGGCGACGGAATTTCAGCCCCGTGTTTCGGACCGCGCGCTCCTGAATGGCCCGAAGTCGCTTCTTGAGGGCATCGTGCTGGACCGAAGGCTCGAGCTTCTCGATACCCATGAAGAAGAGCTCGTAGGTGGCCTTGAGGGCGTCCAGGTCCTTCTCCAGCCGCTCGATTTCCGGCGCGAGGTCGGGCTCAGGCTTTTTGCTGAGGTCCCGTGTGCCCCCGAAGAGCTTCAGGTCGCGCGTCGCCATGCCGGTCCTGCTAGGAATAGCAGGGGTCGAGGGGGTCGACCACGGGGGCGTTGGCTCAAAGGCCGGACAGGTCGGTTTCCCAGACCCGGATGCGACGGAGCAGCTGGCCGAGTGACGACCAGGCGTTCGAAGCAAGCATGGGGTCCGATCGGGCTCCAGGCTTCGGTTGACCCCGCCTGGTGACGGCTCTACTCCTCCCCCCGATGACGGTGGAATTTTCCTCGGAGGATCAGGATTTCATCAGGTCCTTGACTTCGAGGTATCCCGAAGGTCGCTCCGGCGCTGCGCTGCTACCCGTCCTCCACTTGGCCCAGGAGCGATTCGGTCATCTCGACCACCAGGTCCAGCTCTTGGTGGCCTCGACGCTCGAGGTGCCCCCGACCCAAGTCCATGAGGTGGTCACCTTCTACGAGATGTATCACGAGCATCCCGAAGGGCAGTTTCATCTCGAGGTCTGCACCAACATCTCCTGCCATTTGTGCGGCGGTGACGCGGTGCTCGACCACCTGCAGGACAAGCTTGGCATCAGGCCCGGGCAGCACACCGAGGACGGGATCTTCAGCCTAATGGAGGCCGAGTGTCTGGCCAGTTGTGGCTCGGCACCCATGATGAAGGTCGGCCTCGACTACTACGAGTTCCTGACCCTAGACGCCGTGGACCATCTGCTCGACAAGTTTCGCGAGATGGCCCCCTCCCTGAGCGGCAGAGCCTACAAGTGGGGACCCACCGGGCCTCACGTCGGACCCGTGCCCGGCTTCGAGCCCAAGCTCCAGGTCCTTTCTGACGGTCAGGTCGCCCGGATGAACGCAGCCCAGGGCCATGTCCCCTCGGCCGAGTCGGCGGGGCCCAAGGTCCTCACGGCCGACGCCGCGAACAGCGAGAAAGAAGTGAAGAAGGCCAACCGATGACCCATCCTTACGAGACCGAGCGCGTGTTCACCAAGAACTGGGGCACGTCGAGGAGCTGGACCCTGGAGGTTTTCCAGCAGAATGGCGGCTATGAGGCGTTGAAGAAGGCCCTAGAGATGGAGCCCGACGACCTCATCAAGGAGGTCACCGACGCTAAGCTCCGCGGTCGAGGAGGGGCTGGCTTCCCGGCCGGTCGCAAGTGGTCTTTCGTTCCGAAGAATACCGACAAACCCAAGTACGTTTGCGTGAACGCTGACGAGTCTGAACCTGGAACCTTTAAGGACCGCTACATCATGGAGGCGGACCCCCACATGCTCTTGGAAGGAACCGCGATCGCCTGCCGAGCCATCGGCGCCCACACCGCCTACGTCTATATCCGAGGCGAGTTCGGCCTGGCCATGGCTCGGCTGGAGGGCGCCATCGCCGAGGCCTACGAGAAGGGTATTTTGGGCCCCAGCGCCATGGGGACGGACTATGCCCTCGACATTCACGTGCATCGGGGCGCAGGGGCCTACATCTGCGGAGAAGAGACGGCGCTGTTGGAGTCCTTGGAGGGTTACAAAGGCCAACCCCGACTCAAGCCGCCCTTCCCGGCCGTCGAGGGCGCCTTCGCAAGCCCCACAATCGTGAACAACGTCGAGACCTTGGCCGCGGTGGGACCCATCATCGCCAAGGGGGCGGAGTGGTGGAAGGGGCTGTCTTTGAGCGAGGCGGAAGGGGGAACCAAGCTCATCGGCGTCAGCGGCCATGTTGCGCGACCCGGGGTCTGGGAGCTGCCGGGTGGGCTGACTTTGAAGCAGATCATCTACGACGTCGCCGGTGGCATGCGAAACCCGGATCGCGCCCTCAAGGCCGTCATTCCCGGAGGCTCCTCCTGCCCCGTCATCGGGCCCGAGGACCTCGACACCTCGTTCGACTTCGACGCCATGAAGACCGTCGGGAGTTTGATGGGCACCGGCTGTCCGACCGTGATCGAAGAAGGCACCTGCATGGTGCGGCTTCTGAAGCGCATCGAACGGTTCTACGCCCACGAGTCCTGCGGACAGTGCACGCCATGTCGGGAAGGAGGTGACTGGCTGTTCAAGGTCGTGAGCCGGATCGAAGCGGGGAAGGGCACCCAGCGGGACCTGGACCTCATCGAGTCGGTGGCCTCCAAGATCGAGGGGCACACCATTTGTGCCTTTGGTGAGGCGCTCTCCTGGCCCGCGCGTAGCTACCTGAAGCGATTCTATGAGGAGTTCGAGCAACATGTGACCCTTGGGCGCTGTCCCTTTGGGCCCATCGACGTCCGGCCGGTGGCGATGTCGGGCGAAGTCTCGAGCTTGGCGGCCTGAGGAGGAGACTCTGTGTTCTCGGCTGAATGGGTTGCCTTCGTCTTCTTCGGCGTCATGAGTCTGGCCAGCGCCATGGGCGTTGTGCTCGTGCGCAACGCGGTGAAGGGCGCGCTCTCCCTCATCGTCTGCTTCTTCAGCCTGGCGGCTCTCTTCGTTCTCCAGAATGCGGAGCTCTTGGGGGCGCTTCAAGTGCTGGTCTACGCGGGGGCCATCATGGTGCTCTTCGTGTTTGTCATCATGCTCGTCGAAAACAAAGACGAAGACGGCGCTCGAACCATCCTCGGCTCGCGGCTCAGCCTTCCGGTGAAGCTGGCCGCGGTTCTCGCTATCGCATGGGGCATGAGCCAGGCCATTGCACGAAGCGACTTCGGGGCGCCCGCGGACCTGAGCGAAGGCTTCGGAAGCGTGCGCACGGTGGGCCTGGTCTTCCTGCGAGACTTCGTCCTTCACTTTGAGTTATCGAGCCTGCTTCTTCTGGTCGGCATCGTGGGGGCGGTCATTGTCTCCAAGCGTGGTCGAACGCCCAGCGACGAGGACGCCGCCCTATGAGCAATATGGTGCCCGTTCAGGCCTACCTCTACCTGTCCGTCGCCTTGTTCGGAATCGGGGCGCTAGGAGTCCTGGTGCGTCGCAACGCCATCGTGGTGTTCATGTGCATCGAGCTGATGCTCAACGCCGCCAATCTGGCCCTCGTCAGCTTCGCCCGGCATCAAGGCCAGACGTCGGGCCAGATCTTCGTCTTCTTGGTAATGGCGGTGGCCGCGGCCGAAGTGGCTGTAGGCCTCGCCATCATGATCGTCGTCTTTCGCGAGCGGAAGGCCATCTACATCGACTTGCTTCGCGAGATGCGTGGCTGATCCCGCTCGCTTGAAGCTAGGTGTGTCGACGCCCAGAGGCCGTCGCTTCTGCTTCCCTGGCCGCTTGGGGAGGGCTAGGCCACTTCCATGGAAGGAAAGACGGTCCTCGTCACGGGTGCCAACGTCGGCATCGGTCTCGAGACGGCTCGGGGCCTGGCCGCCATGGGCGCCCGAGTGCTGATGGCGGCCCGAGACGAGGCGAAGGGTCGCGCGGCAGCAGAGGATGTTCGCAAGAGCACGGGGGGGGACGCATCCATGGTCCTCCTGGACCTCGCTCGACGCGCCTCGATCGAAGGGGCCGTCGAGGCCTTGGGGAAAGAGCGTATCGACGTCCTCATCAACAACGCCGGCCTCATCCTGTCCGAGCGATCAGAGACCGCCGAGGGCTTCGAGACGACCTTCGGGGTCAACCACTTGGGCCATTTCCTCCTCACTCTGGGGCTGCTCGACCGGCTTCCGGACGGGGCGCGGGTGGTGAACGTGTCGTCCGAGGCCCACCGGAGTTCCAAGGGCCTCGACTTTGAGGACTTGATGCGGACCCGACGGAAGTACGCGAGCTTTCCGGCCTACTGCGACTCGAAGCTCGCCAACATCCTCTTCACCCGGGGTCTGGTCCGCCGTCACCCGAGGCTTGTCGCCCACAGCCTCCATCCTGGCGTTGTCCGGACCGGTTTCGCGAGGGACGGCGACGTCAAAGGGCCCATCAAGTTGCTCTTTGGTTTGATTCGGCCCTTCATGATTCCAGCCCGTAAAGGGGCCGAGACAAGCATCCATGTCGCGAGTTCGACCCGGGGGGGAGAAACCAACGGCAAGTACTGGCAGCGGAGCGCCATCTCGGACCCGACCGCCGCCGCTCAAGACGATGAGGCGGCGGACAGGCTGTGGGCGATCAGCGCGGAGCTCTGGGGCCTCTGAGAGCTCCCCTGGGAGCGCGTCACGGTCTACGACGGCCGGGATCAGCGAGACGGAGCGCGAGGCTCGGCTCGGCGGGCCCGCTTTCGGTCGGCGCGTCGTTTCTTTTCGTCCTGCCAAAGCTGGACGTAGTTCGTGAGCTCAGGGCGGCTCGGGCGGGGGTTTTCGAAGCTCGAGCTTCGCAGACGACGCACCCGCTCTGCCGCCTCGCGGAGGGCCAGCTGGACTCTCTCGGTCCCTTCGTAGGCCGCCAGGGCTGCGGCGATCCGTTCCACCGCATCAGGGGGCCCGTCTCGCCGGCAGCGCCGAACCAGGTCGACGACGAGGTTCCCGATCTCCCTCCCGTCGTGAGCGTAGTCCTGCATCAGCTCTTCCGCCACAGCATGGACGGCGTGGGCCCCAAGTGACTCGTCCATGAAGAAGACGAGTGCGGTTTGAAGATGACTGAAGACCGGAATGCACCGGGGCGCGTAGGGCTCGAAGGCCGCGGCAGGGGTTCGCTGGTCAAGGTGGATAATGAGTCGCTTGACCACGGGTTCTTTGACCACCCAGCGTGCCGCCTCTTCGACTTCGTCGACCTGAAAGGGATAGGCTCCGGTCCTCGTCAGCAACTCTCGCACTGCCCCTCGGGAGGCCCTTCCGGACAATAGGTCGGCGTACAGCGTATAGACGAAGGCGTCGCTCTCGGCATCGTCGCCGACCAGGGTCTCCATGGTTCCGACCTTGGCCTCTGCCCGCCCGACCAGGAGTTGGGTCAGCTTGTAGGCGACCTGGCCTCGGATGGCTCGGAATCGCCCTCGAATCATGTGGCGGAGCGTCGGCTTGAGGACGAAACCGTCCGGGGAGAAACCGTCCAACTCGAACTTCTGCTCCAGGACGGGGCGCATTTGATTGGGGGATCCGGAAATGAAGTAAATCTGGTGACCGGGGTCGTCCCTCCTGATCGCCCTCAAGAGAGCGGCCGAGCCGGGAACGTTCTGTCGCTCCTCCGCCGTCAGACGGGCCGTTCGGACCAGATCCCGAACGCTATCGAACTCGGTCTGCAGGTAGGTCTTGTCGAGATCCCACCGAAAGATGTGGGCCGCCACGAGGCCACCGATAGCACGGCCGGCGCTTGCCCGGGGCCCCGCATTTGCTAGTTCAAGAGCGATTGGATCGCCGGATAAGCCAAGAGCTCCGCCGGCTGCGAGCATCGGAGCGAGGACCGGGCACCGTCTTGTCCGACGCACCGCTTCGCTTCGCCCTGGCGTACCCGAGCCCCTATTCGGTGGCGATGTCGAGCCTGGGCTATCTGCAGATTCACCGCCTGGCCAACGCTCGCCCTGGGACGCGTTGCGAACGAGCCGTGCTTCCCGAACCGGAGCTTCTTGCCCGTCACTTCGAGACACGAACGCCTCTTTTGACCCTCGAGAGCGGGCGACCCATCTCGGACTTCCATCTCATCGGCATGAGCCATGCCTACGAGCTCGAGATGACAGGGATCGCCAACGTGCTCCGACTCGGCGGTTTGGAGCCCTTGGCCGAGGACCGGGGACCGTCGGATCCCCTCGTGGTCTTGGGAGGGCCCATCACGAACGCGAATCCCTTCCCCTCCGCTCCTTTCGCTGACCTGCTGATCCTCGGCGAGGGCGAACGGTGCACCGAACAGCTGCTCGAACGGCTGGAGGCCGAACCCGAGGCGGCCCGAGGCTCGGCTTCTGCCCGCAAGCGGCTGCTGGAGGACCTGGCCGGCCTGCCGGGCTTCTTCGTGCCCGAGCACCACGGAACCTGCTTACCGCCCATCGCTCGCGCGCCCGACCATCGCCTGCCCGCCATCTCCGAGATACGCACACCACACGCCGAGCTCTCGAACATGGTCTTAGTGGAGCCCGAGCGGGGCTGTCATCGCGGGTGCACTTTCTGCGTCATGCGCCGGACGACCAACGGGGGCATGCGCCTCGTGGAGCCTGACAAGATCTTCTCCTTGGTGCCCGAAGACGCTTCCAAGGTCGGTCTGGTAGGGGCGGCGGTCACCGACCATCCTCGAATCAAGGACATCCTCAGCGGTCTGGTCGACGAGCGAGGCTTGAAGATCGGCATCTCCTCCTTGAGGGCGGACAGACTCGACGCGGACTTCGTGGGTTTGCTCGCCCGCGGTGGCTACCGCTCTCTTACCGTGGCCTTGGACGCCCCAAGCGCTCGCCTCCGCTGGGAGGTCGAGAAGAACATCCGAGATGAGCACATCCTACGGGCGGCCGAGTTGGCGAAGGCTGCAGGCCTTCACCACCTGAAGCTCTACGTCGTCGTTGGTCTGCCGGGCGAGACCGACGCCGACCGCCAAGAGCTCGTAGATTTTTGCCTTCGCCTTCGAAAGACCCTCCCCGTCGTTCTCGGCATCTCGCCCTTCGTTCCGAAGTTTCACACCCCCCTGGCTGACGCACCCTTTTGCGGCGAGAAGGAGGTCAAACGGATCCTGGACTTCCTTCGTCGAGCTTTGGGCGGGAAGGCGAAGCTACGTGGACCTGGCTGCCGGGAAGCCTACGTCGAATACCGACTCAGCCAGGGGAGCTATGGCCACGCCCAGGCCGCCGTCGCGGCCGCGGCTCGGGGTTCGACCCTCACCGCCTGGAAGAAGGCCTTGGCCGATTTGCCGGAGCGGGTTCGTCCTCAGAACTTTCCAGAGCTGATTCCGCCCCCGACCCGACGGGCGCCTCGCAGGGTGGCGCCATGACGGCCCGACATCCCCTCAGCGTTGCCCCGATGATGGACCGGACCGATCGACATTTTCGCCACTTGCTGCGGCTCGTCTCTCGACGAGTCCTCCTCTACACCGAGATGGTCACCGCGAAGGCCATCTTGTCGGGCCGCCGGGAGCAGCTGCTGCGCAAGGCTGAGGACGAGGCTCCCCTCGCCCTTCAGCTCGGGGGTGACGATCCGCGGGAGCTCGCGGAGTGCGCCGGCATCGGCGAGGCTTGGGGCTACGACGAGATCAACCTAAACGTCGGTTGTCCCAGCGACCGGGTTCAAAACGGCGCGTTTGGCGTGGTCTTGATGAAGACCCCTGGCAAGGTGAGGGCTGCGGTGGAGGCCATGCGTTCCGCGTGTTCGCTACCAGTGACTGTGAAGCATCGCATAGGCGTCGACGAGCTCGACCGCTACGAGGACATGCTGGAATTCGTGGAAACGGTGGCCCCGGCCGGTCCGGCTCGATTCACGGTTCACGCTCGGAAGGCGTGGTTGAAGGGCCTCAGCCCCAAGGAAAACCGAACCGTCCCTCCCCTTCGCTACGAGGAGGTTTACCGGCTGAAAGAAGCCCACCCCGAGCTCGAAGTCGAGATCAATGGCGGCATCGTTGACCTCGACCAGGCGTCGACTCATCTCCTTCACGTCGACGCGGTCATGATCGGACGGGCGGCCTATGAGGATCCGCTGCTCTTAGCCGATGCCGACCGGCGCTTCTACGACCCCGATCACGTGCTGCGGCCGACCCGGATGGGCGTGGCCTGCGCCATGCTGCCCTATCTCGAAGCCCATTGCGTCGAGGGCGGACGTCCCTCCGCGATCACGCGGCACATGCTGGGTCTGTTCAAAGGGACGAAGGGCGCCCGGGCCTACCGGCGGGTGTTGTCGTCCGAGGCTGTGAAGCCCGGGGCCGGACCCGAAGTCTTGGTGCGTGCGCTCGGCGCGCTGGATGCCGGACCCGAACTTCAGGCCATGTAGAGGCCGCCGTTCACGTGCAATACCTGTCCGGTCACGTAGCGGGCGGAGTCGGAGGCGAGGTAGCAGACCGCGTGGGCGATGTCTTCGACCCTGCCCAGCTCGCCGGAGGGGACCATCTCTACCAGCGCCTTCTTGGCTTCGTCGCTCATCTCGTCCGTCATGTCGGTCTGAATGAAGCCCGGGGCGATCACGTTGGCTGTGATGTTCCGGCTCGCGAGCTCCTTCGCCAGGCTCTTGGCCATGCCGTCCATGGCCGCCTTGGTACCTGCGTAGACGGTTTGGCCCACGTTTCCCGAGGCGCCCACGACCGAGCCCATCATGATGATCCGACCCGAGCGGGCCTTCATCATGGGGCGCGCGGCCGCTCGGCATAGGTAGAAGGCACCGAAGACGTTGGTGGCAAAGGAGCGCTGCAGGTCTTCGTCTTTGTAGCGCATCAGCAGACCATCCAGGGAGATGCCGGCATTGTTGACCAGGATGTGAAGCCCGCCTTGGCCCTTGACGACTTCGTCGACGAGGCTCTTGGCCCCATCGGGGTCCGACACGTCTCGCTGGACGGCTACCGCTTTTCCGCCGCTGGCCGCGACCGTCTCTTGAGCTGCTTGGGCGTTGCCGGCGTAGGTGAAGACGACCTTGGCACCCTCGCGGGTAAGGGCGAGCACGCAGGCTCGGCCAATCCCTCGCGAGCCGCCGGTGACGAGGGCTACTTTTTCATCCAGTCCCAGATCCATGGAGGGGGCCTAGCGAAGGCTTACCGCCCTGTCTATGCCGGCCCCAGGATCCCGATGGTCTTTTCCAGGGCTTCGAGGGACTCGGTTACGTGGACGGGGAACTTGCGGTCGACGCGACGCGCCAGTCCGGCTAGCACCTTGCCGGGGCCTACCTCCACCGCACTGCTGACGCCCTTCTCGAGCAGCCAGCGAAGCGAGTCGACCCAGAGCACGGGCGCGGTGACCTGCTGAACAAGCAGAGCCTTGGCTTCGTCGGCCGTATGATAAGGCTGGGCTTTCACGTTGCCGACAACCGGGAACTTGGGGTCGTGGAAGCTGACTTGCTCCATGGCCTCGGCTAGCGCGTCGGCCGCCGGCTGCATGAGGGCACAGTGGAAAGGGGCGGATACGGGAAGGGGGATCACCTTCTTGGCCCCGGCCTCTTGCAGGGCTTCGGATGCGCTTTCCACCGCGGCCGCAGCCCCCGAGATGACGATCTGTTCCGGCGAGTTGATGTTGGCGGGAGCGACCACCGCGCCCGTCGATGCGGATGTGGTCCGACAAATCTCTTCGACTCGGTCAGCTTGCAGGCCCATCACGGCAGACATGCTGCCCATGCCCTCGGGCACGGCCTCCTGCATGGCACGTCCACGGTGCCTGACCAGCCGCACGGCGTCGGCAAAGTCCACCGCCCCCGCGGCCACCAAGGCCGACCACTCACCGAGGCTGTGGCCGGCCACGTAGTCGGGGGAGAAGTCGGGAAGCCGTGCGGTGAGGGTGCGCCACATCGCCACGCTGGTGGTCAAGATGGCAGGCTGGGTGATCTCGGTCCGCTTGAGCGCCTCGACCGTGCCCTCGAAGATGATCCGACTGAGCGATTCGCCCAAGGCATCATCGGCCTCCTCGAAGGCCTTCCTGGCCTCGGGAAAGGCGTCGCGGACCTCGAGGCCCATGCCCGGGCTCTGGCTGCCCTGTCCGGGGAACAAGCAAGCGATCACCATCCGTCCCTAACCCTCGTCGAAAGGCGTGAACAATCGCTTTTTGTCGAGGTCCCAGAAATGACCGGGCTCCGACTGGGCAGGAGGGGCTTTATCGTGTAGCCGATCCACAGCATGCGCGCTCGCGTCATCGGGACCGGCAGGTACGCGCCTGAGAAGATTCTCACCAACGACGACCTAGCCAAGATCGTCGACACCTCCGACGAGTGGATTCGAAGCCGGACCGGCATCCGCGAGCGACGCATCGCGGCGGACGGTGAAAACACCTCCGACATGGCGCTTCAGGCCGCTCGACAAGCTCTGGACATGGCGGGCCTCGATCCGACGGATCTCGATTTGATCATCGTCGGCACGGTCACGGCCGACATGCCGATGCCGGCCTGTGCCGCCTTTCTCCAAGCCAAGCTCGGGTCGAAGGCAGCCGCTTTCGACGTCGCGGCCGCTTGCGCGGGTTCGCTGTACGCCCTCACGGTGGCGGACAAGTTCATCCGGGCAGGGGCGGCCAAGAACGTCTTGGTGGTAGGGGCGGAACTCCTGTCCAGGCTACTGGATTGGAACGATCGGAACACCTGCGTTCTCTTCGGGGACGCCGCGGGGGCCATCATCCTCGCTCCCGACGATCGAGAGGACCACGGCATTCTGACCACCCATCTGCACACGGATGGAACGCTCACCGACATCCTAAAGATCCCGGGGGGCGGCAGCCTTCATCCCGTGAACGAGACTACGATTTCCGAAGGTCTCCAGTACGTGAAGATGACGGGTCGTGAGGTCTACAAGGTGGCGGTCCGAAACCTGGCCGAGGTCACGCAGGAAGGACTCGCGGCCGTGGGCCTGAGTGCCGACGACCTCGACCATATCATTCCCCACCAGGCGAACATCCGCATCGTCGACACTGTCATCGATCGCCTCGGCGTGCCCAAGGAGAAGGTGATTCTCAACATCGAGCGCTACGGCAATACGTCGAGTGCCTCGGTGCCCGTCACCCTGGACGAGGCTGTCCGCGCCGGCCGGATCAAAGAGGGTGAGCTCGTCGCCCTCATGGCCATCGGCGCCGGCATGTCCTGGTCCAGCGCGATCATTCGCTGGTAAGCGTTCTTGGGGTCCCGGTCGCGGCCAAGCCGCGCCCCTAGAGCTTGTCCTTGAGGGCGGCTAATTTCTGCCAGCGCGGGTCGATGTCCGGCTTTTCGGCCATGGCTTCCTCGCCGGGTCGGTTGACGGCCTCAATCATGCTCCTGGTGCGTTCGTCGCAGCTGTTTTCGTCTTCGCAGACCGGGTTCATGGGTAGTTCCAGGCCGAGTCCCTCTCGGAGCAAGTCAGGGAGCGGCACCGATTCGTCCTCGTAGGTCCCGTCCGCGTCTTGATCGAGCTGGGCCCCGGTGGCGGCGAAGAGCGTGAAGTCGAGGTCCGCCCGCAGTTCGAAGTCGACCGGGTCCAGGCAGCGGACGCAGGGGGTCCGCAAGGGGCCGCTGGCCCGACCTCGAATCCGTACCGGCGGTCTTTGCTCTACGGGACCCAGCGCGCGGACCTCGACCTTGGCCTGACCAGGCCCTCGCACCTCGAACTGAAGGCCTTCGTCTCGACAGAGCTTCTCTTCTAACCAAGCGTCAGAGAGGGTCTCGTCGAACTGGAGGCCGTCCTCGGGGATGTCGACAAGGTCCAGGGGCTCCAGCACCGACAGATTCCGGCGCTTTGCGTCGCTCACCCTCCGAAGGAACCCCAGGCGCCCAGGACCGTCAACGGCAGCGCTGCGCTCCGGGCCTTGAAGCGCAGGTCAAAGCCCGAGAGGCTGGCGCCGTGGGCATCCTGGTTGCTGCCTCCGAGGCCGAGGCCCTCGTGGCGCTGCTCGCCGAGTTGGGTCCAGCCGTGGGCGCTGAGGACCTGCGGGCGGCCCAGCTGGCCTTCGACCCCCAAAGACATCGGGTGATCCTCATCGACCTGGCCCTTCCGGGGGCGGAGAACGGCGTCGAGCTAGCCGAGTGGCTTCGCGTTCGAGACGCGGAGTCTGTGGTCCTCTTTGGCCACAGGGCCGAAAAGGCCTTGCTCCAGCGGGCGGGCGCGGTGGGGGTGGATGGTTACCTCATGGAGCCCATTCAGCCCGAGGCCCTGAGGCGTTGTCTGCGCGCCCTTCTGCAGCGGGTCCAGGACTCGGGCGGACCCGTGGATCCGCTGCCCCATTTGAGCCTCCACCAGCTAGAGCGCATCGAGACCTTCGTCGAGCGCGCCCTGCCCGAGCGGCTCCTGCTGGAGGACATGGCGCGGGAGCTCGAGATGAGCCGGGGTCACTTCAGCCGCTTGTTCAAGGCCACGACCGGCGCTTCGCCTTATGCCTTCGTCACCGCGCGTAGGATGGACCGGGCGAAGGAACTTCTGCGCGAGACGAGCAGGTCGATCGGAGAGGTCGCGGCAGAGGTCGGATTCGAGAGTCAGGGGCACTTCGCCACCGTCTTCAAGCGAAGTACGGGGCGAACACCGCGGGCCTTTCGTCGCGCCTTTGCTCAGACGCACGCTGCGGATTGAGTGATCGTGGGAACGACGTCCACCCGAACCCCGAGGGCGTGCACGTAGTCGCCCGGGGTCATTCCGAACTGCTTCCGGAAAGAGCGAATGAAGTGGCTCTGGTCCGAGAAGCTCAGGTCATAGGCGACCAAGGCAGAGGGCCGTCCCTTGCTCAGGAGAACGCGCGAGGCTTCGAGCCGAATGTGGCGGTGGTAGGTCCGCGGTGTCACGCCCACGACCTTGTGAAAGACCCGGCAGAGGTGAAACTTGCTGACCTGGCAGATTTTCCCCAACTCGTCCAAAGAGATGGTCCGGTTCAGGTTCTGCCTCAAAAAGGCCATGGCCCGCATCACCGCTGGGTGATGTTCGTGAAGCGCTGGAGTCGAAGGCGTGTCCGCCCGGGCGGGAAACCAGCCTTGGTTTAGGTCGGCCCACCAAGACTCGGCCCTCGGCCGCGGTAGGAGGACGGGCTGCCGGGCCGAGGCCTCCTGCAGTGGGGCCGGGAGGAGGGTGCTACAGGCCCGCCAGCCCAAGTACATGCGGCAGAAGCGAGGACCTGGGCGGGGTTCGGCCAAGCGGTGAACAAGCCCCACGCCCACTACGTAGGCCGACCCTGGCTCCACAGTCTGGCGCCACTTCTCTCCTTCGAGAACGAGAGGGGCGTCCTCGGCATATCCGATCTCGACCCGGTCGTGCAGGTGCAGCTCTTCGGGGGGGCTGCCTGCGAATCGTTCGATCTCCGAGTCTTCCCAGCGGTTTAGCACGAATTCAACGCTCATGAGGTTTCTTCCTGCTCGTTCCTACGCAGACCTGGCCGGGATGTTTCCGATTTTCCTTCCGGGTTAGGCCCCTTTTTCGACGCGTGGTCTTTGGCGGCGCGAGGGCACCTCACGGCTGTGCTAGGCGTTGCGCGTCGGATCTTCTAGCCCCGAACCATGAAGGCCTCGGACCTTTTCGTACGCTGCCTGGAGGAAGAGGGCGTCGAGTATATCTTCGCCGTTCCAGGTGAAGAGAACCTCGACCTCGTCGAGTCGCTCCGCTCAAGCAGGATCGAGCTGGTCGTCACCCGTCACGAGCAGCACGCCGCCTTCATGGCCGCGACCTACGGTCGTTTGACCGGAAAGGCGGGCGTCTGCATGGCCACCCTCGGGCCCGGCGCGACCAATCTCCTGACCGGCATGAGCTACGCGCAGCTTTGCGGCGTTCCGCTCGTAGCCATTACTGGACAGAAGGCCATTCGACAGAATTGGCAGGGCAACTTTCAGATTGTCGACGTCATCGGGACCTTTAGACCCTGCACGAAGTGGAACCGTCAGATTAGCTCGGCCGAGACCATTCCCCGCTTCGTCCGTCACGCTTTCAAGCTGGCCGAGGACGAGCGACCTGGCGCCTGCCATCTCGAACTCCCCGAAGACGTGGCTTCAGAGCAGGTCGAAGCCGAGCCCTTCGTCCGACGTCGGCTGCGACGGCCCGTTCCCGACGAGAAGGCCATCACCGCCGCCGTAGACCTGATTCGCGCGGCCAAGCAGCCGCTGGTGCTTCTTTCCGCCGGCGCCAATCGCAAGCGGGTCGGGAAGCAGCTCGAGCTCTTCTGCGAAAAGCTCGGCGTGTACGCGGTGAGCACGCAAATGGGAAAGGGCGTGCTTTCCGACCGCCACCCTCAGTCACTGTTCTGTCTCGGCATCCACAAGACCGACTACGTGCACGCAGCCGTCCAGGCCGCGGACTTGGTCATCACCATCGGCTACGACATCGTCGAGTACCCGCCGTCGGTCTGGAATCCGGAGCGGACCAAAAAGGTCCTTCACCTCGACTTCCGGCTTGCCGAGCCGGACCAGTACTACAATCCGGACGTCGAAGTGGTGGGCGACGTCTCCAATGCGCTTTGGGCCATCCACAGCCGAATGCGCCCCGAAGACGCCTTCGATACCACCAAGATGGCTCGCTTTCGCGAAGCCCTGGTGAAGAGGCTCCATCAGGTCGAAACGCCGCGCAGTCATCCTCCCAAGCCTCAGCGAATCGTATCCGACCTTCGGGCGGCCCTGGGCGAGGAAGACGTCATCTGTCTGGACAACGGCATCTACAAGCTTTGGTTCGCGCGTATGTATCAGACCTACGCTGACAACACGGTGCTTCTCGACAACGCCTTGGCCACAATGGGCGCGGGTTTGGCGTCGGCGATGGCCGCCAAGCTGGTGCATCCCGAGCGGACGGTGGTGGCGGTGGTCGGAGATGGAGGATTCATGATGAACAGCCAGGATCTTGAGACCGCCGTTCGCCTCCAGCAGGACCTGATCATCCTGCTTCTTCGAGACGACGGCTACGGATTCATTCGCTGGAAGCAGCAAGGCATGGGCTTCGCCGAGTTCGGCATGGCCTTTGGCAATCCAGACTTCGTGAAGTACGCTGAGGCCTACGGCGCAACAGGGATTCGTGTCAGCGAGGGCTTCGATCTCTCCTCCGCGCTCGAGCGTGCCAAGGCAACCAAGGGGCCAGTTCTCATCGATTGCCCCATCGACTACTCTGAGAACGAGAAGCTGAGCGCCGACCTCAGCGTCGAGTTCGAGGAGCTCGTGAGATGAACCCATGAAGACCGTACAGAGCATCAACCCCTTCGACGAGTCCGTCGTCGCTAGCCATGAGCTGATGAGCGACGAGGTCATCGCGGAGGTCATCGAAGAGAACCATCAGACCTTCCAGAGCTGGCGTAAGACACGTTTCTCCGAGCGTCGCCCCTTGATGATGAAGGCAGCCGAGGTGTTGGAAGCGAACCAAGAGCAATACGCGACCCTCATGGCGCGGGAGATGGGCAAGCCCATAAAAGGGGGCCGGGCCGAGGTGCAAAAGTGCGCTTGGGCATGCCGGTGGTACGCCGAGAACGCCGAGGCGCTCTTGGCCGATGAGCCCATTCAGACCGAGGCCAGCAGGGCCTACACCCACTACGCACCCATCGGGACCGTGCTCGCCGTGATGCCTTGGAACTTCCCGCTGTGGCAGGTCTTTCGGTTCGCGGCTCCAGCTCTCATGGCTGGGAACGGCGGCATCTTGAAGCACGCCTCCAACGTCTTCGGCTCGGCCCTTGTCATCGAAGATGTGTTCCGAGAGGCCGGTTTTCCGTCGTCACTCTTCAGGACCCTCCTCGCTTCGGCGAGTCAGGTGGCGACCATCATCGAAAATCCACGCGTTCGAGCTGTCACCCTGACCGGCTCCACGCCGGCTGGAAAGGCCGTCGCCTCCAAGGCGGGCGAGATGCTCAAGAAAACCGTGCTTGAATTGGGGGGAAGTGACCCCTACGTCATCCTAGATGATGCGGATCTCGACTTGGCGGCTTCGGTCTGCGCGAGCAGTCGTCTCATCAACAGCGGACAGTCCTGCATCGCGGCCAAGCGGTTCATCGTGACCCGCAAGAACCACGATGCCTTTCTGGAGCGCTTCGTGGCCGAGATGAAGGCGAGAAAGATGGGGGATCCGCTTCGAGAAGACGTCGACATCGGACCCCAGGCGCGCATCGACCTCAGGGATGAACTCCACGAACAAGTGAGACGGACGGTAGAGGCCGGCGCCGAGCTGGTCCTCGGTGGTGAGGTGCCCCCGAGCAAGGGGGCCTTCTATCCCGCCACGGTGCTGACAGGCGTTGAGAAAGGAATGGCGGCCTACTCCGAAGAGCTCTTTGGTCCAGTGGCGACGGTCATCAGAGTGGAGGACGAGTCAGAGGCCATCGATGTCGCCAACGATTCGGTCTTCGGGCTGGGCGGCGCGGTCTTCTCGCGGGACCTAGTGAGGGCGGAGCGCATCGCGGCCGAGGAGATGGACGTGGGGTGCTGCTTCGTGAACGACTTCGTGAAGTCCGACCCTCGACTGGCCTTCGGAGGGGTCAAAGAGTCGGGCTACGGCCGAGAGCTGGGCGCCTTCGGACCGCGAGAGTTCATGAACATCAAGACGGTCAGCGTTCGCTGAACACGCTCAGGCAAGCTGGAGGGCGAAGGACGTTCCGGCCGACATCCAGACTGGGTCCGAACTCGTGAGCAACGACTACTCGAGGGAACCTTGGTCCTCTTTGGGCACCATCGGGCGTTTGCCAGGTCGGTCGGATTCACCAAGAACGAAGCTCACCAACGCGAATCGCTGGCCTCGCGTCACGGGTTGTACGCGATGGGCATGGGTTCCGGAGAAAAGGAGGGCAGTTCCAGAAGGGATGTCGTAGGTGCAGTCGGCACCGTACTCGGGGAACTCCAGCGCGCCGCCTTCATAAGCACCGGCGTTCAGGTTGACGGTCAGGGCAAAGCGCCGGTGAGCGGTGGCGGGGGCGGTATTGTCGCGGTGGGTTCCGAAGTGGCCCGTGTCCTCGGCTCGGTAGCAGACTAGCTTGAGTCGCTCCATCCGTGTGGCTTCGAAGTGAAAGGCCTTTCGGAGTTCGGGAAGAACTCGCCGGGCGATCCTTCGAGCCAGCTCCCGCTCCAGCTTTTCGCCCTGGACGAAGACATCCAGTCGGGACTTGCGCACCCTGTCGACCGCCGTGTGTCCGGATTCGGTGGGCATGGGTGAGGCTTGGGGGTGCCAGGCCACGAAGCTCTCGATGAGGATTTGGCACAGTCCAGCTCCCAAGACTCTTGGTACGACGAGGACGGGCGCCGCAGGGGGCAGGCTCCGTCGCTCGAGCTCGAGGTTCTGCATGCACACGTCGACCAGCCCCGAGAGCCCATCTCGGAGGGCTGTGCCCTTCAGTGCATCCGCTTCGATGGCCGCTCCCTGGAGAATCCGCAGGTTGGGGTCCGTGACGTGTACGACTCCTTCCCGATTGAAGTCGTGAGGCGTAAGCAGGGCGCGAAGAATGGTCTGTTTCGGATCGTGGGCCGTAGCCGCATCTGGATCGGGCCCTGTCGCGTCGACCGGCTCGGGCAGAATGACCACGGACTGAAGCCCTGCTTGCCTGGCGGTCAGGTGCACCGTTCGCGCGAAGGCTTCGGTCTGGTCCTTGGACCAATCGAGGGCCGCTGCGGCCAGCAGCATGGGGCGACCGTTGGCGAACTCGTAAAAGGCTAGGAAGCGATCGTGTCCACTTGGAAGGACGAAGTTTGGGATGCGATGGCCGGCAGCCAGACCATCGAGAGTTTCGGGTTTTTCGGACATGAGAGTCCTCGCAAAGACCCTGGAGGCGAAGCCTCCAGGGTCCAAAAAATGGGGTCCGGTTCGAAGACTCAGGCCGTGGGGTCGAAGTCGCTAGCGAGGACGCCGCCGTCTTCGCGCTGGATGACGATGGTCGCCGAGCGTGAGCGGCGAGCATCGACCGGGTCGATGGCCGTGGCGTCCTCGCCCCGAGCCCGCGGCCACGAACTCGATGTCGTTACCGCGACGGCGTTGCCTGAGTCTGCTAGGTCGGTGATCGCGTTGCCGTTCGCATCCACCAGAGCGGTGTCATCGCCGGGGTGCTGAAGGTTGATGAAGATCGCCCGCCTGTCCGGCGTCATGGCGACGCCCGTAACTTCGCAGTCGATGGGACCTGTCATGATGCGCTTCACCCGATCGAATGCATTGTCCGGCGTGATGGGATCCCCAAATTGGCCCGGAATCGACACCAGCATCTGGTTGTTGCCTTCGAACTGACCGCCGTCGGTCTGAACCCAGAGAACCCCCCCGTCGTTGTCGAACCAGGCGCCGTCTGGATCGGTGAACTGGTTCGTCGCTACGTCGAGACCGGAAAGGTTCGCGTTGCGACGAGGGTCGGACCCGTACAAGACGATCTCCCAGCTGAACCCGGTCGCGTCATTGCGAAGGCCGAACTCTCGCATGCGAACGATGCTGCCGTCCTGGTTTCCGATCTGAGAGCCGTCCGGAGCCGAGGCCCTAGGGCTCCACGCCGTCTTGCCGTACTCTCGATTCGACAAGAATTCCACCACCTCGTCTCGAGAGCCTTGGTCTCCCGCCGTACGTTCGCTCGGGTCGGAGTCATCGAAGTTCCGGATGTCGCTGTTGTTGGTCAGGGTGAAGTACACGTCGCCGTTGAAGCCGTTGGTAGTGCTCCACTCCGGTCGGTCCATCGGGGTCGCACCCGCGGCCCACGCCGCGCCGCGCGTGTTCAGCAGAATGCTCTCAAGGGTGCCCAGTTTGCCGGCCAGCATCCGGGCCGGGTTGTCTGGCTCGGCTTGGGGATCGATGGCGTTTACGGCCTGGAGGTCGGGGTTGTCGGGCGTGAGGGGCACCCATACGCCCGTCCGCGCTCCGCTGAAGGGGTCGAAGTCGAAACGCGCGGCATAGAGCGTTCCCTGGTCGAAGTATTTGTCGCCCGCGGCCAGGCCGCGATCGCTTGGGTCGAACACCGCGTCCGAAACAAACTTGTAGATGTAGGACAGCTGATCGTCGTCGCCCGAGTAGAAGACGACGGGCTCGCCCTCGATGAATCGACCAGGCCAGTTCCCTTCGTGACGGAACTTGCCTAGCGCGGTTCGCTTGCGAGGGATCGAAGTCGGATCGAATGGGTCGATCTCGACGATGTAGCCGTACTGATTGGCCTCGTTGCGGTAGTCCTGGTCGGGGTCCGCGCCGTCGACCGGCGTGGTGTCGAAGCGTCGGAACTCGTCCTGGATCACCTCGTCCACGCCTGCCACGTCGGCCCAGGCGTACCGGTCGCCTGCCCCGATCCCGGCCAGGAACTTCTCCGAGCCGATGGCGTCGGCGAGCTCGAGCGTCAGGTTCGAGCTGGTGCGAACGGCTCGGTCGTCCTTGAAGTAGCCGTGCCAGTTCTCTTCACAGGTGAGGTAGGTGCCCCAAGCCGTGTAGCCGTTGCCGCAGTTGTTCAGGGTCCCACGGCCTTGGTGGTGGCCGTTCATGGGCGCCGGGCTGAAGGCGGTGACGAGCTCGTCGGACGCGCTGAGCGGTCCGTAGATCTCCATCCGGGAGTCGCCTGTGACGCGGCGGTTGAAAGGGGAGTCCTGTACGTAGGCCCAGTTGTCGTTCGCGTCCTTCGCGATCTCGACCACCGTCACCCCGTGGGACTTGATCTCCTTTCGGACCTCGTCCGCGCCGGTGCGCAGACCGGTCTGAAGGTCCACGGTGGCGCCAGCAGGGTGCATGGCCGCCGCCAGCTCGCGGCTCGGCACAGGGAGCGTCTCCGAACCGATGCGGCTACTGGGCACGTACTCATGGTTGACGCACAGGATCCCTCGGTCGCTGGCCGTGGGATCATAGCTGCCGTTCGCGTCCATTCCGAAGAGCCACATCCCGTCGTGGCACTCGCCGACGCGCTGGTCGAACTCGGCCCCGGGCTCGGAGCCGTCGCCCGCGTAGTCGGCTAGGTTGGCGGCCAGAGGATCGCCGGCGGCCAGGAGGACCGTGGCCCGATAGCCTTGGGGCACGCTGATGTTGTCGTTGCCGTCCGGCGGAATGGCGTCGAAGTTCAAGGAGATCTGGTCGGCGGGCATACCCGCCGGACCTGGTTCCCCGCGGGGGCCAGGCTCTCCTTGGGGCCCACGATCGCCTGGGGCCCCTTGAGGACCTCGCTCTCCCTGGGGTCCTGGGGCCCCTTGGAGTCCGTCTTCTCCACAAGCCACGAAGCCAGCGGAAAAGAGGCCGATCGAGCCGACCTTGAGCACGGATCGGCGAGTCACGGCACTGATGATGTCGTTTAGGTGTTTGCCCGCACCAAGATCCGGTGCTGGGGTCATTTTTCTGTTCTTGGACATGTCCTCTTCCCTGTCGATGAAAGCGGGCCTAGCGGCCCGTACGGGCGACTCCAGGTCGCCCAGGCGGACGCGAATATGGCGGCGGCGGATGTCGCAAAGGTGACGCGTGTGCGATCTTGTGGGACCCCTTGGCGTCCTTTTGATGGCGCGGGTGGTCAGGGTCTCGAGCTGGAGTCCGCTCTTCGTAGGGGGAGAGTTGAAAGGATGCGGGTCCAGTTGACAGGGCGGAGTGGGGCCTCTACACCCTCCCGCTCCGGAGTTTCGGGCAATGTACGCGATCGTGAAGGCCGGCGGTAAGCAGCACCGCGTTCAATCAGGTGACCTCATCCGGGTCGAGAAGATCGACGGCGACGTCGGCAGCAGCGTCACCCTGGACGAGGTTCTGATGGTCGGATCCGACGACGCGACGACCGTGGGCACCCCCCAAGTGGCGGGGGCCAGCGTCGAAACCGAAATCGTGCGACAGTACCGAGATAAGAAAATCCTCGTGTTCAAGAAGAAGCGTCGCAAGAACTACCGGAGGCTCAAAGGGCACCGGCAGCACTACACCCACCTGTTGGTGAAGGACATCAAGGTCAGCTGAGATGGCACACAAAAAGGGCCAGGGATCGACCCGGAACGGTCGCGACTCCAATCCAAAGTACCTCGGCGTCAAGGTGCACGCCGGCCAGCACATCAATGCGGGCGGCATCATCGTTCGTCAGCGAGGTACGCGTATCCACCCGGGCGCCAACGTGGGCCTCGGCAAAGACCACACGCTCTATGCGCTCGCCACGGGGACCGTCACCTTCGACACCACTCGGGGCGACAAGAAGCGCGCTCGCGTCATCCCTGCCGACGCCCCCGCCGGGAACTAGCGTCCCTCGCCCCGCCGTTTGGGGCCCCCGGCCATGAAGTTCGTCGACGAGGTTCGGGTCTTCGTGCGGTCCGGCAAAGGCGGCGATGGCTGCGTCTCATTTCTTCGCGAGAAGTACCGGCCCAAGGGCGGGCCCGACGGTGGCGACGGTGGTCGAGGGGGCGACGTCGTCTTTGAAGCCGACGAGGGCCTCTCGACCCTTCTCGATTTTCGCTACCAGCAGCACTACCGGGCTAAGCACGGGCAAAACGGCATGAGCCGGCAGATGTACGGCCGCAAGGGCGAGGACGCGCGGGTCCGAGTGCCCGTGGGCACCGTCTTGAGCGACCACGAGACCGGCGAGCCTTTGGTGGATCTGACGGAGCACGGTCAGACCTACGTCGCCGCCCAAGGCGGCAAGGGCGGCCGGGGGAACATGCACTTCGCGACCTCCACCCAACAGGTGCCTCGCCACGCCGAACCTGGCGAAGCCTGGGAGGAGCGCACGGTTCGTCTCACTCTCAAGCTGATGGCCGACGTGGGCCTGGTCGGCTTTCCGAACGCCGGCAAGTCGACGCTCATCTCCCGAATCAGCGCCGCCAAGCCGGCCATCGCTGACTATCCCTTCACCACGATGACGCCCAAGCTGGGCATGGTCCGCCTCGACGACGAGCGAGGCTTCGTCGTCGCCGACATACCCGGAATCATCGAGGGCGCGGCCGAAGGAGCGGGCCTGGGCCATCGGTTCCTTAAGCACGTCGAGCGGGTGGCGGTCCTTGCTCTACTCGTGACCACGAGCTGGGAAGAGGACCGGGATCCGCTGTCCGACCTGCGCGTCTTGGAGCAGGAACTGAAGGCCTACTCGGGGGAGCTTGCGGCCAAGCCTCGGGTCCTCGTCCTCAGCAAGACCGACATCGGTGAGGTCTTGGCGTGGCGCTCCGAGCTCGCTCCCCGCTTCGATGGGCCTATCTTTCCGCTCAGCAGCGTCACGGGCGAGGGGCTCCAGGAGCTGCTGGAGGGGCTTTGGCCCTTCGTGGAGGCGGAGCGGGCTCAACGAGCCGAAGAGGACGAAGACGCTGCACAGGAATGAGCCGATGCGTCGGCTCAGCTGCAGTCTTCGTGCTCGGGGTCCAGGCGACACAGGATGGACTGGGCTTCCGGCGCCAGCGGGTGCTCCGGGTGACTCTGCAGGAAGGCCTCCGCCGCATCCACGGCCTGGGCAGCCTCGCCCAGCTGGGCATGGAGTCGAATGCGCTCGAGGTGAGCGAGGGGACTCCAGATGGGATGAGCCTCTTGAGCCAGCGTGCGTAGCGCGCGCAGGGCGGCTTGCCCTTGCCCGGCCCGAGCCTGGCTTCGTGCCGCTTGGTACCGGGCCTGTGGAGCAGCCGCGGGCTCTTCGGACGGTGTTGAAGCACGGGGCGGGTTCGGAGTTGGGTCTGGAGCTGCGTCGGTTGGCAGCGACCTCGATTCGCTGGGCGCCCTTCGATTCCGGCGTCGAGCCCTCAAGCCCGAAGGCGATGCCTCCCCTGAGGCCTGGGCCCGATGGGGCGCTCTCTTGATAGAGGTCGCCTGCTTCGCGGAGGCCTCGGGCCCCTGTTCCGGCTCCGCTTCGGTCTCGGGTTTGGGTTCCGTCTCGCGTTCGGGTCCGATGGCTTCGGGTCCGATGGCTTCGGGTCCGATGGCTTCCGGTTGGGAGCTCTCCGCCTGCAGGGGCTCGACCCACACTTCCTCGGCCAGGAGCGCCAGCCCGGCCGGTGCGACCGAGAGGGCCGTTGGGCCGTCCACGGTCCACCGCCGAGGGGCCTCGAGGCCCAGGCTCTCGCCTCTGCTGAAGACCTTTACGGCGCCCTCCGTTACCAGCACCTCCACTTCATCCCCCTCGCGTTCTACCGAAAATACTGTTCCGTTCGCTTCCACGCGAACCGGACCCGCGACGACCTGAACCACACGCTCTCGCCGGTCCCCCATCAGGCGCAAGGCCACTCGACCGGCTTCCAGCTCGACGCGGAGGGTAGGACCGGCGTCAAACAGGCTCAGTCGGCTGGCCTGATCCTGCTGAAGCAGGACGCCACCAGCCAGACGGACGAGGGCGGGAGCCTGGCTCTCGTCCGCAGGCTCGGTAGCGAAGAAAGGAAGGGCAAGGAGGAGGAGCGCCGCGGCCAAGGCAAAGCGTGCCCACCTCAGCCTGGGGCTGGGATCGGGGCTTCGATTTTGAAGGAGGGCCCGACGGACGGCGGCCTCGGTGTGGTCGGGGCGGACCTCGACCTCGCGCAGCGCAGCCAGAGCAGGCTCGACCGGGTCTTGATCGCCACTCATGACGCACCTCCCGGTTCGAGAGCGACCGCCAGTTCTTCCTTGGCGTGGCGAGCTCTGCTGCGGATCGTGTTCTCAAGCGTGCCCACCACACCGGCCGCCTCCTTGGCCGTCAGTCCAAAGACCTCGACGAGGAGAAGGGCGTCTCGCTTCTTGGGCGTCAGGCTTCGCATCGCCCGCAAGAGGTCCAAGGCCGGCGCTCGATCTCCAGGCGTGACCGAGAAGACCGCCTCGGGGAAGTCGTCCAGCGACAGCCCGCGCTCCAAGGCCTCCCGCTGGCGGTTCCTTCGAGCGGTGCGAAAGCTCAGCTTCATCGCCCAAGCCTTGAGACTTCCTCGGCTCCTGTAGCCCGGAAGAGAGCGGATGATCTCGACCATGCAGTCCTGGCAGGCGTCTTCCACCGGTGAACCCGCAGCCCCGAACTTGAAGCTGAGGAATCGAAGGATGACGGGGTGTAGGTACCGAAGGACGGCTTCGAGCGCCTCCGGATCGCCGGCCTGGGCCGCCTCCAGCACCGATGGCGTTGGCTCGGCCCCAGCCACCATCCTGAGCCGGATCCTATCGGCGGGTTCTTTGGTGGACCACAGGGTGGACCGGGCCAAGGAGACGCTCATTGTTTCGACTCCTTCCTAGGCAGGGCTTCCAAGAGCTCCAGCAGGACGATCCGGGCCGAAGCCGCCGCCGCATCTAGGTCCTTGGGAAGAGCGGCGAGGTCTCGCCATCGCCGCTCGCCGTCGTCGGAACGAAGCTCGAGTCGCCAGGCGCCGGCCGGAAGGGCCTGAATGTCGAGGGCCTGCGGAGGGATCTGCACCCCATCGGCGGCCAGCTCGGCCAGGACCCGGGCCTCGAGCTCGTCTGCCGTCCACGAAGGTTCATCCGCGACGAGCTCGGCCTCGGCCGCGGTTTCCGTCCGCGCCTGCAGCCGGGCAACCTCGGGCGACGAAGGCCCCTCGACCAGGAAAGCGAGCGCGAAGCGCAGCATCGATCATCATGGTGGAAGCGGGTGGTCGAATCCGTCAAAAGGCCCGGGTTCGCTCCGACCACTGGCTTCGGCCCATTCGTCCCAGCTGGTCGGCATAGTATCGGGTTTTCACAGAGAGTCCTCCTCACGGCTACGTTGGCTTGCGGCGCCGGGTAGGGCGGTCTCAGTGGGTTGATGAGCTCGACCTGGTCATTGCTTCTCGCGATGCAGCTGCTGCGGCCCGTGGATTGGGTGGCGCCTGCGATGCTGGATCAGGTTGCGGAAGCGGCGCGACGGGAAGGCTGGACCGTCGAGCCCGAACGCCTGTCCTTGCTCAGGGAGTCCAGTGGTAAGTGGACGCTGCGCTTCGAGGCGCCTTCGGGGCAAGTGAGGCTCCGCACGGGCGTCCCGCTCTCCGCCGAGTCCGGGCCGGCGGCGGACCGATTGCTGCAGGAGCTGGTCGGGTTGCTGGGTCCATTTCGCTTCGGGGTGTCATCTCCCCCGGCCGACCTGGAACCTACGGCCGTGGTGCGGGCTCGCCGACGGCTCGACCTGCTCCTGGATGTCGGCCGAGCCGCCGGCTTCAGGGCAGGGACCACTGTGCGTCTCGAAGATCCACGAGGCGGCCGTGGACTCGGTCGAATCATTGAAGTGGGAGACACGTCGACGAAAGTGAGGGTCGACCTCAATAGTCCCATCGGGGTCGGGGCGAGGGCAGTCGAGAGTGTGGAAACAGACGCCCCCATGGGCCTTCCGGGGCGGCCAGTGGGTGCGACCGAGCTTCGAGCCAGCGCCGCGTTCTTGTTCAGCTCGACCCTCGAGCTGCGGCGGCCGGGGATGTTTCTCCAGCTTGGGCTGACCCACCGTTTCGAGAGTCCTTGGGCGCTAGCCTTGGAAGTGGATCCCTTCTTTCTCACCTCCGATCCGCGCTCCAACCCGGAGGATCTCAACGCGCCTCGGGCAGTCGTCGCCGGCGCGGCCCGGGCCCTCTTCCTGTGGGACAGGCCCCTCTTCGCCTTAGGTCTCGGCCCTGGCGTGGCGAGCTTCAACTCCGTGCCCGTGGGAGGAACCAACCCTCCGCCGACCGATGTGGATGCCGTGGCTCCCCAAGCGGGGGTCCGCCTGCGTTTCGGTGCCGTGGACGGCCTCATGCTCGAGATGACGAGCGGGGTGTCCTTCATAGAAGGCGTGCGGCTGGGCGATGTGCAGGCTATCTTTCAGATACCCTTCGGCAACGGCATTCTGGGCCGCTTGGAGGGTGGGGGTGGTCCGACGGGATTCACGATGGGCAGCTTCGGAGTACGCTGGCTCTTGCGGGGCAGCGGGCTGGCTCCGAGCTGGTTCATGACGGGCCGTCTGGGAGCGGCCACGGTCCGTTGGCAGCAGCGGAACGAGCCCTTTGACCGCTTGGAGTTCAGCGGCGCCCTGATCGGTTTAGAGCTCGCCCGTCGCTTCTAGTCTGCTGATCACAAGAGACCCACTGGCCGCACCGCGCGTGGGGTGCGATCTCGGCCTAGAATCCATCCGCCGTGGTCCGTACGCCCGGGTCTGTCGGTGCTGGCCCTAAGTCGCTTCTGCTCAGGCGCGGCGGCGGGCTTCGATGCGGGAGCGCGCGAGTTCCAGGGTCCGGCTCAGTCGGAGGAACTCGGGGTCGGCGGGACCCTTGTCAGCCAGCTTCTTCTCGACCTCGGCCATCCTGTCGGCCTCGGCCTTTTCGTCGATCTCGTCCGGACGCTCACAGACTTCGGTGAGGACGATGACCTTGTCTTCGTCGATCTCGACGTAGCCTGTCCCCACGGCGAAGACCTTGGCGTCACCGCCGTTGCGGGCGACCAACACGCCAGGTCGGAGCACCGACACGAGGGGAATGTGCCCCGCCATCAGACCGAGCTCGCCGTCGATCCCGGGGGCCACGACCTCCTCACAGGACATGTCGAGGGCCTCTTCGTCCGGCGTCACGATGGAGAGCTGGAGGGTCACGTCAGATCGCCCCGGCTTTCTTGGCCCGCTCGACGACGTCGTCGATGGTCCCGGCGTACATGAAGAAGTTTTCCGGGACGTTGTCGTGCTTGCCCTCGATGAGCTCCTTGAAGGAGCGGATGGTGTCCTTCAGTTCGACGTAGACGCCGGGCGTGCCCGTGAACTGTTCAGCCACGAAGAAGGGCTGGGAGAGGAACTTCTGGATTCGTCGGGCCCGATTCACAGTCGCCCGGTCCTCGGGCGACAGCTCATCCATACCGAGGATCGCGATGATGTCCTGGAGCTCCTTGTAGCGGGCGAGGATGCGCTGGACTTCCCGGGCGACGTCATAGTGCTCCTGGCCGACCACCTCGGGGGCGAGAATCCGGCTCGTGGAGTCCAGCGGGTCGACGGCAGGGTAGATGCCCAGCTCAGAGATGCCGCGCGAGAGCACCGTCGTTGCGTCCAAGTGGGCGAAGGTGGTTGCCGGCGCCGGGTCCGTGAGGTCGTCAGCGGGGACGTAGATAGCCTGCACCGAGGTGATGGCGCCCTTCGACGTGGTGGTAATGCGCTCCTGGAGCGCTCCCATCTCGGTGGCCAGTGTCGGCTGGTAACCCACGGCGGAGGGGATGCGGCCCAAGAGCGCGGACACCTCCGAGCCGGCCTGGGTGAAGCGGAAGATGTTGTCGA
Organism: Myxococcota bacterium; assembly: GCA_039024635.1. Lineage (GTDB taxonomy): Bacteria > Myxococcota > Kuafuiibacteriia > Kuafuiibacteriales > Kuafuiibacteriaceae > Kuafuiihalomonas. The sequence goes on along the minus strand of JBCCQA010000004.1, from coordinate 210,375 downwards.
TGAACATCAGCACTTCGCGACCTTCGTCCCGGAAGTGCTCGGCGATGGTGAGGCCCGTGAGGGCGACTCGCGCTCGGGCGCCGGGAGGCTCGTTCATCTGCCCGTAGATCAGGGCTACCTGAGACTCGCCAGGCTTCAGGGTGACGTTGCCGTTGTCGTCGTACTTCGGGTGGCCCTCGTCGTCGCGCTCGACCGCGATGACCTTGGACTCGATCATCTCGTCGTAGAGGTCACGGCCTTCTCGGGTCCGCTCGCCCACGCCGGCGAAGACCGAAAAGCCGCCCCGAGAAACGGCGACGTTTCGGATGAGCTCTTGAAGGAGCACGGTCTTGCCCACGCCGGCTCCGCCGAAGAGCCCGATCTTGCCGCCGCGCATGTAGGGGGCGAGGAGGTCGATGACTTTGATGCCGGTCTCGAAGGTCTCGACCTCGGTGGATTGCTCCACGAAGTCTGGGGGGGTCTTGTGGATGGGCTCGAAAGCGTTGGCCCCGACGGGGCCCAGCTCATCCACTGGGTCACCGGTCACGTTGAGGATGCGGCCGAGGACCTCACGACCGACGGGGGCCTGAATCGGCTTGCCCGTGTTGGAGACCGAAGCACCTCGGGTCAGACCTTCGGTGGTGTCCATCGCGATGGTTCGGACGGTGTTCTCACCCAAGTGCTGGGCGACTTCGAGGACCAAGTTGTCGGCCTGGTCGGAAATTGCGGGGTTGGAAACGCGCAGCGCCGCGTAGATCTCGGGGAGGCCGCCGGGGGGGAACTCGACGTCCACGACGGGCCCAATCACCTGGGCAATACGACCTTGCTCAGCCATCGGTCGCTGCCCTTATCGTGGGGATGCGTGGGGAGCAAGACAATAAGCGGGGCCGAGACCCCAGCAATTTCCAGGGCTTGTGACAATCGTTGTTGTCGTCTTGGTTCAGGCGAGGCAACCCGGACTCATGAAGGTCGACGCCGACGCCCAGCTGTCTTTTGCCCGCGACCAGGTCTTCTCGGCCTATCGCGATCGCCTCACAGAGATGGTTCCGTACCTGGGCAACATCAACTCCATCGTCGAGGAGTCTCGACAGGACGAGGGTGGCCTCAGCCACGTCGTCAACATCTGGCGATCCAGCGACGCGGACCTGCCTAAAGTGGCGCGCTCCGTGGTCAAACCGGACATGCTGGCATGGAGAGACCACGCCAAGTGGAACGCCGAAGAGTGGACCTGTGAGTGGCGCGTGGAGCACCTCGCCTTCGGTCAGGCCGTGGACTGCGCGGGCAAGAACCGCTTCATCGACCGAGGCGACAGCTGCACAGTGGAGATTCGTGGCCACCTGAACGTGGACGCCAAGCACATGCCGGGGGTCCCTCGACTGTTGGCGGGGACGGTAGGGCCCGTCATCGAGCGCTTCATCGTCGAGTCCATCAAGGCCAATCTGGTCAAGACCGCCGACGGTGTCGCCTCTTATCTCGAGGCTCGGCGCTAGGCGAACACTCCTCCTGCTTGCGACGGCCGAAGGGGTGAGGGCCCCGGTCGAAGCCGGAGCCGGACTTCAGTCGGGCCGAAGGATCGGCTGGTCGTCCTAGGTGGCGAGCCGCGGCTCGCATGACAGCGGCCTTGACGCCGGGGCGCGGGACCATGGCCCCCAATGCCTCGACCCGAGCCAAGGCTTCGGGATCGAGCTTGGGGGGACCGAGCGGCGCCTCCCAGTCGTGCCTGGGCGCGCCACCCACGAAGCGAATCGTCTTCACGGTCTCCTTGCCCAGGCCCTGGTTGAGGCGTTTTCGAATCTCGGGCTCCAAGAAAGAGAGCTCCATCAGCCAAGCCGCGCCATAGACCCGTAAGGTGAGGCAGCCTCGCCGATAGCTGCTGGGCTCGCACTGGCGGGTGAGGGGAGGGCCGAGTCGGCGAAATTGCTCGAACACTCGGACCGCCATCTTGCCGGGGCCGCGGATCGTGCCCTCATGGCGACGAAGGATGGCGTTGACCAGTTCTCCCGCCTGGGTCGGATCCGAGCTACGACGGGCCATCCTTCGTGACGCTAGCGCGCTGTCGCCGCATAATGAAGGCTGAAACTGGGGTTAACCCCGGATTTTATCGATGGACCGTCTCGGCGACTACCACCTTCGCAAGCGCCTCGCCGTCGGCGGCATGGGTGAAGTTCACCTCGGTGAAAAGATTGGGCCCGAAGGTTTCGTCAAACCGGTCGTCATCAAGAGCGTTCGTCCCGAGCTGGCTCAGGACCGCGGCTTCGTTCAGCTCTTCCTGGACGAGGCGCGGCTGGCGGGTCTGCTGCAGCACCCGAACATCGCACAGGTCTTCGATTTCGGCTTGGCCGACGGCGTGTACTTCATCGCGATGGAGTACGTCGCCGGCTACACGCTGGATGACATCCGAAAGAAGCTCACTGAACTGGGACACTTCATGCCGCTGGAGCATGTTGCCAACATTGCGAGCCAAGCGTGCCAAGGGCTGCATTACGCCCACAGCCTGACCGATCGGCATGGTGAGAGTCTCGGTCTTGTCCATCGGGACGTATCGCCGCACAACCTGATCGTCGGTCGAGACGGTACGGTCAAACTCGTGGACTTCGGCATCGCCAAAGCTCGGGCGGGCCTCACTCGGGTCCGGGCCAAGGGTACGGTGGGCAAGAACGCCTACATGAGCCCTGAGCAGGCGGTGGACGGTGCCGTGGATGGTCGCTCCGACGTCTTTTCTCTCGGTGTCTGCTTGTGGGAGCTCTGCACCAACGCCCGACTCCATCCTCAGCGCCTCGACGCCCCCCCCCGGTACGAGTCGGATCGACCTATCCGCGGCATTGACGAGCTCCGAGCGGAGGTGCCCAAGCAGTTCAGTCGGATTCTCGCTCGGAGCCTGGCCATTCGGCCCGAGGATCGCTTTGCCGACGCTCGGTCCATGCACATGGAGCTCGAGCGCTTTCAGGCCGCTTTGACTCACTATGCAGGCCAGGCTGCACTGGCGCGCTTCATAGAAGAATTGGCCGAAGGTCGACTGGAGATGACGCCGGCCCCTGATGCCCTCAGCGGCGCCGATCGATACGAGGAAGTATTCGGGGTCGGCATGGCTCGCCCCAAGTCGCGGTCGCGGCCACGGCTCACGTCGGTGCCTTCCGACTGGGAGGGAGGCTCCTCGCCGGGTCGGCCGCGGAGATCGTCCAGCCCCACCGTCACCCCTTCCCGGGCGTCGCGCGCTCCGGCCTCCGCCCCTGCACCGGCACCGCGGCCGCCTTCCCAGTCTACCCTACGAGGCCCGACGGAGGATCGAGGGCCTCGAACCTTCGAGCTCTCGGCCGACCCGACGGCGCCCGAACTCCAGCTTCACGCCCGCCCCTCGGCAGCACCGCTTCCCGTGCCCCCCAAGCCGGCTCCGCGGCCCTCGGCCCCGCGCCTTGGTCGATGGTCCCTCGTCCTCCTGCTGCTGGGTGGCCTCGCCGTTGGCGGGTGGTGCTTGAGTGATCGTGGGCTTGGGGTCCCGATTTCGGACGCGCCTCCTCCGGAGCCGAGCCGAGTCTACCGTCTGGTGTCGGAGCCTTCGGGGGCCTTGCTGTGGGTGGACGGTTCACCCTTGGCCCAGCCTGCGCCGACCGAAGTCGAGCTCCTTCCCGACTTGGAGTACCTCATCGAGGCGCGGCTGGAAGGGAGAGCGACCGTGCAGCAGCGCGTGACAGGTCGCGTTGCGCGAGGCCCGCAGGAGCTTCGCCTGAAACTTCCCCCGGCCGGCATCCTTAGAGTTCTTTCTCGCCCCCCGGGGGCGACGGTGAGCGTCGATGGGCGCAGGCTCCCGGATAGGAGCCCTCTGGTGGCAAGGGACGTTCCTGCCGGCCGAAGGATTCAGGTTCGGGTGGAGCTCGAAGGCTTCGAGCCTGCCCTACGGACGGTCGAGATTCCGCCCCAAGGCGAGCTGAGAGAGGTCTTTAGGCTTCGTTGACTCCATTGAATAGGTTCCACTGGAACGCAGATTGACACGGGTCCGAGTCACAGGCAGGTTTCCGGGCATATGACGCTTCCTGCCCGAGCGTTGAGCGAGATCGAGAAAGCAAACCCCGAGGGGCTGTCCTCCCGCCAGATCCTCGACATCTTCTCGCGGCACGACCAGCGGCTGTCCGAAGCCACGCTTCGCAAGTACGTGCAGCTCGGCCTCCTCCCCCGCAGCCGTCGGGTTGGGCAAAAGGGGAAGCACCGCGGGAGCCGCGGGATCTATCCGGTTGAGGTCGTGCGCCGGGTCTCCGAGATCCGGAAGGCCATGGAAAACGGCGAGACCTTAGAGTCCCTCGCTTCCGCTGCCCAAGCTGTTCGGGCCAAGCTTTCCTTGGTCAAGGTCGCGGTGCAGGAGTCCGTGGAGGCGGCAGAGCGGGAGCTCGCCAACAGCGAACTGGACCGCAAGAGCCGGGCCCAGCTTCGGGCCGAGCTCAAACAGCTGGCCAAGGATGCCAAGGACTGGTCTCGGTCGATGGAGAAGTGGACGGGTTCGGTCCAGCAGGCTCGAGACGCGCGAAAGAAGGCGGCCAACGGAAAGCGAGGCCGCTGACGCGGAGACGACGTGGCGCGTAATCATCCCAAGAAATCCGGAGCAGCGGTGGAATGGTCATCGGGCGACGGCGACGCTTGGTGGGCCGACAGCAGTCTTCCGGCGAGCGAAGATCTGTCCGGGATTCCGGTCGAAGACGAGATTGAGGAGGCGCTGGAAGGGGAAGACGTGGAGCCTGAGGCCGAGGACGAAGCCCCGACCGAGCTGCCGGAGGCCATCGCCGAGGCCGGGCCAGAAAAAGAAGACGTTCCCAAGCGCAGCAAGACCATTCCCCGAAAGCAGATGCTCCGGGACCGTCGCCGGATGATGGCCGAAGGCCGTCTCCCCGAGATCCTGGAGTACGAGAGACCGACAAGCCGCAGTAGCTGTCGAAGCGCCGAGAGACCCTGCCTGTACGTCTCGTGCCGCTACCACCTCTATCTCGACGTCAACCCCAACACGGGCTCCATCAAGATCAACTTTCCCGAGCGCGAGCCCTGGGAGCTGAGCGAGACCTGCGCGCTGGACGTGGCGGAACGGGGTGGCGTCACCCTGGAAGAGGTCGGAGACATCATGAATCTGACCCGGGAGCGCATTCGACAAGTCGAGGTGAATGGTCTGGAAAAGCTGAGGGACACTCAGGCTTCGCTGGAGACCTTTCTGGACGGTCGAGAGCTGCCGATCGCCCGCCTTCCCGTTCTTTCTGACTGAGGGCTTGGCTGGGACCGAGTCACTGGGTACCAGCCCCCAATGCCCTACGCAGTCCTGAGCGTGACGGACAAGACGGGGATCGGTGAGCTGGGACAGGCGCTATCAAGTCTCGGCTACACGATCCTCTCCACAGGGGGGACCGCCAAGGCCCTGCGCGCAGCCGGGGTCGAAGTCCAAGACATCGCGGACTTCACCGGCACCCCCGAGATGCTCGATGGTCGGGTCAAGACCCTCCACCCGAAGATCTTCGGCGGCATCCTGGGCCGCCGTAGCCGGAGCGACCACGTGGAGCAGATGAACACCCATGGCTTGGAGGCCATCGACGTCGTCGCCGTAAATCTGTACGACTTCGAAGGGACCCTGGCCAAGGACCCCAGCTTCGAAGAGGCGGTGGAGAACATTGACATCGGCGGGCCAAGTCTTCTGAGGGCCGCGGCCAAGAACCACGAAGACGTCACGGTCTTGGTGGATCCCAGCGACTACCACGAGGCTTGCAATCGGCTGAAAACGGGGACCGTCGACACGCTCTTTCGCCGAGGGCTCGCGGCCAAGGTTTATCAGCATACGTCCCGCTACGATGCATTGATTGCCGACTACATGGCCGAGTCACCTTCCAGCATCGGACGGGTGGTGGCCGCGGATCGAGTTCAGACCCTCCGCTACGGAGAGAACGCTCATCAAACGGCCTCGCACCTTCGGCTCCCGGGTCGGGGGCCCGGCTGGTCTGACGCCGTCATCCACCAGGGAAAAGCGCTCTCCTACAACAACCTACTCGACCTCGACGCCGCCCTCGGCCTGGCCGTCGACCTGGGGGAGATTTCGGATCAAGCCCACGCCGTCTTCATCAAGCACAACAACCCCTGCGGGGCGGCCTCGGCCGACAGCGTCGCCGAGGCTCTGGCGGTGGCACGAGCCTGCGACCCGGTGAGCGCCTTCGGCGCGGTGGTTGCGTCCACCAAGCCCGTGGACGAGGAGGGGGCTCGGGTCCTGACCGAGGCCTTCTTCGAAGCCATCGTCGCGCCGAGCTACACGGAGGGTGCACGCGCGGTCTTCGCCAAGAAGAAGAACCTGAGGGTCTTGGAGCTTGGTCGGGTCGCTGCCTGGAAGGTGCCCGAGTTTCCGCCCATGGTCTTGCGCCACGTCATGGGTGGCTACCTCGAGCAGAGCCAGGATACGGGCCCCGGTTTTGGTCGAGAGGTGGTGGAGGCCAAAGTGGTCACGCGTAAGGCGCCTGACAACGCAGAGCGACGAGCGATGCGCTTTGCGTGGACAGTCGCGAAGCACGTCCGCTCCAACGCCATCGTGTTCACCTCGAAAGACCGGGTGCTGGCGGTCGGTGCAGGGCAGATGAGTCGCGTGGACTCGGTCAAGATCTGCCGCCTGAAGGCAGGCGAGGCTTTGGAGGGCTCCGTCGTGGCTTCGGACGCTTTCTTCCCGTTCCGGGACGGGGTCGACGTTCTGGCAGAGGCCGGAGCCAAGGCCATCGTTCAGCCCGGGGGCTCAGTCCGTGACGGAGAGGTCATCGCCGCTGCCGACGAGCACGGCATTTCCATGCTGTTTACCGGCTTTCGACACTTCCGCCACTAATCCAGGGGACCGGGGTGGCCCCCGTTTGCGCTGGGTGACGGAGCTGAGTAGGTTCTCCAGGCCGGAAAGGGCCGCATGCGGATCCAGTGCGAAGTCTGTAGCGCAACGTACACAATCGACGACGCGCAGCTCACCGATCAGCCGGTCGGCGCCCAGTGCCCCTACTGCGGCCATGTGAAGCTCGTGACCCGAGCGGGGCCGGCCGATGGCGCGGGGGCGGCCTCGGCCGAGGAGCCGGTGCCTCAAAGCGGAGGCGGAGGCTGGGACCAGGGCCTGGACTTTGCCCAGGAGCCTCCGTCTCCCGCACCAGCGCCAGGCGGCGGATTCTCGGCCTATGGCGCCCAGGGCGGTCCGCCGGCCGAGTTTGCGGATCTGGCGCCTCAGTCGGGTCAAGAATTCGGAAGCGCCCCCGCCGGCGGACCGGAGATGAGCGGCGCCCAGGACTTCGGAGGCGCGCCGGCCTTAGGTGGGGCTCAGGACTTCGGGGACGCCCTCGAAGGTAACCAGGCCCTGGGTGGAGGCGCCCGCCCGATGGGCGAGTATAGCTCCGCCGATGGAGGCTTAGAGCTACCCGATGCTGACGAAGCCGACGTGGGGGGGGCCGCCTGCTCGGTCTGCGGTACGCCTCTGGTAGACGAGTTCGACAAGGTGATCGGGCTTTGCGAAGTCCATCAGCAGAAGCAACAGGGCGGTCAGGCCTTGGCGGGCGACGTGCAGTGGTGGGTACGTCCCAGGCACGGTGGTCGGGCGGAAGGGCCCATGAGCCTCGACGACGTCCGCGACCGACTCCGTCGGGGTGAGCTGACCTCTCACGATGACGTCTCTCGAGACGGCAGCAACTTCTCACCCGTGGAGCGATTCCCCGAGCTGGCCTATATCTCTGCCCTCAAGAGCCCACAGATCAGCAACGAACGGGCTTCGGGGGTCACGGTCCATCGTGGGGCTTCGCCGGGTCAAATCTTCAAGTGGCTCGTCCTGGGCGGCGTGGTGGCGGCCGTCGGTGCCGGTGCCTGGAGTCAGCGGACGGTCATCCAGCGTGTCTACGAGAATCTGCTTGCGGGTCGGGTGTCTTCAAAGCCGATCGGATTGAACCCCGTCCGAAGAGTCGCGGCCGCCTGGCAGGAGGAGTTAGGCGCCCCCGAGCTCGGCCTAGAAGAGCTGTTGGCAGAGGGAGACGAGAGTTTGAATCGGGACACCTGGTCGGACTACGGCCAGGCCGAAGAGTTCTTTCGCCGGGCCCTGCTGGTCGACCAGGACGAGGCCCGGGCCATCGGCGGGTACGTGGAGGCCTTTGCGGCCCGTTCCCTCGCCACCTCGAGCCCGGAGAGAGTGAAGTTCGTCGAGGCGGTGATTCGCTACGGGCTTCGACTTCATCCCGAATCGATGGCGGTCCATCGCGGGGCGGCCGCTCTAGCGGTGGCCCGAAACCGACTCAACCAGTGTTTGGATCACGGGAACGCGGCTGTACGGCACGGGCCCGAGGACGGACGAGCGCGGCTTCTCTTGGCCCAGTGCTTCTTGGAAGGGAACGTCGAGCTGGCCATCGAAGAGATCGAGGGGGCCAAGGCTTCGAACCCCGAGCTGCTCCTCGTCCCTCGCTTGCTTGGTGCCGCCCACGCTCGCCTGGGCCGCTTCGAGACCGCCATGGGCTTTCATGAGGCTCGGCAGCAGCTCACCCCCGAAGATGGGGCGAGCTACATCGACGTTGGCGACCTGGAGCGTAGCCTGGGGCGCTCGACCCAAGCTCAGCAGGCCTACGAGCAGGCCCTTCAGAAGTCGGGCTACGATCAGAAGGCCCACATCCGCCTCGGGGAGCTGATGCTGGAGCTCCGCCGACCGGTTCAGGCAGCTGAGGCTTTCCAGTCGGCTCTGCGACTGGCGCCGCCGCAGGGCCCGCGAGGCTCGGCCATCTTTGGAGGTTGGGCGCGGGCCGAGCTCTTGGCGGGCCGGCCCGGGCGAGCGGCTGAGCTTGCGGAACAGGCCCTGACCTTCGATCGTGAGTACTTGCCTGCGCTCATCGTGCGAGGAGAGTCGGCGCTCCTGCTCAAAGACAGGGAGACCGCGGAGCGGATGGCCAGTCGCGCCCAAAAGGAAGGACCCAACGAGCCGGCGGTCTTGGTCTTGGCAGGCCGGGCAGCTGAGCAGCGAAACGACTTCAAGAAGGCCCTCGACAATCTCCAGAACGCGCGCGCCAACGATCCCCGAGACCCTCGGCTGGCCGGTATCCTGGCCGCCTACCATCTTCGAAGGGGTCAACCGACCCAGGCCTACGTCGTGATGGCGGAGGCGGCCGACATCGACCCCGAAGAGGCTCGGGCCCGGAGCCGCTTCACGCCCGTTGCTTTGAGTGACGTGCCGGTCGCCGAAGCCATCGAAGCCTTCCGGGCTTCGGCTTCGACGGAGCGAAATGCGCCCGTGGCCTACGCGGCCATCGGTCTGATGCTGTACTTCAGCGGCGAGCCAGGCCAGGCGCAGGAAGCCGTAGATCGCGCGTTGCGCCTCGATGACGGCGTGATACCGGGCTTGATCTATGCCGCTCAGCTTCAGCTCGATGGGGAGCGCCCTCGTCGGACCTTGCGTACTTCGGGCCGTATCCTGGCCCTGGAGCGCGGCCATCCTCTGGCTTTGGTGCTGCGCGCCCGGGCCCAAATGGCCCTTGGCCAAACTCAGCGGGCCGAAGACTCTTTCGACGACGCTCTGCGCGCCAACCCAGGCTTCACCGAGGCCGCGGTCGCCCGGGCCGGTCTCCAGCTGGACGGGCCGAATCGGGACGAGGCCCTGGCCGAACTGGAGCGGGCCTTCGCCATCAACCCAAACAGCTTGAGGCTTCGGCGCCTGCTTCGTGAGGCCGGCTTGTGAAGTCGGTGCTGATCGTCGGCAGCGGTGGACGAGAGCACGCACTGGCGCGAGCGCTCTCCGCCCCGGCTCGACGGGTGGTCGTGGCGCCGGGCAACGCGGGGATCGCGCGCACCCACGAGATCCATTCTGCCTCGAAGGTCGACGAGTGGACCGCTCTCGCCAGCGACTTCGATCTGGTCGTCGTGGGCCCGGAGGCGCCCCTGGCCGCCGGATTGGTCGATCGACTCGAAGGGGCGGGCATCCGGGCCTTCGGCCCTACGGCCGAAGCGGCTCGGTTGGAGTCCAGTAAGGCCTTCGCCAAACAAGTCATGACCGAAGCGGGGGTTCCGACGGCCCGAGGGGCGGCCTTCGAGTCGGAGGCGCCGGCGGTGGCTTTGGCCCACGAACTGGGACGTGCAGTGATAAAGGCGGACGGTCTTGCGGCGGGAAAGGGGGTTCTTCTTCCCAATGGACCGGCCGAGACGGAGGCCGCCATTCGAGATCTCTTGCAGGGTTCGATGGGTCAGGCTGGTCGACGGGTCGTGGTTGAGGAGCGCCTCGAAGGGCCCGAGGTCTCCGTCCTTGCGATCTGCGACGGCACCCGGGCGCTCACCCTGTCACCGTCGCAGGATCACAAGCGCCTTCTGGAAGGCGACGAAGGCCCGAATACGGGTGGCATGGGCGCCTACGCACCGGTGCCCTACGAGCTCGACCTGGACCGAGTGGCGCAGGACTGCGTGCTCCCGGTCCTGGACTGGATGTCTGGCCGCGGGCAGCCTTTTCGGGGCGTTCTCTACGCTGGCCTCATGCTGACCCCCTCGGGACCCAGGGTGCTCGAGTACAACGTCCGCTTCGGAGATCCGGAGGCTCAGGTCGTCCTTCCCTTGTGGCGGGACGACGTGGCTGAGGTCTTCGCGTCAGCCGCAGCGGGCCGGCTCGGCCTCGATCGGGCGTCTTTGTCCGATGGGGCCGCGGCGACGGTGGTGATGGCTTCGGAGGGCTATCCGGGCGCCCCGGTCAAAGGGCGAGCCATCCGAGGCCTTGAGGAGGCAGAGGCCATGGGCTGCTTCGTCGCCTGCGCCGGCGTGGGCGGGTCCCAAGGTGAGCTGGTCACGAGTGGGGGCCGGGTCTTGGCCGTCACGGCGACGGCGGACGACGTCAGCGACGCGCTGGGCCTGGCCTACCGCGGGGTCGAGGCTATTCGTTTCGAAGGGGCTCAGGTTCGCCGCGACATCGGGCGGCGCGCTCTAGGATGAGGCTGGTCCTAGGCCCTCTGCATCAAGCGAGAGACATAGCGGCTGGCCGTCGACGGATGAATCACCTTCCGAGACCGTGCTTTCTGAACGATGCGGACCGCTTCGGCCAAGAGCGCGTCCTTGTCCTCGGCCTCGCTGTCGGCAGCGCTGCGGGCGTTCCGCATGATGCGGCGCATCCGAGCTTTGAAGGCGGAGTTCCGTTGGCGGCGCTTTTCGTTCTGGCGCTGGCGCTTTGCGGCTGAGCGATGGTTCGGCACGTGTTCCTCTCGGAGAACGGCGGAAGTAGGGAGTGAGCCGGCAGTTGTCAAGTCGAGGCGAGCCATCAGCTCAGGGAGCGGGAGCCACGATGGCCCGGCGGGCGGGTATCGTGGCCGTCTTCACCTTGGGGAGCCGAATTTTAGGGTATGTCCGAGACGCGGTTCTTGCCCATGCCTTCGGGGCCGGTGTGGCCCTGGACGCCTTCGTCGCCGCTCAGACCATTCCCAACGTATTTCGTCGGCTGGTCGCCGAGGGAACCTTGATGATCGCCTTCGTTCCCATTCTGACCGAGGTCCGGAGTCGAGACGGACACCCGGGTGCACGGCGGTTCGTAGCGAGCGTGCTCGGCGCTTTGCTTCCGGTCTTGGTGGGACTGACGGCGCTCGGCGTGCTCGCGCCCGGCCTTCTGGTAGAGGCCTTCGCCGGAGGCTTCGATGCCGAGCGGGCACAGCTGGCTCAGAACATGACTCGGGTGATGATGCCCTACCTGTTCTTCGTGTCCCTGGTGGCGGTGGCTGGCGGGGCGCTCAATGCCTACGGCATCTTCGCCGCACCGGCCGCGGCGCCGATGCTCCTGAACGTCGCCGTCATCGGCGTGGTCCTTCTCTTTCGGGATCGCTTTCCCACCCCCATCGTTGCCGCGGCCTGGGGTGTCCTGCTGGGTGGTGTCCTTCAGGCGCTCCTTCAGTTCGGGCCCCTGCTTCGGGTCGGGTTGGCGACGCCACCGCGGTGGGCGCCCAATGACCCGGACCTACGCCTGCTTCTTCGACGGATGGTCCCGGCGCTGTTCGGCGTGGGCGTCTATCAGTTGAACTTAATCGTGATCCGGCAGATCGCTTCCTATCTGCCTTTCGGCCAGCTCAGCTGTTACTTCTATGCCAGCCGACTGGAGGAGTTCGCTCTTGGCGTCTTCGCTGTCAGCATCAGCATCGCCGCCCTTCCGATGCTTTCTCAACACGCCGTCGATCGGGATCGGCAGGCCTTCGCGTCTACGTTCGACCAGGCTTTGCGGGCGACCCTGTTCGTGACCGTTCCCGCAACGGCCGTCTTGGTGGGCCTGGGGAAGCCAGTGGTCGGCACTCTGTTCCGCTACGGCGCTTTCGACGTCGAGTCGGCCCGGCTCACGGTCTCTCTACTTCGGATCATGGCCGTGGCCTTGGTTCCGATAGGCTTCGTCCGGGTCTTGGTGCCGACCTACTATGCCGTGGGCGACACTCGGAGTCCGGTGTGGGCAGCCTTTGGCTCCCTGTTGACCACCCTCGGACTTGGCCTCGGGCTCGGCACCCGTTTTGAGATCGTAGGTCTGACCACCGCTACGACCGTCGCCGCCCTGGTGCAGGCGGCGCTGCTCGGGGTATGGCTCAAGGGTCGGATCTTGGATTCGGTCGGAGAGGCCAAAGACGGTCAGGGCTTCGGTCTTCCTTGGGGTCAGCTGTTCCGCTGCGCCCTCGCCATTGCGCCCTGGGTGATGCTGGGTGCTTGGGTCGGCCCCAGCCTGGACTGGTACGGCGCGCCCGCCTGGACCCGGGCTTCGGCGCTCTCGCTGGGCCTGCTGGGGCTGTCGGTCGGCTATCTGGGGACGGCTCGACTCCTCGGAGTGGCGGAGGTGAGCCTGCTCTTGAACGCGGTGGGCCGGCGTCTTCGAGCTCGAACCCCATAGTTGGCCTGGAGCGCCTCTTCATGCCAAGTCGCCTCCATGTCCGACGAAGCCTCGGCTGGGGAGCTGAAGCGCCTCGTTGCCGTGATGGCTCGACTCCGCGGTCCTGGGGGCTGCCCTTGGGATCAGGAGCAGACCCTTCGAAGCTTGAGCCCTTACCTGCTGGAAGAGACCTATGAGCTCTTAGAGGCCATCGACGCCCAGGATCCGGAGGCCCACCGCGAGGAGCTGGGCGATGTCCTTCTTCAGGTGGTCTTTCAGGCGCGGATTCGGGAGGAAGAGGGCGCCTTCGGCCTGGAGGACGTGGCCAAAGGAATTGCCGACAAGATGGTCCGCCGCCATCCTCATGTATTCTCGGACGGAAGGGCCGAGACCTCGGAGGAGGTCGTCCGTGCTTGGGAAGCCATCAAGGACCAAGAGAAGTCAGAGCGAGCGTCGGTGATGGATGGAGTGCCGACGGCACTCCCTTCCCTGGCCCTCAGCCAAAAGCTGCAGCTCCGAGCGGCCAGGGTTGGCTTCGACTGGACCCAGGTTGAAGACGTCTTGGCCAAGCTCGAAGAGGAGCTCGAAGAGCTTCACCACGCGCGGGCGCAAGGCGACAGGGAGGGGACCGAAGCCGAGGTGGGTGACCTTCTGTTCAGCGTTGTGAATCTGGCGCGCCACCTCGGTGTCTCGGCCGAGGACGCACTGCGCGGAAGCGCGCGGCGCTTCGAGCGACGATTTCGAGAAGTCGAGCGGCGCCTGGACGACCAAGGACGGGCGCCGGCCGAAGCGTCGCTGGCCGAGCTCGACGAGTTGTGGGACGAGGTCAAGTCCGAGGAGTGACCCCTGAGGAGCGGTCTCGAAATTTCGTCGAGGCACTCGACAAACGGGCTATTCGTCGCCAGCCTTGAGCCGGGTTCGATGAGTAACATCACGTTTCAGTGCAGCTCGTGCGACGGTGACTACGACATCAAGATCGCGCATCTGGTCGAGCGCCCGAACGCGCTCAAGTGCCCCCATTGCGGCGCGAAGCCGTCCCCCCATCGAGCGCACGCCTTTGCTCAGGCCCTCGACGACGTCCTCTCGGCCATGGCCGCACTGCGGGCTCGGGTTCACTTCGAGCTCAACCTCGACAACGACGAGCTCCCTCCGCCCTATGGCGCCGATACCACCACCAAGGACCCCGGCTTGGGCAGTCTCGGTCGAAGCGCCGAGGACGACGACGACTTCGAGGAAGAGGACGAGTTCGAAGACTTCGATGACGATGATGACGACGACGATGATGACGATTTCGACGACGACTTCGAAGAGGACGAAGAAGACGACGACGAGCAGTCGTATTGAGCCCCACCATGAACGGCACGCCTGAGGGAAAGCGATTCAGCTTCGCGGAAGCTGGGCCCCGTCGGACCAAGATGATCTGCACCATCGGTCCCGCTTCGGCGGGGGTCGAAATGCAGACTCAGCTCATCCAGGCTGGACTCGACGTGGCTCGACTCAACTTCAGTCACGGTACCCACGATGCTCACCGCGACACCTACGAGGGACTGCGACAGGCGGAGAAGGCGGCGGGACGACCAATCAGCGTTCTCCAGGACCTCCAGGGCCCTAAGATCCGACTCGGTATGCTCGAGGCGGCGGTCGACCTGTCGTCGGGAGACAAGCTCGTTCTTTCGTCACGCAACGACTTCATCGGGAGTGAAGGCCGTTTTCCGACGACCTACGAGCGGCTCGCACGGGATGTGCGATCAGGAGAGATGATCTTGCTCGCCGACGGGCGCTTGAGTGCGTTGGTGGACAGGATCGATGGGGACGACGTCCACGTCACGATGAAGGTGGGCGGTCGTCTGTCTTCCAACAAGGGTATCAATCTCCCGGGGACGGAGATCTCGATTCCATCGGTGACGAAGAAGGACATCGAAGACTTGGAGTTCGGACTGGAACTCGGTGTGGATTACGTGGCGCTGTCTTTTGTTCGAACGCCCCACGACATCGTCGTGCTTCGTGACCACATGAGTCGCTTGGGGCGGGTGGTCCCCATCATATCCAAGATCGAGAAGCCAAGAGCCGTCGAGTACCTCGAGGCCATCATCGAAGAAGGGGACGGTATTATGGTGGCCCGGGGCGATTTAGGCGTGGAGCTTCCGCCCGAAAACGTGCCTCGGATCCAGCGTCGGGCCATCCGCGGGGCCCGGGCCCGAGCCAAGATCTCGATCGTGGCGACCCAAATGCTCATGTCGATGACCGAGCATGCACGACCGACCCACGCCGAAGTCTCCGACGTGGCCAACGCGGTCTTCGACGGGGCCGACGCCGTCATGCTCTCGGACGAGACGGCCATGGGTCGCTTTCCACTTCGGACGGTTGAGACCATGGCGGCGCTCGCCCACGCAGCCGAGCAGTCCCCTGAAGCCCGAACCCCGCCCGACTTTTCCGAGTCCATTCGAGAATCGACCGCCTGGGCCATCAGCCGTGCTGCCGTCGTGACGGCCCAGGAAACCCGCGCCGCTGCCATCGTCAGTTACACCCAATACGGGTTGGGGCCCCGGGTCTTGGGGACCTGGAGACCCCCTTCCGACATCATCGGCTGTGCGACCGAAGACGCCGAGCTCCGAAGGATGGCTCTCTTCTGGGGCGTCCGACCCCTCAAGATTCCGGCCCCGAAGTCTGTCGAGTCGCTGGTTCAGAGCGTCGAGAAGGCCGGCGTCGACCAAGATCTGTTGCACGAGGGCGACACTGTGGTCCTCACCTCCAAGATGCCCTTCCGGGAGGAGGAGCAAACCAACATGCTCAAGATTCATACGGTGGGACCCGGGTCAGGCTAAGCCTGACCCACCCACTTTGCTCACTTCGTCGGACCAACGCCGTCCTCTGACCCACCCAGCTCGCACTCAGCTTCGGAGGGTAGGCGCGGTCACGCTTCGGTCTACGGCACCGGAGTTGCTCCTTCGCTGGGCATGGGAAGATGGGGAATGGTCCTGGTGGCGATGCTCTGCCTGTTCGGCTGCCACAAGCGGCACGTCATGATGTCGCCTTTAGAGCTGGGGAGCCTGGCTCGGGAGCGGGGGCCTGCGACCTTGCTCGAAACGAACGGACGGAGCTTCCAGCTGGAGCCGAGTTCGGACCTCCGATTCACGCTGATGGATGGACGTAAGCTGCCCTGGGTCTCGGCGTCGAAGCTCGCCACCGATGGCCGACGAATCAAGGTCGACGGACGCTGGATGGGCCTGCACGAGATAGGCAAGGCCGAGGTTCGGAGTGACGACCATGTCGCCAACCTGGGACTCACCATGGGCGGCGTGGCGATCGTGAGTGCCCTGGTGGTGATGGCCGCCACCAAGGGCAAGACAAACGTCAGCTCGCCCAAGGCCGGAGGCGCCGCCAAGAGCCGGAGCTCAGCCGGACTCGGAAGGCGGAGGCGAGGCGCCTTCGTCGATTACAGGGGTCAGCCTGAGATCTACCGAAGCACGCGGACGGACTATCTTCGGGTGTCTGGGCGACGTCCCTTCGGTCCGGTCCGCTCCTCCGTTGCCCGGCCTCTGTTTAGCGGCGGCGCCCGTCGACGATTCATCTTTACCCCTGTGCTGGGCGCCCGTACTGGCCTTTCGACCGCGGGACCCGACTCCTTGAGCTGGGACCTGAGTCTAGGCCTGCGGGCCGCGAACATGTGGGAGCTGCAGGTCGGGCTCCGACGGGCCGAGCATCCCTTCCCCGAGGACGAGTACAGTCCCTGGCTCGTGACGATGGGTATGGGCGGGAATTTTCGACTGGGCGGACCGGTCGGCTTCCCGCTCGGCCTCGACTTCGCCTTTGGCGACGGAGGCTTCCGGCACTTCAGAATTCCCTACGGCCTTCGACTGAGGTTCGCCCGAAGACTGGATCTCATCCTGGAACCGGCGACGCCCGAGCTTTCGTTGAGCCCCGAGCTCTACGGTTGGGGAACTCACCACGGCGTAAAACTGAGCTTCGCCTTCTGATGGGCTCGAAGGCCTGGAGCTTCGACGCCTGGGATGACAGGTCCCCAGCATGACTGACGTGCTTCGGCCCGACTGGAAAGCACTCCCGTCCGGAGGGCACGAGTGGACGGTTCCTGATGGATGGGGCCAAGGGCGTGCTTGCTTCGGTGGCCTGGTCGTCGCGTCGATGTTTTCGCTGTCCAAACAGGTTTGTTCCCGTCCACTCCGCACCATCCAGGCCAACTTCTTGGCGCCAGTCCGACCGGGCTCGGCCCTCGCTGATCTGACGGTCCTGCGCGACGGCCGCTCTACGACCGTGACCGAGGTTCGGCTCCGACAGGAGGACCGCGTCGCGGCGACGGCCATCCTGACCTTCGTCGAGCCCCGAACTGACTCTCGGTCCGTCGAGGGCGAGGCCGCGCCCTCCTGGAGCGAGCCCGACCCGAAGCGCCTCATGCCCTACATCGAAGGCCTGACACCCGAGTTCACCCAGCACTTCGAGTACCATTTCGCGGAGGGCGGCTTCCCGTACAGCGGGCAGAAAGAGGCCCATATCGGCGGCTTCATCCGCTTCCGGGATCGAGAGGAAACCGACACGGAAGCCCAGATCGCCCTCTTGGATGCGTGGCCCTGTCCCACCATCACCGTCCTCGACGGTTTTGCCCCTTCGTCCACGGTGACCTGGACCATTCATCTATTGGAGGCGATCACCCCCGGCTATGCGCGCTTTCGCTATAGGAGCGTCCACGCCCGAGACGGTTTCTCGACCAGTGTGGGGACGATGTGGAGAAGCGATGGCCGGATGGTGGCCTACAGCGAGCAGACGGTCGCAGTCTTCGATGGAGCTTCCGACTAGTTCAAGGCGTCGAGCGCCCGCCCCAGGCGGTTCAGTCCTTGCTTAAGGCTCCGTCCGGCGACCGCGAAGCTCAGTCGAACGTGTTGGTCCGAGCCGAAGGGATCGCCCGGAACCACCACCAGTTTCTCGGTCGCCAACAGATGCGCGGCCAAGTCTGTCGCCCCTGCTATGGTCCGACCCTCGGGGGTTTTCTTGCCGATGAAGGCGCTCACCCGCGGAAACAGGTAGAAGGCGCCCTCGGGCCGAGTGCAGCTCAGGCCTTCGATGCCGGCTATATCGGTCAGGGCGGCGTCGCGGCGGGTTTGGAAGGCTAGGCGCATGGTCTCGACGGGGGCCTGGTCGCCGGTGAGGGCTGCGAGCAGACCGTACTGAGAGGGCGCCGATGCGTTGGAGGTGCTCTGCCCTTGGAGCTTGGTCATGGCCTTGATGAGAGGCTCGGGACCGAGCGCCCATCCGATGCGGATACCCGTCATGGCGTAGGCCTTGGATCCCCCGTTCACCACCACCGTTCGCTCGGCAAACTCGGGAGCGACCTCGAGTGGGGAGGCGAAACGGGCCTCGTAGACCAAGCGGTCATAGATCTCGTCGAACATCAGAAAGACCTCTGGGCGCCCACGGAGTGGGGCCAGGAGGGCCTTCATGGCCGTATCCTCGTACACAGCCCCGGTGGGATTGGAGGGCGAGTTCAGGACCAGCATCCGGGTGCGTTCACTGAGAGCCTCTTCCAGCTGCTCCGGGTTCAGGCGAAAGCCGTCTTCATCCCGTGTGGGCAATACGACTGGCTCCGCCCCGCAGAAGCGAACGATGTCTGCGTAGGAAAGCCAATAGGGCGCCGTGAGAATCACTTCGTCACCGGGCTCCAGTAGGCAGAGCATCGCGTTGAAGATGGCTTGCTTGCCGCCGGTCGTGACTACGGTCTGCTCAGCCCGCGCATCGACTCCGAGGTCAACGTAGCGTCGAGCGATGGCCTCCCTGAGCTCGGGCACGCCCGGGACGGCGGTGTAGCGGGTCTCACCCCGGGCGAGGGCCTCGCGAATCGCCTCCACAATGTGGGGCGGCGTGTCGAAATCGGGCTCGCCGGCCGTCAGGCTCACGACGTCCTCTCCAGCCGCCTTCATGGCTTTGGCTTGCGCGTTGAGAGCGAGGGTGGCCGAAGGGGCGATCCTTCCGACGCGTTGAGAAAGGCGCATGGCGCCGGTCTACCAGGGGCTCAGCTCCGCGTGAACACGGACAGCCGAGTGTCCCCGTAGCTTCGCTGGTCGAGAGGGCGCAAACCTGGACCGGTCTCGACCCGCACTCGTTTGTCATGCTCCACGATCATCTGGCCGTCGGGGGCCAGGATGCGGCCCTCGAGGCAGGGTGAGACCTTTCCAAGCTCGGCGTAGGGAGGGTCAACGAACACGAGGTCGAAGGTCTCGGTCGGGTCTCGTCGAAGGAAGCTGAAGGCGTCTCCCCGAACGAGTCTGAAACGGTCGGCGGACACCTGCAAGAGCCGCAGGTTCTGCTCGATGCAGGCCCAACTCCTGGACGCTCGCTCGACGAAGGTCGCATGGCCAGCCCCACGGGACAGCGCCTCCAGGCCGAGGGCGCCGGTCCCTGCGAAAAGGTCCAGGATCCGGGCATCCTCCAGTTTGGGTCCCAACATCGAGAACAGGGCTTCCTTCACGCGATCCGAGCTCGGTCGAACTCCTTGAGGGGCGGCTGGCAGGCGTCGCCCGCCCCATTGACCGGCGATGATCCTCAATCCAGCCGCTCGATCGGGATGTCTCGCTCGTGCCCGGTCGTGGGCAGTCGCTTGGCCCAATGACGGCGTTCTTCCAGGTCAATCTCGGCGTAGGCTAACCCAACGCCCGTGGGCCGGCAGGTCAGGAGCTCGCCGCTCGGCCCCACGATGAGGCTCCGACCCCAGGTTCTCCGCTTGGGTCCATGGGCGCCCTCCTGGGCCGGCGCCACCATGAAACACTGGTTCTCGATCGCGCGGGCCCGAAGCAAGACTTCCCAATGCAGCTGACCCGTGGGGACCGTGAAGGCGGAGGGCGCGAAGACCAGGTCTGCGCCCAAGGCCGCCATCCGGCGATACATCCCGGGAAAGCGAAGGTCGTAGCAGATGCTGAGGCCCAGGCTGCCCAGGCTGGTGGAGACCACCACGCCCCGATCACCCGGGGCTGTGCCGACCGATTCCTTGTAGCTTCGGCCGTCGCCCACCTCGGCGTCGAAGAGGTGGACCTTTCGATAGACGGCGAGCCGACGGCCCTCTGGAGACCACAGCGTCGAAGTATTGAACACGCGCCCGTCGGGACTGCGCTCGAAGATGGAGCCTGCCAGCAGGTGAATTCGATGGGTTTCGGCCCACTGGGAGAAAGCAGCGCACCATGGGCCGTCCAGGTCCTGGGCCAAGCCGCGCTTGAGGTGCTCCGGCCCCATGAACGGGACGGCCTCCGGAAGCGCGACCAGGCGTGCGCCCCGGCCAGCAGCCTCGGCCACCAGGACCTCGGCGGAAGCCATCGACGCCACCGGATCGTCGGTGGTCCTGAGCTGGACGACGGCAGCGAGGTACTTCATCCCCCACCTTTACCTTCCCCTTTCCTCGTGGCGCAAAAGAGACAGAGTCGCTATCGGGACCGCATGCCCTTCGAGAAGGTCGATCAGGCCATCCCGAACTTCCCCGAGCTGGAGAACCGCGTCCTCGAGCTCTGGAAGGCACGACGGGTGTTCGAACGGTCGCTCGAGATGACCCGGGGAAAGCCGGAGTTCGTCTTCTACGAGGGCCCACCCACCGCCAACGGCCTCCCCCACAACGGGCACGTCCTCACGCGGGTCATCAAGGACCTGTTTCCTCGTTACAAGACCATGCGGGGCCACCACGTCGAGCGCCGGGCAGGCTGGGACACCCACGGTCTGCCGGTCGAGGTCGAGGTCGAGAAGGAGCTACGTATCCGGGGAAGGGAGGCCATCCTGGAGTACGGCGTCGACCGCTTCTCCCGCCGCTGCATGGATTCGGTCTTCCGGTACACGGAGGAGTGGGAGCACCTGACGAAGCGGATCGGCTTTTGGGTCGACCTCGACACGGCCTACGTCACCTACCACAAGAGCTATGTGGAGTCGGTATGGTGGGCCCTCTCCCAGCTGTTCGAACGGGGACTCCTGTACAAAGGGCACAAGTCGGTTTGGTGGTGGGCCCAAGGAGGGACGGCCTTGTCGGCGGGTGAGGTCGGCAACGCCTACAAGACCGTCGACGATCCCTCGGTCTATGTGAAGTTCCCCTTGGAGGGTGAAGAGGCCAGCTTGGTGGTCTGGACCACGACGCCCTGGACCCTGCCGTCGAACATGTTCGCGGCCGTCCATCCCGACTACGCCTACGCCTACGCAAGAGACCCGGAAACCCGAGAACTGCTCGTCCTCGCCGAGGCCTTGGTGCCCACTCTCGGTGAGAAGCTTGGCCGGACGCTGGAGGTCGAGCGTCGCGTCAAGGGGCGTGAACTTATCGGGAAACGGTACCGGCCGCCCTTCGACGCCTTCAGCAAGGACGTCGAAGACGACCGCTATTGGAATGTCGTGGCCGGAGACCGGAGCACCTCAGGCGTTCCCCAGTACTTCGTGACTTTGGACAGCGGAACCGGGGTCGTTCACATCGCGCCCGCTTTCGGCGAAGACGACTGGAAACTGTGGCGGGCCCACCAGAGCAAGGTGGGGGAACTCGACATGTTCTGCGCCGTCCGGCCCGACGGCGCCTTGGACCATCGCTTGGCCGGCTTGGGGCTCGAGGGCACATGGGTAAAGGACGCCGACAAGACGATCATCCGGGACCTGAAGTCGCGCTCCCTCCTCGTAAAGCAGGAGACCTACCGTCACGAGTATCCCTTCTGCTGGCGTTCGGACAGAGACCCGCTGATCCAGTACGTGCGGGAAGCTTGGTTCGTTCGGACGACCGAGCACATCGACGCCATCATCGACAACAATCAGTCGGTGGCGTGGATGCCCGAGCATATCCGCGACGGACGAATGGGCGACTTCCTGGAAGGCAACGTGGACTGGGCCCTCTCTCGGGAGCGATTCTGGGGTACGCCCCTGAACATCTGGGTGTGCGAAGAGTGCGGAAGCATGGTCGCGCCCTCGTCCTGCGCCGACATCGAGTCTCGCAACCCCGACGCTTTCGCGGCTTTTCGGGCGGCCAAGGCCGAGGATCCGAGCCTGTCCGAACACCTAATTGTCCACAAACCCTGGATCGACCAAGTCGAGCTGCCTTGCGCCGAGTGTGGAGGTCCCATGCGACGAGAGCCCGAGGTCATCGATGTGTGGTTCGACTCGGGCTGCATGCCCTTTGCCCAGCTCGGCTACCCCCACCAGGAGGGAAGTGAAGCCGCCTTCGAACGAAGTTTCCCGGCCGACTTCATTTCGGAAGCGGTCGATCAGACCCGGGGCTGGTTCTACTCGCTCCAGGCCGTGAACAACCTCGTCTTTCCGGAGGCCACTTCACCCAAGCCCTTCAAGCGCTGCATCGTCCTCGGACACGTCCTCGACAAGGCGGGCAAGAAGGAGTCGAAGTCCTCAGGCAACTACACCCCACCCGAGATCATCTTGGACGCCGTCCGGATGGAGTTCGGCGTTCTCGGGGCTGATGCCTCGGAGGCCCTCGGCGTGAAGTCCAAACCGGGCACGGCCCTCATTGCCCTGGAGGACTTCGAAGGCATGGACCTTCGCTCGGGAGCCTCGCTTCAGGCCTACGATGGCGCGCAGCCCGAGCGCCGGGAGTCTCTGAGGATAGAAGCCAGCAAAAAGCTCCCACGCCGGGTCGTGGTGCTCCCCGAAGACACGAGCCAACGACTGGAGCGCGCGCCCTGTCCAGACGACGTTCGGGTGGCCGAAGTGCCGAAGCTCCCACCGGGCCAGCGCGTGATGCTGGAACTAGAGGACGTACCGGCTCCGGGGGCAGATGCGTTCCGCTGGTTCTTTTTCGCCGCGAATCCGCCCTGGAACAGCACCCGACACAGTCTGTCCAACGTGCGGACGCTCCAGAAGGAGCTCCCAATAAAGCTGCGCAACGTCTACGCCTTCTTCGTCACCTACGCGAACATCGACGGCTTCGACCCTGTGGAGGACGAGCCCCAGAAGCGGAGCGCCAAAGAGCGGCCGATGCTGGACCGATGGATCACGAGTGAACTCGAGCGGACCAAGATCCAGGTGACGGCCCACATGGACGCCTTCCGCTCCTACGAAGCCACCCAGGTCCTTTCCGCCTTTGTGGACGGTTTGTCGAATTGGTACGTCCGTCGGTCTCGCGACCGCTTTTGGGCGGCAGGACGGGCACAGGACAAGCTCGACGCCCTGTGGACCCTGTACGAGTGCCTGCGGGACGTCACCGTCTTGCTCGCCCCCTTCCTGCCCTTCTCCACCGAGGACATGTACCAGAACTTGGTTCGGGGCCCCTACGGGGATGAACTGCCGGACTCGGTCCATCTCCGTTTGTTCCCGGCGGGTGACCCCGTACGGGTCGACGAGAGCCTTTCTAGGGATATGGCCGAGGTCCGGGCCTTGGTGAGTCTCGGCCTGCAGGTACGGGCCAGCCACAAGCTCAAGACGCGGCAGATGCTCGGTCAAGCGAAGCTCGTCTTGGCCGATCCTAGCCGAAGGGAGAACATAGCCGCCTACTCAGACCTGATCCGAGACGAGCTGAACGTCCGGGAGCTTGTGTTCATCGAGCGGGCCGATGCCTTCGTCGAGTTCAAGACCAAGCCCAACTTTCGGCAGCTCGGAAAACGGCTGGGGCCGAAGATGAAGCAGGTCCAGAAGGCGCTGGCCAACATGCCTTCGTCCCATGTGGTCGCAGCCTTGGAGAGCGGCGCCGTGGACATCGAACTGGACGACGGCTCGGTCCGACTCGGGCCGGACGAAGTCCAGGTGGCGGTGGAGGCCAAGGAGGGCTTCGCGGCGGCCAGTGAGAGGGTCGGCGTGGTCATCCTCGACACCAGCCTGGATGAGTCTCTGATTCAGGAGGGCCTGTTTCGGGAGGTTCTGGCCAAGATCCAGGCTTACCGTAAGGAGCTGCAGCTCGACTTTGCGGACCGAATCGAACTCGGCCTGGACGGAGACGAAGGCCTGGTCGGTCTGTGTGCCGAGCGGGTCGAGAGCCTGGGCAAAGAAGTCCTGGCGACCGGTATCCAGTTCCGAGCCGATGCGTCGGCGGTGGCCGAAACGAGCAAGCAGGTCGACGTAGATGGGCGCAGCCTCAGACTCCGAGTTCGTCGCCTGGGATCGTCCAGGAAATAAAAAACCCCGCTCGACGCGCAATGCGAGGAGCGGGGCAAGAACGAGCCATCCAAAGTCGGACTCCTCACTCTTACCGAACGTTTCGAGCAAAGAAAAGAAAGGCGAGGTCGGAAAACGACCTCAGCCGTACCAGCGCACCTTCTCCCCGACCGGTCCCCGCAAGCTGGTGGGCCACTCGACGGCGGGATAACCGAGGTAGAAGAAGCCGAGGCATCGTTCGTTCGGGGCCAACTTCAGAAAACGCGCCATGCTGGGGGCGGCCGCCTTCTTGCCGCTGGACCAAAAGCCACCGAGCCCCCGTGCGCGGGCCGCCAAGTGGAGATTTTGAACCGCCATCGCCGTCGATGCGAGCTCCTCGTGCTCCTGGATCTTGGGCAAGGTCGAGACCGCGCACACGATGGCCAGGCATAAGGGCGCGGTCATCACCTTGCGTCGAATCCTCTCTCGCCTGGGGTCGACGGCGGACCATGCGGGCTGGCCTGGGGGAAGCTTCGCCTCGCACATCGCGTCCACGAGGGCGGCCCGGGTCTCGCCTCGAAAACCGACGAAGCGCCAGGGTTCGGTGTGGCCGTGAGAAGGGGCCCAGTTGGCCGCCTCGAGGAGTTCTTGGATAACCGGGTCCGGCACGGGATCACTGCGCATGTGCTCGGGCTTCACCGAGCGCCGGGAACGAATCGCCTCCAGCGTGTCCATGGCCCCGGTCTACGGAAATCCTGGCCGACGTGCGACGCATTCTCGCTTGCGAGGCGGGTCCAAAAAGCGCATAAGCGGGCCATACCCTCCGGCTACGGTTGGAAGGTGGGGGCCCCCGGGCTTCCCACCTTTTTTCGTTTCTGGGGGACCGGAAGCACCATGAGCTTCAGCCGAGCCATCCAGATCCGCGAGCGCGTTACCGAGCTCGTCGAGCCTGTTCTCGAAGCAGAGCGCTACGAGCTCATCGATGCGGAGTGGGTGGGCGAGGGCCGGGGGACCGTTCTTCGGCTGTACATCGACAGCATTCCTCCCGGGACCAAGGAGCAGGGGGTGTCGGTGGATGACTGTCAGAGGGTCAGTCGCGTGGTGGGCGACCTCCTTGACGTGGAAGACGCCATCCCCGGCGCCTACCGTTTGGAGGTGTCGTCGCCCGGCCTGTTCCGACCCCTCACCAAAGCGCACCACTTCTCTCGAGAGCTCGGCAGTCGCATCAAGGTGAAGACCTTCGAGAAGAAGGACGGGCGCCGAACCTACACCGGACTCTTGGAGGGCTTCGAGGACGAACGGCTGACCTTGAGCCTGGAAGATGGACAACGCTTCACGATTCAGTTGAGCGAGGTCGCGAAAGCGAACCTGGAGCCCTTGTTGGAGTTTTGAGCGCTCTTTGAGCGAAGGACGTAATGATGGATCTCGAGAATCTGAATTCGGTGCTGGGCCAAGTGGCCACCGACAAGAGCATCTCCCGCGACATCCTGGTCGAGGCCCTGGAGGCCGCCATGTTGACGGCGGCCCGAAAGGTCTTTGGCTTGGAAAGGGACATCGAGGCCCAGTTCATCGAAGAGACGGGAGAAGTGGAGCTGTTCGAGTTCCGAACGGTGGTCGACGAGATCGACAACCCTGCGACGCAGATCCTCTTCGACGAAGCTAGGGAGCTCGATCCCGACTGTGAAGTCGGTGACTCCCTGGGTCTGAAGATCGAGAAGAAGGACCTGGGACGAATCGCGGCCCAGACCGCCAAGCAGGTCATCATCCAGCGGGTCAGGGAAGCTGAGCGCGAGAACGTCTTCGAGGAGTACAAGGACCGAGCCGACGAGTTGGCGACGGGCGTCGTTCGGCGCTTCGAGCGGGGCAATCTGATCGTGGACTTGGGGCGGGCCGAAGCGGTGCTCCCGATCCGTGAGCAGTGCAACAGAGAGTTCTACCGAGTCGGGGACCGAATCCAGGCCTACGTTCTCGACGTCAACAAGCAGGCTCGTGGGTCCCAGATCGTTCTCTCTCGGACCTCTCCCGGGCTTCTCGTGAAGCTGTTCGAGGTCGAGGTGCCCGAAATCTACGAGGGCATCGTGAAGATCGAGGCGGCGGCACGTGAGCCCGGCGCCCGCTCCAAGATCGCCGTCTCTTCGAGCGACCGGGATGTGGATCCGGTGGGTGCCTGCGTCGGCATGAAGGGCTCGAGGGTCCAGGCAGTGGTCCAGGAGCTCCGAGGCGAGAAGGTCGACATCGTGCCTTGGGATGAAGACGTGGCTCGATTCGTCTGCAACGCCTTGGCCCCGGCCGAAGTGAGCCGCGTCCTCATGGACGAATCCAACCATGCCATGGAGCTCATCGTTCCGGACGACCAGCTCTCTTTAGCCATCGGTCGAAGGGGACAGAACGTGCGCCTGGCTTCTCAGCTCACCGGTTGGCGTCTCGACATCATCTCGGAGTCCAAGGTTCGCGAGATCAAAGACCGGGCCTTCGAGAGCCTAGGCCGGCTGGAGGGTGTGAACGATATCCACATGCAGACGCTGTACAACTACGGCGTCCGCTCGGCGCAGGACATCCTCGATACCGAGCTCGACTTCCTGGCCAAGATCCCGGGCATCGGGGAGGAGATGGGCGCTCGCCTCAAAAAGGACGCCGAGCGGGTGGTCGAGGTGGAGAAGAAGGAGAGCGCCGAGAAGAAGGTCGAATCCCACCGTCAGGCTCGAGACGAGGCCCTGGCGATGTTCCGGGATGTCGACGCCCGCAAGGAGCGCATGTCGGAGGCGGACCGGCTGTACCGGGTCAAAGGCGTGGGGGAGGAAGTAGCCGCTCAGCTGGAGAGGGCTCGGATCTACTTCGTGGAAGACCTGGTCGATCTGCAGCGTCTCGACCTCGTGAGCGAGAAGTCGGGAATCGAACGGGAGACCCTCGATCAGCTTCGTCATGCGGCCGGTATCTTCTTGGCCAAGGAAGGGGCCGGGGAGGCCGTGGAACCCTCCAGCGATGGTGCAGGCCCCGAAGACGGCTATGAGCCCTCCGAACTCCTGATGGATGAGGCCGAGTCGGCGGCTCAGGCCTGAGCCATGGCCGGCGCGGAGGACGTGGACGCATGTGGATGGATGACTTGGGACAGACGCAGCAAAGCCCGGAGCCGATTCGGATGTGCGCGTGGACCCGCAGGCGTCAGCCGAAGTCGCGCCTGCTGCGAATGGTCCTCGATCCGGAGGGTCGGCCTCAGGTTGATCTGAGCGGAAAGGCCCCCGGCCGGGGCCTTCACGTGTCTCCGGATCGAGAGGTCATCCTCCAGGCGCTGACGGCCAAGGGCCTTCGCCGCCTCTTCAAGGGATGGAGCGGCCCCGAGCCCGAGGCTCAGCTCTTCCTGGAGTCGGTGGCGACCCGTCTCGAGGCCCGCATGCTCGACCACCTCGGCCTTGCTCGGCGGGCTGGGAAACTGGTCATCGGGTTGGAGGAAGTTTCGGCCGCCCTCGGCCGTTCCGCTTCCTCGGTCGTGGTGCTGTCCAGGGATGCGAGCGAACGAACCGCTCGCCAAGTCAGGAAGGCGGCGGGTACCGTCCCTGTCCTCCGATTCGGCTCGAGCGAGAGCTTCGGGGCTCGACTTGGACGAGGACCGACCGCGGTGTTGGGGGTACTCCCGAGCGTATTCGCTGAGCGTCTGTCGAACGACGGGGAGCGTCATCAACGGTTGACCAACGAGGGGGCCCGTGAGGCATAGCCCGGGCTAAAGAGGGCGAGGACCACCAGAGGTTATGGGGAAGAAGCGGATATTCGAGCTGGCCAAGGAGCTGGGCTATCAGAACCGGGACTTGATCGATCAGCTCCAGAAGCTGGGTTTCGAGGTCAAGTCCCACTCGTCGACCGTCGACGAGGACGCTGTTCGTGAAGCTTTGAAGAAGGCCGAAGAAGACCGCAAGGCCAAGACCGACGAACGTCGCGTAAGCCGGACGGTCATCCGAAGGCGCTCCAAGGACGGGGGCGAGGCCGTCGTACGTCGTCGCAAGGGTGACGATGGCGAAACCGTGACCGTCGTTCGTCGCCGTTCTCCGGAGTCCGAGGCCGAAAGCGAGGCCGCCGCTCCCCCCGCCCCAGTCCAAGAGGCCCCGCCGCCGCCCAAGCCCGAAGTCCGGGTGGCACGGCCGGCCCGCACCGCACGACCGGCACGTCCGCTCGAGCCTGAGGCCAAGGTCGAGAAGCCCGCCGAGACCGAAGTGCGCGCCGAAGCGGCTGCGCCGTCCGAGAGCGCTCCGGTCGAAGCCCAGGCTCCGGCGGCCGAGGCTCCACCGGAGACTCCGCCGGTGGCCGAAGCCCCTGAAACCCAGCCCTCCGTCGAGCCGGTCGAGATGCAGGCCCCTGATGAAGGACTCCCGGTTCCTGCCCAGACCGAAGTCGAGGTGGCCCCGCCCGCAGCGGAGACGAAAACCGTCGCCGAGCCCATCGAGAAGGCGGAGGAAGTCTCGGCTCGGTCCGACCCAGCGACGACGGCCTCCTCGCCCGACGACGACGATCGTCGAGAGGACCGGCTGGACCGTCGTCGTGAGGACTACGAAGACGACGACGAAAAGCCCGACATCGGCGATCTGGCCTTCGAGGAGTTCGACTTCGGCGAGCGCGAGGACGACGACGAACGGCAGCGCGTGGCCCCGCCACCGCCGTCATCTCCGGCCGTCTCGGCCAAGAAGCAGGTCGAACCCGAGACCAAGGTCCTGCGACGCATCGATCCGAGCATTCTCAAAGCTCGACTCAAGCAGTCGAAGCGGCCCGAGCCGCCCAAGGACTGGGGAAAAACGGAACAAGCCCCGCAACCTGCCTCCCCCGTCACCGAGCTGGTAGTTCGAACCGACGCCAGCGGGAAGCGGAAGGAGCTGGTGGACGTTCGCAAGGAAAACGCGAAGAACAAGCGCAGTCCCGGCCGCCGACGAGAAGAGATGTCGGCCAAGGACCTGCTCGAGCACCGCCGCGGCCAAGTGTACTACCCCGCGCCGAATCGTAAGAGGCCCAAGACGAAGCGCAGTAAGCAGAAGACCGAGCCCACGACGCCGGTCGCTAAGCAGCCGATCCAGATCGGCGACACCATCACCGCGGCCGAGCTGTCCCAGCAGATGGGCGTCAAGGCCACGCAGATCATTTCCTGGCTCATGCGTCAGGGCGTGATGGCGGGCATCAACCAGCCCATCGACCACGACACGGCGGCCCTTGTCTGCGAGGAGATGGGCTACGAGATCGTGTCCAAGGTCTTCGATGAGTCGGAGCACCTGGCGGCCGGTGACGAGACCGAGACCGTGGACGAGAATGCGACGCCCAGGGCGCCGGTAGTGACCGTCATGGGCCACGTCGACCATGGGAAGACCTCTCTTCTAGACTACATACGGAAGGCCAACGTGGCGGCCGGCGAAGCGGGTGGCATCACCCAACGCATCGCGGGCTACAAGGTCGGGACCTCCATGGGGGACGTGACCTTTCTCGACACGCCTGGTCACGCGGCCTTCTCTCAGATGCGCGCCCGAGGCGCGAATATCACCGATATCATCATCTTGGTGGTGGCGGCCGACGACGGTGTGATGCCCCAGACCAAGGAGGCCATCGAGCACGCCAAGTCGGCTGACGTTCCGCTACTGGTGGCCGTCAACAAGATCGATAAGCCAGAGGCCAATCCCGATCGAGTCCTCCAGCAGCTCGCCGACCACGGCATCCTCGTGGAGGAGTGGGGCGGCGACGTTCTGATGCGGAAAATCTCGGCCAAGACCGGGGCGGGCGTCGACGACCTGTTGGAGCAACTGGCGCTGCAAAGCGAGATCATGGAGCTCAAGGCCAACGAAGAAGTTCCGGCCGTCGGGGCAGTGGTCGAAGGCCACGTCCACAAGGGGCGGGGCCCCGTGGCGACTGTGCTCGTGAAAGAGGGCACCCTACGAAAAGGGGATCTAGTCGTGGCGGGTGAGTGCCAGGGCAAGGTCCGCGCCATGATCACCGACGGCGGCAAGCAGGCGAAGGCGGCAGGTCCTTCGACGCCGGTAGAGATTCTGGGCTTGGACGGCGTGCCCTCGCCGGGCGACGAACTTCGAGTCGCAAGCTCTCTGGCTGCGGCCAAGGAGTTGGTCGCTCACCGTCGTGAGAAACGACGGGCGGCCGAGCTGACCGGCTCCTCGAAGGTTTCGCTGCAGGACATCTTCGCGCAGGCCGAAGGTGAGGAGCAAAAAGAGCTCCGAATCATCATCAAGGCCGACGTCCAGGGCTCGGTCGAAGCCCTAAAGGATTCGCTCCAGGCTTTGACCACCCAAAAGGTGAAAGTGTCGGTCATCAGCGGCGGCGTGGGCGCGGTTGTGGAATCGGACGTCGAGTTCGCGGTGGCTTCTGAGGCTATCATCATCGGTTTCGGCGTGCGTCCCGACACCAAAGCCCTCAAGGCGGCACGCTCGAGCGGCGTCGACATCCGGACCTACAGCATCATCTACGAGGCCGTGGACGAGGTGAAG
Organism: Myxococcota bacterium; assembly: GCA_039024635.1. GTDB lineage: Bacteria > Myxococcota > Kuafuiibacteriia > Kuafuiibacteriales > Kuafuiibacteriaceae > Kuafuiihalomonas. The sequence continues at coordinate 180,072 of JBCCQA010000004.1, read as the reverse complement.
CTGGCCATGCAGGGCTTGCTGTCTCCCGTCGAGAAGGAGAAGTACCTCGGCCGGGCCGAGGTCAGGCAGACCTTTAATGTTCCCAAAGTGGGGACCATCGCGGGCTGTGCGGTCGTGGACGGGATCATCAACCGCAACGCCAACGTTCGTCTTCTCAGAGACAGTCGGCCCATTTACGATGGCAAGCTTTCGAGCCTGAAGCGCTTCAAGGACGACGTCCGTGAGGTTCGCGAGGGCTTCGAGTGCGGCATGGGGATCGAGCGATTCAACGACGTCAAGGAAGGCGACATCATCGAGGCCTACGAGGTCGTGATGACGGAGGCGGCTCTGGACGAGCCCATCGGCTCGGACGAAGCTCGGCCCTGAGCAACGGTTCCAGCTCATGGTCGTCGGGGTCCTCGAGATCACGCTGGGCATCCCTGGTGCCTTCTCCTTGAAGGAGAAGCGGAGCGTAGTGCGCAAGGTCGTCAATCGGCTGCAGAACAACTTCAAGGCCTCGGTGGCCGAGGTCGAACAGAACGAGACCTTCAATCGGGCCGTGATAGGCGTCAGCGTCGTGTCCAACGATGCAGGTGTGGCCAATTCGGTCCTCGACAAGGTCCTCGATGCGACCGAGCGAATCGGGGCGGGCATGGCCGACGTCCTCGACACCCGCTTGGAGCTGATTCACTTCTGAACCATGGCGCGCCGAAGCAAGGGACCGAGCAACCGGATGGTTCAGGTCGCCGACCAGGTGAAGGCCTGCATCAGCGAGCTGTTGCTCGACGGGAGCGTGAAGGACGCCCGTCTCGAGGACGTCATGGTGACCGTAACCGGAGTCGAGATGTCCTCGGATCTCAAGTACGCCAAGGTCTTCGTGTCGAGCTTCCCCAGCCCCGAAGACGATGAGAGCCCCCAGGCCGTCCTGGAAGGACTTCAGTCGGCTGGCCCGATGCTTCAGCGGGAGGTCGGCCGCCGCTTGGCCCTCCGCTTCACGCCCAAGCTCCAGTTCTCCTACGATGACAGCATTGCCTACGGCGCTCGTGTAGAGGCTCTGCTTCGAGAGGTGGCGGAGGACGGAGAAGGCTGATCGTGGTGGTGCCGACCGGGCTGCTTCTGGTGGACAAGCCAGCGGGTCTCAGCAGCCACGACGTCGTGAGCAGGGTGCGGCGAAGGCTGGGCATCAAGAGGGTCGGTCATGCCGGCACCTTGGATCCAGCGGCGACGGGTCTGCTCGTCTTGGGCGTCGGTCCGGGCACCAAGCTGCTCCGCTTCATCGAGGCGGAGCACAAGACCTACGAGGCGACGGTTCGGCTGGGCCGCTCTACGACGACTGAGGATGCGGAGGGTGAAACGGTGGAAGAGGTCCTGGTGGCCGCCGGGCCTGCCCTGGAGGCAGCGGTCCGGGAGGCGGCGCTCCGGCTGGAGGGCCGCCTCGAGCAGACTGTCCCCGCATTCTCGGCCGTCAAGGTCGACGGTGAGCGGCTCTACCGGAAGGCCCGCCGGGGAGAAGAGGTCACGCGGCCCCGTAGGTCGGTCGAGATCCGCTGCCTCCGCGTCCTCGGGGTGGAGGGTCCCGAAGTTCACATCGAGGCCCAGGTGTCCAAGGGAACCTACATCCGGACGCTAGGAGTTCAGCTCGGCCAGGCCATTGGGCTACCTGCCCATGTTTCCGTGCTGAGGCGGACCAGGATCGGCGCATTCTCGGTGGAGGAAGCCCACGCCCTTGAGGAATTTGGAGTAGACGACCTCAGACCGCTGATCGAGGCCCTCCCAGCCTGGGTGGAGGTCGATGAACGAAGCAGTCAGCGTATCGTGCGAGGTCAGCCCGTGGAGCCGCCTCCAGGGACGCCGGACGGCCCCGTGGGCCTAGTGAATCCCCGATGGGGTCTCTTGGGCGTCGCCCAGCGGCAGGAGGCGAATGAGCCCCTGAGGTACCTTTGCGTCCTCCAAACCCCGGATCAGGTGTCGAGTTGACAGGCCCAGATGCCTCCCGTAGCGTCCCGCGGCTCAAAAGAAGAGGAAGAAGCGCATGTCTTTGCTGTCGGAACGCAAAAAAAACGTGATCGAGAAGTTCGGTCGAGATGCAGGCGATACGGGTAGTCCCGAGGTCCAGGTAGCCCTCCTAACGGAGCGGATAAACGACCTACAGCGGCACTTTCAGACCCACAAGAAGGACCATCACAGCCGTCGAGGGCTCCTTCAAATGGTGGGTCGTCGGCGCCGTCTACTCGACTATTTGAAGGGTCGCAGCGAAACCCGCTACCAGTCGCTCATCAAAGAGCTCGGATTGCGTAAGTAGCCACAATTACTTGGGGAGTAGGGAACGGACACCAAGCCTGGTCTCGGGGTGGACCTTCGAGAGCGGAAGGGCGATATTGGGTCCGCCCGTGGGTAGGTCGAGCAATGGGCTGAGCGGGCGCTGAGCCGTGAGCGTCTTCTGACGAGCCATCCGAACCGCTTTTTGCTTCTGGTCCGCTCAGCCCATTGCTCGATCCACCGACGGTCCCTCCCCTCCCCCGAATGTGCCGCGCCTCATGGGCCGCGGCGGTGCTGCGCGCCCGCGGCGCGCGGAGGAGAAAGAAATGGAACACATCAAACGAAGCGTCACCGTGGAAGGGAAGGAGATGTCCTTCTCCACCGGCCACATTGCCAAACAGGCCCAAGGCTCCACGATGGTTCACTTCGGCGACTCGGCGATCCTTTGTACCGTGTGTGGTGCGAAAGAGCCGCGCCCCGGTATGGATTTCCTGCCGCTGACCGTCGACTACATCGAGAAGACCTTCGCCGCCGGCAAAATTCCCGGCGGTTTCTACAAGCGAGAAGGGCGACCGAGGGACCACGAGACCTTGATGTCTCGGGTCATCGACCGCTCGATACGGCCCTTGCTGCCCAAGACTTGGCGCTGTGAGACCCAGGTCATCGCCACCGTACTCAGCTACGACCCCGATTTCCCGACCGACGTGTGCGCCCTGAACGGCGCCTCTTTGGCGATGTCTTTGTCGAACGTTCCTTTCGAGGGTCCGATCGCGGCCGTTCGAGTGGGCTACGTAAACGGAAAGCTCGTTGCCAACCCTGGCGTCGAAGCCCGCGAGAAGTCGGATCTCGACCTGTTCGTCACCTGCTCCGAGCAGGCAGTGGTCATGGTCGAGGGCGGAGGCAACGAGGTCGAAGAGTCGGTCGTCGTGGACGCACTCCTCTTTGCCCACGAATCGGTAAAGCCGATTCTGAAGCTCCAGACCGAAATGCAAGGACTGGCGGGGATGACCAAGCGGGAGGCGCCTCCCGAGGTTCGAGACGAGACCATCGAGAAGCGTATCTCGGAACTCGCGAGCCCGAGTCTCGGCGCAGCGGTTGTCGTTCCTGAGAAGCACGCTCGCTACGACGCCATCGACGAGGCCAAGAAAGCAGCGCTTGCCGCACTCCAAGAGGAGCTGGGCGAGGAGACCTACGCTGAGAAGGAGAAGCTAGCCAAGAGCGCCTTCGGAGACCTGAAGTACAATCTCGTCCGCAAGAAGATCGTCCACGAGAAGAAACGGATCGACGGTCGAGGGCTGACCGAGGTTCGACCGATCCTGTGCGAGGTAGGAAACCTGGAGAGGGTCCATGGCTCGGCGCTCTTTCAGCGAGGAGAGACGCAGGCCATCGTGACTGCCACCCTGGGGACCAGCGCCGACGAGCAGAAGCTCGACACTCTCGAAGGCTTCTCATTCAAACGCTTTCTGCTCCACTACAACTTCCCTCCCTACTCGGTCGGTGAGACCAAGTTCCTCCGGTCCCCAGGACGGCGGGAGATTGGTCATGGGGCGTTGGCTGAGCGAGCCGTGGAGCGGCTCGTGCCCGATCAGGAGGACTTCGGCTATACGGTGCGAGTCGTCTCGGAGATCACCGAGTCGAACGGGTCTTCCTCCATGGCGTCCGTTTGTGGTGCGACCCTTTCCATGCTGGATGCAGGTGTGCCTATGAAGGCGATGGCAGCCGGCATTGCCATGGGCCTCATCGAACAAGACGGCGAGATTGCCGTGTTGTCCGACATCTTGGGCGACGAAGACCACCTCGGCGACATGGACTTCAAGGTCTGCGGCACCGAGAAAGGCATCACCGCCGTCCAGATGGACATCAAGCTCACCGGGGTCAGTCGGGAGACCTTAGAGACGGCGCTCTCGCAGGCCCGTGAGGGTCGGCTTCACATCTTGAAAGAGATGCAGAAGACCATCAGTGCTCCACGAGAGGAAATCAGCAAGTGGGCGCCGCGGATCACCAAGCTCAAGATCAAGGCCGAGCGAATCAAGGACGTGATCGGACCAGGCGGAAAGGTCGTTAAAGACATCGTCGCCAAGACCAACGTCAACATCGACATCGGCGACGACGGCACCATCAGCTTGGCTTCCAGCGACTCCGAGATGGTCGATCGCGCCATCAAGATGATCAAAGACATCACCAGGGAGCCCGAAATCGGGAAGATCTACCTCGGCAACGTCCGTAAGATCATGGACTTCGGGGCCTTCGTTGAGATCTTCCCGGGGACCGACGGCCTCTGCCACATCTCCGATCTAGCCGACAAGCGCGTGAACAAGGTCGAGGACATCGTTCGCGAAGGCGACGAGGTCTTGGTCAAAGTCACGAGCATAGATCGCCAGGGTAAGATCAGGCTTTCCCGTAAGGAGGCCTTGGGTCAGCAGGTCTCTGACGGATGATCCGGCCCCTAGTCCAAGTCCTGCCCCTGCCCGGGCGGCCTACCTTGCCATTGCCGGGCTACGCCACGGCGGGAGCGGCGGGCTTGGACTTGGCGGCAGCAGAGTCGGTGACGTTGGCTCCTGGGGCCTGGAAGGCCATCGGGACGGGCCTGGCTCTCGACATTCCAGAAGGGTACGAGGGGCAGGTCCGACCCCGCTCCGGCTGGGCGGCAAAGCACGGCGTGACCGTGCTGAACAGTCCAGGGACCGTCGACTCCGACTACAGGGGCGAGGTGAAGGTCATTCTCATCAACCACGGTCCGAGCGCCTTCGAAATCCAGGTCGGTGACCGTATTGCGCAGCTGGTGGTCGCTCCCATGGTTCAGGCCGAGATCTCCTTGGCTACCTCCCTCCCCGATACCCAGCGGGGTAGTGGAGGCTTTGGTAGCACTGGTCGTTGAGGCCACGCCTCCCCTTCACAACTGGCCCCCTCCACCCAGCCAGCGATTGAAGGCCTCGTGAATACGGGCCCTAGCGGCGCCGATGTCCGGGTCGTCATGGGGTGGCGACGCGTCTTCGAGGCGGGAGCGCTGACTCGACCTTCGGAGTCGACCGTAGGCCTCTTCCAGGGCCTGGGCCTCTGCCTGAACGAGGACCCCGCGAGCGGCCAGTCGGCGGAGGGCTTCTCTCGTAGAGGGAACGCGCTGGCCGCCATTGCCTTCGAAGAGCTGTAGGTACTGTACTAGGAACTGGAGCTCCAGGAGTCCGCCTCGACCTAGCTTCAAGTCGTTGGGACTAGCCGTACTCTCTCGCTGCAGACGCTCTTTCATCCTGCGGACTTGGTTAGGGTCGGGCGTAGCACCGGAAAAGGCCGCCTCGTCCAGGGCTACCTCGACCTGCTCCCGGTCCTCCGGCGCCCCCCAGACCACTCGGCTTCGCAATAGAGCCTGGCGTTCCCAGAGGGCTCGGGGGTAGCGACGGAAGCCATCCAGGCTCGTCACTAGGGTGCCCTGGTTGCCCGAAGGCCTGAGTCGCATGTCCACCGGATAGAGCATCCCGGCGGGACTTCGAGCCGACAGAAGGCCTATGGTTCGCTGTAGGAGTCGCGTGAACCACTCCCGGGCCGTGATCTGGCCACGGCTTCCGCCGCTGCTTTGGCCCTCGCCGAGATAGAGGGCACTGAGATCGAGGTCGGTGCGGTAACTCATCTCTCGGGCCCCGAGTGCGCCTCCAGCCACCACGACCAGGCTCGCTTCCTCGGGCAAGCCGTAACGTGCCTCGAGCTCCCGTCGCGACAGCTGAATGACGGCGTCGATCACGGCTTCAGCCACCAAGCTCAGCCGCTCCTCGACCTGCACCTCGTCCCATTCGCCTGCCATGTCCGCGACAGCGGTTCGCAGGAGCTCGGCCTGCTTGCGATCTACGAGCAAGGTCATCTCCTCCTCGGTGTGGCCGGTCCCGATCGGAAAGGCCAATGCGTCGACGGATTCGCTCCTTCGCAGCAGGACTTCGGTCAGGAGATGGGGCTGTCGGAAGAGGATCTCGGACAGGACGCCACTCGCTCCAAGGAAATGCGCCAGGCCCCTGCGAACGACGGGGTCTTGGAGGCGGTCCAGGTACGCACCGTGTCGGACCAAGGCTCGTAGGGCATCGGGGAGCCTGCCCAAGGCGCGATCCGGGTCTGCGCTGTCGAGACAGTCCCACAGCAAGCGAGCCACGAGATCTCGGCGGGGCGAACTCGGATGGAGCGGTCCGCTGCGAATTCGCTCACAGGAGAGGAGGGAGGCGACGGCGCCATGAGGTCGCTTCACGCCGAGAGCGTGAGCGGCCTCGGCTCGCTCGTCATCGGGCAACGCGGGGTCCAGCAGCTGCAGCAGGGCCGGAGGAAGGGGCTCTCGGTCTTCGGCTACGCCCAAGAGACTGCCAAAGGCGTCCGCGACGTCTTCCATCAAGGGCTGGGTCAGGTCGTGGACGACCTGGAAGTCGCTGAGGCCAAGGGAACGGGCGAGGGCGCGGCGGGCGTCGGGATCTTTGGGCAGGTGATGGGTCTGTGCAAGCTCGACAAGCATCACTCGATGCTCCAGCCGGCGCAGCCAGCGGTAGGCTCGACTGAGTCGATCGGTCAGCTTTGCGTTGAGCACCGAAGCATCTTCGAGCGCCTCCATCGCTCGCAGGCTGTTGGGTTCCCGAAGCTCGGGTCGACGTCCTCCCTGGAGGAGCTGATGGGCCTGGACGATGAACTCGATCTCTCGGATTCCGCCCCGGCCGAGCTTGAGGTCCAGCTCACTCTTGTGCGCACGGCGGGCGTCGATGTCGCCCTTGATCTTCACCAGGCTCTCTACTTGGCCGATGTCGAGGTTGCGACGCCAAACGAAGGGGCGAAGGCTGCGCAGCACTTCTTGGCCCAGAGCCTCGTCGCCGGCGACGGGCCGAGCCCGGACCCAGGCGGCTCGCTCCCAGGGGCGGCCCCAGGTCTCATAGTAGGGCTCGAGTCCTGAAAGGCTGTTGCAGATAGGTCCGCTTCGACCCTCGGGGCGAAGGTCGAGATCGACCCGGAAGACTAAGCCCTGAGCGCGAACGCGAGAAAGGGACGAGGTCACGCGTTCGAACAGCTTCACGAAGGCGGGGTGGGCCTCCGGATCTTCGCTCTCGTAGACGTAGATGAGGTCGATGTCCGAGGAGAGATTGAGCTCCCGACCTCCGAGTTTGCCCATGCCGATCACCACGCCTCGGCCGGGAACCGACAAGCGCCGTAGATGATGGTCGAAGGCGGCTTGGATACAGATCTCAGCCAGATCGCTCAGCAGGCCAGAAGTCTGGGCAACATCGACATCCAAGAGCTCGGCATAGATGATTCGCAACATCTCGCGGTTGCGAAACCTTCGAAGGCCTATCTCGAAAGCATCGTCCTCTTCCTCGAGAAGACGCTCGGCCGAGGAACCCCGATGAAGCGGCGCCCACCAATCATCGAGCTGCACCTGATCGCCGACTTCCAAGAAGAGCTCCGGCTGGCTTTGTAGGATGCGTCCGGCCCAGGTGCTCGCGCCACAGGTCTTTGCAAGCAGGGGGAGGAGGTGATGGGTGAGCGCGCTCTGCCCGTGAACTGGGTGCTGGCTGAGAAGGAGGACCGCTTCCGCCGCAGCGGCCGGCCGGGCCGCAGTCAAGATGTGGGTGGTGGCCCAATCGGCGACGGAAGCGAAGGTCGAGGACCCACACAGCCGGGCGAGGGCGTCCGAAATTCGGTCCGCGTCCGGACCCTCGTCGAGTGCACTCCGCAGTCGACTTCGGCGAGCCTCCACGGGCATTCGGCGGAGCTCGAACCAATCGAGCCGAAAGGGGGCGGCATTCGTCTCTCCCTCACGCATTTCGTCGATGGAGGCCCTTAAGACCAGGGCCGGAGGACGTGGCACACGCCTTGCCCTCTCGGTCGCTCATGACCTTGCCACGGACGCTCGCCCTCAGCCACGCCCCGACGACGACCCGCCGAAGCTGCATCCGACAAGGTCGGGAGGTCGAGCTGATCCGGGTGGCGGGGGCTCCGGGCCAGCAGTTCGTCAGCTTCCAGCCCCGCATGAAGGGCGTGGCGCCCTTGTTGGGCTTCGTCGAGCCGGACACTTGGATATATGAGGCCACGGCAGGGGTGGAGCTTCGGGCGCTTTGGCGGCTCACGCGGGATCGGGGCGGCGTTCTGGGCCGAGAGCGCGTCGAACTCATCCTGAGCCCACTGGCTCGCATCGTGGATGGCTTAGACGTGCCCCACGGTCGGATTGACTTGAGCCGGGTTCGGGTGGGTATCGAGGGACCGATTCTGCTCGAACACGGACTGCTTGCTCGTTTGGGCCCGCAGGTCTTCCTGAGCGAGCCCATCGCTCCTGAGCTGCGAAAGGGGGGACCCTTGAGTCGAGCGGCGGACGTGTGGAGTCTAGCTCGCCTCACCTGCGAACTGGTCACCGGCCATCCTCCGAGCTGGCCAGCATGGGCGGTGGCGGGGCGCCGTTTGGGCGCGGTTCTCGCTCGGGCTATGGATGAGGACCCTCGTCGCAGGCACCGCAGCGCGGTCGAGTTCGCAGGGCGCGTTCTGGATGAGCTCGCGTCCTGCGGCGATCCGAGCGAGGCGCCGACCCAGAGGTCGGACGCCCCGGGTCCTGGGCCTGGGGAGCATCGTGTGCTCCACCGTCTTCAGGCTGCTGAGCTGAAGGACTTGGGGGTGTGGCGAAGGCCCAGCTTGGTCGAGCCCTTCGTGTGGATGGGGTTCACGGCGGGATGGGCTCTCCTTCACGCCATGACCTGGATGGGAGGGCGGTGACTTCGTGCTTTTGATCGCCAGAGGAGCCGTCTAGAAGAGGCCCCTCATGATTCCGCGATACACCCCCGAAGACATCGGCGCCGTGTGGTCTGAACCAGCCCGCATGCGGGCTTGGATCGACGTGGAGATCGCGGCCTGCCGGGCGATGGCGGACGCCCACATCATCCCTTCCGAGGACGTGAGCATTCTGGAGAGAGTGGCTCAAGCGGTCGACGTCGTGGCGTTGGCCGAGCGGGCCGAGGCTCTAGAGCAAGTGACGAAGCACGACGTCATCGCCTTCCTCAGTGCTTTCGAAGAGCTTGCCGGGTCGCCGGCCCGCCACGTCCACTTCGGGCTGACCTCCAACGACGTCCTCGACACTGCTTTCGCCCTCCGTATCCGCGAGGCTGGAGGTCTGGTGGAGGCGGCCCTCGTTGAGCTACGGGCTGCGCTCGCCGTTCAGGCTGACAACCATCGCCGTACCCCGATGATCGGTCGTTCTCACGGTGTCCACGCCGAGCCCATCAGCTTCGGTCTAGTCATGGCCAGTTTCTACGCCGAGATGACGCGCAACCTCCGTCGCCTTCGATCGGCTCGGGAGGAGCTCCGGGTGGGCAAGCTGTCGGGCGCGGTGGGAACCAACGCGCATCTTCCTCCCGAGGTGGAGTCCCAGGCCCTGCGGGCGTTGGGGCTGGAGGTCGAGACGGTTGCGACCCAGGTCGTAGCTCGAGATCGCCACGCTTCCTTCTTCTCCGTGCTCGCCGTCGTCGCAGCATCGGTCGAGCGCTTGGCGGTCGAGATCCGTCATCTCCAGCGCACCGAAGTCCGTGAGGTCGAAGAGCCTTTCGGCAAAGGCCAGAAAGGCTCCAGTGCCATGCCGCACAAGCGAAATCCGATTCTCACCGAGAACGTAACTGGCCTCGCTCGGCTCATGCGAGGCTGGGCCCATGCCGCCCAGGAGAACGTTGCGCTTTGGCACGAACGGGACATCTCTCATTCCTCCGTCGAGCGGGTAATCGCGCCCGACGCCACGATCACCGCCGTCTTCATGCTGCGTCGCATGACCCGCGTCATCTCCGGTCTCGTAGTTCACACGGAGCAGATGCAGGCCAACCTGGACCGCATGAAGGGACTCCCCTTCTCCCAAGCCGTCCTGTTGGACTTGATTCGAAAAGGCATGGCCAGGCAGGCGGCCTACGAAGCGGTGCAGCGCTGCGCCATGCGCGTTTGGGATGAGGACATGGATCTCGAATCCGCCCTCGCGGCCGACGAGACGGTGCGTGCCCATCTAGGGGCGGAGGAGGTGGCCGATGCCTTTCGAATCGAGCGGCACCTGGCCAACGCGGACGCCATCATCGATCGCGCGCTGGCCGAGGAAGCTTAGGCAAGCTCAGACGATCAGCTTTAGTCCGCTGTCGGCCAGGTTACTTCGGAGCCGATCCTTGACCGAGCCGACCTCACCTCGAAAGGCCCGGGTCGACATGCGCTGGAAGAGCTCAAGGTAGCGGCTGGCCAAGCGCACCCTGATCTCTTCGTCTAGGACGGGTGGTGGGCCCTCGCCCCGAAATCCATGGGTCTGCATCAACCAGGCGCGCAGGTTCTCCTTGTCCAACATGCGTTGAGCCTGACCCGCTTCGAAAAGGGCCTGATAGTCTTCCTCAATCCAGTAGCGTGACGAGTCGGGCGTGTGCACCTCGTCAATGAGGGTGATTCGTCCTTCGTCGTCGATCCCCATCTCGTACTTGGTATCCACCAGGATCAAGCCCCGGTCTTCGGCCTGTTCTTGACCCCTTTGGAATAGTGCCCGGGCCAGGGACTCTGCCTCATCCCACTGGGCCTCGGTCATGTCGCCTGAGGCCAGCACTTCGCGGCGCGAGGTGGGCTCGTCATGGGTGCCGATTGCGGCCTTCGTGCTCGGTGTCAGCAGCGCTTCGGGGAGCCGCTCGTCTCGACGAAGGCGCTTGGGGATCGGCACTTCATAGGCCCCATGGCGGCCTGCCTCGTAGTCGCGCCACAATGAGCCGGTGATGTAGCCCCGCATGACGAACTCGACCGGGAAGGGTCGACACGGTCGAACAATTACGGCGCTCGGGTCCGGCGTCGCCAATACGTGGTTGGGAGCGATGTCTCGGGTGGCGTCGAAGCTGTGGAGGGCCATCCGATTTAGGATCTCGCCCTTGAACGGGATGGTCCCGAGGACGACGTCGAAGGCGCTCACGCGATCCGTTGTGACGATCACCCATCGATCCGAGCCTCGGAAGACGTCGCGAACCTTGCCTCGGTATAGGCTGTAGCCCTCCAGAGCGAAGTCGACTTCGTAGAGCGTGTGAGAGAGCTGAGCTCGAATTAGGCCTTCGTTCACGCTCATGAAATCGCCTCTTGCAGAACCCGAAGGACGATACTCCCCAGAACTTGATAGGTCGCTTGGCCTTCGCTCACGGTGGCGGCGCTGGGGCGTCCGAAATAGCTACTGTCAGCACCCATTTGCTTGAAGTCACTCTGTCCGCGCTGCATGGCACCGATGAGGTCGATGTCGACTTCCGGCAGCCGACGTCGGGTCTGATCTCGAACTCTGTCTGGCCGAGCCGCCATGACCAACGAGGTTTCGTACTGACCGCCGTGGCAGGAGCCGCTTTGAAACTCCTCCGTCAGCTCGGGCACCCAGCGTTTGTCGCAGGGGTCGGCGAGTGCGACGGGACACTCGGTGGGCCCCAGACCCTTGACGGCGTCGCGGAGCGAGAAGCGATGGGCCGGTTCCAGGTGGGCATTGACTAGGCACACCGCCTTGAAGCCCTGGCGAGCGGTGGAGCGCAGGACGTCTCTAACGTACAGGGTCGCCGCTTCCTTCGAGACCGAGATGGTTCCAGAGAATGGGGCCGCGTACTCGGTTACGCTCAAGGCCAGCGGTGGGAGGGCAAGGCTGCTCAACCCCAGCTCTTCGGCAATCATGGGCGCGGCCGCCTGACAGGTATGTTCAGCGATGATGACGTCGGTCCCCAGGGTCAGGTGTGGACCGTGAGACTCGGTGGCACCGACTGGCCACAGAGCGACGGCGCCTCGAGCCAAAAGTCCCTGGGCTTCCACGTGGGTGAGCTCGGCGAGCTGCACTAGGCTCGTCATCCCTGGGCCTCAGCCATGGCGGCCAGCTGCTTTCGGTCCAGCTTGTCGCGGTCCCCGCGGGGAAGCGTGTCGACGAAAATCACTTGGCGCGGGGCCTTGTAGGGCGCCAAGACCTCGGCGACGTGAGACGACAGCGTCGGACCGTCAACCTCCGCCCCCGCTTTGAGTATGACGAAGGCCATCGGCTTGACGAGGCCGTCTCGCTCGAAAGGGGCTACGCCGGCCTCGGCCACGGCTCGATGCTTGAGGAGTGCGCCCTCAATCTCTTGGGGGGAGACCCAACGACCTCCAACCTTCATCATGTCGTCGGCTCGGCCCTGGTAGAAAAAATGGCCTCGCTCGTCTTGGATGAACTGGTCCCCCGTCACGACCCATCGTCCCCGAACGACTTCCCGCGTCTTGGCCGCTCTTTGCCAGTAGAAGGCGAGGGCGCTGTCGCCGCCGACCCACAGGGTCCCGACCTGCCCTGGCTCGCAGTCCTGCTCTTCTCCGTCGACGATCCGAGCTTGGTAGCCCTCGACCAGGGTGCCCAAGCTTCCCGGCACCTTCTCGCCGGGTCGAGTACTGATGAAGACGTGGAACATCTCGGCCGAGCCGATGCCGTCCAGAATGTCTATTCCGGGTCCCCGCATCCAGCGCTCATACAGCTCGGCCGGAAGCGCTTCACCGGCCGAGGTCAAGAGACGAAGGCGACTGAGATCCGGCTTCTTGATACGCTTCTCCCAGCTCTGCTGCATCTGGGCGACGAGGGTGGGCACGTTGACGAGAATGGTGGCTCCATGGGTCTCCACCACCTCGAAGACTCTCTCTGGGGTCGGACGGTCTGGGAAGAGAACGGCCGTCGCGCCGAAGGCGAAAGGAAAAAGCAGATTGCTGCCCGTCGCGTAGCCGAAGAAGAGCTTTGGAACCGAGACCGTCACGTCGTCCTCGTGCATGCCCAGCACCTCCTTGGGGTAGCGCTCGGTGTTGAATACGAAGTCGCCGGCTCGATGGACCGCGGCTTTGGGCGCACCCGTACTTCCGCTCGAGTAGAGCCAAATGGCAAAGTCCTCTTCCAAGGTGGGCGCGGCCTCCAAGTTCGGAGGGGGACCCTCACAGCGGGTCAGGAATTCGGGAGCGTCGACGACGCCCAGAAAGTCGAGTCCATGGTCGTCTTGGAGCTTGGCTGCGCCTGACTGATCGCAAAAGAGGCCTCGAGCCCGGCTGTCGGCCAGATAGAATATCAGTTCCTCTCTGCTGCAGGCAGGATTGACGAAGAGTACGGTGCAGCCCACCTTGAGAGCGCCAAAGAAGGAGGCCACCCACTCCAAACCGTCAGGCAGCAGGATTAGGACCCGATCCTCCATCCCAAGGCCTTTCGCCTGGAGCATGGCTCCGTAGCGATTGGCCCAGCCCGCGACCTCGGCGTAGGTGTGGCTGGACACCCCTTGAGGCCGGTCCACGACCAGGGCCCGCTTGTTGCCCCTTCCTTCCCGGAGCCGGGCATCCAGGAAGTGATCCGTCAGATTGAGTCGCTGACCGGGGACCTGGAATCGCACTCCTTGGGGCTATCACCCAGGATCTTCCAGTGTCATCCCGCCCGTTCCCGGGAGGTCTCCGGGATAGGCCCCCCTTGGGCTTGCCAGCCCAGGAGACCCATGTTTGCTCCGGAGGCTCCGTTGGCGGGCGAGGAAGACAATCCGGTCGAGGCCGCCCCAGAGGCGGCTTCGGACGCCTCCACCCCCCCAGACGAAGGGGTGCGGGAGCTGCTCGGACCCGACCTGAGGGTGCCGGTCGAGGTCATTCCCAAGGGCTACCAGCCTTCGGACTCCGTCCGGGACCCGATGTTCCAGGTCGAGCTCGATGCGTTCGCCGGCCCGCTAGACCTGCTCTTGTACCTGATCCGTCAGCACGACGTCGACGTTCTGAACATCCCGATCAAGTTCCTCACCGCCCGCTATCTCCAGGTGTTGGAAGATCTCCGAGCGCTCCAGATCGACGTCGCTTCCGAGTTCCTCGTCCTGGCGGCCGAGCTGACGCACATCAAGTCGAAGATGTTGCTTCCCGCCCGTGAAGGGGTGGCGGACGAGGACGAAGACGAAGGCGATGCCGAGGACCCACGGGCCGAACTGGTCCGAAGGTTGCTCGAGTATCAAAAGTACCGAGACGCGGCGGTCCAGCTCGACGACCGCGACCTCCTCGGCCGAGACGTCTTTCCTCGGGTGCCACCGGTTGCGGAGGACTTCGAGGCTCTTGATGCCGGCCTCAAGAGCGTGAGTGTTTTCCGCCTCGTCGAGCTGATGGCGAGCATGCTGCGAAAAGCGCCGCCTGCCTTTCACGAGATTTCCTTCGAACAGTACAGCGTAGCCGAGCGAATCCACTACGTTCTCGCGTTCGGTGACGCACGAACGGGCCAGTTTGACCTCGGCGAACTATTGTCCACCATCGAGAGCCGAGCCGAGTTGGTGGTGACCTTCATCTCGGTGCTTGAGATGACCAAGCTCGGGCTCGTAACCCTCTTTGCCCAAGATGAAGAGATAAGCGCCCACGCTGAGACTACCGATCCCGAAGCCCCCCTCCCGACGATCTTGATCCGGATGACCGGCAAGCGCTTCGAGGGCGGAGTCGAAGACGACTACTTGGGCTGAGGCCCCGAAGCTTGGCAGTCGGGGCACCAATAAGTGCTGCGACCTGCGTCACCTTGTCGCCGCATGCGCATCGGGGTCCCACAACAAAAGCAGGGCTCGTCCATCCGACCGTAGGCCCAATAGCGTCCGCCCGGCGCATGGCGGGTGATGCGTGGATAGCCCGTGAGGTTCGAGAGCATGAGTCGGCGGGCTCGGTTCATTAGGGCGAGGACGGCCGCATCATCCAGGCTCGAGGCGGGCCGAAATGGATCGAGTCCTTCCAAGAACAGAGACTCGGACTTGTAGACGTTGCCTATTCCGCACACGACGTTCTGGGCCACGACCAGCTCCCCGATCGGTACGTCTTTGCCCCCACGAAACCGCCGCAGGATCTCGTTCATGTGCGGGGTCTCGGAGAGGAGGTCGGGTCCCAGTCGCGCCAAGATTCGATGGCGCCGCAGACCCTTGGCGGTCAGCAGTTCGAGGACCGGCGCGTTGAAGCAGACGGCGACGTGGTGCTGGGTGTCGAGGGCGCAGCGCGCTTGGCGCTGGGGCCGGCGCCAAGACTCTCGGCGTCGATACAGGTGCCAGGACCCGGTCATGCGCATGTGGCTGTACAGCACCCGCCCGTCCGAGAAGTGCATGAGCAGGTTCTTGCCTCGAGACTCTACGCTCGAGACGTCTAGTCCGACGAGGCCCGAGCCATCCAGCGCGTCCAGGCTGGTTCGAAAACGAAGGACTCGCTGCCCGGTGAGGGCTCCGCCCAGGGTCCGGGCGGTTCGGAAGATGGTGTCGCCTTCGGGCATCGGGCTTGGCGTCTTCGTACGCGGCCGCGACTCAGGCGTCGCGAAGACCTCTTCGCTTCAGGAAGCCCTGTCGCGAGGCGCCGAAGCCCTCGGCTTCCAGGGCGGGCGCAAGGGGCGAGCCATCGGCGGGCTGGCCATCGATCTTGCCGACCAGGAGCGCCCGACGACCACCTCGATGGGCCAGGCGCCCGAGGGCCTCGGCTAGGGCCCGAGCGGCGTCTTCTCGTTCGGGAGAGTGCTCGGGGAGGAAGGTCGTGACGCTCTTCTCGGTCCGTCCGACGTAGCCGATTAGCCGACCGCGATGGAGGATGACTAGGGCGCCGCCGGTTCGCTGAGGACGTGCGCCTTCCTTCTCCGGCCAGCGAACCGCAGCCCCATAGGGATTGGCGGGATCGGTGGCAGCGAGAATCAAGGCCGGGCGCTCGTCGTCCGGTTCCTGTGTCCCGCGCTGCTCCCGGCGGAGGCGGTCCTCTGCCCCGGGAAGAGCGAACTGGGTCGCGCCCATGCCTTCGATGAAGTAGCCCCGGCGCAGCTTTCCGGCCTCCTCCATGGCTTTGAGGACGGGGTAGACGGTGGAGAACCCGCCCGCAACGCCCTCGGCGTGGACCGCTTCCCGGGTGAGGACGCCGTGTCGATCCAGGAGCTGCTGGGTGAGGGCCGTGCGACGCCGGGTGAGCGCTTCACCTTCGGTCAGCGGGGCCGAGAGCAGGGACCAACGGCCCTCCGAGCCGGGAGGCCCCAGCCTTCGGCTTCGGAAGCTCCGGCCCCCTTGGGCTCGCGCTGGGCCCTTCCGTTTCTGCGGCCCACCAAGCAGGGCTCGCAGAGGCGCCAAGGTGTCGTTTGTGAGCTCGCCGGACCAAACCAAACGCCACACAGCGTCCAGCAGGTCTTGAGGAAAGGCGCCTGAGCGGTTCGCTAGGTCCGAGAAGAAGGAGGCCCCCCCGTCTCGGAGCAAGCTTCGGACACTGTCCTCCATGTCCCCTCGGGCCGGTTCCGGGGTGGGGGCGAGGAGCGGGTAGTGATCGGTCAAGAAGAGCGCAATCCGGCCATCGTGACTTCCGACGGGCTCCAGCCCTCGCCACAGGATCTCCCCGGCTGCGCAGAGCTCATCCAGGTCGCGTGGGTGGTAGTTCCCGATGCGAGCCGGGAGAATCTCGGTCTCCAGGGCCGCCGCAGACAGAGGTGCTCCCTGGAGCTGCTCGACGGTGGCCAAGACGGCATCCAGTCCCTGCCGCGGCCTGTCGATAGCGTGCCAAACGGGAAGGAAGCGCCCCAGCGCATTCGGTGAAACGGGCTCGACCTGCTTTCGAAGCTTGGCCAAGGCCCGCCGCTTGAGGGACTTCAGAATCTCGTGGTCGCAGTACTCGGTGCCGGATCCTCCGGGCAGGAACTCCCCCTCCAGCAGTCGGTCGAACTCCACGGCTCGGGCCAAGACGTCTCGTGTGGCCTGAATAGATAGGCCGTAGCGCTCCTGAAGCTCGGCCGCGGTGAAGGGTCCGCGGGTTCGGGCAAAGCGGGCCACGAGTTCTCCCAGAGGATCTTCCCCGGCCTCCAGGAACGCAGCGGGCAGGCCAGGAGGAAGGGCTACGCCCAAGGCGTCTCGATAGCGGCTCGCGTGTTCGGCCGCTACGAGTCGCTCCTCCTGAGCGATGCGGACCCGGATGACCCGGCGTCGGGCGACGAGCTCTTCGAGCCAGGCCTCGAGGCTGCCTTCACGGGGTCGCGCCGAGAGCTCATCCGGCCTGAGATCACCTAGGGCCAGCAAGAGGTCGTGGATGTCGTCGCCGTGGCGAAGGGGTCGGTCGAGGCGCTGAAGCTGCCGGACGAGCTCGTCGATGCTCTCCCGATCCAGGAGCTCTCGCATCTCCGCCTCACCAAGCAACTCTCGTAGCTGGGCGTGGTCGATGCTGAGAACTTGCGCTCTGCGCTCGGCGAGAGGGGCGTCGCCGTCGTAGATGAAGTTCGCGACGTAGGAGAACAAGAGAGAAGAGGCGAAGGGGGAAGGAAGGCGACTGTCGACCGTGTGGACCTTCACGTCCCGGCTTCGAATCTTCTTCAATATGTCGAGGAGTCCCGGCAGGTCGAAGACGTCCTTCAGACACTCGCGATAGGTCTCTAGGATGATCGGGAAGCCGTCGAAGCGGGCCGCGACGGAGAGCAAGGTCGCGGACTTTCGGCGTTGGGCCCACAGAGGGCTCCGGCGACCGGGTTGGCGCTTGGGAAGGAGCAGGGCCCGACCGGCATTCTCGCGAAACCGCGCCGCGAAGAGGGAGGTACCGCCCAACTCCTTCACGATGTCGGCCTCCACATCCTCGGGTTCGGGGAGGAACAGCCCGGGTTCGGGCGGCTCGTCGGCCTCGGGTAGGCGGAATACGATGCCGTCATCGGACCAAATGACGTCGACCTCTACGTCGCCCGACTCGCCTCGGAGTCGACGGGTGACGGCTGTCGCCCAAGGGGCGTGGACTCGGGCGCCAAAGGGCGTGAGAAGACAGACGCGCCAGTCCCCGATCTCGTCCGTGAAGCGTTCGATGACCAAGGTACGATCGCTGGGCAGGGCCCGCGTCGCTTCTTTTTGGTCTTGGAGGTACTGGATGAGGTTCCGGGCGGCCCGAGGCTCGAGCCCGCAAGACTCGGTGAGGCGCTCCATCGCCTTGGCTTCCGGCGCCCGCTCCAGGGCGCGGCTAAGCGCGCCAATGGCGAGGCCGAACTCCAATGGCCGACCCGGTCGGTCGCCGTGCCAGTAGGGCATCTTGCCTGCTTCTCCCGGAGCGGGCGTCACCAGCACTTGATCAGGAGTGATCTCTTCAATTCGCCACGACGTGGCGCCGAGCAGGAAGACGTCTCCTGGCCGGGACTCGAAGACCATCTCTTCATCCAGCTCGCCGACTCGGCGCGACTTTCCGTCCCCTGCGATGAACACGCCGTAGAGACCCCGGTCGGGGATGGTTCCGGCGTTGACCACCGCCACCCGCTTTGCGCCTTTCCGAGCACTCAGGGTGTGGCCGATTCGGTCCCAGGTGATGCGGGGTTTGAGGTCGGAGAAGTCGTCCGAAGGGTAGCGACCGGAGAGCATGTCTAGGACGTTCTCAAAGGCCGATCTGGGCAGCTCGGAGAAGGGTGCGGCGGATCGAACGAGGTCGAAGAGTGCGTCGATCGGCCAATCTTCGACCCCCACCGCCGCCACCAGCTGCTGCGCCAAGACGTCGAGGGGGTTGCGTGGATAGTAGGTAGCCTCCACGTGGGCCTCCCGCATTCGCTCGGCCACCGACGCGCAGGCCAGAAGGTCGCCCCGAAATTTGGGAAAGATGACTCCCTTGGAGGCTGCGCCGGCGGTGTGGCCTGAGCGACCGATACGCTGCATCCCCGAGGCCACGGAGGGCGGCGCCTCAATCTGGACGACCAGGTCCACCGCCCCCATGTCCACGCCCAGCTCCAGGGAAGAAGTGGCGATGATGCAGGGCAGCTCGCCTCGCTTGAGCTGATCTTCGATCTCGGCCCGGGTGTCCTTGGCGATGCTTCCGTGGTGAGCGCGAGTCAGCGGCTCGCCGGCCTCTTCGTTCAAGGCCGAAGACAGCCGCTCGGCCAGTCGTCGGCTGTTCACGAAGATCATCGTCGATCGGTGTTCGCGGATGAGGCTGACCAGCCGGGGGTGCATCGACGGCCAGATGGATTTCCGACCTGTTCCCATGCCCGGGCCTTGTGCGGCCGGTCCGGAGGGAAGGTTGTCGAGCCACGTCTCGTCGTCCAGCAGCTCTTCGGGGCCTATCCCATTGTCCATGTCTTCGCCTTCGGACTGGGAGGCTGGCCCGTCCTCGAGCCGGGTCATGTCTTCGACCGGGACCTCGATCAAGAGGTCGTAGGCCTTCTTTCGCCCCGCATCGACGATGGCCACGGGCCGAGGATCGACCCGGTCTCCCGTCACCTCGGCCCCTCCAAGGAGGCGGGCCACTTCGTCCAAGGGTCGCTGGGTCGCAGAGAGACCGATGCGCTGCATGGACCGGGCGGCGGGAGGATCGGCTCGTCGTCGGGCGTGTTCGATGCGCTCCAGGGTCAGGAACAGGTGAGCGCCCCGCTTGCTGGCCACCATGGAGTGGATCTCGTCGATGATGACGGTATGAGCCGATCGCAAGATGTCCTGCGCCTTAGACGTCGCCATCAGGTACAGGGACTCGGGGGTGGTGATGAGGACGTCTGGAGGGTGACGGAGCATTCGACTTCGCTCTGCCGAAGGCGTGTCTCCCGAGCGAACGCCGACGCTCGGGATGCGGAGCTCGCTTCCCATTCGCTCCGCCATCTTCTGGACACCGACTATCGGCGCGCGCAGGTTGCGCTCGACGTCCACGCCGAGGGCTTTGAGGGGAGAGACGTAGAGGACCTGACAGCCGGCGTCGCTTGGCGGGCGGAACATGATCCGGTCCAGGGCCCACAGGAAGGCGGCCAGCGTCTTGCCGGAACCGGTGGGGGCCAGGAGTAGGGTGTGCTGCCCCTGACGGATTTGGGCCCAGCCATCGACCTGGGCCTTCGTGGGCCCGGGGAAGGCCTCTTCGAACCAGCGCCGTACCGGCGGTTGAAAGTGCTCGAGCGCCCCCACCTCGAAGGCCATAGCGCTCTGGGCCGGAGGCGCGAAGAACAACCCCCCTCAAAGCGGCTCGCCGCCCTTCATCGACCAAATCGTCGGGCGGATTTCTCGCGCGCTTTCTGGGCTTCGCGAGCGCGGCTCGTGCTGGGGGCGGAGGTCACGAGCTCTTCGACCAGTCTGTGGGTCGCGGCGGCGACCCTGTCGATCGCCTGCTCAAAGGCCGCCTCGTTGCGGGCGGATGGCCGGGCGAAGCCCGAAACCTTGCGAACGTACTGAAGCGCCGCCGCTCGGACCTCCTCGTGGGTCGCCGGAGGCTCGAAGTTGAACAGGGGCCTGATGTTCCGGCACATGGCCCATCGAGACCCGGCCCGGGAGGAGGAGTCCAGGGAGGGCATGCCCCTCTTTGATCTCGGTCTCATCCAGGCTCCATGGCGGCCGGGAACAGGTTGACCCCGCCTCCCTTGCGCCGTACCTCGGCGGGCTCCGATGGCCTTGGGTGCGGACCGTCTTCGCTCGATCATCGAGTCGATTCTCATGCTCGCTCCGGAGCCAGTCCCGGTGGCTCGTCTGGTCGAAGTCATCCAGATCGAGGATGCCCAGACCGAGGCAGAGGACGTGCGCGCCGCCATCGCCGAGTTGGTTGCCCAGTATCGGGACCCAGACCGTCAGATTGCGCGGGGGATGAGGGTGGATGAAGTGGCGGGGGGCCTGCAGTATCGGACGACGCCCGAGAACGCACAGTTCGTGCGGCGCTTTCTGGCCGCGAAGCCCCAGCGCCTTTCCAAGGCCTCGCTGGAGACCTTGTCCATCATCGCCTACCGCCAACCCTGCACGAAGCCCGAAGTCGAATCGGTGCGCGGCGTGGACGCCACCGCGGCCATGAGAAATCTGCTGGAGCGGGACCTGGTCAAGATACTTGGCAAGCGCGAGGAGGTCGGCCGGCCCATCATCTACGGCACGACGCCCTACTTCCTGGAGTTTTTTGGCCTCAAGACATTGAACGAGCTTCCGAGCCTGCGGGAGTACCACGAGTTGGACATCGAGAATCAGGCTCAAGTTGACGAACTCGACGAAGCCAGGGGCCCTTCCATCCGGGACTTGGCCGCGGCCGCGTCCACTCTGGTCGAGCCCGACGAAGCGGACCCGGACTTGGATGCTCTCGAGGCGGCGGTGAAGGTGGCAGAGAAGGCCAAGCAGAGCTCCGACGTCGCCCTAGAGCCGGGAGGCAGTCCGTCGGGCGACGGCACGTCGAAGCCGGAGAGCTGACGCATGGCCGAGCTCAGACTCCAAGTCCACTTGTCGCGGGCCGGCGTCATGTCTCGTCGGAGGGCGGAGGCCGCTATCGAAGAGGGCCGGGTCGCGGTCAACGGCGTTGTCGTCACCCAGCAGGGGGTGAAGGTCGACCCGGAGACGGACAGGGTGGAGCTCGATGGCGAAGTCGTGGGGCGTCCCCAACATCCGGCGACGATCATGCTCCACAAGCCTGACGGTGTACTCACCACCTTGGACGACCCTCGAGGCCGGGAGACAGTTGCTCAGCTGATCGACGAGCCCTATCGTTTCGTGCCGGTCGGGCGCCTGGACTACCACACGGAAGGCCTTCTCCTGTTGAGCACGGATGGGACGCTTGTCCATCGCTTGCTCCACCCTTCCTACCATGTGCCCAAGGGCTATCGAGTGAAGGTCGGAGGCGCCGTGACGGAAAAGACGTTGGACCGACTCCGTGAGGGCGTCGAACTCGAAGATGGTCCTACGCGACCGGCTTTGGTGGAGGTCTTGGAAAGGACTCCCCGGACGACTTGGTTGGAAATCGTCGTCAGCGAAGGACGCAACCATCTAGTTCGCCGGATGGTCGATGCCGTCGGGCATACGCCTCGTCGGGTCGTCAGACTTGAGTTCGGGACCCTTGCCTTGGAG
Organism: Myxococcota bacterium; assembly: GCA_039024635.1. Lineage (GTDB taxonomy): Bacteria > Myxococcota > Kuafuiibacteriia > Kuafuiibacteriales > Kuafuiibacteriaceae > Kuafuiihalomonas. The sequence continues at coordinate 158,101 of JBCCQA010000004.1, read as the reverse complement.
GACCTCAGGCCCGGTCAGTATCGCTACCTTTCGCCGTCCGAAGTCGACGCGCTGTACCGGACGACCAAACTCCCGGGAAAGAGCCAGCCTCCTCGCTTTCAAGTCGTCGGGACCCGGCCTTTGGGGACGGCCCGTCGGGGCAAGGGCAAGCTCCCCGGTCAGCCTGGGGCCGGGCGTCGGAGCGACAGCCCAAACAAACCTGACCGAAAGAAGCGGCTCACCAAGGGGCGCGCCCGCCCTCCGGACGGGCCGCCCGTCGAAGACGAGCTGCTCGGCGTGGGACCCAAGAAGCTGGACCCCAGGCCCCGGCTCTTGCCGGATGGCGTTCCGTCCGGCCGACCCTCCGGCTACCCCGACACCCGAGTTTGGCGGAAGGTCGGGCCCAAAGGAGCCGGTCCCCGCCCGGTCGAAGTACAGCCGGAGCAGACCGAAGGGCGAGACCGGCCGAGGGCCCAGCCGGAGAACCGTCGGCCTGCCGCATCCCACGAGGGTCGGGCTAGGGGTCGCACGGAGTACGGCCGAGGCGAGGCCCAGAAACGATCATCCGAGGGACGGGCCTGGAATCGAAGAGAGGGCGAGCGAGGCCGAGACCCGTCCGAGCGGCGAGATCCGCCGTCTCGGAGAGCTCCCGGCGATCGTTCCCCGGGGCGTGGTGGCTTCGACGCCCGCCCCCGCGGGGGTGGTCCGCGACGGGGCTCGGGTCGACCCCGAGGAGGCGGACGCCCGGGCGGACGCGGCTCGCGTTGACCACCTGTTGAGTGCGGGCTACCCGCGGCCTCATGTCCGACCTCCTGGAGCGCCGAGCTCGCACACACATGTGCGGCGCGCTCAGAGCTGAACACGTCGATCAGACCGTCGTCCTGAAGGGCTGGGTGAAGAGCCATCGGGACAAGGGCGGCGTCGTGTTCATGGATCTGCGTGACCGCGAGGGCTACGCGCAGGTGGTGGTCGAACACTCCGACGACCCGGCCATTCTCCGAAAGGCGGCCGAGCTTCGACCCGAGTGGGTGGTTGGCATCGTGGGCCGGGTACGCTCCCGCGGCGATCAGCGGAATACGGAGCTGGCGACGGGCGAAGTCGAGGTGGTCGCGGAAGAGATCGAAGTCTTCAACAAGGCGAAGACCCCGCCCTTTGAGGTGAAGGACGACGTCGACACCTTTGAAGACAAACGTCTGACGCACCGCTACCTGGACCTCAGAAGACCCGTCCTTCAGCGGAACCTCATGCTTCGCTCCAGGCTCACCCAGCTTGCCCGGGAGAGCCTCGATGCACAGGGCTTCGTCGAGCTGGAGACGCCCTTCATGGTGAAGTACACCCCAGGCGGCGCTCGAAACTTTCTCGTACCTTCGCGCCTGAATCCAGGGTCCTTCTACGCGCTGGCCGAGAGCCCCCAGCTCTTCAAGCAGCTGTTCATGATCGCCGGCTACGACCGCTACTTTCAGGTGACCCGCTGCTTCCGAGACGAGGACTTTCGTCAGGATCGTCAGCCCGAGTTCACTCAGATCGACGTGGAGCTTTCCTTTGGTCGCGAAGCCGAGGTGAAGACGGTCATGGAGCGGGTGGTTCGCCACATGTTTGCTGGCGCCCTTCAGGTGGAGCTTCCCGACCCCTTTCCTCAGATGCGCTACGAAGAGGCCATGGCCCGCTTCGGAAGCGATAAACCCGATGTACGATTTGGGCTGGAGCACGTCGACGTCAGCGGCCAAGTGCGGGCCCACGAGGGAGGCGGTCATCCATTGTTCCAGAAGACGATGGCTGAAGGCGGGATGGTGAAGCTCTTGGTCGTCCCCGCGGACCACAAGCTGTCCCGAAAGGACGTGGATGGACTCGAAAAGGAAGCCAAGAACTTGGGGGCTACCGGGCTTGGTCGGGCGAGGATCGGAGCCGAGGGCGGCTGGACCCAGTCCCCCTTTGCCAAGAGCCTCGACCCGGCCTGTCAGCGGGCGATCTCAAAGGCCGCAAGGGCCGCGGAGGGCGACCTGCTCTTGATGCAGTTCGGTCCTGCCAGGAAGGTTCACGTCGTCCTGCACCAGCTGCGCATGCTCCTGGGTCGGAAACTCGACTTGATCCCAGAGGATCGCTTCGCGCCTCTTTGGGTCACGGAGTTCCCGCTATTTGAAGAGGACGAGGACACCGGACAGTTCGTCGCCGCTCACCATCCCTTCACCAGCCCTCGAAGTGAGGATGTCGACCGCCTCGCCACGGATCCTGGCGCCTGCCGGGCACGGGCCTATGACTTGGTGCTCAACGGCTTCGAAGTCGCGGGGGGCTCGGTGCGAATCCACGACCCGGAAGTTCAGAGCAAGGTGTTCGACGCCCTCTCCATGGGTCCCGAAGAACAGCGGGAGAAGTTCGGATTCCTTCTCGATGCTTTAGCCTACGGCGCTCCCCCCCATGCTGGGATCGCAGCGGGTCTCGATCGGCTCGCGATGATCGCGACCGGTGCCGGATCGTTGCGTGATGTGATCCCCTTTCCGAAGACCAGCCGGGGCCTGGATCTGATGTCGGGCGCGCCTACGCCCGTGAGTGAAAAGCAGCTGAACGACCTTGCCCTCAAGGGAAGCTAGTGTCCCGCGACTAGGCCCCGCCCAGCTTCTTCTTGGCCGCCATGACCAGCTGCTTTCTCATGTTGCTTCGTCGAGAGAGCGCCATGAGCTCGCCCTTGGGCAGGCGGTCCAAGAGACGGATGGCGGTGGAGACGGGCGTCTTGGCGTTTAGCACCAGGCCCTTCACCACCTGCTGGTTTTGAACGTACTGGGTGTTCTCGGCAATCTTCAGCAGCACGTCGGGGTTCAGGCTGGGTTGGCGGGCCATGAAGGCGATTTCGTCCACCGTGATCCTCTGATTCTTGAGCAAATAGTGGTGGATTGCTCGGTTGGTGTCGGTGGCGAGGGCCAGCCGAGCCTCCCGGTCCCCCGAGAGGGCGAGGTTTATCTTGTCTTCCACCCCCATTCTTCGAATCCGCTGTCGTAGCGGAAGCTCGTCTTCCGGTTCGGCATTCTCTTCGCTGAGCCGAAGCAGATGAGGCGTCTCTTGCTCGTCCTCGGGCGCCTCCCGCTCCCGACGGGTACGACCCATCGCCGACTGTGGGTGGAGGAGGGCCTTGCGGAACTCGGCATGGTTCACCGGTACTCGAAGGCGAAGGCTGGGTTGAAGCGCCTCGATCCAGGCCGGGATCTCGAAGATGTTGTGGCCCGGTAGCGTCAGCCGGAGCCGGGCCGGTTGACCCGCTGTGGCCTCGGCCTCCTCGTAGGCGATCTCGACCTGTCCTTCGTTCTGCCAAGCGCTGGCTTGGGCTTCGAAGCCCCGGATGGTCTCGAACTTCAAGACGTATATCGGGACAATGCTCCCAGGCTCTGCCTTCCAATCCGAGCCGTCCTGGGGGCGGGTGGCGGGCTCAGAGGGTCCGCCATCCATGTCGGGTGGAGAGACAGGGTCGCTCGAGGATCCCTGGAGCGTCTCGATCCAGGCTCCGAGCTCGGCGAGGCGGTCGGCAGACTCGAAGACCAACATTCGGCCGGCCCCCGGGACCGGCTGGCCGCTCCGGGCCTCCAGCCCGAAGCGGGCGTCGCCGACTCGGAGGGTCAGCCGCAGCAGGACGTTCTCCTCAAGGTCCTCGACCTGCTCTGGAAGGACGCAGCCTCCGTGCTGAAGGCCGTCCCGCCAGGCCACGCGCAGGCTGGCCGCGTTCCTGTATCGAAGTCCAAGCTCCAAACCCATCTGCTCCGGCCATCGTTGGATTCGATGCCCCCCTGGATTATGCACGCCGTCATGGGGCTGTTGCCACGTCCCCCCGCGGCCCCTGCCTTGGTGGTCGATTTGGCCCGGATCGTGGGGTCGGGCTCGGTGTCGAGTATGGAGGTCGACCGTGCCGCCTACGCCCGCGATGCCTGGGTTCACGCCCAAATGGCGGCGGCGGAGGGGCGACTGGAGGCGGCGCCGGACGTGGTCGTGTGGCCCGAATCCGTCGAGGACCTTAGCCGGGTGCTTCGATTCGCCGAGAGCCAGGCGCTCTCGGTGGTCCCGGTCGGGGCCTTGTCGGGCCAGAGTGGCGGGGTGCGACAAGAAGGGGGCATCGCTCTCGACTTGAAGCGCCTCGACGCCATTCGAAGACTGGAACCGGAGAATCTCAGGGTGGAGGTGGAAGCGGGCTGCCTCGGTGCCCGCCTCGAGGCCCATGTGGCCGAGCGTGGCCTCACATTGGGTCATCGGCCGGCCTCCAACGCCTTCTCTACGGTCGGGGGCTGGGTCGCCACCCGCTGCCTCGGGGGCTCGAGCCCCGGCTACGGGGGCATGGAGTCTTTGGTCCACGGTCTGGAGAGCGTGACGCCGGGCCGTATCCGTCGTCAGCGACGGGGGTCTCGACCTTTGGACGGGCCCGACTTCAACAGCCTGCTGTTGGGGTCAGAGGGGGCCTTGGCCGTGATTACGGCGGCTGAATTCCGGCTCCGCCCTCGGCCCGAGGCCCGTCGAGGGCGGGCCTTCCGCTTCGAGTCCTTGGCACCGGCCCTCGATACCGTGCGACGGCTCTTCCGAGAGAACCTTCGGCCCACGGCCTTCGACCTCTTCGACGGTCTTCACACCTGGCTCCTCCGAGCCTACTTGGAACGGGGCCAAGAAGGACTAGAGGCTGTGGTCGAGCCCTTGATGGGCCGACTGGAAGGGGATGGCTCTCTGGGCCGCGGCATCCTTCGCCGGGTGCTGCGGCAGGCCCTGTCCACTCCTCGCATCGGTCGGCTGAGAGTCGTCCCGGATGCCTGCTTGCTCATTCTGCGTTTCGAAGGCGCAACCGCTGACGTCGAAGCTCGGGTCCGGGCGGCGGAGGCGCTCTGCCGTCGTGAGGGCGGCGTGGAAGAGCCACGCCATCTGGCTGAGCGGTGGGAGCGCAGCGGTGCCCACTTCAGCCACGCACGGGGTCGGTGGCAGCGCAGCGGGCTCTTCGTGGACGACTTTGACACCTGGTCGTCCTGGGATCGAGTGCTGCCTCTTTATCGCAACCTTCGCCGAGAGCTGGCTCGCGACACCTGGGTCATGGGTCGCTTCTCTCGAGGTGGGCCGGACGGCTGTGGGCTCGACTTCACCTTTGGGGCCTTGGCCCAGGACCCCCATCGCCCATCGGCGGCCCGGGCTCGTCATGCCCGAGCTGTCCGCTCAGCGACCGCGAGCTGCCTGGAAGGCGGCGGAAGTTCGAGTCACTTCCGCGGGATCGGCGCGGCCCGAAGCGCTGGCTTTCGTCGTGAGTTGGGGGAAGGGGGTCGAGCGCTCCTGGGTGCGGCCAAGCGGGCCTTCGACCCTCGAGGGATCCTCAATCCGGACCGACTGGTGCCCGGCGCTCGATCCGAAGCTGCGGAGCTCAAGCTCCAGAACCGACGTTCTCTGCCGCCCACCCTTTCCCCCGTGCTTGGTCATCAGAACATTCAGCGGGCGCAAGACAGCTCGGCCCGGGCCCAGCCCCCGGACGAGAACGCACTCGCCGCCCTCTTGCGCGTCGCAGGACCTGGGGGAACACCGGTTGCCTCGGATCAAACGGGCTTTCGGCCGCCGGTGGGCGCGGTCCAGCTCGACCTGGGTAGGCTCGACGGGGTTCGCCGAATCTCGGAGCTGAATCTCCTAGTCGAAGTCGAAGCGGGGGTAGTCGTGAAACGACTAGAGAGGGTCTTGTGGGGGCACGGCCTGACTCTAGGCGCCGTTCATCCCCGGGCCGAGGCCCGTTCGGTCGGGGCCGGCGTGTCTCGGAACCTCTTGATCCGCCGGAGTACGGCCTTGGGTGAGTTGTCCGACATGTGCGCAGGCTTCCGGGCTCTTCTTCCCGACGGCACCGCGATCGAATGGAGGCCGGGTCAAGGCGGCCCGCGCTGGGACCGACTCTTCATTGGCGGACACGGCCGGCTCGGCGTCTTGACGAAGTTGAGCCTGCGGGTCGCGGTCCGTTCCGAGCATCACGTCGACGTTCGCTTCGGATTTCCGGAGCGAGCTTTGGCCATTTCCAGCGCCCAACGGATGCTGCAGCGGGGAGTGCGACCGGCGGCAGGGCGGATCCTGAGCAACGGCGAGGGTCACCGACTGGCACTCTCCCTCAGCAGCTCCTCGGCTGAGCTGCTTCGAGCGGCGGAAGCCGTGTGCTCCAGCGCCGTGTCTGGCGTAGGCGAGACGAGCGATGAGGAGATCTCGCCCTTCGGGGGCCGCTTCGATGCGGTGGTGGAGGTCGCTCAGAAGTGGTCCGAGGTCGAAGCCACCTGGTCGGACCTCGAAGCGGCGGGCGCCCGAGAGGTGTGGGCAGACTTCCTGACCGCAGATGGTCTGACCCTGGTGGCTCGGCTGGGGGCGCCCGAGAGTCGAGGGGGCTTGGTTCAAGCGGGCATGGCCCGAGGAGGGCGGATCGTCGCCGGTCTTCGAAGCCGGTCGCCGCTCGATGAGGAGAGCTTTGCGACCTTGGAGCAGAGCGAAGAGCGAAGTGGTGGGCCCTTCGACGACGTGCTCGAACGAATGTGCTCGAACTTGGATCCCACGGCCATCCTACGAGACCGGGGCGCCTGATGAAACGCGCGAACCCTCGTGCTTTGTCGGCCGGGCAGCCGGTGCTAACGACGAGGAGGAGGGCTTGGTGAGGGACGAAGAGAGCGGCCACGATACCTGCTTTGCCTGTCCAGGTTTCTGTCGTTCGACCTGTCCCGTCGCCGAGAGCGAACGCCGCGAGTCGGTCGCGCCACGAAGCTTGGTGGTGTTGGCCCGGGCTGTGCGGAGGGGAGAGATGACGGCAGAGATGGCTCGCGACCTCCCATGGCACTGCACGGACTGTGGCGCCTGCGCCCAAGCCTGTCCGACCCGAGTGGACGTCCCGAGTCTTCTCATGCAGAGCCGGGCTCGGGTTGGTCGTCGAGCCTCTCCACCAGAGCCGAGTCGAGAGGTGGCGGAGTGCTTTGCCATCGCCGGCAATCCTCAAGGGAGCTCGCTTCAAACGGCGATGGAGGCGGCGGCCCAGTCAGCTCGCCGGAGTACAGACCGGGTCGGAGACGTCGTGTACGTGCCGGGCTGCTTCGTGCTCGATCAGGAACCCGAGCTCGCCACGGACTTCATCCGCTGCATCTCCTTGTTCGGGCGGGAGGTCGTTGTCACACCGGCCTCCAGTGCCTGCTGTGGGCAGCCTCTGTGGTGGGCAGGGGAGCTGGAGGCGGCTCGAGCTCACGCCGAGGCCTTCAAACAGCAGGCCCGGGGGGCGCAGCACGTTGTATTCCACGATCCCCACTGCGCAGGATTCGTTCGAGAGCGCTTTCCCGAGCTTGGTGTGGAATGGGACGTCGAGATCAGCTCGGGCTTGGAGTTCGCGGCCAAGCTCTTGTCGCCGGAGCAGGCCGAGGTGGCTCGGACTTCCCGGCCGGAGAATGTCGTCGCGGCCGAGACCTGTAGACAGAGGGGCTCGGTGGGCCCCCGTTGGGTGGGAAGACTCTCGGGTCAGAAGCACCGCGTTGCAGCGGGGGACTGCTGTGGTGCGGCGGGTTTGTTGCCCGAGGTGGCCCCAGAACTGGCTCGCCGCATGGGGGAACGCTGGCTGGAGGCCATCGCTCCCGAGGACGGAGAGATCCTCATGGTCTCTAGTCCTCGTTGTCGCGCCCATCTTTCCCGAATTCGGCCCGACCTAAGCTTCGATGACCCGCTCAGGGCCTGGGTTCGGGCATGAAGACCTTCGTCCTCGTCAATCCCATGAGCGGGGCCGGTCGGACAGGTCGCCTTTGGCCCGAACTTCGTCGGGCGCTTTCGGATCGTCTGGACGACTGGCAGCACGACTTCACCCTGGGGCCGGGAGATGGGACGCGGCTGGCTGCCGAAGCCGTCGAAACGGGTTACGAAGAGCTGGTTGTGGTCGGTGGTGATGGCACCTTGAACGAGGCGCTGAACGGCCTGGATCGAGGAGACAGCCTGGCACCGGTGGTCTTGACTCCAGTTCGTTTCGGCACGGGAGGAGACTTCGCCCGTCATCTTCAGCTGTCGGGTCGCTTGCCGGGGGCGGTGAGCCACGTGGGCGCAGGATCCATCCGCAGGATCGATGTCGGTCGGGTCCAGTTTGTGGACCTGGAGGGTCAGCCTCAGACGCGTCTGTTCCTCAACATCGCCAGCTTCGGCATGTCGGCCGAAGTGGTCCGTCGGGTCGACTCGGGCGGCAAGCGCTTCGGCGCAGCGTCGTTCGGGCTGGCTCTCGGTGGAGCCCTGCTGGCCTGGCGACCGCCCCGTTTGAAGGTCTGGGTGGATGATGAAGTTCTTCACGACGGCGAGATCGTGACCGGCGCGGTGGCCAACGGGTCCCACTTCGGCGGGGGCATGCACTTCGCTCGGGGCGCAGCGGTGGACGACGGGCTGTTCAGAGTCGTCCTCCAGACCAAGGCCGGCGCTCGTGAGCTCCTTCGCGTCGACCAGGTGTACTCGGGGGCGATGGATGCTTGGAGAACGGTGAAGACGGCCGATGGGCGTCGGGTCCGCGTCGAAGTGGAGTCCGGCGCCGACGTGCGCTTGGAAACCGACGGCGAGCTGCCGGGTCGGCTCGATGCCGAGTTCGAGCTCTTGCCAGGCGCCCTGCAGCTCCGGTCCTAGTGTGCCGGTCATGAAGTTCGATCAGTTTCCGTCGAGTCATCGGCCGTCCTGGTGGACCAGCTTCGGAGGGAGTTGGGTGGGCCCCAGGGACTGAGAAGCCCGAAAGGGCGGCCGTAGGCCGCTGGGCCGGCAGGGTGGTCGAGGGCCGGCGGAAAGCGATCTGAACTTTGTGATCGGTACACTAGTGCCACGTGGCGAAAAGCGTCTCGCTCCCGCACATGGGGCAAGGCGTGGCTAGGCGAGCCTTGTCTCGTTTCACTTTGAGCTGCTCGGCTGCGGACTCGATGGCCGGGCCCATGTCGACGCCTCGAGGTCGCTCCTTGGGTGCATTGACCCAGTGCCGGGCCATCTCGACCAGAAGCACGGCGGGTACGGTCTGGGCACCCATGAGGACCTCCGCCGCCTCGAGCTCGTTCTCGGTTCGGGGCTCGATGACGGAAGAGAAGCTGCCGGCAAAGCGATCGAAGCTGGTTCGGCGAACGAGGACCCTCTGAAGGGCTTCGGGGAGGGGTGCGATGGGTGCGGGGCCGAGGAAGGCGCCGCACGACGTGCAGCGGACCACGACGGTGTTGGGATCAGGAGGCTCGGCGGGTGGGGGTGGCAGGCCAGCGAAACCTTCGATGTCAGCCAAGGACTCGTCTTCGACTTCGATGTCGAGGGATAGGTCGCCCGTCTGGTCATCGACCTCGAATCCCGTGGGAACGTCGGCCTCTTCCTCGAGCCTGGCGGCCACAGGTCCGGGCGATGCACCTGCTGGTTCAGCGACCGGCGGGGTGTCGGCCGTTTGCAGGCGCCCCTTCTCGGGGTGCACGACCAGATCCATGGTCTCACTGGGCACGCCCGTCTGTACGAAGTCGTGGAAGCGTTGCTCCAGTTTGGGGGTGAGTGCGTCGATTTCGATGTTCATGCCCCGCTGGCTCGTGTCGACTTTGGTGACCTTGCCGCGCACCAGAAACTCCCGCTCCGACTCGGGATGAATGAGGATGAGCGAGACGTTCGATCCCACCGGCCTGGCGAGGGGCGTGTTCATGAAGACCTGACCGGCTCGCATTCGTCGTTCGAAGAACTCGACCAAGCGCTTGGTATCTTTCAGCTTGATGAGAAATGTCGCTCCGTCGTCCTGCGGGTGCGGTGCCACAGCTGAAGAGGGCGTGGTGCCGGTGGACACGGCGCTGATGTACGCATCCCATCGCGCCTTGGCGGCGGATGCGAGGGCGAAGAACTGGATCCCGGCTCCGACAAGTTGTGGGCTTCTAACCTGTCGCGTCACGAAGCCCGTCGCTTCGAGGGCGCCGTCGGGCATGTCGAGGGTGAAGCGAAGCAAGAGGCGCTCCGGGGGCGGCGGATCCAAGACCAGGAACAAGCCGTGCCGGGACACGTCTTTTGTGCGCCCGGAGCTTCGTTGGCCCCCTCGGAAAACCTCTACCGGCAGCTCGGCAGCGAACCGTTTGCTGCGTCTTTGCTCGCCGCCAGGCTCCGACATCCCTGTAAGTCTGGACGAATCTGGGTCTTTCGCAAGTTGAGCGCAAACGCGGTAATCTTACCTCGGCCTGTGTGACGCTCGTGTGGCGGCCGGGACGAAAGTGGCCTGAGGGCCAATTGAACGGTTTGAACGTCACCCCGGGCTTTGCATCTGCTGGAAGAAAGGGGGGCCTCCTCGTTATCCACGCGAGTGATGGAACCTAAACCCAAAATCCGACGACGAAAGAACTGTGAGCCCGGGACCGCCCGCACCTGCTCCCAACAGGTGAAGGTCTCGACTCAAGACCGCGAAGCCATCGCAGCCCTGGCCCGGATGGAAGGACTCACGCCTTCCACTTGGTGCTACGAAGCCATCATGAGGGCCGTCGAGGCCGACCGCCACCGAATCGAAGCACCCGACCTTCGCCTCGTATCGGAGGGCTGAAGCCTGGGTCGTATGCGGAGCGGAGCCTCGCGCTTCGCTCCGCCTGCGCTGCCGATGGAGAAGATGGGACTTGAACCCACGACCTCCGCATTGCGAACGCGGCGCTCTCCCAGCTGAGCTACTCCCCCGTGAGGCCGATGGGCGTATATGGATGCCGCCCGTAGTGCAACGAGATTCCTCCACAAATTTGCTCCCCTACTCCCTACGATGGTAGGTCCCGAGCATGGAGACCGACGGCCGGCCGATCGCCGAGCTGGAGCTTCAGTTCGCCGAACGACCGGACTCCGACGCCTTCATTCCCTTGGCTGAAGCCTATCTCCGAGCGCAACGCCTCATGGAGGCGACGGTGGTATGTAAGAAGGGCCTGAAGTCTCATCCGGAGCGACTTGATGCACGGATCCTGATGGCTCGGATCCTTCGGGCCCAGAAGAAGTATCCCCGGGCACTGGATCAGCTGAGCCAAGCCTTGGCCAAGCATCCTGAAGCCCCGGAAGCGCTGGCCCTGCGCGGGCGCGTCAGACTGGACGCGGGCGACAAGGACGGGTTGGATGACCTGCGTCAGGCCTTCGACAAGAACCCAAACCCTGAGCTGCGAAAGGAGCTGGAAGGGCTGGGCGTACTGGCGCCGTCTCCGCCTCCGGCGGCTCCTGGAGCCCGGCCGCCGTTGGTCGAGCCTCCAGCGGGAGCCCTTGAGGCTCTGCCGGCTCATGGGCCCGCGTCCTCGCCGCGCTCAGCTGCGGCCAGGCCGGGCTCGGGCGTCGGGGGCCCGCCCGCCGCCGCTTTTCCCAGCGATCCGGCGCCCATGCGAGCGCGCACCATGCCCAAGGCGCGAACGCCCTCCACCATTCGGGGCGAACAAGCGCTCGAAGCCATGGCGCGTGAGCAAGGTGGCTTGCCGAAGAAGGCTGCTCGGCCTTGGATCACGATCGGACTCGCTCTCGGGCTGGCAGCCATCGCGACCGTGGTCATCGTATGGCGCAGCTGGGAGAAGGCGAGGCTGGAGGCCATCGACGCCCTCCTGACCGAAGCGCGCCCCGCTTTCGATCGAGACACGGCCGAAGGTTATGCCCAAGCGGCTGCCCGCTTGGAGATCATTCTCGCTGAGCACGACGGGCGGCACCCGGAGGCTCTGGCCCGACTGACCCATGCGCTCGCCATCCTATGGGCCGAGCATGGCGAGGAGCAGCGCTTGCCTCGCCTTGGTCAGGTGGGGGAGTCAGCTCGGGTCGCCGCGGCCGAGGATTCGGATACTTGGGCAGGTCTGGGGCTCCTCGCTCTCGAGAGCGCCAAGGATCGGGTCGAAGGGGCGGTCGCGGCTCGAGCGGCGATGCAGCCCTTTGCTGCTCGCTTCGGTGAGGGCACGGCCGTGGATCTGGTCCTCGGTCAGGCGGAGTTGGCCGAGGGCGAGTATGACGCCGCCTTCGAGTCCATGGAGCTCGTTCAGCGCGGCGGACGAATGCCGACTCGGACGCGCGTCCTGATGGCCATCGCGGCCCGGAAGGCGGGACGTTTCGGTACGGCGAAGGGTCTGCTGGACGATGCGCTCCGCAGCTCCCCCGGCCACCCGCGGGCCCTGGCCACCCTGGCCTTGCTCGAGCTTCGTCAAAACCGGCTGAAAGCGGCCCGAGACGTTCTTGAGAGCTTCGAGAAGCAAGAGCGTCGGACCCCGATCTCGTCTCGAACCAAGGCGGCGGCGCTGTACGCACGAAGCGAGTACTTCCGAAGGGCCGGCCAGGAAGCCCGTGCGCAAGGCCTGTACCAAGAGGCCACGAAGTTGGATCCGCGGAACGCCGACTTCCCCCATGGTCTGGGAAGGTGGCAGCTCTTGGTGGGGCGTCCCAAAGAGGCCATCCAGCCCTTGGAGCAAGCCGTCGCCATCGAGCCGGGGCGCTACGCCTTCTTGGTGGACCTGGCCGAAGCCGAGATGAATCTCCGTCGCTTCGACGCGGCCGATGCTCACATCGACCGGGCGCTTCAGCTGGAGCCAGACTTCCTGCCCGCCCTCCTCGCCAAAGGACGCTCGATGCGCAGGACCTCAGAGCCCGGGACCGAGGCCTACTTGCGTCAGCTCCTCGAAGAGCGTCCGGGAGCCAAAGTCGAGGTCAAGCTCGAGTTGGGTCGCTGGTTCCGAAGCCGCCAGCGCTTCGAACAGGGGCAAAGAGAGCTGGAAGACGCCATTGCCGCCATGGGGGGACGCAACAAATCCGTACAGGCCGAAGTCCTGCTGTCCTATGGACGTCTGATGGAGGATATGGGCCAAGTTCAGACCGCCCAGGAGTCCTACATCAAGGCCGCCGAGTTCGGCGATCCGGAGGGCTGGTACCGGCTCTCCGCCGCCGCCTACCGAGGTCAACAGATCGAGCTAGCCAAGAAGGCTTGCACCCAGTACCTCGAAGCGGGGCAGGGCTTGCGGTACGCCCGCAACGCCCAGGCCATTTGCGACCGCCTCTAAGCGCCCGAGCGCGCAGAGTCAGCCTAGTCCACGACCTTTTGAAGCATACCTTCGATGTGCTCCTTGTTCACGGCGCCCACTACTTGGTCGACCACCTTACCCCCCTTGAAGACGAGGAGCGTGGGGATCGACATGACGTTGTAGCGTTGGGCCACGGCTTGGTTGTCGTCGACGTTGACCTTGCCGACCTTCGCCTTGCCCGCGTAGCTGTCGGCCAGGTCTTCGACGGCGGGTGCTATCATGCGGCAGGGCGCGCACCAAGGAGCCCAGAAATCGACCAAGACCGGCGTCTCCGATTGGAGCACCTCGGTGTCGAAAGTGGCAGTTTCGAAGTTGATGACATTGTCGCTCGACATGATGTGGCTTTCCGATCCCCGGCGTCCGTCCGGGTTCCGAACCCCTCGAAGGTACCGTCTCGGCCGAGCCGGGGAAACACGAAAAACTGGACTTTGGGGGATCGCGAACCCAACGTTCGGAGGCTGTGCAGGCCCTCCCCGAGCGCATGTTCGTGCCTCAGGACGTTCTAGAGACCTGGGCTGAAGACCCTGACATGGATGTGGGCGCCGAAACGGTGGTCTTCCGGCGCGCTGGGATGGAGTATCGTCTGGAGCCGGCGGTCCTGTTCTCGGAGTTGGTCTCGGAGGACGGCGAGAGCGCACTCTTGGGAAAGGTCATGACGGAGAGCAAGATTCAGGAGCTGGAAGGCGAGCTGATGGGCGACTCCGTCATCTTCGGCGAGGCGGCTTTTCGTGTTCGCCTGGGCTTCCTCGCCGCTCGAGGCGCCAAGTGAATATCCTTCTCGCCCACCGGATCGTGGCGGTTCTCTACGTCATGATCGGACTGGCGAGCCTAGTCAGCCTGATTCGACCGGCCCGCGTGGCCCATCGGACCATCGCGGCCGCTCTGGCCTCTACCGCGGCCGCCCACCTCCTCGTCATTGTCGCGATCAGCATCCAGACAGGGGGCCTGCCGGTCACGAACATCAGAGACGATTTCTCCTTGTTCGCCTTCGCGGCCGCCGTCGTCGCCAGCATCATTGGTCTTCGACCTCGGGTTGGGCCCGTCGCGCCACTCGCTTCGATCCTAGTGGCCGGTTTGATGGTCTTCGTCTTCGTCGAAGTGACCGAACAGCCCATGCCGCCCAGGCTCCAGTCGGGCTGGCTGCCTGTTCACATTGCGACCGCATTCTTCGGGGATGCACTCTTCCTCACGGCTGGTATCGTGTCCCTGCTGTACCTAGTGCAGGAGCGAAGGTTGAAGCGTCGCAAAGCCAAGTTCGTGCCGGACGGTCCCTACCGTCTTCCTCCCTTGGAGGTCCTGGATCAGCTGTCTCTTCGCCTTCTGCAGTTTGGCTTTCCGCTTCTCACCATCGGCCTGCTCACCGGTTCGCTATACGGTCGACAGTACTGGGGCAGCTACTGGATCTGGGACGGCAAGAACACCTTGGCCCTCATCATCTGGCTTCTCTACGCAGTTCTGCTCCACTTCCGGTTGAGCATTGGCTGGCGAGGCCGCAGGGTCGCCTACCTCACGGTGATCGGCGTCTTTGCCACGCTGGTCTCGATGGTGGGCGTGAACCTGGCCCAGGTGGGCACCCACGGGAAGGACTACCTGTTGTGAACGTCGTGCTTGTGGGCCTGAGTCACAAGACGGCCCCCATTCAACTCCGGGAGCGAGTAGCCGCGCAGACCTCGAACCTCGGACAGGCGCTGGCCAGATTGCGCGCCCTCGAGGACGTCAAGGAGGCTTGCATCCTCTCCACCTGCAATCGGCTCGAGATGTACGTCTGTGGAACGAGCGAGCCAACCGTGCTTCGGCGCCAAGCTCGCTTGTTCTTGGGCGAGGCCGCGGGGCTGCCTCTCCACGAGCTGGAGGCTCATCTCCTTCAGGCGGAGGGATCCCACGCCATTCATCATCTGTTTCGGGTCGCGGCGTCTCTGGACTCGATGGTGGTGGGGGAGCCTCAGATCCTCGGACAGGTCAAAGAGGCCTACCGCGCTGCCGTCTCTCACGGGGCCGTGTCCGCGCAGCTAGACCGAGTCTTTCAGCGGGCCTTCTCGGTGGCGAAGAGAGCCAGAAACGAGACCGGCATCGCCGAGAACGCGGTGTCGATGAGCTTTGCCGCAGTGGAGCTGGGGCGACAGATCTTCGAAGATCTCTCTGGCCGAGACGTGCTCTTGGTCGGCGCAGGCAAGATGGGTGGCCTCGCGGCCAAGCACCTGAAGAGCCAGGGAGTCGGACGCGTTCGGGTCGCCAGTCGCTCCTTGGCGACGGCGGGGCAGCTGGCCGAACAGGTCGACGGCATCGCCTCCAGCCTGAGTGACCTTCCGCTCCTTCTCTCCCAGGCTGACATCGTGATCTGTTCGACCGCGGCCCCCGGCTTCTTGATCGACAAGAAGATGGTGTCTTCGGTCCTGCGGGAACGACGCTATCGGCCGCTTCTCTTTGTCGATATCGCGGTGCCAAGGGATGTCGATCCCAAGGTTGGTCAACTCGACAACGTGTTCGTCTACGACGTGGACGACCTTCACGCCGTGCTGGAGAGCAATCGGGAGCAGCGAAAGCACGAGGCCGAGGCAGCCGAGCGCCTGGTCCGCGAAGAGCTGGACCGATTCCTGGCCTGGCTAGAGGAGCAGAGGGTCGTCCCTCTCATCAAGGCGGTCCGCCAACACGCCCTGGACATCGCAGAGGAGGAGGTGCAGCGGACCTTGGCTGGAAACCACGTCGACGCAAAGCTGGAGAAACGAATGCGGGCGATGAGCCAGTCCATCGTCAACAAGCTGCTTCATCCGGTGCTGACCGAACTCAAGTCGGCGGGACAGTCGGGAGACGCGGAGGGTCTGGCCGAGTTCATTTCCCGGATGTTCCATGTCGAGGCCGTCCTCGAGCCCGAAGAGTCCACCTCGACTTCGGCGCTCCCCGAGGGTGACGAAGGCGCCGACGTCGTCCACCTTTCCAAACGCCGATGACCGGACAGAGTCCCCTTCGCATCGCGACCCGCCAGTCCCCCTTGGCCCTTTGGCAGGCGGAGTGGGTCGCAGACCAGCTGCGCAAGCAAAGCCTCGAAGTCGAGCTCCTGCCCATGGTCACCAAGGGCGACAAGATCTTGGACCAGGCGCTGAGCAAAGTGGGGGGCAAGGACCTCTTCGTGAAAGAGGTCGAACACGCCGTCATCGACGGGCGAGCCGATCTGGCCGTTCACTCCTTGAAGGACATGCCGACCGACATCCCGGACGGCCTGGTGCTTGCGGCCCATCCGACCCGGGAGGATCCGCGAGATGCTTTGGTGGCACCTAACTTTTTGGGCCTGGACGCACTGCCCAAGGGGGCCAAACTGGGAACCTCTTCTCTTCGTCGGGGCGCACAGCTACGGCGTTTGCGTCCGGATCTCCAAATTGTCGATATTCGGGGCAACGTCCAGACGCGCCTTCGGAAGCTAGAGGATGAAGGGATGGCTGCGACCATGCTGGCCTACGCGGGTTTGGTCCGGCTGGGAACGCCGGAGGTGGCGACCGAAGTCTTCTCCAGCGAACGATTCTTGCCCGCCGTCGGACAGGGGATTTTGGGAATCGAGTGTCGGACCGATGACCATCGGACCCGTGACCAGCTGGCCCAGCTGGATGATCCGGCCGCCCGAGCCGCGGCCGAGTGCGAACGGTCCTTCCTGGCGCGCCTACAGGGCGGCTGTCAGATCCCCATCGGCGGCCACGCCCGGGTCGACAACCGGATCGAGCTTCGGGGCATGGTGGCCAGCCTGGACGGTGAGACAGTGGTCGAGGGCGCTCTCGAAGGCGGGCTCGAAGACGGTCGCCGGTTAGGCGTCGAGCTCGCCGAGCAGCTGCTCAGTCGGGGTGCAGCCGAGATCCTGGATGGGCTCCGGACCTGAGGTCCTGATCCTGGCTTCGGCCGAGGTCGGTGACAGGGTCTCGCGGGCTTTGGAGCGAGCCTCGGTTCGAGGGCGGGTGCTCGAGCTCCTGACCCCGGTCTACCGGCCCTTTCCATTCGAACCTGAGGCGTGGGACGGACTGGTCATAGGGTCGATCCACGGGTGGCGAGGTCTCCGCCCGGCCGGGCCTTTTGCGGGCCCGTGCTTTGCCGTCGGAGCCCGGACGGCTGAGCGCCTGGAAGCCGAGGCAAGGGACTCTCTGAAAGGCCCCCTGCTCGTACCCGACCGAGCCCGGGCCGAGGGCTTGGTGGCCTTGGTTCGCGCCCATTTCGAGGATCGGCTGTCGGGGGCCCGGCTCTTGTTGCCTCGCACCGAGCAGGGCCGAACCTTGGCCCAAGAGGCGCTGGGCGCGGTGGCCTCGGTGGAGGCGCCCAGCGTGTACTCGATGCAGTTCGGTCCCTGGCCTCAGGCTGAGGACGAGCTCGAGACCGCCTGGGCACTGGTCTGCGGATCCGGCGAAGTGCTTCGAAGGGTCGTGGACCGGGTAGGCGTCGATGGACTCCGGGGTCGTCGACTGTTCGTCTTCGGTCCCGCCGGGCTGGAGGTTGCCCGGGGCCTGGGGCTCGAGGCCCAGGCCCCGGCATCGGCCACGGCGGAAGCGGTGGCGGCTCTGGTGGTGGCCGATAGGAGATCAGATTGAATCGCTACAAGGTCGTGGAGCTGTCCACGGTGACGGACGAGTCTCTGGAGGAGACGATCAACGAATGGACCGAGCAAGGTTGGCTCTTGGAGGGCATTCAGTTCGCGATGCGAGAGAGCAGCCGACGTCCCGCCATGGCTTTTGTACTCTTTCAGCGCCGGGATCCTGGGGCCGAAGTCGAGTCCGATTCCAAGTAGCTCTCGCCGGGGCGGACGGGTGCTGCTTTGGGGGCTAGGGTCAGGCCCTCCAGGAGGCGGAGATGTCGGACCCTGAGTCGCTGGTCGATGGTTGGGGCCGTGGTTCGGACGAAGACCAGCTGACGGCGCGTCAGGCCGTCCTCGGCCTCGAAGCCAGCCTGCTCGGCCACGCTGATGATGGCTTCGGGGCCGTTCTGCTCCAGCTGGCCCTCTTGGGTCAGCATGGGGGTCGGCAGGCCTGGCGTCGCTCGGGCCTCGGTGGTCGTGTGGTGAAAGCGCGCACGGAGGAACGTCTCGGTAGAGCGGGTCTCAGCCGACTTGGGCACGATGACGACGCGAACGCTGGCCCAGGCCTCCAGCACCGTGCTCGACTGAAGAGCGAACAGGGGCTCATATCGCGGTGAGGCCTCGTCTTCGTCGAGAACCCCGTCTGCGTTCAGATCGAGGGCCGAACGGACGAAAACGGGGCTTCTGTCGGGCGGCGAGGAGGGGTCGGCGGGGTCGATTACGCTCCAGTCCGAGTCAGCGTAGTCGAGGATCAAGCCGAAGGCCCGGTGAAGGAGAGCCCCATCTCGGGTGATTTCGCCGACGTATCGAGGTGTCGTACAGGCTTGCAGCGAGACGCACAGGGCGAGCCCCAGGCCTACAAACATCGAAAGACTTCGCCCATGCTTCGAAGCGGGCGATACTAGAGAAGTAGGAGCGCCGGACACAGTGCTGGATGCATACATCATCGAGTCCATTCGGGAGGAGCAACGTCGACGAGAGACGGAGCGTGATGAGGCGCGGCCCCGAATCCACGCGCCCTCTCCCGGCAGATCGGAACCACACGACCGGCCCGCCGACGCGGAAGATGACGACGAGGGACCCATCGTGATTCCTCTCGATGCTGACATCACCGAGGAAGACGCGGCCTGAGGCGGGCTTCGGCTCAACGGAGCGCCGCGCTTCGGACCGCGCATCGCGTCTTGAACTTCTTGCCCACCTGAATCGTGTGCTCCCCTTGGGTGAGCTCCAAGTTGGGGTCCTGAATTCGCTGCCCGTCTACGCTCACGCCGCCCTGCTGAATCTTGCGACGTGCGTCCCCGTTGCTCTTGGCTGCTTCTAGAGCCACGACGACGCGGAACAGAGGGCCGCCGTCCACCTCCCGCACCTCGTCCGCTATCGCAAGGGGGCGACCAGCGTCCCACCACCTGCGCACTCGTCTCGCCTCGTCGGATGCGTGAAAGCGCTCCACCATGGCGCCGGCAAGCTGCTTCTTGGCCTCCAAGGGATCCTCGTCCACCAGCTCGGGGGTGTGGTCGAGGAGCAGCCCAAACCAGTTCCTCATGAGCTCGTCCGAGATGCTCATGACCTTCCCGAACATGTCTTCCGGGCCATCCAGGATGCCGACGTAGTTGTCCTTGGACTTGGACATCTTGTCCACGCCGTCCAAGCCGACCAGAAGTCCAACCGTCAGCACGCACTGGGGTCGAAGCCCGTAGTGCTCCATGATGTGTCGGCCGACGTTGAGGTTGAAGATTTGCTCCTGTCCTCCCATCTCTACGTCGGCCTTCAATGCCACGGAGTCATAGGCCTGCATCAGAGGATAAAGGAATTCGTGCACCGCGATCTGTCGGTTCTCGTCGAATCGTTGTCTGAAGTCGCGACGCTCCAACATACGGCCGACGTTGTAGTGAGAAGCTAGCCGAATGACGTCGGCGAAGCTGAGCGCTTCGAGCCACTCCGAGTTGAAGCGAACCACCGTCTTGTCGGGGTCGAGGATCTTGAAGACTTGGTCGGTATAGGTTTTTGCGTTGGCCTGAATGGTTTCGTGGTCCAGGGGCGGACGCATGGCGTTTCGGCCCGTAGGGTCCCCGATGAGGGCCGTGTAGTCGCCGACCAAAAAAACGACCGTGTGTCCGAAGCGCTGGAACTGAGCCATCTTCTCGATGACCACGGTGTGACCGAGGTGCAGATCGGGGGCCGTGGGATCGAAGCCCACCTTCACGACGAGCGGAGTCTGGGTTTGGTGGCTCTTGTCGAGGCGCTTCAGGAGCTCTTCGCGGGGATTGAGGTCGACCGTTCCTCGCTCCAGCACCGCCATCTGGGTGGCGGCATCGGGAATCTCGGTCTGGCTCATGGGGCCTGGACGGTGCCGAGCCGGCGACGATGGATCAAGCTTCGACCCACACCAGGCCGGCTTCGGACAGGAAACCGTCGAGCGGCTCGTCGTTTTCGTGCTGGGGGAGCGTTTCCTCCGTCCACTGAATCTGAAAACCGAACCCCAGAAAACGCGTCAGCTCCCCGGCTCCTCGAACTCGGCGGAGGAGGCGGTCGTAAAAGCCTCTTCCGTAGCCCAGTCGGCCTCCGACCCCATCGAAGACCAGGCCCGGGACGAGCACGATGTCTAGGTGTCCGGCGGTGGGGGCAGCGGGTGCGGGCTCGTGGATGGCGTAAGGCCCCGTCGGCTTCAGCTCTTCGAGGGCAGCCCAGCGCATCACGATCTCGTCGCCCTCGATGCGGGGGTAGGCAATGCGTCGAGCCTTCGCGCCTCGAGGGTCGGCCTCCGAGCCGATGGGCGAGAAGCTTCCGAGCCGGTCGATGGTTCCCAAGGCTCCGCCCAGTGCCTCGAGAGCCTGGGCCGAGCGCTCGGCTCGGTCACGGAGCCCATCCCGGAGGGCCCGAAAACGACGCCGAATGTCCGCCTTCTTCACGCTCGATCTCCCTCAAAGATTTCCCCGCCACGGCCGTGTGAAGCGCGCAATCGGAACCTGCTTTCGCAGGTGGGTGACGTGGTCCAGACAGCCTGCCTCTGCCCAGCTTGGCGGCAGTCCGCGCGGTGCCCAGAGGGACGTCTCCCGGGGTATTTCGCATCGGTTCACGACAATGTGTGCAGACGCTCCATCACGCACCAGGCAGGGAAAACGACGTTCGAGAGACGGCGAACCATCATGAGTTCGCCGCCTCGCGATCGCCTGCATCGACGGCCTGGGCCGCGACGTCGATGCGGTGCAGAAGGTTATGGGCGCGCTCTCGAATGCCTCTTCGCACGGCGTCATGCTCGTCGCGCTCGTCGAAGAGCTCCTCGGCGATGTTGAGCGCAGCCAAGAGCGCGATTTGATCGGTATGTACGCGTCGGGACCCATCACGAATGGCCTCCAATCGCTGATTGACGAACCCCACGATCTCTCGAACCCGCTTCTCTTCGGTATCCGTGCTCACGGAAAAACGCTGTCCAAAGAGCTCTAGGTCCAGGGTTCGCTTGGCCACGGAAAGAGGCTACGGCCGACGCCCTGACGGGTCAATCCAGATGCGCTCCCAAGAGGCCTTTCAAGGGGGCTTGACTCGCAAGGTGGAACAGGATCTGCAACTTAACTTGCGTCTTCGAAAAGAGCTTCCACGAAAGCATCCGCGTCGAAGTCGCGGAGGTCGTCGATCCCCTCCCCGATGCCGATGAAGCGGACCGGGAGCTGCAATTCGTCTGCGATGGCCACCACCACGCCGCCCTTTGCCGTGCCGTCGAGTTTGGTCAAGGCAATGGAGTCGATCTCGACCGCCTCCTTGAACTGCTTGGCTTGGCTGATCGCGTTCTGACCGGTGGTGGAGTCGAGGACCATGAGAACCTCGTGGGGTGCGCCCTCCATGGCCTTGCCCATGGTCCTTCGGACCTTCTTGAGCTCCTCCATGAGGTTGACCTTGGTGTGGAGACGGCCCGCCGTGTCGCAAAGGCAGATGTCCGCCCCCAGACTCTTGGCCTTCTGCACGGCCTCGTACATCACGGAAGAGGGATCCGCCTGGTCAGGGCCGCGAACGAAGTCGGCGCCCGAGCGCTCCGCCCAGATTTCGAGTTGCTCCACGGCCGCAGCCCGGAAGGTGTCGCCTGCACCCAGAACGACCTTCCTCCCTTCCCGTGTGTATCGAGCGGCCAGCTTGCCGATGGTCGTGGTCTTTCCGACGCCGTTGACGCCGATGACCATGACCACTAGCGGCTTCGCCGCCCAGTTCAGATCGGGCAACGGGTGACGGACCAGTTCGTGGATGCGCCGGCGAAGACCGCTTCGCACGCCTTCAACGTCGGCCTTTCGCCCCAGCTCTTTTCGCACTTCATCTAGGAGCTTCTGCGTGGTCCGGATGCCGATGTCTGAGGACACGAGGAGGCCCTCCAGCTCTTCCAGGAGGTCTTCGTCTAGGGCATCGGCCGAGAAGAGGAGGGCGTTTATGCGGCCCAGAAAGCCTTTGCGGGTTGCGGCGAGCCCCTCGCTGTAGCTCTTCCCCTCGGGAGACGGAGGCGCCTGTTCAGCGGGCCGGCCTTCGGCTTCTGCTTCCGGCCGAGCCTCTGGTTCGACCTCGGCTACAGGCCTTGCCTCGGCTTCCGGCTCGGGTCCGGCTTTGGGAGCCAGCTCGGCTTTGGGTTCGGGTTCGGCCGGACGCGATGGCGCGTCTCGAAGCTCGACCTGGGATTCCACAGCAGGGGGAACGGCCCGGTCAGCCTCGGGGGGCGGCAGCTCCCGACGTCCGCCCGAGAAGCGAGCGACGGCGATGACGACGGCCACAAGGCCGAGAAGGCCCAAGGCGACCAGAAGAGGATCGACCGGCATGGCTGGGCGGCGTCTACCACAAGACGCCGGCCGGTCGGTGGCTTTTTGCCCGATTCAGCCGTTGGACACGATGCGGTTGCCCTCGGAGACATCCACCGGAACGAGCTTCGAAACGCCCGGATCCTCCATCGTCACGCCGTACAGCCGATCCGGCAGCTCCATCGTCCGCTTGTTGTGGGTGATGAGTATGAACTGGGAGATGGCGGACATCTCCCGCAGCATGTCGTTGTACCGACCCACGTTGGTCTCATCGAGGGGCGCGTCGACCTCGTCCAAGAGGCAGAACGGCGTCGGCTTGATGAGGAAAATGCCAAAGATGAGCGAGACCGCGGTCAGCGCCTTTTCGCCACCCGAAAGCAGGTTGACGCTCTGAAGCTTCTTGCCCGGTGGCTGCGCCATGATTTCGATCCCCGACTCCAGGGGCTCGGACTCGTCGGTCATCACGAGCGCGCAGCGACCCCCGTTGAAGAGCCGAGGGAAGATCTGCTGGAACTTCTCGTTCACGAGGCGGAAGGCCTCGACGTAGCGCTCTCGGCTCGTCTTGTTGATCTTCCGAATGGCGTCCTTGAGGGATCGAACGGCGCCTTCTAAGTCCGTCTTCTGCTCCTCCAGGTAGTCGTGTCGTTCCCGGACCTCTTCGCATTCTTCGATGGCCGATAGGTTTATCGGCCCCATGCCGTCGATCTGCTTCCGAAGCTTCTTGATCCGCTTTTGCTCCACGTCCCCTAGGGGGGCTTGTGCATGGTACTCGACGAGCAGGCTCTTGACGTCGAGGTGGTAGCGGTCCTCGATCTGAGCGACCAGGTTCTCTTGACCGATCTCGGCCTCGCGAAGCTTGACCGACAGCTCTCCTGCTCTCGTCTTGAAGCCGTCGATCTCGGCTCGCTTGGCTCGGGTGTCTTCGCTATCTTCTCGGAGTCTCTTCTCCCGCTCGGCGAGACTCGCGCGGGCGCGCTCGAGCCGACCCTCCTGCTCTTCCAGTCCGGCCCGAAGACTCGTCGCTCGGCCGTCGCTGTCGTTGACTTTGGACCGTAGATCGCTGAGCTCGCGAGCCTGGCTCTCCAAAGCTTCGAGGAGCCGTTCTTCTCGGTTGTCGATTTCCGTCAGCCGCTTCTGGATTCGCTCGAGCTGCCTTCGCGCGCCTTCTCGCTTCTCCCGGTTCGCTGCTACCTCGACCTTGAGTTCGGTGAGCTCGTCTTGAATGGATCGGACTTCTTCGGACAGGCTCGTGACAGAAGCGGAGGCCGCCTGAACGCCGGCTTCGGCTTCGGCTCGCCGGCGCTCCAAAGCTTCTGGGTCTTCGGATGAAGCGTCGGCGACCAAAGAAGCCTGTACGCTCTCCAGCTCCTCGATCTCCTCCAGGACCGCTCCTTGCTCCTTTCTTTCTCGCGCGAGCTCGGCCTGTAGTCGGGCTAGGTCTCGCTCCAGATTCACCACATGGACCTCGCCCTCGTGCCGAGCCCGGTCCGTCCGCTGGAGCTCCTGAGAGACGCTCTCCAGTTTCTGACTGACCTGAGCGTGTCGCTCTCGAGCCAGCTCGACCTTGCCGGACAGAGTGCGGACCTCCTCTTCGAGCTCCTTGATCCTGCGCTTCTGGGTGAGAATGCCCGCGTGGCGACCCTCGGAGGCGCCGCCGGTGAGCAAGCCCACCGGATCCAAGACGTCGCCGCTCAGGGTGACGAGCGTCTTCCGATGGCCATTGTGGGTCCAAATTCGCCGGGCTTCCTCCAAGTCCTCGACTACGACCACGTCGCCGAGGAGCACCCTCGCTACGTGTTCGTAGCCCGGTTGGGCCCGCACCAGGTCGGTCATCTTCCCGCAGACCGCGGTCGCAGTCAGATCCGGCCAGCCATCGTCGTCGGCCTCGACCCAAACGAAGGAGTCGGCCACCTCGGGCACAGGAAGCTCGGCGTCGGCCGGCGAAGGGACCATGGAGACGGCTGGCGTCTCGCTTTCGAGAGGGGCATGGAAGCCGGGTCCGGGTAGCGGGGCCTCGCCGTGAGGGGCCGGCTCCGCCGGGCCTACGTCCGAAGCGGGCTTGGGACCTTGTGTGAGTTCCGGCGGCGCACTGCCTGAGCTGACCGGAGGATGACTGGACCGGTAAACGCGTTTGCGGGGGGCCCAGCTGACGTGATCCTCCCTTAGGTCCAAAGGGACGAAGGTCGAGCGACCCTGGCCGTGGGCCCGAAGATACTCGACCGAGGCCACGCCGTCCTGCTGGCTGTTGACGATGACGTACTGCAGACGGTCGCCGAGAACGGCTTCGACCGCAGCTTCGTACCGGGGCTCGGCTGACACGACGTCGGCCACCAGTCCATGGAGCGCCTTGTCGAGCTGCGGATCTTTGTCCTTCTCGAGCATCAGGGAGCGCACGGCGTCGGTGCAGCCTTCGTAGTTGCGCTGGATTTCGAGCAGTGAGTTCAGGTGGGCCCGCTTGTCCGAAAGCGCCTCACGGGACTCGGCCAACTGGCTCTCGAGCGCCCCCGTCTCTTCCTTGAGTCGGGCCTGGAGCGCCTTTTGGGCCGACTGTTGGCTCTTCAGGTCGAGCTCGAGCTGCCGACCTTTGGCGAGCTCGGCCTCGATCTGCTTGGCCTGGCTCTCGGTCTTGCGCGCGCGCTCATTGGTCGCTCTCCGGACGCTCCCCAGTTTGTCCAGTCGACCCTCCAGCTCCGTTCGGCGCTGGGCATTGGTGGCCGCTCTGGCCCTGCCCTCATTGATGGCGGTGAGGACCTCGAACAGGGCCTGTTTTTGGGCCTCCAGGGTCTCGCGGGCGGTCTCCAGCCGGGTCTGACGCTCGGTCAGGGCTTCGCCTCGATCCGCCAGACTCTGGTCTTCCGTGGCTTCCCCGGCGAAGAGGCTCTCCGCGCTCTGCTCCGACGCGAAGGCCTCGCTCCGAAGGGTTTCGCGCTCGGAGCGGAGGGTAACCAGCTCGGTCTCGCCCTCGACGCGCCGCTCCTCCAATCGGCTGATCTCGCGCCTAAAGGCGCCGGCGTCGTTCTCGGCCAGTGCGAGGGCCTTCTGCTCCTCCAGATAGTGGTGCTCGGCGCCTCGAAGCTCTTCTCGCTCCACCTCGAGCGCGTCCTCCGCTTCCCGAAGCCGAGCCTCGTCCGCTGCGATCGCCGACTCTTCGCCTTGGACCTTGGATTGAATCTCTCGAAGCGCCGTCGTGAGCTGACGCTCGACGATGGACAGCTCTAGGTAGCGGTGAGCCCCGGCGTGAAGGTCCAGTTCCCGCAGCTCGTCCTTCAGAGCTAGGTACTTCTTCGCCTTCTCGGCCTGGTTCTCCAGGCTCTTCAGTCGCTCCGCCAGGCCTTGGGTCAAGTCCGTGACCCGAAGCAGATTCTGCTCCGTCGCCTCGATCCGGCGCTCGGCTTGCTTGCGTCGCGCTTTGTAGCGGCTGACGCCCGCGGCGTCCTCGATGAAGGCGCGTCTATCCTCAGGCTTGGCGGTGACGATGAGACCGATCCGACCCTGCTCGATGATGGAGTAGGCGTTCTTGCCGATCCCGGTGCCCATGAAGAGCTCCAAGATGTCCCGAAGACGCGAGGGCACCCGATTGATCGCGTACTCCGAGCTGCCGTCCCGGTAGAGTCTGCGAGTCACCGAGATCTCGTCGAACTTGTCGTACTCGGGCATGCCGAGACCGCCATCGTTCCTGAAGGTGATGGTGACTTCGGCCATGCCCAGGGGGCCGCGAATCTCGGAGCCGGCGAAAATGACGTCCTGCATCCCAGCGCCCCGGAGGTGCTTGGCGGATTGCTCACCCATCACCCAACGGATGGCGTCGACGATGTTGGACTTGCCGCACCCGTTGGGTCCGACGATGCCGGTGATCCCGTCGCCAAACCGGAGCACCGTCCGATCCGCGAAGGACTTGAAGCCCTGGATCTCGAGGCGGCGGATCTTCATACCTTCGGATGAAGCTACGGGAGCGAAGAGTCGAGCGCAAGTTATTGGGGGTCGGGGGTTGGAGCTCCCTAGATCTTGGTGTGGCCACGGTGTGGTCCACGGCCATTCGAGCCCTCCATCGCCCCCGAGGACCTGCCCCCCAACGGCCCCTCGTTGGGCCGCGCTTCGTTCGGTTTCGGCTGCGCGGACGCAAGGTTTAGAGAAGCGGGCAGCGCTCCTCTCAAACACGCAGGGAGCGCATGTAGGAATTCGCGAAGCGACGGTCCGAAGGAGCGAACGGAGAAGGGTGGGCCGCGCTTCGCGCGGATCGGGACCTACGAACTGAAGATTTGGCGAAACTCGACTCGGTGGCGGATGCTGTCGAAGACTCGGTCCGACTCGACCCAGCCTAGGGTCCGCTCTTCGTCGAGTTGGTAGGAAGTTCGAAGAGCCTGCAGGGCGTCGTCATCCTTGCGCCAGCTCGCGTAAAGGGCGGCCAGCTGGTAGGCGATGATGACCTCTTTGCCGTCGAGGGCGTGGGCGCGGGTCAGGGCGCGCTCGGCCTCGGCGTAGAAGCCTTGGGCCGAGTAGGCGATGCCGAGGTCTATCAAGGCGTCGACGTTCTCCTCTTCGACCTTCAGGACGTCCTTCAAGTGGCGGATGGCCTCCGCAAACTCACCCACGTCGATAAGGGAGGCCGCCAGCTCTTGCTTGGCTCCGAGGTCGTCGGGGTCCAGCTCGACGGCGGTTCGGAACTCCTGGATGGCCAGCTCGTGCTCACCGGCGTCGGCGTGGCAAAGGCCCAAGTTGACGTGGGCGTCCGGGTAGTCGTGCTCCATCCGGATGGCCTCTTGGTAGCGCTCGATAGCCATCTGATGGCCATGGCTGCTCAGGAAGCAAGCCAGGTTGTAGTGGGCGGTCGGCGAGTCGGGCTCCAACCTGATGGCCTCCAGGTACTCAGCTAGGGCCTCCAACAGCATGCCTTTTTCGCTGTAGACC
This sequence comes from Myxococcota bacterium, assembly GCA_039024635.1. Lineage (GTDB taxonomy): Bacteria > Myxococcota > Kuafuiibacteriia > Kuafuiibacteriales > Kuafuiibacteriaceae > Kuafuiihalomonas. The sequence continues at coordinate 130,907 of JBCCQA010000004.1, read as the reverse complement.
GTGGCCAGATTGTCGTGGGCGTGGGCCGACTCCGGGTCCAGCTCGATAGCGCGCTTGAAGGCCTTGATGGCTTCGTCCAGCCACTTGCGATCCGCCGCCTCGATGCCCCGGTCGTTGAACTGGTCGCTCAACTGTCGCCGGTGGAGGTCCCGGTCGTCCTCGCTCATGGCCTGCTGCTTCCGTACTGAGGCCGTCGAGGCGGGTCAACGGCGCTCACATCGGTTTACTCGGCCCGGCGGCTGTGATGAAAAGCCGGGATGAAGCTTCGTGGGCTCGGCCTGAGCCTCCTCCTCTTCGCTGGATGCGGCGAAGAGGGCAGCGACGGACCGACCACCATCACGGTGGGCGACGTCTTCGACTACTATGGCCTAGGCGCCGGCAACTGTTACCGCTACGAGTTCTCGCTCGGCACCGGGCAGGCTGACTCGGTGGCCGAGGTCCGCGTATCGGACCTGATGGGCGACAACGAGCGCAACCCCTACCCCGGCCGCGACATCCGAGAATGGCGCCTGACTCGAACCGGCGGGGCCGACACCCTCATCCGGATCTACGAAGTCGTCGGTGGTGAAGTCCGCATCCTTCAGGAGTCGAGCCGAGCCTCCACCGTCAGCCCCCAGGTGACGCGCTTCTTCGATGACCCCCAGATCGACGGCGTGGGGACGCCGCCGGTCACCCTTGCCCTTGTTCGGGGCTCCGAGGGCACGCCCATCGTCGACCCGCCGGGTCGAGAGACCACGAACACCACGCCCCAATCGGTTTTCGACGCGAGCGGCATGCGCCTCACCGGCGATGAGGTCGACCCCGAGACCTACGTCTACGACGTGTTCAGCGAGACGGCTTCAGAGCTCGATGCCAATGGGACCTCTTTCGCTGGCACCGAGATAACGGTGACCATCAGCCGCGGGGGTGAGACCTTCAACCTCTCGGAATTCGTGGCCCCCGGCATCGGTTTCGTGCGCTTCCAGGACTACACGGAGACGGACTTCCAGCTCCTCCAGTTCCGCGTGACGCGCTCGGACGGAAGCACGGAAGGCGACTTGACCTGCTCCTGAGCACGGGGTGAGACGCGCGGCATGTGGAAATCAAGCTGCGCACTCCCGCTCCTCCCGCTCATCGCCTGCGCCTCCGGATCCAACGAACCGCTCCCGCCCCCCGAGGTGAAGGTCGAGCGAATCATTCCCTCCACCCAGAGTCTCCGCGAGGCCAACGTCCGGGCCAAGATCCGCATCACCAATCCGCGTGAGCTGCCAGTGACCATCGCCAAGGTCGAGTACTTGGTCCGAACCGAGAACTTGGATACGCCCATCGAGGGTCGGAGCACCTTGACTCCGAACTCCGAGCTCCCCGGGAAGTCCGCCGCCGAGGTCGAGCTCTCTCAAGATCTGGCTTTCCCAGAGGCAGCGGAGGCCTTTCTTGCCGCGGCCGGAAAGGAAGAAATCCTGGTTCAAATGGAGGGCGCCATCAGCTTCGGCGACGGTACGAGCGCCAGCTTCATCCGGAAGGGTTCGATCGCGCCCCCCAACCTGCCGCGATTCGTGGTCCACGAAGCCCAATCCTCGATCTACGAAGGGGAGGGCATCGACGTGACCTTCTACCTACGCCTGATCAACGAGAACCCCTTCTCGGTCGTGGTCGAGAACGCGAGCTACGAGATCGTCATGTCCGGCAAGAAAGTCGCGGAGGGAACGGCGGGCATCGGCATCCGTCTGACCCAGGGTGCCGTCCAGGAGTACGAGGTCAACGTCACCGTCGATGAGACCTCTTTCGGGAAGGGTTGGAAGTCGATGCTCGACCAGGAGAGCTTGAGCTACTCGATGACGGGGGAGCTGGTGATGGAGAACTTCAATCTTCCCGTCGAGCAGAACGGTTCCATCGACTTGAACTGATTCCGAATCAGACTGGGTGCTTGGTCTGACTGGGTTCTTGGTCTTGGGACTTTGTTGGTGGGGCCCCCTCGTTGGGCCGCGCTTCGCGCGGACCCGGCCCCCTATGATCCGACCCTAAGGATTCGGAAGGTAGTCGGTGGTGGAAGGCATCTTCCACAGCTCCTTGCGGCCTACCCTCCAGGCCTGCTGAACGATCCAGGAGACCGATCGGTCTTGGCGTTTGGCCTCCTTCTGGATCTCAGCGAGCATCTCTTCGGGGAAGTAGAGGCTCTGTTTGACGCCGCCGCTCATCGTCAGTCGTCTCGATTGACGGAGGAGGACTCTAGGACGTCGTTCACCGAGGGGAAGCGCATGATCTCGGTGCGAGCGATGCGCCAGGCCTGCTGAACGATCCACGATAGCGACCGGTCCTGCCGGTTCGCTTCGTCCTGGATCTCCTTCAGCATGTCCTCGGGAAAGTAGAGTGATTGCTTGCGCTTGTCGGTGCTGGCCATGGCTTCTCGCGGGATGTAGGTCCGCCGGAACTATCAGCGTACCCTGTCACCCTGTCAACTGTTCGGCCCGCGCTCTCAAAGGTCGAGTTCTTCGCCGTTGGCCGTGTCGGCCCGTTCCATGATGAAGCGGAAGCGCGGTGCGGGATCCTTGCCCATGAGGGCGGCGATCGTCTCGGTGCCCTCTTCGTCCAAGACGACCTGCAGCGCCCGGCGGTGAGCTGGGTCCAGGGTCGTGGTCTTGAGCTCGTCGGCGTTCATCTCCCCGAGGCCTTTGAAGCGTCCGATGCGAGGCGTCACGTTCTTGGGCAGCCCGGCCAGAATTCGCTCCTTCTCTTCGTCATCCAGGGCCCAGTGGGTCTCCTTGGCTGCATCCACTCGGAACAGAGGTGGCTGGGCCAGAAAGATATGTCCGTTCTGCACCAGCTCCGGCATGTGCTTGACGAAGAAGGTGAGGAGCAGGGTCGCGATGTGGGCGCCGTCGGAGTCGGCGTCCATGAGGAGGAAGATGCGCTCGTAGCGCAGCTTGGAGAGGTCCAGCTTCGGTCCGATGCCGCAGCCGAGGGCGGAGACGATGTTTCCGATCTCCTTGTTTTCGAGCACCTTGGCCAAGGAGGCCTGCATGGTATTCAAGACCTTGCCTCGTAGGGGCAGGATGGCCTGAGTCTTTCGGTCTCGTGCCATTTTCGCCGAGCCGCCGGCCGAGTCGCCCTCCACGATGAAGAGCTCGCTGTTCTTGGGGTTGGTGCTGGCGCAGTCGGCCAGCTTGCCGGGGAGATTCAGCCTGTGGCTCACCGCCCCCTTGCGGTTGACCTGCTGAGCCGCCACCCGGGAGGCCTCTCGGGCCCGGGCCGCCAGCTCGATGCGGTCACAGATCTGATCCGCCATCGACCCGTGATCGAGGAGCCACTGCTCGAGGGCCGGCCGCACCATGTTTTCGATCAGGCCGCTGGCCTCGGGGTTGTTGAGTCGTCCCTTCGTCTGACCCTGAAACTGGGGTTCTCGGATATAGGTCGAAAGGATGCCTACCACCCCCTCTCGAATGTCCTCCGCCGTGACCGTGAGCCCCTTGGGCTGTCGCTTCTTGCCGGTCATGTAGGCTCGGACCGCCTTCACGATGGCTGCCTTCAGGCCGTTTTCATGGGAGCCGCCGTCCGAGGTTCGAACCCCGTTGGCGTAGCTCAGAAGCTGCTCCTGTGTGCCGGAGGTCCAGGTCAGGATGAGCTGGGTCCGCGGGTACTCGTCTCGGGTGAAAGCGAAAGCCTCCCCGACGATGGGCTCCTTCTTGTGGAGCTCGAGGAGGCTGGGGAGATACTCGGCCAGGCCGCCGGGGTGGTGATAGGTCTCTTCCTCGTCTTCAGCCGGGTCGACGTAGACGAGCGTGGCGGTGGGATTCAGAAAGGCCTTGCTCTCCAGGAGCTCCTTGACCCGTCGCGCTTCGAAGCGGCTCCTCTCACCGAAGACCTCGGGGTCGGGGCGAAAGTGAATCCGGGTGCCGGTCTTTTTCGAGGCCCCTTTCTTGGCGAGCTTGGTGCTCGCCTTCCCACGGGCATAGCTCTGGGTGAAGACGCCCCCGTCTCGCTGAACGGTCACGGTCAGGGACTCGGAGAGTGCGTTGACGACCGAGGAGCCGACCCCGTGGAGGCCGCCGGAAACGTCGTAGCCTCCGCCGCCGAACTTGCCGCCCGCATGTAGGGTGGTGAGGATGACTTCTACAGCCGGTTTGCCGACCTTCTTCATCTTCGCCACCGGAATGCCTCGTCCATCGTCCTCGACCGAGACCCCGGCCCGGTCCTCGTCCAGCACCACTCGAATGTTTTGGGCATGTCCGTTGATGACCTCGTCGATCGAGTTGTCGAGGACCTCCCGCAACAGGTGGTGGTAGCCGTGGACGTCGGTCCCTCCGATGTACATGCCGGGCCGCAGCCGGACAGGCTCCAGGCCCTCCAGGACGGTGATGTCTTCCGCGTCGTAGCCGTTGGCCTTTTTCCTTCGGGTCGCCAAGTCTCTACTCTTCTTCCTCCGGGAGCTCCGGAACCTCGGGGAGCACGTACTCGACCTCGGCGAAAGAGGCTCGCTTCACCACTGCGCGACCCCGGCTGGCCCGAGCGCCGGCCAGCTCTGAGGCCCACAGAGCGTATTTCTTGCCCTTGTCCGTAAACACATGGAGCGGGCTCTCCGCCTCGGCGAGCACGAAGCGGGCGGCCAGGAGCCGGGCACTGGGCACCAATTTCATGAGCTGGGTGCCCCGACCGGGGCCGGCTAGGACCACCAGGTCCTCCGCTTCGACCGCGAGGGCGTGACCGTCGTCCGCCGCCACTAGTACCCATCCGTCGTCTTCTTCCCGCTGCGGGAACACGGCGAGGACGGCGTCGTCGTCCTTGAGGCGCGCGAACTTGCGGCCGGCTCGGTTCGAGGGCTCCCGATGGGGCCACAGAGGGAAGCGGAGTGCGTAGCCTCGCTGGGTCACGGCAATGCCGTAGGGAGGGCAGGGCGTTCCATCCTCGTAGACTTCGTCATCTTCCGGGACCGGAAGCATCCGCGGATCGAATGACATGGCCCCGATGACGCTTTCCCCGTCCGCGAACTTGAACAGCTGCTGGAGCGGCGAGCCGTATCCTGTGGAAGCAGGAAGGTCGGCGATGCGGGCCACGTAGCAGTGGCCAGCGCTGGTGAAAAAGGCGGCGCTGGAACGGGTGGAGCCGGCCAGGCAGGCCAGTACTCGGTCTCCTTCCTTTATTCGGGTGCTCGCCAGGTCTCGGATCGACTGCTGCCTCTTCACCCATCCCCGCTCCGTCACGACCACCATCGCGTCCTCTTCGATGATGAAGTCGGCTTCCGAGAACTCGGCCTCGGCCACCGCGCCCAAGATCTTCGTGCGGCGAGAGTCAGCGAAGTCCTTCTTGATCTGGTGGAGCTCGTCTTTGATGAGGGCCCAGCGCTTGGCGGGGCTCTTGAGCAGACTGCGAAGAGCCTTGGCCTGCCTGCGCTTCTCCTCCGCCTCCTTCTGGATCAGCAGAATCTCCAGGCGGGCCAGTCTGTAGAGGCGAAGCTCCAGGATGGCGTCGGTCTGCTCTTCGTCCAGATCGAAACGCTTCACGAGTTTCTGGGCTGCGTCCTTCTTGCCCTCGCTCTTTCGGATGAGGGCGATGATTGCGTCCAGAGCATCAAAGACCTTCTCGAACCCCTCCAAAATGTGAAGCCGCTTTTCCAAGAGCTCCAGGTCATGGCTGAGCCGCTTGCGGACCACTTCCTCTCGGAAGGCGAGAAAATGCTGAAGAATGGACTTCAGGTTCAGTCGATCCGGCGTGGCCACGAGAGGATTGTCGGAGGGAATCAAGCAGGTGAGGTTGACCGAGAAGTTCGACTGGGCCGGCGTGTGTTTGTAGAGGTAAGCCATCACAAGCTCTGGGTCCGCTTCTTTCCTGAGCTCGAGCACCACGCGTACGTCGGTCGTCGACTCGTCTCGGACGTCGATCAGAGTCGGGAGCTTCTTGCCGATGATGACGTCCGCGATCTTCTCCACCAGGTTCCGCTTTTCGACGCCGTAGGGCACCGAGGTTAGGACTATGTGGTTGGCGCCCCGGGGACGCTCGCTCTTCCACTGGGCCCGGACCTTGAAGGTGCCGGAGCCGGTTTCATAGACGCCGCGAAGCTCACTCCGGTCGGCGACCAGCTCCCCGCCGCTCGGGAAGTCGGGGCCTTTGACGAACTTCATCAGCTTGGCCACGCTCAGATCACGGTCCTCGATGAGGGCGCAGGCGGCGTCGATGACCTCGCCCATGTTGTGAGGCGGGATGCTGGTCGCCATGCCCACCGCGATGCCGGAGGCGCCATTGACGAGGAGATTGGGGTAGCGAGCCGGGAGCACCACCGGCTCCACCCGCTCGGCGTCGAAAGTGGGCCGGAAGCGAACGGTCTTCTTGCCCAGCTCGGAGAGGAGCTCCAAGGCAACGGGGGTCAGCTTTGCTTCGGTATAGCGATAGGCGGCGGGAGCATCGCCATCAACGGAGCCAAAGTTCCCCTGGCCCCGGACAAGGGGCGCCCGCATCACCCAGGACTGGGCCATTCGCACCAGAGCGTCGTAGACCGCGGTATCGCCGTGGGGATGGTATTTACCGATGACGTCGCCCACGATTCGGGCGCACTTGGCGGGCTTGCCATCTGGACCGACGTTCAGCTCCTTCTGCATGGCGTACAGAATGCGCCGCTGAACGGGCTTCAGGCCGTCTCGGACATCGGGGATCGCCCGACTCGTGATGACGCTGAGCGCGTAGTTCATGTAGAGGCGTTGGGCCTCGGCGCTGAGGGTCACCTCGGAGATTGTATCCATCTGTTCAGGTCCGCTTTAGCCTCGGGCCTGATCCCGGTCAAATCCAGGCCCTCGGGGGAAATGGACGGGGTTCCTCGTGGGTAGACGAATTCAGTTGGTGTCTAGGCGCCCAGCTTGCAGGCACACAGATGTGATCGTGCGCGCACGCATACAGCGGAGCACCCTCGTGGCGGCGCTCCTTTTCATGTCGCCGGCCCAGACCCAGGCCCATGAGGCCGACGGTAGTGCGCTCCAGAAGGGCGTCCTACGGATCGAACGTACGATCGCCTACTACCAGACACACCCCGTCGGTCCTTCGGCCGTGCCCGAGCCGGCCAGCGACCCGCGATTTCTGCTCGGCCAGGCCGAGATAGACCTTGCCCTGGGCCAGCCCGAGCGGGCCCTCCGTCGAGTGCTCGCTCAGCTGGAGGTGCCGAGCTTTGCGTCGTCCGACGCCTACGTGCCCGGACTGCTGCTGGCGTCCGAGGTGCTGGAGCGATCCGGCGAGGATTTTGGCGCGATGGCCTTGGCCCGACGAGCGGTGACCGCAACCGGTGCCGACCCGGAGGCGGTAGCCGAAGCAGGGGCACGATGGTTTCGCCTCGCCCGGCGCCATCAGCGCAGCGATGGCGCGGTGGAGGTTTTCGAGGCCATGCAGTCAGGAGGCGCCCTGGCGGCGGCCGATCAAGACCTGGCGGGGGCGGCCCGCTACGAGGTTGCTTTCGCGCTTCGGCGCCGTGATCGGGCCCGCGCCCGAGGAATCCTGGCCGAGGTCGATTCGGGGAGTCGCTATGGGTCGAGAGCCGCCTACCTGGCCGGCGTCCTTTTCGTCGAAGACGGTAACTTGAGCGATGCCGAGGCCTGGTTCTCGGCCCTGAAGGATTGGCCGATTCCCGCCCGCCTTCGGCGGGTCGAGGCCGTGGAGGCCCGGGAGCGGGAGGTTCGGGGCTTGGCTGCGCTCTCGTCTGGGCGGCTCTTGTACGAGAGGGGGGCGCTGGAGGAGGCCTACGAAGCCTACCGCGCCGTGCCCGAAGATATGCACCTGCATCAGGAGGCCTGCTGGGAGCAGGCCTACTTGACGCTTGAAATGGAGCGTCCCCGGGAGGCTCTGGATCGCCTGGCCTGTTTCGAAGATCGAGGGGCGGCGGGCGAGCGCTTCGTCGATGCGCAGCTTTTCGGCGCTTCCCTTCTCGCTCATCTCCGTCGCTACGAGGACTCACTGGCCGCCTACGCAAACTTGGAGACGCGCTTCGCGGCCCAAGCGGAGGCTTTCGCGGGCTTCATGGACGAAGTCGACGACCCGTCTGAGTTCTTGTTTCAAGGCATGGAGCGATCCGCCGTCGCCCGGGCCGAGGCTGTCGACCGAGGAGATCGGCTATCCCACCCGCTGGCGCCGGGTCCGGCCACGCTGTTCGGGGACGCCTGGACGCCCGCCGTCGATCAAGCCTACCGCGTAGAGCGCGGCGTGGCCGAGGCGAGCGCCGATGCTTCCAGCGTGGCCGATCGGATCGCACGCTATCAGGCGCGGCTAGATTCGCCCGATGCCTTTCCCGACCTGCGCTTTCGGAAGCGGAACATGGTGAAGCTGCTCGGCGAATTGGATCACCTGCTCGAGCATCTGGGGCAGAGCGGTGCTTCGGGGGCCCAAGCCCACCTCGGCGGCGCGGTGGTCGCAGACAGAGACTCACCGGCCGACCTACGGGACCGACTTCGAGAGGCACGACGTCAGCTGCAAGCTGACTTGTCGAGACTGGAAGCGCGATCCCAAGCACTGTTTCAGGACGCACGAAGGCGCTTGAGTTCGGTTCAGCGGGAGCTGGAGAGTCTGCTTCGCGAGGCCGAGGCCCTGGCACGACAGGCTGGTCCCGAGTCCGATGCAGCAGCACAGGCCGCTCTGGAAGAGGTGCGCAGCTTCCTTTCCGATGCGGCGATGCGGGCGGAGGTAGGGGTGCTGGACACCTTCTGGCTCAAGAAGCAGCAGCGGACCCGGGACATCGAGCGGCTGCTGGAGCGTAAGCTCGAGACCGAACAGCAGGCCGAGGGTGCGGTCGAATCGCTGTCCGAACTCTGACGCCGGGCGTTGCTTTTTGAACGCGGTGTGACGCGTCCCTGCACGACGGGCCTAGAGATAACCCTTACAAAACAGGGCGACAAAGAGGGCTAAACGTCGGTGAAAACACGTTCATTCCGTAAAAAGGGGTGAGAGGTGAGGCCACCGCTCTTTACGGGTGGGTTCCTCCTGCGCAAGGTTCACCGTCGCCGAGCGTGACACAGTGCGCCCGGCCAAGAGGATTCCCACGATGAAGCGCATTCTCCCCCTCTCTCTTTCTGTGGTCGGGATCACCGTGATGGCCAGCTGCGGCGACGATCTGCCTTTCACGACCATTCCCGACCCCGACCCCATCGAAATCGCCGAGACATCGCTCCCCGACGGTACGGTCGGCGTCGACTATCGAGCGACGATCGAAGCCTTGAACGGCACTCAGCGGCAGATCCGTTGGCAGGTCATCGCCGGCGAAGATGGTTCCCAGGCTCTGCCTCCCGGGCTCTTCGTGACCTCGCAGCTCAATCCGCTCGAGATCTCTGGACGTCCACGCGTAGCGGGCAGCTTTGCCTTCACCCTTCGCGTGACTGACTCGACGGACGCTGAGAGCACCATCGACCTTACGATCAACGTGAACCCGGACCCTGATGCCATTGCCATCACGGCCGAAGGCCTGGACACCTTCCCCACCGAGCCCGTGGGTCGGCCGGGCAATAGCTGGATCGTGGGCGACATGGTCGATGCCCAATTCTCGGCCAGCGGCGGAGCCGGCGCCCCCTACGTCTTCTCCGCGACCAACGTTTCGGCCCTCCCCCCGGGGCTCGTGCTCACCGAGGATGGCGCGCTATCCGGGGAGTTCCAGCGACGGGGTACCTTCAGCTTCCAGGTGCAGGCCTCTGACGTGAACGGCGCCGTGGCTCAGGCCAGCTTCGTCTTGGTGGTCAACACCTTTACTTCGACTCTCGAGATCGTCATTAACTGCGACGATCCTGAGAACGGTAAGGTGGACGACCTCTACGAGTGTGAGGTGTGCGCCGAAGGCGGCGTCCCCCCCTACGAGTTCGTTCTGGGTCAGGACGGGGGTGTTCCTCCAGGTATCGAACTGCTTCCGGTTCAGCCTGGCGAGTCCTGCACTCTGCTCCGCGGCATCCCCACCGAGACCGGCAGCTTCGCTTTTCGCGTCAACGTCATCGACAGCGTCCGTGAGCGGGCCGGTACCTCGCTGTTCCCGGCCATCCGTCCCCGGGATCCGCCCCTTCGCGTCACGGGTCGTTTGAACCGGCTCGTTCCCGCGCCGGAAGAGGAATTCTTCGCCTTCCCGCAGTTGGAGCAAAACGTCCCCTACGAGTTCGAGGTCTTCGGCACTGGCGGGACCCAGGAGGGCTACAGCTGGGAGGTCTGCGACGGCGAGCTGCCGGCCGGCATGATGCTGACCAATGGTACGCCGGCCGCGATCTTCGCGGGCGCGCCCTCTGATCGAGGCATCACCGAATTCGAGCTTTGCCTCGAAGACTCTGACCAGGACCAGGTGGCGCGTCGCCGATTCGAGGTTCGCGTGGGCGCGGCCATCCAGCCCGTGGCCGTCGTGACTCCGGGCGGTCCGCTCCCCCCCATCACCTGCGGCGCGCCCGTGACGGCGGGTGACCTCCAGCTCGAGGCCGACGACGGGCTAGCCCCCTACGGCTGGGATATCGACGGACTCCCTGAAGGTCTCGACTTCCAAGCGCAATCGAATCCCGTGACCATCGTGGGCACAGCGACGAGCTCCGGCACCTTCACGGTGGACGCGACGGTGTACGACAGCCGGAACCAGACCGGTGCCCAGAGCTTCACGCTCGAGGTGGCTGGACCCTGTCTCTGAGCCTACGGACACCCTGAAGTCCGGTGGCCGCCCCCCTCGGGTGCCCCGCCCCGGACCTCCCAAGCCCTCGTCACGGCGTGGCGAGGGCTTTCTTGATCCCGTCCCCTCTGATCCCGCACGTTGCGCCCCTCGAGGGAGGTCGGTGCGAGCCGCCTTGGCGCGACGTCCTCAACCGTCCCCTCAGCCCGCCGGGCACAGGAGCCGACGTCAAGGTGCTCGATCGGATGGTCGCCGAGCTCAGGACCGCCCACTGCACGGGCGGCTGTTCGGTCCCGAGGTCTACAGCGCCTGGTCCCCGCCTTGCCAGCCGAAGCTCCACAAGCCCCCCCGGGAGCCCGGAGCCCAGAGCAGACGAAGTCAAAGCCTCTCCAGAGGGTGGCAGGGGTCACGTCGTCGGGAGGCGAGAGCTCGGCACGCTCGAGCCCGAAGTAGTGAGAGACAAACCCAAGACCTGCCCACTGGCCGACGCCACTCGTGAGCCCCGAACGGTCGACCCGGTCGACATGTACCCCCGAAGGCACTACCCCGGCCGTATTCCGAGGGAGTGCTCAAACGTTCGTCGGCTTGTAACCCCTGAGGCGCGCCCACATGTAGTCCCGGTTCATCCGAGCAATGTTCGTCACGCTGATGCCCTTGGGGCATACGGCTTCGCACTCCCGCTCGCTGGTGCAGTTGCCGAAGCCCTCGGCGTCCATTTGATGGACCATGTTGACGACCCGCTGGTACCGCTCGGGTTGGCCTTGGGGCAGGAGCGCAAGGTGGGCGACCTTGGCGCTCGTGAAGAGCATGGCCGAGTTGTTCTTGCAGGTGGCTACGCAGGCGCCGCAGCCAATGCACTGGGCGGCCAGGAAGGCCTCGTCCGCGTACTCCTTGGCGATGGGAATGGCGTTGCCATCCACCCCCACACCGGTGTTGACGCTGACGTAGCCGCCCGCCTGCTGGATTCGGTCGAAGGCCTCCCGATCCACGACCAGATCCTTCACCATGGGGAAGGAATTGGCGTTGTAGGGCTCTAAGGTGATCGTGGCCCCGTCCTCGAACTCCCGCATGTAGATCTGGCAAGTGGCCTTCAGCTTTCCGTCGCCGTGGGGGACGCCGTTGATGACCATGCCGCAGGTGCCGCAGATGCCCTCGCGGCAGTCGGAGTCGAAGGCGACCGGGTCCTGGCTCTCCGACTCGAGCCCGTTGTTCACGACGTCGAGCATCTCGAGGAAAGAGCTGTCGGGGGAGATGCCTTTGGCCTCGATCGTCTCGAAGTGCCCTTTGGCTTCGGGCTTGGCCTGTCGCCAGATGCGTAGGGTGAAATTCATCTTTGCCTAAACCTCACTTGTAGGAGCGCTGGGTGAGCTTTACGTACTCGAAATCGAGATCTTCTTTGTGAAGCGTCGGTCGCTCGCCCACGCCCTGGTGCTCCCAGGCGGCCACGTAGCAGAAGTCTTCGTCGTTTCGCTTTGCTTCGCCTTCAGGGGTCTGATGCTCTTCCCGGAAGTGCCCACCACAGGACTCGTCGCGATGCAGAGCATCGGTGGCCATCAACTCCGCGAACTCGAGGAAATCAGCCACCCGTCCGGCACGCTCCAGGTTCTGGTTGAAGCTGTCCTGGGAACCGGTGACGTTTGCGTCCGCCCAGAACTCTTCCCTGGTCTCCCGGATGAAGTCGACCAGCCTCTCCAGCCCCTCACCGTTGCGCGACATGCCGCACTTGTCCCAGACCTCTCGGCCTAGACGGCGGTGGAAGACGTCGACGGGCGTCTTGCCTTTGATGTCGATGATCTTCTGAAGTCGCGCCGTCGCTTCGCGCTCCGCGTCGGCGAAGGCGGGGTGGTTGGTGTCCATCTCGCCCGGCGACTCCGTCGCGATGTAGCCGCCCAGGGTGTAGGGAATGACGAAGTAGCCGTCGGCCAGTCCCTGCATGAGCGCGCTCGCTCCGAGGCGATTGGCGCCGTGGTCCGAGAAGTTGGCCTCGCCGAGCGCGAAGAGGCCTGGGATCGTGGTCATCAAGTTGTAGTCCACCCATAGCCCTCCCATCGTGTAGTGGGGCGCCGGATAGATGCGCATCGGCGTTTCGTATGCGTTCTCGTCGGTGATCTCTTTGTAGATGTCGAAGAGGTTGCCGTAGCGGGCCTCGATGGCGTCTCGACCGTCCCGCTTGATGGCGTCTCGAAAGTCCAAGTAGACGCCTAGACCCGTCGCGCCAACGCCTCGACCCTCATCGGTCATCGCCTTGGCCGAGCGGCTCGCCACGTCACGAGGCACGAGGTTTCCAAATGCTGGGTACTTCCGTTCCAAGTAGTAGTCCCGCTCGTCGTCGGGGATGTCTCGAGCCGCCCGTTTGTCGCCGGTTTGCTTGGGGACCCACACTCGGCCGTCGTTCCGCAGCGACTCTGACATGAGGGTCAGCTTGGACTGGTGATCGCCCGAGACCGGGATGCAGGTCGGGTGAATCTGGGTGTAGCAAGGGTTCGCGAAGAGGGCGCCCTTCCTGTAGGCACGGTGGGTCGCGGTCACGTTGCAGCCCTTGGCATTGGTCGAGAGGTAGAAGACGTTGGAGTAGCCGCCGGTGGCGAGACACACCGCGTCCGCCGACCAGCGCTCCATCTTCCCGGTCATGAGGTTGCGGGTGATGATTCCGACGCACTTTCCGTCCACGACGACGATGTCGAGCATCTCGTGCTTGGTGTGCATCTTCACCTTGCCGGTGTTGATCTGACGCTGAAGGGCGCTGTACGCGCCGAGCAAGAGCTGCTGGCCCGTCTGACCCTTGGCGTAGAAGGTTCGGCTGACCTGAGCCCCGCCAAACGAGCGGTTGGCAAGGACGCCGCCGTACTCTCGAGCGAACGGCACGCCTTGCGCGACGCACTGGTCGATGATGTTGACGCTGACCTCGGCCAATCGGTGCACGTTGGCCTCACGGGAGCGGTAGTCGCCGCCCTTCACCGTGTCGTAGAAGAGTCGGTACACGCTGTCGCCGTCGTTCTGGTAGTTCTTGGCTGCGTTGATGCCGCCCTGAGCGGCGATGGAGTGAGCGCGGCGAGGGCTGTCGTGGAAGCAGAATGCGTGGACCTTGTACCCGAGCTCGGCGAGGGTGGCGCTGGCCGAGGCCCCGGCCAGGCCGGTCCCGACCACGATGACGGAGTGCTTGCGCTTGTTGGCCGGGTTGACCAGCTTCAGGTCGAAGCGGTGATTCTCCCACTTCTTGTCGATGGGGCCGGACGGGACTTTGCTGTCGAGCATCATGGTGTTCCTCAAGCGCTCTCGAAAAAGAACGCGTACACGGGCAGACTAATGAATCCGAGGGCGATCGCCCAACCAAAGGCGACGCCCAGGATGCGCAGGTTGGCCCGCCAGGTGGGGCGAATGACGCCCAGGGACTGAAAAGCGCTTCCGAAGCCGTGGCTCAGATGTAGACCTAGAGCCAGCATCGCGACCACGTACCCACCGACCACAAGAGGATCCTGGAAGCTTCGGATGACCAGACCCCACAGTCCGAACTCTTGTGTGTGATCGCCGAACTTGAACTGCCTTACGTGCAAGATGATGAAGGCGAGAAGGATCGTGCCCGCGACGGCCATGGTGCGGGAGCCCCAACTTGCCTGACCGTTGGTGGCGGAGACGGCGTAGCCCCGACGCCGAGCGCTGCGGTTTTCCAGGACCAGCTTGGCAGCGGTGCCCACGTGCAGCGCCAAGAAGGCTATGAGACCCAACTCGGCCGCGATGAGAAGCGCGCCCGTCGACTCCAGAAACTCGGCGTAGTGGTTGAACGCCTCGGGCCCCTTGAACATGAGGAAGTTGCCGCTGAGGTGGCCGACCAGGAACCCGAACCAGGCCAAGCCGGTCAGGGCCATCAGCATCTTCTTGAGAATGGACGCGGCACCAGACATCTCGACACCAGGTCGCTCCGAACCTGGATCCCAGTCAAGCGCAGATCCGGAACCGCTGAGGGAGCGGCCCGTACTAGCGTTCGCTTGTCAGGGACGAAGGGCTTTGGCATCGGCAGGGGATGAGCGACGGCGTCCTGTCTCTTCGACCGTGGGACCGCATCATCCGAAGCGCTCGTCGTAGGGCCGAGGTCGAGGCCTTGATCGATCAGCCCGAAGCGCCCAAGGCCATCGCCGCCCTGCCCGAACTGGACGCCTACGTTCTGGCCAAGGAGCTGGGTACCGAGGACGCGACGGCGCTGCTGCGCTGGATGTCGACCGACCAGCTGCGGGCGCTGTTCGACTTCGAGAGCTGGCAGACCCAGACACTTTCTCCCGCCGACGTGTTCGTTTGGCTCGACGCGTGTCGAGAGGCAGACCTGTCATGTTTCCTTCGGGCGGTCCGAGGGATGGATCCGGAGGCTCTGGCGGCCTGCTTGCGGCGGCGGCTGCGGGTCGCGGTGCGCCCAAGCGAAGACGATCCGGCCCACCAGGTCCCGTCTTGGCTGGCCGAGGCCGAAGAGCTGCATGAAACGCCAGATGGTCGCTTCGTCTTCGAAGCGAGGCGGGTCGATGAGAGGGACGAGGCTTGGGATGAAGTGGAAGAGGTGGATGAGGAGCAGCGCAAGACCGCGCTCAGAATCGTCGAAGACCTCTATCGAGACGAAGACATGGATTGGGCTGCATCCATCATGCGCCTGGCCGAGTCCGATCTGAGCTCCTCCCTGGAGGAGCTCAGCCTCCGCTTTCGAGACGCTCGCCTGGAGGACCTCGGTTTTCCTCCCCGCGAGCGCGCGCTGCTTCTTTGGGCACCGCTCGGACCCGAGGCCCTGAGCGGGACCGAGCAAGACGAGCCGGCCCCGGGTCGGCTCCCGGTTGCCGTGGGCCGTCACCTTCGGGCGGGCCTGCTGGCCGAAGCCCTCGAGAGGGCGCCCGAGCTCACGAATCGAGTGGAGTCCGAGCTGGCCAGCTTGGTTACGGGCCTTCTCGTGGCCGAGGACGTCGCACTGGCCGACCGCGACGGCTTGGCGTGGATCGTCGCCACGGCCCTGGGTCGGATCGACCTCGGCCTGTCTGCCGGCCTCGAGAGCGAGGATCCCGGCGTTTGGACCGAGCGACTGCGGGGGCACGATCTGCGGACCTTGTTCGGGGTTGGCCACGGCGTCCTTCTGGGCATGCGTCGCCGCGTCCAGTCTATGGGCCCCTTGGATGAGCTGGGCCTCGAGAGCGACCTCCTGAGGCTTCTGGAGGGCCTGGACCAGCGGATACCGGTCGATGCCGACCCGACTCGTGCCGAGCTCCCCCGACCCGTGGCGGGTCCGGCCGTGCTGGCCGTGTTGGGCCAGGCGCTGTCCCATGCCGAAGCCCTCGGCCAGGCTTCGGCTCTCCTGGGGCTGCAGGACCGGCTCCAGGCCCTCGAGGAGCCACTCCTGCCAGTCGATCCCCGCGACCGGACCTTGCGGGTGGCCCTCACCACGGGCGCTGCTTGGACCCTGCTCGGCGCGCCCTTCGAGGTACGGCCGCTGGATGGGGCTGCCCTGGAGCGTCTGGCCGTCCGCCTGGCCGCCGGCGCGTCGCCCACGCTCCCTTCCCTGGACGAGGCTATGGACCAGGCGGTGGCGCGGGAGCTGTCAGTCGGTCTCGAGCAGCTTCGAGGGGAGCTGCTTGGCCGGGCCGGCGCCCAGGTCGACCCCCGTTTCGTCGAGGCCGTGCTCCGCGTAGCCTGAGCTCATGAAGCGCCTCTTGCTCTTCGGGCTCATCATGGTGGTGGGCTGCCACCGCTACGCCCGTCCGGACGCGCCGGCGCCGACCAGCGAGCTGCCTCCCATGGTTCGCATTCCTTCCGGACGGTTCGTCATGGGCGACCGCAATGGGGAGCCGGAGGAGTATCCGGAGCACGAGCTGCGCATGGATGCATTCGCCATCGATCGCTTCGAGGTGAGCCGCCGCAGCTACCGAAGCTGCGTTCAGGCCAAGGCATGCGATTCTGCTCGGGACGACGGAGCCCTCGATGCCCCGGTGGTCGGGATCTCGTGGTTCGATGCGCAGGCTTATTGTGAGTGGATTGGTCGACGCCTTCCGACGGAAGCGGAGTGGGAGTACGCGGCCAAGGGAAGCGACCTGCGCAAGTGGCCTTGGGCGGGGGTGTTCGACGCTACGAAGGCCAATACCCGAGATGGGGACGACTATGAAGGTGCAGCGCCTATCGATGCCTTCGAGGCAGGCGCCAGCCCCTTCGGCGTCCGCAACTTGGCTGGCAACGTGGCCGAGTGGGTGGCCGACTACTTCGATCCCGTCATCTACCGAACCCGAGACTCGATCCTTCATCCCCAGGGTCCCGAAAAAGGTCGAGAGCGGGTCGTGCGTGGAGGTTCGTTTCGGGACGGTGCCCACCTTGTACGGGTCGCGTCTCGTCAACCCCGGATCCCCACGGAAGTGGACGATACAGTAGGATTTCGATGCGCCAGCGACTGAGCTCTGGTCGCGCTCCTGGGTCGATGCCCTAAATTTGACCCACCGATTCGGCCTCGGTACCGTCTTCGAAGAATGACGGAGCGCAAGCGCGCCTCTCGGTCCCGCACCGTGACGCGAGATTCGGAGACGATCGATCCTGAGGCGGAGCGGGTCGTTCGCATGCGCCACGGGCTTCGCGTGCCAGGGGACATGCCGCTTCCCAGCAAGGCGGAGGGCATGCCAGAGGTCATGGAGAAACTACGGGCCTTGGAGCTTCGGGCTTTGGAAAAGTCGGGCCGACTCTCGCAGCTTCGAGCCGAGGCCGAAGCTGCGGAGGCCGCGGAGTCCGTCAAGGACAAGATCGTCGACGCGCTTTCCGACGACTGAATCGTTCTCCTCAGACTGCACACTGCGTATTCGGCTGAGACCTCTTGGTCCGACGTCATTGCCGAGGGCGCGGGCGGGTGCCTTGCCCTCTATCGCCCCCGACAATATGACCCCCGGCGGCCTTTTCTGGGTGGCTCCTGTGCTGTCGAGGGTAGTGCTTCGGCGTAGTGGTCTTGGTGAAGCTTGGAGGGTGAGGGGCCCGCCGGCCTCCCCCAGGGCCGGTGGTGTACGGTCGCCTCGGTGGGCGGGGTGGAAGGGGCGGCTCAGTCGTGGGGACGGGATGGTCGGCGGCGGCGGAGTCGCCGCTGGCCTAGGGCCGTAAGGGCCAGCAGGAGGCCGGTCAGGGCGCCAGGATTGAAGCCGGTGGCAGCACAGCCTGAGCTCTCCTCGGGCTGACAGAGGACCGGGAAGGCCGGGTCGGGGCAGACCGGATTGCCCGAGCCGTTGGGGCCGACCTCGAGAACCAAAACCCGGCCAGCAGTGCGGCCGATGGCGTCCTGAGCCGTGACCAAGAGGTTCCTGCTGTCGGTCACGAGGGGGGTCCCAATGATCTGCAGCTCGTTGTTCGAGACGGCGGTCTCCAATCCGTCGGGGAGGACGCCGTCTAGCCTCCAGGTGATGGGTTCGACGCCGCCCACGCTCGCAATGGGTTCGCTGTAGCCCTCCCCGACGACTGCCCGGGGGAGGCCGGGCGTGGCGATGAAGAAGCCGTCTTCATCGTCGGCGACGAGTAGCTCCAGCTCGAGCCGGTCTTGGGCCCGCAGTTCACTGCCCGGCGGGGGGGTGTCTTTGGCCACGACCTCGAAGACAAATCGGCCTACCTCGTCCGGCACGCCGCGGAGCCGCCCGCCCGGGTCGAGCACCATTCCCCTCGGCAAGCGGCCGTCGAGTTCGAACACGATGGGCGGAATGCCGCCTGAGGCCGTCAGCTGGACTTCGAAGGCGGCCCCGAGTTCGGCCTGGGGAAGGCGAACGGGGTCGATCAGCAGGTTGGGGTTCGACCGCACCTCCAGGTCCAGCATGCGCTCGGCCTGGGAAACACCGTCGTCGACGACGATCGTGAAGCGGAAGCTGCCGGGCTGACGTGGGGTCCCGCTGATGAGCTCGCCTTGGATCCCGAGCCCGGAAGGTAGTCCCTCCGCGAACCAGGTCAGGGGGTTCGTTCCCGCCTCCCCTCCGGTCGCGAGGAGCTGGAAGACGTACTCTTGACCCAACAGCCCGTCGGGGAGTCGACGGGTCACGACGGTCAGGGGCTCCCGCGGATCGCTGCAGGTCAGACTCAGGCTTCGGCGAGCAAGCGCGCCGCCGGAGCGGACCTCGACCTCGAGGTTGACGGTCTGAACGCTGGCGCAGACGCCGAAGAGGACGCCGCTTCCTGGTTCCAGACCCAGCCCAGGAGGTAGGGGGTCCGAGCCTTGGCTGAGGGACCAGCGATAGTCGCCATCCCCGCCGAAGGCGGAGAGGAGGGCGGTGTACGGCTCGCTGAGTCGAGCGGCTGGGAGGCGGCTGGTTACGATCGCCAAGTCGCCGCCTTCGATGGCCAAGGGAACGAATGCGGCTCGACCATTGTTGGCCTCGTTCGTTTCCTCCACCAGGTCGTCGAGGTCCAGGAAGGCCCCGATGAAGAAGTCTCCGCTTGCCAGGACAGCCGGCAGCGGAACGGTGAGCGCGAGGGCGCGGGTCTCGCCGGCATCTAGCGCTACGTCTCGACGGAGCAATTCGGCGTCCTGGGGGCTGATGGCCGGGTTGCCCGAGAGCAAGATGGACAAGGACACACCGTCAGCCTCTTCGACGGGCTCCGAGCCTATGTTGGCGATCTCGAGTTCCACGCCGACCTCCCCGCCCGGGGCGGACACGGGTCGGTCGATGCGGACCTCTCGCACTTCGAGGTCGGGCCGGCTCGGGAGGAAGCGGACCGGGCGAGGTGCGCGACTCAGGTTGTTGGTCTCGTCGACTTCGGGGACCTGGTTTTCGGCGTCTACGATGGCTCGGATCCAGTAGCGGCGGGTTCCTAGGCTGGCGTCAGGTCGCATTGGGACCTCGAGGCTTCGGGCCGAGAAAGGGAACAGGCGGAAGCTCTCGGCACCGACTTCGAAGACGGGGGCCTCGTCCGGATCGAAGTCTCGGTCCGTCGAGGCCTGCAGCCGGATCAAAAAGGGACCGAGGGTGTTTCGGTGGAGGTTTTCGGCCACCACTGAGACCGGGGTTGGCGCACCCAGGGGCGCGAACTCGGGGAGACTCAACGGGCCCGCCGATAGCTCGACCCCCGGGTCCTGCCGAAGGACCCGTTCCCGACCGCTCAGCTCGGAAAAGACGGCGTCCGGCCGACAGTCGGGCGAGCAGGCCGAGCTAGGAAACTCGAAGGCTTCATCACCTTGCCGGCTTTCCATGCCGCTGGTGTAGTCGGCGAAGCTGGAGATACCCCCGGGGTTTGAGACGGTCCCGGACCACCGCACGTCGATGCGACCGCTCAAGCCCTCGTAGAGGACGATCTGAGTGGACAGATCGAAGTCGCAGCAGCTGAAGCGGCTGCTCGTTTCAGCCATCATCAGCCACTCGAAGGTCAGGGTCCGAAAGGGGGCCTGCCCTTCGAGCTGAAAGCCCACCGAGGAGCCATTGATGGAGTTGGGATAGACGTCCCCCCAGTAGGGCGCGATCCAGCCGTTGGTGTCGCTCCCGAAAGCAGGGCTTGAACCCGGGGCCCAGGCGTTGGCGTTGAAGGAGGCAGTCGTGGTCGGGTCCATGGCCAGGGCCCCGTTCACGTTCGCCGTTACCGAGCGCACCGTGTCGCCGTAGAAGCGAAAGTCGAAGGGGAGGGGGACCTCGAACAGACCCGAGAAAACCCCGCCCGCACTCGGACGGCTGAGTACGGTCGGGTTCGAGAGCGGCGTGAAGGCGTGAGCTTGGTCTTCTGACAGATAGGGCGTCCCGGGAATCGTCGTCGGCTGAGCCCAAGCCGTGCCCTGAAGAGAAAGCGCGATGAGGAGGGGGGGCAGCGTCCGTTTCATGCCCAAGCTACGGGCGGAACCGGTTCAATGGGTGGTGAGGAAGCGTTAGATGAACGGACGGCGAAAGCGTGAGCTCTGCGCGGTTCGGATGAAGGGAACCGGCAGGTCAGCGCTGTCGTGAATGGTAGGAAGGGGGTGAGGAGGCGCCGAGGTGGCGCCTCCTCGAAGACGAGGCAGCCTCAGGCGTCGCGGCGGCGGCGCAGCAGCAGCATGCCGCCGAAGGCCAGCAAGAGCCCGCTCAGGGCCCCGCCGTTGAAGCCCGTGGCTGAGCAGCCGCTGTCGGCGTTCTCCAGCTCATCGTTGCAGATCTGCGGGAAGGCGGGGTCGGGGCACTGGGGTGAATTCGAGCCTTCGCCGCCGACCTCGAGTACGAGCACGCGTGAAGCGACCCGGCCGACGTTGTCGGTGGCGGTGACCAAGAGGTTACGGGCATCCGTGACCAGCGGGGTGCCGATGATCTGGAGCTCGTTGTTGGACACCGCGGTCTCCAGACCTTCGGGCAAAACGCCGTCCACCTGCCAGGAAATCGGCTCGACGCCGCCCACGCTGGAGATGGCTTGGCTGTAGCCCGAGCCCACCGCGCCGGGCGGAAGCTGCTGAGTCGCCACGAAGAAGGACTCGGCTCCGTCGATGATGCTCAACTCAAAGCTGTTTCGGTCCTCGGCGCGGAGCTCGCTGCCCGGAGGCGGCGTGTCCTTGGCCACAACGGTAAAGTTGAAGGTACCGACCTCGTCCGGGATCCCGCGCAGGCGGCCGTCCGGGTCGAGCACGAGGCCCCGAGGAAGGCCGGTGCCGTCAATCTCGAAGATGATGTCGCCGACACCACCGCTGGCGCTGAGCTGAGCCTCGTACGCCGCGCCGAGCTCACCCATGGGCAGCGCGATCACGTCGATGAGAAGGTTCTGGTTCGGCCGAACGGTGAAGGACACCACCTGGTCGTCGGTCGAAGTCCCGTCATCCACGCTGATCGTGGTGCTGGACTCGCCTGGCATGACCGGGGTGCCGACGATGTTGTCCGCTTCGATGCGCAGGCCCATGGGCAGGTCGGTGGCCGACCAGGTCAAGGGGGCGCTCGCCGACTCGCCGCCGGTGGCCAGAAGCTGGAACACGTACTCCTGACCTAGGATGGCGTCGGGCACGCTGCGGGTCACGACCGTGAGCGGCTCCGAAGGATCCGAGCAGGAGAAGCTGTACTGACGGGTGGCCGTCTCGCCTTGGCTGCTGACGCTGACTTCGATGTTGGAGGTTCCGGCCTCGTTGCAAACGCCGAACACCGCGCCGCTTCCGGCCTCGATGCTCAGGTTGCTGGGCAGGGGCTCCGAACCCTGGGTTAGACCCCAGGTGTAGTTTCCGTCACCGCCCACCGCGGCCAGGATGGCGGTGTAGCGCTCCTGGAGGATGGCTGCGGGAAGACGGCTGGTCACGATGGCCAACTGGCCACCGCTGATGCTCAGCGGCACGAAGGCGGCTCGACCGTTGTTCGACTCGTTGGACTCCACGAGCGTGTTCTCGAGGTCCAGGAAGGCACCGATGAAGTAGCTTCCACTGTTCACCGGGTCCGGGATCTGGATGGTGACCGTCACGTCCTCGGCCTCACCTGCGGCCAGCTCGACGGCGGTGCGACCGATCTCGGCGTCCTGTGGACTGATGGCCGGGTTTCCAGAAAGAACCATGGAGAGGCTCCCCTCAGCCAGGGAGACGTCCTCTGAGCCGATGTTGGCGATCCGAACCAGGATGTCGAGGAACTCGCCAGGCTCGGCCTCGCTCTTCGGGATGCGGACTTCCTGCACCGCCAGGTCGGGGCGGCTGGGCAGGTAGCGGACCGGGGTCGGAGAGGCCACGATGTTGTTGTTCTCCTCGACCTCGGGCACGGCGTCGCCGCTGTCGACGATGGCCCGCACGAAGTAGCGCTGCTCACCCAGGGTCAGCTCGGGCTCCATGGGCACTTCCAGGTTTCGGGTGCTGTAGGGGAAGAGGCGGAACTCCTCCGAACCGACCTCGATGACCGGGGCCAGATCAGGGTCGAAGTTTCGGGAGGTCGAGGCCTCGAGCGTGATGACGAACGGTCCGAGGAGGCTGCCGTTCAGGTTGGCCACAGTGACCGGGACGGGGGTGACGGCGCCCAGAGGGGCGAACTCTGGAAGCGCCATCGACACCGCGACCAGCTCGATACCGGGATCCTGGCGAAGGGTGATCTGCTTGTCGCCTAGCTGAGTGAGCAAGGTGTCCGGCCGGCAGTCGGGGGAGCAGGCCGGGGTCAAGAACTCGATGGGGCGGTCGCCCTGCCGGCTTTCCATGCCGACGGTGTAGTCGTTGAAGGTGGAGACGCCACCCAAGTTGGACACGACGCCCGAGAACTTGATGTCGATTCGACCCGAAAGGCCCTCATAGAGCACGACCTGGGTGGTGATGTCGAAGTCGCAGCAGCCGAACTGAGAGCTGGAGTCGGTCATGTTGCCCCACTGCAGGGTCATGGTCCGCTGAGGTGCCTGGCCCTCCAGCTGATAGCCGACCAGGCTGCTGGTCTGGCTGTTCGGGAAGCTGTCACCCCACCAGGGGGCGATCCAGCCATTGATGTCGGTGCCGAACTGAGGGGAGCTGCCCGGCGCCCACGAGTTGGCGTTGAACGCGGTGCCGACGCCGTCGCGCATGGCCACGGCACCGTTCACGTTCATCGTCACGGTCTGGACGTTGTCGTCGTAGTACTTGAACTGGAAGGGGATCGGCACCTCCGACACCCCGCTGAAGACGCCGCCCGAAGAAGGCTGGCTGACCACGGTGGGATTGTCGAGGAGGTCGACTTGGACGTCGTCGAAGATCTCCTGCACGTAAGGGGTGTCTGGGACGGGGGTGGGCTGAGCGGTGGCCGTGCTCGACCACGCAAAGGCGGTCAACGCCGCTATGCCCATCATGTTCGTTGTCTTCATCGTCTAGTTCTCCGTTGGAATCGAATCAAAGAAGAGGACCCGGCCGGTGACCGACCGGGTCCCGGGTGCTTCAACCGTTCTGCCTCCGCCGACGCCAGGCCATGAAGCCGGCCATCGCCATCATCAGCAGGAAGGACGGCGAGCCGAGGGGGCCTCGACCGCCAGTAGTCACGTCACAGCCCTCACCGCTGCTGGGCTGGCAGATGGCGTCGTCGGGGTTGGCCGTGCAGAAGCCGACGCTATCGACCACGATGGCGAGCACTTGCGTGTCCACCTGGCCCAAGCTGTCCTCTGCCTGCACGCTGAACCCATAGCGACCTGACTCGGACGCCACACCTGAAATCACACCATCGGTGCTCAGCTCCAGGCCCGGAGGCAGGGTGCCGAGGCCCGGCACGATGCTCCATGTAATGGGCTCGGTGCCGCGAATGGCGGTCAGGGATTGGCTGTACTCGGGACCGTTCAGCGTCGCCTCCGGAAGCCCGAAGGTCGAGATGGCGAAGTCACGCCCGCTGACCTCCAAGATGAACAGAGCCGTATCGAACAGTCCGGTCGCATCCTGAACACGAATCTCGAAGGGGAAGCGACCGGCCTGCGTCGGCGTCCCGCAGAGAATGCCCGTCAGCCCGGCCATGTCGTCGTTGAGCTGCAGGCCCGGAGGTCCATCGCTTACGAAGGACCAGCTGTAGGGCGCCGTGCCGTTGATGGCCTCGAAGCGGATGACCGCGTCCTCTTCCGAGCAGGGGAGGTTCTCGTTCACGATTGGGCTCACCAGAGGCTGCTGAGCGATCTGGACGGTGCCGTTCGGGTTCAAGATGCGGAGCACCAGCTCTCGGGTCGCCACGTTCCGGATGTCCGGCGGCAGCGCGTCCTCCACTCGGAACACCAGACCCACCGAGCCCGGCGAAGTCGGGGTGCCCGACAAACGACCCGTGGCGCTGTCGAAGCTCAGCCCGTTGGGCAGAGCAGCCTGGTTGATGATCGAGAAGGTGTAGGGCGGCGCGCCGCCGACCGCGATGAGCGTAACATCGTAAGCCCGGTTCGCGATGCCTGAGGGCAACGAGGGGCTGGCGATGTCGATCTGCACCGTCGGAGGCGTCACGATGATGATGAAGTCCCGCTCCGCGAAGGCCGTTCCGGACTGGGCCCGGAGGGTGAACTCGAAGAGGTCCTCATCGGTCGGGGTACCGGAGATGATGCCGGTCGAAGCCTCCAACGTCAGGCCCGGCGGCAGCGAGCTTCCGGGGGCCAGGGCCCAAGTGATGGGTTGGGTACCGCCGGTCGCGAAGGCGCCGACCTCATAGGGCACGCCCGAGGTCGCCCGGGGGAATGAGCTGGTGATGAACTGAATCACCGCCTCGAAGACGTTCAAGGGCTCGGCGGTCACCGAGACGTTGTTGGCCAAGAACACCTCCCGCACCGTCTCGTTCGGGTTCGCGACCAGGCCGAGGAAGTAGTTTCCGGCCTGGACCGTCACCGGAACGGTCACCGTGTCCACGGAGATGTCGTCCGCGCCCACTGCGAGGGTCGTCTCGAAGGTTCCGAGCAGAATGTCGTCGTCGGGCGAAATCGTCTGGTTCGTCGACAGGTAGTACGCGTAGGGCGTGGCCACCGAGTCCGCGTTTCCGATATTCGCCAGGCTTCGGGTGATGGACAGCTCTTCGCCACCTGCGGCCGAAGTCGAAGTCGCGATGATGCGGGTCTCGAAGTCGGGCGCCGGCTGCACGAAGACGACTGGGGTCCGGTTGGCGATGTCGCCGTTCCCGGTCCGTACGCTGAGGATACGTACGTTGTTGGCCCGGTTGGGGTCCGGTACGACGAACTGGACGTCCACCGCGGTACCGATGAAGAAGGAAGCGGTCGAGGTCAGTACGGGGGCCGGCACCTCGTCGATGAAGGTCTGAATCGATCCTGCCTCCATGAAGACCTCTGGCGACTCGAAGATCACTTGGTCGTTCTGGGTCCGGATAATGTCGTCCTCCGAAAGGTAGTGGGTGTACTGGAAGGTCGCGTCCAGCGGACCTCGGTTCTCGATGGTCACCTCGACCTCGAAGAAGGCTTGGCTATCGGGGGAGCTCGAGAAGACGAACTCCTGGACCAGGCCACCGTCGACGAAGAGGTCCGAGCCCAAGACCGTGATGCCCGAGCTGGGCGAGGGCAGGCCGGGGGTGATGGCCGAGTTGTTGAGCTCGTTGGCTTCGGTCACGTTGTTCGACGGATCGATGGCCACCGCCACGTTGTACTGCTGGGGTGGAATGCTCCGGGGCAGGCTGAATTGGACGGCGACCGCCACGCAGTCGGCGCCAGCGCCATCGCCGGTGATGAAGACCTGGGTCGTGAAGGCTTGTTCGTCACCGAAGTCGAAGGCGGGGTCGACCGAGAAGAAGACCGTGGCCGGAATGAAGCCCGTGAAGTCTAGGCCCTCCGAGCAGAGCTCGAAGTTCACGTTCACCTGGTCGCCGGTGCTGATGTCGTTGCCCGGCTGGCTGGTCGAGAAACTCAGGCTTCCCGGGGTGACGGTGAAGTCGATGGCGTTCACGAAAGTCCCGCCGGTCACGATGTTGTTGTCGTTGGGCCGACCGTCGGTCACCTCCTGAATGCGG
The DNA here is from genome assembly GCA_039024635.1 of Myxococcota bacterium. Classification (GTDB taxonomy): domain Bacteria; phylum Myxococcota; class Kuafuiibacteriia; order Kuafuiibacteriales; family Kuafuiibacteriaceae; genus Kuafuiihalomonas. Next base: position 105,017 of record JBCCQA010000004.1, on the reverse strand, counting down.
TTCCTCGGGTCGACCTGAATGATCACGAAGTAGCGGCCCGGGGCCAGGCTCACAGGGATGCTGATGTCGTCGACCACCGCGCTTCCGCTGCCGTCGAAGTCAACGGTGAAGGTGCTGCCGATCTGGGTGTCCCCATTGAGGCCGAGGTCGAGGTTCTCGTCCACCGAAGCGTAGACCCGGTACTCCAGCGTATCGACCGAAGGCACGGCCACGCTGTCGAAGGTCAGGGTGAGGTCCAAGTTGGTGCCGGGGGGCAGGTTCTCGTCGAATACGATGTTGCTCGACTGGATGGTGTAGTCGGAGCCCGACTGGAAGCGGTCGTCGACGCCCAAGGGGTCGTCGTTGACCGTGAAACCGAGGTTGTTGCCCTCGTTGATTTCCGTGATGGACAGGGTCGTGTCGAGCTCACAGCCGGCGTAGTAGAGGCCGGGCGTGATGGTCGGCAGGGTGCCGGACACGGTCACGGTCTGCAGGTTGACCCGCTCGAGGTTGGGCGTGGTCAGGGGGCCGGAGCCGATCAGAGGGTCCGAGCCGTCGGGCACGGCGTCCGAGGAGGCCGTCACGCGCACGTCGGTCGTTCCCACGAAGGGCGCGCCGTTGTTTTGAATGGTAACGGCAATGTTGGCGCTCTGGCCCGGGTTGACGCCTCCAGGGTTGGTCACCACACAGTCGATGACTTCTAGGTCGAAGGCGGTGCCAAACTTCTGGTCCGCAACCACCACGTTGTCGTCCTCGTTCAGCTCGTCTGCGAAGTCGTCGTTGGGGTCAATGTCGGCGATGAGGAAGTAGTCGTCGACGGGGATGCTGGGGGGCACGATGATGGAGGCCAGGACGTCGTTGGCTCCGTTGTCCGCGTCGGCGGTGAAGGCGCCCACGAACGTGTCGGCCAAGGTGTCCAGCTCGTCGTCGGTGGAGAGGTACAGGTTGACCTCGACCCCGAGGGCCGTGTTCTGGCCTCGGTTGATGATGGTCACGGTGCCGGTGGCGGTCTCGCCGGGCAGGGCGCCACGCAGGAAGGCACCGAAGCGGCCCGTCAGCTCCGGCTCGTCCTTGAGGCCCACCACGATGTTGGTGCCGCTCAGGTCGTTGTTGAAGTCCGAGTCCTGACACAGCTCGTTGTTGGTGCAGGGGAGGAAGAAGTCGAAGAAGTCGCCGGCCAGGCCGGTGTTCTCGTAGCCCGTCACGCCGTTGGTGCAGCCGAACTGGCAGTTGGCCAGGGTGCCGCCGTAGTGGACCTCGAAGGTGCCGTCCTCGTTGAGCCAGAACTGCATGTCGGCCGTCGTGGCCGAGGAGCCGCCCGACATGTTGAAGTCCTGATACTCGATGACGAAGGAGCGGTTGGGCGCCGTCCCGATGACGCCGGAGAGCATCGTCACGTTGTCGAGCCGGTTCCAGAACCCAGCGATCATTTCATTGGGGGTGACCGGATCGTTCAGCCCGTCCGAGAAGCTCGAGAACAGGTTGTTGAAGGTCGTGGTGTCCGTGAATGAGATGTACCCCGACTCGTTGGCCCGAACGCTCGTGTACTCGGTGCCGAGGTAGTTGAACGCGAAGGGAATCGGAATGCTGGGCATGGAAGAGCTGGTGCGGCTCTTCCGCTGCGTCGTCGTGACGCCTCGGGCGGAAAGCGACTGGTAGGCGCTGACCGTCTGCGTCGTCTCGTAGACGCGGTCGTCGGGAAGCTCGACCTGCGCCGTGGCTGGGCCCGCCAAGAGGGCGCCAACCAGGACGACGGTGGCTCCGCCGAGCTGGGCTCGAGAGGGTGTATGGTTCATCGTGGTGAGACTCGCTTTCATCGTTGGATCTCGTGGGGCTCCGCATTCATCAGTCGGTGTGGGCGCGGGCGCGCTCGGGAATGATGGAGGGGCTCGGCGGGTTCCCATGTCGTTTCCTGGTGCCCTTCGTGCCGCCGCATTGTGCGTCGGACCACATCGGGGCAGCGACGAGTTCGACCCGTGTCACGTGTGCGACACGGCCCGCTCTCGACGCCGACTGAAACTCTTTATTCCCCACAAAAAGGTCAAGCTGACCGGTTGTGTCGCAAGCTCCTGAAATCACACGGGCACATAGAAAATACCCGTGTGTGTAAATGTGGTTTTATGGGTAAGAAAGAGCTCGGGTTAACCATGCTTTACCAAAGGGCCCCGTGACGAAGCGAACGCTTCCGTCACGATGGTTGCGGCAATTTTTCGTGATGGATCGACGCGCGAGAGGACACTCAGTGAGTTGAACGCAGAACGAGCACCGCCAGCGTCACCACGAACAAGGCCGTCGCGCCGATGATGAGCCCACAGGCTCGAAGGAAGGCCCGGGCCCGACGGGGTCGTTCTCCGATGCGCATGATGGCCCCAGTCTAGCGTCAACCGTCGCCGGCGCGGCAAGGCCGCTCCTCCGCTCCTCGGCAACGTAGCTTGCGCCAGAGTCGGGCGATCAGCGAAGGACTCCCACGACATTCTGTCGGTGGCCCGGTGTGGGGCCGAATTGACCGCCCAATCCGGGTTTGCTACCCGCGGGCGGCTCACGGAGCGCTGAACAGAATGATGAAGAAGCTGAACTATGGCCTGCTGGGCCTCGTGGCCCTGACATGGGCGTGTGAGGATGAAGTGATCGAGCGGGTTCCCTCGGTCGTCTGCAACAACCTCGACTACGGCTCGGTGGCCGTCACGGAGACCCGAGACCTCGACATGGAGTGCACGAGCACCGGCTCGGCCCCCCTCGAGGTGGACAACATCATCATCACCGATCCGGGCAACAACGCACAGGCCAGCTTCACCCTCGTGGACCCGCCGGGCGCCGCCGCCGCCCTCGACGGCCTCGCACCCAACGAGTCGGCCACCATCACCGTCCGCTTCACTCCGTGCAGTCCGGCCACGAACAATCCGAGCGCCATCGGCAGCTGCACCCCGGGTCGAGCCGACGGCCTGCTGACCCTCCTCGACAACGTCGACGACGAAGTCCCCTCCGAATACCAGCTGGTCGGCGTAGCCGCTCTTCCGCCCTTTCCTAGCTTTCGCTGCTCGGGCGCTGACCGCATGGGCTGCGGGGAGACCAACCCGAACATCAACTTTGGAACATGCAACCAGCTGAACTTCGGAGCCATCGGCGTCGATGGTCAGGCCTGTGACCTCTACGTCCAGGTCACAAACTCGAGTCGAGACGGGGACGCCGTCGCCGCCTTCGAGATCTTCAACTTCGCCTTCAACATTCTCGACGGGACCTCGGACGTTGAGGTTCCCATCACGGCCGAAGAGGCCGGCTTCACGATCTTGGCCGTGGACGTGGAGGACGAGAACGGAAACCTCGTCCCGCTTTCAGCGCCCGAGCCCCTGCAGGCCGGGGCCTCGAACCCTTGGCGCGTCCCCGCCACCGACTCTTCAGAAGAACGGTTTTTCGTCGTGCGCCTCTCCCCGACTTCGGCCGGCACCTTTCTGGGCGACCAAGTCGACGGCAATGGCTTGATCATGACCACCAACGGGGCCGATGACGATTCGGACGGGACCGAGAACATCGGCGTCATAGGCACCGTCCAGGTGCCCGAAATCGCTCTCACCTGCGATGGCAGCCAGGTCGAGTGTGGAACCGATATCCGCTTCCGGGACGTGGATATCAACGTTCAGAGCTCGAAGTCCTGCAATCTATCACAGGTGGGTGATGGCCAGCTCAACGTCACCCAGGCGACACTGACCGGGGACGACGAGATCTCAATCGAAGGGCTCAACGCCCCCATCAACGACCTCCAGGTCGTGCCCTTTTTTATCAACTACACCCCGACCGACGGTACCCCCGATACCGCCACCCTGGAGATCGTCTCCAACGACCCCGGCAACTCGCCTTGCGTCGTGACCGTGCTGGGCGGGGATCTGCCAGCGCTGCAGGCTCGGCCCGGAACTCTGTTCTACCAGTCGACCGGTACGCAAAGGGTGTGTCAGAACGTCACCGTCGAAAACTCTGGTGACGCGGACCTGGTTATCACCGGCGTCGAGATCGAGGTCGACGAGCAGAACGCGGAGTCGGCGGACGACTTCAGCCTCACCGATGTCAGCTTTCCCCTCACCATCGAACCCGATGGCTCGACGACCTTCGAGGTGTGCTACGCCAACGACGACAACTCCTTGTTCGACGCGGCCGACCTCTTGATCTCAAGCAACGACCCAGCCAGCCCCGAGATCGTGGCGCTGATCGCCGAGACCGACCCTTGCCTCGCCCCGGCCATCGAATTCGAGCTCAATCCAATCAGCGGTCGGGACGCCATTTGTGCCCGAAACGAGAACCAGCTTCCGGGTGAGGGGCCGGAGAACATCATCAGTCTGTTCAACAGCTTCGGCGGAGGCACCATGGCCCAACCGGCCACCGTGGTCTCCTGCGAGCTGGAGGTTACCCGAGGCCCGGTCCTGGTCTTCGACCCCCAGGTCACGACGCTGATGGGGGACAATCTGGAGACCCGGGTCGAGTCCTTCCCGGTCCCCACCGGCCAGCCGGTGATCATCCAGGCGACCTGCACCAACAGCTGCGGAAGCCAGAATAGCGGCGTCGAGCAGACCGTCGTCTTCCCCAACGACAGTCCAGTCTGCAACTGAGCACCGTGGAGGCCGCTCGGCGCGACCGGAGGGCGCGAGCCCCCGGTCGGGTCGGGTTAGACGGACCCGTCAAGGCGGACCGGGTTGGACGAAGAGGGTCCGGCCGGTCCACACTCTCTCCGTGGAGCTGACGCCCCAGCGCATACAAACCCACCTCCGCTTCGACGTGGAGCGCCTGCGGGCGTCGGCCCAGCGGCTCTTCGAGGTCGAGGCCCACCTTCTGAGGCTACGGGACCACCTGGAGCACCGGGCCCAGGGGCTCCGGGTCCAGGCTATGGACGCCGGAGCCGCGGAGCTTGGAGGCTCCGCGTCCCGAACACAGATTTGGTACGCCCAGGCCCAGGCCGCGGCCGAACTGGCCAAGACGGCCACCATGCAGGGGATCCTGCGGCCCAACGGGCGTCTGGCCCTGGTGGCGGCCATGGCCCTCAACCGCTGGGTGGCCGCCCTTCAGAGCCTCTCAGAGGGCCCAGTCAGCGAGACCGTCATCTTCAGGCACGTCCAGGCCGGTCGGCTGGCCCACCGCACCCTTCGAACCCTCAAACCGCAGTCGGGGATGCGTCGGTATTGCGGGGTTCTGACCAGTTCCCTGGTGGTTTCAGAGTTCGTGCACCCCGGGAACGCCGGCCACGTCGCGCAAGAGATGAAGCGGGGTATCGAGCGGGCCAAGCTGGACCGGCGGCGCTCGGACGAAGTGATCCTGGAGGCTGTCTCTGCCGCCCTCCGAACGGGCGCGCGGCTGGCCGAATCGACGGCGGAAAAGGCCGAGCCCAAGGCCCGTGAACTCGCAGCCCGGGCCGAGCGGGTGGAGTCAGACGTCGAAGCCCGGCTTCGGGGCCCAGGAAGGGTGGACTGAGTCTCGGGTGGGACGGGTCACGAGGGCAATTCTTCTTTTCGTCTGGCCTAGGGGAGCATAGGGTCTCGGCCGACATGCGGGCCATCAAAGCCAGTGTGAACTTCGAGTCGCAGCGAATGTTCCGCAGCGACTTCCTGGAGTTTTTCTCACGGATCCCACCGTGGCAGCCCCCGGCCATCTTCCTGCCGGTCATCGCCTGGCAGGTTTGGTCGGCCTTCGGAGCCGGGCAGGGCGTGCTCGGTGTGGTCGCCGGTTTCGCGTCTGGCCTATTGCTGTGGTCGCTCACCGAGTACTGGCTGCACCGACTGGTCTTTCACTACGAGCCCAGCAGCAAGCTGGGGAAGCGGCTGATCTGGATCCTGCACGGCGTCCATCACGACTTTCCAAACGACAAGATGCGCCTGGTCTTTCCCCCTGGGCTGTCCATCCCCTTGGCCTTTCTCTTCTTCTTCCTGTTCACAGGAATCTTTGGTCCCGTTTGGCGCCACGCCATCTTCGCTGGCTTCGGCGCAGGCTACCTTGCGTACGACATGATTCACTACGCAACCCACCACTATACGAGCGACAACCGGGTCTTTAAGTACCTGCGGAAGTACCACATGGCGCATCACTTCCGACACGAGCCGACGCGCTACGGCGTCACCTCTCCGCTCTGGGACCACGTCTTCCGGACCGCGCCCAAGCGGTAGGAGACCGGCACCCGAGTGCGAATCCGCCGGCTCTCCGAGGACGTCGCTAACAAGATCGCCGCCGGCGAGGTAGTCGAGCGACCGGCGGCCGTCGTCAAAGAACTGGTCGAGAACGGCCTCGACGCCCAGTCCACTCGGATTCGGGTTCGGGTAGAAGAGGGGGGACGACGGTCCATTCGCGTCATCGACGATGGCTTTGGAATGGGGCCCGAGGACGCCCTCGCCGCACTCGAGCGCCACGCTACGTCCAAGATCGAACGCATCGAGGATCTGGATGACGTCGCCACTTTAGGCTTTCGAGGAGAAGCTTTGCCGAGCATCGCTTCGGTGAGCCGCTTTCGCCTCACGACCCGAAGAGCCGAGGATGCCGAGGCCACACGGATCGAAGTCCGAGGAGGACGGCTGGGAGCGCCCCGACAGGTGGGCGCGCCCCGGGGCACGCAGGTCGACGTCGAGTCCCTCTTCTTCAACGTTCCGGCCCGACTGAAGTTCATGAAGCGGCCCGGGACCGAGATGGGCCACGTCTCCGAAGCCGTCACCCGTTTGGCCCTGGCCTGGCCGCGGGTGGCTTTCCGACTGGAGAGCGGTGAGCGACTGGTCCTCGACGCTCCGGCCGAGGTGGACACGGACCCCCGAGGCCGAATGGGCCGGATTTTGGGCCGGGCGGCCGCGGAGCGACTCATCCCGATTCAGGAGGATGAGCGTCCTCACCGAATCGACGTGCGGGGATGGATCTCCGAGCCCGGGTTCCATGAGCGGACCAGTCGCTCGCTGTACGTCTTCGTGAACGGCCGTTTCGTTCGGGACCGAGGCATTCAGCACGCGGTCCAGGAGGCCTACCGGGGCCATCTGGAGCGAGGGCGCTTCCCGGTCTTGGTACTTCACCTGACCCTTCCTGCGGGAAGCTACGATGTGAACGTGCACCCTCAGAAGACGGAGGTTCGCTTCGCCTCGCCCCAGGAAGTCTTTCGAGCGGTGGTGGGGGCATTGGGCCGGACGCTGGCCGCCGCACCTTGGCGCCCTCGAAGTTCGGGCGCCGCATTCTTGCGGAGCATCGAGTCCGTCCCTTCCCAGGAGGTGCTGAAGGATGCACCGGGCCAGCCTGAGGATGCACCGGGCCAGCCTGAGGATGCACCTGTCGAACCCGGTCCTCGGCGGGCCATGTTTCCGGCCCGAGCGCCCTGGCCAAGCGCATTCAAGGACAGCGCTCGGACAGAGACGGGCGAGGGGGCCCAAGGGTCCGATGCGGCGAGTGGAGGCAGTCACCTTCGGTTGGTAGTGAGCGAGCTCCTTCTGAGCCGCTACCTCGTCGCGGCGTCCGAGGGCGGCCTCTTTCTGATCGACGGGCGGGCCGCGGCCGAGAAGGCCCGTTGGCTCGACCTCGAAGCCCGCAGCGAAGTGGCTTCTCAGCCCCTGCTGGTGCCCCTGTTGATCAGCCTCGATCCGCGACGAGCGGCCAGTCTGGCCGAGGACGTCGAGGCCTTAGAGGCCTTAGGACTGTCCTATCGTGACTACGGCGAGAACACCCTGGCCGTGACCGCTGGTCCGCCGGGCCTAGACGGCGCGTCCTTGGAGGCGCTCTTGACCGACCTCGCCGACGAAGCCCGGCGAAACCGGGCGGCCGAGCGCCAGGAAGCCTATCGGCGTCGGATGGCCCGGGCGCTGGCTCTTCCCCGTCGCCTGGATTGGGCGTCCGTGCTCCTCGAACGGCTCAGTGCTGACGAACGGCTTCGGGTAGGCCTGGACGGAGGACCGACGATCGTAGCCCTGGAGGCCGGCGCCTTGCGGCGCCTTTTTCGCACATGACTGAAGAGGCGCCGGTGCTCTGTATCTTGGGCCCGACCGCTTCGGGCAAGAGCGCCCTTGCGCTCGAGGTCGCGGAAAAGACGGGCGGCGAGATCGTGAGCTGCGATTCGGCCCAGGTCTTCCGGGGCCTGGACGTCGGAACCGCCAAGGCCACGGTGGAAGAGCAGGCTCGGGTTCCTCATCATCTCATCGATCAGATTCCGCCCGACGCACAGTGGACGGCGGCAGAGTTCGCCCAAAGGGCCGACAAAGCCGTGGCCGAGGTACGGGCCCGCGGCCGTCTGCCGATCCTTTGCGGGGGCACCGGCCTGTGGTACCGAGCCTGGCTGCGAGGCATCTTCGAAGCTCCGCCCATCTCCGCAGCGCTTCGGGCCCAGGTCTTGGCTTGGCTCGAGGACGAGGGCTCGGCCGCCGTCCACGCTCGGCTGGCGCGCCACGATCCCAAAGCCGCAGCCCGGATCCCCGCCGGCGATCCCCAGCGGATCGGGCGGGCTTTGGAGTACTTCCTTCAGACGGGTCAGCCGATTTCGGAAGCCCAGGACGAGCACGGTTTTCGGGGGCAACGCTACGCGGTTCGGGCCTTCGGTCTGACCTGGCCCAGGGCCCTTTCCTGGGAGCGGATTCGGGCTCGAACGGAGTGGATGTACCGCCACGGACTGCTGGAAGAGGCTGAAGCGGCCTTGCGGACCGCTTCACCCGATGCGCCGGGGCTGCGGATCATCGGCTACCGAGACGCGGTTCGGGTCGTGTTGGGCAAGACCACCCTGGCCGAAGCGGTCGACGCGACCAGCATCGCCACCCGGCAGTTCGCCAAACGCCAGCGCAACTGGTTCAATCAAGAGACTCTGCGCTGGCTCGACGGCCAGCTGTCCGTCGAAACCCTCGCTTCAATGGTGCTGGACCCCCCTTTGCCGAGCGCGTAGTCAGCGGACATGGCTCGCGAGCTGGATTTCGAGCGTCCGGTCTTGGAGATCGAGCGGCAGATCGAGGAGTTGCGACGCATGGCGGTGGGCCGGGATGGCCTGGCCAACGTCGTGGCCATCGAGGACGGGGCGGCCCGAAACGGCCGGGATTCTAAGCTGCTCCATCGGCAAATCGAGAAGCTCGAGGATCGAGCCCACAAGCTCAAGGCCCAGATCTTCAGCCGACTCAGCCGCTGGCAGATCGTGCAGGTCGCCCGACATCCCGAGCGCCCCTTCACTCAGGACTACCTGCAGGCCCTCTTCACCGATTACGTAGAGCTTCATGGCGACCGGCGATTCGGGGACGACCCCGCCATCGTGGCTGGTCTGGCCCGTTTTCGGGGCCTGCCCGTGATGGTCATGGGTCATCAGAAGGGTCGGAGCACCCGGGAGAACATGGCGCGGAACTTCGGGATGCCTCGGCCTGAGGGCTACCGAAAAGCCATCCGGCTTGCCCGGCTGGCCGACCAGTTCGGTCTCCCGATCCTGAGTTTCATCGACACCCCCGGCGCCTATCCGGGTCTGGGGGCGGAAGAACGAGGCCAGGCCCAAGCCATTGCCGAGGCCTTGGAGACCTTCGCGCAGCTCAGGGTTCCGGTCGTTGCGACGGTCATCGGTGAAGGCGGGAGCGGCGGCGCCCTCGCCATCGGGGTGGCCAATCGGATCCTGATCATGGAGTTCGGTATCTATTCGGTCATCTCGCCGGAGGGCTGTGCCTCCATCTTGTTCAAGGACGCGGCCCACGCGGAGCGTGCGGCCGACGCCCTGAAGCTGACCGCCCCCGACCTCTTGGCGCTCGGTGTGGTGGATCAAGTGGTGCCCGAGCCCGGTGGGGGTGCCCATCGGGATCCGGCAAGAGCGGCCGAGCTCCTGGGCGATGCTCTTTGGGGCCAGCTCCAGAGCCTGCGCCGTACCAGCCCGGACGGCCTCCGAGATGACCGCTACCGACGCTTTCGCGCCCTTGGGGCCTTCGACGGCGAGGCGGCGGTCCTCGAGTCTTTGATGGCCAAGGCCGAGGAGACCCGCGAGGAGCCCGACGCCCAGGTCGAGGGTCCCTCGACGGCGGACATTCTGGCCGAAGGTTCGACCGCCGACGCGCCTCGCGAGCCCGAGTCGTGAGCTCGCTGCCCGACCAGAGTCTGGTCGGGCCTGGCGTGGCCTCCCTTCGGCCCCACGTGGCTTCCTCCGACGGGAGCGCGCTCCGGCTCTTCAGCAACGAGAATCCCCTTGGGCCGTCGCCCCTGGCCATCGAGGCGGTTAGGGCCTCGGTCGAGCGGGCCCACCAGTATCCGGACCCCCAGGCCGAAGCGCTCAAAGAGCGTCTTGCGCAGCGCCACGACGTCTCCACAGAGGAGATCGTGGTCGGTCACGGCAGCACCGAGCTCATCGATCGGCTGGTCAGGACCTTCGTCCAGCCCGGCCAGACGGTCGTCGCGGCCTGGCCAAGCTTCGTGATGTTCAGCCGCAGCGCCCACGCCGCCAACCGAGAGATTCTGCAGGCTCCCTTGCGGAGCTTCCGCACCGACCTCGCGGCCCTAGCGGGGTTGGTGGACATTCGCACCAAGCTGGTCTTCATCTGCAATCCCAACAACCCGACCGGGAGCTACGTCACCCGAAGAGAGCTCAACGCTTTCCTCGACCGGATCCCGCCCCACGTCATCGTGGCCGTAGACGAGGCCTACTACGAGTTCGCTACGGCTCGAGACTTTCCAGACGCCGTGTCTGCGGTTCGGTCCCGGCCTCGGACTGCTGTCCTTCGTACCTTTTCCAAGGTCTTCGGACTGGCGGGGCTGCGGGTCGGCTACGGCGTCATGGACCCCGAACTGGTCGGACCCATCGAGAGCGCCCGCCCCCCTTACGACGCGGCTCGAACCTCTCTCAGCGCAGCTCACGCCGCTTTGGACGACGTCGAACACATCGAGCGCAGTCAGCGGATGGTGTTCTCCGAGCGGAGGCGGATGAGCGAGGCGCTCCGGGGGCTGGGTCTGGAGCCGCTTCCGAGCCAGGCCAACTTCATTTGCGTGCGCTGCCCCGATTTAGCCGAGCCTCGGATCGCCCATTTGTCGGCGGCGGGCATCGAAGTGGCCTCCCTTCAGGGCTACGACATGCCGGAGGCCTTTCGCCTCGCCATCGGAACGCCCTCGATGAACGCAAGGGTTCTCGACGCTCTTAACAGCTTCGCTTGACCGCGTCGGAGTGAGGACGCTTCATGCGCCGATGCGAGCCCTCCTGATAGGCTTGGCGCTTCTGGCAGTCGGTGTCAGCGCCTGGATGCTCTGGCCCCGGTCGCCACGGCAGGCTCCAGTATCGGCGCCCAAGCTGCCCGAAGGGGCAATGACCGAGACCGAGCGGCGGGCCTACGTGGAGGCCTTCGTTCGGGCGGCGGAGGTCCGGATCGTCCCCGATACCAAGCCCGACAGCGACGAGCCCGTGCCCGGCCTCAAGAGGGTGGTCGGCAAGGTCCTCAACGAAGGCGAGCGATGGGTCGACAAGGTCGTGTTGAAGCTCGACGTCAAGGACGGCGCGGGTGAGGTGCTGGGATCGGAGTTCCACGACGTGGTCGAGATCGGTCGCCTCGAGCCCGGACAAGGACTGGAGTTTGCGTTTCAGATCCGGGACCGGTCCAAGTTCGAGGGCGACTTCGAGTACCGTCTGCAATGAAGGTGCTGGAGGTCCGGGGTCCGGCGCGTCTCGACGGTCGGATCGAGCCTCCGCCCGACAAGTCCATCGCCCATCGCGCCCTCATCCTGTCGGCTCTCGCCGAGGGCGTATGCACGATCGAGCCGCGACCCCAGGGCCTCGACCTCGGCTCGACGGCGAGGGTCTTGACGAGCCTGGGCATCGAAGTCTCGACCGAAGGGAAGGGCTTGCGTCTGGTTCCCAACCCCTTGCGTCCGGCGGGTGAGGTCCTGGACTGCGGCAACAGCGGAACGACGGCTCGGCTGATGACCGGCGTCCTGGCCGGCGTTCCTGGTCTTCACGAGCTGGACGGCGATGCGTCTCTTCGGCGTCGACCCATGGAGCGGCTGCGGCCCTTGGAGGCCATGGGCGCCCGTTTCTCGGGCCCTTCTCCTTTGCGGCTTCCCTTTGAGCTCGAAGGCCAAGCGGCCTTGGTCGGCCGTCGCACCGAACTCGGGATCGCTTCGGCCCAGGTCAAGAGCGCGCTGCTCCTGGCCGGACTTCGGGCGGGAGGAGAGACCATCGTCGTCGAGCCCGGACCGAGCCGAGACCACAGCGAGCGGATGCTGAGGGCCCTCGGTGTCGACCTCCATACCGAGCCCCAAGGGGCCGGGCGTATTCACCGCCTACGTCCTTCAGGCCGCACCTGGAAGGGCCAGCGATTCCTGGTCCCTCCCGATCCCTCCTCGGCCGCCTTTTGGCTGGCAGCCGGCGTGTTGAGCGGAGGTGAGCTCTGGGTACGCACCCTGCTCAATCCCACCCGGAACGGCTTTCTCGACGGCCTGGTCCAGGCCGGCTGTCGCTTGGAGAAGGCGGAGGAGGTCGAGATCCAGGGCGAGACTGTCGCGTGGGTCCGGGCCCGGGTCGGGTCCCCGTCAGTCTTGGAATGGGCGGGGTCCGACGTCATCCGAAGCATGGACGAGATCCCCATTCTGCTCGGCCTGATGGCGCTCGGCGGAGGAGGGCGCATCCGAGACGCGGTGGAGCTGAGGCACAAGGAGTCGGACCGGCTCTCCGCCATGGCCCGGATGCTGACGGCGATGGGTCATGGGGTGAAGGAGGGGCCTGACGGCATCGAGGTCGAGCCCGGGACCCACCGCCCCGCCGAAGTGGACGCGGAGGGAGACCACCGCATCGCCCTGACTGCGGCGGTCATGGCCTTGGCGGCCCGGGGCTGGACCCGCATCCGAGGGGCCGAAGTCGCCGACGTGTCCTATCCAGGCTTCTTTGAGACACTGACTTCCCTTGGCGTGGAGCTCAGGTGGTCCGAGCCTGATCGATGAGCTGCACGATGCGGTCTTCGACCTCTGCTTGGCTAAGCCTCGAAGAGTCCACCACGACCGCGCCCTCCGGTTGAACGAGTGGCGCGACCGGCCGGCCTCGATCGTAGGCATCTCTTCGCCGAATGGCCTCCAAGATCTCTTCGAATGTCCCGTCTCCTGGGCGTTCGGCCAACCTTCGGCGGGCGCGCTCTTCGTCGGAAGCGGTGAGGAAGACCTTCAGAGCGGCGTCGGGGAAGACCACGCTGCCTATGTCTCGACCCTCGAGAAGGGCGCCTCCGGTGCTCCTGGCGGCCAGGCTGCGCTGAACATCCAACAGGTGGCTTCGGACCCCGGGGTCGGCCGAAACCTCGCTCACCTTGCCATCGACTTCGGCCGTTCGGATGGCATGGCTCACGTCCTCGCCCTCCATGAAGACCTGGAGTCCCTCGAAGCGGAGGTCGAGGCCCGCCGTCAGCTCGGACCACCCCGCCGGGGGCGTTCCTCGCCGTAGCACGGCCAGGGTGACGGCCCGATAGATGGCGCCGGTGTCGACGCGTGTGAGGCCGGTTCTGGCGGCAACGCCGCGTGCGACCGAGGACTTGCCGGCCCCGGCCGGGCCATCGATGGCGACGACGAACATTCTCAGCGGGGCTTTTGAACGAACAATCGGAAGAGACCGAACTCGGCCTGGCCCGCCGTATACAGCACCTTTTCGATGGTATCGTAGGTGATGCCTTCGTCGGCGAGGATGGCGATCTTGCCGTTGAACTGGGCCCCTCCGAACTCCTGAATCTGCTTGAGGTAGTCGGCCTTGTTGGCCAGGGACTCGTAGAGCGGCTCGACCAAGGTGCTGCCCCGTAGGGCGTCGCCGGGTACGAGCGCATTGGCGTCCAGGTTGAGCACGGGCTCGTTGTCCACCAGGATCTGTTCAGGCGTGACCAACACCTGGATCGCCTCCTCGACCTTCAGCTTGGTGGTCGAGTTGGGGAGGGTCAGGTTGGCGACGTTCACGTTGGAGGCGGAGCTGGCGAAGCTCTTCAGCAGAAACACGAGGAGGATCGTCATCATGTCGAGCATCGGGGTGATGTTCAGGTAGGTGATGTCGTCGTGGCCTTCCTGCTCGCGCCGCTTCTGGGTGCGGCGGGATCGAATGGCCTCGTGGAGCCCTCGGGAAGTGGGGTTGAGGTCCGATGTGCCTGTGCCGGTGCTCATGGGGGTCTCAGAACTTGGTGAAGACGACGCCTGGAAAGAGCTCGCCGGCCTTGTCTTCTCGGGACACGTCGAGGGTCCGGACGATCAGCTTGTAGGGCATGTTCTTGTCGGCCGCGAGATTGACGCGAATCGTGTCCGGGAAGGCGTTCTTGATCGTCCGGAGCTTTCGCCCCAGGGCCTTGAAATCGTGGGAGCCGTCAGCTCGCAGCGGGATGGTCGGCGGCTGCTGACGCAGGTCCTCGGGGGTCGTGGCATCATCGCCCTCGGCCGGCGGTGCCTCTCCCGGAAGGACGCCTCCGGTGGCCGCGATGTAGAAGCCGTTGGCGGCCAGGCCCAGGGTCAGGTTGAGGTCTTTCTTGTCATCGTCCTTGCCCGCCCCGTCGGGGTTGGCGACCGCGGCATAGGTCGGCGCCGTTACGTCGATCATGCCGACGGAGACGAGCACGGCCTGGATCACGAGGAGGAAGATGATGAGGTTCATGATGATGTCGAGGTAGGGGACGATGTTGAGCTCGCCTCCCTCCTCGGCCGGATCCTCGTGGTTTGGCTTTCGCCGCCGCTTCTTAGCCGCGTAGCCGTGGTCGGCGGCGGCCATGACGCCCGAGCTGGTCGAGCTGGACCGGGGGCCGAGCTGACCGCCGGTCCTGGGGCCTCCCTCTCGCATGGTGTGTTCAGCGTCCGTCGGGCAGTTCAGCCACGGCGCGACGGGTCAGCATGTTCTCGAGCTTCAGGCTGTGGAGCTCGATCTCTTCCACGATCTTCTTGGCCCGCATGCTGATGACCAGGTGGCCCGTGATGCAGAGCACCGCGATGAAAAGGCCGAATGCCGTGTTGTTGAGGGCTTCAGAAATGCCGATGGTGAGCAGCTCCTGCCGCTGCTCGGGCGCGGCTTGACCCAAGGCGCCGAAGGCCTTGATCAGGCCCGTTACGGTCCCCAGCAGGCCCACGAGGACCGCGATGTTGGCCAACGACCACAGGGCCGACACCCGCTTCATCACCTGAGGCGTAACGCTCAGGGTTTCTTCTTCGATGGCGTTGCCGATCTCGAGGACCCCGCGGTTGGCCCGGGTGAGTCCCGCGCGGAGGACCCGGGCCAAAGCGGCCTTGGGCGCGGCGTTACAGAGCTTTACGGCCTTGTCGATGTTGTTGCTCACGACGAGCTTCTCCACCTGGGCCATGAATCGCTGCCCATCGAGGTGCAGCTGGAAGAACACCGCGATGGTTCGGTCGATGATGACGGCGATCGAGATGATGAGGAACCCAATGTTCATCATCATGAACGGCCCCCCGTGTTCGATGGTCTTTCCCAGTTCAGCCATGGTCTTTGTGCGCTCTCGGGGGCTGCTGGCGCGAACTCCGTGAGCGGCCAGACGCTAGCCGCACCCAGATCCGCTGTCAAACCGCCCTTGGCGCCTCCTTTCTGGTCGACCGCAAAGCTGAAAAGGAAAGGGCCAGCCTCGTTTTTGGGCCGCCATGCGCCCGACCTTTCACTTTGACAACCCTGGGTCTGACCCGTAGCTTCCCCGGCTGTCGGCGGGCTCACCGTCGTGTTCCAACGCAACTGCGGTCAGATGCTCGTAGCGCGCCGCGCCTCGTGGCTTCCGACCTCGGACTTGGACGACGGCACCCGCGGGCAGGGGCACGTTGCCCCCGAGAACTGGAACCAGATGTCCGACACCAACCCACCCATCCAAGACGGCATGTCCTTCGTCGACATGCTGGAGCAGAGCCTCAACGAGGAGGAGATTCGCGAAGGCGACATCGTCGACGGCACCGTCGTCGCGGTGCGCAAGGACCAGGTCATCATCGACTTCGGCTTCAAGTCCGAAGGCGCCGTCCCCGCCTCCGAATTCCCAAGCGGAGAGGACGGCAAGCCCCTCCTCAAAGAGGGGGACGTGATCAAAGTCTTGGTCGAGTCCAAACGCGAAAACTCGGACGGCCTGTGCATTCTGTCCAAAGACAAGGCCGACCGGATGCGGGTCTGGGACCAGATCGCCGCTGCCTTCGAAGAAGAAAGCACCATCGAGGGCACTGTGACCTCGCGGGTGAAGGGCGGGCTTCAGGTCGACATCGGTGTGAAGGCCTTCCTGCCCGGCTCTCAGGTCGACGTTCGTCCGGTTCGGAACCTCGATAAGCTGGTAGGTGAGAAGTTTCGTTTCCGCGTCATCAAATTCAACAAGCGGCGAAACAACATCGTCCTCTCTCGGCGGGTGGTCCTTGAGCAGGAGCGGGCCCAGCAGAAGGAAAAGACGCTGGAGCGCCTGCAGGAAGGGGCCATTCTCGACGGTCAGGTCAAGAACCTGACCGAGTACGGTGCATTCATCGACCTGGGCGGCATCGATGGCCTCCTCCACATCACGGATATGAGCTGGGGACGGCTGAACCATCCCTCCGACCTCCTCAAGGTCGGCGAAGACCTGCGGGTGAAGGTGCTCAAGTTCGACGCCGACTCGGAGCGGGTGTCCCTGGGCCTGAAGCAGATTCAGGACGATCCGTGGACCGAGGCCGATAAGAAGTACACCGTTGGCACCCGGGTCCACGGAGCCATTGTCAGCCTCACCGATTACGGTGCATTCGTTGAGCTCGAGCCGGGAATCGAAGGGCTGGTCCATGTAACCGAGATGTCCTGGACCAAACGGGTCAAGCACCCCTCGAAGCTCTACTCCATCGGTGACGAAGTCGATGCGGTCGTCTTGGATGTCGACATCTCGCAGAAGCGCATCTCCCTGGGCATCAAGCAGATCGAGCCCAACCCGTGGGCCCTTCTCTCCAAGAAGTACCCGGTGGGGACCGTCATCCAGGGTCCGATTCGGAGCATCACTGACTTCGGCATCTTCGTCGGCGTCGAGGACGGCATCGACGGCTTGGTCCACGTGTCCGACCTCTCTTGGGCCGGCAACTTTCGCCATCCTTCGGACCTCTACGAAGAGAACCTGGACGTGGAAGCCGTGGTCCTCAACGTCGACGTCGAGAACGAGCGCTTCTCCCTCGGGGTTAAGCAGCTCACCGACGACCCATGGCGCGCCATGCCGGATCGTCTGCAGCCTGGGGCCACGGTCAATGCTCGAGCCCTCAAGGTTCGGCGGGAAGAGGCCTTCGTCGAGCTCGAGCCTGGCATCGAAGGTCGGCTGCCGGCCGAAGAGTGGTCCCAGGAGCCGACCGACCTGACCTCGGTCCTGCGCCCCGGCGACAGCCTTCCCCTCGTGGTCTACGAGGTAGACCCCAGCCAGAAGATCATCAGCGTCTCCCGATCCCGCTCCTGAAGCCTCGAGAAAGACCTTACGGGGCAGCGCGCCCCGTACCTAGATCCGGGTCGCCTTGATTCGGCGGGGCGGGTGTGCATCTTCTCCCCCGTCCATGGGCAAGCAGCTCGTCATTACAGAGAAACCCAGTGTCGCTCGAGACATCGTGGCTTCCCTAGGGGGATTCGCCGAGCATGAGGGTTTCTGGGAGCGGGACGATCTCGTCGTGACCTTCGCTGTCGGTCACCTCTTCGAAATCAAGAAGCCAGAGGACATCGACGAGAAATGGAGTGCCTGGACCCTCGATGCGCTTCCCATGCTGCCCCGAAGTTTCCCCCTACAACCGAAGCAGGGAACCCGGGATCGCCTCCGAACGATAAAGAGTCTCCTGAATCGCGAGGACGTGGAGGGCGTCGTCAACGCCTGCGACGCCGGGCGTGAAGGGGAGCTCATTTTTAGGGAAATCACTGAATACTTCGAGAACGAAAAGCCCATGAAGCGCCTTTGGCTTCAGTCGATGACCAAAGACGCCATCAAGAGGGGCTTCGACGGTTTACAGCCCGGAAAGCGCTATGATGGCCTGAGCGCCGCTGCCCACTGCCGAACCTACAGCGACTGGCTCATCGGGATGAACGCCTCGCGAGCCCTCACCAAGCGGCTCAAGACCCGAAGCGAGTCGGGCTCCTGGTCGGCGGGTCGGGTCCAAACCCCGACCCTGGCCATCCTGGTGGACAGAGAGCTGGATATCTTGGCCCACGTTCCTCGGACCTTTTGGCGCATAAAAGGCAGCTTCTCTCATGGGAAAGAGGGCTACGAAGGGACTTGGTTCGATCCGAGCTTCAGGGCCGCCGACCATCCAGAGTACGCCCGGGACGACCGCATCTTCGACGAGGCGAGGGCCCGGGACATCCTGGCCAAGATCCAGGGCAGGGCGGGTGTCGCCAGCGAGACGCTCAAGCCCAGCATTGAGCAGCCGCCAGTCCTCTTCGACCTCACCAGTCTCCAGCGGGCCGCCAACTCTCGCTTTGGCTGGTCGGCCCGGCGAACGCTCAACGCGGCTCAGCGCTGTTACGAGGCCCACAAGGTCCTGACCTACCCACGGACCGATTCAAAGGCCCTTCCCAACGACTACCGTCCCGTGGTCGACGAGCTTCTCGATCAGCTTCAGCAGGTGAAGGCCCTGGCCCCGTTTTGTCAGCGACTCCAAGAACACGGCCTTCTAAACGAAAAGAAGGTGTTCGACGACAGCAAGGTCAGCGACCACTTCGCCATCATCCCCACGGGGACCGTCGCTCCGCTGAGCGGGGACGACGCGCGGCTATTTGATCTGGTCAGTCGGCGATTCCTGGCCGTGTTTCACGGCCCGGCGACTTGGGTCCGCATCAACCGAACGACGGTTGTCGAAGGTCAGCGCTTCCGGTCCACCGCTCGCAGTCTGCAGAACGCCGGGTGGCGAGAGGTCATGGGCGAGACCGAAGGCGAGGGCAAGCTGACGCCGCTTCGGCCCACGGCGCTGGTCGAAGGCGATACGGCCGTCGACGACGAGCCGGTTGGTGCCGAAGGGGCCGAGTTGGAAGAGGATCAGACCAAGGCCCCCAATCGCTACTCCGAGGCCCGGATGCTCTCTTTGATGGAGACGGCCGGGCGATACGTCGAAGACGAAGACGCGGCCGAGGCCATGAAGGACTCGGGAATCGGGACCCCGGCCACCCGGGCCGACATCATCGAGAACCTCATCGTGAAGGGCTACGCCCTTCGAGCCGGCCGGGCCTTGAAGGCTTCGGTGAAGGGAATTCGTCTCATCGACATCTTGCGCCGGATGCGAGCCGACCGCCTGGCCTCGCCTGCCCTCACCGGAGAGCTCGAGCACAACCTGGCCGAGGTCGAGAAGGGACGCCTGGGCGGCGAGGCCTTCATGGCCGAGGTGTACGACTACGCCGAGGAGATCGTCGACAAGACGAAGAACTTCGAGTTCGAGCACCTATTCCCGAACACCGAGCCTCTAGGGACCTGTCCTTCCTGCGACAAGCAGGTCTACGAGCGGAGTTGGTTCTATCGCTGCGAAGAGCCGGAAGGGCTGGAGACCAACCAACGGAAGCGAAAGAAGATGGCCGAGCAAGGCATCCCGCTGATCGAGGACTGCGCATTCCGGGTCTGGAAGGACAAGTCGGGTCGCTACGTCGACGAACGAACGGTGAGGGAGCTTCTGGTGGACGGCAAATCGCGACCCCTCGACGGTTTCATGACCCGGCAGGGGCGCACTTTCCGGGGTCAGCTCGTGCTCGAAGACGCGGAGATCGAGCTTCGCCGGATGGAGGGGGGCGAAGAAGAGGACGCGGTCGAAGTCCCCGAGTATGAGGTGGACGCGACGCCCCTCGGCGGCTGCCCCCAGTGCGAGGACGGAGAGGTCGTCGAGACCCGGCAGACCTTCGTCTGTGACCGGGGATTGAAGGTCATCCGTGCCCTGGAGAAGGACGATGCCTATGCGCTACCGATTCGTCCCAAGCAGGTCCCGGAGGGGATGGAGCACTGCGCTTTCCTGCTTCCTCGGACGGTGTGCAAGCGCGAGATCACCCGGCCCGAAGCGCTGACCTACATGAAAGACGGACGTACGCCTCTCCTCGAGGAGTTTACGTCCCGGAAAGGGCGGCCCTTCTCGGCCATCCTCTTCCGCAAAGAGGACAGCGGTCGACACGGCTTCGAGTTTCCCCCTCGGGAGGGGGCCGGGAAGAAGGCGACCAAGAAGAAGGCTACCAAGAAGAAGGCGGCCAAGAAGAAGGCGGCCAAGAAGAAGGCGGCCAAGAAGAAGACGTCGGCCAAGAAGAAGACGTCGGCCAAGAAGAAGATTGCGACCAAGAAGGCGGCCTCCAAAACCAAGGCCGAGGCGGCCAAGAAGACGGCAGTCAAAAAGAACGCGTCCTCCGATGGATACCGACAGTCGGATTGACTCCCTATCGAGGCCCTGCTAGCGCCGCATACGAGAGATGCGCGGACGCGTCCTCGTCACACTCCGAGAAGGGGTCCTGGACCCAGCCGGTCAGGCCGTTCAGGGCGGACTCCGTCAACTGGGGTTCGAAGAGGTCCAATCCGTGCGGATCGGTAAGGTCATCGAGTTCGAGCTCGAGGCCATGCCGCCCGAGCAGGCGCGGGCGCGCCTGGAGGACATGGGGCGTAAGCTCCTGGCCAATACGGTCATCGAAACCTTCGAAGTCGAGCTCGACTGAAGATCGCTGACCTGGTCAACGGCCCACACCGGCAGCCCGGCTGCCCATGAAGGAGAGCGATGCCTTGAAGGCAGTCGTCATCACGTTCCCCGGTTCGAACTGCGACCAAGACGCGGCCCATGCCCTACGCGTCGTGGTTGGCGCCCAGGTCTCTTTCGTGTGGCACGGCCAGTCCGAGCTGCCGGCGGGAACGGATTTGGTCATGTTGCCTGGCGGCTTCAGCTATGGCGACGCTCTGCGCTCGGGTGCCATCGCGCGCTTCTCGCCCATCATGGCCGGAGTCCGGCGTTTCGCCGAAGGCGGCGGCCACGTGTGGGGCATCTGCAACGGCTTTCAAGTCCTCTTGGAGAGCCATCTGCTCCCCGGGGCCATGCTCCAAAACGCCAGCGGTCGCTTCGTCTCGCGGACCGTTCGAATGCGCGTCGAGCAAGAAGACACCCCCTATACGCGGACTTTGGCCCGAGGACGGATCCTCAGGATCCCGGTCGCACATCACGAGGGTCGATACCACGCCAGCGAGGAGACTTTGGATCACCTGGAGGCCGAGGGCCGGGTCGTTTTTCGATACATCGACGATCCAAACGGCAGCGTCCGGAGCATAGCGGGCATCTGTAGCGCCAATCGACGGGTACTGGGCATGATGCCCCACCCGGAGCGGGCGGCGGAAGCAGTCTTGGGGAGTGAAGACGGCCGACCGATCTTCGACTCCATTGCTGCCCATTTGGCGGAGGCAACGGCGTGAGCCCTCCGGTCGATCGAGAGGTGGCCCGAGAGCATGGGCTCTCGGAGAGCGAGTGGCAGTTGGTTCTCGACCGCATGGGCCGCACACCGAGCTGGGTCGAGCTCGGCGTGATCAGCGTGATGTGGAGCGAGCACTGCAGCTACAAGAGCAGTCGCCGACATCTCAAGAAGCTGCCCACCGAAGCGCCCTGGGTGCTCCAGGGGCCGGGCGAGAACGCTGGCGTCATCGACGTCGGGGAAGGTCTGGCGGCCTGCTTCAAGATGGAGAGCCACAACCATCCTTCTTTCATCGAGCCCTACCAAGGCGCGGCCACCGGCGTGGGCGGCATCCTACGTGACATCTTCACGATGGGGGCCCGGCCCATCGCCAACATGAACTCCCTCCGCTTCGGACGTCCGGAAGGGGCCCGAATGCGCTTTCTCGTAGCGGGGGTTGCCGCCGGGATCGGGGGCTATGGCAACTGCATCGGGGTCCCGACGGTAGGCGGCGAAATCGCCTTCGACTCGAGCTACGACGGCAACATCTTGGTCAACGCCTTCACCTTGGGCGTCCTGGGAAGCGACCGCATCTTCCGAAGCGCGGCGGCAGGCGTCGGAAGCTCGGTCATGTACGTCGGCTCCAAGACTGGTCGAGACGGCATTCATGGCGCCACCATGGCCTCCGAAGAGTTCGGCGCCGACAGCGAGGCGAAACGACCTCGGGTCCAGGTGGGTGACCCCTTCACGGAGAAGAAGCTCCTCGAGGCCTGCCTAGAGCTGATGAAGAAGGACGCGATCGTCGCCATTCAGGACATGGGTGCGGCTGGCCTCACGTCTTCGAGTTGCGAGATGGCGGCCAAGGGGGGGCTAGGCATCGAGATCGACTGCGGTCGGGTCCCTCGGAGAGAAGAGGGAATGACGCCCTACGAGGTCATGCTGTCCGAGACCCAGGAGCGGATGCTGATGGTCGTACGGCCTGGAACCGAGGCTGAGGTCGAAGCCATCTTTCGCAAGTGGGACCTGGCCGTGGCCGTGGTGGGAAAGGTGACCGACAGCCAGCATGTCGTGGTCACCGACGGCGAGGAGGTCGTGGGTTCGATCCCCGTCGACCTCTTGGTCGACGCTGCCCCCAACTACGATCGACCTCGATCCCGGCCCGTCGACCTGGACGAGCGCTGGAGTCAGACGCCGCAGATACCGTCCCAGTCGCCCGAAGAGCGCCTGCTCAGTCTTCTTGCTCAGCCGACAATCACCAGCAAGCGGTGGGTCTTCGAGCAGTACGACTCGACGGTTCGGAACGGAACGGTACTCGGGCCCGGTGTCGCCGATGCGGCGGTGGTTCGCTTGCCGGACGCGGATGGTCAGCCTCGCGTCACCTCACGCGGCCTGGCGATGACCGTCGACATGAACGGGCGCTTCGTCGTCTTGGACCCGTGGCGAGGCGCAGCCCTGGGCGTGGTCGAAGCAGCTCGCAACCTTGCCTGCGTAGGTGCCCGTCCCCTGGCCATTACCGACTGTCTGAACTTCGGAAATCCCGAGAAGCCCGAAGTGATGTGGAGCTTTGCTGAGGCGTTGGAAGGGATGGGCGCGGCTTGCCGGGCTCTCCGGACGCCCGTCGTGTCTGGGAACGTTTCGCTCTACAACGAGACCGAAGGACGGGCCATCCTGCCGACCCCCACAGTCGGGATGGTGGGCGTGGTAGAGCACATTGAGAACGTTCCCGGACTGGGTTTTCGAGCGCCAGGGGACGTCGTGCTCGTCGTGGGTGAGCCGAAAAAGGCCCGTTGGGCGGGTTCGGAATGCAGCTCGATGGCCGGTCAGGACGGGCGCGGGCGGCCAATCGAGCCGGACTTCGCGGCCACGCTGGCTCTGTTAGACGGCATGGAGCAGATCGTGGCTCGCGGTTGGCTGCAGTCCAGCCATGACGCCGCCGAAGGCGGTTTGGCCGTGGCCGTCGCCGAAGCCTGCTTGGCCGAGCCTGCGTTGGGGGCCGAGTTGGACTGGCCTTGGACCGAGGACGAGATGATCTTCGGAGAGGGCCCGGATGTGCTGGTCTTGTCCGTGGCGCCCGAGCATGTCGGCTCCGTGACGACGGAGCTCGAAAGGCGGGGTCTGAGCGTTCATAGGGCGGGCAAAGTCACGAACGATGGGCGCCTGCGATGGCCCGGCTTGGACGTCGAAGTCAGCGCGTTGGCCAAGGCCTTCCGTGGGGGTCTCGAAGAGGCGCTCGGCCACTGAGGAGATGAAAGAATGAGTAAGAAGAAGACGGTCACAAGGAAGGCCGTCGCCAAGAAGTCCGCCAGCAAGAAGAAGGCTCCGACCCGGAAGAAGGCGATCGCGAAGAAGGCTCCGACCCGGAAGAAGGCGATCGCGAGGAAGGCTCCGACCCGGAAGAAGGCAGTCTCGAAGAAGGCTCCGACCCAGAAGAAGGCGGTCGCGAAGAAGGCTTCGACCAGGAAGAAGGCGGTCGCAAAGAAGGCTGCGACCAAGAAGAAGGCGGTCGCGAAGAAGGCTCCGACCCGGAAGAAGGCGGTCGCGAAAAAGGCTCCGACCCGGAAGAAGGCGGTCTCGAAGAAGGCTTCGACCGAGAAGAAGGCGGTCGCGAAAAAGGCTCCGACCCGGAAGAAGGCGGTCGCGAAAAAGGCTCTGACCCGGAAGAAGGCGGTCGCGAAAAAGGCTCCGACCCGGAAGAAGGCGGTCGCGAAGAGGGGTCCGACCAAGAAGCAGGCAGTCGCAAAGAAGGCCCCGACCAAGAAGCAGGCAGTCGCCAGAAAGGCTCCGACCGAGCAGAAGGCGGTCGCGAAGAAGGCCGTCACAAAGCAGCCCGCCAACAAGGCGAAGGCGATGGCCAAGAAGCTGCCGTCACCCACGGTCGCGGCCAAGCACGCGCAGCCGAGCGGGGCGTCACCGGCGACTAGAGAGGAAGAGAAGATGACGAACAACCCGAAGCGAACGGTGATCCGCATGTCTGCGGCCGAACGCCAGGCTCAGCGCCAAGCACGAGCAGGCAAGGCGAAGTCTCGAGCTCCGGAGCCCGTTCGAACCCACGCAGAGAACGGCGTCCCCATGAGCTTCGCTGAGCGGCAGCGGGCCGAGGCCGAAGCGGCTTTCAAGAAGATTGCGCCGAGCTGGAGCACGGAGCCGGAGCCCGCGGAAGAGCCCGAGATCAACCTTCCCATTCACAAGTCCGAATTTCAGATTCGGATAAGTGAGCAGGACAGCTTGACGACCCAGCTCAGGCTCTCGGAAGGGACGGCGGCGAAGCGGGCGGCCAAAGAGCTGGCGGCTCGTTTTCGTCTTCCACCGGACCAAAATCTGCTCGTGAAGGTCATCGGTCTGGGGGACAAGTCCTTGCTTCGTTTGGCCTTGGAAGAGCTCCTGGAGCTCGACGACCGTGGGCGTGTCCGTGCCAACCCCGAGTTGATCGACGCGCTGCAGGGCATCAAGAGCCGAGACAAGGAGGTCAAGGAGCTCCGGGCCCTCTTCTTGGAGAAGCTGAACATCACTCCGACTTGACGGATCCCACAGTTGACCCCTTGCATGCGGCTCTTTAAAGCCGAGGAGTGCGAACGATGTTGATGGCGGCCCTTGCCGTCACTCTCGGCGGCAGCAGTTTGGCCCAGGCCGAGGCCCTGGTCGGCTATGTCGACCTTCAGAAGGCCATCCTCACCGTCAACGAGGGAAAGCGCGCGCGAGCGCAGCTCAAGAAGACCTTCGAGGCTAAGCAGAGCAGCCTCTCCGAGCGGGAGAAGGTACTCAAGGAGCTCAAGGATAAGCTGGACGCCACCGCCGGCAGCAGCGACCCGGCCGTCTTGGAGCAGCAGGCGGAGTTTCAGAAGAAACTGATGGAGCTGCAGCAGGTCTTCATGAAGGAGCAGCAGGAGCTCCAGAAGCTGGAGCAGAAGGAGCTCTCGGCCATCACGACCAAGATGCGTCAGACCATCGCCGAGATCGGAAAAGCGGGCGGCTACACGCTCATTCTGGAGGTGAACGAGAACCGCCTTCTGTTCGGTCAGGACCATCTAGACCTCACCAACGAGGTCATCCGGAAGTACAACGCCCAGTACAAGTGACGCGGTCTTGGGGTCCCGGTCGCGGCTAAGCCGCGCCCACCCCTCTTCGTTCGCTATGCTCACTGCGCGAGGCGCCGACCGCTACGCGGTCTGTGACTCTAGCTGACCAAGTAGACGGCTGCGGCCGCGACGGCGAGGACGGCGGCGACCATGGCCCAACGAAGGGAGGCGTTACGGGGGGGCGTACTCTCGGTCGCGAGGCCGTCCTCGTCTTCGGAGAGCTGACGGCGCATCACCGGCGACGAGCTCAAGCGGATGGTCTCGAAGTCCTCGTCCAGCTCCGCTTGCTCTCGGTGTCTTTGGACCGCCTCTCTGATCCGTCCGGCGGGAAGGGTCTCTTCGTCGTCGATGATCGTTACCGTCCCTGCTGCGAGGCGGTCCAGCACGTCCCGAACGTCCTCAATCCGTCGCGGTCGGTCGTCGGGGTGCTTCTCTAACAGGGAGAACAGCAGCCGGGTCAGAGCGGGGGTCGGTGGGTTCCCGTCGGAGAGCTTCCGGGGCAGTGGTGGGGGCTCCTCTCTGACCTGCTTGCGCATCACGTTGAGGGCCGCAGGACCGTCGAAGGGTGGATGGCCGGCTAGGGCGGCGAACAACATGCAGCCGACGCCATAGAGGTCCGATCGCGGGTCCAGCTTTCGCCCCAGAACCTGCTCGGGGCTCATGAAGCCCGGGGTCCCGACCGTACGACCGGGGGCGGTAAGGGGCGGCATGTCCGAGGTCTCCTCGATCAGCTTGGCGAGGCCGAAGTCCAAAACAGTGACGTGTTCGTCGCCTTCCGGGAGGCGTCGAACCATGATGTTCCGGGGCTTGAGGTCTCGATGAAGAACCCCTTTGCCGTGAGCTTCGGCCAGAGCCCGGATGATCTGGGAGAAGAGTCGAGCTGCTCGACGCTCTTCCAAAGGACCGTCTCGGTCGACGAGACGCTGAAGGGTGACGCCTTCGATCTTCTCCATGGCAATGAAAGGGACCTGGTGGACGGGATCGACGCCGAACTCGAAGATACGGACGATATTAGGATGGTCGAGGCCGGAGACGAGGAGGGCCTCTTGATAGAAGCGACGCATCCGAGCTCGGTCTTCGGCCCGCGTACCCTTCAGGACTTTGATCACGACCGCCCGGTTCATGCCCATCTGGACCGCGTCGAGGACGGTGCCCATTCCGCCGTGGCTGAGGACCCCTTCGACTCGATAGCGGTCGACGACGACGCTTCCGTTCACCAGCTTGGGGGGCTTGTCTTCGATGGGAGGCAGGGTCGGGACGTGATGAATCGGGCACCAGGCCTCAGTCCGCTCCCGGTCGCATAAGGGGCAGTACCGGACCTCAGCCATCCGGAGCGAACGCTAGCAGGCTGTCCCCGATTTTCAAGGCGCCGGCGTGGCGGCGTTCAGTTCGAGCTGATGCGTCGAAAGTCGGGCTTGCGCCGCTCGAAGAAGGCGGTGAAGGCCTCCATCGCTTCGGGCGAAGTCAGTCGCTGGGCGAAGATACGCCCTTCGTTGCGAATGGTCTCTTTGAGCGCCTCCCGCAAGGGCCCACGGAGCAGGCGCTTGCTCTGCATGAGGCTCTCCAGAGGACGTTCGGCCAAGGCCTCGGCCCGGGCCCGCGCCACGGCCTCCACCTCGTCGACGACGAGATTCACCAGACCCGCCGCTATGGCCTTGGAGGCGTCGAAGGGCTCACCGAGCAGGAGTAGCTCGCTCGCCAGGGCCATCCCCGCCGTTCGCGGAAGAAGGAGGGTCGAGCCTCCTTCGGGCACTAGCCCCAAGTTGATGAAGGGCATGTGAAAGCGACTCTGGGGATGGGCGACTACGAGGTCGCAGTGCAGGAGCAGGGTGGTACCAATACCTACCGCGTCACCTCGGACCTCGGCCACGATGGGCTTGTCCGCGTCGACCAAGCCAAAGAGAAACTCGAAGATGGGGTTGTTCTCGTCCTTGGGCGGGTTCTGCATGAACTCGCTCAGGTCGTTGCCGGCCGTAAAAGATGGCCCTTCTCCACGGAACAAGACCACCCGCACTTGATTGTCTTCGGCGGCCCGCGCCAGAGCGGCCACACAGGCGGCATACATTCCGTAAGTGAAGGCGTTCTTCTTCTCCGGTCGGTCCAAAGTGACCACGAGGACACCCTCGGGGCTGAGTTCGGTCCGGACGTTAGAGGGTTCGTGCATGGTCAAAATACCTGATTCACCGACAGCGAAACGTCCACGTCGGCTTCGAGGCCGCTCGTGATGCCAAAGCCGCCGTAAAGACTGAACTGAAACACGTCCAGCGCCAGGATGTGAAGGCCGAGGCCTGCGCTCTCGACGAACTCCGGTCCTTCGGCGCTGCGGTCGAGTCCAAGTCGTTCGAAGACGGCAATGTCGTTGAAGAATCCGAGCTTGAAGATGTCTCGACTCAGTGAGAGTCGATACTCGGCGCGCAAGGAGCCGATGCGGGTCGTGTAGATCTCATCCAGAAAGGCCGCCCGGAGGAAGCCGTCGCCGAAGGCGACTTCATTGAAATAGGGGACCTCGCCGCCCAGGAAAGCCCCGGAAAGTCGATAGACCAGCTCATCCCATCCGAACAGGAGGACGTTTTCGTAGCTGGCGCGAAGATCGAGGATTCCCGCTTCCGAAGTCGGGCCGGGGCCTAGGATGCGGCCGTCAAACTGGACCTGGTGCTGCCGGTCCTCCCGGAGCCTCTTGGGGGCGAAGCGAAGTCGAGAACCGAAGGAGAAGAAGGGCCGTAGATTGGGATCGGGCTCGAGTTGGTCGTCGGGAATCTGAAGCTGGACTGCGTCCGGGGCGTCGGAAGGGCGAGCTCGGAAAAGGAATCGTTGCTCCACACCGCCGCCGATGTAGGCTGAGAGGCGGTCGAACTCGAACTGAAGGTTCGCGGAGGCCGCGAGGGGCGCAAAGATGTAGCTGTCGAGGCCGATGTCGGCCTGTCGATCTCGGCCGAGGGCCTGAGCGCTGAACTCCAGATAGCTTCGCAACCAGGGGGCTCCGAGGGGAGGCGTGAACCACTGAACCTGGCCCACGGCTCGCGTCACGCCCAAGCGAGCGGCCGGGTCGTCGGCCAAGTCGCCGAAGTCCACGCCAAGGCTGGTGTCGACCACCATTCGGTCTCCCTCGAAGAGGCTATTGGCGAACTTCAAGCGAAGGTTCACGAACACGCCGTCGGGTGGACCGAAGCCAAGGCCCACGTCGAAGCCCGGGGCGTACTCCGGCGCCTCTACGTAGATGCGAAGTTCATAGTCTTCGCCCGGTCGAATGAGCTTCACCGTGCCCACGGTCTGAGGCTCGAGCTGGATGGCCTGCTTCGACGGGTCGACCTTACGCGCTGGAACGAGCTCCCAATGGGCGCTCGCGACGCTGCTACTCTCGTCGACCAGTCGCCGTATTTCGTCCTCGACCTGAGAGCGGTTGAACACCCGACCGGGCAGGTCGAAGCTGAGCTTGAACCCAAGGGTTGTGCCGCCCCCAGCGCCGATGAAGATGATCCGATCCAGAACGCCTTCCCGGATCCGCAGACGTGGCGGCGACTCCGACTCTACGACCACCATGGCCAGGTCGTAGCCCGCGGCTCGAAGGAAGGCTTGCAGATGGGCGGCGTCCGCCTCCAGGTCGGGCGCTGCCGAGTCTCGGTCCTCCAGAACTCGGGCGTAGAGCTGGTCCGGGAGGGCGACGTTGCCGACGAACTCGGGGTTGGCCACGAGGATCAGGGCCACCCCCAGAAGCATGGGCCGGACCTAGATCACTCTCGAGCTGTGGTCATGCCCGAAGTCGGGGCCTCGTGGACAGAGAGGGTTGGATTGGTCACCTTGGCGGCGTGGGCGGAAACAGCTTTGGCCGTGCGCTGCGAATGACGACGGCCGGGGAGTCCCACGGGCCAGGCCTGGTGGTGATCCTGGACGGTTGCCCGGCCGGGCTGTCCCTGAGCGTCGAAGACTTCGCGTCCGACATGGCCCGGCGTCGTCCCGGCCAGAGTCGCCTCACCAGCCCGCGGCAGGAGGATGATGAAGTTCAGATACTCTCCGGCGTCTTCGAGGGCCAGACGACGGGTAGCGCCATCGCCCTTCTGATCCCGAGTCGCGACGCTCGGTCGAAGGACTACGAGTCGCTGCGGGGGGTCTTTCGGCCCGGCCATGCCGACTACGGCTATTTCGCCAAGTATGGTCTTCGGGATCACCGGGGCGGAGGCCGCGCCAGCGCTCGAGAGACGGCCGCTCGGGTGGCGGCTGCGGTCGTGGCCAAGAAGCTACTCGCCACCGTGGGTGCCGAGGTCTTAGGCTGGGTAGATGCGGTGGGCGACGTCGAGGCCCGGGTCGATCCGGCCATGATCGAGGCGGAAAGCGTGGAACAGACCCCGGACGGTGGCCCCAATCCTACACGATGTCCAGACCCACACGCGGCCGTCGCTATGGAGGCCCTGATCGAGGCGGTGCGAGCGGACAGAGACTCGGTCGGCGGCGTCGGCGCCGTCGTGGCACGAGGCCTTCCGCCCGGTCTAGGAGAGCCGGTCTTTGACAAGCTCAAAGCTGACTTGGGCAAGGGCCTCCTCTCTTTGCCGGCGGTGGTCGGGGTCGAGTACGGGAGTGGCTTTCGCGCTGCCCGCATGCGGGGCTCGGTGCACAACGACGCCTTTCGTACCGACGCGGAGGGTCGGGTCCGCACCGAGAGCCACAACCACGGTGGGATGCTCGGCGGACTGTCGACGGGCGAACCGTTGGTGGTGCGGGCCGCGGTCAAGCCGACGAGCAGCATCCCTCAGCTTCAGCAGACCACCACCGAGGACGGTGAGCCGACGACGGTCGAGGTCCGGGGTCGCCACGATCCCTGTTTGTTGCCGCGCTTCGTGCCCATGGCCGAGGCCATGGTGGCCTGGGTCTTGGCCGACCATCTTTTGCGGCAGCGATTGGCTCAGCTCTGATTCAGGGGTCGAGCCAGTCGAACACGGGGTGGAGCCCCCCGGACGTGCCGGGCTCATCGGATCGAACGACGAGCAGAGCGGCGTGCTCGGCTCCCTTCGGGTCCGTTGTCCAAAGGACGCCCCTTCGCCACCCGGCGCTCTTCAAGGAAGAGGGATGAACCTCGGATAACTCTTGGAGCGACGCGAAGCCTCGGCGTCGCGCATCGGCCTGAGAGACGACGAAATGGGCGCCGCGGGCGCCTGGCGCCAGCTTACGCTTCAGCGCTCGCGCGATGTGGCCGAAGCTTGGGCGAACATTGACCTCGGACGGGAGACGAAGGGCGAGTTCGCCGCTGCGGCGCCGCACCACCAAAGCGTCGATGGCGGCGAGCTCTCGATGGCCGCATGCCACCAAGCCCTGGGCCACGGTTCCTTCTGCAGCCCGAAGAAGTTGAAGAACTGCATCGGTTCGGCGACCGAAGTGGTGGGCCAATGCGGGCCCTGCCCCTTGGAGCTCGTGGCCCAAGAAGCGGCCGAAGGCGTCGACCCGGGCTAGCAGCGCCTCGCCGCCTCGGGGATCCAGCGAAAGCTCGAGCAGGACCTCCTGCTGGGCTTCCACCAACAGCCCCCCCTCCTGCCTCAGGACGGCCTCCGCCCACCGTCGGTCGGCGTCACCGAGCATGCGGATCACCCGCTGGCCTCGACCGGCCGCGCCTCGAGGCTGTTTCCAGCGGGCTGGGTCCGAGCCGAGGGCGCACGTCGCGATCTCCACCTCGGACCAGTTGCTGCACCACCGACCCGGCGCGGCGAGCAGGCTGCTGCGGGCCTCGCGGCAAAGCCGCTGCGCCATGCGAAGGCCAAAGCGCTTGCTTTGCCAGAGTGGGGGGGCGCTTGGCGCTTCGGCCCAGTCCAGACCGGGAGGCGCCTTGAGCCCCCAACCTCGCCAGCGCCGGGCCCGTCCGCCGTCGGCGGCGAGGCGCAGCTGTCGCGGCTCTAGGCCAGCGTCGAACCAAGCCCGCCGAGTCCCAAGAGCAGGCATGCGGTCGACGTGCACGAGGTCGTCGGCCGGCGCGAGAAGAGTGGCGAGAGGAGCGAGGTCACGAGCAATGCTCCGGGCCACGGACGAGTCGTCCATCGGGCCCAGATACCAGCAGTCGGGAACTCGGCCTCGGCTCTGGGAGGCGAGGGCGATCTGCTCCACGAACCGATCGGGGAGGCCCGCCGCTCGTCGGGGCTCGGGGTAGAGCCTTCGTCCGCGGGCCCGGCGGGGCGTGAGGGGCGGCGGCAAGTTGGCTTGGTAGGCGCGCCACAGGTCTGAGCCTCTGGCCTGCTTGCCGAGCCAAATCCGTCCCAACCGGACGTGGCGGATTTCGTCCTCGAGGACCTGCTGCATGACCTCGGCCGAGGCCTGATCTCCCACCTTTCGAAACCGGTCCCGAAACTCCAGGCTGAAGTCGAGGTTGGCCTGTTCGAATGTAAGGCTCATGCCGGCGAAGTAGGCGGCCAGGTCCGGAAGCTCTCGGAAGCAGCGCCAGAAGAAGCCGTTCACCGGGGCCTCGCCGAAGTGTCCCCCCAGGGCCCCGAGCCGCTCGATGTACAGGGCGAGGTGCTGCTGCTCCTCCTGGAGGGTGACGGCCAGGGCCCGTCGGAGCCCGTCCGGTGCTTCGGGGAAGCGAAGGAGCATCAACGCCATGATCTCCAGAGCCAAGAGCTCGTGGTTGGCGAAGAAATGGAGCGTTCGACGTCGGGCTTCGGGCGTGTCCAGCCGGCCCTTGGGGAATGGGGTCCCCCGATCCGAAAAGCCCAGCCCGCTCGGGCGTCCGGGCAGCATCGGACTGGCCAGGGCGGGGCCGGGTCGCTGGTCCGTCCAGTCAGGGGCGAAGCGTAGCTTGTCTTCGAGGCGAGGGCTGAAAAGGACCCGGGCTGCCTCATCCCGAAGCTGGACCGTCACCTCGTGCGCTCCTTCCCTTCGAGGTGATCCACATCGCTCAGCTCTCGAAGGCCGAACATCAGGCCACCCATCAAGGGACCAAGCCGAAGGCGCGTCACCGAGGCATGGCGGGTCACGAAGCGCTCCCATGCCCAGGGGACGGCGGGAAGTCCCAGCAGATGACCGAGGAGCACGGCGTTTGTGCCTCCGTGGGTCACGAAGACCAGCCTTTCGTCCCGTTCTGGGCCCGACCACAGTGGGGGCGCAGGCTCGAAGCCTCGCGCTCGCAGGATGTCCTCGAGCTCCCGGACGACGCGCTCGTGAAAGGTCTGATAGGGCTCGCCGCCGGGAAGCCCGGTCCACCATTCGTCGGGGGGCCGGCCTTTGATGGCTCGAAGAGTGGTGCCCACCGCTTCCGCGGGCTGACCGGCCCAGTCTGG
This sequence comes from Myxococcota bacterium, assembly GCA_039024635.1. Taxonomy (GTDB): domain Bacteria; phylum Myxococcota; class Kuafuiibacteriia; order Kuafuiibacteriales; family Kuafuiibacteriaceae; genus Kuafuiihalomonas. The sequence continues at coordinate 72,459 of JBCCQA010000004.1, read as the reverse complement.
ATTCATCTCTATCTCTCTCAGCTCGTCCACCGTCTGGGGAGCCACGCCCAGAGCCTGGGCCAAGGGTCCGGCCGTCTGGCGAGTTCGGGTGGTGGGCGACATGAGGAGGGTGGTCGGCTTGTCCTTCAAGCTTGCCAGTCGGTGGGCGAGCTTTTCGGTTTGGCGGTGGCCAAGCTCGGTGAGCCGAGGGTCGAGCTCGCTCTTGCCGTCGACCACCCAAGCCGGCTGGGCGTGTCGGATCAGGAGCAGCTCCACGCCCGGAATGTCGCGATGGATGGGGCGAGCGGCAAGCATGAGTTTGCTTTCCATGGCCGAGCCCAGTCGATGGCGGCAGCCTGCGCCCCATGGCTTCGACGCGTGGCCCTCGGATCAGAGTCGTCCCGGAAGGGGACGACCGGAGCCGACTCACCTGTCCGGATTGCGGTTTCGTCGCTTACGAGAACCCGAAGGTTGTGGCCGGCGTGGTGGCGTCTCACCAGGACCGCATCCTATTGTGTCGCCGGGCCATCGAGCCCCGGCGCGGCTTCTGGACGCTGCCCGCGGGCTACATGGAACTCGCCGAGAGCCCGGAAGAGGGCGCCCTTCGGGAAGCATGGGAGGAGGCGAGGGCCCGTCTCGAACTCGACGGGTTGTTGGCCGTCTATGCCGTACGTCACATCAGTCAGGTGCAGCTCTTCTACCGGGCCAAGCTCGTCACACCCAAAGTGGAGCCCGGACCCGAGAGCTTGGAGGTGGAGCTCTTCCCATGGGACGGCATTCCATGGCAGGAGCTAGCCTTTCCGACGGTGGCCTGGGCTCTCCAGGCTTGGGAGGCCGTTCGGGGTGAGAGCGTATGGAGGCCCTTCGGCAATCCGCGAGGGCGAGACCCGGCTCGACTGACGACATGACCAGGCAAGACACCATCGAGATCGCGGGACTGACCGACGTAGGTCTGCGCAGGGAACGGAACGAGGACCAGTACGCGATCGCGACCCTTGGCGAAGCCTATACCCTGCATCAAGCCAGCTTCGGTCCTCGAGACGAGATCAAGGGCCCCGTGCCGACGCCGACCTTGCTCGCCGTCGCCGACGGGATGGGGGGCCACGGAGGCGGCGACGTCGCCAGTCGCGTGGTCCTTCAGTCCATCTTGCGCGCCGTCGAGTCCGGCGACCCCGTCGATACCTTCGAGGGCGTCGTGCCCGGCCTCGTCGCAGGGGCGGAGCGGGACCTGGACCAAGCCGCGGACGAAAGCGCTGAGCATCCGAGCATGGGGACAACACTCACCCTCGCTCGGGTGCAGGACCTGACGGCGACCGTAGCCCACGTGGGCGACTCCCGAGCCTACCTACTTCGAGATCAATCCCTGAAGCAGCTGACCACCGACCATACCCTGGCTGAGCAGCTTCGCCGGGAGCTTCAGACCGAGGAGGCGGCCGCGCCGGAGTCGCCCATGCACCATATTCTCTACAACGCGCTGCAGGCTCACTCAGAGCGGGAAGCCGAGGTCGACGTCTTCAAGGTCGAGCTTCAGGCCGAGGACGTGCTCCTGTTGTGCAGCGACGGTCTATCGAAGGAACTCGACGGTGCGATGCTGGGCCAGATTCTGGCCGGCAACCCGGGTCTTTCCCAGGCCGCCCAGGCCCTCGTCGAGGCCGCCAAGGACGCCGGCGGTACCGACAACATCACGGTCGTCCTGGCCCGGGTCCCGGCCTGAGGCTTCGCCCGTCCTGCACTCCGCCTTCAGAGTCTGGACCTACCCTGTTTCGCTGGGGCTCACCCTTCACGTGCTAGTGTGCCGGTCATGAAGTTCGATCAGTTTCCCGTCGAGTCATCGGCCGGCAGGGTGGTCGAGGGCTGGCGGGAAGCGGTCTGAACTTTGTGATCGGTACACTAGGTGAGCTCGAGGGGTCAAAGCGACCAGGACGACCGTCTCGTCCCCGGCGCATCTTCAGCCTTCGAGCAGGGACTTGGGGAGGATGCCGGTCGAGAAGAGGAAGACGATCAGGACGGCAACTGGACTCACGTAGCGGATGACGAAGAGCCAGGCGGGGTACAGGCCGGCGAAGCTGGAGCCCTGGCAGAACTCCCGGCGCCGGACGTCCTCCGGCATGGCCCAGCCGGTGTAGAGCGCAATGAGGAGCCCGCCCACGGGTAGCAGAACATTCGAGGCGATCCAGTCGAAGCCATCGAAGAAATTCTTCCCGAAGATGGCCTCCCAGCCCTCGCCGAAGAGCTCGGTGCCTCCGGAGAGTGCCGAGGGGATGCCGAGGACGGTAATGGCCAAGCCGACCCCCAGGGTCGCCCTCTTTCGGCTCCAGCCCAGCTGGTCGATGGCGCTCGAGGCCACCACTTCCAAGAGCGAGATGGCCGAGCTCAGGGCAGCGAAGAACAGGAGCGCAAAGAACACGAAGCTCAGGATGTTGCCCCCGGTCATCTGGCTCAAGGCCACCGGAATGCTGGCGAAGACCAGGCCCGGTCCGGCAGTGGCCTCCATGGAGGAGCTAAAGATGATCGGAAAGATGATCAGGCAGGCGGCCAGAGCGACGAAGGTGTCGAGCAAAGCGATGACCAAGGAGGCGGAAGGGATGTCGTCGTCCTCTTGAAGGTAGCTGCCGTAGGTCAGCATGGCGCCCATGCCCAAGCTGAGGGTGAAGAAACCGTGGCCGAGCGCCTCCACGAAACCCTCAGCCGAAAGGTCTTCCACCCGAGGCGCGAAGATGAACGAGAGGGCTTCAGGGAAGCCCTCCAGAAAGAATGCGTTGATGACCATGGCCGACATCAAGAGGAGGAGGGCGGGCATCAAGAACTTCACGGCCGTCTCGATGCCCCCCGAGACCCCGCCCAGAACGACGGTGACCGTGATGGTCATGACCACCAGATGCCAGAAGACGTTCAAACCTGGCGCCACGTAGAGCGCTCCAAAGATGGCCTCGATGGCTGCCGGGTCCTGACCGGCGAAAGCGTTGGTGGCGGCGAGAAAGGTGTAGTGCAGGGACCAGCCCGCGACGACGGAGTAAAAGCTCAAAATGACGAAGCCGCTCAGCACACCGAGCCAGCCCACTGCGTGGTAGGCGGTGGGGGCCTTTAGCTTCATGAAGGCCCCCACCGGCGAGCGCTGGGTCGACCGCCCGATGAGGACCTCGGCCATCAGGACCGGCACGCCGACCACTGCGATGCAGAAGAGATACACGAGGACGAAGAGGCCCCCGCCGTGTACCCCGGTGATGTACGGGAACTTCCAGATGTTCCCGAGGCCCACGGCCGAGCCTGCGGCAGCGAGAATGAAGCCAAGTCGACTGCCCCAGGCGCCGCGACTCAAGACTCGCTCCGCATGCGTTCGAAGTAGCCCCGGGTAGTCTTCACCAAATCCGGACTCAGGAGCAGGACGCCGATCAGGTTCGGTACCACCATGATTCCGAGCATCAGGTCTCCGTAGGCCCAGACTGCATCCAAGGTGAGCACCGAGCCGACGAAGACGAACACGGTGAAAACGATTCGATAGGGCAGTACCAAGCGACTGCCGCCCAAATAGTTGATGCAGCGGTCGCCGTAGTAGGACCAGGAGATCATCGTCGAGAGCGCGAACATGAAGACGCAGAGTGTGACGATGTAGTTGCCCCAGTTGCCGATGGGCGACAGGCCCTGTCGAAAGGCCTCGGCTGTCAAAGCGGAGCTGTTGAGGAGCATCTTGCCTCGAATTTCGAGGTCGTCCGGCGCCAGATAGCCCTCCGCCCAGGATAGAGGCCCCGAGTACGGTACGCCGTCCTGAAGCAACAGCGGGTCCTCGACGACACCGTCGTAGCCTATGAAGGTGAACCCGTCCTGCCGACCCTCGAGAACCTGGCTCGACAGCCCTTCGAGCGCGGGCTCGGCGAGGGCGCCCTGGATGCGCTGAATCTCGCGGCCATCCGCCGATGCCAGCGCTTCGGAGGACACGACCTGAACCAGGCCCACCGGCATGGTGGTTTCGTGCTTCCTGTCCCACACGCCGGTGCTCACGATCACCAGCGCCGTCATGGTGCAGATGATCAGGGTATCGATGAGGGGCTCGAGCATGGCGACCGCGCCTTCACGGACGGGCTCGTCCGTCCTGGCGGCTGCGTGGGCGATGGGGGCGCTGCCCTGGCCGGCCTCATTGGAGAAGAGACCGCGCTTCACGCCCCAGAGCAGGGTCACGCTCCAGATGCCGGCTACAGAGCCGCCGAGGCTGGCTCGGGGGGCGAAGGCGTCCGAGAAGATGGTGGCGATAGCACCTGGAACAGCCTCGGCGTTTAGGATCAGGATGGTGAGGGCGCCCGTCACGTACACCCCGGCCATCGTCGGGGCCAGCCGGGAGCTGACCCCGGCAATGCGCTCGATGCCGCCCAAGATGACGGCGCCGACGGCGGTGCAGGTGATGGCCCCGACCACGTAGGGTGAGGCTCCGAAATCCGCGACGGCGCTGACGGTGACGGTGTTGGCCTGGTTCATGTTGCCAGTACCCAGAGCCCCCATGGCGCCGCAGGCCGCGAACATCACCGCCAAAGGCTTGAACCTGGGTCCGAGACCCCGCTCGATGGAGTACATGGGCCCGCCGGCGACGTGCCCGTCTTCGTCGAAGGTCCTGTACTTCAGGGCCAGCGTGCACTCGGAGAACTTCAAGGCCATCCCAAGCACCGCGGTGACCCACATCCAGAAAACGGCGCCGGGGCCGCCATAGTGGATGGCCGTCGCCACGCCTGCGATGTTGCCGACTCCGACCGTGGCCGACAGCGCGGTTGAGAGGGCCTGAAAGTGGGTGATGTCCCCCTCGTCCTCGGGGTCGTCGTACCTGCCCGCCACGATGGCGAAGGCGTGGCCCAGCTTCCTGAACTGAATGAGGCCGAGGCGAAGGGTGACGAAGAGACCCGTTCCCAACAGCGCCACCACGAGCCAGGGGAGACTTTCAGGGAAACTCCAGACGTAGTGGCTCAGGAAATCGACCACGTCGCCGAAGGCTTGCACGTGATGCGCATTACCGTATGACCCGAAGATCCGGAAACGCCGAGTGGGCTGGGGCCTCAGAAACCGAAGCGTCGAACGACTCGAAACTCCATGCTTCCCAAGGCCTGAGGGTCATCCCCAATGATGCCCCGGCCGCGCAGCAGTCCCCCCAACGCCCAATTCGGTCCCAGGAGGTAGTCGACCCCGAGGCTCCCCCTAAGCAGAAACCCAGACCTTCCGCCCGACCGTCCTAAGCCGGCGCCGAGCTCGATCCAAGGTACCCATCGCAGCACATCCAAGGCCGCGACCCCGCCCCCCTGGAACTCGAAGCCGAGACGGCCATCCTGGGTCAGGTTCCCGCTCGCGCCGGCCTGGAGCCAGACCCAGCGCTGCACCCCGAACCAAGCGCTCACGCCCAAGCGCCCCCCCCCTCTGCCGTCGGCGATCTCGGGTCCGAGTTCAAGGGCCAAGGCCGTTTCGCCCTGGGCGGCTTCGGATGGGCTAGCGGCCAGGAGCCAAAGGGCCCCCGCGATGGCCGTTGTGCTTCGCACCTCGCTGGGCAGACCCGAGCCTTCGACCGAGGTCAACTGCTCGCTTGACTCGTCCGGGTTCCGATTTCACAACCCGCGCTTCATGGCCCGCAGGAAGAAGCAGGCGGAAGACCTCGGACCCGACGCATTTCAAGCGGAGGGGGGCCGCTGGGTTGGCTGGTTCGAGAAAAACGGTGTGCTGGTCGTCGCCGGACTGGGTGTGGTCCTTCTGGGCATCGTCGGCTTCGAGTTCTTGGGGTCGAGCTCCAACCGGGCCGCCTCGGAGGTGACCTCGGCCTTCGACGACGCCCTCGAACGCTACCGTGAGGTCACGGCGCCTGGATTCGCCCGAACCGCAACGTCGACCCGAGTGCTCCAGGAAGCCTACGCCGAAGCCCAAGACGAACTGTCGAGCTTCCGAGACGCCCACGCGGGGAACGGTGCCACCCGCTTGGCGCTGGTGTACGAAGCGGATTTGGCGTCCAAGAGAGAGGACTACGAGGCCGCGGCCCGGCTGTACACCGAGTACGTCCAGGCGGCACCGGCCGACGACCCGCTGCTCTTCGTAGCCTTGGAGGGCGCAGGCTACGCCTACGAGAGCCTCGAGAAGTACGACGAGGCGGTCCAGACCTTCGAGGCCCTGGCCAAGGTCGAGTACGCCGAGGCCTACGCCCACAAGCACATCGCCCGCGTGAAAGAGGCGAAGGGTGACCTGGAAGGGGCCAAGCAAAGCCTGGAGAGGCTCTTGGACAGCGAGCCTACGCCCTTCCTCGAGAACTTCGCCAAGAACCATCTGAAGCTCCTGAGCGCGCGGTGACCTTTGCCCCGATTCTGCTCGGCTTGGCCGTGTCCGCAGTGCCGGCCGGGAACGTGGATCCCGGCACTGCCCGAATCTGGGGCGGCCGCTACATCTTGGACCATGGGAGCTTCGAACTACTGAAGTTCAACCGCGAAGAGTTCGCTCGTCCCTTCATCGACCAGCAAGGCTCCTACTTCTACCTCGGCCTTCGGTCCGAGCGCTTCGAGGCACGAGAGATCGGCAGCGGTCGTCTGGTTTGGAGCAAGCCAGATTTCGGCGAGGTCGGGGCCGAGATGGCTGAACACGACGGCCGGATCTTGGTCGGCGTGGGTGCGGGGCTGGCCGCCATGGACAAGTACGACGGCGAGGAAGCCTGGCGCATCGACCTGGGTGGAACCGTTGCAGGGCCCATGGCCGTGATCGGGGACCGAGCGGTGATTCCGGTGCGACCGAACGCTTTCGTCGCCGTGGACCTGGCGGACGGGGTCCTCCTTTGGCGCCAAAAGCGACCCACCCCCGAGGACCTGACGGTGCGAGGGCAGGCTGGCCCCTGGATCGACCCTTCGGGCCAGCGGGTCGTCCTCGGCTTCTCCGACGGTTCGGTGATGGCGGCGCGCATCGACAGCGGGGAGCCCATCTGGGTGCGTCGGTTGGCGGAGCCAGCCCAGCCCTTTCAGGACGTGGATACGACGCCCATCGGATGCGATGGTGGCCGGGCGGTCTTGATCGCGGCCTACAACCACGGGGTCTTCAAGCTGTCCGTCGAAACTGGCGCCGTCCTTTACGAACGCCTCTTGGTAGGCATCCACGGCCAGGCTCAGCTGGACGACGGAACCGTCGTTCTCAGCTCCGGCCAGGAGGCGATTGGCTTCGACTCCGCGGAAGGCAAGGTGTCCTGGCGATTCCGAGTCGCCAAGGGTTCGACCGCGGACCCCGTCCCGGCCGGCAAGGGCCAGGTGTGGATTGGAAGCTCGGAAGGCGCGTTGACCCTGCTCGACGGGGCCAAGGGGCGCCCGCTCCAGGTTCTGTCCACCGGCTCCGGGATGTCCACGCCCATGTTCGTTCGGGGAGAGGAAGCCGTATTGCTTTCGAACGAGGCCATGGTTCTCGTCTTGGGTCGGGGTCGCGGCACCCGAATCAGCGGAAGGCTGCCTCTCGATCGACCTTTGGTCCCCTTCCCGGACTCGATTGGCGGAAGCCTTCGAAGCTGGTAGCCACGGGCCACCGATGGGGAGCAGCACGATCGACTACGATGCGCTCCAGCGTAGGGCGATGAAGGGTATCGTGAGAGAGGCGCTCGAACGGGCGATCCCGAGCATGCCCGAAGGGCATTTCTTCCAGATAACCTTCCGGACCCAGCACCCCGAGGTCCGGCTGCCCGCTCACCTTATCGAAGAGTATCCAGATGCGATGATGATCCGGCTTCGGGTCGACTACTGGGACCTCGAAGTCACCGACGCCTACTTCGCGGTCGGGTTGCTCTTTCGTCAGCAGGAGGCCCGAATTCAGGTCCCCTTCGAGGCGGTGAGTCGATTCGAAGACCCGCCATCTGCGTTTTCTCTCTGGCTCGGGGCGCGCAGTGAGGCCCCGGCCGAGCCTTCCGCCAAGCCGGTCGAAAGCGGCGATGCGGCGATGGCCCCGGACGGTGACTCGGCCGACGTCGTGTCTCTCGACGCATTTCGTCGACGCCAGGACTGACGCGCTTCCGGCCTCAGGGTGGTCGGCATCGTCGGACGTAGTCTTCCAGCCTCGATGCGTATAGCGCTCGACGACCGCAGGGATCGTCAGGATCCAATGCCGCGACCTTCTTAAGGAGCTCGAGAGCCTGGACTGTTCGAACGGCTGGATCCAGGTCCTCGGCCAGCAGTGCGTCGAAGCGTCGCCATGTCTCCAGGCTCTGGGTCGTGCGCTGAGCCTCGAGGGTCGGTGGGTCCTCCGGCCCATCCTCCGGCGTCGGGGCCAGGGGCCTCGGCGACGGGCGCCTGGGGGCCGCTTGCCGGGCGGGTCGTCGGGGCTCGGTGCGGTCTGGGGTCGACCGGGTTGCAGGCGGGGGGGATTCGGGCGCGACGAGAAGGGGTGTCTCGAGGGCGGTCGCGCTCGGTTGGGCGCTGGGAGTCGGGAGGACTCGAGGTGGAGCTTCGGGGGGCGCGGGTGGCGTCAGCGACCCGGCGGCGATCAGCCCTCCGGTCGCTGCGATCACGAGGACCAGCGCCCAGGGCCAGACCGAACGCGGGGCCTTGGGAGTCGTTTGGGCCCGCTCCCGGGCCGCCAGCTGTGTGACTGCTGTGCCCGGCGCCTCGGTGAACTGGACCTGGGGGCGGACAAGGCCAGCTCGTGTGGGCTCGGAGAGCTGCTCCGACCCGGCGTGCTGGGCCAGCCAGCCCTCCGTCTCCAAGCGCTCACGTTCGAAATGGCCCTGGAGAAGCAGTCCGAGACGCTCGGGAGCGGACGCCGGAAAGGGTGCGGCCATTCGGAGTGCAGCGACGAAGCCTCGAGCGGAAGGAAATCGGTTCTTCGCTTCCGTCGACAGGGCGCGCTCGAAGACCGGATCGAAGTCGGGCGGTATTTGGGGGGCGAGGGCCGAGAGCGCGGGCCAATCGGGATCCGAGAGCTTGGCCCATAGCTCCCCAAGGGGAAGCTTGTCGTCCCCGTTCGGAAGGTCGCGCCCGGTCGTGCGCCCAGCCGCGATGACGGCCAGGGTGACGGCGGCCGAAAAGACGTCGGTGGCGGGGCTCACCGACTCTGGATCGACGATCTGCTCGGGAGCCATGTACTTCGGTGTGCCCATGACCTGGCCCACCCGGGTCACGCGACTCCGCTCATCGTTCAGGCGTACGGAAGCCAGGCCGAAATCCAAGATGGTGAGGCGACCCGCGTAGTCGAGCATCAGGTTTTCGGGCTTCAGGTCTCGGTGGATCAGGCGCAGCGCGCGTCCTTCGCTGCTCGACTCATGGGCCGACGCCAGCGCATCGAGAAACTGAAGCGCGAGCTGGAGCCAGGTCGGACCCGGCATAGGACCCACCCGATGAATCACGCGGAAGAGGTCATGGCCCTGAAGAAAGCTGGTGGTGAGGTACAGACGACCCTCGACCGTGCGTCCCGCGTCCAGGAGTTGGACGATCCCTGGATGCCGCTGGAGCATCAGGACCTCGATCTCCTTTTCGAAGCGACGGACAATCGTGCTCGAGGCCATCAGCTCGCCCTTCAGGACCTTGACCGCGCAGAGGTCGGCCTGGGCTCTTCGTTTGGCCAGGTAGACCGAGCCCATGCCGCCCGCCCCGACTTCCTTAAGGAGCTGGTAGCCAGGGATGTCGGGCCAAGGGTCCGAGGACGCCACGGGTACAGCCTCCATGATTCCCGTCACCGAGGAAAGAGATGGACCGCCCTAGCGCGGCGTCTCATGACGACGCGCACCGTTTCGGCCTGTTCCAGGGCGCGCTCTACACTCTGGAGATGCCTCGCTGCTTCGCCGCCATTTCGGTTCTGCTGGTGGTCCTTGGCCTCAGGGGCCTGAAGGACCCACCCCATGATTCGGTACCTTTCGAAGTCCGGGGTGCTCGCTTCGAGACGGCCCTGGAAGTCGACCGTGGGCCGCCGGAAGAGTACGTCGTGAGTCTGGACTTGGCGCCCTGCCCCGAGAACGTCTGGATCACCCGTGCCTCACCCGCGTTGGAGGAGCCCATAGGAAATGCTGGGCATCCGGAAGGCTCTGCGATTCGCCATGCAGGCCGAGGTCCGCGACTCCACGCTGACCTTCGTGCAGACCGCTGGCCGGACCTCGATTCCGCTCAGCCTTCTTCGGGACTAGCCCCGTCCAGTTTGTCCTGGGTGCGGAGCTCGAAGTCGCTGGCGGCATGGCGCTCTCGCAGCTGCGCGCTCGGCTCTCCCCAGGCTCGGTTGACCATTCTCCCCCTTTGGACGGCAGGGCGGGCGCCGACCTGCTCCGTCCACCGCTGGACGTGGACGTAGCTCTGCACGTCCAAGAACTCCCCTGCATCGTAGAGCTTCCCTCGGGCGAGGGCGCCGTACCACGGCCAGACGGCGATGTCGGCGACGGAGTAGGTCGTGCCCGCCAAGTACTCGTTGTCCGCCAGTCGGCGATCGAGCACGTCCAGCTGTCGCTTGGCCTCCATTGCGAAGCGATCGATCGGGTACTGCATCTTGGTCGGTGCGTAGGCGTAGAAATGTCCGAATCCCCCGCCGAGATAAGGGGCGCTTCCCATCTGCCAAAACAGCCAAGACAGGCATTCGGCCCGGGCATCCTTCGGGATGAAGGCTCCGAATCGGTCCGCCAGATGTATGAGGATAGCGCCGGACTCGAAGACGCGAATAGGACTTGGGCCCGACAGGTCCAACAAGGCGGGAATCTTGGAGTTCGGATTGGCCTCGACGAAGCCGCTGCTGAACTGCATGCCCTCGCTGATGTCGATGATCCAGGCGTCGTACTCCGCCCCTTCGTGGCCCAGGGCCAAGAGCTCCTCCAGCATGATGGTGACCTTGACCCCGTTGGGGGTCGCCAAGGAGTAGAGCTGAAGTGGATGCTCGCCCCGGGGCAGGGACTTCTCATGGGTAGGACCAGCGATGGGTCGGTTGATGTTGGCAAACCTGCCGCCGCTCTCGGTCTTCCATTCCCAGACGGTGGGGGGCGTATAGTCCTGGCTCACCCTGACAGGGCAGCACGGCACGCACGAGATGGCGCGAGAATTGAGCTTCGACCCGAGCTTTGGGGACTTCCTGGCGCAAGCGGTTTCGAAGAGAGGCTTCCCGCAGGGAGAGAATGACGGTCTCGTGGCCTTCGCGCCACTAAAGGTCCTGAGGTGATCCCACTCCTCGTACTCCTCGCTGTTGCCGCCTCCGACGTCGAGGTTCGCGACTGTCGACCGTTGGGCAGCGTTGGTGGCCGGGACCACTTCGACTGTGGCGACTGGATCTACGTGATGCGTGGCGGTCGGCCCCGAAGGTTGACCCCCATCCCCAAGGGCCTTCGGATCGCCGGCTTGGCACTAGAGGACGGTGCGGTCGTCGTCTCTTTCGAAGCTCTGCCTCCCGGCCCCCCCCCGCCTCCGTCGCCGCCGGAGCGGCAGTTTCCCTTCGTCCTAGAAGGCCGGCGAGGAAACCTCCTGAAGGTTTCGACCAGCAGTCCCGGGATCCTTGTGGGTGCGGAAGCTCGATTCCTCGATGAACAAGGTGAGGTCCGGGGCGTCGGCTACGTTTACAGGTTCGACGAAGACCGGGTCACGCTGCGAATCCCATACGGAGGAGAGAGTGGCCAGCGCGGCGTCATCATCGATCGTCTGGCCGAACGCCGAGGCCTGCTCTTTCCCCCCCGTCCCCGGGGGTCCTGGCAGGCCCAAGCAGGAACTGCGTTCGTGCTGGGAGGTAACAACAGTAATCGGGTCCCAGGTTCGGAGGACGCCATGGGCGCCGTGCTCTTCGAAGCGAGCCTTCACCGCAGCTTCGCCCGAATCCCTCTTCGCCTGGGTCTCGAGGCCGGGCCGGTGCTTCTCGCCGACGACCCGCGGGCGCAGTCTGGCATCTTCGGTGCGGGCCACGCCGAATTCATCATCGAGCTGGCGCTTCGTCACTTTGGATTGGGCATCGGTGCCGGCATCCAGAGCTGGAACCGAGACGTCGGCCGCGAGAATCGTGCCCCGACCCTCCTCACACGCCTACGTATCGGTTCTCTTGATGGCCTTCTCTTCGAAGCCACTCCCGTCGTGGCCTTTCCTCTCGGAGCTCCTCAAGGCTTCGTCGGCCGGGTCAGCGGTCGCTTTCAGATCCCGGTCGGGCCCCGACTCTTCGTGGGCGGTGAGGCGGGAGGAGGACGGGTCGGCTACGTGATCGGTGCGGCCCATCTCAGATGGCTGATGAGCGGCGGAGGTCAGCCCTTCAGCTGGTCCCTCTTGCTCAGGGGCGGGGGCACCGAAATCCGACTGGACCCCATCGGAAGAGAGCAGATCGTTCGGGGCTTGGGCGGCCTAGTGGGGGTCGGGGTGGACCTTCGCCTCTAGTGTACCGATCACAGAGGTTCAGGTTGCTTCCGGCCGGCCTTCGAACCCCTTGTGGCCCAGCGGCCTTCGGCCGCCCTTTCGGGCTTCTCGGTCCCTGGACCCACCCAGCTCTCTCCGAAGCAGGTCCACCAGGACGGGCGAGGACTCGACAGGAACTGATCGAACTTCATGACCGTACACTAGGGCGCCGAGGCGGAGGCCTGTTCGTCGACTTCGGTCCGAGGGGCTGCGTTCAAGCTGCGGCGGATGGCGGAGGCAAAGGCGTCGAGGTCGACCGGCTTTTGAAGGCGGGCGTCGAAGGTCCGCAGCTCCAGGCTGTCGATGTCGCCTTCGAAGTAGCCCGAAACGAACACTATCGGCAGTTTCGGCCATCGACCGCGAACCTCGAAGCCGAACTCCTGGCCGCCCATTCGCGGCATCATGACATCCGCAATGACGAGGTCGATGACGCCCGGTCGAGCCGCCAGGAACTCGAGTGCCTCTTCGCCGTCGGCCGCGGCCGAAATGTTGTAGCCCAGTGTTTCAAGCTGTCGGGCGAGGGTCCGTCGAACGTCCTCGTCGTCTTCCACCAGAAGAAGCCTTTCGGAGCCACCGGAGGGCAATTCGAGCTTGGGTGCCTCCGCCGAGGCCGTCTTCTCCGCGGCGGGAAAAAAGAGGTTGATCCGGGTCCCACAGCCTGGCTCGGAGCTGAGCTCGATCCGGCCCTTGGATTGCTGGACGAAGCCGTGAACCATGGCCAAACCCATGCCCGAGCCTTTGCCGACCTCCTTCGTGGTGAAGAAGGGATCGAAGGCCAGAGCCTGCACCTCGTCCGGCATCCCCTCGCCGTCGTCTTGGACGCTGATGCGCACGAAGGGCTCCGGACCCTCCTCACCGAAGCTCCGGTCCACGTCGACGGCCTGAAGGGTCAGGCGGCCTCCTTCGGGCATGGCGTCTCGGGCGTTAATGGCCAGGTTCAAGAGCACGCTCTCCAGCTGCGACTCGTCCAACTCGACTCTTCGAGTGGTGCGGGTAGCGTCGAAGGTGGTCTCGACGTTGCTGGGAAGGGTGGGCCTGAGCAGGCGCTCCATGTCCTCGAAGACCTTCTGCGGCTCCAGAACCGAGGGTCGAAGGGGTGCTCGGCGTCCAAAAGCGAGAAGCTGTTCGGTCAAGCGCGCGCCTCGACGGGCTGCCGTGAGGGCGTCGTGGAGCAGTTCGTTCTTGTCCTTCGCGTCGGGCGCGAGCTCGAGGTTGCCTATCACCACCGAGAGCAAGTTGTTGAAGTCGTGGGCCAGGCCGCCGCTCAGGCGTCCGACCGCCTCCATCTTCTGGGCCTGGACCAACAGCACCTGGTTCTCTCGGAGGGCCCGTTCGCTTTGCCGGAGTTCGGTGACGTCGTAGTTGACGCCGACGTAGCGGAGGGGATCGCCGTCCAGGTCGCGGACGACCCGAGCGTGGCTCCGGATGTTCTTGGTTTCGCCCTCGGGCAGGATGATGCGGAACTCGATGTCGTAGGACCCCTTGTCCTTCAAGAGGCGTTTGGCTTGCTCGTTGGCGTAGTCCAGGTCGTCCGGGTGAACCCGCTGATGCCAGGCCTCGATGCTCCCTTCGAAGCTGTCGGGCTGCAGGCCGTAGAGCCTGTGCTGGGCATCGTTCCAGCGGATCCGCTGGTCGGCGATGTCCATTTCCCAGAAGCCAATGCCAGCCGATCCCGAGGCAAGGGCCACCCGCTCCGCCGTCTGTTCGAGCGCTAGAGCCGTTTGGCGGGCGAGCCCGGCTCGCCTCATGGTGAAGCCGAGTACGAAGCACGACAGAACGTTGGCCGCCGCGATGAGGCTGAAGTTTCGCTCCAGCCAAAGCTGGGCCCGAAGAGGCTCGTCCATCAGCAAGTACATCAGCCCTGCGCCGAGGACGGACAAAGCGGCCAGTCGGGCGGTGCTGCCCAAGCCGATCGGGTGGTCGAGCTTCTTCCCTTCCCAGCGATTCAGCCCCAGTCCTATCAAACCGTACACGAAGAAGGAGAGGGCGCCCGTGAAGACGAAAGGCCCGCCGAGGGCCATTCTCGCGCCGATGCCTAGTCCGCACGTAAGGACGGCGCTGACCGGCCCCCCGACGTAGGCAGCAAAGAGGACCGGGCCGGCCCGCCCGTCGAGCGTGGCCCCCGTCGGCGTGACGACGTGGTTGAAGGTGACGAGAAAGGTGATGGCGCCGAAGACGAGACCGAGGCCGGCCTGAAAGAGGCGCCGGCGTCCGACGCTGCGCAGCAATGCCCCGTACGCGAGGCCCGCCAAAACGACGAGGCTGACGTTGTGCAGCATTTCCACGAGCACGAGCGCCATGCTGGGCCTTTTGTCGGCAGGAATCCAGGTCCGCCGGGCGGGGCGCTCGGTCTCGGCCCACCCCAAGATCGAGGCTCCCAAAAGTCGCCCTTCGGGTAGACTCCGGCCAATGGACGCCTCCTCACGCCTGCCTCGAGGGAACGACCTGGATCTCTGCGGCGCGCCGATGCTCCGCATATCCGACATCCACGACATGCCTCCTTTTCTCGTCAGTGTGGTCAGTGATGGGGATCTTTGGATGTACGCCTCGACCCGAGGCGGTCTGAGCTGCGGGCGACGACGCCCGGAGGACTGTCTCTTTCCCTACGAGACCGACGATAGGCTCCACCGGGCCTCAGGTTTGGTGGGCCCCTTCACGCTGCTGCGCTGCCGCGGACCGCAGGGCGAACGTTGGTGGCAGCCCTTCGATCCTGTCCAGCCGGCCGGCCGCCAGAATCTCTATAAGACCGAGCTTGGGAACCGGGCGATCTTTGAAGAGATCAACGACGAGCTGGGGCTGGTTTTTCGATGGACCTGGGCCAACGCTGGCCCTTGGGGCTTCGTCCGTCGCGCACATCTCGAACGGACTACGAACAGCTCGATCGAGTCGATCGACCTCTTGGACGGATTGCTCCACGTCATGCCTTCGGGCGTCGCGCTCACCACCCAGCAGCGGGCGAGCGCCCTCGTGAACGCATACCGAAGGACCGAGAGCTTCGACCGATTGACCGTCTTTCGGCTCAGCTCTCTCATCGTGGACAAGGCGGAGCCGGCCGAGGCGCTCCGGGCGAACGTCGTCTGGAGTCGCGGTCTGCCGGACGCTAGGCTCCTCGTGTCGACGCGTCAGCTCGACGGTTTTCGGCGGGGTGAACAGGTGGATGCGGAGTCGGCCTGCCGGGGCATCCCTGGTAGCTATCTATTGTCCACTTCGGTCGCGCTCGAACGCGGCGAGAGCATGGAGTGGGACATCGTGGCCGACGTGGCAAGGTCCCAGGCCGACGCCGTAAAGCTTCGGTCCTCGGCCTCGGACCCCGACATCAAGGCCAGCCTGGAGGCAGACGTTCGTAGAGGCGACGAGGTTCTCGGCCAGCTATTGGCGGGCGCGGACTCCGTTCAGAAAACGGGCCGGCCGGTGGACGACGCTCACCACCTTGCCAACGTGCTCTTCAACTGCATGCGGGGCGGCGTTCCCGTCGACGGCTATGGTAGCTCCCGCCCGGACATGCAGGCCTTCGCCGAGCAGCGCAATCCTCGCTTGTTCGAGAAGCACCGTTCCTTCTTCGACCAACTTCCCGATGAATTGGACTGCGCTCGCCTGTGGGACGATGCCCTCTCTCTCGACGATCCTCAGCTCACTCGACTTTGTCTGGAGTATCTTCCCATTGGCTTCAGCCGCAGACACGGCGACCCGAGCCGGCCGTGGAATGCTTTCGACATTTCCGTTCGAGAGCGAGATGGTGGCTGGAAGCGCTGGTACCAAGGCAACTGGCGAGACATCTTCCAGAATTGGGAGGCCCTCATCGTCAGCCACCCAGCTCTGGTGTTTCCCGTCATCGCCAAGTTCGTGAATGCATCGACGACCGATGGCTTCAATCCCTATCGCATCAGCCGAGAGGGCATTGATTGGGAGGTTCCCGACCCTGAAGACCCCTGGAGCAACATCGGCTACTGGGGAGATCATCAGATCGTCTATTTGACTCGCCTCTTGGAGCTGGCCGAGGCCTTCGATCCCGGAAAGCTGCAGGATTGGTTGACGCGGCCCGTCTTTGCCTACGCCGACGTGCCCTACCGACTGAAGTCCTACGACGAGATCGTCGCCGATCCCCGAGACACCATCGAGTTCGATGAGGCCAAGCAGAAGCTCTCGGAGGAGCGGGAGCAGCGGGTCGGCTCGGACGGACGCCTCCTCCTGAACGAGCGTGAAGAGGTGATCCTCGTCGGCTTGGCCGAGAAGCTCCTGATTCCCATTCTCTCCAAGCTCTCGAACTTCTGCCCTGGGGGCGGTGTTTGGATGAACACTCAGAGGCCGGAGTGGAACGACGCCAACAACGCTCTCGCTGGTTTTGGGCTGTCCATGGTCACGACCTACCAACTGCGTCGGCACCTCGAGGTCTGCGAGCGGCTCTTCGAGAAGGTCCCAGCCGAAACCGAGATCCTGATGTCTCGGGAGGTGGCGCAGTGGTTCTCGGAGGTGCAGAGGGTCCTGGAGAGCATCGAGCCGTCAACGGGCGTCGACGACGTCGAACGTCGTCGCTTCCTGGACGAGATGGGAAGAGCCTTCGAACGCTATCGATTCCGGGTGAACGAGATCGGACTGCAGTCCGGTGGAAGCTGCAGGCCCCAATCGCTTCGGGCTCTGCTCAGTCGGGCCCGAGCCGTCATCGATGCCTCCATCAGGGCCAACCGACGCCCAGATGGGCTTTATCACGCATACAACGTCATTGATTTGCGGGGAGGCAAGGCGAAGGTGGCGCCGCTCTACGAAATGCTCGAGGGCCAGATGGCGGTGCTGGGGGCGGGGGTCCTTTCACCCGAAGAGTCCGTCGAAGTCATCGACGCCTTATTCGCGAGCAAGATGTATCGTTCGGACCAGAAGAGCTTCATGCTCTATCCGGACCGAAGGCTTCCCGGCTTCTTCGACAAGAACACGGTCCCGGGGCAGGCCGAGAAGAATCCTCTCGTAGCGTCCCTCCTGAACAGGGAGCAGTTCCAGATTCTCGAAAAGGACGCCCAGGGCGCGCTTCGATTTGGCGCGGACCTTCGCAACGAAGAGGCGCTCCACGAGGCCCTGGACGACTTGGCTCAGCGTGGCGAGTGGAGCGATCTCGTTCAGGCTCACCGGGGGGAACTGGCGGAGCTGTGGGAGCAGGTCTTCAACCACCGGGAGTTCACGGGTCGTTCCGGGACGATGTACGGGTACGAGGGCTTGGGCTGTATCTACTGGCACATGGTCTCGAAACTCCTCCTGTCGGTGCAGGAGAGCCTGGTCCGGGCGCGTGAGGAACAAGCCCCTCCAGAGCGGATCGCGGGCCTGGTTCAGCGCTACTTCCAGGTCCGGAACGGGCTGGGTCCAGCTAAGACGCCTCGGGAGTTCGGCGCCGTCCCGACTGACCCCTACAGCCATACGCCGGGTCATGCCGGCGCCCAGCAGCCGGGTATGACGGGTCAGGTGAAGGAAGAGATCATGACCCGCTACGGAGAGCTGGGGGTTCGAGTAAGGGCGGGCAAGCTGAGTTTTGAGCCCTTCCTCCTCGCCGAGCCCGACTTCCTGTCGGCATCGGCCGGGGTCGATGTTCCAGGACGTGGAAGGATAGAGCTGGAGCCTGGGCAGCTCTTGTTTACCTTGGCCGGTGTCCCAGTGGTCTACACCTTGGTGGACGGGCCGAGTGCCTTGACCTTGCGTGAGGTGTCAGGCGTGCATCGCACTCTGTCGGGGGCAGAAGTGCCTGAGGCAGACGCCCGTCGGCTCTTTGGCCGGGACGGTAGCCTGGAACGCATCGACGTCGAGATTCCTCGACGCGCCCTTCGAGCCTGAGGCGAGCCGCCTCCCCCCCGAGGGGGGCGTCATCTGTTCATCGCGTCTGCCACCCACCTCGAGATCGCGGCCAGCGAAAATGGCTTCACGAAGATCTCGTCCGCGCCCAGGCGCTGGAGCGCATCCCTGGTGGCGGCGAGGCTGGCCACGCCCGAGACCACGGCGACCTGGGTCCTGGGACGGGCTGTCTTGACGTGTCGAAGAACGGTCTCACCCGACTCTTTGGGGAGCATCCAGTCGAGGAGGACGACATCGACTTCGTGGGCGTCGAACAGTCTGCGACCCTGGGCGGCTGAGCTGGCCAGCAGCACCTCGAAGCGACGGTGCTCCAAGGCGCGCTTCAAGAGCTGGCCGAGTTTCAGGTCGTCCTCGACCACCAGGACTTTCTCAGCGCTGGAGCCCAGGTCCTCGGTCGAGGAGATCTCGGCCATCCTGCCCTGGGCCCAGTCCGCGATGGCTGTTCGAACCGATTCGACCGTTCCCCCGGTCAGCTCTAAACCGAGGGCTTGAGGAGAAGACTGAAGGACTTCGCAGCGGGCCTGGATGGCGGGCTCGACCGAACTCACGAAGCGTAGGTCCAGTAGCTCGCCTCGAGAAAGACGCAGCCCCGTTTCCACCCATATCTGGCTCTCGAGCAGAGTGTGTATGGGGGCGACCTCGCCGTCCGGGAGGCGAACGTGGGTCGGCACCTCGTACTTCGGCATGCTCTGCTAGACCTTCGCCGCTCGCTGCCGCTGTCAAGGTTCGAGTTTTCTTGTCCCAGCCTTCTTTCCCCACCTAATCCCATGCCGTGCGAAAGACCCTCGAGGAAGAACGTATCGATCCGGACATCCGCTCCATCGTCGACCAGCACCACCGGGACGTCGTCGAGGAGGTCGACGCGGCTACTCGAGCCCACGACGTCCTCGTGGTCGGCATGGCCCAAAACCCCTTCCCCAAGAGGGCGCGGAAGGCTCTGGAGGCAGCGGGAATCGCCTTCCACTACGTGGAGTACGGAAGCTACCTGAACACCTGGCGTCCTCGAACGGCGCTCAAGATGTTCACGGGCTGGCCTACTTTTCCCATGGTCTTCGTCAAGGGTGTGCTGGTGGGCGGGGCGGCCGAACTGATTCGGCTCATCGATAGCGGCGAGCTACGGCAGCGCTTGGCGTCTTCAGCACACCCCAAGAGGTAAGTGCGGGCTTCAGGAGCGCGTCCCGCTTTGGGATGGGCACACTGGCCCTATTCGACGCAGTGTTTCATTGCTCCGATGCCGTACCTCGGGGTGGCGTCTTGTGATGGACGTGCTAACCCCGTTGCATGGGTCAACTTCATGGCGTGGGCGGTCAGCTCATCCAGGGGAACTTCGTGGGCGGGCGACCGCTCCAAGGGGTCGGTCTTCCTTCGGAGGAGATTCGAGCGCGGCTTCGGCGGCTGTTGGAAGAAGGCCTCCACGGCTTGTGCTTCAGCGCCTATGCGCCGGGCCAGAGCCCGGTCGATCACCACCAGCTGAGTCCAGAACAAGTGCGGGAGCGCTTGGCCGTGATCGCACCCCACACGCAGTGGATCCGCACCTTCTCTTGCTACGAAGGGAATGAGCACGCGCCCGGCATCGCCAAGGAGCTGGGCATGAAGGCGTTGGTTGGCGCCTGGCTCGACGGCGACGAGGCCCGAAATGCCGAGGAGATACAGGCGGTCATCGACCAGGCCAAGGGGGGGAACGCGGACCTCATTGCCGTGGGCAACGAGGTTCTCCTGCGAGGTGAGCTCCCAGAGGACGCGATCATCGACGCCATTCATCGAGTCAAGGCGGGGGCGCCGGGGGTCCCGGTCGCCTACGTCGACGCCTACTTTCAGTTCGTTCAGCACCCGAGGCTCGTCGAAGCCTGCGACTACCTTCCCATCAACTGCTACCCATACTGGGAGCAATGCAAGCTGGACTGGTCCGTCGGCTACGTGGAAGAAATGGTCCGGAGGGTAGCCGCCGTGGCCAACGGCAAGGAGATCGTGATCGCCGAGACCGGTTGGCCCACGCAGGGGACGCCGGAGGGAGAGGCGGTGCCCGGCGTGGACAACGCGGCGCTCTACGCCTTGAACCTGATTCCCTGGGCCAAGCAGGTGAACGTGCCGCTCTTCTGGTTTTCGGCCTTTGACGAAGCTTGGAAGGTAGGCGCGGAAGGAGACTGCGGCGCCTATTGGGGCATTTGGGACGCCGAGGCCCAGCCCAAGTTCTGAGCGGGCCTCGGACGGTCTCGCTCAGTCGAACCAGGCCTGGGCGAAGGCATCGAGGGCGGGCCGGACATTCCGGTCGATGTCCACAAGCCCCCACCACTCTTCGTTGAAGGTGGCGTCGGGATGGGGTCCGCCGCCGGGCGCGATACCACCGGTGTCTTGGACGTCGTCGCTGCCGCTCTCGTCCTTCCACCACTCATCGGCGAACTCGAAGATGGTGCCGCCAATGGCATTGCTGTCCCGGATGGCGCGGGTGAGGGTGAGCGTGGCGAGGGCTTGGGCTCCGACGTTGGGCCCATTTTGGGTCGCGTCATAGGCATCGGCGCCGTACTCGGCCATGTAGAAGGGCGCGCCCGAAAGCCCCTCCCACTGGTCGAACAGACCGGCGAAGGTCAGCCCGCGGTAGACGTTCAGGCCCCAGATGTCGACGTCGGCCAGAGCATCCAGGGTCGGGCGATCCGGGAGCTCACCGTATACGGTGGTCACGGGGTGCTCGGTGTCCAGGCTCTTGACGCGAGCCACGGCGGCGACCAGGCGGTCGAGAGTCTCCTCGTCAGTGAGGCCCGAGTACAGGTTGTTGTAGTTCCATTCGTTGCCGACCTCCCAGGCCAGGATGGCGGGGTGGTCCTTGGTAGCGTTGATGGCGGCGTCGATGTCATCGAGCGCAACGCTCTCCGCGATGTAGACCTGCTGAAGCACGAAGATGCCGTTTGCGAGAAGGGTGTCCAGTACCGCCTGATCGGTGATCGGCGTGTAGGTTCGAACGGCGTTGATGCCGACCGAAGCCATCAAGGCCGCGTCCTGATCCACGAAGCCGGCGAAGTCTCGACCGTCCTCCTGGTCGGCGCCCTTTGGGACCGGATTCCAGCAAACGCCCCGGATGCGGAAGGTCTCACCGTCCTGCACGAAGCGCGTGCCGTCCCAAACAGGGGGGGTGGTGTTGGGCGGGCCTAGGTCTCGCACCGGCCGAGGATCGGTGGTTCCGTTCGGCGGACCTGGGTTCACGTCCTCTACTTCGATGGTCGGGGGCTGGGCGATGCCTTGGACGTCTTCCCCGCAGGCGACGAGGGAGAGGAGGCCAGCGGCGGTCATGAGGATGACCGGATGCAACTTCGTCATCACGCGAGATTTCGCCCGACTTCGCGGGACATGTCCATGGTGATCACAGGCTCCCTCGAGACCAAGAGAGAGCGTGCTGCACCGCGTTGAAACCGAGTTCGAGCGGACTAAGACCAAATCCATATTGAGAGGAATTCCAAGTTTAGACGAATTCTATTTACAGCCCAGAGACGACCTCGCTACCCGAGAAGAACAGCCGCGAACCCTGTGGTTTGGGCGCTTCGACGAAAATGAACATGACCAAATCTCTTCGACATCTCCTTGGCTTGGGCGCCGGGGCCTGGGCCCTGGCCGCCTGCGAGGTTCCTTCCGGCGCTCCCGAGCCTCCTCAGGCCGCGGCCCAAGCGGCGCCCGACCGGCGGGACCGCATCGGAGGCAAAGCCGCGGCTCAGCCCAAGCCCAACGATTTCTGGTGGCCCGACCGCCTGAACCTTCAGCCTCTGAGAAAGAACGCCAGCGACGCCGACCCGAACCCCGACTTCA
This sequence comes from Myxococcota bacterium, assembly GCA_039024635.1. Classification (GTDB taxonomy): domain Bacteria; phylum Myxococcota; class Kuafuiibacteriia; order Kuafuiibacteriales; family Kuafuiibacteriaceae; genus Kuafuiihalomonas. The sequence goes on along the minus strand of JBCCQA010000004.1, from coordinate 50,533 downwards.
ACTACGCGGCCGCCTTCGCTCAGGTCGACTTTGCCCAACTCGAGGCCGACCTCGCCGAGGTGATGACCACTTCACAAGACTGGTGGCCGGCGGACTTCGGCAACTATGGGCCCCTCTTCATTCGACTGTCCTGGCACAGCGCCGGCACTTATCGCACCGCGGATGGGCGCGGCGGGGCCGGCGGCGGCCAGCAGCGGTTCGAGCCCCTGAACAGCTGGCCCGACAACACGAACTTGGACAAAGCCCGCCGGCTACTCTGGCCTATCAAGAAGAAGTATGGCCGACGTGTGTCGTGGGCCGATCTCATGGTGCTGGCAGGTACGGTGGCCATGAAAGAGATGGGCATGGAGACGGTCGGCTTCGCCGGTGGGCGAGAAGACGACTGGGAGCCCGAGCTCGTCTACTGGGGCCCCGAGGCCGAGATGCTCGCCTCCAACCGCTTTCATGGGGAAGCCGACAGCCTAGAGGATCCGACCGCGGCCTCTCAGATGGGTCTCATCTACGTGAATCCTGAGGGACCTGGCGGAGAGCCCGAGGCGCAAGCGGCCGCCCACCGGATCCGAACCACTTTCGGGCGCATGGCCATGAACGACGAAGAAACCGTCGCCTTGATTGCGGGCGGACACACCTTCGGGAAGGCTCATGGTGCCCAGACTCGGAAGGACTGCGTGGGCGTGGAGCCTGCGGGGGCAGAGGTCGAGGCCCAGGGCATGGGCTGGGCCAATGGCTGCGGCAAAGGCCACGGGGCCGACGCCATGACCAGCGGCCTGGAGGGAGCATGGACCTCGAGCCCGACCCAGTGGACCCACCAGTACCTGACCAACCTCTACAACTTCGAGTGGGTGAAGACGCTGAGCCCATCGGGAGCCATTCAGTGGAGGCCGAAGGCTCCGGGCGCGGCCGGACTGACGCCGGACGCCCATGACCCAGAGAAACGGCATCCTCCGATGATGTTCACCACCGACCTCGCTCTGAAGGTGGATCCCGAATATCGAAAGATCTCCAAGCGATTCCTCGAGGATCCCGGGGCTTTCGAGAGGGCTTTCGCCCGGGCATGGTTCAAGCTCACCCACCGCGACATGGGTCCGAAGGCACGCTACGTAGGAGGCGAGACTCCGTCGGAGGTCTTCGACTGGCAGGATCCGGTCCCCGAAGTCGACGCGCCGCTCGTCAACGGGCGCGACGTTGTGCGGCTGAAGAGGAGGGTCCTGGCCTCTGGGCTTTCGGTCTCGTCCCTCGTACGCAGCGCGTGGGCCTCGGCCTCGACCTACCGGGATTCGGACATGCGCGGCGGAGCCAACGGCGCGCGGATTCGCCTTGCCCCGCAGAAGAGCTGGGTCGTCAACGACGAGGAGGAGCTCGAGGCCGTGCTTTCGACGTTGGAAGCCATCCGAGTCGAGTTCAACGACGGGTCCAGTCGAAAGATCTCGATGGCCGACATGATTGTCCTCGCGGGCGGTGCCGCGGTGGAGCAGGCGGCCCACCAGGCCGGGCATCCGGTCCAGGTGCCCTTCGCCCCCGGACGCACCGATGCTACGCAGGCCATGACCGACGTGGCCTCCTTTGAGCTCCTGGAGCCGAAGGCCGATGGCTTTCGGAACTACTTCGAGAGCTCTTGGCTCGACTCGCCCTCGGCGGCCCTGGTCGACAAGGCCGATTTGCTGGACCTCACGGTCCCGGAAATGACCGTCCTCGTGGGTGGGCTCCGAGCCATGGACGCGAACGCCGACGGTTTGAAGCACGGCGTCTTGACCGAGACGCCCGGTCGCTTGAACAACGCTTTCTTCACCAACTTGTTGGACATGGGCACGGAGTGGGCGCCCTCCGGGGAAGAACGGGGCGTATTCCGAGGGCGGGACCGGCTCTCGGGTGAGTCGAGGTGGACCGCCACCGAAGTCGATCTGATCTTTGGCTCCAACGCCGAGCTCAGAGCGGTGGCCGAATACTACGCCTTCGACGGGGCCGAAGAGCGATTCGTTCAGGACTTCGTGAAGGCGTGGACGAAGGTGATGCGGCTCGACCGCTTCGACTTGGAATGAGCCCGTGGCCGCGGCGGTGGGCGCGTTGCGGCCATTCGTTTGCAAGCAGAGGTCGGCGGCAGGCTCGTGAGATGCTAAAGGAAGCCATGAGCGCCCCGACCTCCACCGTTCAAGGTGTAGCCGCTTGGCATACCGTCTTCGAAGCCAATGACGAGGAGGAACTCCTCCGTCGTCTGGATGGCGTGTTGGCGGAACAGGTCGTCTTTCATTCGCCTCTGATGTTCCGGCCGGTCGAGGGAAAGATTGGGGCCGCCATGTATCTACGGGCGGCGGGACAAATGCTGGTGAACGAGCACTGGCGCTACGTTCGAGAGCTGGTCGACGGGCAGGATGCCGTCCTGGAATTCTCTACCGAAGTCGAAGGGGTCTTGGTCAACGGCGTCGACATGTTGCGTTTCAACGACGAAGGCAAGATCGTCGACTTCAAGGTGATGCTGCGTCCCAACAAGGCCATCGAAACGGTGAAGGCCTACATGGCTCGGCAGATGGGCTGACCCGCTCAGGCAAGGAGCCCCGATATCTGCTGAACGCCGCGGGTTGCGGGGCCGAGTCGCTCGCTGATGCCAAAGCCGTCGAGCACTGTGTTGTAGACGTCGAGGCCTTCCACGTCGACGTCGAAGGTGCCAGCTTGAAAGCGGCCGCCGGCCCGAGAAACCATGTGGAAGACGCTCTCCAGGTTGTGCGGGTTGCCGTCGCCGAGCTCGGTGGAGATCGTCAAGAGGCTGGTGTCGAGAAGGCTCCCGCCGCTTTCGTCCTGGACGCCGTCCATGCGCTCCAAGAAGTAGGCGAGCTGGGCCATCATGAAGTGGGTGTGGTGGCGAAGCTCGGGGTTTTCGTTCGACCGGTTGTAGCGATGCCAGAATTCATGGCTGCATCCACCCGAGCCCCCACGTCCTCGGTCTCGTCGGTCATCAAAGTCGTAGATGTCCCGACCTTCGTATCGGTAGCGCCCCTTCAATCGGATGCGCTCGCCTGCCGACTGGAACATGACGCCACCGAACCGAGTCCGATCACAGGCCAGCGCGAGTACGTAGATGTCGACCATCGACCGCCACCAATCGACCCACTCGTCGAGCTCGATGTCCACGCCCTCACCGTCGGGATCCGGGGCCTGACCGTGAAGGAGCGGCAGGCTGCCCGGTCGGGTGCCGCTCTCGCAGCTGCTGACCGGGGTGTCGTTTGGCTCTGGGAAGGCGCGCTGCTCGTACTCTCGGAGGCGATCCAGATGGTCGGCCAGCTTCGCTCGGTCATCGGGTCCCAAGGGTGAGGCTCCGCCGCTCCAACTCCGATACTGCTCCAGGACGCCGTCGAGCACGCTTCGACGATGTCGCGTGCGTCGCGCGTCCGGATCGTCGGTCGGCTCATCGCTGCCGAACACGCGATCGAAGAGCGCTTGGGGCGACTCCAGAGGTAGGGCGGCTGGCGCACCCTGCTGGTTCCAGTTGTGGACGTAGCGGGTCAGTCGGCTTCGACGAAAGAAGCTGCCCATGGCCAGAGTTGGAATCATGGCGCTGGGATACTGGGCGCCGTAGCAGGCCTCCTTTATCACCTGGTCGACGGAGGGTCCGCCACTCAGGGAGTCGCTTTGAGGTTCCACGCCGCAGAACACTCCACCCCCCCCATCGAAGTGATTGTTCCCTCGGCCATCGGCTTCGTAGAGGTTGACGCCTCGGAGCCAGGCGAAGCGGTCGGCGAATGGGGCGAGGGGCTCGAGGGCGCCCTGAAGGCCTTCGGCCTGAATCTCCTTGGGGATGCCGAGGCCGAAGAACAAGTTGAAGGCCCGCACGGGGCTGCCACTGGGGGCGCCCCAGGCCGTGCGCGTCTGCATTGCGGAGAGGAGCGGGAAGCCGATGGCGACGCTACCTGCGCCACGGAGAAAGGTTCGTCGAGACAGGATCTTGGCGTAGCGGGTCATGGCGCGCGGGTCCTCCGCAGGCTGGGAGAAAGAGCAATGGCTCGGACCAGGGCGGGCCAAGTTCGGCCTTCGGCTAAGTACTGGTCTCGGATTTGGGCGAGGCTGCAGCCGTCGGACTCGACCAATGCGCGCCCCAAGGCGTACTGGGTGGCCTTGAGTACCTGACACTCACGAACACGGGGATGGTCGGCCAAGAGTCGGGCCAGCTCAGCGACCCTATCGTAGGGTGCGCCGACCGAGTCTCCGGGTGCAATGAGCTCGCCGTCCCACCGGAGCTGGTTTCCAAAGGTATCCTGCTCTCGGTAGACGCCCGCGCCGTCGAAGCGGGCGAGTCCGAAGGCCAGCGGGTCCATCTGAATGTGGCAGCCGGCGCACGCTGGTGTTTGTAAGCGTTCCTCGGCGTAGTGGCGCTGAGTGAAGCCAGGCATGAGCTCGCCCATCTCCATAACGACGTCCACGTTCGGGGCGTCGATCTCGCCGCAAAGAATGGTCTCGAGAAACCACAGGCCTCGTTCGACCAAAGAAGCCCTCGACCCGCCGACGGTCAACAGGGACCCCTGGGTGAGGAGGCCACCTCGTTCGGGCACGTCGCTGAGATCCCAGCGTCCTGCCGCTTCGCTGCTGGGCTCGAATCCGTAGAGCGCAGCGAGCCGGCCAGAGGCGAAGGTGTAGTTTGCGTCGTGAACCGCGTCGAGCGGGCCCGCTTCTTGGGCCACCGCTTCGAAGAGTCGAAGTGTCTCCTCCTTCATGTCTGCCCCCAGGCCTTGGGTCCAGCTCGGAAAGTCCTCTGTGCTGCGGCTCAGGCCGTCCAGCCGGTCGAGCTCCAACCACTGGCGGAGGAAAGCGCGCATACCCAGTTGAGCCCGGGGGTCGCTGAGCATGCGCTCCACCTGCGCTTCAATCTGGGCGTCCGTCGTCAGCTGCCCCTCATCGGCGGCCCTTAGTAGAGGAAGGTCCGGGGCCGATGCCCAGATGAAGTACGCTAGCCGGGTGGCGATCCCGTGGCCATCCAAGGGGGCCTCGAGCCTGTAGAGGAAGCCAGGCGACTGGAGCATGGTTTCGATGGCGAGCCGGACACCGATCTCGGCGTTCTCGCCCGCGCCGAGAACGGACACGAGCGTCGAACGCTCTTCGCTGCGGAGGGGGCGACGGAAGAGGAGAGCGCCGATCTGGTCAATCATCTCGCTTGCGCACTCCTCGGGGCGAGTGCAGACGTTCAGGCGCCGCGCCAGACCCGACAAGTCAACGTCCTGCGCTACGGACTCTGCGATGTCGGCCAAAGCCTCCACGTGGGCCAGCAAGATCACTTGCGCCGCCGCCGTGTTCTCGAAGCCGTTGGCTCTCAGCTCCGGTGGAAGCTCCGCTTCGATCTGGACGCCGAGCGTGGTTTCGATGGACCGCCGAAACTCCTCGGCCGTCAGTCGCCGAAGGGGGCTCGGTCCAGGGTCAGCCCGGCCCGGATCTGCGCAGGCGAACTCGAAGGCGGGGCGGGGCGGGGCTTCGACCGGCGGCGCGTCGGGACGGGGGGAGGGCGACACCGGCCCGCCGGGAGACTGGGAGCCGGGAGCAGTACGTGCGTCGGTGGGTGCACCGATCTGCCCATCGCAGGCCAAAACGAGCAGGAGGGGAAAGAGGGCGCGGAACCGCACGGGGAGACAGGCTGCAATCCCAACGCCAGGTCAATGAACTTGAAGAAAGCCCACTTGCCGGGGGCCAAGGCCTCCAACGCAGCCAGGGGCTGGGGGCCGGCGGTCCCATGGGCAAACGCCGTGCAAGGCGCAGTGGGATATGTAGGTGAGCTGACCTCTATAGACCGAGTTCAGCCCGGGCCTGGCGGGCTGCGGCGTCTGCGCCGGGGGTGGAATCGATGGGATGCCAGTCGATCAAACCTGGGTCCTTGGAGAGCTGCCGTCGCACAACTTCGGCGTCGGCGTCCGAAGCATCGCCGACCCGCCTGTCCACTCGTTCGATGAGGGTCTCTGGGTCCGCCTCCAGCCACAGGCCCTGAAATCGAAGGCCCAGATCTTCGGCAACGGCCCCGGTCTGATGTCGTTCCTCCGGACGGCCATGAACCGCATCGATGATGACGGAGATGCCGGACCGAAGAGCGGCGTCGGCCTTCTTATGAAGCCGCCTGTAGACCTCGACGTTCACGTCGGGCTCGTACCACTCAGGGGGGAGCTTCCGCCCAATCGGAACCCCAGCCAGCGCTCTTCGTTCCTGGTCGCTCCGAAGTACGAGCGCACCGAGAGGCCCGTGCGTCCGGACAGCGAGGCTTCGGGCCAGGGTCGTCTTGCCCGTCCCCGACAGGCCACCGACGGCAAGCAGTCGCGGCTCGAAGGGCTGCAGACTGTCCAGAGCAAGCTCGAAGTAGGCACGGGCACGGCCTTCGGCTTGGCTGCGTTGCGTTGGCGCTTGGATGGCTCCAGCCCGGTCCGCTTCGACCTTCGCTCGCACCGCGGCCCGAGTGGACAAAAAGAGCGGGAGCGCCTGCAGCCCCTCGAGTTCTTCGGACTCGGCCTCGATCAAGTAGTCTGACCACAAGAGGTTGGCGTGGCCTTCGAGCCCTCGGTGGAGCAGGTCCATGAGCAGGAAGGCCAAGTCGTAGTGCAGGTCCGTAGTTGCCAGGACCTCGTCGAACTCCAGCGCATCGAAGGCAGTGGGCGTTCCCTGCCACAGGACGATATTGCCGAGGTGCAGGTCCCCGTGACAGCGACGGACGTAACCCCGATCCATCCGTGCCCGCAATAGGTCCCGCAGCTGATTGAGGTGGGTTCGAGCCGTGGATGCGAGCTGGTCCAGGCGCGGATTAGAGAAGAGCTTCGGGTGCTGGGCGAAGGCGGCGAAGTTGTCCTCGACCACGGCTCGAAATACCCCGGCCGCATCGAGGTCTACACCGGGCGGCGGGGCCTGGTCGTGCATGCGTCGCACCACTCGGGCCAGAGCTTCGATGTGTCCTTGTTCCAATCGATTGGATTCTGCCATCCGATCGAAGAGATCCGCCTGAGCGAAGCGCCGCATGCGAAGCATGGCCTCGATGGGCCGGCCCTTGCCATCGACCGACAGACCGCCGTCCGTCGACTCGGTGACGAAAGACAGGCCTAGGTATATCTCGGGCGCGTGGGACCCGTTCAGGCTGAACTCACGTTGGAGAGCTGCTTGCCGCAGCCGAGGAGAGCTGAAGTCCAAGTAAGAGAAGCGCACGTCTTTCTTGAGCTTCCAGGCCGTGTCACCGGCAAGAAAGACGTGCCCGGCATGGGTCTCGATTTCGTGGTCCGGGCCTTCCGCCGACAGGACGCCGGGGCGCCGCAGGAAATCGCGAATCTTGGGGTCGACTGAGCCCCGAGGGGTGGTCACTCGCAGTTGGCCACCGGGTTGCAAGTCGGCACGCCGCTTCCCAGGCGTAGGGGACAGCAGGTGAGGCCATCGCAACAGCTTGCATCTTCGAGCCCGTTCGCCTCTCGGAAAGCGCGGCTGCAGTTGGCGCTCCGCTCGATGCAGTCGTCCCCGCATCCGCTCGTACTCGCAGCGAGGACGAAGACGGCTGCGAAGCGAAGTCCGAGCAGACCAAAGAGAAGCGCACTACCGGCGACGGCGAGCTTGCGAACCACCTTGGGGACCTTGACCACTCCAGCGGGGTCCTGACAAGAGCCTCCCACCAGCGTCCTTTTGATATCCACCTTCGACTTCGACCCGCCGCTCCTCGATGCTAACAAGGAGCGGCGGACCACGCCCGTCTTGCGGTAGGCTACTTCACGTCAATCTGCCGTTGGTGGGCGGGTTTCGAACGCGTCTTGCCCAGCCTGACATTGAGAATGCCGTCTTTGAACTGGGCGTCGACCTGTTCCCAGTCGGCGTCCTCGGGCAAGGTGAAGCTCCTCGCGAAGCTCCCTCTGAACATCTCTCGCCGGTGCATCTTTTCGTTCTTGGTCTCTTTGTCTTCCTTTCGCTCACCCGTGATTCGTAGAACACCATTCTCCAGAGAGACATTCACGTCCTTCTTGTCGACGCCGGGAAGCTCCGCTTCGATTCGATAACCCTCCGGCGTCTCGCAGACGTCGCAGGAGGGTGCCCAGTCGGTGGTCGCTAGTAGCTCGCGGTCAGTATCGAAGGTCGTGGGCTGGGCGAAAAAGCGGTTCAGCTGGTTCGCAAAGCTCTCGAACTCCTTCATTGGATCCCACGGATTATTTCTTTTCGTTAGGCGCATTTCCTTCTCCTTTCCGGGACGCGCAGTCGCCTCTGGCCGCGCGCCATTGCTAGGAGCAGTCTCCGTGCCAGCGATGGGTTGAGGACGGGTCAGCGTGCGTCTTTACCCGGCGGTGACCGATCGGATCGGTCGAATCACCACCGCGTAACTCGGTCCCAATGGCTTCACTCGGAGTCCAACAGGGCGCGATGCAAGAGCGTCGCGTCGAGCCGGGCGTCCATCTCGTCCACCAGCCGACCATGACCTGAGCTCCCCGGTGCCCAGCCCTTGGCGTCGAGCCGAGCCTCGGAAAGGCCCTCCGGCAGGTCTCTAGGGTCGGGCAAGAGATCCGGATTCGACAGCCCGGGGTCTGCGAGTCGGCGGACGAGCGTGGCCGTTCGTGCCGGGGTGGCAAGGCCGCGCTCCACGAGCTGGGTCCCAGCCCGGTCGGCCGCTAGGTCGACGAAGCTGAAGCCGGACCCCCCCGCTTCGGCGTCGCTGAGCTCCTTCGAAAGACCGACCGCATCGGCCAGGGCCCGATCACCCCAAGCGGCTACGAAAGCCGAGACCAGGAAGTGCTTGGGCAGATCGGAACGGGACCAAAGGCGGACGCTTCGCCTAGTCAGCGCCGATAGGCGAACGTCAAAGATTTCGTTGGGCGAGCGGCCGACGGCGTACATCGCGCCTACGAGAAGGGCCACCTGCAGCTCGCTCCGAGCATCGGGGTCGGCTCGGTCCCGCATGCGACGAAAGAGCGACGAGACTAGTTCGGCCATGGCGAGCTCTTGGTGAGGGCGCTCCTGCAGGAGCTCGGCAAGGGCTTGGTGGTAGGCCCGCAGTCGCTCGGGGCCCACGCGGGCGGTCAGAAGTTCCTTGCCGGTCCGCTCCAGACGCTCAGCAAGCTCCGGGGAGACCTTGAATAAGACGGCCATCTCGCCGTCTTCGAAGCTCACGGTTTCGACGCCTTCGACGAGCTCCGAGGCCTTGCGTGAAAGAGTGCGAAGATGCTCCAGAGCTGTCTTGGAGAACTCGTGCAGGAGGGCGTCGGGAAGAGGAAGACGACCCAAGCGAAGCTGGGAAAGCTCGGGCGAGCTCGGAGTTCCTGCAAGCAGGACTGCGAGATCGACGAAGGGGCTCAGCCTGGGCATGGGCGAGACCCGGGATAGCTGGAGTCGCAGGCCTTTCTTGGTGATCTGCGCCTGCAGTCCCGTGTCCTTGACCCTGGAGGTTGCAAATCGAAAGACGGCGTCGACATCGGCCTGGGACAGCGTCAAGGTCTGGGGCCCACTGCGTTCGCGTGGGTCGTCGACCCGGGCCAAAAGGGCCCGTAGACGCTCCACCTCGGGCTCCGTCAACTCAGCCTGCAGGGCCACCGCCGGCGCCTCACTTCGGGCCGCGACGAAGAAGTAGGCGGCGAGAGCGAGGACGGCGGTGAACAGCAGTCCCGCCGCGGCAAGGACCCATCGAAGCATGGGCTCGTCTAGCCCTCTTTTTCGGGCACCGCGAGGGCAAAGGCGGGCGGAAGTAGCGGATCGCCTTTCGCTCAGCTAACGGCCGCGACGCCTCGCTGGACCGCTGGGCGAGCTTCAAAGGCGCTCTTCCAGCGGAGGACGTTCTCGAACTTGGAAAGGCCCACGTCTTCCGTCCCATCGTAGAAGTCGAGGGCGCCCACCCAGGGGCAGGTGGCGATATCGGCGATGCTGTAGTCGTCGACCAGCCACTTCCGGCCTGCGAGACGAGCGTCGAGGACACCCAAGAGTCGCTCGGATTCGGCCCGGTACCGCTCCAGGGGATAGGGGTGGTCGCACTTGTCGCCGGCGAACCTCTTGAAGTGGCCGAACTGCCCAAACATGGGTCCGACGTGACCAACCTGAAAGAACAGCCACTGCAGCACTTGGCTTTCGGTATGGGCGTCGGCCGGAAAAAGCTGGCCGGCCTTGCGCGCAAGGTAGATCAGGATGGCCCCCGACTCCATGATACGGAGTGGACCCCCTGGGGCGTCCCCATCGACGATGGCCGGGATCTTGCCGTTGGGCGATATCTTCCGATATTCGAGTGTGTTCTGGTCGCCTTTCATGATGTTGATGCGGTGAAGGGTGTAAGGAAGCTCGAGCTCTTCCAGCGCTATGCTGGCCTTCACCCCATTGGGCGTTCCCATGCTGTACAGGTCGATCATGGGCCGGGCCATGGCATGGTCCCGACTGCGCACCAAGCGGAGCCGGCTTAAGGGGCCCGCTCGATGGCTAGGGTCCTGCGATCGGGCCTCAGCCCAAGTCGCTACCTCCGGCTCGCGGATCGTCCGTCTGGTCGTCCCTGCCGCGGTCTTCCTTGCGGTCTCCGCCCCCCCGGACCTCCTCGTCGTCACCTAGTCGATCCAGGCAGGCTTCTGCCACAAGGTTGGCTCGACGCCGGCACTCACTCTCGGTCGCTTCTTTATCGCTGCAGCGGCGGAAGACCCGACCCGCGATGGCCCGGCAGATTCGGTCCCCGCGTTCCAGTTCCTCTTCGTCGCTCTCACGTTCGTCTCGGTCCGGGCGGTCCTCTTCCTCGTCCTCCTCGTCTTGGCAGGCCTCGACGGCGGCGGCGATGCGACGGCGGCAGGCCGCCTCCGTCTCGTCCGATGCCGAGCAACGACGCCGCAGCTCCCCCGCCAGCGCTCGGCATTCGGTGCTGTCCTCGGAAGCTTCGGTTCGTTCGTCGTCGTCTCGTTCCGCAATGGCCTGTTCCGCTTGTTCGCCGAGGCGGCCCGCCCCCTCGTTGGCATCATCCGGTCCGCACGCCATCCAGGCCAAGGCAGTCGCTAACGCGAGCCGAATCGGTGTCATTCCGGGGTTTTCGCGAGGGATCGCTTGGGGAGTCAAGATTGGACCCCAGGGCCTCCTGGGACGGCCGTGGTGCGACGGCAAGGCCCCGGATTGACGCCGAGTCCGCCTGGGCGTATTGTGACAAAAGAGTGACGAGATAACGTCATTCACGAGGACCGAGGACCAGGAATCCGCGGTTTACCCTAATATTTCGGCCTTGGGCCGGGAGGAGGTCGAAATGCTGCTAGCCGAAATCACCGCCATCTCCATCGCCGCCATCGTGGTCCTCACGGCGATACTCGACGGCATGGCCCGTCTAGGGACCACCGGAAGGCACACGCTTCTTCGGTCCAAAGGAAACGCCGACGTTCGCTGAGGTCCCGTGGGACCTCACTCGCCGAAGAAGCTGAGGGCTGCCGCCGCGAGGGCAATGGTGCTGACGAACACCAAGGCCAGGGTCGCAAGTGACTGAATGTCGCGCCAAGACCTTCGGCCGACCAAAGCCTCGAGCCTGCGACGGGCGCCTTCTAGGCCCTTTGTGGGCTGAGCCGACCCTCGGCTCGGTGAGAGTTCCTCGACCAACGCTTTGTGCACCCCAAACAGGGCCGCGGGCTCGAGCAAGCGATGCAGCGTTGTGCCCTCGGGCCGATCTCGTCGGCCCTCATGCTCCCCGAACTCATCCACTCTGCTCGGCGCGTCGGTCGTCACTGACCCATAGCCTCGAGGGTGGAGCGAGTGGAACTCGACATAGGGGGTGCCGGCATAGAGGAGGGCATAGGTCGGGGGGGCAGGGTGGGTCAGGACGGCGACGTTGTTCACGCCGTCGTCGAGCCGACCCATCGGGACGAATCCCAGGGCCTCGAGCTGTGCGAGCTCGTGATCCGGCCAATCTCCGATCTCGGCGTTCTCGGTCAGTTTCACCTAGGAGCAGGCTCTCAGCGTGCGAGTCCCATGTCGACTCGAGAGACCTCGGACCATGAAGCAGAGCAGGACCGCGAGGGTTGGTCCGGTGATGCAGACCTGGACTACCCGGCGCCGGATGTCGGTTCGATCGGCTTGAAGCTGGCTCCCTCCGACTCCACGCCCTCCACGCGCCAGCTATCGACCATCATCGGCCGATCTCTAGCTCAATCCTCTAGGATGACGGGCTTCGATCCCTGACCGGGCTTCGTCCCCTCTTGGCCTGGCAAAGGGTGGCACGCCCGGTCAGAACCCCTTCGGGCAGGCTTCAATTCGAACGAAGAAGGCCGAAACCGATCCACGATGAGTGGGTCAGGCAAAGGTCTGCAGGCGGTCTCGGGCTTGATGGAGGCCCTATGGTCCGCCCACGCTGCGGTGGAGCTCGACGCAGAGGGGCTCGTCCACGCATGCAGCGAGCGCTTCGAAGAGTTCGGCATCCCCTTAGGGCCCGGGAGAAGGCTCCAGGAGGCGCTCGTGGTCGATGAACGTAGCAACTTCGGGACCGTCTTGAATGCTTTCGCCACTGGCGAGCTTCCACCCCCGATGGTCTTCCGTTTCAACCGCCTCGAGGAACGGCGCGCTTGCTGGCTCCACATGACTTTCACGAGGATGCCGGGAGGCGCTCGCTGGCTCGGTCTCGGAAGCGACGTCACCACGACCCACCGGGAGTTCGAGGACGCGGCTAGCCAGATACGCTCCCTCAGTCGCGCCAAGGCCGTCATCGAGTTCGACCTGGACGGCCACATCCGAGACGCCAACCAGAACTTCTTGGATGCGATGGGCTACCGTCTTGATGAGATCCGAGGACGTCATCACCGCATCTTCGTGCTCCCGGAAGAAAGGGAGTCGCAGGTCTACCTCGATTTTTGGCGACGCCTCGGTGCCGGCGAGTCTTTCAGCGCTCAGTATGAGAGGGTTCGAAAGGACGGAAAACGTGTCTGGATAGAGGCGACCTACTCGTCCACCAAGACCTCCGCGGGTCGCCCCTACAAGATCGTGAAGTTCTGCTCCGACATCACGGCCTTGGTCGAGGCCTTCGTGTCCTTGGAGGAGGGCGCCGAGCAGATCGGTCGGGCCTCTCGTCAGATCGCCGAGGCCAGCGAGCAGGTCGACGAGCGCATCGAAGCTACCAAAGCCGATATCGAAGCGGTCGCCGACCTGGCGCCTGCCGTCGTTGGCAGCGCAGATGCGGCAGCGAGCGGTCTGGATCAGCTCCGGGTCTCGACCCGAGGTGTGGCCGAGGACGCCACCGAAGCGGCTCGAGTGGCTAAAGAGGCGGTCGAGGCGGCCCGAGCTTCCGACGAGCAGATGCAGAGACTCGGTGTCAGCTCGGAGGAGATCGGCGGGATCTTGAAGACGATCGCCTCCATCGCCCAGCAGACCAACTTGCTGGCGTTGAACGCCACCATCGAGGCGGCCCGGGCCGGGGAAGCAGGCAAGGGCTTTGGCGTCGTGGCCACCGAAGTGAAGGAGCTGGCCAAAGGAACCGCAAAGGCCACCGAGGACATCGCGCACAAGGTCGACGCGATTCGCTCCGGTACAGCCGGCGCCGTGGAGGCTATTTCGAGCATCGTGAACATCATCCGGTCCATTGATGCCGCCCAAGCCAACATCAACTCCGCTGTCGAGAAGCAGGCGGCGACAGTGGAGGAGATCGGTCAGAGCATCGTCGCGTCCCGAGGAGGGGTCCTCGGCATGGCCGACAAGACTCGAGCCACGGTCGAAGGCGCCGTCCGAACCCGGACGGTGGCCGCCGATGCAAGCACCATCGCCCACGGACTCGGTGCGCTGTCCGATAGGCTCATCGCCTTGGCCAGGGCGGCGGATCCGCGGCAGGAGCACCGGGCGTCTTCTGCTTCTGAACAGCGTCCGTACTCGGCTTTGGCGTCGTCGGACCAGACCCGACCGTCGCTCTGAGTCTCTCGCCCGCGGTCTTCGTACCAGCACTTCTATTGTTGCCCTTCTTGGTGGATGCCGTCGGGAAGGAAAATGGGGGTGTCGACGACATCGCCCCTTCGGTCGCAGAGGCGGCCTCCGCGGTATGGCGTGGCGGGAGCAGCTAGCCGTCAGCCGGTGCATTCTCAACGAAGAAGGGGTGATGTCTCCCTCGGCGGACTCCTTCTACCGTCTTCTCGAGTCTGGCTCAGGGGTCGAAGCCGGCGATGAACGTGGCGAAGTTGCCCGGGAGAGAGGCTGAGTCGAACGTGCCGCCGTCCCATTCGACGGCTTGGTCCTGATTAGCTCGCAGGCTGAGGCCGACCACCGGCCTTCCCTGGGCCGTCGCCGTCATCACGAACTCTTCGGAACCGCCGGCCGTCGTGAAGTCGAAGGTCTGGACCCAATTGGAGGAGCTGATGAGGAAGAAGGAGAGCCGTCCAGGCTGACCGACCTCGAAGCCTGTGGGCGAGAAGAAGCGCAAAGTCTCTTCCTGAAAAAGGCCGCCGCTCACGAGAATGGGTGAGCCCAAGGTTTCGAAGGGTGCGAGGGTCTCGTTGCTCGAGTTGGCGCCGGCTCCGATGTCGAAGAAGTTTTGTATCGCGCCGGTGTTTCGGTTCATACGGCCTCCCCAAAATCGTCCGCTGGCTACGCCTCGCCCGCCGCCCAGGACGGCGCTCGCCGCGCCGAAGAGAATGGGATTGAAGTCTTCCATGGTGATGCCCATGAGCACCCGGAGACCGTCGAAGCTGTAGCGAGGCGAACCGGCGATCCGGTAGGCGTAGACCAACGAGTCGTCAGGTCCGAAGCGGGCGAAGGGAGCGTGGGCGGCTGCGGTACCTGAAGAGCCAGGAATGTCGTCGGCGGGGTCTCCCGTGAAGTTGATGGTCAGCTTGCCGTCCGAGTGGCCCGCTACGTAATAGTCACAGGTTGCGATCGAAGGCCGACCGTAGGTCTTGGTGACTACATGCTCCAGCTGCATGTCGGCGAATCCTTGGCTGTGGAGCACGCTTCCGTCGGGCGCCAGCTTGACGACGAAGCCAGCAGTGAGGCCCAGATCGGGCAGCATCTCCGCGCCTCCGACGGATACTGCGCCGCCATAGTAGCCAACCAAGATGAGGTTGTTCTCGCAGTCGAAATCTATGTCGCGGATCTCGGTCGGGGCGCCGGTCAGGCTGAGGTTCCACAGGGAGCGCCCGGCGTCGTCGAACTTGGAGACGTTACGGGTGTCGACCAGGAAGATGTCGTTCTGCTGGTCCAGCGCAATGCTGCTGAAGGGCTCGATCACGTTCTCGGGAGGGATGAAGTAGGCCTGCCGGAGAAGATCGCCATCCTCGTCGAGCTGCACGATGTAGCCGCTGCGAAAAAGGCCAAAGACCCCGCCTTCGGAATCGGCCGCGAGATCCACCAGAGGGCTCCCATCGCCGAGAGGAAAGCTGCCGTAGCGTCGGGTTCCTGTCGTGGCGTCGAACTTCCGACGGCAGTCGCCGCAGCTGAGGTCGCCGCCACAGTCGACGCCGGCCTCCAGTTCGTCCCGGACGCCATTGACGCAGTGGGCCCGCACGCAGACGTTCCCTGGCATGTTGCCACTGCTGAACTGAAGTCCATAGTCGATGCCGCATCGCAAGTCGTCGTCGCACTCTACGTCGCTCGTGCAGCCGAATTCGCCCTCTTGAATGCCCCCCATCATCGAAGGGACCAGGCCACTAGCATAGACCGAGAATGAGTTCAGCTGGCCGACCGACTGCTCCCCCGAGCGCTGTCCTTCCAAGACGGGTGCCCACGTCATCGTCACTTCGTTGAGACGCAGGACAGCTTTCGTGAATCCGTTAGGAGCGGGGCCGGGATCGTCGATGATGATCTGCACGGGCAGTGCGAAGACCTGCCCATCTGGACCAAGATCGACGGCGGCCCCGGTAACGCGTTGGGCCTCGGGGATTTCGCCCTCCTGGAGAAAACGAAGAGAGATCTCGACCGTCTCGGCCAAGGCGCCTTCGGGAACCACTAGGCGCACCCCTTCCGCCTCAAGCGTTCCGCCCGATACGCCGATGGATGCTGTTATCAACCCCTCCTGCTGGCCCATGTCCTGCGCCTGGCCGAGGTCGGTGGTGCCCGAATCCAGGGAGCCCAGGTCGGGATCCATCGCTTGGCCCGTGTCTACGGGTTCACCGAGGTCTCGGCTGGCGTCGTCGTCCGAGCCGCTCCCGCAAGCCGTCGCGGCTACGAGCAAGGGAATCAGGACGATCTGCGTGCGGGCCATGGTCTCCCTTTTACGCGAGCTGGATTTCTGCGCGGATGAATCGACCTGAGGTCCGAAGAAAAGAAATCCCCTTCTCGTCGATCGCTCTGGAGCCCCTTAGGGACTGATCTCGACCTCGAAGATCTCGGCGCCAAGGCTCCGCTCGACGATCTGACCCGTGCCGAAGTCGACGCGGACGGTTACCGCTCCCTCGAACACTCCTAGGCCGAAGTCGACGAACGGCTCGGATCCGCCTCTACGCCCCGTCGCAGACAAGCTTGCGACCTGACGGCGGGACTCATTTGGGACGCCTTCCCAGAGCACGATCGTCACCCCCCAGGCGGGGCGGCCCTCGATCCGAGGCCACACCCGGAGCCTTCGAAAGCCCAAACCAGCACCTTGACCCAGATAGACCCTGGCCGCGTTGGGGCCTCGGGAGTGAACCACGAGGTCTTCATCGCCATCTTGGTCCAGGTCGCCCCGGGCGACGGAGGTGGCACCTGAGAGGACGCCCGCCAAGGACAGGGGCACGCGAATGAAGCCCGACTCGCCTTGACGATGACGGTTCAAGAAGAGGCTAGGACCCAAAGGGCAGCGGAAAGAGGGCAGGGGGAGGAAGAGATCCCGGTCCCCGTCTCGGTCCACGTCCAACCAGGCGCTGGCCCGCGCTCCGTAGCGAAGGGACGCGCCCTCTCGGGGCGCATCATCCAGGGAGCGACAGTCAGGAGAGGGCCCGTCCAGATCGAGCCCTTCGGCGAACTCGAACGCGAGCCCACGTTGAGCCGTGATATTGCGGACCAGGACCAGTCCTGCTCGAGGGGCGTTCACGGCCCCGCCAAAGGACTCGCCTTCGGGGGTGACGGCGAGGTCGAGCAGGCCGTCGTCGTTCCAGTCGACCCATTCCAAACCGCTGCAATCGGCCTGGAAGGGAAGCAGGCTCAGTCCCGCGCTCTGTGTGATGTCGAAGAGGCGTCCGCCGCGATTCTCCCAAAGCTGCAGCGTCTCCCCACACGAGGCGAAGTCTGGGTCGCCATCGAAGTCGATGTCGGCCGCGGACACCATCTCGCACCTCAGGTTGGGTCGTGCCGAGCCTTCGGCCTCCTTGCGGCGCCAGGTTCCATCGACGCGCTCGAGGATGAGGATCCGGGGCTCGTCCATGAATTCGTCGAAGCGGCGACAGCCGACAAGCTCCAGAGCGCCGTCTCCGTCCACGTCGGCGGGGAGCGGGGGGAGGATGCTGCCGACGGCCAGGGACTCGGTGGGCTCCGGTCGCCAGTCGCCCGAACCGGATGGATTGAGAACGGTGAGGGGCGTAGTACCCTCCTGGCCGGTGAAGAACAGCTCTGCTCGACCATCTCCATCGAAGTCCGCGCCGCCCAGTCCGACGTGGGCCACGACCGCAGGGCTGGTGGGTTCATTGGCCTCGAACCGACCTCCAATCCAGCGGTAGATGACCAAGGGCACGAGGGGGGTATCGGCACGGCTGAGCAAGAGTTCGGGGACGTCGTCCTGATCCAGGTCCTGGAGCGCGGCCGACTCGCCGGGTGGGGCGTTCTCGAGCCCTGATACGGAAGGTTCGGCAAACCAGGGGCGTTGGTAGCGGTAGGCTTCGGGCAAGACGAGGTCTTGGTTTGGGTTGGAAACCTGCACCGAGACAGGGCCGCCTTGGGATGGACCCGGGGGTACGCGGCAGACCAGTCGGGTCCCGTCGACTCGATCGAGTTCGCCGCAGGATGAGCCCCCGACGAGAACCTGAATCGGGTCGACGAAGCCCTGGCCTTGGACGCTGAGCAGGTTCCCGCCTTCGACCGGGCCGGCTATGGGCTCGACGGCCGAAACGGAGAAAGGAATCGTGCAGCCCTCGATGCTACGGCGACATGTTTGGGTGGCTTCGCAGCACACGAAGCCTTCCACGCAGGGGCAAGGGGCGTCGAGAAGCAACCCTTCTCGGTC
The DNA here is from genome assembly GCA_039024635.1 of Myxococcota bacterium. Taxonomy (GTDB): domain Bacteria; phylum Myxococcota; class Kuafuiibacteriia; order Kuafuiibacteriales; family Kuafuiibacteriaceae; genus Kuafuiihalomonas. The sequence continues at coordinate 32,502 of JBCCQA010000004.1, read as the reverse complement.
TTCGCACCCCACTGAGGTGGCGCCGATCAGGACCGAAAGGCGGAGTTGGGTCCCCAAGCGGTAGCCCATCGGGGCCTACACCATTCGAAGGGGACGTGAATCTCAAGCACCTCGATGAATGACTCGGCTTGCTCGTCCCATGGCAGGTGGGTTTTGACCACGGCGTGAACGAGGAACGGGCCTGGATCCTGACCGGAATGCTGGCCGCCTGCGGGGCTCCCGCTGCGCAGCGGGGCGCGGATCCCGATGGGGGGCTTCGATCCAACCAAGGGACGGAGCCTGTCGATTTCGGCCGTCGAGAGGGTGCAGGAGTCGATCAAGGTCCATCCGACTTGGGGCCCGAGGGATGGTTCCCTCCCGTCATGCAGCTCGTTGGGCCCGAGGGGGGCAGGCTGCAAACCGAAGACCCACGAGTGTACTTGCTCGTCCCGCCCGGTGCGCTCACGACCCCTAGGGAGCTCAGTTTGGACTTCGTGGCCGGTCCGGCTTCCCGAGTGGGAACGGTGCTGGCCATCGGACCCAAAGGAACGCGCTTCGACCCTCCGGCGCGCCTGAGCCTCGTCTACGATGAGGCTCGCTTTCCCGGGGGCACGACGACGGACGACCTCCAAGGGGCGGTCTTGCTCGATGGGGCTTGGGTCAAGGCCGTCGCTACCCGCAGGCAAGGGGAACGAGCCGAAGTAGAGGTGACGCGTGCGGCGACGCTTGGCCTCAGCGTGCGCACTGGTCAGCCTATTCGTCTTCGGCCGAGTTCAGAGCTGCCCGAGCTTCTTCCAAAGCGTGTTCTCGACGAAGAAGCCCCGGACTACGTGGTCGAAGCTTCGGAGCCCGCCACAGGCTTCAACGACGGCATCTTCGTCCGTCGGCGGCTTCGTATCGAGCCCGGGGTCAAGATTGGCTTCGAGCAAGACGCCGCCCTCTACGTCGAAGGTTTGTTGACGGTCCGAGGCAGCGAAATTGCACCGGTGGTCATGGAAGGATTCGGCACCAAGCCGGGACCGGGTCACTGGGATGGTCTCATCCTAGGCTCGCGTAGCGACACCGAAGGCAGTCACCAAGTCGAGAACTTGGTCGTTCGACACGCCGGTCGTCCCTACGGTAATCCCTCCTTTGGTGAGGCGTCTGTGAGTGCCAGCATCAGCTTCGTATCGAGCGTGCGTCCAACGACTCTCCGGCAGGTGTCGATTGAAGATGGCTTCGGCCGCGGTATCGACATGGTCGAAAACGTCCGAGGCGGGGCCGCACGGGTGAGCCTAGAGGACATCAGTGTTCGAAGGGTTCCCGGTCTGGCCATCGCGCTTTGGCCGGCGGCGATGCGCAATCTTGGGGCGCCCATGCTATTCGAGTCGGTAGGCAGGCCCAAGATCTGGGTAAGGTCAGGTGAGGTCGTCAGCGAGCGAATTCGAAGCCTGGGGGTCCCGATTTTGATCGGAATGACCGACGAGGAGGTCGATCGCTATGTCGGCTTTTCGCCCGTACGCCGGCTGCAGGTCGGGGGAGCGCTCTCCATTGATGCGGGTGCTCGGGTCGAGTTCAGGCCCAACGGCGGCATTCTCCTTCTGGATTCCGGATCCAACGCCGATGGCTCGAGCATCGTGGCGGAGGGCACTTCAGAAGAGCCGGTGGTTTTTGCCGCCGAAGAGCCAGGAACGCTCTGGGGCGGGATCGACGTTCGAAGCAGCAATCGTTCCAGTCGACTTCTCTGGTCCGAGCTGGAGGATTCCGGCCCGGCCATCCAGATCGGCTTCGAGGCCTCGAATGGTTACATCCGTTTGGAGGATACGGTGATCCGACGCTGCAGCTGTGCGGTCAGCCAGCTAGGGGAGTCTGCCCAGGTCGAGTTCGTCAACTTGCGGTTGGAAGAAACCGACGACGTGTTTTGTCGCTGAGCTGCTCGGGCCTCAGAAGGTGTCACCGATGTCGATGTAGAAGCCTGTCTCCCCGAGGGTCGGCGTGTGGCCGAGGTCGGCTCGGATGATGAACGTCTCCCCCCACTTGAGTCTCAGGCCGCCTCCGAGACCGAGTTCGAAGTCTCCAAGACCTCCATCCAGTCGACGACGATCAGCGCCTCCGTCGGCGAGAAGAACCTCTATCGATCGATTCTCGTAGTCTCCCCAGACGCGGCCAGCGTCGACGAAGGCGAGCGCGCCAACCAGGAAGCGTTGGCCACCGAGCCGGAAGGGGAAGAGGCGCGCCCTCAGCTCTAGACTCTGCATCAGCTTCAGCTTTCCGTAGAAGCGCTGAAGCGGGACCCCTCGAAGGCTCAAGCCTCCGCCGGGACCTTGGAGTGGCCTCTGCCCGCCGAAGGCGCTTAGGGCGGCGATGGGGACGTCGCCGAAGAGCGCGTCGACGACGGTTTGAGAAGCGAGGGTGGGGCGATCATGGCCGAAGCTCAGGAACCAGCGGCCTATGCCCGCCAGGCCTGCGTATTCCAAGGATTCATCGACGCCCGGAGACACGCGCAGGGACAGCTCGTGAAAGCCTCCGCTTCGGCTATCGAACTCTCGGTCTCGGGTATCGAAGAGCAGGCCGGTCACCAGCAGCCAGAGGACGTGGTCCTCGGAGCCCCGGAACAAGCGAGCCAACTCGCCTCCGGTCCGAGCCTGGGCCTGGTCCAAGGCGAATCGAGATCCCTCGGGGGCTTCGAACGAGTTGTAGCGCACTCGAGTGCCCACCAGCAGTTCGAGACGACGTTTGCCCACGGGGACGGGTCGAGACCAAAGGCGAAAGCGAAGATTGACGCTGGCCTCCGGGGTGATGCGACGGACCTGCGTCAGCTGGGCCCGGGTGTTCTCTGGCGGACTGGGGGCTGCAGAGCCGAGGCCGTAGTAGCCGGTGTTGGCCTGCTCGAAATACCCGAGGCTCGCTTCGAGCCTGAGCCGTCCCCCCCAAAGGCCAGGCTTGTCGAGGCGGGCCGAGTGGCTTTGTTGGCTGACCTCGATGCCCTCGCCCTGGTCGCGCAAGCTGAAGAAAGTGAGAAGCTCCAAGCGCCAGTCGAACGGATTCGCGTTCCGTCGAAATCGAGCCAAGGTTGCAAGGGCGCCCACGCCCAGGTCGCTGTTGTAGCTGATGGCCGGCAGCAGACCAAACTCGAGGCGGTCGGGGTCGAGTTCTTCGCCCGAGAGGGCGTCAGACTCGATCCGAGATGGGGCATCGGGTGGGGTGCTGGTCCACGCCGTCAGAAAGACCGCTCCCCACCACCCGAGCACATCATCGGTCTAGCAGGCCATCGCCAGAGTTCGAACCGGCCTCAGCCGGCTCTCTCACGGGCCTCCGAAGCCCGTGCTCCCCCCTCGCTGGGCCTGATGGCGGGTTTCGACCTCGAGAACGGTGGACATGAGGACTGAGCGCGAGTCCGAGACTGGGTGTCATCCTCGATGTTCATGGGAGCCACAAGCCGGATCCCGGGTGCGCCCCTAGGACCTCGGCGTCACAGCTGATCGTCAGCTCGGGGCTACGAAGGACGGCTTCTCCCCATACGTCCATGCCAGCAATGAGGGGCTTTGCGATGGAGCGCGCAAGGCGCGACCCCAGTCGTGAGTTATTCTACTGAATGGCTTTCCCTTGCCACCGCTTTTCGAGCCCGGACCGCTTTTCGGCGGTAGAGCCAGTATGTGGTCGATCGGCATCGCGTCACTGTGCTTGGCTACGAGCCCGGGACAGACGATCGACGAGGATCTCCTTAGGCCAGCTCCAGGCTTGAGCTCGGATGCCTCCAACAAGGAGGCGGCTCCGTCCAGCGGACTCTTGTTCCGACTCTATGGACAAGGCCTGGCCGGCTTCTACGGAGACGCCTTCTATTCATCACCCGAGCCGACGATTCCCGAAGGTGCCTTCGGTTTCGGCGGTCTCCTGGGTGGAGAGATCGAGGGACGTCTTCTCCTCGGCCTCTGGGCCGAGGTCCTGCTCGGCGGCCTGAACGACGACGCCCTCGGACCGGTGGAGGGCTTTGGGATCTCCAGCCGCCGCACGAGCTTCGGGCTCGGGGCTCGGTTCAACTTGGGGCGGGGAAGGCTCCGGCCCTATCTCGGCCTCGACGGCGCCTACATGCGGCAAAATGTACGTCTTCGCTCTCGGTCCGGCGTCGCCGTCCCCATTCGAAATCGATTCGGACGCACCGTCGGGGTCGGCTTCGTGCCCGACGCTCAGCTTGATGCACGACATGAGGGTCTGGGTCTCGGACCCGTGGCGGGCCTGCGGGTTCGACTGACGGATAGCGAGGACGGCGAGGTCAGCTTCTTCGCAGAGGCATCGCTGCTGCGGGAGTGGTGGCGAGCCGAGGGCGTCCGAGGCTCGGCACGTTCCGAGGACCGAGAAGCGCTCGGCATCCTCGCGGACGGGCTGGAAGACATCCAAGGCTCCCCTGGCGCCTGGGCGGGGACCCTACGTATCGGCCTCCAGTTCGGGCCCTGAACCTAGAAAGTAAACCACCATGAAGACGACTCTACTCTTGCTCACTTCGGTCCTCGGTCTCACGGCAGCGGCTTGCTACGAGCTCCGAGACGATGGACATCGTCGCAACTATCGCTGCCTCCCAGCTGACGGACCCGAGGGTCCGGCAGAGCCCCCGACTGGGTCGTGCGGTAGCTGTCCACTGGGTGAAGACGTGCTCTACGTCTCTCGCGATGGGCTGGCCTGTGCCGCGATTCCCTTTGACTGTGGCGTCGGTGAACGTCGCTTCGACAGTGCGTGCGGATGTGGATGTCGACCGGAGGAGGATGCGCCCGTCGATGGCGGAGGTGTCGAGGACTGTCCCGATGAGACCGCCGCCGACGTCCTCTACTTGAGCGTCGAGGCCAAGGTGTGCGAGGGCGTGAGCTTTAGTTGCGGCGAGGGCGAAGAACGCTTCGATAGCCCGTGCGGCTGCGGCTGTCGGGCCGCGTGCCCGGCTGCCGCGGATCCGCGGGTGCACTATCTGTCGTCCGAGCGGGCGGTCTGCGAGCGTATCGAGTTCAGCTGTCCGGCTGACTGCGTGGCCTTCGATGATCGCTGCGGATGTGGCTGTATCGAGCCGGTCGCCGGCGCCGCATGTCCGGCCGAGGACGAGGCCCTCTACGTCAGTACCTCGACCACGATCTGCAGCCGGGTCGAGCTCAGGTGTGGGTCCGGCGAGGAGGTCTTCGATGACGCGTGCGGCTGTGGCTGCCTGCCGTCGCTCTGAGCCTCGATCAAGGGACAGTTTCGAGGACGCTCGAGAAGCCAGACCAAGCCTTGTCGCGACTTGGATAGGAAGCATCCTGGGCTTCGGAGCAGTTGGTGCCTCTCAGAATGGTCCAGCCTGGGCGCCTAGTGCCCTCTGAGCTACCAGACCTGGCCAAACGGACGATGCCATCCATGTGAAGGCCGATTCTATCCGGAAGCAGGTCGTCCAGGCGGCCTTCCTTCTCTGGATACCCTCCGTACTGATCCCTTGCGCCTATCTGCTGGCGGGGCATCTGTTGACCCTTCCCGAGCCCAACGACGAGCAGCTGGAGATCGCGCTGCACGAACTTCTCGGCCATGCCGCCCCGACCGAGCTCGATTGGGTCGCCATCCACGTTCTCTACGCCGAGTGCGGATGCTCCAAGCGTGTGATGCAGCGGCTTTCCGCCCGAAGTCCAAGCGCAGATGTCGAAGAGCGGGTGTGGATCATCGACGCTCGGCCTGAAGACCTGAGTGTGCTCCAGGAGGCTGGGTTCGTCGCTCGGGCCATGGATCGTCGCGAGCTCTACGAGACCTTTCACATCGAAGCCGCTCCCCTTCTTCTTCTCGCGACCGCCCGTGGCGAGCTTCGCTACGTCGGCGGCTACACGGACCGAAAGCGAGGCCCCGACATCCGGGATCTTGAGCTCATGGCCGCCGTCCGGCACGGCCATCGCCCCCAAGGCCTGCCGCTCTTCGGCTGCGCCACTTCGGCGCGGCTCCAAGCGCAGGTCGACCCTCTAGGACTAAAGTGAATGATGAATAAGCTGATGCGGTATCTGACCCTCCCCGACGAGGTCACTGCCTTTGAGCGCAACTATCTCGAGCGGATGAACCGCATCGGTTTCTGGTTCTTCGCCGCCCATCCCTTCGTCTTCATGGCGGTGGCGGCCTTCTGCGGTACCGGCGTTTGGACCGCCCTGGGCTTCGGGCTTGCGATTCTGGTGGGACCGCTCATCGCCTGGAAGACTTTCGAGAAGCCACGCAACGTTTCGCTCAGCTACGGCTTCACGGCGATGTGCATGGGAGGCTTGCTCGTCCACTTCGGCCAGGGGCCAATGCAGATCGAGATGCACTTCTACTTCTTCGTGCTTCTCGCGCTGCTTGCCGTATTCGCCAACCCACGCGTCATCTTGGTGGCCGCCGTGACGGCGGCGGTGCATCACCTCTTGCTGTGGTGGCTGATTCCTTCGAGTATCTTCAACTATGAGGCAAGTATCTGGACAGTCGTCGTACACGCCTTGTTTGTAGTGCTGGAGTCGGTGGCTGCGTGTTTCGTGGCCCGGAGCTTCTTCGACGACGTGATCGGCCTGGAGAGGATCGTGAGCGCCCGGACCGAAGCGCTGGAGGAGCGAAGTGAAGCCATGCGCTTGGTTCTCGACAACGTGTCCCAGGGGCTCTTGACCCTGGATCGCGAAGGACGACTCTCCAAGGAACGGTCCCGTCGCGTGCGAGAATGGCTGGGAGAGCTGCCGGAGGAGTGTACCTGGACCGATGTCTTGCTGGAGATCGACGAGGTCCATGCTCAGAACTTCGTTGTGAACTGGGAGATCCTCTTGGACGACTTCATGCCCCGTGAGGTCAGCGTTTCGAACCTCAGCGCCCGATTCGAGCTCGGTGAGCGAGTGCTGGACGCCAGCTATGAGGTCCTGAGCGATGCCGAGGATCAGATCACGGGATGTCTGGTCGTCCTGACTGACGTGACCGAAGCCGTTGCGCGGGCCAAGGCGGAGCGGGAACAGAAAGAGGCGATGGAGGTCTTTCAGCGCATCCTCCGCGACAAGAAAGGGTTCCTGGAGTTCTACGAAGAGACCGGTCGCATCGTACACATCCTCGCGTCCGGGCGAGAGTCGACGGAGGCGGTGAAGCGAATGCTCCACACCGTCAAGGGGAACGCTTCCTTGTTTGGCGCGAGCTCTATCGCGTCTTGTGCCCACCAGCTCGAGGATTTGATGGCGGAATCGTCGGGGGAGCTACCCGAGGGAGCGGCCCAGGTGCTCGCCAAGCAGTGGGACTCGTTCTGCGAGAAGCTAAGCAGCTTCCTCGACGATCGATCGATGGAGCGTATCGAGGTTGAGGTCGAAGAGTTGGATCGAGCCCTTCGACTGGGTATGCAGAATCGCCCGGGTTCCGAGCTCGTGACCGTCATGCTGGGCTGGAAGATGGAGCCGACCCGGATGCGTCTGGCGCGGCTGGCCGAGCAGGCGGAAGCGCTCGCTCAGCGTCATCAGCGTCGTATCGAGATCGAGGTCGACGATCGCGAGCTCCGCATCGAGCCCAAGCGATGGGGACCATTTTGGACGTCTCTGGTTCACGCCCTCCGCAACGCCATCGACCATGGGATCGAGGCGCCGGAAGAGCGGCGAGCGGTCGGCAAGTCCGAGCAGGGTCGCTTGGTGCTGCGCACTCGAACCGAGGAGGACTCGATCATCGTGGAGATCGAGGATGATGGTCGAGGAATCGACTGGGACCTGATCAAAGCGAAGGCCCAGAACCTGGGTCGACCGGCCAACACGAAGGCCGACTTGGTCAACGCCCTGATGGCGAGCGGTCTTTCGACGAGGGAGGTCGTCACCGAGCTTTCGGGTCGGGGGGTCGGCATGGACGCGCTCAAGCAGGCGACCCTAGCTCTGGACGGGACGATCTCGGTGGACAGCGTTTCCGGCGAGGGCACCGTCCTCCGCATGACCATTCCTCAGGATCGCATCTACGGCACGTCGGACCTTCGTCTCGCCGGCACCACCGGTTTCGAGATGCCGGAGGTGGCTTCGGCCTGAAGTCGAGATTCCGAGAGGGCGACAATTTGCCGCCTTCCCTCCGTGTCGTCGGACGCTCACACTCCCGGCGTGAAGCTCGGGTTCCTACTGCAGACCGGCGCGCTCCTCCTGGGCGCCTGCGGAGAAGAGGAGTTCATGATCGAGGTCGACTTTTCGGCCCGAGTCGACGGCATCGAGGTGGAATGTGGAGGTAGCTACGACGTGGGGACAGGCCCGGACCTGGCTCAACTCGCCGACGCGCGGATCTTTGTTTCCGAGATCGAGACACTGGACCAATCGGGTGACTGGGTGGCCGTCGAGCTCGAGTCTTCGCCTTGGCAGAGTGACGGCGTGGTCCTGCTCGACTTTGAGGACGGTCGGGCGAGCTGCAGTGACAGCGGGACCTCGGAGACCAATCGCACCCTTCGGGGAACGGTGGGCATCGACGAGCCGCAAGGGCTACGCTTCGGTCTCGGTGTGCCTTTCGACCAGAACCACAACGATAGCGCGATGGCCGGTGCGCCCTTTAACGTGCCTGGGATGTTCTGGAACTGGCGAGGAGGCTACAAGTTCCTCCGCGTGGACTGGGTCGCTGGGACGGCGCGCTGGAACATCCATCTGGGATCTACGGCCTGCGATGCCTCCAGTCCCACCGAAGCACCTGCGTCGTGCGCCCGGTCCAACCGATCCCGGTACTCGAATCCGGATTTCGAATTCGAATCAGATCGGGTTGAGCTGGACCTTGAGGCGCTCACGGCCTCGGCCAACCTCAGCGTCAACACTCCGGAATCTCCGCCGGGCTGCATGAGCAGTCCTGTCGAGCCCGACGATTGCACGCCCATATTCGACGCCCTCGGCATGGACTTCGTCTCCGGGGACTGCGCGGGTAGCTGCGAAGCACAGAGGCTATTCCTGACGCCATGAACCCAAAGGTTCTCGCCCCGGTCCTGGGGTGGGCCTTCCTGGGTCTCGTGGCGTGCGACGAGGCCTTGGAGGCCTCGGAATCAGAGAGTGGGCATCAAGTTCCGCTCGGGTTTCCGGGCCTGAGATGGCCCGAGGACAACCCCTTCTCGCCCGACAAGGCGGAGCTGGGCCGGCGCCTGTTCTACGACGTTCAGCTGTCTGGCAATGGAACCCAATCTTGCGCTAGCTGCCATCGCCAGGACCTCGCCTTCTCCGACGGGCGAAAGCTGCCCGTCGGCTCCACGGGGGAGAAGCATCCTCGCAACAGTCCTTCGCTGACGAACGCTGGGTACAACGCCACCCTCACCTGGGCGAATCCGCTCCTTCAGTCCTTGGAGCACCAAATCCTCATCCCGATGTTTTCCGAAGAGCCGGTTGAGCTCGGAATAGTGGGGGCTTCGGTGGAAGGAGTACTGAACCGCCTGAGAAAGGACCCGGTCTATCCAGACCTCTTTGCCGCCGCCTTTCCCGAGCGTCGAGCCCCCATCGACTACCCCCAAATCGTGGACGCCTTGGCCACCTTCGTTCGGACCCTGGTTTCTGGGAACTCGCCCTTCGATCGTTTCGTGTACGGAGAAAACCCAGCAGCCTTGTCGCCTTCCGCGCAGCGAGGCTTGGAGCTGTTCTTTTCCGAGCGGCTGGAGTGTCACCACTGCCACGGTGGCTTCAACTTCAGCGAAGCCTCGGTCCACGCCGACTCGGTCTTCGATGCCGCTCTGTTCCACAACACGGGGCTCTACGATATCGACGGCCTCGGAAGCTATCCGGCCCCCAATACCGGCGTCCACGAAGTGACGGGCCGTCCCGGAGACATGGGTAAGTTCAGGGCGCCGACCCTCAGGAACGTGGCGGTTACGGGGCCCTACATGCACGACGGCTCGGTCGAAACCCTGGAGGCGGTCATCCGGATCTATGAGGCGGGCGGCCGGAACGTCGAACAGGGTCGATGGGCTGGTGACGGTCGGTTCAATCCGCTAAAAAGCGGCTTCGTTCCCGGATTCGACCTCACGGCTGAAGAGCGGCGAGACCTCTTGAGCTTCTTGGAAAGTCTGACCGACGAGTCCTTTCTTTCCAATCCGCGCTTCAGTGACCCCTTCGAGTCGGAGCCGTGAAGCTCGGGCGCGCCCTGGGACTCATGGGCCTGGCGTTGCTCGGCGGGAACACCGCCCGGGCGCACCACGGGACGGCCACCAACCGTCTGGGGATTCAGTCGACGGGTCGAAGTTTCGACGTGGGCGCTGACTGTCCCAAGCTCTGTTTCCTTTCGGAGGTGCGACTCGGTCTCTCTCACTTCGGTCGCGTTCGCGAAGGTACCCGGACCCTGTCGCGGGCTGACCTCGGTCGAGTCACGATCGGCACCTTGACGCCGAGTCTGAAACTCGAACTCAAGAGCGGCACCCGTCTAAGCCTCGTCGTCCCCTTGGGTCTCAGTCTCGTCACACCGGAGGGAGCTTCGGAGCTTCTCCGGGCCGGCTTCGGGGATGTCGAAGCTTGGGTCCTACAAGACCTTCCGCGACTGGGTCGGGGTGAGCGGTTTCGGTGGCGTCTGGGTGTAGGACTTCGTCTAGCGACCGGACGACACGAGGTGAACACCAACCTCTCGCTCATCGAGGTAACTCCCCGCGAGAACGGACAGCTCGAAGTCGATAGCTTCGACACCCGGGCCACGCTTGGTGCGGGCTCGACGGCTTTTCTCGCTTCGTCGCAGTGGCTCTTCGAGATGCACCAGCGGTGGAGGATTGGGCTCACGTCGATGCTTGCTCAGCCTCTCCATCGAACACGGGACCAGATCCTGTGGGGTCGGGACCTGACGGTGCAGGCGAGCCTGGACTGGTCCGCCCTCCCAGACCGCCTTGGCCTCCAGGCCGGGCTGGCCCTTGATCGTCACGGCCTGGACGAGATCCCCGCAGAAAGAGATGAAGCGGGACCCTCTCGTCAAAGAACGGGGGGGCGGAACGAGCTCGCGACGAGGCTGGATCTTTGGGGCCGCCCCGGCGAAGGGGTTCTATGTCGCCTGGGGTTTCGGATCCCCGTGTTCCAGGACGTCGGCGGGATTCAGTTGGTGGAGGTCTTCTCCGTTGATGCGGGCTGCGGCATTCGTCTCGGCGGGAGTACGAAGGGCGACGAAGCCCGGTCGAGGGGCGATACATGACCAGCGCGGCAGAATGGAAGGAGCTGACGCCGCCCCGGCCTGGCGATGGGCGCATCCTGGAAGAGGCTCTCCGGCTTCGGAGCACGGTGCTCCTCGTCCAAGCCTTGGGAGTGGTGGCCTTCGGGGCCCTGGCGCCCTGGGGTCCTTCCGTCCTAGCGCTTGCGGCGGTGCTGGCCGGCAGTGTGGCCGTCAACGTCATCGCGGCCAGCCTGGCAAGACGGGGCCGAACACCTCCGCTGGGAGGCTTGGGGCTATTGGACGTCGTTTTCCTCACTGCTCTCCTTGCGCTTACGGGGGGAGCCATGAATCCCTTCTCGGTGCTCTACCTGATCTACGTGCTCGTGACGGCCATGGCTTCGACGCCGGCGTGGGCATGGTCCGTCGTCGCGGCGTCGAGCGCGGGCTTCGGTCTGCTGTTCTGGGTCAGTTTGCCTCTTCCCGTCGAGTTGGGCGGGCATTCTGAAAGCCATCACTACTCGGCCCATCTACAAGGCATGTGGCTGGCCTACACCACGACCGCGGTGGTCATCGTCTTCGCCATCTCGCGCCTGACGGCGGCCCTTCGACGGGAGCGCGAGATCCGAAGCGCCACGTCCCGACTGTTGGGCTTGGCCACCTTGGCAGCGGGAGCAGCTCACGAGATAGGTAATCCTCTGGGCACCATCAAAGTCGCGGCGGGAGAGCTCGCGCGGGAGCTCGTAGACGAAGCGGCGTCCAAGGACCTTCGATTGATCGCAAGAGAGATCGACCGAGCGCAGGACGTCCTTCGACGAATGTCCGTAGGCGCCGGCGAGCTGACGGGGGAGGGGCCCGTCCAGACCACCCTCGGGTGCTTCATTCAGGACCTCGTGGCCAGCCTGCGTGCACCAAGAGCCCTCATGCATCTCGAGGGCTCGGACTCGACGCTGTCGCTGCGTTGGCCCGTCCATGCCATGATCCAGGCTTTGACCCAGGTCCTGCGCAACGGCCTGGAGGCTTCGTCGGGACCGCTCCGGCTGGTCGCGGCGGAGATGGGGGAGCAGGTCGAGATCGAGGTCGAGGACGATGGGAAAGGGATGGCGCCGGAGGTCTTGGAGCGACTCGGAGACCCCTTCTTCACAGTCGACAAAACGGGGGGCCGAGGCTTGGGACTCTTCATCGCCCGCTCTTTGGTCGACCACATGGGCGGAACCATGTCGGTGTGGTCCCAACCCGGGGTGGGGACGAAGGTCCGCATCCGAATGCCGAGGTGGGTGTAGACTCTTGGACTCAGCAAGTCTGCTTCTGGTCGACGACGACGAAGCCTTTCGGGAGCGCCTGGCGGAGGCTTTGACCAGACGCGGCTACGACGTCCGCGCCGTAGGTCGCGGAGCAGAAGCGGTGGCTGCGGCCGAGAGTGAGAGCCCGGAGCTGGCTGTGGTCGACTTGAAGCTCGGAGGTGAGTGGGGCCTCGACGTGGTTCAGAGACTTCTGCAGGAGGACGAGAACACGCGAATCGTCATGTTGACCGCCTACGGTAGCATCGCCACTGCCCTGGCCGCCGTGCGCATGGGCGCCATCGACTTTCTACAGAAGCCCGTCAGCATCGACGAATTGGAGCGAGCTTTTCGGGGCACCACGGAGTCTCATGAGCGCCGAGGCGAAGCATCCATGACCGTTCCGAGCCTGGCTCGAGCGGAGTGGGAGCACATCAACCGAGTCCTCACTGAGTGCGGCGGGAACGTCCGCCAGGCGGCCCGGCTTCTCGGCCTTCACAGACGGACCCTGCAGCGCAAGCTCTCGAAGTTCCCCGTCTCCGAGTGAAGAAGCGAGATGCTCTCGCTGGGGGGGCTCGCCAAGTCGACTTCCGGCTCGAGACGGTCGCCTGGAAGTGGGGAGTCATCTTGAGAGGCCGTGAGGAGGGATGGGAAGGCCTCTGAGCAGGGCAAGAGTCCCGTCTCAGAGGCCTTCAGGGCGTGATGCTATTGTGTCATACACCAAACGGCGTAGGTGTCGGCGTTCTTGACCGCCTTGCGCGGCTTGTCTCGGGCTAAGTCAAAGAGCCGGCTGTTGTCGCCCCTCGCGTACCTATGGTCGAAGGTCCACGTCTTCTTGTGTGAAGCCTCGTGGAGCACGATACGCGGCGTATCTCTGACGCCAGGCGCGGCCATTCGGTGGCCCCCTGTGGCGGTGAAGAAACCAGCCCCCGTATCCGGCTTGAACCGGCAGAGACGAATCTTCATCCCGGGGAAGGCCCACGCATTGTAGTTGCGGTTGCGCCCGCAGAGTCCTCCCGTCATGCATCGGAAGTCCATCTTTCGCTTCGTCACGTAGCGGTGGAGCCGCCGCGTCTTGCGTCGGACCTTGCGGAAGCGTGGGCGACGGAATCGTCCGAAGAAGTCACGTACTTGTCCAGTGTTCCGGTTCCAGCGTCGGCGCCGTGCTCGAAGACGTCTCCTCTTGATCTGCCGGATGACGTCCTTAGCCAGGATGACCTGGGGCTCAGCCTCCGCGATGGCCTCTCGAACTGTCGTTCTCTCGTTGCCGTTGCATCGCCTCATGCGCGGCTCTCTGAACATCCCCGTCGGATCGGCTCCCCCATGAGGGGCATTGGCCACGTAGGTGAAGCCGTTGCCCATGTTGCCGGCATCCGTCCACATCCCCGCTCGATCGAGGCTAGTGAATCGACCGACCAAGGGATCCAAGTGTCGAGTTCGGAAGTCGTAGAGCGAGAACTCGGGTATCCAGCGACGGCCCGTGAACAGGTAGCGGCTCCCAGTGCTCCCTACGCTCGAACAGATGCTTGCCCCACAGAACGGAAGGCCAAAGTCGTCGTACTCGACCTCTTGGATCACAGGTGCATGGGGAGGTCCTGACACGATGGCCACCGTGGAGTTCAAGTAGTCGCTCAGGTAGTAGTCGGTCGCGCCGGAGGCGGACTGAGAAAGAATATGCTGGTCCAGGTCGTCGGCGAAGACGTGAATGAGCTCCCCTGGCTCGGCGCTCTGGCCCGTAATTTCTTCGATGACCTGACCGTACTGGTCGAAAATGAACTCCTTCGAGACTACGCTTCCCGCGCCATCGTCGATCTCTTCGGAGTAGTTGCGACCGAGGGCGTCATACAGAAGCACCAGCCTTCGCCCATCACTGGCCAGGATCTCCGTTAGGCGTCCTTGTTCATCGTAGCTCAAGTCCTCTGACACGCCGCTCGAAGCAAGAACCCGCTGAGATACGGCGCCTGCCGAATCGTGAAGCTCGGTCGCGCAGGGCGTCGACGCGTAGCCGTTGAGGGGCGCCGTGGCCGGCGACATCCCGTAGGAGGCGCCACCAGGGCAGGCTATCCCGCCCACGACCTTGGAGCGGTTCCCCGATTCGTCCAGAAGGTAGTTCGTGGCACGGTCCGTCCACTGTGAGCCAGCGACTTGCGACTGAAAGAGGCGCCCCATGGAATCGTAGCCGCCCTGTTGGACACCGGTTCCCACGGGTCCGCTTCTCTTCTCTTCTGTCCTTCGGCCCGCGGGATCCCATTGGTAGTTCAGTTCGAACAGAGGTCCGCCTCCTGAAGTGCTGACGTGCTCCAGACGAGTGACCCTGGACCGAAGATCGAAAGTGGCCTGTTCGCCCATGGCTATCTGGGGCAGGTGTGTCGAACGAGACAGGTCACCCTGATACTGGAAGGCGGAGACGGAGGCTCCGTTCAGATGGATGGAGCGCAACCTCCCCGATTCATCGTAGCCCCTCTGAACGATGTCTCCGCCCGGATAGTCGAGTCTCGTCGGACGTCCCGAGTCATCCCGTTCGTAGTCGATTCGATGAAGACCTTGGACCTCTGCCAGTGCGCGGCTGAGAGAGTCGCGCTCGAAGCTCAAGATGCGGCCATCGTTGATGGCCGAGACCATGGCGCCCGCGCCGTCGTAGGCGAAGGTTTCGGAGGTAGTCCTCGATATGACGCCGGCCCCGGGAAAGACGTCGGTCCGGGTTCTCCGGTTGGCCAGGTCATAGCTGTGAATCAGCTGGGTTCCCCGTGGATCAAGCTCGGAGGCGAGATTACCGGCACTGTCGTAGCTCATCGTCCGGCTCTGACCATTTGCGAAGTCGACCGAGGTGATACGACTCTGCGCATCATAGTTATAGCTGGTGGTGTTGCCTCTGGCGTCCTGGCGGGAGGCCAGCCGGCCAGAGCCGTCCCAAGTCTGGTGAGTAATGACGTTGGCCACCACGGGGTCCCCCCCCAAGCCAGAGCTCGTCATCGCTCGGCGGATCGAGAGCAGATTGTCTCTTCCGTCATAGGTGTAGAAGGTCTTGTTGCCGGGACCAAAGGGCGAACTCCGCAGCTCGTCTTCCTCCCATAGGAGTCGGCCTAGGGTGTCGTAGCAGTAGCGTTTCTCGAAGCCGAGTTCGTCCACCTCCTGCAGGAGCTGCTTGTCGGTGTTGAAGACGCGAAGGATGGTCTTGCTGACGGAGTTTCCGGTAAGTTCGTCGTACTCGATTGTCTCGGTCTCGATCGGGTTGCCCGCGACGTCGTAGGTCGTCTTGACCAGGTTTCCGTTGGGATGGTGAACTTCGCTTAATCGGTTGAATACGTCATACACCTTCGTCGTGATGCCGCCAGTGGGGTGAGTGTGACTCAGGACTCGTGATTGGCCATCGTACACGAAGGTCTCGACGACCTGTCCGTCACTAATGGGGGCTCCGGTGGCGCGCTCGAAGGCGGCCTGCGTGCGTCGAACCAAGCGGTTGAGCGGGTCGAACTCCATGGTCGACTGTGAGAGCAGGATGACCGGAGTGCTGTTGCCGACGCCATCTACGAGTTCACCGTAGAGCCGCTGCTCGACTGGGTTGCCGACCGCATCGAAGGTCGTCTCTAATCGATTGCCCATGGGGTCGACCTCTTTGATCATTCGGCCGTGGCAGTCGTATCCATAGGTGGTGACGCGGGGCATTTGCCCCGAGGACTCTCTTCGTTCGGTCGGGCGTCCGTTGAGGTCGTAGGCGTATTCAACGGTCGATTCTTCGGCCAGGCCAGGTGCCTTTGTCTCCCGGCTGAGGAGGCCGCGTGAATCATAGTCGAATCGTACCCGTGTGTCGGTGAGCGCGGATCTACTCGCTCCACTGGACAGCTCTTCCAGAAGTCCAGAAGGGCTGTACTGCATGTGACGAGAGTGAAAGAGGCCCGGAGAGACTTCCTGGTCGACCATGGTCTCTTGGTCCCTTGCGTTGTACTCGGTCGTCTCGGATACCTTGGGCATCGCGAGGGCAGCACCGGTGCAGTCGACGTTGTCGTAGACCGTCTTGACCACGTTCAGGTTCTCGTCGCGGCAGCTGATGATGGCCGGCGAGGTCGAGCCTACGGCCTCGAGTGACTCGAGCGTCTCCTGGTCCTGGTCGTCATAGGCGTAGCTCCGAGCGCTGCCGTTGGGTTGGATGACGCCGGTGCGATTCCCGCGTTGATCGTAGGTGTAGGTCCACGTCTGAGAGAGCAGAGAGCCCGGATTGACGACCTTGCTGGAGATGTAGCCGGCTTGGATTCCCGATGCATGGTAGGCGTAGACCGTCGTCTTTCTCGACCCGGCCGCGTTTTGGCCCTCGATAGTCTTGGTCCTCTGCCCGTAGGCGTTGTACTCGAAGTCTTGCCTAGCCGCGGGAGAGGGCGGCTCGATGTTGAGGCGATTTCCTGCTCCATCGTAGCTCATTGTCGTCAGATGGCCATTCTCGTCGGTTTCGGAAATGACGAAAGCCTGCTCGCCATGATCGCTCCCAAAGCCCGCTAGATGGGTCCAGGTCTTGATGCGCACAGGGATAGGGCAGGGTCGTCCGGTAGCGCTACCGACCCATCGGGTCTCGATTCGATTACCCCATTCCCGAGGACTCGTGGTTCCGCTGGACGTGTCGCCGAGGTAGGTATGGAGGACCTCCATACCGTCTGGATACAGGATGCGTTTGAGGAGGCCCTGCGGACTGTATCCGTAAACGATCTCGGCGTAGGCGGGAGAGCCTGGCAGTGGCGACGGGCGGTTCGACGTCAGGGTGGTCTGTGCGCCTGGAGCGGCGAAACCGAGGTAGTTCCGCTTCGTAACCAGCTGGTTGCCGACATCGTAGTAGTGCTCGGTGACGCGGCCCTCTGCGTCGTTGATGATGGCACCGATAACGGCTCCGTGTATGCCTGGGCTGGGGTAGAAGTAGAACAAGTGGGAGGGGTTCGAGGCTTCTGCTTCGAACTGGCTCTCCAGTCGGTCGAACTGAAGATCGGAGGGGTGGGTCGTGGGTGCGTAGGTGTTCTGAACGGCCACGATGCCTCTGGCATTGGTGATGCTGAGTAGGTTGTGGTTCAGAGCCGTCTCTACGAAGCCGGACGAGTACGTATAGCTCGTTCGGATGGTCACAGGGTCGCAGGCGGACGGGGTGGGCGTAGACTGGGGGAGAGAAGCGGTGAGGAGGTCACCCGTCGGAGAGTAGGTGTAGCTGACGGTGCGGCCGCTGAAGTCACTGACCGCTTGGATCCGATCCTGAGCGTCATAGGTGAGCGTGTACAGGCGTCCTAGTGTGTCGGTGATCGACGAGAGGCGTCCGACGCCGTCGTACTGGAGCCTCATGGCGTTGCCGTTGCGGTCCACTATTTGGTCGAGCTTGCCTTCTTCCACTGACCCATCCAGCGCGTGGAAGCTCCACTGTCCGCCGTCAGCAAACTGGAGGCTGAAGCTCCCGTCAGGGTTGAACGTGCCTTCTCTTCGATAGCGTGGAGAAGTGTAGATTCCAGCGCTCAAGCTAAAGAGGCCAGGTCGACCATCGCCGGGATGGATGAGGAGCTGGTCGTGAACGCCAGAGGGCGTGGTGGAGTAGGGCTCGATATAGACGTCATAGCTATGGCTCCAGCCATAGCCCTGCGCCGAATCCCTCGCGCTTTGGGAACGATAGAAACGTGCCCAGACGAAGTCTAGGCCTCGTCCTCGGACTCGGAGGTCGACTACGCTCTCCACGAACTCCCCCGTGGCCGGAAAGGCCGGCTCGCTGCGTTCGCAAACGCCGTCCGGACAGTCGTCGAAGCGATGGGGTTCCGCAGGTGCGTGTCCGGGGGGTTCGTAGGCCGCGTCATTGAATGCCGCGGTCTGGGCAAAGGCCGTAGTCGAAAGAAGTGTCGCCACTAGAGTGCTGAAGACACCCTTCATTGGAAGACCCATGTTCTAGGTACAAGCGTCTGGGACAGTGTCTTACGTCCCGGGTCTTTTTCGCACAGGCTGAAATCGTGGGCGCGAACAATTCTACGAAGGTCGGCCGGGAGAACACGGAGTTCGGCGAAAGGAAGGCTGAGTTGCGAGGAAATCGCGCCCTAGTCTGGGCTCGGTTCAATGAAAGAGAACGAGGACGGTGTCGATGAAGAGGTCGAGCCGTTGTAGAATGGCAGTTTGAGTCGCTCGATGCACTCGCAGGATCTCGTCCTACGCAAGCCGACAGGACTCAAGAGAAGTCCGTGGGCAGAGCCCAAGGGTCGAGGTCGTTTATCCCAACACGCCGATCACCGTGAGGGTGCTTCGTGGTGACGAGCAACTCGTGGTCCGTCTGACAGACTAAGAGGCGATCGAAGGGCGGCCGGGTCGCGAACACCAAAGGGGCAAGAGTAGCCGCTAGGCATCCAGAATCCGAGACAAGGGCTCGCGCGAGAAGATGCGGGCGGCGAGGACGCCGGCCAGGAAGCCGAAGAGGTGGCCTTCCCAGCTGACGCCCACCTGACCAGGAAGCACTCCGAGTAGCATCCATCCCCAAAGGAGAAAGACCCCGATGCTCACCACAGCAACGCCGATCCGTCTTTCGAATAGCCCGGCGGTGAGGAGGTAGCCGAAGTAGCCAAAGACCACGCCGCTCGCACCGACGTGGACGCTTCCATCTCGTCCTAAGAGCCACACGCCCAGTCCGCCGACGACGGCGATCAAGAAGGAGGCCGCCACGAAGCGACGAAAGCCTCGCAGGCTGAGCATAGTGCCAAAGACCAAGAAGCCGACGGTGTTGCTCAGTAGGTGCGGGAATCCGCCGTGAAGGAAAGGGGAGCTCAGGATGGCCCAAAGGCCCCGAGGCTCCCTAGGTCGAAGGCCGAAGCTGTCGAGCCAGCCGCCCAGAACGAATACATCCACGATTTCGATGATCCACATCAGGGCCAGCGGCCCCAAGACAGCCCAGCCCAGCATGCGAAGCTCCTCTTTCAGCTTCTGCCACTCCGTCTTGGGTACTTTCGTCTTCAAGCGTGCCTTGGTCATGGCGGTCAGCTCGACTTTGGATCAGGTGTACGTCCGACGTCCATCGATCCACTCTGTCTCTCGACCTCGAACGTGACCTGAGCGGGCTTCCGCATCACATCCTGTTCTTCGACAGCGATCTGGAGCCCAGGATGCCGCGGAGCCTCACTTCGGGGGACTCAGCGCCAAGATCCTGCTCCAGGACCTGGGGCCGTCCTGACGGATCGAGAACGTTCGCTGGTTCCGGCGGAAGAAGGAAGCAGCACCGGGGCCTCTCGCCCCGTCCACCCGCTGAGGCGGGGGAGGACGCTGCGCCTTCGCTGCTCGATCAAGGTCATGGCCGTCAGGTAGCCGCCCAGCATGGCGCAGGTGTAGCCACCTCCGGGGAAGAACCAGGCGCCCGTGAAGCTGAGGTTCGGCAGGCCCGAACGAACACGGAAGAAGCGCCGGAGCAGGGCCTGGGATGTGCCTTGTTCGAAGCCTCCGAAGCTTCCCTCCGAGTTGTTGGTGTAGCGGCGAACGGTCTTGGGCGTAGCCAGCTCCGTAAACTCCAGGGACTGCGTGATGCCCGGGTAGAGCTTCTCCAGCCGCTCCAACATCGTCCCCTTCACCTCCTCTTTCCTGTCCCGGTAGGTCTCCTCGTCGAGCTCGTCCCAGACCTGCATTCGTTCCAGCATGCAGGCCGAGAACAGGCCTTTGCCGGTGGGCGGTAGACCGGAGTCTATCTGGCCGTAGTCCGTGATGCTCATGACCCGCTCTGCGTAGGGGCCGCGAGCATTCCGTCGAAGGTCCCGGGGTGCACCCACGCTGGGCGGCACGTCGAAGCTCAGGTAGTTACGACTGCCGAAGGCGTCGAGTGGCTGGCTGAGCCCGCCATACAAAGACAAGAGGGATGGTCCAACCTTCATCCCTGCAACCCGGCGGCGGAGACCCGGGTCGTCGTCCCGGCCCAGAAGCTGGTCGAGCGTGTAGGGTACCGCTGCGTTGACCACGAAGCGACGCGCCTCGACTCTGCCAGCGCTCTTTTTGTGGCTGAACCGGGCGGCAAGGACCCGTCCGCATCCCGTCTCCAGGCGCGTGACGCGATGGCGGAGACGAACCTCGCCTCCCGCGGCTTCGATGACCTGCACGAGACGGTCGGAGAGTCGTTGAGAGCCTCCTTTGACGTAGACGGCGCCCGCCTCTAGGAAGGCGGCCTGAGCGACGGAGAAGAACTTGGCGGAGACGGTGTAGGGGTCATCGTGAATGAAGGGGAGGTTGGCCGTCACCGTGAGCTTGAGCTCGTCCGAGCGAAGATGCCGGTCCAAGGCATGCCCGAGGCTGCCTGGAAGCGCGAACATGAAGTTCGGGTACAGCAAGGGGAAGGCGGGGATGCGGCGCATGACGGCGGCCGGAGAGAGTGGAAAGCGCCCTAGGTCGCGACGAATTCGACTCATGCTCGAGAGGAGTCGAGAGATGCGCTTCCGTTCCTGGGGAAACTGCTGACTGAGCGCTTCCGTGGCCTCATCGAGTCCGAAGGGAAGCTCGACCGCTCGGTCTCCTCGGAGCATGCGGAGAAAAGGACCTCCAACTTTAACGATGTCCAGCTTCTGAAGCACGCCCAGATCTTCGAGGATGGGGCGCTTTGGATCGTGCTCGTCGAATCCGTCGAGTATGTGAAGGGAGACGTCGACCTCGAAGTGCTTTCGTCGAAAGGTCGTGGCGCAGCCCCCGGGTCGCGAGTGTTGCTCCAGAACGCAAACTCGCTGGCCCTCCTTGGCCAGCTTCGCGGCCGCTGTCAGTCCACCCAGGCCCGCCCCGACGACGACGACGTCGTACATGGCAGGAAGAGAACGCGAGCTCAGGACGGTGGCAATGGATCCGAGGGGTGGCAAGACGGGTGCGAGGTTCGGGCGTCTTCGCGCCTTCAAATCGACCGGGGCCGTCGGCTGCCCTTGTGGCCCTCGACTCTCCTTCGTCTAATTCGTTCAGATGAAGCCGGGGAGCGGCGTCGTGAAGGCGCCGAGGCGAGGGAGCGCGGCAGCGAGCCCGTCCCCATCCAGGCCGAACCAGCGGCCGAGAGGGGCCGCCATCTGTTCGACGGCCAGGGTCGGGATCAGGCGACCGCTGCCGGCGTCGAGAGCGTGGCCAAAGGTCGTCTCGGGCAGGTCGCCATAGATGGCGCCGCCCTTGACTGCGCCTCCGACGACGAAGTGGTGACCGCCCCAACCGTGGTCCGTGCCGTCGTCGTTGACGGCCAGAGTGCGGCCGAAGTCCGATGCGGTGAACAAGGTCACCTGCTCGCTGACGCCCAGTTCGTCCATCGCCCGCTGGAAGGCGCTGATGCCTCTGTCCAAGGACGCTTGGAGTCTCGGCAGGTTCCGAGCCTGTCCGGAGTGGGTGTCGAAGCCGCCCATGCTCAGCACGAAGACCTGTCGCTGGACCGCAAGAGCGCTTCGGGCCGCGATGGCCTGAGCCACGATCCGCAGCTGGCCGCCAAGACCCTCCTCCGGGAAGGACGTTGTCAGTTCTTCTGCCTGAGCGATGGATCGGTTGAACCTCGCGTTCGAATCGAACGCGCGACGGCCCGCCGTGGCCAGGTCCAGCTCGAGCCATCCGCGTTCCTCGGACGGGATCGCTCCAAGATGTGCGACCACCGCGTTCCGCAGGGTTTCGTCCTCCAGTCGCTCGAGCATGTCGACTTCGACGGCGCCCAGCTCCGTGACTTGGTAGGGCGCCACCCGTCGACCCGTCACCATGAGGTCGTTCCCACCGCCGGTAATGGCGCTGAACTCGGGCGCACTGTTTCGGCTTCTGAGCTCGTCGGCGAAGAGGCCAGCCCATCCGAACTGGGCACCCTCAGGTGCACCCGCCATCCAGGTCGCCTGCTGATCGTTGTGGGAGAACAGCCGGGAGGGCAATCGCGCCGACTGATCCTCGTAGCCTTGACGGGTGACGGGAGCCAACAAGGGGCCCACGTTTGCCAGCACGGCTGCGCGGCCGCCGTCATACAGGGTCCGGAGGCCGGGCATTTCGGGTGGAAGAGCAAACTGGCGGCCACCGAACTGAGCGGTGGGGGTCGCCAAGGGAAGCAGCGTGCTCAGGGTTCGCTCTTCGGCGTAGCCCAGAAGGAGATCTCGCCGGATCCGTGCGAACTCTCCGAACGATGCAGAATCGTAGGGGATGATGGTGTCGTGGTTGTCCAGACCTCCGACGAGAAAAATGCAAACCAGGGCCTTGTAGTCCTCCGCTTCGGCTCGCGCCTCGCGAGCGCCGATCGCCAGCTTCAGACCGCCAAGGACGCTGCCAAAGCCGGCGGCTGCGCTGCGGGTCAGGAACTCTCTGCGTTTCATGGTCGTCATCCTTCAGCGCTGCACCAGAAAGTCGGGGGAGATCATGGCCATCCAAACAGCGAGCTGAACGCGCCGCTCCGGGTCGCCGCCGGGCAAGGCTTCTAGGGCGGCGACTATCCGAGCTTTGGTGCTGGAGGACATGGTCCCGTACGTGAGTTTTGCGCTCAGGTGGTCTACGAGCCGGACAGGGTCACTCGCCCGGGCCAGCTCCGCCGTGTAGTCGGGCATGAAGCTCCTCCGCGCTGCGTCCAGACTCAGCCCTCGCGCCTCGAAATCTTCGAGTTCGCCTTCGCTGAAGGCGTCGGGCGCTCGGGTCACGAAGCGATAGAGGAAATTGGCGTAGCCAGGAACGGTCGACGCACTGACGATTTGGAGCTCGGGTGCCGTCATACCGGCCTGACCGGAGCGGGTGCCTGGCGCGACGTAGCCGGGTCGAAAGAAATTGAAGACCGAAGGCGACCGATAGGGATGCTGCTTCAGCGCAAGCGGACTTGCCGTGTCGTAGGCCGGGAGAAGGTAGAGGGGGCTTATCTCGCCCACGTCGAAGGACCGCACCCAAGCCGTCATTCGCAGGAGCGGCTCTCGGACCTTCCCGATGTCCGGCCGGCTGCTCAGATCTCGGGCCTCCTCGTCGAACAGGACGGCCATCAAGGTCGCTTCCAGGTCACCGCGCCGACCCGTACCCACCGAGCCGCCATCTGGAAGGGTGTAGCTGCCTGTTTCGAATGCTCGAGACACCCGGCCCACGTAGGCCGGTTGGGGAGCGCTGGTGACGAAGCGCTGGATGAGCTGCCGCCCTATGAAAGGCGCCACGTTGGGGTGGGCGAAGAGCGCATCCAGGGCGAGCCGCACGCTCTCGGGGCCCGGAGTGTTCTCGGGGATCGTCGTCCCCAAGAAGGTCTTGGACGCCGTAGAGTGCTGCGATTCGTCGAAGACGAGGCGAGTGCGAAAGGAAGGGGGAAGAGCGCCCCAAGGTTCGTCGGGGACAGGATTGGCCAGGCGCATCCCCGTGAAGACCTTGGCGAGCCCGGTGACGTCTCCGTTGTCGTAGGTCTCGGACCGGCCGTTTCTCGGCCGGGGCTGGCCGTCGGGGCCCATTTCGACCACGCCGATGGTGAAGAGTTGCATCAGCTCACGAGCATAGTTCTCGTCTGGCATCTGCCCAGTCACGGGGTTGGCTTTCCGACTCCCCAAGTAGGTCAGGTAGTAGGCCATGGCGGGGGCGTACGTGACTTCGGTCAGCAGGTCCCGAAGGTTCCCAAAGGCGCCGAGGATCAGCTGGTCCTGGAAATAGGAGAGGCCTTCCGGCATGTCGGCCAAGAGCTCCCCCGCCGCGTTGGAAACGACGAAAATCTGGGACAGGGCCCAAGCCATCCGCTGGCGAAGCTGATCGGGCGCCGAGATGGTGTTCTGCCAGAAGGCGAGGGTGACCGACTCTCCAAAGGCCTCACCGTCTTCCTCGGAGGTGTTCAGCTTGTTGCGCTCCCGGAGGACGGCCGGCGTCAAGAGGGTGGGCTCGATGGCCAGCTGTGCGCGGACCCAGTTGGATGCGCTCCCGCCGGTGAGGGTCTCTACGTCCCGGGGCCGCGGTCCAAAGGTGGCCTGAGTCAGGAATCGACTCGTGGTCTCGGGCGTGGCGAATGAGCCGTCGGGGCGAGGCGTCGGTGAACCGGCGTCGGGGGTGCCGTTCGGGCCGGGGGCCGGGCCCGAGTCGGGGCTGCAGGCCCAGGCCAGGGTCAAGAGGACCCAGGCCCCGATGCGCTGTCCGCCCTTCTTTCGTGAATCGACCGTCATTCAGTCAAGGGAGCGCCCTGGCCCGTCCAACTGTAAACCTGCCGGGGACCAAGTCTCTCCGGGACGTCCCGGAGAACCAGATTGCGCCCCGCCTGGACCGGCGCACGGGCCGGCAGTTGACCGTTGCTAGCTATTGGGCGCAACGAGCCGGAGATGGCCAAGAGCAAGCTCCGATACATCTTCGTCCTGCCTCTTCTCGTCATGGTGGCTTCTGCTTCGGCGAAGCTCTTGCAGGCCCCTCAGATCCAGAAGGACTTCGAGAAGATCGGGGCCGGAGATCTCATGCTTCCCCTCGGGATCCTGCAGCTCGTCCTAGTGGCGCTGTTCCTGGTCCCGAAGACGCGGAAGTTGGGCTTCCTGTTCATTTGCAGCTACTGCGGCGGAATCATCGCAACGAGGTTGCTGAATGGGGAGGCACTCGGTCCGGGCCTTCTCATCGGCTTCTTCATGTGGGTGGCCATGTGGTTCGAAGACCGATCCATGTTCCTCTCGCGAGCTTGATCCGCGGCTCACACGCCTGAGGGGCGGACGTCCGCAGAGTGTCCGCGGACGCGTCCGAGGCCCCTGAACACCCTCCGAGCCGTGGGTTCGAGCCGATCTCTGCCTGGCACGCCCGTCGCATTACTGGGGCGCGGAGGTCATGAGCATGAACCAAAACACGATCAGCATCACTCTCTTCGCCGTCGCCGTGGGCGCCGCGTGCTGGGCCTGTGGAGGCCCTCCACCCGAGGACGGCCCGGTGGAGGTCGACTCGGCCTGCGTGCCCGGTCCGTCCACGGCGGCAGATCAGGACGGTGACGGCCTGACGGATGACGTGGAGCGGGCCGGATGGGTCCTCAGCTTGGTCGATCGCTTCGGTGAGCGCCAGGAGGTGGAGACCTCCAGCGACCCGAGGCGGGCCGATACCGATGGAGATGGTCTCTGCGACGGAGAGGAGCGAAGCCTCGACGCCGATCCTCGAATGATCGACACCGACGGGGACGGCCTGTCGGATCCGGAGGAGGTCCGACAGTGGAAGAGCGAGCCCTTCGACGTCGACACGGACGACGACGGCCTCAGTGACCGTAGAGAGGTCGACCTCGGGACCTCGCCCGTCCTGCCCGACACCGATGGGGACGGACGAGACGATGGCGTCGAGCTCGACGCTTCGACCCACCCCTTGTTGGCCGAGCTGCCCCGTCCCGGTCTCGACTTCATCGGGGATCTGGACGTACGACTGAACCTTGTCCTCAGCTCGGGAGAGTCCTCGGCGGTGGACGTGTCGACATCGCTTCAGCAGTCGCGCAGCCGGTCATTCAGTCGCTCGAACTCGGTCGTGAATGCGACTTCGGTCACCAAGAGCAAGTCGCTGACCACTTCAGCCGAAGTGAGCTATCCGTGGGGCGCAAGTCTCAAGGTGGAGGGCTCCATTTCCCGGACCGAAAATTCGATGAGCGAGCGGACTCGAAGCTGGAGTCGCTCTTCGACCCGTTCGAGCCAGGAGGCCTATAGCCGGGGCCTTTCCGAGTCTCGGCGCGAGGATACGACCATCGAGTCCGGCACACTCTCGACCCAGCTGATGGTTCGCAACGATGGTCGGAGGACGTTCCAGATCAGTGACGTGGTCGTCACCGCCCTTCGTCCGAGCCTGCTCGATCCGACCGAGTTCACGTCCATAGCTTCCCTGCGCCTCCCGGAGGAGGCGAACGAGCTCGTGCTGGGGGAGGGCGAAGAGGCTGGTCCATTCCGAGTCGAGGCCGAGCTACCGGCGAACGCAGCGATGGAGCTGATGGCCAATCCGAGCGGGATCGTGTTCCAGGTCGCCAGCCGTCGGCTGACCGACTACGAGGATCAGGACTTCGCCTTCACCATCGGCGAGACGACCTACAACCGCACGGCCTCGGTGGTCATCGACTATGGCGACGCCCGGGCGACCGAGACCCATCGCGTAGCCACCAACGCTCGTCGAGACCAGCGGGGCGATTCCGAAGGTATCCTGCTGACGAATGTTCTCGAGGATCTGCTGGGACTCGCACCCGGTGTCGACTATCGAACCGAGTCCCGGGACGGTATCGAGGTCCTGGCCGAACTTCGTGGGGTCGCGGCGACCGAGGTCTCCGACAGAGGGCCGGCTCGCTTCTGGGCCGTGATGGCCTCGAGCAACGACGATCCAGAGGTGAAGGGTTCGGTCGAGGATAGGATCCTGGGCACGAGCTTTGACGAGATTCGGCTCCACAGGCGGGACAAGCTCTACTTGGCCTACGTTCAGGATGCGGACCGTGACGGTCTGTTCGCCCGCGAGGAGTACTTGTACGGGACCTACGACGAGCCGGAGCTGGTTCCTGCGAACCCCGCCGCCGGCGTGTCGGCCCAGGACTCCGATGGGGACGGAATCAGCGACTACGAAGAGGTCCGCTCGGGCTGGATGGTCGACAGCCCCGTCGCGCCTTACGATCAGTCACCTCGGGTCTATTCGGACCCGATGGCCCTCGACGCCGATGACGACGGGCTGACCGATCCCCAAGAGCGAAGCCTGGGTACGGACCCCAAGACGCCCGACACCGACGGAGATGGACTGTTCGACGCGGACGACCCGGCTCCGCTTCTGCCCCAGCTCCAGACCGGACCGACCCTAGTTGGTCTGAGCCCGCCGGCCTACGCGGTCTCGGCGGCAGCTGATCTCGTCATCGAGGCGCGCTTCGACCAGCCTTTGGCCAAGGATTCGACCTTGATGGTTCACGGGGACCTGCAGGGTGCGGTGTTCGGTACCACGCGCCTGTCCTCCGACAGTCGAACTCTGCGCTGGTCCGCGCCGGACGGCTTCTTCCCGGGGGAGCGGGTTCAGGTCAGCGTCGGCCCCAGCGTCCGCAACCGCGATGGCCTTCCCGTACAGGAGCCCGTCGTGCGACGCTTTCGGATCGAGACCGCGCCCAGCAGCGGCAGCTTGAGCCTCGTCGCTGGGGCCGTCCTGCCCGGCTCATACGTCGGCGCGATGATGCCAGGTGACTTCGACGGGGACGGGCGCGTCGACCTCATGGTCGCGAGATACGGCCAGCTTCAGCTGCATCGATGGGTCGACGGGGCGGTCCAGACCGACTCGAGCGACTATCTGCTGGACGTATTCGAGCGAGGCCTGGCCGGCGATTTGGACCGAGACGGACGACTGGACGTGGTGGGCGTCCAAGGCGACCGAATTTACGTCATGTTGGGCTCGGCGGATGCGGAGCGTATCGTCGAGACCCCGGTCTACTACGACGCCTCCCTGTCCGCGGTGCGGGGCTGGGTATCAGACCTCGACATGGCGGACATGAACGGCGACGGCTACCTGGACATCGTCGTCGCCAAGGCTGGGCGAGGCGAGCTTTCCGTTCTGTGGAACAACCGAGACGGTCGATTCAGCACGCCGACCTCGGTCCAGCTCAACATCGACGGCCAGGAACTATCTCCCTATGTCGTCGAGAGTCTGGACATCGATGCTGATGGAGACCTCGATCTAGTAGCCGGAGACCACCGCCATGGGGCTTCGGTCGTCGTCCTCAACGAGGGCCGAAGCTTCAGCGTCGCGGGTCGGACGGCCACCGGAGGCTATCCCTTGGGCGAGGCGGTGAGTGGCGACTTCACCGGCAACGGTGCGCCCGACCTCATGATGAGCCTGGAGTCGGGGGTGGCCTTCCTCCAGAACGACGGCTTTGGAGCCTTCGGACCATCGGTCGAGCTGGACCAAATCGGAAACCAGCGTGGCTTGGTCGCCGGGGACTTGGACGGGGATGGAGATCTGGACGCGCTGGCCCCCACCTATTCGGCTGCGGTTCTGCTTTGGCGCAATGGAGGACGAGGCGACTTCCCAACGACGGAGTCCGTGATGGCCGATAGCCGAAGGTTTCAGATGGCCCTCTTGGACTTCGACGGTGACGGTGACCTGGATCTGCTCGCTGACGGTCGGCATGGCATCCGAATTCTGATCAACGACTGAGGGCTCGCTCCTAATCCCTGCTGGATCGATAGGGGCCGGGGTCGATTCCGAAGTCCTGCAAAAGCCGATAGGTCGCCTGTCGGCTCTTGCCCAGACTCCGGGCGACCTCGGCCACTTTGCCTCGATGGCAATCGAGCAAGGACCTCAGGCTCTCCTCCGTGACCTCGGCTGGTGCTTGCGTGCGCGGCCTGATTCGGATCGAGGTCGGGAGCGCAGCCAGCTCTAGACTGTTGTCGCCCAGCACTGCGAGCTGACCAGCCAAAGCCTGAAGCTCCCGAATGTTGCGCGGCCAGTGGTACAGCAGGAGCGCCTCCACGGCCGCAACGCCCAGCCTCAGCCCGGGGGCGAAGCCTCTCAGAAGCGGAAGGATTTCGACCCTGCGCCGGGCCAGGCCCGGAAGGTGAACCACGAGGCCGGCAAGTCGAGCAAATAGGTCGGTGCGAAAATCGCCGGTCTCGGAGAGCTCTTCGAGGTCTTTGTGAGTCGCGGAGATGAGCCGCACGTCGACGGAGCGCTCCTTGTCCGAGCCGACCGGCCGAACCCTCCGCTCTTGCAGAACCCGAAGCAAAGCCGGCTGCTGGTCCATGGGCAAGTCCGCGACCTCGTCCAAGAACAATGTCCCGCCGTGGGCGGAGAGGATGAGTCCGTCACGGTCGTCCTTGGCGCCCGAGAAGGCGCCCTGAACGTGCCCGAACAGCTCACTCCCCAGGAGCTCGCTGCTGAAAGCCGCACAGTTCACGGGGACCAGTGCGCCCGAGCGACCCGAGGCTTCGTGGTAGAGCGACGCGAGACGCTCCTTGCCGGCACCGGTCGGGCCCCGAATCAACAGGGGGTGCTCGGATTCGGCGGCTTTGCCCACCAGATGTTCGGACCAAGCCCGAGCCAGGGAGCACTCGGGGCCAGGCTCGAGTGCCTGTCCGGCCGATCCTCGAAGCTCTTCAAACACGAAGAGGTGCTCTCCCGTCCGCAGGACCGAGCCAGACCGAAGAACGCCCGTTCGGACCCTCTGACCGTCCACCCAGCTTCCATTCTTGCTGCTGAGGTCGACCACCTCATACCGGTCGTCTTTGCCGCGCCGGATCTCGGCGTGTCTCCGGCTCGCGGTGCCGTCCCGAAGGGCGTGGCCTTCGCCCGGCTCTCGGCCGATGACGACCCGTTCGCCGCTCAGATCGACGACCTGAGGGTTGGGGGCCTGCGGGCCAAAGACCTGAACGAGTCGTCGGTGGAGCGCGCTCGTCTCGTCGGAATCCCAGCCTACCGCCGTCAGGGTCCGACTGTCCGGAATCACGGCGCCACTGTGCACGAGCTGACGCTCGCCTCCAACCATCTCGAGTCCGCGAACTGGACGGATAAGGAAGGGCATGAACCAAGCCCCCTCGGTCCAAATGGGGCTTCGGTCCGGCCAGATGTCCGCACACTCGTCTGGGGGCGGAGCGCGGGCGTCGGTTATTCAGGGCTGCCGAGCCCGGGTGGGGCCAAAAGTCGGAAGTCCGTGAGTCCTCAGCTCGGCTCCGGTAGCTCGACGCCATGATGCGCCTTCGCCAACTTCCGCTGCTCACCCTCGCCGTCGCTCTTGTTTGGGCGCCCATCGACGCCAAAGGTGCGGGAAGTGAGCCCAAGCGCTCACCACCAAAGTCCAAGTCCAAGCCCCCTTCGAAAGAAGCTCGCGCCATCGGCATCTACAACGAGGGTGTAGCGCTCATGCGGGCCAAGAAGTTCGCCCGGGCACAGAAGAAGTTCGAGAAGGCGCTGAAGTTGAAGAACTTCGCCGAAGCTCACAACAACCTAGGCTACTGCTTGCGCAAGCAAGGAAGCACGAACTTCGAGCGTGCGCTACAGCAGTACGAGCAGGCCGTTCGCCTGGGACCGGACCTGCCTGAGCCGAGAATGTACCGAGGGGTCCTGTACGTGCAGATGGGTCGGATGACGAAAGCCAAAGAAGAGCACGCTGCGCTTCTTCAGATGGATCCTCGCCTTGCCGCCGAGCTCCAGCACGTCATTACGCACGGGGAGGAGAAGGCACCCGAGCAGTTCTTCGGCGTAAGCGGTCCCCTCGACGTCCCGCGCGCTCGAGAAGCGCGTTCAAGCCTCTGAGGGGCCATGAACCGGGACCTTGAACAGGGTGCTGTACAGAGAGTGGATGAAGAGCAAGGTCAGGACGGTGCCGAAGAGGAGTCCGCAGCGACGATGGCTTGGGACGGGTTCTTGCCGAGGGCTTGAGATGAGGCGCTGCAGCACCAGGCCTGAGACGAGATAGGTGTATTCGGTATTCGCGTTGGCCACTTCTGCCGACAGGAAACTGGTCTGGGCCTCCAAGGACCTCGACCTCCTCCGTGACCCGGATCCCCAGGAAGCCCCCTTCGACCAAGTCCACGGCATCGACTTCCGGCGGTACGGACTCCAACGAAGCCAGTCCCACGTAGGGAACGACGACGAGGTCACCTCCCAGCTTCGTCAGGATGTCAGAGAGATGGGC
Organism: Myxococcota bacterium; assembly: GCA_039024635.1. Classification (GTDB taxonomy): domain Bacteria; phylum Myxococcota; class Kuafuiibacteriia; order Kuafuiibacteriales; family Kuafuiibacteriaceae; genus Kuafuiihalomonas. Next base: position 1,710 of record JBCCQA010000004.1, on the reverse strand, counting down.
CTCGATGGATAGAAGCTCGTCGAGGGGCGGTTCGACGAGGGACAGCGAGCCTCTTGAAGGGGACCATCAGTCCTTGCGGGGAAAAGGCTCGCGCCATGGGCAGCCCCTATCCAGCAGGAAACCCTAAAGTCCACCCACCTCTCCTCCGCGCTTCGGGGAATGGAGGGGCGAGGGGGGATACAGGCCTAGGATGCCCGAGTGGGGTCGATTTCGCCCCCGCCTCGAGCGTCTGATCTGCGGCCTCACCCTTGTACTCCTTTCGTCGCTTCATCGACCGAGCCTTCGTCGGTCGGTCGCGGCGGAAAGGTTTCAAGAGCATGAGGTACATTCGGGACGCGATTCTGATCGCGTCATTCTCCATGTGGGGGTCAGTTCAGGGACTGGCCACCCCCAACATTGTCGACGAGCTCATCGTCCATGACTTCGTCCACAGCGAAATCCACGTCGCAGACGGATTCTACGTGGCCGACGGAAGCATCGCCGGCCACTCCACAGTGGTGTTCGTGAGCGGTTACGACGAAAGCGCTTCCATCTCGACCATGCTTCCCGACGGTTCTTTCGTAACCTGGGTTTCGGAAGCGGCGGATCCCTGGCACCGAATCGGCATCTTGCTCGACGATGGCCACTCCAGCATCCTGGGAGACTGTTTGGGCTTCGAGTCGATGCTCGACCGTGACTCGGTCATGGAGGGGCTAAGCGGTGTGGGGCCCTGCGGAGGTATTGCTTCCTCCGGACATGCCTCGGGTTCTGGAGGCGGATTTGGAGGCGTCGATAGCTGGAGCGTCCCCTGGCAGAATGGCGTCGGCGCCATCGAGGCCTGGCTGCCCATCTGTCCTCCTGACGACCCGAGCGGCATGGTGTCGGGCGGCGAAGGGGAAGGCGGAGGCGGCCAGCCGGCTCCCGAGCCCGAACCCGAACCCGAGGAAGAAGAACGGCCCCCGCCTCCACCGCCTCCGGTGACTGTTCCGACGCCGGCCGAGGCGGCAAGGATGTACGATGAACGTCGGCGAAGGATCCCGCACCGGGACGCTGCCGAGTCCTCCGATCGAGACGAAGCGCGATGGAGCGAGCCTCCGACGACAGAGAACGAAAGCCTCTCAGACCGGGTGAGCGAGCTCGCCGAGCGGGTGCCCGTGCGTCCTTCCGTCAGTCGAACGCGATTCGTTCTTCGGTACTCCGGCAGCTTCTCCCCCATCCCCGACCCCGCCGGCGTTTCGGTGGCTGGTCCTCTTTGTATCCCCGCTTCGGAGACCTCTCGGGCTCGGGACTGCTTGGGACAAGGCATGGATTGCTACCGAAGACTGGCCAGTGCGGCATCGGGTCTACCGGGGGGCGGATGTTGGATCGAAGCAGGACCCGCCGATCAGCCGATCGTCGTATGTGCCGGAGATGGAACTGAAGGCCTGGCCAGCGATCACTCCTTCAATGGCGGAGAGAACGACTCCATCCTCAACCTTCGGGGCAACACGTCCGAGAATCCGGACTTCCGTGAAGACATGCTCGAGTCCCTTGGGATCGATCTGGGACCGGTGATCTTGCTGTCACCCGAGTATTGAGGCCGAGAGTGGTCGGGTGGCCTTCGCCCTATTCCCCGCGCATGCGGGGGATAGGATGCGACCCAGCGGCTTGCGGCCATGCATTACGGTTCACCCCCGCATGCGCGGGGAATAGGCTGAGGTGGTGATGCGCTCAAGCGCGGCGAGCGGTTCA
>JBCCQA010000003.1:0-285171 GCA_039024635.1 Myxococcota bacterium | reverse complement strand
CGGTCCCGGCGAAGCCGGGCCCACCCATCTACGCTCATTCCGCTGAGCTCGAGCTCGCGCTCGACTCAGCTCCACTCGCTGCGCCTTCGTTCCGGCCCCTACGAGTCCTCCACTTCGTTGCGTTCCTGAGGGTCCCGGTCCCGGCGAAGCCGGGCCCACCCATCTACGCTCATTCCGCTGAGCTCGAGCTCGCGCTCGACTCAGCTCCACTCGCTGCGCCTTCGTTCCGGCCCCTCGGGTCCTCCACTTCGTTGCGCGAAGCGAACGTAGAAGGGAGGTGCCGGCTTCGCCGGCGCCGGGCCCCTAAGTATCATCGTCCTTGAGGTAGTTCATGATGACGTCGTCGAGGGAGGGCTCGGAAACGACGATGGGTTTGCCGGAGCCGCTCTTCTTCTGCTTTTCGAGCCGTGCCCGCTGCCGGTCCATGGCCGCCTTGAGCGCGGCCGGATCGATCTCGAGCATCGTCTGATCGTTGGACGGTATCTTCGGTGGGCCTCGGCGAGGCGGTGCCTTGTCCTGCACCGTCCGAGCGCGGTCTCGGCTATCCCGCTCCTTGGCCACCATCGGTCTCATGGCAACCTTCCGGATGTTGGGCTGTGGAGGTTCCTGGCCCAGGGCCTGGGCTTTCAGTCGCTGCTGCGCCGCGCGGAGTGCGGCGGGGAGGCGAACGTCGACGAGAGTGTCTTGGGTCGTGGACGAGACCCGACGGGCTGGGGGAGCGGCGGGTGGCTCGGCCGTGGTCGGGCCTTCCCACTCTTCGAGGTTGTCGACCAGGTCGTCGAGAGGGATGTCCTCGATCTCCTCGGGAAAGGAGATGTCGGGTCGAAGAATCGAGGTTCGGGGACCCGGGCTGCTGTGGGCCCGGGGAAGAACGTTGGCCCAGGCGGCTTCTGCCACCGGCGCGAGCTCCGCTCCGGCCAGAATCGCAGCGCCGAGGGCGAGGTCTACGGGATGGGAGGCCGGCGCGGGCGCCGGGGTGAAGCCTGCCAGGAGCCCGTCGAAGCCACCTTCCACGAGCTTCTTGAGCATGTTCTTGTGCTGGCCCTGCATCCGCTCCCGGAGGCGCTCTCGGTGAGCCTGCTGGCCTTGCACCAAGTCGGCGTAGCCGCTCCGCTCCACCGCGAGGACATGTCCTTCCAAGAAGAGCTGGGTCACGATGCGTGGGTCGGTGAGGCCGTTGTCCTCGGTCTGGACGTGGAAGACGCGGCCTTGATGACGGATGTTGTGATTGAACCCGGGCAGCATCCGTTCCCCTCCAACCTAGCTTAGAAGTATTTGTAGTTGCCAGAACCCAGACTGGGTGACAGCCTTTCGCTGGGTTCGGGAATTCATGGTGTCACGGCATAGGTTGCAAAAACCATTTCCGGGCACTGATTTCGCATTCGAGCCGAGCACGCTCCCGGCGCAGCCCTTGCCCGCGGAGCCGCTCGATGAGCGGGATCGGGACCCGGGGGCTCTCGCGCCCATCGTGCTGCTCCCGGTTGGTCGAATCGACGTTGGTCGATTCGACTTCGTTCGGCGGCCACTGGTGGAAGTCTTCGGTCGCCCCGTGGAGATCGGAGCCCGTCTCCCCGTTCCGAAGTACGCCTTCAATCCGACCCGAAACCAGTACCACTCGGCCGCCATCATGAAGCGGGTCGAAGCCAGCCGACGTTCGGAGTGGGACGCTGCCATCGGCGTCTTGGGCGAGGACCTCTTCGTTCCCGAGGTCCCCTTCGTCTTTGGTGAGGCCGACCGGTCGACCCGCTCCGCGCTCATTAGCCTGGCCCGTCTCAAAGCGGACTCCGGAACCCTCGAGATGCGGGATGAGCAGCTGAAGAAGCGCCTGATCTCCGAAGCCATCCACCAGGTTGGGCTGCTCAGGGGCTTGGCTCACTGCCCCAACAACCGCTGTGTCATGTTCTACGCCGCTTCCGTGGCCGAGATCGACAAGCGGGGTCACGGTCTCTGCGCCAACTGCAAGAAGCGCTTAATCACCCTGTCATCCTGACGATCATTTCGCTAGCGTCGACCCCCATGCCGCCGGGGCCAAAACGACAGGCGCTCGGGAAGGGGCTGGGCGCGCTCATCCCGCAACAGCATCGCGCGCCCGAAGCCAAGCCCACTCGGTCTCCGAGCAACAAGGTCGCCATCGAGGATGTTCGGCCCAGTCGCTCCCAACCACGGAAGAACTTCGACGATGGCTCCTTGGCTGAGCTTGCTGACAGCATCGCCCGGCACGGGCTCATGCAGCCGGTGCTGGTTCGAAAGAAGGAGAGTGGATACGAACTGATAGCGGGCGAGCGTCGGTGGCGTGCCTGCCAAAGGGCAGGTCTAAAAGAGATCGACGTCATCATCAAAGACCTCACCGATGACATCTCCTTCGAATGGGCGCTCATAGAGAACATCCAGCGAGAGGATCTCAACGCCATCGAAGAGGCTGAGGCCTATCGGCGCATCCTGGATGGCGGCAACCTGACCCAGGAGCAGCTCGCTCAGCGGGTGAGTCGGGATCGCTCGACCATCGCCAACGCACTTCGTCTTCTCAAGTTGCCCGATGAGGTCCGTCGACAGGTCGTAGCAGGGGCCCTGTCCATGGGCCATGCCCGCGCCCTTCTCGCCCTCGAGGACGAGGAGCTCATGGTAAAGATGGCGCGAGAGACCGTCCGTAAAGGTCTATCGGTGCGCGAGGTCGAGCGCCGCGTCCGTACGCTCCGGGCTGAGCCCAAAGGCCGGGGCGACGTCGACCCCTATGCGCAGCTCCCCGGCGGTGCGCCTGCCGTCAAACAGACCCAAGAAGCCCTCCGGCGCGGCCTCGGCACCAAGGTGCGGATACAGGCCGCCGGCCGACGGGGGCGAATCGAAATCGACTTCGCCAGCCCCGACGAACTCAACCGGCTGGTGGAGCAGCTTCTGGATGGTACTTAGGGGCTCACTGCGCGCGACTCCGACCGCTACGCGGTCTGCGCCGCTTTGCTACCTGGGGGCCCGGTCCCGGCGATGCCGTGCCTACCCTTCTACACTCACTCCGCTGAACTCGGGCTTGCGCTCGACTCGGCTCTACTCGCTGCGAGCGGAGGCCGAAGCCCTGAGGCCATAGGAAGTGCAACGGGGGCTAGGAATCGGGCGGCACCCTACTGCCACATACCTCTCCGAACCCGGCCTAGACCCCAGGCCTGGGGGCGTCTAGGGTCCCGGCCCATGGCAGTCCTAGGTAAGCGAGAAGAGACCGCACCCCCAAGCGCGCGCATCAACCCCGCCGACGCCCACACCATCCTTGGCCGGGAGGCCAAATTCAATGGCAAGCTGGCTTTCAGTGGCGCCGTCCGGATCGACGGCAAGTTCGAGGGCGAGATCGAAACCAAGGATCTCCTCCTCATCGGGCCTGGGGCCGAGGTGAAGGCCAGCCTCAAGGTAGGTAGCGTCGTCATCAACGGCAGCGTCGAAGGCGATATCGTGGCCAAGGCTTCGGTGGAGATCAAAGCACCGGGGAGGCTGAAGGGTAACGTGAGCACCCCCGCTCTCATTATTGAGAAGGGCGTCCTCTTCGACGGTACCTGCAAGATGAGCTCCGAGCAGGGCGGCGACAAGAAGATGCCCCCTCCACCTCCGGCCAACGGTTGATTCATGAAGGTCGAGGGCCGAGTCCGGGTACACGCTCGAGGCTTCGGCTTTCTCGAGTACGAGACCGAGCAGGGCTCGCGCTCGGCCTTCATACCTCCCCCTGAGCTTCGGCCCTTCCTTCACGGCGACTTGGTGCGGGCCAAGGTCGTCAGGACCGGTAGGAACCGATTCGGCGCAGCCGACATCGAGTTCCTACGGCGCAACCGGACCACGCTGTTCGGCACGATTGTTCGCAGGGGCCGAGAGGTTCGTCTGCGGCCGGACCGGCTCATCTCGAACTCGGACTGGCCTTTGGAGGGGGCCAGGGACGCCCAGGGGCAGGCCTTGGGACGGATTCGGGGAGAAGTTCTGGTCTTCGAGCGGGTGGTCGACGAAAGCGAAGCCGCCCTTGAACGTGTGCGGGCCCGCTATGGCCTGCGTACCGAGTTCCCAGAGGACGTCCTGAGTGAACTCCCCGAATTCAAGCCTGAGGCCCAGGCTCAAAGAAGAGATCTCAGAGCGCTGACCACCCTTACAATCGACGGGCCCAAGAGCATGGACCTGGATGATGCCCTGTCTGCTCTCCCGGCCGACGAGACCGGAGCGCTGCGGGTCTTCGTGAGCATCGCCGACGTCGGCGCCCTTGTCCCCGCCGGTTCAGCCTTGGACGAGGAGGCTCGGCGCCGAGGCACCAGCGTCTATCTGGCCGGTGGGGTGACGCCCATGCTGCCTCGCTCCTTGAGCGAAGACCGCTGCTCCCTGCTTCCCGAACAGACGCGGGCTGCCGTGACGGTCGAACTCCGCATCGACCCCGAAGGCCTCGTGAGCGCCGTCGACATCTACGAGAGCCTCATCTGTTCCGATCGTCGGCTGTCCTACGAAGAGGTAGCTTCGGTGTTCGAGGCTGAAGGTGAGGCGGCTGAGCTTCCGGAGGCCGTCGCCGACTGCTTGGGCTGGCTCCGCACCGCGGCTAGTCGCATTTCAGCGACCCGGGAAGCACGAGGAGGCGTTCGCATCCTTCGGGCGGAGGCCAAGATCGAGATGGGAGACGACGGAGAGCCCGTCGACTTCGCAGAGCGCGCCGGGAACGAGGCTCACGACTTGGTGGAGCGTTTGATGGTGGCGGCCAATGAAGCGGTGGCCCGTTGGCTGGTGGACCGGGGCGTGCCCGCCGTCTTTCGGATTCATCCCGCACCGTCGCAGAAGCAGGTCGATGCGCTGTCCGACTCCGCTCGTCGGTCCGGTTTTCGGCCCGGGTTCGGGCGACAGCTCACGCCTCGGAGCCTGGCCGCCTTCGAGCACCAGTACGCCCAAACACCGTCGGCCAGGGCCATGAGCTCGATCCTCGGAAAGATATTGGGTCCGGCCCGCTATCAGACTGACGCTGGGCAGCACTTCGGCTTGGGTTCGCCTACCTATCTTCACTTCACCTCGCCCATTCGTCGCTACGCCGACCTGGCCGTGCATCGGATGGTGAAGGCCTTCTTACAGGGCCAGCGTAGCTTCGACGGGAGCAAGAAGGAGCTGGAGGAGCTTTCGGAGCGGCTCAACGATTTGAGCCGTCGAGCGTCCAAGGCCGAGGCGGAGCGGGAGCGCATGCTGGCGGCCCGCTTCTTCAAGAAGAAGCTCGGGCAGCGCTTCGATGGGCGGGTGGTTGCGGCCAAGACCTTCGGCCTCGTCGTGTATCTGTTCGGTTCAGGCGTCACGGCGACCCTCCCCGATGAGCACCTTCCCGATGGAGCCGAGTACCGGGGGGACCGCTTCGACTGGGGCAGCGGTCGTCTCCGAGTCGGGGACAAGGTGAAGGTGGAGATCGCCGAGGCTGATGAAGAGCTGGGTCGCATCGAGCTCGAGCTTCGAGATGGACCGCAGCCGATGCACTGACGCGGCGCAGCAGCTTGATTTGCTTACAGCCTCGGTGACTTTCGTGTAGGCAGGTGTAATGCGAAGAGCAGCCTGCTTTGCGGCCCTCTGTTCGATCCTTGCCTGCAGCGAAGAAGATCCAGAGCCCTCTACGGGCTCCGCCGACATGGGGGGCGGAAACGGCTCCGTCGACATGGGCCCGATGATGGACATGGGCCAGCCGCCGCTCACGGGCATCGAGCTCCCGGGCACCACGGCCCCCGTTCAGGTCGACATCGACGCCGAGGGCGTGCCCCACATTCAGTGTCAGGTCTTCACGGACTGTCTGGCCGCCCAAGGCTACGTCCAGGCCTCCCAACGCTTCGGTCAGATGGACTTTCGCCGTCGTGTAACGAGCGGTCGGCTCACCGAGCTCTTTGCCTCCATCGGCTTTGGCAGTCTCTCTTTCGGCCAGGATCTCCAGTCCCGAGCCTTTTTCCGGACCACGGACGGAAGTCAGACGATCGCCAGCCAGCTCTTGGCCAGCTCCTCTCAGCAGACCCGCGATTACTTCCAGGCCTACGCCGACGGCGTGAACGCCTGGATCGAAGACTTCGAAGCAGGTGAGGGCGAGTTGAGCTTCGAGTGGCGAAGCTTCGCCGATCAGCTCGAGCCTTGGACGGCCGAGGATTCGCTCAGCGTCATTCTTCTTCTCATCGAGGGGCTCACCAACTCGTCGGGCCGAGACCTCGCCTACGGCACGGCGGCCTTGCGCTATGATCCGGCGACCTTGGCCGACCTCTTCAGCTTGGCCCCCGCGACCACGACCACGATCATCCGAAACCCAGGGATGACGAGGACCTTGGATCCCGAGCGCGCCGAGGCGGTGGCCCTGAGCCACCGTCGCTTCCTCGGACCTTGGGCCGCTTCTCTCGGTGCGGGCGCAGCCAAGCTCCCCGCCAAGCAGCACGATGTGCAGGGCGTGGGTTCGAACTCCTGGGCCGTCCAGCCTTCGGCGGCGGGCGGTGGGACCTCGCTGCTGGCCAATGATCCCCACCTGGGCATGAGCAATCCCTCGACCTGGTACGTGGTTCACCTGGCCTCCGCGGACGGCGTCGAGATCGCGGGTGCCTCTTTCGCCGGTCTTCCGGGCGTGGTCCTGGGCCAGAACCGCGACGTGGCCTGGGGGGCCACCAACTCCTTCTTCGACCAGGCAGACGTCTACCTCGAGACCTTGACCCCGGACAGGACGGGCGTGGTCTTCAACGGCGAAGCGGTGCCTTTCGAGCAGGTGACGGTCGAGCTTACCGGGCCCGATGGGAACCTGCGGACCGAGACCCTCTTCTACGTCCCCCACCACGGCCCTGTCGTGGACCTCGATTTGAACGCGGGCCAAGCCGTGACCATCCGTTGGACCGGCCAAGATGCCGACACCGACGCCGACTTCCTGACCGAGATCTGGACCGCGAGCACCATCGAGGAAGCCCGCACCGCCATCAGCAGGGTGACGACGGTGGGCCAGAACTTCACCGTCATCGACAACCAGGGGAACATCGGCTGGTTCCCTTACAACCGCGTGCCCCGCCGAACCTGGGCTTCGGCCGCTGGCGGAAGCGCTCCCTGGGCCCCGCTCCCTGGGGACGGCTCCCGTGAATGGGAGGGCTTCATTCCCCTCGAGAACCTCCCTCAGCTCTTCAACCCCGACGACGGCTGGTTTGAAACGGCCAACAACGACATGACCGGTCATCTCTTGGACGGCGACCCGACGAATGACGGCGTGCTCCCCGGAGGCGGGCCCACCTACTGGCAGAACTTCCTGGCCACCGGCTACCGGGCTCAACGCATCGATGATCTCCTCGACACGGCGGCGCCCAACCTGGACGCCGAAGCCATGGCTTCGATCCAGGCCGACGTCCGAAGCAACTTCGGCAGCGATCTGGTCCCGGCCATTCTGGCCGAGGTCTCGGCCGACAATGTGGGAGCAGCGGGTGAACGGATGCTGAGCGTGCTTCAGGCATGGGACTTCACATGTCCGACCGGCCTGTCCGGCATCGACCCCGAGTCGGCGCCGGCCTCAGCGGCGACCGACGTGGCCGCTGCTGAGGGCTGCGCCGCCTTCCACGCTCTGATCCCCCGACTGAACTTCTATATCTTCTCTGACGAGCAGCTGGCGGCCGGCGTGACCAACACGCCCCAAGCCGCAGCCTTGGTTCGTCTGCTCACTGCACCTCAGCTCCTCGTGAACGGAGAGGACTACTTCGACGACATTTCCACCCAGGAGGCCGAGACCAAGACCGAGGTCTTGGCCCTGGCCATCGACGATGCGGCTGGTTTCCTGACCCGTCGCTTCGGCGCCGGCGTCCCCTGGACCTGGGGCACGATCCACACCGTGGAGCCCGACTCCGACGATGGACGCGGCTTCGAGGCTGGGCCTTACGCCAACGACGGCGGCTGGTACACCGTCGACGTCGCCAACCCCAGTGGTTCGTTCTACGACTTCGGCGGCAACCGCTTCCCCGACAGCTATCAGCACGGTTCAGGTCCGTCGATGCGGCTGGTCTGTCGGGGTGAGACCCCCGTTCGCTGCACCATCGAGCTCCCGGGAAGTCAGCCCTTCTTGACCCAGGCTCAGGTTCGCAGTCCGGCCAACCTGCAGGCGTGGGTCCGGAACGAGTCCTTCCCGATTCGGCTCCCAGCCGAAGAGTTCCAGGCTGCCTCGGTCGAGCAGCTCAGCTTCATCCCTGGAGGCAGCTGAGCTTGGGGGCTTGGGTACGACGCCTAGCGACGCGAAGCGAAGGGTAATCTCCGCCGGCTACCGTGTCGCCGTAGGACTTCGTGGTTCCGGCCCGACGCTTCGGCTCGCTTCTTGGCTTCTTCCAGCTTGGCCCGGGCCTGGGCCATGGCCCTCCCCGGCGCGACGATGGGCACCGGATAGTCTTTTCCGATTCGGCAACCAAACTTGCTCTGGGCCTCTCGCGTCATGCGGTGGGGTTCGGGCAGGTGGGCGTCGGGAACGGCCTCCAGCTCCGGGATCCAGCGGCGGATGAAGACGCCTGTCGGGTCTTGGTCCCGCACCTGCTTGGCCGGGCTGTAGACCCGGTTGGCCGCGATGCCGGTCGTGCCGGCCTGCATCTGGAACTGGCTGAAGTGGATACCGGGCTCGTAATCCAAGAAGTGCCGGGCTAGAAACAGAGCGGGTTCGCGCCAATGCAGCCACAGCTGGTGGGTGGCGAAGCTGACGAGCATGGCCCGCATCCGGAAGTTGACCCAGCCTCCGGCCTGGAGTGCTCGCATCACGGCGTCGACCATCGGAAAGCCGGTTCGGCCTTCCTTCCATGCCTCGAAGCCCGCTTGGTCCTCGACCGTCCAGCGATCGGGATCCTCTTCGCGCAAACCGTCGAAGGCCGGGTTGAGGTTCCTGAACTCGAGCGCAGGTTCGTCTTCCAGCTTCTGGATGAAGTGGCAGTGCCAGCGCAGTCGGCTCTCGAAGGCCTCCAAGCCCTCTCGGGTGTGCTGGACGGACGCGCTCCTCCGTCCACGCAGGCCGTGCAGGCGAAGTTGTGCGCTCTGAAATATCTCCTTCAGTGAGAGGTTGCCGTAGGCGATGTAGGGACTGAGTCGGCTGCTGGCCGTCCAGGCCGACACGGGGCTCGAGATGCCGCTGCGATAGCCCTCTGCCCGCTCACGGATGAAGCTCCGCAGGGTTGCGAGCCCGGCTGCCCGGCCCGACGAGACCGATTCAGTCTTGCGGGAGGGCGGAAGGCCTAGGCCCGCCAGGCTGGGGAGCGTCTCGGATTCGGGCGCGCCCTCAGGAGATCTGAGCTGGTCGGGGGCAGGATAAACCGGCTTCGACATGCGTGCCGTCCACTGGCTCGCCCATTGCCGGCGTTTGGGGCCCGACCCTCGCAGGACCCCGAACTGAGGAACCTCGGTCCAGTGGACTTCCCGGCTTCGGGCCCAGCGAGCCACGGCCTTATCACGCTGGTAGCTTCGGTCGTCCCCCGTCTCTTCATGGCTCCACAGCCCGGCGAAGGGGTGGGTCTCGAAGAGTCTGTCTAGGACCCCGGTCACTTCCCCTTGCTGGACGAGGAGTCGCGCCCCCGTCGCCTCCAGGGCCTCACGAAGCTCGAGGAGGCTGTCCAGGACGAACTGAACGTGGCTGGAGTCGGTGGTCGGGGCGCTCAGCCAGGAGGGCTCCAGGACGTAGAGGCCCAGCACCGGACCCGCCCGGGAAGCCCGAAGCAGTGGCGCATGGTCGGCGATCCGCAGGTCTCGCTTGAACCAGACGACTTGGGTGTCGGCCACGGACCCAAACAGCCAGGCGGACCCATCGAACCCAAGCAAAACCCACCTCGTGCACCTCGGGTCCCCGTGCTAGCCCAGGAGCATGACCACCGATCGCGTGAAAGAGATCCTGAGCTGGTACGCCTCGGAGAGCCCCGGCGTGCTCAACAACCTCGCCCGGATGCTGAACACCGGACGTCTGGCCGGAACTGGCAAGATGGTAATCCTGCCCGTTGACCAAGGCTTCGAGCACGGGGCCGATCGGTCCTTTGCGCCGAATCCTGAAGGCTACGACCCGCGCTATCATTTCCGGCTCGCCATCGAGTCGGGCTGCAGTGCGTACGCCGCACCACTGGGCTTTTTGAAAGCAGGGGCCCTCGAGTTTGCGGGCCAGATTCCAACCATCCTCAAGCTGAACAACTCCGACTCCTTGTTCAAGGACGAGAACCCATGCCCCGCCGTCACCGCTTCGGTCGAGGATGCGCTGGAGCTCGGATGTGCCGCGATCGGTTTCACGATCTACCCCGGTTCCGGGATGCGCAATGAAATGTATGAGCAGATCCGAGAGATCTCCCAGGAGGCTCGTCAAGTCGGGTTGCCAACCGTCATCTGGTCCTACCCGCGTGGTCCCGGTCTTTCAAAAAAGGGGGAGACGGCTATTGACGTCGTGGCCTACTCGGCCCAGATCGCGTGTCAGCTCGGCGCCCACATCGTGAAGGTCAAGCCGCCCACCGAGCACATCGAGCAGGACGAGGCACGAAAGGTCTACGAGAAGCACCAGCTCGACGTCTCGACCCTGGAAGCCCGCACCCGCCTTGTCGTCCGCTCCTGCTTCGAAGGACGAAGGATCGTCATCTTTTCTGGTGGCGCGGCCCGCGACACGGCCGGCCTCATCGAGGACGTGAAGTCCATGGCCCGGGGTGGGGCCTTCGGCTCCATCATGGGGCGGAACGCTTTCCAGCGACCCAAGGCGGAGGCGCTGGATCTGCTGGATCAGGTGATGAAGGTCTTCGAGAACTAGGGGTGCGCTGAAGAACGGGTTTACTGGGCTGGGTAGGCAGGCTTTTCGTGGCGTACTTCTGCGAAGAGGCGCTGATTGGGGCATCAGCCATCGATGAGAGCAGAGCCGTCTTCGGTGTTTCGCAAAAGACCGCCAGCCAGACGGATCGATCCGTCTTTCAGCATCCCCTTTGAGCCGCGTTCCCGGCTTTGGGGGTAGGGCTCCGGTGAAGTCGATGGCGATGAGTATCTTGGCCTCCGTCCAGGCTCGTCCTGGTCTCAGCCTGGTTCGCGGGCTGTGCCTCGGGGTGCTCGTTTACTTCGTCGCGCCTCTTTGGCGAGACTTCCACAGCTGGGGCGGCACCTTCGACTGGGGCTACTTCTTCTTTCTTGCCGAGGTCGATCGCAAGACCCTCGTCGAGTTTGGTCAGATGCCTCTTTGGAATCCGTACTACTGCGGGGGAGCAGTTCATCTGTCGAACCCTCAGACCTACACCCTGAGCCCCCTGCAGATTTTCGTCTTCGTGTTTGGCACGCCGATCGGAATCCGGCTCATGCTGACCGTGACCCCCTTCCTAGCTTTGGCCGGCGCTCGGCTATGGGCGCTGCGCCTGGGTCTGAGCGAGGCGGGGGCCTGGGCCGCTGGCACCTCGATGGCCCTCTCGGGCACCATCGCCCAGCACCTCGGGGGAGGTCATGTGGGTTGGGTTGGCTTTGCCTTGGTCCCGTGGGTTCTCTGGGCCTTTCACGCCGGTTTGGAGGGCGACCGCCGAATGGTGGTGGTGGGGGGCGCTTTCCTAGCCTGGATCTTCTTTCACTGGGGCGCTTACCAGTACCCCTACACCTGCGTAGCGCTCGGCGTGTACGGGCTGATTCTGGGCCTTTCTCGTCGTCAGCTCCCGTCCGCCGTCGGTCTCGGTCTGGGCATGGCCGTCGTTTCGCTCGGGCTGGTCAGCATCCGGCTCTTGCCCTTGGTCGCCTTCATCTCCGAACACCCGCGGACGGTGCATGACAGCGATTGGCTGTCCTGGGCAGACCTTTGGGAGATCTATGCGGTTCGCCACGAAGCTCGGCGCTTCGGCTACCACGGCTGGGCTTGGCCCGAGTACGGCAACTACTACGGCGTGCTGGGACTGGTTCTCGTCGGCGTCGGACTCTTACTGGCCTTTCGCCGGCGCCGGTTCAGCTGGGTTCCTGTCATCATCTGTCTGTTTCTCTTCGTCGCCTTTCAGATGGGGAATTGGAGCTACGGACCCTGGACCTGGCTTCGGAAGCTGCCCGTCTTCGAGAACCTCCGTGTCCCCTCCCGCTTCACGGCCCTGGTCAGCGTGTTCGCCGCGCCGCTGGTCGGGCTGGCCGCGCAGCGCTTGGCCGCTCTCGGGCCCCGCCCTAAACTGGGCGCCTGGCTCGCCGGCGTCGTCCTCATCGCGCACTTCGTGGACGTAGCGGAGTTCAATCGCCGGCAGTGGATTCAGACCTTTGGCACCCCGCCTCCGAGAGACGTTCCTTCCTCCGACTTTCACAACGTGAGCGGTGACCGCCGCCGTATGTACGCCTACCCCCGGGTCAATCGAGGCTCCATCGACTGCTTCGAAGAGTCCCCTCTTCCCCGCTCCAGGCTCCTGCAGACCGAAGCGCCCCAGGAAGAGTACCCGGTCCCCGAGGACGCAGGTCGAGTCCGGCGGGTCGACTGGTCGCCCAACGCGATCACCTTGGACGTCGAGCTCACGCGCTCCGCCACCCTGGCGGTCAATCAGAACTGGGCACCAGGCTGGCGGAGTGATGCCGGCCCGACCGTCTCTCATCAGGGGCTCTTGGCCCTTCCTCTCGAAGCGGGGGCCCACCGGGTGCGCTTCGTGTACCGTCCGCCTTTCTTCTGGCTCGGGGTGGCGATCAGTATCCTCAGCCTCGTGGGGGCTGTCGCCTGGGTCCTGGCCTGCGGGGTCCCCCCCGCCCAGCGCACTAGGATCGAGCCGGACTGATCCCGATCGGCTCGGTGCTCAGTATGGCTTTCATGAAGCTCAGGAGGGCCATGAGCATGGTGGTCGTGTTTGCGACGCTGGGCTGCGGCTCGGAGCTGGACCATCCGAGCCCCCCTCTCTTCGGGACGGAGCTCGATGCCGCGCGGGCTCGATTGGAAGTGCAGCGCTCGGATCTGAAGGCCATGCTCTTTCCCGGCGGTCTGCCGCCCGGAGATACGCTTTTCGTCCGTCGAGACGTGGTGGACCCCGACTTCGAGGCTCTCCGCGAGTCGGTGCGCATCGACGAGCTCGTCTTCGATGCAGGCTTCGGCCTGAGATCTCGGGCCTATCATTTCGTGCCCAGGCGAGACCCAAAGCGAAGCAGCCTCATCTTCAACCTCGGCCATGGCCATGGCTTCAGCGGCGAATCGATCGTCCCGCTCAGCGTCGCGGCGCAGGGCTATCCGGTCTTGCTGCTGGGCATGGTGCTTCAGGGTCCCAACGTCGACAGCCGACGGCTCGAGCTACCGGATGGGCCGCTGGAGCTGAGCCAGGCTCACCGGGACCTCCTGGCCCTGGAACATCGTGGTCTGAACGCGATGCAGCCCTTCTTGCAGCCCCTCGCCCGAGCCGTCGACTACCTTTCGTCCCGGACCGAGCGCATCGTCCTGGCCGGGATTTCGGGTGGCGGATGGACGGTGGACTTGTACAGCCCTCTCGACCCTCGCGTCGATGCGACCCTCTCCATTGCCGGCTCCATACCCCATGAGCTGCGCGTGGGCGGGGACCTGGGGGACTTCGAGCAACTGGCCGAGCGCCCGGTCTACGAGCTGGTGAGCTTCCAGGAACTGTACCTCTTGTCTGCCATGGAGCGACCTCACCACCAGATGTTCTACGAAAGAGACAACTGCTGCTTTGCCTGGTCAGGCCGAGCCGAAGCCTTTCTCGACTACGCGGTGGGTATTCAGGCCGAGCTCTCCAGCCTGGAACTCGACCCGAGTGCCTTCGAGCTTCACTTCGCGCCAGGTGACCTACACGTGGTCCAGCCCGAAGCCATCGAGCTCATGGAGACGTTGCTTGAGGCGCCTCAGCCCTGAGGGCTCAGCTGCGCTGAAGGCGGCGGCGGTACCACGCGAGGGCGTCCGGGAATCGTGGTCCGAGGGATCGCTTCATGGCGTAGAGCAGCTTGGCGTCGTTCTGGGGAAGGATGTAGAGCTCCTTCCTCTCGAGACCCTTGAGCGTGACGTCTGCGATCTTCTCCGCCGTCCACTTGGAGCGCGTGACGAGCTTGTTGGTCAGACGCATCAGTTTGTCGGTCGTGGCTCGAGTGCGGCGAGGCAGCTCGGACTGGAAAAAGGTCGGGCAGAGAACGCTGGCGTGGACACCGTCGGGCTGAAGCTCGCCGTACAGCGTCTCGGTCAACGAGATGACGCCGGCTTTGGCCACGTTGTAGGGCGCGAGCTCGGGGGCCGAGGCGATGCCCGCCGCCGAGGCCACGTTCAGGACCCAGCCGCTCTTTTGTTCTCGCATGATGGGCGTGAAGACGTGGCAACCGTAGATGACGCCCCACAGGTTGATGTCCATGAGCCAGCGCCAGTCCTCCATGGAGACCTCACCGACCCGTCCCGCCAGGGCTACGCCGGCGTTGTTCACCAGGAGGTCCAGGCCGCCCCATTGGCTCTCGACGCTGCGTCCGAGTCGCTGCCAGTCGTCCCACGAGCCGGCGTCGGCCACCTCTCCATGCCAGTCTCCGCCCGCCTCTTCGACCGCGACGCCGGTCGCGTCCAGGGTCTCGGAGCCAGTATCCGTTCCGAAGACGCGGGCCTCCCGGGCGGCCAGCGCGACCGCCAGGGCCCGGCCCAGACCCGAGCCTGCGCCCGTGATCAGTACGCGCGGCCGCTCTGGAAGTCCCATCTCCGGCGTCATGCCCCATGCCGGGCGGGATGGCGAAACTTTCCTGTGGCTTTCGGGTACTTAGACCTTTGTCTTCGGCTCCGGGAGCGTGGATGAAAAGGGGGATGCGCGCCGAGGTTTTGGAGGGCCAGCGGGTCCTGGATGCCGCTCAAATGCAGGCGGCCGATGGCTTCACCATCGAAGCTCTGGGGAGTCCGTCTCTGGTCCTGATGGAAGTCGCAGGGCGGGCCGTCGCGGAGCGCCTGAAGGACCAGCCGGACCCCATCGTGGTCTTGGCCGGCGGCGGCAACAACGGTGCCGACGGGATGGTCGTCGCCCGTACCCTCGCCAACTGGGGTCGAAGCGTGGAAGTGGTGGCAGTGGGCCCCGCCAAGACCCCGGATGCCCGACACCAACGCTCGCTCCTGGACAACTGGCGGGTTCCGCTTCACGAGCTCGAGCCTGCCCAAGCCGTGTCGTGGCTGGCCGGCCGTCGGCTCGGCTCTGTCGGCGCCTGGGTGGACGCACTGTTTGGAGTGGGCCTGACCCGTCCACTGGAAGGCCCCTGGGCTCGACTGGTGACGGAGCTCGGTGACCGGCCCGAAGCGGTGGTGGCCGTGGACCTCCCGAGCGGGATCTGCGCCTCCACCGGCCGGGTCATGGGGGCGGCGGTCCAGGCCCAACACACGGTCAGCTTTCAGTTTCCCAAATTCGGCCTGGTGCTCCCGCCGGGACGGGCCCAGGCCGGCGAAGTCGAGGTGGTCGACATCGGGATTCCAGATCGAGCGGCAGATCGGGCGGGCGCCCGCCATCGCATCCTGGCCCGGCCCGCACTTCGGCCCCGCCCCCTGGACGCCCACAAGGGACGCTTCGGCCACGTCTTGGCTCTCATGGGCGGGCCCGACCAGGTGGGCTCAGGCCTGCTCATGGGGCGCGGAGCGCTTCGCTCCGGCGCAGGAAAGGTCAGCTTGGGCGGCGAGGCAGCCTCGGTGGCTCGGGTGGCGGGACAGCTGGGCGCCCTCATGGGGCGGACGCTCGGCGAGGCCGGCATCGATTGGGGGGCGGTTCGGGCCTTGGCCGAATCGACCGACGTCCTCGCCTTGGGGCCCTCCTTGCCTCCGGATTCGAAGACGGAACAGGGTCTGCGCCAGCTCCTCGGGGGCAGCGAGGCCCCGGCCGTCCTGGACGCGGGCGCGCTCCGCGCTCTGAGCTCGGCCTGGCTGGCCGAGCGGCCGGGACCGACCATCTTGACGCCCCATCCAGGGGAAATGGCCCATCTGCTCGGAAGCTCCACGGGCGACGTTCAGGCCAATCGTCCGTCGGCGGTCTTGGAAGCAGCCCGACGCTATCGGGCCGTGGTGGTGCTCAAGGGTGCCTCGACCCTGATTGGGGAACCTTCCGGTGCCTTGGCTGTCTGTCTACGCGGAAACCCAGGAATGGCCACGGCCGGGGCGGGTGACGTCTTGGCCGGGGTGATTGCTGGGCGGTGGGCCGAAGGCCTGGACGCGTACGAAGCTGCCCAGCAAGGCGTGTGGATGCATGCCAGGGCAGGGGACCTCGCGGCCGAAGCGGAAGGAGAGCTCGGCCTGACGGCTGAACACCTCCTCGCCCACCTAGGGAAGGACTGCGGGCTTTGATTCAAGCCGAGACTCACGCCGGACTCGATCTGGCCGGGGTGCAGGCTCTCGCCCATCGATGGGCGGACGACTGGAGCCAAGCCTTGCCGGACGGGGACAGCCTCTTGATCGGCCTCTGGGGCGAGATGGGGGCCGGCAAGACCAGCTTCGTGAAGTCCTTCGTCGGTGCCTTGCCCGGCGGCGACTCCGATGAGGTAAGCTCCCCCACCTTTGCCCTGGTCCACGACTATCCGAGCCGACCCCCCGTGACCCACCTGGACCTCTACCGCTTGCAGGGAGAGACCGAAGTCGAGGACATCGGAGGGCCCGAGCTGTTCGAGCAGCCGGGCTTCGTCTTCGTCGAATGGCCCGAGAGGGGTCAGGCGTGGCTGCCAGGCGAGCGGCTCGACCTTCACATCAGCATCGAAGGGACGCGAAGAAAGCTCCATCTCGACCCTAAGATCCAACATCCGAAACCGGCTGACCCGACATGAACAATGACATGAAGCGACTCCTCCTCACCCTGGTCCTGCCCTGCTCGACGCTGCTTGCCTGCAGTGACGACGGGGAGAACGACGGGAATAACGGCAACGGCTCCAGCATGGTCGACATGGGCGACGTGACCATGGACATGGGCACGCCGATGCCGCCCGTGGGCGTGTGCCCCGACCCTCAGGCCATCAACGACCCCATGTTCATGCTCGAGGACACGTGCACGGAGCAGAGCGACTGCTTCTTGGGCAACGACGACTTCCTGACCGAGCGAGACTGTGAGTTCTGCGTGCCCTTCGCGCCCCTGACCCAGTGCTCCTACTACGAGTGCGAGAGAACGCCCGACGCCAACACCGAGGACCAGGTCATCGCGGCCAACATCACGGTCACGACGCCCCAGGTGGCCAATTTGAGCCACATGGTCCTCGTCGCGGTGCAGCAAGAGACTGCGGGCGGCACTCGCTTGACATGCGAGGACGACGTGGCCCCCAACCCGACCGCCTTTGCTTTGGATAACCCCTGCTACAATGTCTTGGACGTGGACCTCTTCGAGGCCGACAATGTCGTAGCCGGCGGCGGGGACACCTTCCTGCTCCAAGCGACGCGCTTCAGCAACGACCGGGACGTGATGTTCCTCGTCTACGGCTTTGACAACCCCCGGGCCCAGGGCGTGCCCATCGGCGTCTATTGCACCGAGGTCAGCTTCGGCCCCGACACGCCAGAGGCGGTGCCAGTCGGCAACAGCGCGCCCAGCTTCTCCACCATGCTCCCGCTGCCCTGAGCGCCTCCAAGCGCCCACATTCAGCGCCCATCCCTGCTCGAGCTCGGCCTGTCGGATCCCCGTGACAGGCCCGGTGGGATCGAGTAAGCACCGCATCCCCAGGACCTCTGGGCCACGACATGAACAACGATCAGAACGTCCAGCAGCAGGACCAGGCTGCGCCTGCTGCGTCGGAGACGGGCGACAGCCAAAGCTCGGTGACCGCCGAGACCACCCCTGAAGTCGAGGCCGCTGCGCCCGCTGCGCCGAGCGACGAGCCGTCGTCGGAAGCGAGTGCCGCGACCGAGCAGGGCGAGGCCGAGAGCCCTGACGTCTCGGGTGCTGTGGCCGCCGAGATGCCGGAGCTAAAGACCGGCAAGCCCGAGCTCCCGGCGGAGGAGATGTCCTTCGCCGAGATGTTTGAACTGGCCGAGAAGCAGTCGCAAGAAAAGCGGCAAAAGCTCAAGGCCGCCATTGGCGGTGACCTCCGTCCCGGTCAGATCATCTTCGCCAAGGTCGTGAGCATCGCCGGCAACTCCGTATTCCTCGATGTGGGCGCCAAGGCCGAAGGCGTGATCGAAAAGAGCGAGCTGCAGGAAGAGGGCGCCGAAGAAGAAGTCGAGGTCAAGGAAGGTGACAAGGTCGAAGCTCGGATTCGGAAGATCGAGGGAGGCACCATCGTCCTCGGACGGGTCCCGCCTCATCTCAGCCTTCGACGTCGGGAAGAGCTGAAGGAAGCCCACCGCACCAAGACAGCGGTCGAAGGTAAGGTGAAGGGCACGAACAAGGGCGGCTTCGAGGTCGAGGTCAAAGGCATCCCTGCTTTCTGTCCTTCGTCTCAGATCGACCTCCGTCCCAAGAAGTCCGACTTCTACATCAACAAGGCCTTCGAGTTTCAGGTTGTCGAGTTCAAGGATGGAGGTCGAAACATCGTCATCTCCCGACGAACCATCCTGGAGGAAGAGCAGCGCAAGAAGGCGGCAGCGCTCCTCGAGCAGCTGGAAGAGGGCGCCGTCCTCAAGGGTGAGGTCACTTCGATAAAGGACTACGGCGCCTTCGTCGACCTCGGGGGCATCGAGGGTCTAGTCCACGCTACCGAGATCTCCCATGGCCACGTGGCGAAGCCACAGATGATCCTCAAGCCAGGGCAAGACGTCGAGGTCATGGTGCTCAAGATCGAAGAGCCCAAGGACGAGAAGAAGAAGGGCCTTCCCGAGCACAAGAAGCTAAGTCTCTCCATGAAGGCCCTCCAGGCCGACCCCTGGGACAGGGCCAAGGCCGAATTCAAAGAGGGCGACAAGGTGAAGGGCACCGTGGCCCGAATTCAGAACTTCGGGGCCTTCGTTCAGCTCCTGCCGGGCGTCGACGGCTTGGTCCACGTTTCGGCCATGACCTTGGACCGACGGATCAGGAATCCAGGCGACGTGGTGAAGGTCGGCGACGAGGTCGAGGCCACCGTCACTAGCACCGACTGGTCCAAGCGCCGCATCGGTCTTTCCATGGTCAAGACGCCCCAGGAGCTCGCCAACGAGCTGAAGCAGGGCAAGGTCATGGAAGGCAAGGTCGACCGTATCGAGGACTTCGGCGTGTTCGTGAAGCTGTCCAACGGTGCGCGAGGCCTCGTTCCGGCTCGGGAAACGGGCACGAGCCAGGGCACCGACTTGAAGAAGACCTTCAACAGCGGTGACGAGATCAAGGTCTTGGTCCAGGACGTGGACAAGAAGAACGGTCGGATCCGCATGTCGATTCGTGCAGCCCGCGAGGCCGAGGAGCGGGCGGAGTACGCCGGCTTCATCAACAAGAAGCCCAGCGACGGCAAGCTAGGCACGCTGGGCGACCTTCTCAAGGGCAAGCTCGGCGACATTCGTCAGAGCCTCAAAGACTGAGTGGAGCCCGCCGAGGACGACGCGCCCCGCAGCCGAATCCAGGCCATTGGCCTCGGCGCTGGCGCGGCGGCCTTCGCCCTCGTTCTGTGGCTCGGGCCCTCGGTCTGGCCTTCACTCAACGTCTCTTCTCTTCGACTGCTGGCGGTCATCGCGCTGATGGCCATCTGGTGGGCGACTGAGGCGCTGCCCTTGGCCGCCACCGCCCTCGTCCCCGCGGCCTGTTTCCCCTTGCTCGGCATCGCGCCTGCCAAGCCCACCACCCAGGCCTACATGAGCCCGATCATCGTCCTCCTCCTCGGAGGCTTCATGCTCGCCCGAGCCGTAGAGCGCAGCGGGGTCCATCGACGTCTGGCCTTGTACGTTCTGTTGGGGGTGGGCGGCGCCCCACGTCGATTGGTCCTGGGTTTTGCCTTGGCCTCCGGGCTCTTGTCGATGTGGATATCCAACACAGCCAGCACTTTAATCATCCTGCCCATCGCCCTCGCGCTGCTCGAGCGGGCCGAATCCGAATCTCAGGCCGGTGTGGGTTTTGGCCAGGCCTTGCTCTTGGCCATCGCCTACGGCGCCTCCGTCGGCGGCATGAGTACGCCCATCGGCACTCCACCCAACCTGATCGCCATGAACGCGCTGGAGCAGAGCTTTCCGAGCGGTCCGACGCTCAGCTTTCTGGGCTGGGTCAGCCACGCCCTGCCTGCCGTCCTGCTTCTCCTTCCCTTGATCTGGTTCATCCTCACCCGCTTTGCCCCTGGGGTACCGGCGGGTCTTCAGTTCGGGGGCACCGAGGTCCTTCGGGCTGAACTCCGCGCCCTCGGCCCTTGGCGAGCCCCCGAACGTCGTGCGCTGTCCGTCTTTGGCTTTGCCGGCCTACTTTGGGTCACGCGTCCCGACATCCGGATAGGGACGGGCATCTTCGAGGGCTGGGCCACTCGGCTGGGGCTGGAAGGAGTTCATGACGGCACGGTCGCCATGGTCTGTGCGCTCCTGGCTTTTGGGCTGCCCGACGGAACCAAGAGCGGACAGCGCCTTCTTCCTTGGAACACGGCCGCCGCTCTGCCTTGGGGGCTCATCCTCTTCTTCGGGGGCGGTGTGGCGCTATCGGTCGGTTTTCTTCAGAGCGGCCTGTCCCAGGCGCTAGGTGGTTCTTTGGCTGGGATGGCCGGTTCGGCCTGGGCCGCCTTCATCGCCGTCATCTGCTTCCTCGCCACTTTCGGCACGGAAGTGATCAGCAATACGGCCCTCGCCAACATCTTGATGCCCATCCTTGCTGCGACCGCAAAGTCGGCGGCGATGGACCCACGCACCCTTCTCGTGCCCGCAGCTATGGCCTGCTCATGTGCTTTCATGATGCCCATCGCCACCGGACCCAACGCCATCGTCTTCGGCTCGGGCAGGCTCCGGGTGGGCGACATGCTTCGGGCTGGCCTCCCCATCAATCTGGCGGCTTGGGCGTGCATCGTCGGATTGTCCTTGGTCTTACACTGACCCCCAAGGTGCGGGTGATCCTCGTGACCTTGCTCGATCGGCGCTATGCTGACTAAGAACGAGACATGCGCCTCGCTATCATCGCACTGCTCGCTCCCCTTGCGCTCATGTCCTCGGCCTGCGGCATCGCCACCGCCGACTTCAGCGCCGGCATCTCATTCAGTGCCGACATCGACGACCCCGACAACTTCTACGATGACTTCGTGCTGTTCGATCCCAACGACAGCGAAGACTTCCGAGACAACCGAGACAAGATCGAGGACGGCAAGATCCGCCGCATCTCCGTCATCATCTCCCGGGTCCGAGGTGGCCATGAAGCCAGCCTGGGCGTTGGACAGATCGATGTGCGCGCCGCGCCCATGGACGCCACCGAGCCGCCGGCGCTTCAGTTCTTGGACAATCCGGAGGACGACCCGAACGGACCCTTCATCACTGGCATCGCGCGCTGGGATCCCGTCGCCCTCGTCCAGGGTCAGTCTTTCGACTTGAAGCTCGACCAGGGCGAGCTGGGCGAGATTCATGACCTCATCTTTGAACGGGGTGGTCCCCTCGAGGTTCGCTTCGTCGGTCTGGCCGACAAAGGGCCGGTCAACTTCACCTTCGACGTCGACGTCGAGCTCGACTTCACCGCCCGAGTGCCCTGAGGATCAGCATCCAAGCTTCTCGCCCCAGAAGCCTCCGTGCTTCGTGAGCTTCAAGTCTCCCTTCACTCGACACTGACAGGCCAGGCGCAGTCCCGAGCTCGGGTCGTGGGGGTAGAAGCTCATCCTTAGTCGCTCCCGGTTTTTGGGCTCCGGGGGTTCAACGGGCCCCTCGACCTCGATGGCGCAAGTACCGCAGGTACCAAAGCCTCTGCAGTTCAGGAGCTCGGCTCGGCCGTTGTGGGGAGACAGACCGGCCTTCAGGAGGGCTTTCCGAAGGCCTTGGCCCTCCTCGACTTCGATCGTCTCCCCCTGGAACTGGATGCGGTAGCCCACCTTTGGACCGTGGAGCAGCCCCCGAGGAATTCAAAGCGCTTGCCTCCTGTTCCGGGGCACACTTGATTTCTCTCGTGAGCGCTGCCGATCAGGATGGGGCGGGACCTTCCCGACCGGCTGACAGCCCGGCGGGGCCTTCCAAGGGCCCTGAGCCCGAGCTGCTCCTGGACGAGAACGAGGAGGCTCACGACAACGGCGACGACGAAGGCGATGTCTTCGACGTTCCCTCCAGCGCTTCGCTTCCTGCGCCCCGGGCGAAGAGTGAGTCTTCGCTTCCCGTCTCTCGGCCTGCTGCTCGCACTAGCGCCCTCGACCGCTTTCTGTCCGAGGTCGGCAAGTACCCGGTGCTGACTCCGGAAGAGGAGCAGGTTCTGACCTCAGCCTACTTCGAGCGTCAGGACCCAGTGGCTCTCCGAAAGCTCGTGATTCACAACCTTCGCCTCGTGGTGAAGATGGCCTACAAGTACCGACGAGCCTGGGCGAGCGTCCTCGACCTGGTCCAGGAGGGGAACGTGGGCTTGGTCGAAGCGGTGCGCCGCTACGACCCCTCCAAAGGAGCCAAGTTCTCGACCTATGCGACCTTTTGGATTCGGGCCTACATGCTCCGCTATCTCCTGGAGAACAGTCGAACCGTTCGTCTTTCACGGACGCGGGTAGGTCGGAAGCTCTTCTTTCAGCTCGCCAAGGAGCGAGCGAAGCTCCAGGCACAAGGCATCGATCCAGGTCCAAAACTCTTGGCCGAACGTCTTGGCGTCGACGAAGGAGAGCTAAGCGAAGTCGTACGGCACATGGACCAATCCGAAGTGCGACTCGATGCACCGGTGGGGGACGCCTCGACAGGGACCATCCTGGACGGCATGGCGAGTTCTTCTCCGTCGCCTGAGGCCGAGACCTTCCGCAGGGAGCTGAATGACGATGTCGGCGAAGCTCTGGAGGCCTTCAAAGAGACGTTGACGGATTCTCGAGAGCAGGCGGCCTGGGAAGAGCATCTGCTGAGCGAAGACCCGGTCTCGCTGTCCGAGCTCGGGAAGCGATTCGGGGTGACCAAGCAGCGGATGGGGCAGATCGTGTCGGGGCTTAGAAAGCGGCTCAAAGTTCACTTGGTGGAGCGTCTCGGGCCCGACATCGAGCTTGGCTATCAGTTCGACGAAAGCGATTCGTGACAGTGGCGCCCCCACGGGCCAAAGGACGTGGATGACCGGGCTTTTCGGCCTGTTTCGCCTCGATCCGCAGGGACCGCCTCCAGACTTGGCCTTGGGCCGCGTGCTGGCTCGGGGTGGCCGGGAGTTGAGGAGTCATCACGGCACTTCGAGCGCGGTCTTTCTGGAGGGCGGTGAGGGATCTCTGCACGAAGAGCCTGAGCTTTGCGTGGCGGTTGTCGGTCGTCCTTCGACCTTGGCGGCGCTTCGGACGGAGCTGGAGGAAGGAGGGGAGGTCTCGGGACTCAACGAGGCTGGCCTGCTGGCCGCGGCTTTTAGGCGATGGGGCGAGGACTGTATGGATCGGCTCTCAGGCCCGTTCGCAGCGGCCATACTCGATCGTTCACGCCACGGCTGCCTGATTTTTGGCGACGAGTTTGGGCGTTGGCCCCTCTTCGTCCGAATCAATGAGCGAGAGATCGCCTTCTCGACCCGACTCACGCCCATGCTGGAGGCGGGCGTCTTCCCTCGGATTCTCGACCCCGACGCGGCTACCGCCTACTTCCGCTACGGCCTCGTCCCGGGCCCCATGACCTTGCTTCGGGGCATTCGTGCCTTGGGTCCAGGGGCCCGGCTGATCGCAAGCCGGGACGGCGCTCGTATTCGTCCGGGCGCAATCCGACTCGATGCGCCCGACGACGTCACTGATCTAGAAACCCACTATCGCCGGACGACCGAGCTCCTCCGGGCCCGGGTCCGCCGGGCTTTTGAAGGCCGCAGCGATCTGGTCATGCCGCTTCGACCGAGTCTGGAGGAGCAGCTACTCCTGAGGCTCCTTCCCCCACGCACCCGGAGTCTTGGCGCCGAGTTGCCCGAGGGCGACGGGGCGGCCCGAGCGGCCCAGCTGGCCGACCGTAGCCACGCAGAACTGAAGCTTCAACCCGACGCCGATGGCCTGGATCGTGTCTTTGGGGCTTTCGAACAGCCTCTGGCCGGCGAAGCCGGATTCCGGGCCGACGCTGCTCTTCGCTGGGCGAAGCGCAACGGGGCCCAAGTCGTGGATGGGACGGGCGGCGCGGCCATCTTCGCTGCCGATCCCCGCTACCCAGAGATCCTGGTTCAAGACGCCATCCGTAGGTCTTTGCCTCGCCGCCTCCAGCGCATGGGTGGCCGTAGTTTGGGCTCTCGACTCTTGGGCACCACGGAGGAGGATCTCTTCCCCGCCGGGCCGGGGCTTCAGTTCCTGAGTGAGGACTTTCGGCTCGGGCTTTCTCCGGAGCCTGCGCTCGGAGAACGAACCGATGGGACCGTGGCCTCGCTCCAGCAGCTGGACTTCGAGCAGAGGACCGGGACAGGGCAAGCTCCCTTGCGATGGGCCCTGGCTCAGCTCCACAGCGTGGGCTGGTCGATGCCGTTTCTCGACCGCGAGCTGGTCACCGCCGTGGGAAAATGGCCGCTCCGGGCGCGGACCGAAGGACCCGAGGCTGGCGTAGGGGTTCGGCACCTAGGTCGTCTCCTTTTTGGCGGCTTCGCGCTGGAGCCGACCCAGCCCGGCGGTTCGGCTGCCGACGCCTGGCTCCGGGGCCCCCTTCGCGAACCGGCCGAGACGGTCTTCTTCGGTCGTAACGGGGGCGTCAGCGGCATCCTCCACCCTCGTCGGCTCCGCCGTCTTTGGTACGGGCATCAGCTCGGTCGTTCCTCTGGGCGCGTATTGCTGGGTCTCCTGATGTTCGAATGGGCTTGCCATCGGCTCTTCGAGCGCACGCGTTGACCCTAGGTGGTGATCTTGGTCATCTTCCATCCGTGGACGGGGCGGAGAACGCCGACGACGTTCGAGCCTGGTTTCGAGACGTCGTCACCGGCCTGAAGGGCCTGCGCGTCTACGCCGACAACAACGAGACCCTCCACCTCTACCTGGGCCGGATCTGGAGCGGCCTTCAGTCGATTCATGAGCGCCAAGGAGACCTCAGTCTCTCGATCCGGGAGGACCGCATCCTCACCGCCGGGGAGCCGGTTTTCGAATCCGAGGACCGTCGCGAGGGACTGCCTTTTCTTCTCTATCGGAACGCCTTCCGCCGGCTGACGCTATCGCCCGGCATGACCAAGGAAGAGCTGTTCGCCTTCCTTCGAGCCTTGGCCGAAGCGACCTCCCACGGAGACGAAGACCTGGTTTCCGTGCTCTGGCGCCTGAAGCTGCCCCATCTCCGCTACGTCACCATCGATACGCTCACCGCGGCCGCCGGTACCGCGACTTCAAAGGAAGAGCGGCAGGACATCCAGCGGCTTCAAGGCGAGGTCGAGGCCATCGTCGCCGCCGTCTATCGCTCCAACTCCAGCGACGACGAAATCGTCTCGGGCATCTCCATCACCAAGGAGGATCTGGAGGCACTGAAGGAGATTCGAGAGGAGCCCGAAGATCTCGACAGTCTCGACACCGTCACTGAGCGCGCCATTGTCGATGTTCCGGAAGAAGACTTGGAGGGCTTCGAAAAGGAGCTGGAGCGAGAAACCAAAGACGGCCTCATTCGTCGGACCATGAAGGTCCTCCTCCAAATCCTTTTTCAGGAGCAGTCGAGTCAGGACGCCTACGGCGCCATCGAACTCCTTCAGCAGCTCTTGGACTCCATGCTTCTGGACCAGCGCTTCGTCCACGCCACCGAGCTCGTTCGGCTCTTGGACCTTCACACCCGGGACACTTCCGACCTCCAGCGGCTCCATGTCTCGAGGCAGCTGATGGTGCTCTTTTCCTCCAAGTCTCGCATCGTGCCTCTACTGGCGGCGCTCAACGATCGGGCCCTGGCTCGGTCCGTCTCGGAGCTCATCGGCTTCCTCCGCGCCCTTGGACCGAGCACTGTTCCCGCGATGCTGCAGGCCCTTCCCAACGTGGAGTCGCCAGTCCACCGAAGGGTGATCCGAGACCTGATCGTCGACCTAGGCGTGCCCTCGGTGCACATTCTCCACGGTCAACTCGAAGGGGCCGAGTGGTTCGTCGTCCGGGATCTCCTTCACATGGCTGAGCGTCATCCGCCGGAGCATGTGGGGGCTCTCGTCGACCACGCGCTTCGCCACGCTCACCCCCGGGTGCGAGAAAGTGGGGTCAAGATGCTTCGGGCCTACCGTTACGGTGTGGCCGACGACCGTTTGGCTCGGGTCCTAGACGATCCGGACCCCGACGTCCGGAAGGCCGTCCGGCGGGTCGCCATGCGCCGGTCCAGCCCCAACGTCGCCAAGCGCATCGCGCAGTTGATGGCCTCGGATCAGCTCGGCCAGCTTGAGCCTCGAGAGCAGCGAGAGCTCTGCCGGGTCTACGCCTTCATTGAGGGGAGCGACGCCGTACCGGGCCTGGCTCATCTCCTGCGCCCGGGTCTATTCAGCTCTTTCAAGAACGCCGACCTCCCCGTGGCCGCCGCGCAAGCGCTGGCCACCATCGATCTTCCGGAAGCGAAGGCCGAACTACAGAGAGGGGCGCGGTCCCTGGTCCCCAAGATTCGAGACGTGTGCAGGCGGGCCTTGGATCGGGCGGACGAGCGGGACGTTTCCGGCAACTTCCCAACCGGTGACCTGGAGGAGTCTTCGGGAGAGTTCGCCGCTCTGGGACTCGAAGGTGCGCCGCCTTTCACGACCGAGCTCCCCAAGCAGGTGGAGCGTCGGGACTCCGCCATCCATCGCGCTCCGCCTCGGGCTTCGACCTCCTTCCATGAGGCGCTCGACGGTCGCACAGACACCATACCTTCGCCGCCTCCCACGCCTGCGCCACCCGAAACCAGCGATCTGGTCCTGACCGAGGAGCTTGTGCTCCAGGAAGAGGAGCAGGAGGCCCTGACCCAAACCATCGAACGTCCGCCCCAGGCCCGGCGCACTTCCGAGATCCTCCCCCGCGTCGACGTCCAGCTCCCTGGATCTGAGTCCGAGGGAGGTCAGGAATGAGCGCACCCCCCAGTCCCAAGGTCCAAAGCCTGGGCCGGTTGCTCGTGATGCAGCTCCACATGGTGCTTCGAACCTTCAAGCTCCACGAGCCAACAAACCAGGCCCTTCTCATCGCGAGCGAGAATCTCCGGGACACCATCAACACCCTGTGGGCGGCGGTCGGCGGTGCGGTCCGCCTTCAGCTCGTGGACGGCGTGGCCTATCTCAATGACACCCGGCTTCGCCTCGACGCCACGCTGGAGAGCCACATCCAGTTCTTGCAAGCCGAGCTTGCGCGGCGGGAACTTGGTGGTGTGGCCTTTGCCCGGCCCGTCGATGCCGAGGCGCTTCGGCGCTTCATTCAGCTTCTCACCCGGGAGGTGTCCACGGCCGAGGACGTGCGGGCCCTTCGGGAATCGCTGGAGCAGTTCAAAGAGCTCGCCATGGAGCTTCTGGAGCCCCAGTTTTTCGTCGACGAGGAGGTCGCTGTCGATGACGAAGTGAAGGTCGACCGGCGCACCTTCGC
The DNA here is from genome assembly GCA_039024635.1 of Myxococcota bacterium. Lineage (GTDB taxonomy): Bacteria > Myxococcota > Kuafuiibacteriia > Kuafuiibacteriales > Kuafuiibacteriaceae > Kuafuiihalomonas. The sequence goes on along the minus strand of JBCCQA010000003.1, from coordinate 257,826 downwards.
GCTCCAAGCCTACGCCAAAGCCATAGTTGCCATACGGGAGGGTGTACGCCAGGTCCGGGACGCAGAGGCTCCGAGCAGCAGCCTCAGCACGGTCAGAATCGTCCAGGACCTCGTCGACATCGGGAGCGAGCGGGTCAACTTTCTCCTCAAGCTGAGCGCCATCAAGACGGCTGACGACTACGCCTACACCCACGCCGCCAACACCTGCGTCCTATCCTTGGTGCTGGGTCGGGCGCTCGGCGTCTCGAGGCTAGAACTCGTCGACCTCGGGCTTGCGGGGCTCTACGCCAACATTGGCTTTGCCACGCTTCCTCCGGAACTCCTGGACCGAGAACGGGCCCTTACCGCCAGCGAACGCAAGGAGATCCACTTGGCCATGCTTCGACAGGTCCGGAGCATTTTTCAGGGGACCCGCCTCACGGACTCGCTCATGCGCAGGGTCGTCGTGGCCTACGAGCATCATCTGCCCTACCGAGATCCGGAGCACGGCAGCGTGAACCCGCTCCATCCCTTCTCCCGCATCGTCGCCGTCGCCGGCGCTTTCGATGCGCTCACCACCCGTCGGCCTTGGCGGGACGGTTATCCGGCCGATGAGGCCCTGGAGGTCCTTCGGAAGGAGGCCGGACGCCGCTTCGATCCCCTCGTGGTGCGGTTGCTCGTGAATCTCATGGGTCTGTATCCTCTAGGGGCCCTCGTCGAGCTGGAGTCGGGTGAGGTCGCGGTCGTCTATCACTCGTCCCACGATCCGGCGTCCAGGGATCGGCCCTGGGTCAAGCTCCTTCGGACCTCCGACGGAGCTCCGGTGAAGAAGACGGTCATCCGAAACCTCGCTCAGGAGTCCGGAGAGGGCGGCCGAATCCAGCGACTTCTGAAAGCTCAGGAGATCCACGGGGTCGACCCCGGAATGTTCACCCTGAATTGACCCATCGGTGGATGAGAACACCTCTCTTCGTGGTTGGCTCGGCGACATGACTCTGCACATCGGAAAGCCCGTTCCCAACTTCGTCCAGGTCTCGACCGAAGGCGAACTCGATTTCTTTGCGTACCTCGGTGACAGCTGGGGCGTCCTCTTCTCTCATCCTGCCGACTTCACGCCGGTCTGCACGACAGAGCTGGGGACGGTGGCCAAGCTAAAGGCCGAATTCGAGCGCCGCAACACGAAGGTCGTGGGCCTCTCGGTCGACCCCATCGAAGACCACGTGAAGTGGATCGAAGACATCAACGACACTCAAGGGACCAAGCTCAACTTCCCTCTCTTGGCCGATCACGACCGAAAGGTGGCGAAGCTCTACGACATGCTGCCCGACGACGCCCCCGATACCATGACCGTCCGCAGCGTCTTCGTCGTCGACCCGGCCCGAAAGCTGCGCATGTCCCTCACCTACCCGGCGTCCACCGGACGGAACTTTGCCGAGCTGCTTCGAGTGATCGACAGCCTCCAGCTCACCGACTCTCACAAGGTGGCCACCCCTGCTGACTGGCAAGATGGAGACGAGGTCGTCATCGTGCCTTCTTTGAAGGATCCTGATGAGCTCGCGCAGCGCTTCCCAAAGGGCTACAAAGAGGTGCGGCCATATCTTCGGGTGACGCCTCAGCCCAACAAGTAGCCTGTCCGGCTTCATCTAGTGGGCGTCGGCGTGAGGCCGAGGTCGCCGATGAGGTCCTCTCGGAGTGGCGGGGGGGAGTGTTCCTCCCCTCCGCCCGCGGCCAGCCTCGCCTCATCGATGCAGCGCATGGCCTCCATCAAGAGGTGGGTGTTCGGTCGGTCGAGGTTGGGTCGTCCGAGCGCGGCGCCGTACTGGACACGGAAGCGGCCCGGGCCCGGCACCATGAGTCGATTGAAGCCCTCTTCTGCGCCCCAGCCCGGGACGCGACAGGCTTGAATGTGGCCTTCATCCAGCTCCAGGCTGCCGGAACGTCCATCCTCGTACTGCAGCTCGATGGTGGCGGTCTTTCCGCCGATCTCGAGGCTTTGGATCAAATCCACCGCCGTCATGCTCTCCAGTGCCCCCGACAGGATCTGGGCGCCGCTGTTCTTGGGGGCGGGCGCTCGCCCTGCCGCGCGACGGATTTTAGCGGCCACGGCCCCGATGGCCAACGGTTTCACGAAGACGTCGTCGGCGCCCATCTCCAGGGCCCGGGCGTGATGAGCGTCGTCTGAACGTCTGGAGGTGATGAAGACGGGGCGCTCGGGCGCGGCCGCCTTCGCTTCGAGAAGCAGGTTGATCCCGTCGATGCGGGGCAGGGCGGCGTCGAAGATGGCGGCGCTCGGGCTCCGCTCTACTAAGCTGCGTCGGGCTGCGCGACCGTCCTCCACCAACTCCACCTCGAGCTCCTCGTTCTTCAGGGTCTCGACCAGTTCCGCCACGTCGTCGGCCCTAGCGTCGGCCACGAGCACCAGGGGCGCGGTGGGGGCCGCGGCTTCGGCCTCGGCGTACCAGCGGAGCATGGTCTCGACGAAAGCCGAGCGAGTGACAAGCCGAAGCTCGACCCGAGAGACCTGGAGGATGAGCTCGACCTCCATGATGGCGGTCCGAACTAGGGGCTCGCATGTGATCACGCGGACCCGTTCCCCCTCTACCGACGACTGCAGAGGAAGACACCAGGTCCGCTCAGCCGCCTCTCGAGGAAAGGCGGTGGTCAGCTTCTCCGGAGGGGGAAGCTCCGCGAGTTCGTCGGCACTGAGCATCTCCAGTCCCAGCTGATTCGCCAAGCCCCTGCACACGCCTTCCTCGTCCGAGAGCTCCAGGTTGATCAGGATCTCGCCGATCCGTCCCCCCCGGGCCCGCTGCTCCGCCAATGCCAGCTGGAGGTCCTGGGTCGTGATCTCTCCGCCACGACGGAGGAGCTCGCCCAGTAGGGGTCGGTTCTTGGCGCTGATGAAGCCCGAGTCGGTGGCCGAGCTATAGGTGCGCTCCCGTTGGGGTTGGCCATCTCGCTCGATGAGGCCGGCGCCGAAGTGTCGACGCATGTAGACGCTCACGTCTCGGGGGGCGGCTCGGAGATCGACCGACTCGGCGATGCGGGCGCAGGCTCCGAGGAGGGCGCCCACGGTCTGGAAACGGGCGGAGCGATCCCTCTCCAAGGCCTCCAAGCAAACGTCGTCAAGTTCGGGTGGCACCTCGGGATTGATGGAGGAGGGCGCCTCAATGATGCGGTTTGCGACCTGGTCGATGGTCTCCTCCGGGTTGCTGCCGCGAAACAGGCGACGACCGGTGAGCATCTCCCAGATAACGACCCCCGCGCTGAAGATATCGGAGCGCTGGTCGATCTCTTTTCCCCGCACTTGTTCGGGCGACATGTAGCCGAACTTGCCGTGCATGTTGCCCGGCAGGCTGAGCTCGCTCTTCTCTGCGATGATGCGCGCGATGCCGAAGTCGGTGACCTTCACCTCACCCTCGAAGGAGATGAGGATGTTCTGCGGGCTGATGTCGCGGTGGATGATCGATAGGGGTGTATCGTCTTCGGAGCGTTTGCGGTGGGCGTAGTCCAATCCGGTGAGGAACTCGGTGGCGATGCAGAGGGCCAGGGGAACGGGCAGCTTCTCTTTTCGGCGATAGGCGCGTGAGAGAATTCCAGCCAGATCGCGACCGCGGACGAACTCCATGACCAAGAAAACCTGGCCTTCGATGGCGCCCAGGTCGATGACCTGCACGATGTTAGTGTGCTGGAGCTGGGCCGCCAACTTGGCCTCGTGGATCAGCATGCGGACGAAAGTCTCGTTGCCGCTGTAGCGGGGCAGTATGCGCTTCAGGGCGAGCTGCTTCTCGAAGCCCGAGAAACCACGCCGAGACGCACGGAAGATCTCCGCCATCCCACCGTCCCCGATACGTTCTAGAAGAACGTAGTCTCCAAACTTCGAGCTCTCCGCCACCGCCTGGATCTACTGCGGCTCGGAGCTCTGGTCGAGGTGGGGCATTTCGGTTGCCAGGGGGCTGCAGGGACGACACCTCCTGACCATGGCGCGGATCCACGTCGTGGACGGCTCTGGATACATCTTCCGGGCCTACTGGGCGATTCGGACCCTCACCAACTCGGCCGGCGAAGCCACCAACGCGGTCTACGGCTTTGCAAACATGCTGGAGAAGATGCTCCGTGAGGAGCAGCCCACTCACCTCTGTCTGGTTTTTGACGCTAGCTCCCACACCTTTCGGAACGAGATCTACCCCTTGTACAAAGCCAATCGGGCCCCGCCGCCGGAAGACCTGACGGCCCAGGTACCGGTGATTCGCGAGCTTGTTCAGGCCTTTGGGATCAAGGTGTTCGTGATTCAGGGCGTGGAGGCCGACGACGTCATCGCGACCTTGGTCCGAATGGCCAAGGCCAAGGACCACGAAGTCCGCCTGATCTCCGGAGACAAGGATCTCATGCAGCTGGTGGAGGACGGCGTCAGTCTCTACGAGCCCATGAAGGACGAGACCTATGACGCAGCCGGGGTGGAAAAGAAGCTCGGCGTGCCGCCCAGGCAGGTCGCCGACGCCCTGGCCCTGGCCGGGGACTCCACCGACAACATCCCCGGTGTCAAAGGAGTCGGCCTCAAGACGGCGGCGAAGTACCTGGCCGAGTTCGGCGACCTGGCCGGCGTGCTGGCCGCGGCCAAAGAGGGGAAGATCAAGGGCAAGACCGGTAAGACGCTAGCCGAGTCGGACGAGGCGGCGGAGCTTTCCCGTCGGCTGGTGGCTCTGCACGACGAAGTGAATCTGGACATCGAGGGCCTGGAAGACCTTCGCTACGGGGGCCCGGATCCGAAGACCCTCGTCGCCTTCTACGAAAAGATGGAGTTCCCGCGCCTGGTGGAGCGTTGGGGGGAATCAACGCCCGACGAAGGTCCGGCCGAGGCCGACCTTGGGATCCTCGAGCTGGTGGAGGGGCGTCGCATCGAAGACCTCGATGGCTTGGCTTCGGTCCTCGAGGCGGCCCAGGAGGGCCTGGTCGTCGATTTGGAGTGCGGCAGCCAGCGCTCCGTCGATGCCCCCATCTTTGGCTTCACGCTCCAGCCCGTGACTTCTGCCCAGAGCTACTACGTGCCCGTGGGTCACGCATGGGTGGCGCCGCCTCAGCTCTCCGAGGCCGAGGTCCTGGACGCCTGCCGAGGACTCTTGGAGGACCCCGAGGTTCCCAAGTTCAGCCATCAGGCCAAGCTGGTGATCGGGGTGCTCCAGGGCCGAGGCGTGCAGCTCAGAGGCCTGCGCTTCGACAGCACCTTGGCCAGCTACCTCCTGGATCCCGACCTGACGGACCACGACCCTCCGGGACTGGCCCGACGCCACTTCGGCGTGGAGCTTTCGCCGAGAGATGCTGCCCTCAAGAAGGAGCGAAAGCGTCGCAGCTTCGACGCCGTCGAGCCGGAGCTTGCGACTCAGGTGGCCACGGAGGGGCTTCAGTCGGCGGCCTACGCCGCCCGGGCGCTGCCCGAGCGTTTGGAAGCCGAAGGCCTGACCTCGGTCCTGGAGGACCTGGAGCTTCCCTTGGTGCCGGTCTTGGCGCGGATGGAGCGACGGGGCGTACGCATCGACCTCGAGCGGCTGGCCACCATCGGGGAACAGCTCGGCAGCGAGCTCGACCAGCTGGAGAAGGCCTGCTTCGGGCACGCCGGTCGAGAATTCAACGTGGGCTCTCCCAAGCAGCTGGAGGAGATCCTCTTCGGCGAGCTCGAGCTCAAAATCCTGGAGCGGACCTCCACCGGTCGACCCTCGACCAAGGAGTCCGTGCTCCAGCAGCTGGCGGACCTACACCCGTTACCGGCCGCGGTTTTGGAATTCCGCACCCTGCAGAAGCTGAAGAGCACCTACGTCGACGCTCTGCCCAAGATGGTCGCGCCCAGCACGGGGCGGGTGCACACCCGCTTCAATCAGGCCATGGCGGCGACGGGGCGACTGTCCTCGGCCGATCCCAATCTCCAGAACATCCCGATCCGCAAGGAGGTCGGTCGACAGCTCCGGACCGTATTCGTGGCCGATGAAGGTATGCGCTTGGTGAGCGTCGACTACAGCCAAGTCGAGCTTCGGGTCCTGGCCCACCTCTCCGAGGAGCCGGTTCTTATCCAGGCTTTCGCCGACGGCGCCGACGTCCACACCCGGACCGCATCGGTGCTCTTCGAAGTGGCGCCCGAGGACGTCGATCGCGAGATGCGGACCCAGGCGAAGGCGGTGAACTTCGGCGTGCTCTACGGAATGGGGCCTTCTCGATTGGCCCGGGACTTGAGCATCGAACCCAAGCTGGCTCGAAAGTTCATCGACGACTACTTCGGCCGCCAGCCAGGCGTGAAGGCCTTCATCGACGACAACTTGGCCCGGGCCAAGGCTTCGGGAGAGGTGCGCACCATCCTCGGTCGACGTCGTAAGGTCCCCGACCTGACAGGCAAGAGCCGCTCCGCCCGCCAGGCGGCGGAGCGCGTCGCCACCAACACGCCGATCCAAGGGAGCGCAGCAGACCTGATGAAGCTGGCCATGCTCCGGGTCGACGCCGGACTCCGAGAGCGCTTCCCGACCGCCGCCATCGTTCTCCAAGTCCACGACGAGCTCTTGGTCGAAGTGCCCAGGGGCCAGGCCGAAGGGGTGGCGGACCTGGTCAAAGATCTGATGCAAACCGTCTATCCCCTCAACGTCCCCCTCGACGCCGAAGCCCACATCGGCGCTACTTGGGACGAGGCGCATTAGTCTTGGGGTCCCGGTCCCGGCGAAGCCGTGCCCACCCCTCTACGTTCGCTCCGCTCACTGCGCCTACGTTTCGGCCTCTACGGGGCCTCCACTTCGTTGCGATTCTGGGGTCCGCGAAGGGAACAGGAAGCGCTCCGCGCCTCCCGTATACCCCGTGCACTTCCAAATCGGCCTAGCGGCCTCTCGGTCCCCGGTCCCGGCGAAGCCGTGCCCACCCCTCTACGTTCGCTCTCGACGGGACCGCTGAAACCGCTCCTGACGCAAAGGTCCATGTTCAACGACGGTACCAATGACTGTATACAGCCATCGGGCTGTAGGCGACGGCCGTCCATCCGGCGACCGGGTCGAACAAGAAGCGGCGCCCGGAGTTGCGCAGGTATCGCCTTCCTCCGATCTCCTCGTACAGAGCGGCGGCTCGCTGAAACCCAGGCGCTGCAGACTGACCCGGCCTACCGGCGTGAACAAGACGCTCCCAGGGCCAAGGCCTTTGGCCCGAGGAAAGAACTGCTGAATCGGCCATCGTCCTCCAGTACTTCGACGGGGCCGTCAGCTCCGAACGCCAAGGCGACCGCCTCGTCGGTCGATCGGAAGACGCACTCGTCTCCAAAAGCGAAAGGGGACCAGGAGGAGGCGGCGTCCTCGACCTCGACGCGAACGGGCCCGGCATCGTCCCAAGGCGCCCGACCAAGAAAGCCTACGCCGGCAGAGCAGACGATCTGCCCATTCGCTCGGGCCTGTTCGACGGCTCGCCCTCCGGTGAACTCGCCGAATTCTCGCACGCCACGGAAGCTCACGAAGCGCGTCTCGTCCAGCCAGCCGTCGGGCGTCAAAGGTCTGGGTGGAGACAAGAATGGTACGTCAAACGACCGCCGAAGCTCTCTCGGCTCAGTCGCAGTACGCCTGCCCAACTCCACTTGGCACCAACTGGAACGCTCGTCTGATGGCGATGTGGTGGAGTTCTGCCCATCCAGCTTCATTCGATCTGGCGAGGCCTTAGACGCTCCCTCCTGCTCGATGCGAACAGAAGATAAACTCTACAACGCGCAGGGTGTCGGTCAATTATCTCAGGATGCCTGTGCCTCGCAGCTCGATGGACTGTTCCTCCACGACTTCCGCGGGTGGGAACCCGACGACTACAACAGCGATGGCATTCATTAGCCCGTCGGTCGTCGGGCCGAATCTGAAGACTATCTCATCGACCTCGCCCGAGTCGAGTTCCGAGGGCACGGAGACGAAGCTGAAGTCCTGTGAGAAAGGCACTCCTTCGACAATACTCAACGGCTGGATGCAGGCGGCGCCATTCGAGAACTTCAGGAAACGAAGTCTCTCCGTTCCGAGCGGAGTCTCGCCGAAATCGACTAGGTTCGACTCGAGGTTGAGCAGTCCCGTCGGTGCTAGACATTCGTCTGCTTGCAAGTCTTCACCACAGGCCAGCGACCCGAGAACGGGCCATGCGACCCAGAAGAGACGCACGCCAATTCAGCCTTCGCCGAGTAGGGCGTCCACGCTGGCTTGGTCGGCGCCCGGGAATTCGTAGTCGTCGAGCTCGGTGGGGTGGGCCCAGCGGACGTCGTGGACGCCGATACACTGAATGGATTCGACGGGGTCCAGGAGCACACAGCGATAGACCCGGAAGTCGATGACGTAGGCCTCGTACTCGTGGACGACCGAGACCGAGGGCTCTTTGACCTCGACCGCCACGCCGAGGCCCTCTTTGATCTCTCGGGCCAGGGCTTCGTCATCTTCTTCGCCCTGCTCTACCCGACCCCCCGGAAACTCCCAAAGCAAGGGGAGCGAGGACGTCGGCTTGCGCTGTGTGATCATGTAGCGGCCCTCTCGCTCTACCTGGGCCGCCACGACCCGGATCTCCCGCTTGCTCATGCCTCGGCCTCGTAGAAGTGCTTCAGTCCCAGACGTAGGCCTCGGATGGCGTGGCATCCGTCGCCGATGAGATCATAGTACACCTGGGGGGCCTTCTGACGAATGGCGTCTTGCTGACCGTAGCTCTCTTCCAGCTCCCGCACGGTGTCCACCAAGTCGCCCGCGACCTCCTGCATCTCCGTTCGCAGCTCGTCGTCGGGCTGGATGAGGCCCCACTCCGCGGCCAGTCCAAAGGTCTCGAGGACGTGACCGTAGAACTTCATTTCTTGGACTAGGAGCCGGCGCCGGTATTCGGGATGGTCTCTGAGCAGGGTCTGATAGATGCTTCGCTCGGCCGAGAATCGGAAACGGACTCGTTCCAGCTGCGCTCTGGCCTTGTCCGCCAGGTCAGGCATCAGACTTCCGGCCCGAGCCACGGTCTGGACGAAGTGCAGCCCGCCGCAGGTGTGGGCATAGATGTCTTGCTTTCGCTTCTCGACCAGGTCCGGCCGGCCCTTCTCCATCGCGTCGTCCAGGAAGGCCTGAAGTCGGACCAGGGCCTCGGTCGCTTTGGCGCCCAGCCGTCCGGGCGTGGTCTGCCAGCTCTTGAGCTCCAAGTCGGCGTCCAGGGCCCGAGCAGCCAGAATGGCTTCGACCGTCCACGCTTGGTCGGCCCAGCCGTGGGCCGAGGCGGGCTCCTGAAAGTCGGCCTCCGCCGAGTCCAAGAGCTCGCCCAGGGTCACCCGCTGACCGGAACGGGTCTCGAAGCTTCGGTCCAAGGGAACGCCGGCCACGACCAGCGTTTTCACGACGAGGTTGGCGTGGGGTTCCAAGGGCAGGCCCTTGGAGGTTCGCGGTGGAAAATACCAGCGGGTGCGCGATCCAAGCTTCTCCTCACGAAGGTAGTCCCGGATGAGGGCGTCGATGGCCAGGCGGCCGTCGGCCGCTTTGAGCTCCGGACCGAAGCCGACGATCCCGTGGGCCATGGCCCACGGGTTGGCGTTCTCGGTGACGCCCTTCTTCACCAAGAGCTTCAGGTTGCGGGTGGTGTCCTCCAGCTCGGTCCTCTTGGCGCGCCGCCGAGGGAAGGCCTCCTTCGGCTTGGCCGCCACGGGCTTGTCCGGCGCAGCCGCCGTCGTCTCCGGCTTGGCCTTCGGGGGCTCGCCCGAAGCGGGCTCCCCGGACTCGGTACAGCCTGCGATGAACAGGGCCGGAAGGATCCAACGCCACGCCACACCGAGAGGATTCGAAGTTTAGGGCTGACGAGCAACCCCAATCTTGGACTGCGGACGATGCTTGGGCCTTGGGGGGCTCGAACCCTCGACCTTGGGATTAAAAATCCCCTGCTCTACCAACTGAGCTAAAGGCCCCGACGGAGGGGGATAGAGAGGCGAGGCGGTAGCGTCAAGCGAACCCTGCCTCCGGGTCAGGCACGGATGTCTTCGGTCTGTGCTTCGCTGCCGTCGTCGTCGACGGCGGCCACCGGTTCCGTGATGTCGCGGCTCGTCTCCGGCGCATGAACGTCTTCCGTGCTCAGGGGCTCGAGGGCCTGCTCGAAGGCGCCACCGGCCTCGGCCACGTCCACGAAGCGCTGGTGAGGGTCGGGGTGCATGGCCTTCCGGGTCCAGGCCGACAACTCGGGGAAGTCGCGTATCGATTCGCCAAGGAGCTTCCGGGTCAGCTTCCCCCACAGCCACTGATCGGTCTCGGGCATGGCGCCCCGGCCGTCCCCAAGCTCGGGGGGGCCGAGCGGCTGCTGCGACCAGCCGGCCTGGGCCCAGAAGAAATCGACCAGCCAAACCTCGTCGTCGTGCACCAGCACATTGTCGGGGGTCAGGCGGCCGTGCACGAAGCCCGCCTCGTGGAGCAGGGCCAGCGCCTGACCGACGCGCTTGGACAGGGCGCACACGGCGTCGGCCCGAACCGCCAGTCCGGCATCGGTGGCCAACTCCGAGGCGGGCCTCGACTCGGGCTTCCACTCGGTGATGATGCAGAAGCGACCCAGCTCGTCGGGGAGCACGGTGCTCACCGGCCGCTCCAGCCCCAGGGGCCGGGTGCGCCCGAATTGGGTCCACGCTCGGCTGATCCCTTCGAAGGCTCGGATCGCCCGGCCCGGATCCATCAGGCCGGAGTGGCTTCGCTTGAGCCGATGGAGGTGGCCCTCGTCATCTCGGGCCGTCCACACCTCACCGGTCGGTCCGGCGCCGACCAGCTCGGCGAGGACGTAGGCGCCAAAGCTCTCCACTGGCCCATCATCGCCTCGAAGCGGGGCCTCGCGCAAACTTGCGCCCTTTCCACCGCAGGTCGACCTGCATCGCCTCGGGTAGACCGACCTCGAGCAGCTTGGGCACCAGGCTCGGGATGGCCCATCCTTCGAGGTCCGCGACCGGGACCCATCGCCCATCGGGCGTGGCGCCCTCACCTCGCCATACTTCGACCGAGAGCTCCCGATGGGTGAGGAGGTGGCGAACCTGGCCCAGCGGCTCGCCCCCTCGGGCCGGTCCAAGAGGCAAGGTCCACAGGTCGGCGAACAGACCGTCCGAGGGCTGCCGAACCAGCAGGACGCTTCGGCCATCCAAGAAGAGGTCTGCCGCCAGGTCGACCCGCTTGGGGGCCTTTCGCTTTCTCGGAGGCGGTATGCGCTCGGGCTTGCCCTCTTTTTGGGCCACGCAGCTCGAACGAAGGGGGCAGCTCAGGCAAAGGGGCTTTCGTAGGCTGCACACGGTGGCCCCGAGCTCGATCAGGCCTTCGTTGATCTCACCTGGGCCCTCGCCTTGGACCCAGCGCTCGGACCAGGCCCACACCGCTCGGCGTCCGGCGGCGCCGCGCGGGTCTTCGATGCCGTGCACGCGCGCCAGTACCCGCTCGATGTTCCCGTCGACGGCCGGGACGCGGGCGTCGAAGGCCAGGCTCGCCACCGCCCCGGTGGTGTAGGGCCCGAACCCGGGGAGGGCGGCCAGGGCCACCGGGTCCGAGGGGAGCTCACCGTCGTAGCGGTCGCTTAGGATGCGGGCCGCCCGGAGCATGAGCTGGGCGCGACGGTAGTAGCCCAGCCCCGACCAGAGGCTTCGCACCTCTTCGGGGTCGGCCTCGGCGAGGGCCCGGACCGAGGGGAAGCGGGCCATGAAGCGCTCGAAGTAGGGAACGACGGTCTCGACCCGGGTCTGCTGGAGCATGATCTCCGAAACCCAGGTTCCGTAGGGCGTGCGCGCCCGGCGCCAGGGCAGGTCCCGGGCCGCGGATCGAAACCAGGCACGAAGCGCTTCACGGGGTATGTTCTGGGTCATGGCGCGATGGGGCTGGCTTCTGCTCGGACTGGGGGCCTGTGCTGGCGCGGCGCCCGAGGCACCGCTGGAGCAGGTGGGGCGCCAAGTCCAGGGCGTCCGCCGTGAGCTGGCCCTGTGCTACCACGACGCGCGGGTCGCCGGGGCCAAGGTTCGGGGGCAAGACTTCGTCGTGACCATCGACTTCGCTGAGACGCCGCCCTCGCTAAGGGTCCGCGATGCCGAGGCCGTAGATCCAGAGCTCCAGCTCTGCGTTCTGGCCGTGCTCCGGGAGCTCGATTTCGCCCCCATGGACGGCACGACGGTCGACGTTCCCATTCGTGCCCCCCGCTAATGTGCCGGTCCGGCCTGAGCGGTGTGGGGCGCCTGGCCGCTTACTTGCGTGGGCTTTGGGCCGTGCTAGAGTCCGGGCTCGCGTGGCCGCAAGGCCAGGCAGGAGGAACGCAGTCACATGGTTTCGCAGATGGTGATGTACGACGAAGAATACCGTCGCATCACCTCGGTCTGCGAGAAGCTGTGCCGCGAGGCGAACGCGCGCGTCGTGTACGTCATCGACAAGAACGGCCAGCTCATCGCGTCCAACGGAGAGTCCGAGCAGCTGGACGGGACCTCCCTGGCCTCCCTCGTTGCCGGAGAGACTGCGGCCACGGGAGGTCTTGCCAAGCTGATGGGGGAGAAGGAGTTTTCAACCCTCTTTCATGAAGGAGAGCGCCGGCACCTCCACATCACTCTGGTCGGAGGGCGGGTCATCTTGGTCGTCATCTTCGACAATCGGTCGAGCCTCGGGCTCGTGCGACTTCGCGTGAAGAAAGGCTCGGAAGAGCTGGCCAAGATCCTCGAGCAGCTCGTGGAACGCAGCGCCAACTCGGGTCAGGATTCACCGTTCGCCGAGATCACCGACGACGACATAGACAACCTGTTTTCCGTCTGAGGACCCGCGCCGTGCCGTTCATCAATTACTCGTCTCGCGAGATCAACTGCAAGATCGTCTACTACGGGCCTGGTCTTTGCGGAAAGACGACCAATCTCCAGTATATTTACAATAAGACAAGCCCCCAGGCGAAGGGGAAGATGATCAGCCTCGCCACCGAAACCGAGCGTACGCTGTTCTTCGACTTCCTCCCGCTGTCGCTCGGAGAGATCCGTGGCTTTCGAACCCGCTTCCACCTCTACACGGTACCCGGCCAGGTCTTCTACAACGCCAGCCGGAAGCTCATCCTCAAGGGCGTGGACGGCGTGGTCTTCGTGGCCGACAGTCAAGAAGAGCGCATGGAAGCCAACCAAGAGAGCTTCGAGAACCTCCGTGAGAACCTCAAGGAGCAGGCCTACGAGATCGACAAGATCCCGCTCGTGATGCAGTACAACAAGCGCGATCTTCCGAACGCGGCCGGCGTCGAAGAGCTGTCGACCACGCTCAACACGCTCAAGCGTCCCGAGTTCGAAGCCACCGCCACCAAGGGCGTCGGCGTCTTCGACACCCTCAAGGAAGTCGCCAAACTAGTCCTCCAAGAGCTCAAGCGCGGCTCCAAGGCGTAGGTCTTGGGGTCCCGGTCCCGGCGAAGCCGGTCCCACCCCTCTTCGGGGCCTTTGGCCCCTGCGCCTGCGGTCTTGGGGTCCCGCTCCCGGCGAAGCCGGTCCCACCCCTCTTCGGGGCCTTTGGCCCCTGCGCCTGCGGTCTTGGGGTCCCGGTCCCGGCGAAGCCGGTCCCACCCTCCCTCGTTCACTTCAGAAGGCTCAGGCCTAGGCCAGACCTCATTCGGTCCCAAGAGCTTTAAGCGAAAGGCCGAAACGAGCGCGTAGAGCTCACTTCGCCACGCAGTGAACGGACGTAGGAAACGCGAAGCGCTTGTCCGAGGCAGTGACCGAGGAGGGTGCGCGTGTCTGCCCCTAGTTCGGAAAGTTAGAGGGATGCACGACCCAGTCGGCGTCTTGGCGGAAGGGTGAGATCCAAAAGGTCTGAGTGGACTCGTCGGCTTTTTGGATGTCGATGAGGATGCAGTCGGCAAAGCGGCCTTGGGACTCGTCTTCACCCGGAAACTTGGTGAAGTAGATCGTCACGTCGGCATCCTCGATGTCCGCGACTTCGGCCAGGGTGCACTGGGCCCAAGCCGTATTCGGCAGCAGGAGCCAGAGCGCGACCCAACGCCACATGCCAGGACGCTATCAGAATGAAACGCCGATGATCATGGCCCGGTGTAGGTGTGGGCCAAGTCACTTCTCGTGAAAGGCGCTAACGAGGAGTTTGGGCGGATGAGTCTTCTCAATGGAGCCTCGAATCACGTAAGTCTTGCCGGGCTCGAAGGGATGACACGCCACTTCGTTCAAGGGCCCCTCGCAGCGAATCGGTCGACCCGCATGGGTGCCACCCAAGACCATCGGCCAGTCGTCCACGCCCTCGTGTTCTTCATTGGTGCGTACGACGAGAGGGCCTGAGCAGTACTGACAGTCGCGGCAGTAGGCCTTGAAGTCACTCGGGCCTTCGCCGACTCGACAGCGGGCGCCCGAGAACAGCTCGACCTCCATCACGACCTTCTCTCCCAGGTGCTCAGGTAGGGCACCGAGGACTTCGTCGGCGGTATGCACCGTGGGGCTGCAGCCGGTCAGGACCAAGATGGCACCGAGAAGGACCCGTCTCATTGACCTTAGCTTAGGGCCCCCCGACGAATTCCAGAAAGCCGAACCGCTCTGTTCGGTGGAAGTCGCCTGCCATTGGGGGCGACCAAGCCTGGTAGTCATCGGGTCGTCCCCGAGATCGGTCAATTCGAAACATGTTGGCCCGCCAAACCTCGCCCGGCCGAGGGGCGGGGCCCCTGCCGAAAGCCGTCCAGGGGATTCGCCACTCGCTGATCCACCTGCGATCGCCCGGGCGGCCATCGAGGCGTCCGTCCACCCCGGTGCCCACCTCGAAGGGCGCGTCGAAGCTCCGGTCCATTCCTCTGCGTGGGCCGACGAAGCTGGCGTCGAACTGAATCCCACCCGGGGAAGCCTGCAGCTCAAAATAGGGGCCTTCGTAGGGGCCGTCTCGGCGCGGCATCAAGAAGAGCTCGACCGCTTCGTGCTCGTAGATCGGATCGTCCCGATTCTCGAAGCGCTCGCTAATCTCCGGGTCCAAGGCATCGAAGGCGACGTATAGCCACACCTCGTCCCAGGCCAGGCGAACCTCGGTGCCGCGTCCTTCGGCGGCGGGGCCGCCCATGATCGCACGCAGCGAAACAGGTGGTCGGGCCCAGACGGCTTCGTCCAAGCGACCGTCGAGCACCGGGGCCTCGAAAGCCCGTGAGACCCGGAGGATAGGGAGCCCCCCCGGGCCCTCGACCGCCTGAATCCACAGGACCAGGCCGTCACCCCTCCGACTCTTCGAGGGGGCCTCCAAAGACCAGCCTTCCGGCGGGTGAAGCTCCAGCCCATAGCGACCGGGGCTCTCCGGGGTTCCGCCCTCGATCTTGAGGCCGGCCGCGAAGGCTTGGACCTCGAGGCCCGAACGTCTCTTGTCCGGCCCTCGCCATGAGGCTCGCCATCCCTCGAGCGGACCCGAATCGCCTCGCCAAGAGAGGTGGACCAGCGTCTTCGCGTCGACCTGGCCCGCCAAAGCCACCATCTGCAGACGTTGGCCGAAGGGTCCCGAAAACGCGGCTTCGGGAAGAGGCCACGCTTCGAGCTTCGCACCCTTGGTTGAACATGCGAACGCCGAGGGGAGCAGCAAAACGATGCAGAAACGCCTGATCCAACCGTCACGGATGTAACGCTTCGGGGGAACTCCAAAGATTCCTAAATATTTCCAAAGGGATGCCATGGGCCGTGACCCGGTATGTCCCTTGCTCCTACTCTGCACTGATCGAGCCGTGACAGCTCTCACCGGTGAGCCACCGGATGAGGGGAAGATGGCGAAAAAGGACTGGCCAACGTGCGAACGATATCCCAGCTTCCGCCATCTGGACCCGAGACGGGCTTCCCCAAGGGCGATCGACGAGACCGGCCCCGAAAGCGACCATGCGCACGACGGATTTCGACAATGGAGGACGCAGAATGAACCACAGAAATGCCCCAGGGCGTTTCCTCGGCCTCGCCGCACTCATGACGGCGACGGCTTTCGGAGGGACGGGGTGCAACATCCCCAGGACCGACGACATCAACCGAGTGCAGCCCGGCTTTGTGAAGAAGTCCATCTTCCAGACGGGTGACCAGTGGCACTATCGCCGGACCATCGCCGACTCGGAGACGACCAACGCCATCGTCGTCGAGGGGTCCGGTGACATTTGGATCGACCGCGTCGTCTTCGAGATTCAGGAAGACTTCCTGATCGCTCGCAAGCCTTACGCCTCTCTGCCCGGGATTGGATTGGACGCGGTCGAAGGGGCAGATGGTCAGAATGGCCCGATTCTCGCCCAGTGGCCCATCACCAGCCACTTCGACATCATTCGTGGTTACGACGCGCTAACCGGGCAGGAGACGAACCAGATCGTCGAGAACACCGTCGATCGGCCCTGGCACGAACGCGACTACATGCGAGTGAATTTCGCCGCCAACGAGGTCGAAGGCAGCTTCCTGGGCTCCTGGGCCTTCGGTTGGTCTCCGATTCAGTTCAACTCGACCGGTTCTTTCTGGACCAACCTCGAGACGAACCCGACCGATGTGTACGCATCTCGTTTCAGCGACGACTACATCGAGATCACAGACAGGACTTTCCTGGGTATGGACGTCATCACCTGTTGGTCCTTTGGTGGTCGTTCCCGAGTTCTCGCCTTGGACAGCTGCGGCTTTGGTGAAGCCCAGCTACGTCACTCCTTCAAGCGCATCACAGAAGAGAACGACTTCGAGCCCCGGTTCTATCCAGACTCTTTCGTGGTCAAGGACGCCAACGGGGATCCGGTCGTCGACGATCTGAACAACGAGGTGGAGCGCGAGGGTATCTACGGCCGCTTCGGTGTCTTCCGCCTTGCGACCCCCACCTACGACCGCGGCTACGGCTTCACCGAAGAAGGTCGCCAGTGGCGCGCCATGCTCTTCGACATTTGGGAAGACAGCGTGGACGCGAACGGGCTCGAGATTCCCTACGCGGAGCGCACCGAGAAGCCCATCATCTACTACCTGAACGCCGAATACCCGGACCGTTACCGGGAGGTCGCCCGCCAAGTGGCGGCCGACTACAACCGCGTCTTCAAGGGCATGGTCGCCGACCTCAAGGGACTTCCTGAGACCGAGGTCATGGATATGTTCGAGATCCGGGACAATGACTGCAACGAGGCCAACATCATCCAGACCGTCCTCGCCGATCGCCGCCTCGTGTCCGCGGTCGAGCGCGCCGTGTGCCCCCAGGGCGAGCTATGTTCTCTCCCCCGTGGCGACGACCTGGCCGACGCCATGGCGCTGCGACTCGGGGTCGGTAACCTGAAACGGACCTGCACCTCGCTCGAGGCCGCCACTAAGGACCCCATCACCGGCAAGAGCAGCTTCGACTGGCAGCGAATCGGCGATGTTCGCCACAATATGGTGGTCTACCTGAACAACCCACAGCGGTCTGGCTGGGGCGGCTACGGCCCAATGCACGCCGATGCCACAACCGGCGAGAGCGTGGCCGCGACCTCCTTCTTGCGGGGCGCATACTATGAGATCAGCGCCGCCACCATCGCAGACTACATCTGCTTCATGAACGAAGAGGACGGCTGCGATACCGAAGACATCATCTACGGCAAGGACGTGCGACGCCAGGTGGGCCGCATCGAAGATCAAGTCATCGACATGGCAACCACCCCCGCCAACGACGCCATGGTCGCCGAATTGACCCGCCGAATGAGCGCCGTGGGTGCGACCTCGATGGACGCTCTTCCCGAAGACCGCAGCGGACGTTCGATGTCGAACCGCTTCGCTCGTCTCGAAGGAACGAACATCGAGCGAAGCCTGATGGACGACACCATGTTGACCATCATGTCGAACGGCGAATGGATTCCCGGGACGCCACCGCCTCAAGAGCTTCTCGAAGACGCGACGCTGAAGAGTCTCTGGGAAGACCACCGGCTGTTCTCTCAACAGAACCAACAGCGGCGGAACAACATGGCCGCCGGCGGCTTCTGCTTCTTGGAGCAGGACCTCGACCCCCACTGGGCAGGCCTCGCGCTCGATCTTCGTGACATGACGCGGCAGGAGCGATTCCAGGAGATCGCGAACCGTCTCATGAAGCACGTGATGCTCCACGAGCTCGGGCACAACGTCGGCCTCGCCCACAACTTCGAGGGCACCTACGACGCGCTCAACTACAACCCGCGCTTTTGGGAGAACGTCCAGGGGACCCCGGAGCAGCAGGTCCAGGCCAACCTGGATGAATTCCGCCATACGACCGTGATGGAGTACATGTCGGCCAAGGGTCTGTTCGCCGACTTCCTGGGCAGCTACGACGAAGCGGCTCTCCGCTTCGCCTATGGCAATCAGGTTCAGGTCTTCACGAGTCCCAGTGTCCAGGTCGAAGGTGGAGCGGATCTCAAGAACTGGCGCTACTATAACGACTACCGGGCCATCCCCGACTACCTGTGCGGCGGAGACTGCGGCGACCAGTCCACTCGGATGGATGTCCTCACCAGCCGCGACTGGGTCGACTTCGACCCCCAAAACCCCCCGGTCAACGAAGTTCCCTACCTGTTCTGCGACGGCTTCTACAACCGACGGACGCCCTTCTGCGCAACCTTCGACTACGGTTCCAACCTTCTGGAGATTCAGGCGAACTACTATCGGATGTGGAAGAACTACTTCCCTTTCACGAACTTCGCTCGTGGACGACTGTCGCCGTACGGATGGAACCTGGGGTCGGCCTTTACAGCCATTCAGTTGGTTTGGGACTTCTACGACGTCACACAGCAGTACTTCCAAATCATGACGGCCGAAGATCCGACCTTCCAGGGCACGGACCTGCAGGCTGACATGGCGGGCGTGATGCTCAACTCCATGAACATCGCCACCGAAGTCATCGCGCTACCCGACGAAGGTCGATATTGCCCGCTAGCTGGCTTCACGGCTGGGCAAAAGCCGGTCTACCTCGACTCTCTGCAGAACGGCTGTGATCCCGAGCTCGACATCAACGATCCTCAGATACAGGACCTCGAGGCCTTCGACCTTCCGGTGGGTCCGGATGCCCGGCCTCTGGGTCTGGCCTTTACCAATGAGCTCGAAGAGCGGGACATCCGATTCGTTGGCTCGGTTTTCGACAAGCGGATCACGGCCATCTTCCTTGGCGCCAGCAACCCGCGTCTGTTCCGCTTCAACTATCAGGTAGACCGGCGAAACTTCATGTTGAGCCCGTACCGGCTGTTTGAGCCTGAGATGCGGACCTTCTACAACAACTTGGTCCAGCTCGACGGATTCATCACCACCAACGCGGCCGAAACCCTCTCGTCCCACTGGTGTCGTGACCCTTCTGCTCCCGAACGGGCTGACTTCGGCTACCTGGAGGCCCGACGCATGTTCGACATGGAGGCCGCAAGCCTCGACTCTTTCCCGGAAGCGAGCCCCAGCTGTCTGAATCCGGCCTACATCTACCCAAGCAACACCCTCAACCTGTCCGACTGGGCCATCATCGCGGGTCACCTCGTCTTGTCCTCGGATATCGATGCCCGGCTGGACATGGGCCAGGAGCTAAAGATTTGGGCGGTCGGCGCCTATGACGAGCCAAGCTACCTCACAACCGACAACTTCCCGCGCTGCTTGGACTCCAACGACGCCGAGGATTGTTTGTGCGAGTACGTAGACGACCTCACTGGGGTCATATATCGAGGTCTAAACCGAGTGGCCGACGGGCGGGGAAGCATCGCCTGCGATATCATCGACCAAACCCAGGCCCGCTATGAGCGCTATCTCGGCTTGTCCGGCTCGCCGGGCGCCTTCGATACCTGGCGGTTCGCCGTCGAGAAGCTCGAGTTCAATCGCGAGCTCTACCGCATCTTCCAGGATCGCTGAGGGTCATAGGAGAATCATCGTGAATAACTTTGCACGCATCGCACCCCTCGCCCTGATCGGGCTGGCCGCCTGCGCGTCGGACGTTCAGACGATCGACCGAACGCAGCCCAACGCGATCGACAAGCAGATGCTCGAAGGCATCTGGTATCACCGAGCCACCATCGTCGAATCCGGGGCAGACGCTCTTGGCGTCGAAGGTATCGCCGGCGACATGGAAAAGATTCGATGGGACATTCAGGAGGACCGCCTCATTGCCTACAGGAGCTATGAGCGCGTCCCCTTTGCGGAAGGGTTGACCGACGAAGGCCGAGATTTCTTTGGATCACCCGTCGCGGCATTCCGTATCGAATCCCACTTCGACATCCAGCGGGAGTACAACGCCACTACCGGCGTCCCCACCAACGTGCTGTCGGAGAACACCACGGACCGGCCTTGGCACCAGCGTCGCTTCATGCGGATTGACTGGAGTCAGAATACGGTTGGGCAGGCTACACGATTCGGCTTCGGAGCTTTGAACGGCATCCTTAGCGGAGCGGCCGAGACCAGCTTCTTCGTTCAGGGCGACGAGGCGCAAAATCCGGACCGACCGATCATCACCGAGGACTACTTCGACGTCACCAACCTCTACGCGTTGGAGCCCTCGCCGAGCTTCTGCCTCTTCCAGCTCCTTTTCAACTCGGTGCCCCGCTGCGGTATCGCCGAAGTGAAGACACGCTTGTCCTTCCGAAAGGTCGATCCAACCGACGACTACGAAGCGCTCTACTACCCGGACCGCCTGGAGTACCGGAACGACGACGGCGAGCCCCTCATCCTGGACGATCGCGACGTCGAATGTAACGCCATCGACGCCCCGGCCCGCTGTGAGTTTCGAGGCTTCAACTTTGACGGCCGCTTCGGCAACTTCCGGATCAATAGGGTCGCTTTCGACCGTGAGCGCTTCCAAACTAGGGCTGGACGCATCTTCCTGGCCGGTCGGTATGACCTCTGGCAGGACAGCTTCGATTCCACAGGAGCCTTGATCCCGTACGAGCAGCGTGAGCCTCAGCCGGTCATCTACTACACCAACCCCAAAACCCCTCGGAACATCCTCGAGGGGTCGGAGACCATGGCCGGCTGGTGGGCAGAGCCCTTCAACGAGGCGGTCGCCTACCGCATGGGCTACGTCAATGAGAACGGGAACCAGCCCGACCTCGAGGCCTGGCGTTCCGCCATGTGCACCAACGCCGGCATCGACATGGCAACCTCGCCCGAGGCCTGCACCCCGGACGTGTACGACATGTTCCAGCACCGGGTGAACGACTGCAGCAAAGACAACGTCATCGCCTATGCCGAACGCAACGACATGACCTCGATCATCGACGAGATCGCCGGTGGTAATGAGGGCATCCTAGCCGGCAACGTCGAGCGGGTCTGTGCCTCCATGCAGTTCGAGGGCCTCCAGCGGGGCATGACCCTGGACCCATCCGTGGCTGAGCGGACCGGCCGTCAGCTGGCCTTCACCTGGCAGCGTTTGGGTGACTTGCGCTACAGCTTCAACAACTACGTCATTCAGCTTTCCAACGGTCCGTGGGGCGTGGCGCAGTTCGGTCAAGATCCCGAGACAGGTGAGTTCGTGGCCAACATCGCCAACTACTTCAGCGACGCAGGTGACCGTATCTCTCAGAGTGGCGTGGACATCATTCAGTACCTGAACGGCGACCTTCGGGCCGAGGACATCATCCGCGGCAACGTGACCCGTGAGTTCAGCACGCGCGTCGCTCGAGACTTCCACGTGAGCCAGGAGCTCAAGGACGGCCTCGCTGCTGACGCCCGGGCTTCGGGTGAAGTCGGTGGCGGCGCCGCCGCCAGCGGCGTCGACGGCGACAGCAGTAACTCGGGCCGCCTCCTCACCGACAAGGAGAAGTACGAGGCTATGTTCGCCCACAGCGACCTCGAGCGTGAGTTCCTGCTCAGCGAAGACATGGTACGGGTGCTGGCCGGACCTGGCCTCTACCAGCCCAACGACGGTTTCGCCCTCCCCGCTGGCTCCGTCGGCAACCTCGGCGATGTCATTCCTGGCATCATCAGCGACGAAGCTCTCGAAGCTGCATCACCGGTCAACTGGATGTTCGACATGGAGAACAACCCAGTCGAGCAGGCCATCTTCGAGCTCGGCTCGAACGGCTTCGACATGGCCGAGTTCTTCGACCCCAACGTGTCGCCGCTGGCCACGGAGCTGACCGGTCGGCCTCGGGACGAAATCTTCACCTTCCTCCAGACCGAGCTGTTCAAGGCGGTCCAGGGCCACGAGGTGGGTCACGCCATCGGCCTGCGACACAACTTCGAGGCCTCGATGGATCCGCTCAACTACCGGCCGGAGTTCTGGGAGAACTTCTACACCCAGGGTGACCAGGGACGGCCCTCACCGGAGCAGCCCATCCGCACCAACGAGTACAAGTACGCGTCCATCATGGACTATGCTTTCGACTTCACCATCAACGGCTGGCACGGCATCGGGAGCTACGACGCTGCAGCCATTCGCTTCATGTACGGCCAGCTTGTAGATGTCTGGGACGATTCCCAAGTCTCGATTCCGGACGCTCGGCAATACGGCAGCTACGTGCAGCGCTGTGGCAAGGTCGATGACAACCCCGACTTCGGAGACGAAGGCGGCGACTTCGCTCGCTTCTTCTACCTGGAGGATCCGGAGAACATCCCGCGTCTTCTGTCCTTCACCCCCGGAGACTACGCCGACGAGAACATCTCGCCCGAGACAATCGAGGCGTGTCAGCGAGGCGACATCGACATCGCCCGGGACGACGCCTGTGACACGGTGCTTGACCGTGAGTTCCGCGTCCTCGCTCAGGCGGCCGAGGCCAATTCCAACGCTCTTGGCTTCCCCAACATCTGCATCGTGTTCGGGGATGATCAGCAGAACGTTCGCGACGTGATAAACGCAGTCCAGAGCCCAAGAACCGACCTCATCTACGGCGCCCGGGTCATGGCGACGGTCGAGGAGCTGATTCAACAGGAGACGGCTGCTTTCGCGGGTTCGCCGGAAATCGACGATCCGTTGACGCCCATTACCGGCGACCTCGACGCCCCTTGTGTCGAGGGTGACGAGAGTCGAGACTGCGTGGATGACGACGGCGATGGCGTGGCCGACGACAAGGGCTACGACTACGCCTCATGGAAGCACGAGGTTCCGTACAAGTACTGCTCTGACCTCTTCGCAGGCTTCTCCAACCCCTTCTGCCAGCGGTGGGATACTGGTTGGGACTTCCAAGAGTCGGTCGAGAGCCAGATCGTTCGCTACGACCGCGACTACCTGTGGCGCTCCTTCCAGCGGGACCGAAGCAACTTCGGCAACCCTGTGCCCCTTCTGATTCGTCTGGTCTTCCGCCGCTTCAAACTGTTCTCGGACGTCTACCAGTACTTCGTGTTCACCAGCACGGCCGACGATACCATCGGTCGCTTCAACGACTGGGAAGAAGCGGCTTATCTCGGCGCCAACTTCTTGGAGCGCGTGCTGCAGTCTCCGGAGCCGGGGACCTATTGCCTGGGGGCGGACAACGTCTATCGCAACCAGGCGCTGTTGCCGGAGGGCGAGACCTGTAGCGAGCCTTATGAGACGGCCGTCGGATTCGGTGGCGGTGCGTTCCTCGAGGATTCCTGGAACGAGGAGTACTACTTCAACACGACCGTTCTCGGGACCTTCTGGGACAAGTGGGCGGCGATGTTCGTGATGACGCGCTCATCGGGCTTCTTCGCCTTCGACCTTTCCCAGATCTTCGACCGACGTGCGTTCCAGCTGCCTTACCTTCGGACCTGGCAGGATCCCTTCCTCCAACGCTGGTCTTCGCTCATCCGCGAAGACTGGGACGGCTACCGTTCGCGCATCGTCCCCGAGGATCCGAACGACCCGACATCGGAGCCGATCGTCCGCTACACCCCTATGTTCGACGAGATCTTCGACGACAGCCGAGGGGACCTGGCAGGGAGCTCGGTGCGTCGGTATCTGCGAGACAACGACTTCCCGACCATCGAGCCGTCGTGGTCCTACGACCTCCGTCTGTGGGCACTCACCTTTGCTCTGTCGAACTGGAGCAGCTTGGCTGACTACTCGGTCGACTACTTCCGACTCTCGAAGGTCACGATTCCAGGTCTGCCTGATGAAACCGAGTTCTCGGATGACATCGAGGTGGTTCGCTTCATCGACCCCGAGACTCGTCTCGAGTATGCAGCGCCCAAGATCGAGCCCTTCCGAGAGCCGAACGTGACCGGTCTGATTAACCGCTCCTACTATGGAAACAACTTCGACAAGCGCGAAGGCCGGTTCCATGAGTGGAGCGTCGGCGCCGAGCTTCTCGAAGACTTGAACCGAATGAAGGACCAAGAGTACGACCCCCTACGGCAGTCGTGCGTCGATTCGGCGCCCAACGTGCCCCCGGAGCTGGCGACCACGCCGGAGTGCACAGCTTTCGAGCGTGTTCGTACCGAGCTCGCCGACGAGGTTGGATTCGTGAACATGCTCCGCAAGTTCTCGGTCCGCGCCGAAGGCATCTACTGAGTCAGAGCTCCCCGGTTGCTTCCAGCCGGGGGGCGTCCCCCCGCTCCTTCAGCGCCTCTCCAAGATCATCGCTCTGTGGTAGCGACCCCAGTCGTCGCCGCCCTCGGGCAGATCGAACGCGTTGACTATCGACACGATTCGCAAATCGTAGCCTCGTCTACGGGCTGCCTCGGCCCATGCCTGCTCCAGCGCGTTGTCCGTAAGCTTGGGGTGGTGGGTGCTGAAGTAGATACGTCGCGCAATGCGCAGGCTTTGCTCCATTAGTTCCGGTAGAGAGCGTTCGAGTTTGAATGTCTTTCTTCCTGCCCGACCAAAGGCAGGAGGGTCCAGAATAAGCGTCTCGAAGGCATCGTCTCGACTGCGGGCCAAGAAGCTCGACGCATCGTCAGCAAACCATCGGTGACCGTCAGGTTGGACGCCCGACAGCTCAAAGTTCCTGCGGGCCCAGTGGTGGGCCTTCTTGGAGACGTCGACCGAGGTCAGCCGCGCCCCCTGGAGTGCGGCACGCACCGAGGCGGAGCCCGTGTAGCTGAACAGGCTCAGTACTTCTCCGGGAGCTCCATGGCGACTGATTGCATCCCGGAGTGCTCGGCCCTCGATGAAGAGTCCGACCTGATATCCATCTTGGAGGCGGACCGAGAGCCGGGCTGGGCCTTCGCGAAGAATCTGCTCGCCCTCATGACCGGGCTGCAGCCAGCGGCTGCTGTGATCGTCGCGTATCTTGACCACCACGCCGGCCCAGGATTGGGCCGAAAGGAGCGCCTCCACGAAACCGGCATGCGCTACCAGGGCCGATGCGTTCGGCACGCGAAGAAGCAAGTGATGGCCGAACCGGTCGACGGCCCAATTGCGGGGGGCCCCATCGATTTCTCCGTGGAAGATCCGGTAGGCTTCTAGGGGGCCGGCTTGGAGAGCGCGTCGAGCGATGTGCTCACGCATCATTGAATCCGGTGGAGAGGAGATTGCCATGCGAGCGGCTCTTGGTCTGCTCATAACCTTGGGATGCGGGGGGCCTACGGTCGAGCCTTCCGTGGAAGAAGCTGTGGCGAGCCCCATGCCCTTGGTTGAGATCTTCCCTGATGGCGCCCGATTTCAGGAGCCGCTTCAGGTTCGCCTCCTGGCCAAAGAAGACGTCGCGATCTGGTTCAGCCTCGACGGCACGGACCCGCTGCCTGGCGAAGGCCTTCCTTATGCAGGGCCCTTTGAAGTCGACGACACGGTCTTGGTCCGAGCCCTGGGCGTCGGCCCCGACGGACGGTGGACCGGACTCAGTAGCGCACTATTCGAACGGGCCGAGGCTCGCGTTGAAGTGGACGATGTCCCCCGAGCCCTCACCGTCGATCGAGCGCAGCTGGTCTTCGCGGTTGGGCCTGAGACCCAAGAGAGCGTCAAGACTTTGGTGTTGAGTTCCCGCGGAACCGAAGCGGTGACCATTCTCAGCTTCGAGCTTGTTTCGAGTGGAAGCGGCTCTTTCGAGACGGGTGTCTTCGAGCTCGTCGATCCTCCGCGAAGCCAAAGACTAGAGCCGGGCCAACGAGCGCTTCTCGACGTCCGCTATCGAAGCACCCGGACCATGAGGAACGCCGAACTCGGCATATTCACCGACGGAAGCAGCCCTCCTAGTGGACGCGTTTCGGTCCAGCTGGCCGGTCGCATGTTTCCTTGAAGCTAGGCTCGCGGTAAGTCTGAAGGGTGGGTCAAGCAGAGCTCGAACGCGAAGCCCTCGCTCAGCTCAAAGCGGGCGACCTTCAGGGTGCTCGGGGCACGCTAACGGTCCTCCTTCAGCAACGACCGGACGACCCGCGCCTCCGGCAGCGGATCGCTCAGATTGACGCCCATTTGTCCAAGAAGAACCAGATGGAGGGTCGGCTGATGGGCCAGCCCCTCGACTATGCTCGGGCCTACGTGAGGGCAGGTCGACACGCCGAGGCCCTTCGCCTCTTGCGTTCGGCCATGGCGAGGGCCCCTCAGGACGAGGCCTTGCGAAAGATGGCTATGGAGGTAGTCAGGGCCCTCAAGGGTCAGCAGAGCGGAGAGTCGACCCCCGACATGGAGCCTACCCAGACCCTCGACGTCCGTGCGCAGGCTGAAGCCCGTCAAAAAATCGAGGACGAGGCCCATCAGCTGGAGGAAGCCCGGAAGGCCGAGGTGGCTCGCCAATCAGAAGAGGACCGTCAGGCTGAGGCGGCTCGCCGAGCCGAAGACGCGCGCCAGGCTGAGGCGGCTCGCCGAGCCGAAGACGCGCGCCAGGCCGAGGCGGCTCGCCGAGCCGAAGAAGCGCGCCAGGCCGAGGCGGCTCGCCGAGCCGAAGAGGCTCGCCGGGCTGAGGAATCGCGCCAGGCCGAACTGGTGCGTCACCGCGCGTCGACTGGGATCCAGCAGTTGGAAACTCTGCTGGCCCGGATCAGAAGTCGACGTCGACCCCTCCATTCGGCTTGAACAGGACCGGGCGGGAAGTCTAGAAGAGCCTCATGGCCAGCTCGAAGAGCAAGCTCAAGCGTGAGCGGATGCGACGCCGAATCCGGCATCGCCAGAAGAAGAAGCAGCAGAAACTGGAACGACAAGAAAAGCAGGGCACCGCCGCCCAGGCCGAGTAGGCCCTCAGCCTGCGTCCTGTTCTCGGGTGGCCTCAGCGTCGTCGCGAGGGCTTCGTCCCGACTTCCGCTTTCGTCGCCGTTTCTTGTTCGGACCTGAAGGCGAGGGGTTCGGGATGTCCTCGCCACTCAGCTCGATTTCGGGTCCGTCTGGTGGCAGAGGGCCAATCTCGTCGATCCCTGCGGCCAGACCGCGTTGGCTCCAAACCATGACTTCGTCCAGCGGCAATTCGAGGGCTCGACACCGCACTTCGTAGAGGGCGAGTGCGTCCGAAAACCAGGGCTTTTGGACGATGCCGAAGGCTGAGCCCCGGCGACGACGACGACTTGCCCCGGCCCCAGCGCGGCCCAGGGCCTTTTGGGCCTGCAGGATCTGGCGGAGTGACTCCTGAATGCGACGCGTGAGCGTGATGTGTCGGCCGAAGTCCTCGACGAAGTCGCGGAAGACGATGTGGCGTTCTTCGGGGTCTTCGCCAGCGTCGTCTTGGAGGTCGAGAAGAGGCGCCAGCAGGAGGGCAGCGAGTATAGCAGCGTCCCCCACCGGACGACGCGCCACCACGATGTCCAAGGCCTGCAGGTGGCGAAGGAGATGGTCGGCGCTATCTCTGGGCGACCGAGAGGCGGGGCCTTCGGGGACGAGCGTTCCTTCGACGTAGGCCGAGATTTCCGGTAGCAGCACCGGCAGGACGCCCCACTCGAGCATGGTCGTGATGGCCGGTGCGGCCTGTCCGGCCCTGAGCAGCTTGAGCACTTCCTCCAACAAGCGCGCAGGCGCGCAGCGAGCGAGGTCGTCTCGGTGATTCTGAATACCCGTCAGCAGCTCTGGGTCGATCTGGAGCTGGTTCTTCGTATGAAAGCGGACGGCTCGCAGGATTCGCACCGGGTCTTCACGCAAACGGATATCGGGGTCGCCGATCATGCGTAGGTATCGAGCTTTCACGTCCGGCAGGCCACCGACGTGGTCGATGATCTTGCCGTCGTGAACGTCATAGAAGAGGCCATTGATGGTGAAGTCTCTACGTTGAGCGTCCTCCTCTTCGGATCCGAATACGTTGTCTCGGCGAATCAGGAGGTCTTTGCTCTCTTCTCCCTCTTCCTCTGTACTTTGCGCGTTGGCTCGGAAGGTCGCGACCTCGATGATTTTTCCACCACGGTAGTAGAGATGGACCAGTCGGAAGCGGCGACCGATGACCCGACTGTTGCGAAAGATGGCCTTTACTTCTTCTGGTTTGGCGTCCGTCGAAACGTCGAAGTCCTTGGGCGGCATGCCCAAGAGCAGGTCTCGGACGCAGCCGCCGACCAGGTAGGCCGTGTGTCCATGCTTCCGAAGGCGGCGAACAGCCGAGACCGCGTGGGGGTCCAGCCGGTCCCACTCGATGTCGGGCCCTTCAGCCTCGACGGGGCCTTCGTCTTCGGCTCTATCGACCTCTACGGCCGTTTGCGCCGCCTCGACCGGCGCGGCTGATTCGCTCCCGGTCGCTGAGGTGGCGGGCGAGGATGCGACCGGGGCTGAAGCCTTCGGCTGCTCGTAGGTCTGGGACTCGTCGACCGGAGTCGGTGACAGGCCCACCTCGACCTCCAGGCGACGGGCCGTCGTCTCGAGCGCCTCTCGAATGTCGGCGGCCGCTGGGCCCCGGGCCTTCCGAGACTGGGCCCAATCCCGGACCTCTCGGATGACCCTCAGGGTTTCAACTAGGAGACCCATGGGTCTGTCCCAGCTGCGGTACCAGGCCCATCGATCCTCGACAATCGGAAAGCGCTCAGCGCCGCCCGACCAGTTCCAGGGTGGGGGCGGGGACGATGGTGCTCAGCAGCCGCTCCGAGTACTCCCGATTCTGCAGGTAGGTGTACCCGTCCAGGCCGGCCTCGTAGTGCTTCAGGAGGGACGCCCCCTGCTCGAAGCTCATCGTGCCTCGGGCCAAGGCCTGTTCGATGGCCTCCCGGAGTCGCTCCATGAGTGCTCGCTGATCGTACGAGACGTAGGAGAGAACGTCCTTCACTCGGTCGCCTTCGACCACATGCTTGATCTTGTAGCCGCCCTCGCTGCTCGACACATGAACCGCGTTCACGTCCCCGAACAGATTGTGCAGATCGCCCAGGATTTCCTGGTAGGCGCCGATGAGGAAGATACCCAGCACGTAGGGCTCGTCCCGATCCAATGCGTGGAGCTCGAGCGTCTCTTTGACGTCATGCAGACCAATGAACTGGTCGATCTTGCCGTCGCTGTCGCAGGTGAGGTCGGCCAGGATGCCTCGTTTGGCCGGCCGTTCGTCCAGTCGATGGAGAGGCATGACGGGGAACAGCGCCTTCACGGCCCAGGAGTCGGGCAGGGACTGAAATAGGGAGAAGTTGCAGTAGTAGGTCTCCGCAAGCTGTCGCTCTAGGGACTCGACGTCTTCAGGCACGTAGTCGAGCTCTCGAACGATTCGTCGGATCTTTCGCGCAGTGGCCCAGAAGAGCTGCTCGACCACCGCCCGATCTTCGAGATCGAGGATACCGTGACGGTAGAGCGACAGCGCGTCGTCCTTGAGTTGGACGGCGTCGTGGTAGGCCTCCTGGAAGTTCTTGCGATTGACCGTGGTGGCGACTTCTCGCAGTTCCTCGACCAGCTGGTGCTCCTCCTCTCCTTCGCTCTGGGGCGGCATTTGGGTCGTCTCTTCGCTGTGACCGAGCACGTCGAAGACCAACACCGAGTGGTGGGCGACCAGGGCCCTGCCCGACTCCGAGATGATGGTCGGATGGGGTACGTCGGCTTCGCTGAGAGCTGTTCGGAGGGTGTAGACGACGTCGGCCGCATACTCCTCCAGCGAGTAATTCTTGGAAGCGTGGAAGTTGGTCTTCGAGCCGTCGTAGTCGACCGCGAGGCCGCCCCCAACGTCGATGTAGTCGAGAGGTGCGCCGAGTTTGTAGAGGTCGATGAAGATCCGTGTGGCCTCGTTGAGCGCGTCTTTGACCGCTCGGATGGAGGTGATCTGAGAGCCGATGTGGAAGTGCAGGCACTTGAGGCGGTCCAGCATGTCTTCGGCCTCGAGCATTCGGACGGCTCGGACCAGCTCGCCGGCCGTGAGGCCGAACTTGGAACGGTCGCCCCCTGACTCGGCCCAGCGGCCACTTCCTTTCGTTCCTAGTTTGGCCCGGACGCCGATGTTGGGCGGGACGCCCAGCCGTTTGGCGATCTGGATGATGCCCGCCAGCTCCTCGTAGCGGTCGATGATGATGAGCGTCTTGACGCCCAAGTGCTGGGCCAGAAGGGCGGTCTCGACGTAGGCCGGATCCTTGTAGCCGTTGCAGACGATGACGCCCTCCCTGGCGCCCATGAGGGCGATAGCGACCAGGAGCTCGGGCTTGCTACCGGCCTCCAGGCCCACGCCGAAGGCGCGGCCGAACTCCAGCACCTCTTCGACTACGTGGCGCTGCTGGTTGACCTTGATGGGCATCACCAGCTTGTAGTTCGACTGGTAGTCGTACTCGTCGATCTTCTCCTGGAAGGCATTGTGGATCTCTTCGATGCGACGGCTGAGAATGTCCGAGAAACGGAGCAGGAAGGGCATGGACAGACCCCGTCGAATCAGGTCGTCGACGAGCTTCTTCATGTCCAGCGGACGGCCTCGGGTGGCGCCTTCGGTCAGGACGACGTGGCCTTCCGGGCTGACGTCGAAGTAGCCGTTCCCCCAGCCGCTGACGTTGTACAGTTCGGCTGCGTCCCGAGTGGTCCACGAAGTCATGACGGCGGAATCTCCCAAATCGACCCCTGCCCGTCCAGAAGACTCAGGGATCACGCTCGTACGCCGTCGACGAAAAGGCGCTCGAGGGGGAAGTGGACGGCACGCGAAGCAGGCCGCTTCCCACGTGTTGGCTTCCGAAGGGCGAGCGGGATCGGAGATGGCGCTGCTCTTGACGGACGACCGCGAAATCCGAGGCCTTAACGCTGAGTTTCGGGGCCTGGACAAGCCGACCGACGTCCTGGCCTTTCCCAACGAGGATCCCTTTCCGGTGGCCGTCGATCATGTCGGTGACGTGATCGTCAGCGTCGAGCGGGCCACGGTACAGGCGCGCTCCAGAGGGGTAAGCCTGGATGCCGAGCTCGAGCTCTTGGTCGTTCACGGCACGCTCCATCTCCTTGGCTATGATCACCACGAACCGGAGGCCGCCAGGCGGATGCGCGCCCGAACCAGGGCCATTCGGCGGGGTCTACGCCTCTTGCGACCGTGAGGACCAATTGACTCCCCGGGTCCCTCTGACAGACTGCCGGGGAAATGGACGCACCTGTACGCCGAGGAATTTCTGTTCCCCGGGAAGAGCGCTCCCCCCTCCCCAAGCTCGGGCCGGTGCCCGAGCCGCCGCCCGGCTCGAGCAAGATGAGCTTGGACATGGGCCCGTCTCATCCCGCAATGCACGGCACGATAAAGATGCGGGTCATCATGGACGGCGAGACCATCGAGCGGATGGACGTCGAGCCCGGCTACCTCCACCGAGGATTCGAGAAGTCCTGCGAGGCGGCGACGTGGACGATGGTCTTCCCGTATACGGACCGACTGAACTACGTCTCGCCCCTCATCAACAACAACTGCTACGCGGCCGCGGTCGAGAAGCTCTTCGACATCGATATTCCGGAGCGGGCCAAGTACCTGCGAACCATAGCGGCGGAACTGTCGCGAATGTCCGACCACTGCACATGTGTCGGGGCGGGGACCATGGAGCTCGGTGCCTTCACCGGCATGCTCTATCTGATCGAAGCTCGCGACATTCTATGGGACGCAGTCGAAGAGCTGACCGGCGCTCGCCTAACCGTGAGCTATACCCGCATCGGCGGGGTTGTCGCCGACCTCCCCGAAGGCTACGAGGAGCGGCTACGCAAGCGAATGGACCGGGTCGTGAAGCTGATGAGCGACGTCGAGGTTCTTCTCAACGACAACCAGATCTTCCTCCAGCGAATGAAGGGCGTGGGGGCCATGAAGGCTCAGGACGCCATCGACTGGGGCTGGACCGGTCCCTGCCTTCGGAGCACCGGCATCGCGTACGACGTTCGTCGCGCTGCGCCCTACGATGCCTACGGCCGGGTCAGCTTCGATGTCCCCATCGGAGAGAACGGCGACAACTACGACCGGTACTTGGTCCGAATGCACGAGATCAAAGAATCCCGGCGCATCATCCTGCAGTGCCTGGACCAGATGAAGCAGACCGAACCCGATCTCATCACCAAAGACAGCCGGCTCGCCCTGCCCGCGAAGGACAAGGTCCACACCGCGATCGAGGAGTTGATGAATCACTTCAAGATCATCATCGACGGCATCCAGGTGCCGGAAGGCGAAGCCTACGCCTACCAGGAAGGCGCCAATGGCGAACTCGGCTTCTACTTGGTCTCCGACGGAGGCGGAAAGCCTTGGAAGGTCCGCGTACGTCCCCCCTGCTTCCCCATCACCTCCTCCATGCCCATGATCATCGAGGGCACCATGATTGCCGACGTGGTCCCGACGTTCGGTTCCCTCAACATGATCGGCGGCGAGTGCGACCGCTGAGCCCCTGACGCCCGCAGGCTTTGTCCGTCGGAAGCCACCCAGAAGACGGGGGGCTTTTACTCGGACCGAGTGGGTCTCTCCGGGCTTTGGATTCGTGCCTTGAGACCCAAGGCTACGATGAAGACCTCTCGGCTACCTTCGCGGGTGGCCTCTGGCTTGATGAAGCGGACCTTTTCGAAGGCGTGTTTGGCTCGGTCCAGGAGCGGGTCGGTGTCTCGGCCTTGAAACATCTTGGCCACGAAATGGCCGCCCTCCAGGAGGACGGCGAGGGCTAGATCCAGGGCCGTCCCCACGAGCTCCGCTTGCTTTGCCTGGTCTGCGTCTCGCACCCCGCTGAGCTTGGGCGCCATGTCGCTGACGAAGACGTGGGCCCCGAAGGATGGCGGTACCGAAGCAGGCGCTGGCTTCTTGCGAAGCTCAGCCGATAGTTCGGCCAGCTCGCGGAGCACGCGCTCCGGGTCGAGTTCCTCGATGTTGGCTTCGAAGGCCCGGACGTTGGAGCCCGCGTTCACGGTCACCGGTTCCAAATCGTAGCCCACCACGCAGCCTTTCTTGCCGACCGCCCGGGCCAGGTACTGAAGCCAGGAGCCGGGCGCGCATCCCACGTCCACGATCTTGTCGCCGCGCCCGATGACGTCGTACCGACGGTCGATTTCTTCTAGCTTGTAGACGGAGCGGGCCGCGTACTGCTCGTCTTTGGCCCGCTGATGAAAGCGGTCTTGCTTGTTGTAGCGGGGCATGGCGGACGCCGCCCCCGACCGACTCAGGCGGCCTGGTAGATCTTGCCGGTCTTCTTGGCCGACTTCCGGATGACCACGTAGCTGTTCTTGGCACCGGGGACGGCACCTCGCACGAGCACCCGGTTGTTCTCGAGGTCGATCTTCACGATGCGCACGTTCTGGGTGGTGACGGTTCGATCACCCATGTGCCCGGGCAGTCGCTTGCCCTTGTGCACCTCGCCGGGCGTCGTGCGGCAACCGATGGAGCCCACATGGCGGAACTGCTCGTGGGTGCCGTGGGTGGCCTGCTTGGCGCCCTTCATGCCGTAGCGGCGCACGACACCCTGAAAGCCCTTGCCCTTGCTGGTGCCGGTGACGTCCACGATCTCGTTTTCCTGAAAGATGTCGGCGGCCACGTTCTGACCTACCTCGAGAGCTTCAACCTCGTCCGTCGGGATCCGGAACTCCCGAAGAATGCGGACCGGCTTGACGTCGGCCTTCCCGAAATGGCCCTGCATCGGCTTGTTGACCTTGCGATGCTCGACTTCGTCGTAGCCGAGCTGCACGGCGGAGTAGGCGTCCTTCGTGTGCTCGGTCTTCTTCTGGACCACGACGTTCGGCCCAAGCTCGACCACGGTGACCGGAATCCGGGCGCCATCCTGGAAAATCTGGGTCACGCCCACCTTCTTGCCGATCAATCCCATCCGGTTCATGGCTCTGTCCTCGCAGCGCGTCGGGCTGTTGCCCTCGCGCGAGACGCGGGAACCTAGAGATCCCCGGCGGGCCTGTCAACAATGGCCGCCATTCGGGCAAAAGCCCTGATCCACCACGGGGCCTTAGAGTCCGAATCTCAAGAGAAGCCAAGGGGTTGCGCCGGTACAGCAAGGGTCGCGATCAATTGTCTGTAGGACCGCCTCGGTGCTACCTCTGGGAGGCTGGGGGATGCGACGACGAAGGCACCAATGGGGCGCTCGCGTTCTCGTCGGCGCTCTCTTTCTATCGGCGCTCATTCACGCCGCTTTGTGGGTACCGGTCCGGGAGTTCGTCGTCCAGGCCATGGCGCCGACCGGCGCTGCGGCCGCGGGACCGGTCGATGTCGTTCGGCTCTCTCCCCAGGCTTGGCAAGCCTCCATCCAGCAAGCCAAGGCTGCTGCCCGACGAGCGGCTCGCCAGCGCGCCAATCCCGCCCCTGAGGCGCCCCGGCTCCCCGAAGCCGAAGAGCCGGACCGGCCGGATCCTCGGCGGGAGCAGCCTGTCGGCCAGATCGTCGACGTACCCGCGACCAAGGACGACGCCCCCGACCCCGACGCGCGCTTCGCGGGCGAGCACAACTCCCGGGTGGAACGGGAGTCGGTTGCCCGCCTGGACCGTCGGGACCCAACCAAGCAGCGCCGCACGAACGAGCTCCAAGACAAGCCAGCGCCGCCTACGCGGCCCGAGGCCCAGAAGACCCTGGGACTGACGGTAGAAGGAGAGGAGGGCGGCGAGGCCGAGCGGGGCGGAGGTCGAGGCGAGTCGGAAGGCGAAGGTGAAGGCGAGCGGCAGTTTCGGCTCGAGATTCCTGACCTTCAGCGCCGAGACGACGTGAAGCTCCGCCTCTCCGACCTGCCCGGATTCAAGCAGACCATCCGCAACCGGACTGGCTCCGAGGCTCTCGACGGCACCGGCGAGCGCTTCGACTTTCAGCCAGGCGCGATCGACGGCTCGGGTTCAGGCGAAGCAGGAGGTCGGGCCGCGGGCAAGCGCTCTCTGCCCAGCCTGGAGGCTCTTCAGCCCAACCTGGGCACCGTGGCCCGGATCTCGGGTTCCCCGTCCATGGACTACGTCGAAGACGTGCCCGAAGGGGATGGCACCTACCTCAACACCAAAGAGTTCAAGTACGCGACCTTCTTCATTCGGGTGAAGGACTCGGTGCAGAACTTCTGGAGCGACAACGTCCGTCGGGAGTTTCGACGCCGAGACCCCACCGCCCGATCGGTGGGCAGTCAGAATCGCGTGACTCTGCTCACCATCACTTTGAATCGGGCGGGCGCCCTCGACGACGTCAGGGTTTCACGCTCAAGCGGTATCCGGTACCTAGATGACGCGGCGATTCAAGCCATGCGCCAGGCCGAGCCCTTCCCCAACCCTCCCGATGGCATCGTCGAGTCCGACGGCAGCATTCGCTTCAACTTCCAATTCGTTCTCGTCCCGCCCCGTTCGGGCCCGTTTGGGTTCTGAGGCGTTTCTTCCCGAGAATGGGCTCTCCAACGGGCCGGGGGGTCCGATGGGATCGGTGTGGGGACCGACCCGACCAGCGAATTCCTCGAACTGTCGAGGGACCTCTTCTGTCGAATTCACCAAGGATGCCTGGACCGAATCGCGGGCGCTTGGGAGACCAGGCTGGGCTGGACGCCCGGTGAGATGGAGGGGGCTCCGGTTCTGGACTTCATCCATCCCGATGACCAAGAGTCGACCCGAGACGCCATCGAGATGGCCCTCTCGCATGGGAGTATCGAGAGCTTTGGAAGTCGGATTCGCAGCAAGAGTGGTGCGTGGGTCTGGATGGAGTGGGACGCCGCGGGCCGGGGCAACGTGGTCCTCGCCGTAGCTCGGGACGTGTCCGAATCCAACGAGACGCTGCGTAGCCTCCAGCGATGGGTGCGCACCCTGTCCATGGTCGAGCGGCTCGCCGGTGTGGGGCACTGGCACTTCGAGGTCGATCCAGAACAGGGACCCACCAGCGTCACCTGGTCCAAACAGGTCTACGCCATCCACGGCAGGGACCCCGCGTCCCACAAGCCCCAGGTCGAAGAAGCGATACGGTTGTACCACGTTGCTGATAGGCCTCGGGTGCGCGAAGCGGTTCGCAAAGCTCTCGAGGAGAAGGAGAGCTTCGAGTTCGAGGCTCGCTTGGTGCCGAGCCCAGGCGAGCTTCGCTTCGTTCGGGTGTCCGGACAGCCGGGGCTCGGAGCCGATGGCGAAGTCGTGGCGGTGTTCGGCGTGCTGACCGACATCACCAAGCAAAAGAAGATGGAGATCACTCTCCGTCGCGCCATCGAGACGGCGGAACGGGCAGCGACTTCCAAGTCCGACTTTCTGGCCAACATGAGCCACGAGATCCGGACGCCCCTCAACGGCGTCATCGGCATGACCGACCTTCTTCTAGAGACGGAGCTCAGCACCGAGCAAAGGGACTACGTCGATGCCGCCCGTGGGGCAGGTCAGCACCTCCAGGCCCTCCTCAACGACGTCCTCGACCTGAGCAAGATCGAGGCGAATCGGCTTCGGATCGATGACACGCCTTTCGATCTTCAAGAAGCCATCGACGTGGTCATCGGCACCTTCTCCATGCAGGCCAGCCGGAAGGGGATCGCTCTGCGTAGCAAGGGCCTGGCGCAGTCGGCCTCGTTCAGGGGCGACGTGGTGCGCATCAAGCAGATCCTCATGAATCTGGTAGGAAACGCGGTGAAGTTCACCGACGAAGGCTCGGTCGAGCTCAGGGTCGAGCGGATGCCCTCGGGCCTGCGCTTCGAGGTCGAGGACACGGGACCCGGTATCGCCCTCTCGGCTCAGGTTGGTCTGTTCCGTCGATTCAACCAGCTCGACAACAGCTCGACACGACGACACGGAGGGACGGGCCTCGGCCTCTCGCTCAGTCGGGAGCTGGCCGAGCTGATGTCGGGACGCATCGGCGTCAAGTCCGAGCTCGGCCAAGGGAGCTGTTTTTGGGTCGAGCTCGCGATGGCCGAGGTTGGCGAAACCCAGCAGACCGGCGTCAACCGTCCCCGGAATGAACCAGGCGGCGAAGCCCTTCAAATCCTCGTGGCCGAAGACAACCCGACCAACCAGCTCCTGATCCGCCGTCTCTTGGAGCGACGCGGGCACGACGTCACCCTGGTGGAAGACGGGGCCGAGGCTGTCGACGCCGGTTTGGCCGAGGTCTACGACCTCATCCTCATGGACGTGCAGATGCCCAACAAGGACGGTTGGGAGGCGACGACCGAGCTTCGCGCCAAGGGTTGCGAAGTCCCGATTTTCGCCCTCACCGCCAACACCCATGCCGAAGCCGCGGAGCAGGCGCTGGACATCGGCATGAACGGTTGCTTGACCAAGCCCATCGACCTGACGAGTCTTGATGAGCTTCTGCAGGGCCTCGGAATGCTAAAGTCGAATCAGTCCGAGGACTTCTCCAAGAACGCCTCGTAGTCGGCTTTGCTCATGAGCTTGTCGAGCTCGGAGGGATCCTTGAGCTCGACCTTGAGCATCCAAGCATCCCCATAGGGATCTTCATTGAGGCCCTCCGGGGACTCGATGACGCCGTCATTCTTCTCTGTGACCTTGCCAGACACCGGAGCATAGAGATCGGAAACGGCCTTGACGGACTCTACGACGCCAAAGGTCTGGTCCACGCTCAACTCCTCTCCGGCGTCAGGGAGCTCGCAATACACGATGTCTCCCAAGGCGTCCTGGGCGTGCCAGGTGATGCCGATGGTCGCCACGTTGCCTTCGACGCGGCACCACTCGTGCTCTTTCGAGTACTTCAGGTCTTCCGGGAAGTTCTTGTCCATGGGCGGGAGCAAGGTCCGTTCCCGCCGAGCCCAGGTCAAGCCCCATCGGGTCGGGGTCGGGCCGCTCAGCCCCGGCGGAGAAAGGGCCGCTTCACGACTTCGACCGGGACCGAACGACCCCGGACGTCCATGTTCAGCGCCGTGCCGGCCTTGGCCAAGCCCTTGGGGACGTAGGCCAAGCCAATGCCCTGTTGGACGCTTGGCCCCATCGTTCCGCTCGTGACTCGGCCGACGCTCTCGTCCCCGCTCAGGATGGCATAGCCCGCTCTCGGGATCCCTCGGCCGCTGACTACGATTGGCGCCAGCCGTCGGCGCGGGCCTTCGCTCTTCACGGCAGCCAGAGCTTCGCGCCCCACGAACCCGCCTTCCTTATCGAGCTTCACCACCCATCCCAGTCCGGCCTCGTACGGATTCTCGTCTTCTGTGATGTCGTTACCGTACAGAGGGAAGCACATCTCGAGCCGCAGCGAATCTCGGGCGCCGAGCCCGGCCGGGGTCACGCCGAGATCCACGCCGCGCTCCATCAAGAGATCCCAGACCTGACCAGCCACCTCGGAATGGACGTAGAGTTCGAAGCCGTCTTCCCCCGTGTATCCGGTTCGAGCAATGATCGCCTCCCGACCAGTCAGCTCTCCTTCCATGAAGCGGTAGCTCTTCAGCGTCGTGGCCTCGGACCCACACAGTCGCTCGACCAGCTGCGCCGCCTTGGGGCCTTGGACCGCGATCTGGGCCCAGTCCTCGCTCGCGTCACGAACCTTACAGTCGCCCGCCGCCTGCTCGACCATCCACTCGAAGTCTTTGCTTCGGTTGGCGGCGTTGACGCAGATCATGACGCGCTCCGAGGAGAAGTAGTAAGCTACCAAGTCGTCGATGATACCCCCGTCCTCGCGGCACATGACCGTGTAGCAGGCACCACCTGGCTCCAGATTCGAAAGGTCGTTGCTGATGATGCGATTGACGACCTTCGCCGCCTCGGGCCCTTCGAAGAAGACCTCGCCCATGTGGGAGACGTCGAACAGTCCCACTCGCTCACGGACCGCGCGGTGCTCGTCGACAACGCCGGTGTACTGGACGGGCATCGAATAGCCCGCGAAGGGAACCATGCGGGCACCGGCCGCCAGGTGTCTGTCATGGAGGGGCGTCGTCTTTTCGCTCATGGCTTTCTCCTGCGCTCGAAGGCCTTCACGGTATTGTCGAGGAGGTAGGCAATGGTCATGGGACCGACACCTCCCGGCACCGGTGTGATGGCCCGAGCCCGCTCTAGTGCGGGCAGGTAGTCCACATCGCCGACGAGCTTGCCAGCCTCGTTTCGGTTGATACCCACATCGACAACGGTGGTGCCAAACTTCAGCCACTGCCCTTTCACCATGAGCGGACGTCCGACGGCCGCAACGAGTATGTCGGCTTGGCCGATCACTTCGTCGAGGTTGCGCGTTTTCGAATGGCAGATCGTCACCGTCGCGCTTCGATTCAACAGCAGGTCCGCCATGGGCCGGCCGACCAAGCGCGAACGGCCCAGGACCACTGCACGGGAGCCCTGAATGCGGGCTCCACTCTCCTCGATCAGTCGGATGCTGCCGCTCGGCGTGCAGGGCACGAGGGCGTCGGCTTCGTCGCCTCGGCTGAGCTTGCCCGCGTTCTCGGGATGGAGGCCATCGACGTCTTTGCTGGGATCAATGCTTCGAATGACGCGCTCTTCATCGTGCTGCTTCGGCAGGGGTAGCTGGACCAGAATCCCGTCCACGTCGGGGTCTGCGTTCAGGTTCGCCACTCTCTCCAGCAAGAGCTGGGGCGAGGTGTCGGCAGCCAAGGTGTGCTGAGTAGAGCGAATGCCGACCTCGTCGGCCGCTTTTCCCTTGTTACGAACGTAGACCGCACTCGCTGGGTCGTCGCTCGCGAGCACGACCGCCAAGTGCGGGGTCGACCCGTGGGTTTGGCGAAGCGCGTCGACCTTGGCCTTCACCTCACCCCGCACCTTCTTGGCGATCGCTTTGCCGTCGATGATGGCCGCCATCCCGGCCCCTTCGCAGCGCGCACGGCCTTGGTCAACCGCTGGCGGCGATGCTAGCACCCCACCGTGGTCGCAGCCGCCCTGGTCCAAACCGGACTCGATCGATGGAGCACAAGCACCCGCCTTCGAACTGGGCGCTGGGGTCTGCTCGCCCATCCGGCCAGCGTCGACGGCCAGCTGCGTCACGGACTCCATCTCCTCCGCGCCGGCGGCGTCGAAGTCGCGGCCCTCTTCGGTCCGGAGCACGGATGGTCGGGCGCCGCTCAGGACATGGAAGCGGTCGCCGAATCGCACCGGGTTGTGTCGCTCTATGGTGCGGACGAGGCCTCGCTCCGGCCCAGAAGTGAAGAGCTGGAAGGTCTGGACGGCCTCATCGTCGACCTTCAAGACGTCGGAGCGCGCTACTACACTTATGCCGCCACCATGGCCTACTGCCTGGAGGCCTTCGCCGAGGCCGGTCGGCCGGTAGTGGTCCTGGATCGACCAAATCCTCTCGGGGGACGGGCCGAGGACATGGAGGGTCCGACGGTCCAGCCCGGCTACGAGAGTTTCGTGTCCGAGCTTCCAATCCCGATCCGCCACGGTATGACCATGGGCGAGCTGGCTCGCTGGTGTGTGGCGGTGCGACGCTTGGACGTCGAGCTCGAGGTCGTGGCGATGGAGGGATGGCGTAGGGCCATGTTCTTCGATGAAACCAGCCTCCCCTGGGTCCTTCCTTCGCCCAACATGCCGACTCTGGACACGGCCATCGTCTATCCGGGCCAGTGCTTGTGGGAGGGGACCGACTTCAGCGAGGGTCGAGGCACGACCCGGCCCTTCGAGCTCGTCGGAGGACCTTCGGTGAATGGGGAGGCCTGGGCGAAGGCCGCCGAGCCCGATCTGGGACCAGGTCTTAGGCTGCGGCCGACCGGGTTCAAGCCCACCTTTCAGAAGCACGGGGGTCAGCATTGTGGGGGCGTGCAGCTCCACGTCTTGGATCGAGCGCGTTTCCGTTCCGTCCGAGCCAGTGTTGCGCTGCTGGTGGCGGCTCGGCGGCTCGGCATCGGGCTGGGCTGGCGGAGGGAGGCCTACGAGTTTGTCGACGACAGGCTCGCCATCGACCTGCTCTTCGGAAGCGAGACGCCTCGTCGGCTCATCGACGAGGGTGCCCCCACCGAGGCCGTCTTGGAGAGCTTCGGGGACTTCTGCACCGAGTTCGCTGAGGCCCGGGCGCCCTACTTGCTCTACGACTGAGTCGGTTCAGTAGTGAGGTGGCCTTTCGTTCGGTGGAATCCCTAGTTCCCGGATGAGGCCTTCCAGCGCCGTCTCCAGGCGTTCGATTCTGCGCTCGGCCTGGTCCACCTGCTCGTAGGCCCGCCGTACCTGCTCGTTGAGCTCCTCCAGCAGGCGTTCCTGGGCCATCGAGCGTAGCTCCAGCTCGGTCAGGCGTTCTTCGGACATGACCAAAGCCTGGGCCAGGCCACCTGAGCTCGTCCACTCGACTTTGCCCGGGGGTCGAAAAGGCTCCTGATGAGCCGATACCCAGCTGGGATGAGTTGGCTTTTGGGGAGGAAGGGCAAGGCGAACTCGGCGCCCGCTCTCGGTTTCACGGAGGACCTGATGGAGGGGGATCAGCCGATCTCTCAATCGCGAAAGGCGCTGGCTGACATCGTCATCCTCTTCGGTCGCGAGTCCTTCAACCTTCCTGTCCAGACTCGGGATGCCCTCAAGGCCCGGTGTGAAGCTCTTCAGGAGTATCTTCTCGGTGGGGCCCCCACCGAGACCCACCGAGACTTGGGGGAGGTCGAACTGTCGAGCCCCCCGCCGACCTACTTGAATAGCCCCAACCTCACCGACACCGTCGAGTTCCTCTTCCGGCGGCGAAAGGCCGA
Source organism: Myxococcota bacterium (assembly GCA_039024635.1). GTDB lineage: Bacteria > Myxococcota > Kuafuiibacteriia > Kuafuiibacteriales > Kuafuiibacteriaceae > Kuafuiihalomonas. Next base: position 216,266 of record JBCCQA010000003.1, on the reverse strand, counting down.
GGCCGACTTCGTTCGTTCCACCTTACCGGCCCTCAAGTCGGCCTTCCTGAGTCTGGTCGATCGGGTTCGCGCCAGCGTGCAGGAGGATATCCATGAAGACGACGAGCTGCGGGAGCTCTTCCAGACCTTGGGCCAGGTCATCAAGTCCGACGACGTGACCGAGCTTCGCGACGTGGCCGAGAAGGCCGTCGACAGCGTTACCCGACAGCTGGACGCTCGAAAGGCCCGGAGCCAGTCCCAGCTTCAGGCCATGGGCGCCCAAATCAAGAACCTCCGCGAGAAGCTCTTTCAGACCGAGGTCCAGAGCATGACCGACCCGCTCACCCGGCTCATCAACCGCAGGGGTATGGAAGGCCGGCTCGAGCAAGAGGCCATGGTGTCTCGGCTCACCAACGAGCCTCTCTCGGTCGGCCTCGTCGACATCGACTACTTCAAGAGCGTCAACGACCGCTTTGGCCACGGCGTCGGAGACGACGCGCTGGTCTACGTCGCCGACAAGCTGGTGGAGACTTTCAAGGAGAAGGCAGCCATTGTGGCGCGCTTTGGAGGGGAAGAGTTCTTGGTTGGGCTGCCCGACCACAGCGAATGGACCGCGCGGAAGCGCCTGGAGATCTTTCGTGAACGGCTGGCCGCCAGCCCGATGCGTCTCGACGACGGCCGCAAGCTCACCATCACCGCGTCTATTGGCGTTGCCTCCATTCAGGATGCGGTCGAGCTACCCGAGCTCATCCAGCGGGCCGACCGTGCGCTGTATCGCGCCAAGTCGAAGGGCCGCAACCAGGTCGTACGCTGGTCGAAGCTACCCGCAGAGTGGACTCCGGCCGAAGGTGAGCATCCTGCGAGCTGAAGGCTTGTATCGACTGGGGCGATCCGTCAGGCTCCTCCGCCCATGAGCTCGGTTCGCCAGTTCCTGGACCGCCATTTCCTCCACTTCAACGCTCGGGAGCTCGTCGAAGCCGCCCGGTCCTTCGAGACTCACGTTCAGAAGGGCGGCAAGATGCTGGTCAGTCTCGCCGGCGCGATGTCGACCTCGCAGATCGGTCGCACTCTGGCCCCTCTGATCCGTCAAGACATGGTCCACGCCATCTCATGCACCGGCGCCAATCTGGAAGAAGACGTGTTCGCCCTCCTCTCCATCGACGACTACGAGCGCATACCCCATTGGCGAGGACTGACGGCTCAGGACGAGAGGGCGCTCTTCGAGCGCGGCATGAATCGAGTTACCGACGTCTGCATTCCCGAGACGGTGATGCGAGAACTGGAGACCCGCCTGGTCCGCTGTTGGGCCGCCGCGACGGAAGCGGGGCTACGTCGGACGCCAGCCGAGTTCTTGTACGAGGTCCTGGATGACCCATCGCTAAAGACCCACTTCCAGCTGCCTCCTGAAGAGAGCTGGGTCCTCGCGGCGAAGGAGAAAGGCATTCCGGTTTACACGCCGGGTTGGGAGGACAGCACCACCGGTAACCTGCTCACCGCGGCCGTCATGCGCGACGCAGGGCCCGCCCACGCTTGCGTGCAGTCGGGGACGGAGCAGTTCGAGCACTTGATGGGCTGGTATGTCGATGTGACTTCCGGTCGTGGTCAGGGCGTTGGCTTCTTCCAAATCGGAGGCGGCATTGCCGGCGACTTCGCCATCTGCGCCGTCCCCTGCCTGATCCAGGACCTACATCGGAAGGACGTCCCCTTCTGGGGCTACTTCGCGCAGATATCTGACGCGGTCACGAGCTACGGCGGCTATTCGGGCGCCGTCCCCAACGAGAAGATCACCTGGGGCAAGCTCGATGTAGGAACGCCGAAATTCATGATCCAGTCTGACGCGACGATCGTAGCCCCCCTGATCTTCGCCTATTTGTCCGGCGAATGAGCCAGCCCTCAGAGCGGCTCGGTATAGCGAGACGTGGGACGGAACGGCGCCATCGCAATCGAGCACATTGACCGCGAAGCCCCCGGGATTTGGCCCCGAAACCTGGGTGTTGAGTCCCATCGGGCCCGTCGGGCGCTGGACTTGGCCGAACGTGCCGAAGCTCGAGGCTCCCTCCGACGTGCGACATCTCTGTCGCAGCTGGCCTGGGACAGCCTGCGTGAAGACCGGGATCCGTCCGCATACCGCTCCGCCAGTTCGCTCGGGCGCCTCCACCTCGCCCAAGGACGCGTCGACGATGCGACCCTGTGGTTGCGACGCGCTTTGGCTCGCGCCCCGGAGGGCACCGACGCCCGGGTCATGCTCTTTCTCGGCCTCGCGGCCTGCATCGCCCGAGACGAGGTGCTGGCCGCCACCCGACTCCGCAGCGCCGAAGCCGCCATGACCCGCTGTAGTGATCCAGCGCTCGCGCTACGCGCCCGGGGCTACCGGGCGTGGATCGAAGCTGGTGGCTCGGTGCTGGCGGCAGAAGAACTTCGGCGCCTGGTCGACGCTGCGTGGCGTGCCCAAGTCATCGACGAGGCGCTCCGTCTCGAGGCCTTGGCCGCGTACGTGGACGCCCGTTCCGGCGCCATCGCCGCGGCCCAACGACGAATCAGCAGCGCTCACGTGGCCGCCGCCGACTATTCGGACGCGCTGCCTCTCCTTCAGCTCGCCCAGTCGGCCGTCGATCTCGCTACCGCCCGCCGCCATGGAGACGAGGCCGGCTTGGCCGCGACCGAACGAAGCCTGGCCGGTGCCGCCTGCCCGTCCGGTCGCTTCGCGGTGGACCATCGGGTGGTTCTGAGCGCTCTGCTGCGCAGCCACCAGGAGGCCACCCCCAGCGAGGGGGAGGCCGCGGCCATCATCTCTGAGGATGGCGCTTGGTTCCGGATGCCGGGGGGGGACCCCGTCGACTGTCGACGTCGACCCGTCCTTCGGCGGCTGGTGGTCGCGCTGGCTCGTCATCGACTGGAGCGGCCCGGGCGGCCCATTCCGGCTTCCGAGCTCTTCGCCGCGGGTTGGCCCGACCAGCGCATCATGGAGGCCTCGGCCAAGAACCGCCTCAAGGTCGCCATCTCGACGCTGCGGAAGATGGGCTTCGGGTCGACGTTGATCGGTGACCGAAGCGGTTATCGGGTGGATCCGAGGCTCAACGTCCGTCTGAGTGGCCGCTGACGCTGACGGTTCCCCTCAGCGCTTCCTCTTGGGCCGGCCAGCTCGGCTCTGCTCCACCTCTGGGTAGGGGCAATGACGACATCCGGAACCACAGCAGCGGCCTCGGGCAGCGAGAAAGTGGGCAGTGAGGACGAATAGGCCCGTTTCCGGGTCCATGTAGCCTGGCTCACTCCCTTCGATGGCGATGTCGTGACGGCGCTTTCGCTCCGCCTCCAGATCTCGGCCATCCACCCGAAAGGGGCTATCGATGCGCCCGGTCAGAAGCAACGCATCTTGTAAGAGCGAGGAGGGCGGACCCACTTTCGGCTCGACCCGAGCTCCGCTAAGACCTGCCCGGGAAGCCGTGGCTTCGGGTCGTTATGGTTGGGCCCGAAGGATGCTAGGGTTCTCGAACGGAGACGGGGCCGCCCGTCGGGTGAATGTCATGAAACTGCAGCTGTTGTCCCCCGCCCTCGCCGTCCTTCTCTCTTTCTTGCCCTCTCCGGCTTGGAGCCAGGGTGCGCCGGGCGAAGAACTCGCCGAGGACGTGGCCGTGCCCACCGCGATCGAGGATGAGCCAGCAGCGGAGGCGCCCAGCCCCGAAGCGATGACGCCCGGCCGCCCGAGCATCGAAGACACCGACTATGCGGTACGGCTTCGCGGGCTTGAAGAGCAGGTCAACGAGCTCAAGGAGCGCATCTTCCGAAGCAAGGCACGGCTCCTCCTTCTTCGAGAGACGGTTCTCAATGGCGTGATCTCCGGTGCGCGGGCGCGTCTGGTTCACCGAAACGACATGGGCTCGGCCTTCAAACTCGAAGAGCTGAGCTACGCCTTGGATGGCTCACCCCTCCTCAACAAGACGGCCGGCGATACCGGAGTCCAAGAGCGACGAGAGATCGAACTCTTCAACGGCTCCATCGTCCCCGGAAACCACAACCTCTCGGTCTACATGCTCTTTCGAGGCAATGGCTACGGCGTGTTCAGCTACCTGAGGGGCTACACCTTCAAGATCCAGTCGAGCTATGCCTTCACGGCCGAAGAAGGAAAGGTCACCACCGTTCGATCGGTGGCCTACGAGAAGGGTGGCTTCACCACCGACCTTCAAGACAGGGTCGCGATTCGCTACGACGTCGAGACCAAGCAGGACGTCCGTTCGGCGGACGAGGAGGCCGATCCTGCCTCCGACGCCGAGGCGCCTCGATGAAGAGTCTTGCCCTTTGGGCGCTCGCCTCACTGATCCCAGCCCAGGGACCCTCCGAGGACGAGGCCCGAAAGACGGCCGACACGGTCGATCGTGCCATTGGTCAGATGCAGGTTGACTTGCGTCGAGCGAGCGAGAGCGCCAGCGTGGGTCTGGGTTTGAGCGACGTCTCCGGCTTCGAACAGCGCTTGGCCGACGCCGAGGTGCAGATGCTGGTGGAAGACTACTGGCGAGCCGCGGTCTTCCTTTTGGACGTGGTGGAGCGAGAGAGCAACCGTAGCCATCCTCGCTACGACGATGCGGTCTTTCAGCTAGCCGAGGCTTTCCGTTTTTCCCGCAACTTCGGGAGCGCCGAGCGCTACTACCAGCAGCTCCTGTATCGGGCACGAGGCGAGCGCTTGACCGAAGTGGTCGAGGGTCTGCTCGACATCGCGAACAAGACCCAAGACCTAACGGGTGTGGACCAGTACATTGCTCGGCTGCGAGAGGCGGGCGGCCTCGCCGGCCCCGAGGTCGACTACCTTCACGGCAAGACCTTGTTTGCCCAGGGGGACCCGCCCGGCCTGAATCGCGCTCTCCGCTTGTTCCAAGGGATACCGGCCAACACCGAAGTGGGGGCCAAGGCCTCTTACTACGCTGGCGTCACTTTGGTGCGTCAGCGAGATCTGAGCGGCGCCATCCAGCAGTTTCGTCGAACTGTGAGCATCGTCGGCGAAGGCCCGCTACGAGACCTCACCCAACTGTCGCTAGGCCGGCTCCTGCAGGAAGAGGGTTTCATCGAGGAAAGCGCCGCCGCCTACGCCGAAATCGGCGAGTCCAGCCCTCATTTTCCCGACATGCTCTTCGAGGTGGCCTGGGCCCACGTCAAGGAGGCCAACGAGGCCGAGGACGCTGAGTCTGAACGGGCCTCGCTCCAAGAGGCGCTGCTGTCCACCGAGCTCTTGATGGCGACCGCCCCCGGCCCTCAGCTCTTCCCTCAGGCCCGACTACTTCAGGGCAATCTTCAGATCCGGCTGGGCGCGCCGGAGACGGCCTACGAGACTTTCGAATCCGTCGTCGGGCGGTACGCGAGTTCAAAGGAGCAGCTCGAGCGTTTCGTGCGCAGTCGAGAAGACACCCAGGCCTTCTTCGACGAGATCGTCGAAAGGGAACTGGAGGGCGAAGACCCAAGGTCGTCTGGCCTCCCCGAGCTAGCGGTGGAGTATGTCTTGGAAGAGGACGGTATGAAGAGGGTCCTTTTGGTCGAGCGCGATCTGGCCGAGGCCCAAAAGGATCTCGCCGAGAGTCGCGAGCTGATCGCGATGCTCGAGGTCGCCATGTCGGGGGAACAGCGTTTTCGGATGTTTCCGAGTCTCTCTGCTCTGCGGGACCAGATGCTCAGCATCCACAACCGCTGGCTCTCCAGCGAGCTGAAGTTGGTCGAGGTCGAGTTCGAGGCGGTTCGTCCCTTGCTCGCCGGGGCCGACGGGGCTCGGGTGGACGAAGCCCAGGCCGAGGTCCGTCGATTGGCCGACGACATCCGGGCGTTGCCGGCCGACGTGCGGGCGGTGGCGGGGGCGCGCACTGCTCTCAACGGCGCCTATCAGCAGGCGAGTCTGCAAGCCTACCGCTTGACTTATCGCGTCTCCTCCATGCGCGCCGAGCTCCAAGCCGTACGACGTTGGCTGGCAGAGAATCGGTCTACCCTCGGAGAGCAGGCCCAGGAGACCGTGGAAGAGCGGATAGAGAAGTCCAGGAGCACCATCGCCGGTCTGGAGGCGAATCTGGAGCGGCTCCTGGCCGAGATACGTCGGGCCTCTGTCCAGGCGGGCAGTGATGCAGGGGCCTCTCGTGGTCGGCGGCTCGCCGACGATTTCGTGGCCGCTAGGGATCGGTTGCTCCTCGCCCTCCAGCCGGGTCGCAACGCGGCGGCAACGGGGATGGTCGGATTGCTGAGTCGTTTCGATCAGCAGCGCCGAACCCTGGCCGGGCTCCGTCAGGAGCTCTCAACCCTCGAGAATCGCGTCCAGGTTCGCATCGACGGCCAGCTCGCTTCGCTTCGGCAGCAGCTCACCGCCGAGTCGGCCCGAGTCGAAGAGGAGTCGGCCCAGTACGCCACTTTGGAGGCCAACAGCCAGCGGGTCTTGGGCCCGGTTTCTCGACGAACTCTGGGCGCCGTGCAGAACAAGTTCGAGGCTCTGGTTCTAGAGGCCGACGTCGGGCTCATCGACGTGGCTTGGGCCCGGAAGCAGGAAGAAACCCAGAAAGTCACCAAGCTCATTAACGAGCTCCAGGAGCGGACAGCTTCCTTGGAGAGTGAGTTCGCGGACGTGTTGGAGCCATGAAGATCCGAAGCGTAATCCTCGGCCTTGGTCTTGCCTTGCTCGCCGGCTCTGCTTTCGGTCAGGAGCCAGCAGCACCACCCGAGGCCGACGTTGGTCGAAAGCTGAAGAGTCTAGACGAGGTCGAGAGCTCGACTGCCAGCCTGGACCTGGACGAAGAGGCCCGGCCTCAGCGCGGGCCGGGCTCGCTCATCTCCGAACGGGAGTCTCGCCCTCTGACGCCTCCCAGCGCAGCCGAGGTCTCCGCGGTCGAGGGCTTCGAGGCCGAACTCCAGGCGCGGCAGCGCGAGCTCGAGTACTTTCAAAGCGGCGCCGACGAATATGCCCGAGATTTGAAGCAACGCATCGCTCTTGCCTACGAGGAGCAAAAGCGCATTCTGAGCCTCCAATACGACAACGCCATCGCCGAGCTCGAAGAGGAAGAGCGTCGGCGACGAATCGACGCCATCGCGCGTTTCGAAGCATTCATCGAGAAGTACCCAGGCGATCCGATTTATACGCCGGACGCGATGTTCCGCCTCGCTGAGCTGTACTTCGAGAAGTCGGCGGATGATTTCCTCATCGCCAATCGAGCCTACGAAGACGAACTCATTGCCTTCGATGAAGGACGCAGGGCCACCGAACCCGAGCCCCCGACGCCGAGCTATGAGAAGACCATCGCCCTCCATTCGGCGCTCCTCGGTCAGTTCCCGGATTATCGTCTGGCGGACGCCGCACGCTACCTTCTGGGCTACAGCTACGGGGAGCAGCAGCAGTACGAGGAGGCCCTGGAGGCGTATCAGAGCCTGGTGGCCAACTACCCGACGAGCAAGTTCCTTCCCGAGGTTTGGACTCGCATCGGCGAGATCTACTTCGACCGCTCCGGAACCGAGAACTTGGAGAACGCTATTGCCGCCTACAGCGAGGTGACGCGCTACCCGGACAGCCCGTTTTACGACAAGGCGCTCTACAAGATCGCCTGGACCTACTATCGCCTGGACCGCTTCCAGGAGTCGGTGGACAGCTTCATCGGCCTGGTGGCTTACGCCGACCAGCAGGAGGCACTCACTGGCGTGTCGGGCTCGGAGCTTCGGGCCGAGGCGCTGGAGTACGTTGCCATCTCCTTGGCCGACGAGAGCTGGGGCGGATTCAGCAAGGCGAAGCAGGTGCTCACGCCCCTCCAGGAAAAGGAGTATGCGGCCGAGCTTTGGCAATCCTATGGCGAGATCCTCTTCGATCAAACCCGCTACGCCGACGCCATAGGAGTCCTTCGATATACCATCGCGGAGTTTCCGAACCAGTCCGACAATCCGGAAGCGCAGGAGAAGATCGTCCGTGCCTACGAGCGTCTGCGCAACTTCGATGGCGCGACCGAAGCGCGTGAGCAGTTGGTGGCCGACTACTCCAAAGGGTCGTCGTGGTACCAAGCGAACGCGGGCAACGAAGACGCGCTTCGAAAGGCCGAGAGTCTGACCGAACGCTCGCTGTATACCGCCGCTATCTTCCGGCACCAGCAGGCCCAGGCCTTCAAGGGTGACGGTCGGATTCGCCAGGCCACGACGAGCTACGGTCAGGCCGCTGACGCCTATCAGAGCTACTTGGAACGCTTCCCCAAGAGCTCCAACGCCTACGACTTCGAGTTCTACCTGGCCGAGTGTCTGTTCTACAGCGGCGACTACGGAGACGCGGCCAACCAGTACGGGGACGTCCGCGACTCCACCATCAACAACAAGCACCTCGAAGCGGCTGCCCTGTCCGCCGTCATTGCCTACGAAAAACTCATCGAGACCGAATCGAAAGGCGGAGGCCTTCAGTCGCTGCCGCTGCTGACGGCCGACCAGCGCAAGGGTCAGGAAGTCGCGCCCAAAGAGATTGCCCCCGTTCGACGGGAACTGGTCTCTGCCTCGGATCGCTATTTGACGCTGATTCCCGAAGGCGAGCGCGCTCCGGCCATCGCTTACAGAGCAGCCGAGGTCTACTATCGCCACGATCAGTTTCCCGAGGCACGGCGTCGCTTCGAGTCCATCGTCGAGACGTATCCCCAGTCCGAAGTCGCAAAGTATGCCTCCAACCTCATCATCGAGAGCTACCTGGCCGTCGAGGATTGGGAGGCCGTGGAAGAGGTCTCTAATCGGCTGATGGCCGCCGCTGGTTCGAGCGAAGAGACCACCCAGCGTGACGAGTTCGTGGCCCAGCTTCAGGTCTTCAAGGTCGGGGCTCAGTTCAAGCAGGCCGAGAAGTTCGACGCTCAAGGAGACTTCGAGAAGGCCGCCAGCACCTACGTTCGTCTGGTCGACGAAAACCCAAGCCACGAGTTTGCGGACAAAGCGCTCTTCAACGCCGCCATCGCCTTCGAAAAGGTGAAGCGCTTCGACTCTGCTTCCCAGGTCTATCGCCGGATCTACGACAACTATCCGAAGTCGGATCTGGCGCCTCGGGCCTTGTTCCGGGAGGGCATCAACGCCGAGAAAGGATTCGACTTCGACTCTGCGGTGGGGGCCTACGGCAAGCTCATCGCTCGCTATCCGGACTCGGAAAATCTGGCCGACGCGATGTACAACCTGGCTGTCGTCCTCGAGAATACCCAGGACTACGGGCGAGCCGCAGACGCTTATGCTGACTACGCCCAAGCCTTTGCTCGTCGGGACGACTCGGGAGAGGTCTTCTTTCGGAGTGCGTTGGTCTACGAGAAGATGGAGGCCTACCCGCAGATGATCGCGACCCTGGAGTCCTTCATCAGCCGCTACCGTCGAGACCGAAAACAGCAGGAGCGGATCGTTCAGGCCTACCAAAAGATGGGCGAGGCCTACGCGGCCCAAGGGAACGAGCGGCAGGCTCAAGGTGCATATCGGGACTGCGTCCGTACTTTCCGGCAGCGCCGACTCTCGGTCCGCTCCTCGGCTGGTGCCCGTGCGGCCGACTGCCAACTCCAGCTGGCCGAGGCCAAGTTCAAGCAGTACGACGAGCTCAAGATCGAAGGTACGGGTCGGGCCCAGGTCAAAGCGCTCCAGGCCAAGGCCCGAGCCCAACGAGAAGTCGAACAGGCCTTCAAGCAGGTATTCGACTACAAACGGGTGGAGCCTACGCTCGCGGCATCCTATCGAATCGGTCACTCCTATGAGCGCTTCGCCGAGGCCTTGTTCACTGCACCCATCCCGCCCGAGTTCCAGGAAGACGAGGAACTCGCCTTCGAGTACAAGGCCCAGCTCGAGGACCGGGCCAGCGTCTTGGAGCGAAAGGCCGAAGCGGCCTACCGCAAGGCCTACGAAGAGGGAAAGCGAACCAAGGTCACCAACAAGTGGACCGAGCGAACCCTGGAAGGCCTCAACAAGTACAACCCAGGCGAGTTTCCCATCCAGAAGAGAGGAAAGCGGGCCATTCAGCCCGTCGGGCTGACCGGAAACGGGCTCGTCGGTCCCCGTCCGGCGCCCGCCGACCCGAGCCGCGAGACCGAGGCTTCGTCAGAGCCGGCGCCAGATGGTGCCCCCGGCGACGACGCCCCCGGCCTTGCTCCGCCAGGAGAGTCAACATGAAGCGGATCGCCTGCTGTTGGGCCCTGTCCTTGAGCGCCTGTGCTTCGGGCGGAACTGGCGGCGAAGTCGCGACGCCCGTCTCTTCGAGCGAAGGCGGCCCGGGTTCGACCTCGACCTTCGCTGATGCTCCGCCACCTCCTCCCCCCTCGGCCAGCGCTCAGTCCTTGCTGGAGCAAGGGCTTCGTTTGGCCGACGCTGATCCCGAGGCCGCCCTCCAACAATTTCGGCAAGCGGAGAAGACTGATCCTGGTTATGCCCTAGCCAGCTATGACGCGGGTGTGGTGCTGGAGCGCATGGGGCGCTACGACGAGGCGACCCGGGCCTACGACGATGCCCTAGCCAAGGACCCAGGCTTTCGGGAAGCGGTCGAGAATCGGGCCAATCTCGAGCTGCGGCGAGGCAAAGGAGATGCGGCCGTCCGTATCCTTCGACGGGCCCTGGAGGCCCGACCCAAAGATCCCAGCTTGAGGAACGAGCTCATCTCCGCCTTGATTCGGACGGGTCAAAGCAAGGAAGCGGAGACCGAAGCGAAGGCGCTGCTGAAAGACGACGAGAAGAATGTCGGGGCGCTCCTCAACCTCGCCATCATCTTTCGGGCTCGCGACCAGTTGGAACTCGCGTCCTCGGTCCTGAACAGGGCTCGGGAGATCGACGAAGCCCAACCGATGATTTGGCTTCAGCTAGGTATGATCTACCTCGACAAGGACCAGCGCTCGGAAGCCATCGAGGCCTTCGAGCGCGCGGCTGGCTATCGCTCCGACCTCCCTGAGGTGCACAACAACTTGGGGGCACTCTATGTCGAGACGAACGATTACCAGGCCGCCATCGCCGCGCTCAAGCGAGCGCTCGCTCTCTACCCCGACTTCGCCGAGGCTCATCTCAATCTCGGCAACGCCTATAAGGGCGCCTTGGAGCTCCAGAAGGCTGAGGCTGCCTACAAAGAGGCGAGTCGACTGCAGGGAGCGGGACCCGATGTCGCCTACAACCTTGGCCTGCTCTATCTCGACAACGAGATGCCAGGGGTCGAGCGCTTGGAGCGATGGCGCGTCGCCAAGAAGTATCTCGAGAGCTACCTAGCTGACGCCTCGGGCCTCGACGAAGAGGAGTCGAAACGCGTCCAGTCCTACATCACGGAGGCCGAGCGGGGTCTGGAGCGGGAAAAGAAGCTCATCGAACGCGAAGAGCGCCGTCGTCTCCGAGACGCCAAGCGCGCCGCTCGAGAGGCGGAAGAACGGGAGGCCCAGGAGCCGGGTGGCGCCCCGCCTCCGGGCTCGGACGAAGCTGGGGCCGATGAAGCCGGGTCGGCGCCAGGAGACGAACTACCATGAAGCGGATGCTGCTCATCACGGTCCTGCTCCTCGTGGGAGCAGGGACGGTCAACGCGCAGAACCAACGACGACGACCTCGGCGCATCATCAAGCTCGACGTGCTCCGGATCGAAGGACGGATCCAGAAGCCTCAGGCTTTCTACATTCTGCAGCGCTCCAACTTGAATTTCGAAGGTCTGGAGCTGAAGAGAAGCTTCGTCCCCAAGATCATAGAATCCGTCGAAAGCGAGCCCTTCTAGGAAAGCAATGGCCAATCAGAAGACCGACAACGGGCCCAAGGTCCTCCGCATAGGTATCGTCCAGCGCGGCAAGATCATCGACGAAAGAGAGATGAAGAAACGGGAAACCGTTTCCATCGGCTCGGGCGCCAAGGCCACTTTCCAGGTCTCAGCAGATGGAATGCCCAAGGTCTTCGACCTCTTCGACTACGACGGCAAGCAGTACTGGCTCCGATACTCTGACAGCATGAATGGTCGAGTTCAGTCCGACGCCGGCCAGGTGCAGACCTTCGAAAACTTCAAAGAGTCCGGGCAGGTTGTCGAACGCAAGGGAAGCAAGGCCGTCCCCCTGCCGGACAGCAGTCGCGGCAAGGTGGTGATCGGCGACGTCACCGTTCTGTTCCAGTTCAAGCCCAAGGCAGCCGCTCCAGTAAAGCCGGTCCTTCCGGCTGAGCTCCGCGGGTCCGTTCTCCAGGCCTTGGACATGCAGTTCGCGGTCATTCTGCTCGTAGTCTTCATCAGCTCCATCGCAACCATTGCTTGGGCCAAGTACGAAGCTCGCAATTATGTCGAGCCTATGTCGATCGAAGAAGTCGACGAGCGCTTTCAGCGCCTCATCATGCCCAAGCGAGAGCCTCAGCCGCCGCGTGAAGAGGTCGCCAAGAAGTCCGATGACGAGGGCAAGAAGAAGAAGGAGAAGAAGAAGGAGCCCGAGAAGAAGGCCGAGAAGAAGGAGGAGCCCAAAGATCCCGTGGACGCCGAAGCGGCGGCTCGGGCCCGCAAACAAGCGGTCAAAGAGAAGGTTGCCGGCAAAGGACTCCTCAAAGTGCTGGGCGCCAAGGGCGAAGGCGGCAGCGGCGCTCTGGCCGACGTGTTCTCCGAGGGCGGCGAGGACGGCAGCCTCGCTGACGCCTTCTCCGGCGTCCAGGGCGTAGACGTCGCGTCCGAAGGGACGAGCACTCGGGGAGGTGGCTCCGGCGAGCAGGTCGGAATCGGTGCGCTGGGAACCGAAGGTGGCGGCAACGTCAAAACGGGGACCAAGAAGGAGACCGCCATCCGCGGTACCGCTCAGGCTCAAGCGCCCGACGTCGACGGAGATCTGTCGGCGGCCAAGATCAACCGCGTGATGCGGCGACAAAAAGGGGCCATCCAGGCCTGCTATGAGAGCGCGCTGAAGCGTAATCGTAACCTCAAGGGCAAGTTGATCATCGACTTCGAGATCCTCGAAAACGGGCGGACCGACAACATCGACTTCGGCGGAAGTCTTCGCTCCAAAGACCTCGAAAGCTGCATCAGGCGTCGCGCGCGATCCTGGCGCTTCCCCCGTCCGAGTGGAGGCTCGGTTTTCGTCAGCTTCCCCTTCGTATTGGAACCGGCTTCTTAACCTAGGGAGCGGTCCCGGCTCAGCACAGCGAGGACTGAGGCTTGCGCCCCCGCCCCTCTACTGCACTTGCAAATTAGCCTTCGGCCTCACGGTCGCCTGGCCCACCCCTCTTCGTTCGCTGCGTCGGACAAACGCTTCGCGTTTTCCTCCTCCGCTCACTTCGCGCGACTCCGACCGCTACGTGGTCTCCGGTGCTTTGCGAACCTCGGGTCGTTTGCTTAAGGCGCTAGCTGAGGGCGCCAAGGTGTCCTTGCGCTGCGACGTATCTGCCTAGAGAGTTTCAAGAAGCTTGCTTGAGGCCTTGCGGGTACTGACTTCGACGTCGCCCACGGCGTCGGCTTTGCCGAGGGGGCTAATCAGCGTTGGGGCCGTGCCTCGGGGTGGTCGCATGGCCAGGAGTTCGCCCCACTTGGGGTGCTTCTTGACCGGCGCCATGTCCGGCGCTGCGAGCGCACGGTCGTCCTTGAAGCCTTCGCGGACGGCCATTCGCAGCTGTCGGATGGCGTTGTCGGTCGAGCCCGCTTCGACCCACAGCTGGGCCAAGTTGTAGCGAGCGCGGCCCCTGGTCCGCCATTCTGCCGGGCTGTTGGCCTTTTCGATGGCGGTTCGAATCTGGGCCTCGGCCTGATTCAGCTCACCGAGCTTCAGGTAAGCGTAGCCAAGGCGCAGATGGACTTCGCCGCGCGCCCCACCCTCCGAGATCACGCGGCGAAGGACATTGGCTGCGTCACCGTAGCGCTTGACGTCGATGAATCGGCTCGCGAGCTGGAGTAGCAGTTCGGGATCGCTGGGTGTGGTACGCAGCGCCTTCTCTGTCCATTCGACGGCCTCGTCGTAGTCCTTCTTCTTGGCGTGGACGTAGCCGATTTGACCCATCACGAAGGACTGGCGTGGGACCCGACCGAGATAGGTCTGGTAGACCGACAGGGCCTCGTCGTACTCGCCCACGGCGACCAGGGCTTCGCCAAGGTAGCCGCGGCCGAGCGTGAAGCCAGGGTGGGCTTCGATGGATTGTCGGAGGGCCTCGACCGCGACGTCCACGCCGTGAAAACGAGAGAGCACCCAGAACTTCGCGATCCAATAGGTCGGGATGAAGTGCTCAGCCTTCTTGGCTGCCTTGAGCTGAGCCTCAGCTTGGACCTGCTTTCCCAAGTAGGCCGAAGCAAGTGCAATGTCGGCTTTGACGTCGACGAAGTCCGGGTCGATGGAAAGCGCATCTTCGCAGTCGATGAGGGCATTCTCGATCGCGTTGATGTCGACAACCACCGGTGACCGCAGACCAGCGGGCTGCGCGACGATGGTGTCGTGACATCGGGCATAGGCCATGAGCGCCCCCGGCTTGCTCGACGCGGGTCCGACCGCACCCTCGGTCTTCGTTCGATCGAGAGGCACCCGTCCGGTTTCCACTAGGCCGGCCCCAAGTTTGGCCTGCATCTGGTCCAGGGCTTCGAGCCAGCTTCCGGCCTCCAGCTCTAGGCCCACCGCCTTGCCGCTCTTGCCTCGGGCCTCCACCGGGACCAGCTGCATGCCGAGCTTGGTCCGCCCTTCCGCACTCTGGACCTTGGAGGCGATGACGATGTCGGCGCCCGTGACCTGCCCGAGGGTCTGATGTCGAGCCTCGGGCGAAAGCTGGGTCAAGCGGGCCTCGTAGCGCTCCTGTACTCGATTGAGGGTCTTTGGGTGGATGATGTTGGTTCCACCCAAGTTGCGCAGCACGCCCAGCGTGCGGAGCTGCACCACGCTGGAGAGATCACCCAAAGTGTCGGCGGGGAGCACCAGGACGGTGGGGCGGGCTTCTACCTCTGACGCCGATGACAGAGCGAGGACCATCGCTAGGACGGGGAAGGACATGGCGGGGACCCTATGCCGATTCGGCTTCCGAGGCCACGCCTTCGCTGGCCCCCGAGCCGGGCTTCGCGTAGCTCGGAAGGGTGCGGAGGAGGAGCTTCCTGCAGGCCGGCGCGAGCCTCGCCCTCACGGGGGCGGGCGCCGGCCTGGCCCGAGCGGGCGCCGCCGACCTCCGCTTCGGTCAGCTCCGCCACGACGGCTTGTGGTCCCCCCGACCCAACGCGTTACGTCGCCTCGCCTGGGAGATAGGCCAACGGACCAGCATCGAAGTCGACCTCGAACCCAGCGTTCTGGACGCCGATGCGGCCGAACTGTTTCGGCATCCTCTGCTCTACCTTTCTGGTACGGGCGCCTTCGGATTCTCCGAGGCTGGCGTTCGGCAGCTGCGTCGCCACCTCACCTTCGGTGGGATGCTTCTCGTCGACTCTGCCGATGCTCGCCCTGGCGGACCTTTCGACCAGAGTGTCCGGGCGTTGATGGGGAACGTTCTTCCTCGGGGCGCCTGGGCCGAGATCCCCAACGAGCACGTCATCTACAAGTCGTTCTACTTGGTGCCGACGCAGGCGGGGCGGGTACTGAGAGTTCCCAGTCTGGAGGGCGTGCTCCTGGATGAGCGCTACGCGGTCGTCTACTGCCAGAACGATCTCGGTGGCGCCTGGGCCCGGGACGCCTTTGGGCGATGGGAGTACGAGGTGACGCCCGGCGGAGAGCGCCAGCGCGAGATGGCCTTCCGGCTTGGCGTCAACATCGCCATGTACTCCATCTGTTTGGACTACAAGGACGACCTCGTGCACACGCCCTTCATCCTGCGCAGGAGACGTTGACATGAGTCTCGACATCCTCCTGCCCTGGCTGCTGCCCGAAGCCGACCCCAGCCTCTATAACGACTGGACCCTCAGCTTCGACTCGTCCCTCGGGGTCTCTATCCTCTTATCCGTCGCCGTCCTCGTCCTACTCAGCCTGTTGGCCAGCGCTTGGGGCTTGCGACGAATCTCGGCCGCCCGTCGGACGCCGCTCCTGCTCCTGCGAGTTGGGATTGCGGCCCTGGTTCTGCTGTACCTCCTCGAGCCCGCCATCGAGCTACGCGCCGTCTCTCCGGTGCGCAGCAAGACCCTGGTCCTCTTCGATGACTCGGAATCCATGGCCCTCACCGGACCTGACGGCGAAACCCGTTGGTCCAGGGTCCGAGACCACGTCCAGACGAACGAGGACCGCTTCGTCCGCCTCCAAAGCCTGAGCAACCTGGAGTCCTTTCGCTTCTCCGACGCCGTCCAGCCCGTCGAAGGCCTCCCCCCGGCTTTGACACTCGGCGGGACCAAGAGCGACTTCGCGCGCCTCCTCGAAGACTTGGCCTGGCAGGCCCAGGGTCGAGACCTGGGGGCGGTCGTCGTCTATTCCGACGGCGCCGACACCGAAGGGGTCGGGCTGGAGGAGATCGAGGCGGCGGCGGGGGCTGTCGATGCGCCCATCCACGTCGTCGGGTTTGGCTATGAGGACGCGGCCCCCGATCTGGCGGTCAAGGCCATCCGAGCCGATGACTTCGCCTTCGTCCACAATACGGTGAAGATGGAAGTGGAGATCGAGGCGCGAGGTCTTTCGACCCAGCTCGTCCCCGTTACGCTCAAGCGAGGCGGTTCCGTCTTGGAGACCAAGGAAGCCCGGATCGGCGGGGGCAGCGTGCGGGTCGTCTTCGAGTTCAAGCCGAAAGAGGTCGGAAAAGAGGTCTACGGGGTCTCGGTTCCCATCCAGCCGGAAGAGGCCGTCACCAGCAACAACGCCAAGTCCATCGTGCTCCGGGTCATCAGGGACCGGATTCGCGTGCTTCAGGTGGCAGGACGCCCATCATGGGACGTCCGCTTCCTGAGGGAGCTGCTCGAGCAGAACCCGAACATCGACCTCATCTCTTTCTTCATCCTTCGCTCGACCACCGACGTGCAGAAGGCGGCCCAGGACGAGCTGGCCCTGATCCCTTTCCCCGTGAACGACCTCTTCACCACCGAGCTCGAAACCTTCGACGTCGTCATCTATCAGAACTTTACGTACCGGCCCTATCGGATGGCCCACTACCTCCGAAACATTCGCCAGTACGTCCTGGATGGCGGCAGCTTCCTGATGGTGGGCGGCGACCAGTCTTTCGAGCCGGGCTGGTACGCCGGGACGCCCATCGCCGACATCCTGCCCGTGCGCTTGGGTGGGGCCCTCGGCTGGGATGAGGCAGACTACGCGCCTCGGCTGACGGACGAGGGCAGGCAGCATCCCATCACGCGCATCGGTCCGCCCGGCTTGCCGCCGAGCACCGCGTACGCACGGCTACCGGCCTTGAGCGGCGCCAACGGAAGTCTGGGCCTGGTGCCCGGTGCTCGTGCGCTGCTGGTGCACCCCTCCCTCCCGGGCAATCCCCCCCTGGTGTCCATTCGCGACGTGGGTCGGGGCCGGTCCATGGCCGTCGCCACCGATAGCTCTTGGTTTTGGCGATTCGTAGCGGTGGGCGAAGAGGGGCGGGCGGGACGAGAATACGACCGTTTTTGGAACCAGAGCCTCCGGTGGCTGATCCGCGACCCGGCCCTGTCTCGACTTCGCCTGTCGGCTCGCCACCCCGTCGTCTACAAAGGTGAGCCAGTGCAGGCCGACGTCACCGTCTTGGGCGTGGATTATCGCGGACTCGAGGGAGCCGAGGTGCAGGCCCAGCTCGTGCCCTTCGACACCCGAACGGAGGGACGCTCCACCACCTTGAGGACCGGGGCAGCCGGGACTGCGGTGCTCGAGTTCGAAGACGTCGAGCCTGGGACCTACGTCATGCGGGCGGAGGCCTTCGATGAGAATGAGCGTCTGGCCCAGGCCGAAGAGCCCGTGATCGTCGAGGCGAGCGAGGTGGAGCGGCGCTCTCCCTTCCCACGCCCCCAGCTCTTGGAGGCCATGGCCAAGGCCAGCGGAGGTAGCTTCACCCGCATCAGCGAGCCCTTGCCCGAATTGGAGCTGGAAGAGGCGAGGCGGGTCGAGGTCGACCGGAGTCGGGTCGTCCCTCTGTGGGACGGCTTCCCTTTCTTGCTCTTGCTCACGGCCCTCCTCGGTCTCGAGTGGTGGCTTCGTCGCAGGGCGGGCGCTCCGTGAGGCTTCAGTTGACCTCTTCGGCCTACTGATACTTCTGGCCCCCGATGCGACGGGACATCCGAAACTTCGCCATCGTGGCTCATATCGACCACGGCAAGACGACCCTGGTCGACGCGATGCTCCGCCAGTCGGGGGTGTTCCGAGAGAATCAGGACCGGGTCGACCGGGTCATGGACAGCAATGACCAGGAGAGAGAGCGCGGCATCACCATCCTGGCCAAGAACACCGCCGTGATGTTCGGCGAGGTGAAGCTCAACATCCTCGATACCCCCGGCCATGCCGACTTCGGGGGTGAGGTCGAGCGCGTTCTCACCTTGGCCGATGGTGTGCTGCTCTTGGTCGATGCTTCGGAGGGTCCCCTTCCTCAGACGCGCTTCGTCCTTTCGAAGGCCTTGGGTCTGGGCCTGAAGCCCATCGTGGTCATCAACAAGATCGACCGACAAGATGCCCGACCCGCCGAAGTGCTCGACGAGGTCTACGACCTCTTCATCGAGCTGGGCGCCGACGAAACTCAGCTGGAGTTTCCAGTCATCTACGCCATCGGCCGGGATGGGATCGCCAAGCGCAGCCTCGGCGAAGAGAGCGACAGCCTGGCGCCGCTGTTCGAGGCCGTGGTCGACAATCTGCCCGGGCCGCCCGACCGACGGGAAGAGCCGCTGCAGGTTCTGGTCGCCAACACGGAGTACGACGACTTCTTGGGCCGCATCGCCATCGGTCGCATCGTGTCGGGCTCCATCAAGAAAAACCAGGCCATATGCCTCTTGAAGGAGGACGCGAAGGTCCAGTCCCGCGCGACCAAGCTCTATACCTTTCAGGGCTTGAACCGGGTCGAAGCCCAAGAGCTCGGCTCGGGCGACATCATGGCTTTGGCCGGCTTAGAGAACGTGGAGATCGGCGACACCGTTGTCGGTGACCCGGACACCCCAGCCCTGGAGCGGATCCGGGTCGACCCCCCGACCCTTCGAATGACCTTCATGGTCAACAACTCGCCCATGGCCGGAAAAGACGGGAAGTTCGTCACCTCTCGCCAGATCCGCGACCGGCTCATGAAGGCCGCCGAGCAGAACGTGGCCATTCGGGTCGGCGACACCGACTCACCGGACCGCTTCGACGTCGCGGGCCGAGGCGAGCTCCAGCTCGCCGTGCTGGCCGAGACCCTGCGTCGGGAGGGCTACGAGCTAGGCTTGTCCAAGCCCGAGGTCGTGACCAAAGAAGACGAGAACGGCCACCTGCAAGAGCCCATGGAGCGCGTCTCGATCGACGTGCCCGAGGAATTCATCGGGACGGTGACTGAGAAGATGTCGAACCGAAAGGGTCAGATGGCGGTCATGAATCCGACCGGAAACGGTCGGACCAAGATCGAGTATCGCATTCCGTCCCGAGGGCTCATTGGGTACCGGAGCGAGTTCCTGACCGACACACGGGGCACCGGCATTATGAACACCTTGTTCGATGGCTGGGCGCCCCACGCCGGCCGCGTTGCCCGGCGCCCCACGGGGGCCATGGTCTCAGACCGAAAGGGCACGACCACGCCCTACGCCCTGTTCAACCTTCAGCCCCGAGGCAAGATGCTCGTCCGACCCGGGACCGAGGTCTACGAAGGGATGATCGTTGGAGAGCATGCCCGGGAGAACGATCTCGACGTGAACGTGTGCAGAGAGAAGAAGCTCACGAACATACGGGCGGCCGGCAAGGACGAGGCGGTGGTCGTGACCGCGGTTCAGGACATGTCCCTCGAGCAGTCCATCGAATTCATCGACGAGGACGAGCTGGTCGAGGTCACGCCCACGGCCATTCGGCTTCGCAAGAAGGAGCTTCGGGCCTCCTTTCGCCCGAAGCGCAACGCTTCTTGAGGGGCCCTATGGGCTTCGCGAAGAACGGTTGCGTTCTCCGCTAGGATGGGGTGGGGCTGAGGCATGGCTAAGGCCGTGGCGCACGCCAACATCGCCCTCGTAAAGTACTGGGGTAAGCGGGATGCCGCCCTGAACCTCCCGGTGGCCGGCAGCCTGTCGCTGACCCTCGACGGGCTTCGAACCGAGACCACGGTCGAGCGGTTGGGCCGCGGCGGCGAAGACGAGGTGCGTCTCAATGGCGAGCTGGCCGACGCGGGGGCCCGGCGAAGGGTGCAGTCTTTCGTCGACCGCGTTCGAGCCCAGGCTTCGAGCCAGGAAGCCGTGCGAGTGGAGAGTCACAATCATTTTCCTACCGCTTCCGGCCTGGCCTCCTCGGCTTCGGCCTTTGCGGCCTTGGCCGGCGCGGCCTGCGCGGCCTTTGGGCTCGAGCGCAGCGAGGCCGAGCTCTCGGTCTTGGCTCGCCTCGGTTCAGGCTCGGCCGCCCGCTCCATCTTCGGGGGCTTCGCCCGGATGCAGGCCGGTGAGCGCGCCGACGGTCAGGACGCCCATGCCGTACCCGTGGCGTCGCAGATCGAGCTGGGCGCGGTCATCGGTCTGGTGACCGGAAAGGCGAAGGCGGTCGGTAGCACCGAGGGCATGAATCGAACGCGAGAGACCTCACCCTACGATAGGGCGTGGATTCAGACCGTGGAGCGCGATCTCCCGGCGGTCGAACAAGCGCTTCGGAGCGGAGACTTCGACGAGCTGGCCCGCCTCACTGAGGGCAACTGTCTGGCCATGCACGCCAACGGCATGGCCGCCCGGCCAGGGCTCATCTACTGGGCGCCGGCCACCATCGCCCTCATGCATACGGTCCGATCGCTACGGGCGGGCGGGGTGCCGACCTTCTTCACCATTGATGCAGGTCCCCATGTGGTGGCTTTTTGTAGTCCCGAGGCCATGGCGGAGATCCAGTCGGTCTTCGAGAAGCTGGAGGGGGTGCAGGAGGTTCGGGCCTGCCGGACCGGCCCGGGCATCCAGGTCGAGGCGTGAGGGTTAGCTGCCCGGCCAAGGTCGTACTCTTGGGGGAGTACAGCGTCCTCGAGGGCGGCCAGGCTTTGGTGGCGGCCGTGAATGCACGGGCCGTCGGAACGCGGGTGCGCGAGCTCGACCTAGGCTCCCCCGTCGTGGCCGAAACCCGGGCCCGGGCCTTGGTCCAGGGCGGCCGCTACGATGGTGGCATCGGGATCGACACCGCCCGCTTTCGTCGGGGCAAGAAGACCAAGCTGGGAATTGGGTCCTCCTCCGCCACCGCGCTCTGCACGGCCGCTCTGGTTCGGGGCGCGGTGGACGAAACCACCCTTCAGATCGCGCTGGACGGGCATCGGGCCGCGGCCCAGGGACGTGGGAGCGGGATCGATCTGAGAGCCTCCTTCACCGGGGGGGTGCTCACCTGCAGCCGCCAGCCCGGCCCATGGGCCCAGGCACCGGCCGCTCTTCCAGGCTACACCCTGTCGATTTGGTTCTTGGGCAGCTCCTCTCTCACCTCGGATCTAATCGCTCGGTGCAAGGCAGCGTCCGAATGGAGCCGCGCGGTCGCCGACTTCGGAGCGCTGGCTCGAGAAGGACTTGTGGCTTGGGCTGAGGGTGAAGCGGCGGGCTTTCTGGGCGCCGTCCGCCGCTTCGGAGACACCATGGGGCGTCTGGGAGAGGACGCAGGTGTCGATTTGCTCACCGAGCCGGGCCGAACGCTGATGGCTGCCGCCCGCGCTGCCGGCGGTGCCGCCAAGCCTTCGGGGGCGGGCGGTGGGGACGTGGCCGTGGCCTGGACCCCCGAAGGTGAAGATCTTCAGGTCGAGGGCGTGCGGCGGCTGAAGCTGCGGATTGACCCCGTCGGTCTGGTCATCGAGCACGAGGCTCGGCGCTGACACCGTGCATTCATCGAGGTCGGATGAAGCGAGCTGGGCTCCCGCCGACGACCGAGCTGGGCACCACGTCTTGGGTGACCACGGCACCCATGCCGACAATGGCGCCGTCACCGATCGTGACGCCGTCGGTGACGCCAGCCTGAGCACCGATCCAAACGTCGGTGCCGACTGCAATGCCGCGGGAGCGGACGGACTGGTCGCGAAGCGGCCGGTCGGTGGCCATGCCGTGGTCAAAGGCGTAGAGGGCGGCGCCGGTGGCGATGCGGGTCCCAGCGCCGATGCGAATGCCGGCCGAGCCGCCGTCCATGCTGACCCGATGATTCACGCTGACGTCGGGCCCGAGCTCGATGGGTCCATGCAGAAAGGCTTCGGCCGCCACGGCGGCCCGCGCCCCGATGCGCACCGTTCGTCCAGGCTCGGCAAAAATCTGGGCTTCGGGCGCCACGAAGGCGCTGGGGTCGATCTCGACCGTCTCCAGCCGCATCAGCTCGGCGTGGACCTCGGCCTGCCAGGCCCGAGCCCACTCGGCCTGCTCCGGCTTCAGGCTGAAGTACAGCCACGGCATCCAGGACAGCCGCCGCCGATGCTGGGCACGGTATGGGGCTTCAGAGAGCTTCATTTCTTGAATCGGTGCTGATGGGCTTCTGCGCCTTGGCCCCGCGATGGCAGTGTACCCGATCTGGTGGACCGACTCAGGGCTCTCGAGTCTTTGGGTGAGCCTCTTCGTCCGTCGCCGTACTGCAGGTCGAGCTGATGGTCTGGAAGTGGCCGTCGATGACGCGCAAGTGATGGTCCTGGGAGAGCAAGCGGACGTGATTAGTCCTTGCTCTACGCTGATTGGAGGCGCGGGTGGACGCTCGACGTCTTCCTGGAGCGGCACCTGGACCCTGATCGTCGAGACTGTTTGGCAGCCCAAGAGAACCAGCGTGCGCGCTGAAGCCATCCAGCGTCGCAGCATCCCCAGACTCGGCAGCCTGGAGGACGCGCCGCCCATCCGCAAACTTGCGGACCTATGTGACGGCCCCAAGGCCGAGGCAGGGTTCTTCAGGTGGGTTCGGGGGTGGATAGAATATGTCTAGGTGCCTGAAATTCGGCGGGAATCAGGCGATCCGATCTATGTTCAGGGTGCAGATGTTCAGGTAGCGATCGGGGGATGGCGCGGGGACGGCGGGTGGCGACGGTGGCGCTTTTTGGCCTACCGATGGAGGCCGTCTTCGGTGATCTGAGGCCCCACGATGGTCTGCGTGCGGTGCGTCTGCGGGGCACGGGTCGAGACGCGGGCCGGGCCAAGCTGATCTCGGTCACGCGCGCCCTCCTGCGTCAGCGGGTCCGGCCGGGCATGGACGAGAGCGAAGCTCGGGCCCGCTGCCCCGAGCTCGAGGTACGGGACCGGGACATGGAGCGAGAGGCCACGCTCCTCGGGCGAGCAGCGGAAGCGATCATGGTCTTCGGTCCCGAGGTCGAGGTGCAGGCCCCCGGCCTGATCTACGTCGAGATCGGTCGCAGCCTGGACGCCCTCGCCGGGCGTTTCGGCGGCCGGCCGCCTACCGAGCTCGACGTCGGTCAGGCTATCAGCAGCCTCATGAACGAGCTCGGCCACGACGTGGCGGTCGTGATTAGCAGTGATCCCGACAGCGGCCGGACCGTCGTGGCCGAGAACGCCCGCCTGTCTCGAGTGGGCGTGGAGGTGGTGGCGGAAGAAGACGGGCCCGAGCGCGTAGGACAATGTAGCTTGCGTGACCTATTCTGGACCGATCGTCTCGACGATCCAGAAGGCGTGTTGGCGAGTCGCCTGGCCGATGTACATCGCGAGCTCGGACTCCTCGGCCTGGAACGGGTGGAGGACCTGGCTCGAATGGGCTCGATGCCGGCTCGCTTCTCGGACGTCGAACGCCTGCTCCGCGATCGGGCCCTTGCGCGGCGGCGGCGTCCATTGCGCCAGTACTGGCCACCCGATGCGCTGGTCGAGAACTTCGAGCTCGACCATGGGACCGAGAACTTCGAGCCACTCGGCTTCATCGGGCGACGTCTAGTTCATCGCCTCGTGGCCCGACTGGAAGGGCGAGGGCGGGCGGCTCAGCGACTGGAGCTGACGCTGACCTATGAGCCCGGATGGCAAGACGACTTCGATGATGCTCGGCTTCGTCCCCGCAGTTCGAAGCGGACCCAGCTCATCGCTCTCGACTTTGCCCGGCCTACCCGAGACATCGCGGTCGTCTTTGCCGTCCTGAGAGAGAAGCTCCTGGTGCCGGGCTTCGTCACCGCGATACGTCTCGAAGCCCAGGATACCGAGCCCGACCCAGGGGCGCAGCTCGAACTCTTCCATCGGCACGAGCATCGGATCGAGGAGGCGGCAGGTTTGATCAGTCGGCTTCAGGCAGCCCTCGGCGCCCGGGCCGTTTTCTCGCCCCGGATGTGCGATCGCCATCGGCCCGAGGCCGCTTGGACCGCTGCGCCCTTTGATCTCGAGCAGGCCTTCTCCAAGCCTTCGATCGTCCGGCCCCCTTCGCCGGCCCTGTTCGGTCTCCCCTTTGCGGCCGAGCCGGCTGAAGATCGAGCCCTTCCCGAAGTGGAGGCCATGGCGTCCGTCATCGGTGGGGAGGAGGGCGAGCGAGTCCCTGAAGAGCCCGGGCTGGCACCGCCCGGGTCCTGGCCCAAGCCGGTCCCCCGGAGCGCCGAGAACGAGCCGCCGCCGATTCTGCCCCCGCGCCCAGGCTTGCTTCTGCCTTTTCCTCGACCGGCCCGTTCTCGGCCCGAGGGGTTGAGCTGGGAGGGGCGAGCCTGGCGCTGGGTGGGCGAGCCGGAAGACTTCTGTGCCGAGTGGTGGCTGGCCGAACCGCTCCAGCGGTGCTATCGAGTCGCCGAGAGCTCGGACGGCCGCCGTCTCTGGGCCTTCTTCGATGCCGAGGGCGCTCTCAAGGTCCACGGCATCTTCGACTGAACCCTCCGCCGGCAGAAAAACCCGTGGCATGAACTTGCAGCGGGTGATCCCTTTGGCTACACCCCGCCCATGCGGCGCATGTGGCTCGCAGGCCTGATTCCTCTGGCCGCGATTCTCTTCGCATTTTCCCTGGGTCCCTCGCCTCGCAAGGCCCTGCGGGCGCTCGAGGGGCAGGGCCTCGCTCCCGAGGTCGCCTACCAGGCCTTCGTCACGGGTCCAGCCGGGATCAACGCCATCCTGGTCGAGAAACTCGCCCAAGGGGGCTGGCCCTATCGCGTTCCGGCCGCCAGGGCGCTGGGCACGCAGCGCTATCAGCCGGCGCGACGTGCCCTCGAACGGCTGCTTGAGGATGACGACAGCTCGCCCGACCTTCGTGCAGCCTCCCGAGAGGCCCTTCAGGCTTTGGACGGCGCTTGGTGGGCGGCCGCGACGGCCTCTCGCTAGTCGCCGGTTCGGGGCTCTTCGATCAGGACGACCTGGTTGGCGACGACGTTGGTGCTCTGCACATCGCCCGAAGGCCAGCGGACCCGAACCACCGCTGATTCCGCCTCGCCCAAGCCGAAGTGGGCGAGCAAGCCTGATTGACCTCCGTAGCCGGTGCGGCGACTGACTTCGAAGCTGCCGAGCTGACCCTCGGCGTCCACCTCGATACGTGCGTGAAGCCCCGGTCCGCCTGCGGCGTCGAGCAAGCGCACGCCGAGCCAGTTGCCGGGACTCGGTGACACGTTGAGGAAGAGCTCCGCCGGCCCGAGCATGTGATTCACCACCAGGTCCAGGTCGCCGTCACCATCGAGGTCGCCTTGGGCCGCACCCCGAGCCTTGGTCAAAGAGTCGACGCCGGCGCTAATGGACACGTCGTCGAAGCCCAGGCCATCGCCTCTGTTTCGGAGGAGGCTGTTGCGGCTCCGACGGCCGTTCTGTCGGTCTGCGCTCGCGATGATGAAGCCGTTTGCGGAGAAGAGATCGGGCCACCCGTCTTGGTCATAGTCGCCCCCAAGGGCCGACCAGCCGGCCGAGACTCTGTCCTCCAAGCATTCGTGGGGGCCGAGACCGGCGCCCAGCTCCAAGGCTCGGTCCACGTAGCCGTTCTCTCGTCGCTCCATCAGCTGATGGTCGCCGATGTTGGTGAAGTAGTAGTCGAGGTCGCCGTCTCGGTCGAAGTCGAGCGGCGTGATCGACATACAGAACAGCTCGAGGTCGAGGCCCAAGCTCTCGGACGCTTCGACGAAGCGCGTAGCCGGTGGCTCTTCGGGCCCTTGGTTGAGATAGGCTCGGCTGGGCTCCACCAGATTGCCGAAGTCGTTGCACTCGACCAGGTCCAGATGATCGTCGTCGTTGAGATGGGTCCATCGAGCGACCAAGGTGGTGCCGTTTCCGCCCACGGTCCCCCGGGCCGTCGTGTACTGGTTCGTGACCTCGGTGAAGCGGCCGCTGCCGTCGTTGAGGTAGACCTCGTTCGGCGTTGGGTTGTGGTCCGGAAAGGCGGAGGGCGGGGTGATATAGTTCCCCACCACCAGGTCCAGATCTCCGTCTCCATCGAAGTCTCCGAAGTCGCTGGTGACCGAGTAGCTCTGACTG
Source organism: Myxococcota bacterium (assembly GCA_039024635.1). GTDB lineage: Bacteria > Myxococcota > Kuafuiibacteriia > Kuafuiibacteriales > Kuafuiibacteriaceae > Kuafuiihalomonas. The sequence continues at coordinate 190,006 of JBCCQA010000003.1, read as the reverse complement.
GACAGGCCGCGGCTCGCGCCCTCTTCGGTGAATTGACCGCTCCCGTCGTTCATGAAGAGCAGGTTTCGGCTTCCTGAGGTGGCGATGAGGACGTCGAGGTCACCGTCTTCGTCGACGTCGGCCACGCCGAAGTCGAAGAGGAGCTGGTCCAGGCTGAGCTGGACGTCGAGGCCGGCGTCACTCGCTTCGATGAAGCGGGCGCTCCCGTCGTTCAGGTAGAGCTCGGGCGGGGTCAGCTCCGTGCCCATGAGCACGTCCAGATCCCCGTCGCCGTCGGCGTCGAAGAGCGCCACGGGCGCCCCGTGGTCGTAGAAGTTTCCGGGCTGGGCCACGAAGCCGAGCCCTCGCTCGGTCGCACGCTCCTCGAAGCAGATCCCTTCACTGCAAAATGCTCCTCCCTGGGGAATGGGGTCGCCGGGGGAGCACTCGCCGTCGAAGCAGACGTTGTTTTCGGTACAGCGGTTTCGGTCGTCGCAGGCTGTCCCATCTTGGACGAATAGGGGCTCGCAGCGGCCTGAGCTCGGGTTGCAGGTCGAGGATGCGATGCAAGGGCCATCGGCGCAGACGACCACTTCGGTCGGAAGGCAAGTACCCTCGTTACAGGCCGATGCGGTCGTGCAAGGGTCGCCATCGTCGCAGCTCGCACCGTCGGTGGCGGGGGCGCTGAGGCAGCCGTCAACCGGGTCACACTGCAAGGCAAGCTGACAAGGGCCTGGGTCTGGACAGACGATCGGTGGGCTAGCGCAGACGCCAGCTTGGCAAAGCCCCGCCTCGGTGCAGGCGTTGTCGTCTTCGCAGGCCGTGCCGTCGGGGAGATCTTCATAGACGCAGCCCGCTTCTCCGCACTGGACTGGGCGTCGGCAGGGCTCGGGCGGGCAACGGTCATCCACCACTTCCCCTACGCAGACCCCGAGCCGACAACGGTCCTGAGCCGTGCACGCGCTGCCATCGTTGCAGCTGCCGCTCGAGACGGCGCGGGTCTCACAGGCCCCAGTGCTTGGATTGCATTGTCCGGGGCGGCAGGGCCCCTCATCGGGGCAGCTTCGGACTTCGTTCACCAGGCAGGACTCGGCTCGGCAGACACCGGTGGCACCGCAAGGGTCGATGGGCACGCAGGCCGTTCCGTCTGCCTGGCCCAAGCAATTGGGAACTGGACCCACTTCGGAGGCGTCCGTGGAGCAGCCGAGCAGGAACCCGAGCAGGATCGCAGTTGTCGGGAGCCCACCCCTCATCTCGTCCCCATCTATCAGGGCCGACACGGCTTGGGCGCTGGAAAGCAGGCGCCAAGGGGCCTCGATTCGCGGTAGACCCCAGGTCGTGAACCGAACCTTCGTCCTCCTCTGGGGTCTTTTCTTCGGTTTGAAGCTGGGGGCCTGTTCCGACTCGACCACCGTCATGGACGTCGATTTGGGCCTAGACGGGGCTCTAGACAGCGGAGGCGCCCTGGACCTCGGGTCCGGGGCTGACGCCGGGCCCGTCGATGCGCAGCTGCCGACGGACCCCTGTGGGGAGGACGCCCCGGTCGGGGACCCCGAGATCACCATCGGTACGGGCAGGGAGGCCTTCGAGCCGGTTTGCCGAGGGGACACGATGACCTGGGTGGCCGGAATGCAAGGTGCCTTTCATCTGGAGGGCGCGATTCGAATCGCACCCGAGGTCGTTGCGGGCCTGAGTGCCCAGGAGCGGGCCGAGATCGTCCACGAGTACCGGGTCGTCGACGCCCAGACGGCGGGCGAGGCTACTGATCGGGAGCTCATCGACGACGGCGAACTGCCCACGCCTCGTTTTGCGCCTGGGCCCGCAGGTAGCCTGGAGACCTTCAACGTCTTCCTCGTCATCGACGCAGGATGGCAGGGCCCAAATCCAGACCCCGGCTTCGCCAGCGGCCGAACCCTTCGCTACGAGGTCTTCGTGACCCTGCCCGACGGCACCCGCTACACCCAGTCGGTCGAAGTCCAGAACACGTGCTGCAGCTGAGCCCCATTCGTTTCCTGGGACCCTGTTTTCTGGTGGCCTGCGGCGTTCCGCAGCGTCTGCCCGCCGACCTGGGTCCGCGCACAGTTGACTCTGGCTCCCAAGACATGGCGGCGCCCTTCGACTTCGGTGCGTCGGACATGGGCGACACCTCGCCAGACTGTGGCATCGGCGAGCCGGCGGGAGACGAGGGGCTCATTCTAGGTACCGGTCGCGACGCGTTTCGGCCCATCTGCAGCGGAGACGACTTCGTATGGCTAGCCGTCGCCTCGAACGGAGGCGGGCACTTGGAAGGTGGTCTTCGCATCGAGGACAGCGTGTTGGAAGACCTCTCCACCGAGGAACGAAACGCCATCAGCTACGAATTCAGGGTGGTGGACTTCGTCACGGCGGGGAGGGTCACCGACCCGGAAGTCGGTCAACGCCTTCAACCGGCACCAGGAGGTAGTCTGGAGGCCTACAACGTGATCCTCTTCGTCGACGGTCAAGGACCTGAGAGCGCATACGAGCTGCTGTTTCGTCCCGGCGAGTTCGAAGATGTCGAGTTGGGGCGTTTCAACGGTCGTCGCTTCGTCTACCAAGCCTTCGTCGACCTGCCCGACGGACGTCGGCTCACCCGAACTGCCACCGTCACCAGCCGGTGCTGTCAAGACGTCTGACGGTTCGCGCCAATTCTCTTGCGCCGGCCCACAGACCTGGTACCGGTCATCTCGCGCACCGGCCGTCCGAGCGACCTTTGATACGGCCCTGCAGCGACCTTTCCACCCCCGTCGCTCACCAACCGCCGCCCGTGCCGGGCTGTTGTCTGCTCTGGCAGACCGAAAGACCATCTTTGCAATTCAAAGAACTCGGGCTCGCGCCCGCCCTCCTGAAAACGCTCGCTCGCTTGGGCTACGAGACCCCGACCCCCATCCAGGCGCAGACCATTCCCGCCGCCCTGGACGGTCGAGACATCCTGGGCCTGGCCCAGACCGGTACCGGCAAGACGGCTGCCTTCGCCCTGCCCGTGCTCGACGCCTATGCCCGCAGCGGCCGAGACCGGCCTCGGGCCAAGGACCCTCGGATTCTTGTCCTGGCGCCCACCCGTGAGCTGGCCGGCCAGGTTGGCGAGTCCTTCGACGAGTATGGTCGAGGCCTGGGTGTGAAGACCGCCGTCGTCTTCGGCGGCGTGAACCAAAACCGACAGGTCGAGGCGCTGAAGCGCGGCGTCGACGTCCTGGTGGCCTGTCCGGGCCGCCTCCTCGACCTAATGAGTCAGGGCTTCGTGCGCCTGAACGCGGTCCAGCTCCTGATCCTCGACGAGGCCGACCGCATGCTCGACATGGGCTTCATCCAGCCCATTCGGAGGATCGTGAAGCAGCTGCCCCGGGACCGGCAGAACCTTCTCTTCTCGGCGACCATGGCCAAGGAGATCAAGGCCCTGGCGGCCGAGATCTTGAACGACCCGGTCGAGGTCTCCATCGCTCCCAAGGTGACCACGGCGCCCAAGGTCGAGCAATGGCTCTACCACGTGGAGAACAGTGCCAAGCCGGACCTTTTGAAAGCCCTCTTGACGAGCCAAAGGGTCGAGCGAGCCGTGGTCTTCACCCGCACGAAGCGGGGGGCGGACCGTCTGGCCAAGAAGCTTGGTCGTACCCAGGTCGGCGAAGCGGCGGTCATCCACGGCAACAAGAGCCAGAACGCCCGCATCCGGGCCTTGGATGGCTTCAAGAAGGGAACCACGCGGGTTCTGGTCGCGACCGACGTGGCGGCCCGAGGCATCGACGTGGACGGCGTGAGCCACGTGGTGAACTTCGATTTGCCCAACGAGCCCGAGAGCTACGTACACCGCATCGGCCGGACTGGCCGAGCGGGCGCGACCGGCATGGCGATGTCTTTTTGTGATCCCTCGGAGCGGGCCTACCTCCGAGACATCGAGAAGCTCACCAAGAAGTCCATCCCGGTCGAGCGCGAGCACGCCTGGGCCTCGGCCGAAAAGCTCCCCGAGGAGGAGCCCCCCAAGCCGGGCGCCAACCGAGGCCCTCGGCCGCCAAGGAACGGCCAGGGCGGATCTCGAGACGGCGGTCAGGGTCGCAGCGGTCACCGAGCCGGTGGACGCTCGGGCGCGTCGAGCGGACGAAGCCACGGTCACGGTGGACGCCCCGGAGGCAGCGGCGGACGACCGGCCAGCTCCGGCCGCGGACGTCGCCGCCGGGCCGGCTGACCCAAGATTCCTGTTCGACGGCATCTCGCTCGCCTCGATTGTCTCGACAGGGCGCCGGGTCGTCGCTTGACCAACTCTCCACTGAACATGTGAACAGTTCCCATGGGCTACGTCGAGCTCCGGTGCGCGACGAACTTCTCCTTTCTTCGGGGGGCGTCCCATCCCGAGGAGCTGGTGGAGCGGGCGGCTGCGCTCGGATATCGGCGGCTCGCGATCACCGACTATGACGGCATGTACGGGGTGGTTCGGGCCCACACTGCGGCCAAGAGCCACGAGCTGGAGATCATCGCCGGGGCCGAGGTTCGGCCGAGTGGGGTCCCGCCCGACGGGCCGGGCTGGGTGCTGCTTCCCGAGAGCCGGCGGGGGCACGCTTCCCTTACCCGGATGCTGAGCGAGGCCCGGCTCCAGGTCGGCAAGGGCGGCTTTCAGCTCGCCTTCGAGGACGTGGCGCGCCACGCCGAGGGACTGGTCGCCATCCACGTAGGGCCGCCTGACCCCTTCGCACTTCGTCAAGGCAAGGAGGCTTTCGGGGATCGACTCTACCTCTCGCTGCAGCGGCGCTTTCGGCCCGACGATCGGGCCTGGCTGAACGGGCTGAAGGAGGCGTCGAAGCGCTGGGACCTCCCGCTTGTGGTGACGGGCGGCGTGCTCATGCACGACCGGGCTCGAAAGCCACTGCAAGACATCTTGTCTTGCGTCCGCATCGGTCGGACCCTCGACGAGGCCGGGCGACGGCTCCTCCCCCACGACGCCGCTCACCTTCGCGGCCCCGAAGAGATGGGCGCACTCTATGCCGACTGGCCCGAAGCGCTCGCTCGCTCGGAAGAGATTGCGGACCGCTGCGCCTTCCGGCTCGATGCGCTTCAACACGACTTCACGATCGAGGTCCTCCCCGAAGGGCAGAGCGGCGTGGGCTATCTGCGTCGCCTGGTCGAGAAGGGTGCCACCGAGCGCTACCCCGAGGGCGTGCCCGAAGAGGTCCATCGGCAGATCGACCATGAGCTCGGCTTGATCGATGAGCTCGACTTCTCGGGCTACTTCCTCACGGTTTGGGACGTTGTTCGCTTCGCTCGCTCTCGGGGCATCCTCTGCCAGGGTCGAGGGAGCGCTGCCAATTCCATCGTTTGCTTTTGTCTCGGTATCACCTCCATCGATCCAGTACGGATGAGTCTCCTCTTCGAGCGCTTCATCTCGGCCGAGCGGGGAGAGCCACCGGATATCGACGTGGACTTCGAGCACCAGCGGCGCGAAGAAGTGATGCAGTACGTCTTTCAGAAGTACGGTCGCCACCGGGCGGCCATGGTGGCCAACGTCATCTGCTACCGAGGCAAGCTGGCCTACCGCGAGGTGGGCAAGGTCTTCGGGCTGGGGGCAGATCAGCTCGACGCCCTGAGCGGGGGCCAGGGTCATTGGTCCAGCCCCCAGATGGACGAGGCCGAACTTCGGCGCTGCGGCCTGGACCCTCGGGACGGTCGAGTCCAGCAGGTGGTGCGCTGGGCCGAAGAGCTCAGGGGCTTTCCTCGTCACCTGGGCCTCCACAGCGGCGGTTTCGTCATCACCAAAGATCCGCTGGTCGAGCTCGCCCCGGTCGAGAACGCCACCATGGAAGGCCGAACCATCATTGCCTGGGACAAGCGAGACGTGGAGTCCCTGGGCCTGGTGAAGGTCGACCTCTTGGCCTTGGGCATGCTGACGGTCGTCCGAAGAACCTTCGACTACGTGGAGCAGACCGAGGGCCATCGCTGGACCCTGGCTTCGATCCCGGCCGAGAGGTCCGAGGTCTACGACATGATCGGGGACGCCGACACCATTGGGACCTTTCAGGTCGAGTCCAGAGCCCAGATGCAGACCCTGCCCAGGCTCCGACCCAGGACCTTCTACGACTTGGTGGTGGCGGTCGCCATCATCCGTCCCGGCCCCATCCAGGGCGACATGGTCCATCCCTACCTACGCCGTCGTGAAGGTGCTGAGCCCGTCGACTATCCTCATCCAGCTTTGGAGGCCATCCTGGGACGTACCTACGGCCTGCCGCTCTTCCAGGAGCAGGTGATGAAGATGGCGGTCGAGGTGGCGGGCTTTCGACCCGGCGAGGCAGACCAGCTGCGCCGGGCCATCGGCTGGAACTCTCAAAGCCACATCGACCAAATGCGGGACCGGATCATCGAAGGCATGAAGGGCAACGGGATGGACGAGGCCTTCGCGGAGCGAATCTTCCGGATGATTCAAGGCTTCGGGGGCTACGGCTTTCCCGAGTCCCACGCCGCTTCATTCGCTCTGATTGGCTACGCCTCCTGCTTTCTCAAGCGCCATCATCCCGCCGCCTTCGTCTGCGCTCTTCTCAACAGTCAGCCCATGGGCTTCTACGAGCCCCACACCCTGATCGAGGACGCCAAGCGTCACGGCGTCGAGGTGCGGGCGCCGTCCATCACCTCGAGCGAATTCGACTCCACGCTGGAGTCAGGCCGAGTCGAGCACGCGGAGGTCTGGTGGGCGCAGTCCTCGGCGGCCGAGAAGGTGCACACACCTTGGGCGGATCTCGTGGCCGATCGCCCGACGCGCGGTCGGCCGATCCAGCCGGCCCTCCGGCTTGGTCTGGGTCAGGTCGCCAAGATGAGTGAGCTCTTGGCCGAGCGAATCGTCGCGGTCCGCCACCAGGCCCCCTTTCGCTCGGTGGCCGACGCCATCGTCCGAGCAGAGATCCCGAGGGACGTCGCCCTTCACCTCGCAGCATCGGGCGCCCTTGCGCCCCTGTGCGCCGATCGTCGGGTCGCCATGTGGACGGTCATGTCGGTCGACCGGGGCGCGCCGCTCTTCGCCAGACGGATCGAGCCCGAGTCCGTGTCCGGTTTGCGGGCCATGGACGCCGTGGAAGAGATGCAGGCCGACTATGGGACCATGGGCCTTTCGGCTCGGGTCCACCCCATGGCCCTTCTTCGGGGGGAGATGGAGCGGAAGGGGATCCTCGGCAGCGTTGCCCTGAAGTCCGTCCAGCACGGGGCACAGGCCCGGGTGGGGGGCATGGTGACCATCCGTCAGCGACCGGGGACAGCCAAAGGGGTCGTTTTCATCACTTTGGAGGACGAGGACGGCCAGATGAACCTGGTCGTCTTCCCCAAGATCTACGAGCGTCACCGGGCCATGGCCAAGGACGCAATCCTCCTCGTGGCCCGGGGGAAGGTGGAGCGGCGACATCGGGTGACGAACGTGATCGTGGATGCCCTGGAGTCCATGCCCGGGCCCAGGCCCCCAGAGAGCCTGTCGCGAGACTTCTACAGTTGAGTCGGCACGTCAGGCTGCTAGCGTTCGGATCGAGATGAAAGGCATGTCCGAGGCGGAGACGGAGGGCCTACGGGTCTCTGTGAAATCCCGGTACCTGAAAGAGCAGTCGGCCCCGGCCAAGAACCGCTTCGTGTTCGCATACACCGTCACCATCACCAACGAAGGTCAGGCGGCGGCCACCCTCCGCACCCGCCATTGGGTGATCACGGACGCCATTCAAAGAGTGGAGGAGGTCCGGGGCGAGGGCGTGGTCGGGGAGCAGCCCCACCTCGAGCCTGAACAGTCTTTCGAGTATACTTCTGGCTGCGTACTCCAGACGCCGTGGGGGACCATGCACGGCAGCTATCAAATGGAGCGCCCAGACGGAGAGCGATTCGACGCCCAGATCGAGACCTTTCTTCTCGCCGCCCCTTTCGTCAGCCCGGCCGGGGCACCCAGTTGAAGCGGCTGCTCGCGGTCTCGGCCTGCTGGGCGTTCGCCGGCTGCGGCGACGAGACCGTGAGCTACAACGGTTGCCGTTTTCCGGCGCCGGACCCTGGGGGCTGCAGTCTGGACGAGCAAAAGGCCTACGTCGAAGGCGTGATGCGGGCCCACTATCTCTTCGAAGATCAGCTTGCGGACATAGACAGGTCCGAGCACGAGGACCTTTCCAGTCTCCTTCGTGCCCTCACGGCCGAAGTCGAACCTCCGGATCGCTTCACTTTCGTCACCACGGTGTCGAGTGAACAGAGCTTCTTTGTCGAGGGCAAGAGCCTCGGATTCGGCTTCAGTCTGGTCACCGACGACGCCGGTCAGATCCGGATACGCGAGGTCTTCGGATCGGAGCCAGGGGAGTCTGCTTCACCGGCCTCCGCCGTCGGACTTCGACGGGGAGACACCATCATTGGCGTCGACGGTGAGAGCGTGGCCGAGCTCCGGGAGACGGGTCGACTGAACCAAGCTCTCTTCGACTATGAGCCCGAAGACGTGGCGCGCTTCGAAGTCGACACCGGGACCCAAATCCGAAGCGTCGAACTCGAGTACGATTTCTTCGTCCTCGATCCCGTCCCGACCTTCGCGGTCTTCCAAGAGGGAGGCATGCGGATTGGCTATGTCTTGGTTCGGAACTTCAGTCAGCCGACCGTTCTCGGCCTTTTTCAGGCCTTCGCTCGTCTTCGAACGGTCGATGCCCTCGTATTGGACCTCCGCTACAATGGCGGTGGTCTCATTACCGCAGCCGAGACCCTGGCCGAGCTCATAGGCGGAACCCAGCTCGTGGGTCGTATCTTCTACGAGAGTCGTTTCAATGAGCGCAATCAGTCCTGTGGCGACACCGTTCAGTTCCGGGCCCAGAACCTGGGCCTTGCTGCTCCAGTGCCCATCGTCGCCATCGCCACCGGCAGAACGGCCTCGGCCAGCGAGCTCGTCATCAATGGGCTTCGGGCCCATACCCCAGTTGACATCGTTGGCAGTCGCAGTTTCGGCAAGCCGGTCGGTCAGTTGGGCTTCAGTTTCTGTGAGAAGGTCCTCCGCCCGACGACTTTTCAGCTCGTCAACGCAGAGGGCGAGGGAGACTTCTTCGACGGCTTGGCCCCCAGCTGTGAGATGGCCGACGATCTCGAACACGTTCTGGGTGATCCCAACGAAGCCATGCTGCGGGCCAGCCTCGATCTCCTCACCGGCGGTGGCTGCCTGTCCGACAAGTCTTCGGTCGAGTCTAAGCAGATGCGTCCGCTCGAAGATCCCCGAGGCTCCAAAGTGCCCTTTCAGGGCTGGATTCGATGACGGACCGGGACGATCAGTTTTTTGGCCTCACGCCCGACCACGTCCTGCAGGCTGTCGAGGCTCTTGGTTTTCGCACCACGGGTCATATCATGGCTCTCCACTGCCTCGAGAATCGGGTCTACGATCTGAAGCTCGAGGATCAGCGCCACGTCGTGGTGAAGTTCTACCGGCCTCACCGGTGGAGCGAGGCGCAGATCCAGGAAGAGCACGATTTTCTCTTCGACCTCCTGGAGGGAGAGATTCCGGCCTGCGCACCTGTAAGGGACAGGACCGGTCGTTCGGTTCATCAGTCTGGTGACATTCACTTCGCCATCTGGCCGCGGACCGGTGGGCGCTCTCCCGACGAGCTGAGCCGAGAGGAGCTGGAGGTGCTTGGTCGTCTACTGGCCCGGATTCACAACTCGGCCGAAGCTCGCAAGATGGTGGCTCGGCCCTGGCTGACCAGCATGCGCTTCATCGACGAGTCGGTGGCGCTCTTGGAAGAGCGAGGCTTCTTGCCGCCTCAGCACGCGAGTCGCTTCAAGGAAGCGGCGGAGACCATCGGGGACATCTACGATGAGCTCAGCGAAGGCGTGCCGTTTCACCGCATTCACGGCGACTGCCACCTCGGCAACCTGCTTCGAGGCCGGGAGGGTTGGTTCTTCTTGGACTTCGACGACAGTCTGGTGGGACCGGCGGTCCAAGACCTGTGGCTGATGATTGGGGACCGCGGCGAGGTCGGCGATCGGCGAATCGATGGTTTTCTCGAAGGCTATCGCCAGTTTCGCGCCTTCGAGCCTGGATGGCTGCGTCTCGTCGAACCGCTTCGGGGCTTACGCATGGTCTCCTTCACTGGATGGATCGCTCGGCGTTGGAAGGACCCGGCTTTTCCGGGCGTCTTTCCCGAATTCAATAGCGAAGCCTACTGGGATTCCGAGACCCGGGAGCTGACGGAGCAGATGCGTCGGTGCGAGGCGGCTGCTTGAGAAGCTTGAGGGCCATCGCTCGGCGCCTGGCCGACGAGGTCGATGCCTTGACCTTCGGTCCTCCGGTGACCCACGTCTACAATCCGCTCCGCTACGCTTTCGAGGCCCACGCAGACTACCTTCGGAAGTATGGCGGCGAGACGGGTCGCGTCATTCTGATCGGGATGAATCCGGGACCCTGGGGCATGGTCCAGACCGGCGTTCCCTTTGGCGAGGTGGGCCTCGTCCGAGACTGGATGGGCATCGAGGGTCGAATCGATCAGCCGGAACGGCCCCACCCCAAACGCCCCGTGCAGGGCTTCGACTGTGCACGTTCCGAAGTGAGCGGGGCCCGCCTCTGGGGTTGGGCCCGAGACCGCTTCCAGACCCCGGAGGCCTTCTTCGCCCGTTTCTTCGTTCTGAACTTCTGCCCGCTCGTCTTCATGGAGGAAAGCGCCCGTAACCGCACCCCCGACAAGCTCCCCGCCGAAGAGCGGGCTCCTCTCTTCGAGGTTTGCCACCTAGCCTTGACCGAGAGCCTGGCGCTCTTGGCACCTCGGCTCGTCGTCGGCGTCGGTACCTTCGCCGAGGCCCGGGCCAAAGAAGCAACGGGCCGCCCGGTCGGCCGTATCCTTCACCCCAGTCCCGCAAGCCCCATCGCCAACCGAGGCTGGGCCGCCCAGGCCGAAGCCCAGCTTCAGGCGCTTGGTGTCCTCGACTGAGGTCGAATCAAGCGGGCGCCCGACCGGCATCATTGCTATGCATCCAAAGATGAGGCGAATCGCTCTCGGAACCGCTTTGCTCCTGGCGCCGGCCTGCGGCGAGGAAGAAGAGGCTGAGATCCGAAACGGCGTCGTCGCCGCCCTTTCGACCACCCAGGACGGCTCGCTACAGCGCGCGTCCGAGCTCAGCTTTCGAGACGAAAGCGGTGAGACCCGAGCTTTTTCGGTGGGCCAGCTCCTCAACGTCGAGCTGACCGCCTACCGATCGAGCGGGCTTGCGCTCAACCGCTCTTTGGCCGCCGCCCCCTCAGCTCCACCCGTGGGCCAGCGGGCGGAGCTCCTGGAGGACGACGCCATCAACACCGGCCTCGACAACCCTGGGCGAAGCAGCGGGCTCGCTTTTCGCTTCGTGACTGCCGAGGGCATCCCATCCTCGATCAGCAACCGCGAAGGACCCGACCTCTTCATCTTCGAGCTGGGTTTGACCGGTGGGCGACGCGGCGACGATAGCTTCGCCGCTCTTCCCGGGGATCCTCTGAGCCTTCGCGGCCTGGGCCTCGATAGCGATCGTTCGGCTGACCTTGGCAGCGAAGCTTTCGCCAGGGTCGGGCCTGAGGAACGGGTGGACGTCGAGCGTTTCTCCAACGTCGCACCGGAAGATCCGGCTTCGCCGGTTCTTAGTCTCGACGAGTTGGAGCGAGTCAGTCTGCAGTCTTTGGGCCGCTCCGCTCTCGATCTTTATGCGATCGCCGTCGATCTCGACGACTTGGGCTACGCCCCTGACGAATCGGTCCAAGGCTTCGAAATCCTGCGTTTCGACGGCAATCAGAGCCCCGATCCCTGCCTCATCCTCGGCATCCCCGACACGGTGTCTCGCTGAGTCGCCGACCCGCCCCCCGGTCAGCGGCCCCGGTAACGAATCAGCAGCACGTCGGTATCGCCTTGGCCCTGGATCTCTCGGTCTAGGAGCGTGAGCGGACCTTCGAAGACACCGACCAGCACGACGTCCCCGGAAGGGGTCGCGCTCAGCTGAGCGGCGGCCCTGACGCCGGGACCGGAACCCAGGGTCTCCAGCCATTCGGCCTGTCCATCGCGGCCGATGCGTCCCAAGAAACCCACCAGTCCGCCGCCGGAGTCGAGGAGTCGCTCGCCGAACTCAAGCTGGTCTCGAAAACTGCCCGACAACCACAGACCGCCCGCGCCATCAGGGGCCGCGCTGCTCAACGAGATCTGACCCCGCACGCCGATGCTGCTCAGCCCACCGAGTTGGCCCTCCTCGTCGAGTCGACCGATCCATACGTCGTCCTGACCGTTCGGAAGCTCTGGCGGAGCACCGCTGTAGCGACCGAACACGAAGGCGACCCCATCTCGAGCCCGGACGCTTCGGATCGAGGCCGTCGCGGGAGCCAAGAGTTCGGTCCGCACCCAGTCCGGGCGGCCGAAGCGCACACCGAGACGCGCCACGAAGGGACCGGCGCCGGGGTAGCGCTCCAGGCTGCTGCTCAAGACCAAGTCGCCTTCGCTTTCCCCCGCGACGTAGACGCCCGCCGGACCGACGTCGAGGTCGTCGATGCGAAGGCCGTCCCCCGAAAAGCGAACGAAGACCTCGATGGTCCCCTCCGCCCCCAGTCGAGCCACGAAGGCGTCTCCCGCTTCGGTCTGGGCGGTGAAGTCGTCGAAGGCAACGGCACCGGTGGCCCGACCAGCGATCCAAAGCCCCGCCGTGCCGACCGCCAAGTGCTGTACGCGCGCCTGCTCACCCCGGACCGCCCAAAGGGTCGACCCGTCCGGTCGGAGCAGGGCCACGAAGGGGTCGAAGCTGCTGGAGCCTCGTCGAGCGAGGACCGTGCCGTCCTCCAGGACGAAATCGGCCCCGACCAAGCTGCCCGCGAGGACTACGTTCTGAAGAGGGTCGGTGGCGACCTCAAGTTCGAACAGGTCGACCGGTTCCGCCTGCTCGGCCGGCGAGAGACTCGTGAAGCTCGAGAGCTCTCCGCTTCGGTCGAAGCGAACCAGGACCGTTCGCGGAATCCGCACTTCGCTAAAGCGACGATCCCCGATTTCGAGCTCGCCTCGGCTCCGGACCGCAAGGACGCCTTGCTCTAGGGGCCCGAGGTCGAAGCTCTGAGATACGTCTTCTTCAGGACTCCCGATGCTGCGGGCCCACTGGATGCGGTCCGGTGCCGGAAGAGGGGTCCCTGAATCGTCGCATCCCCAGACCAGCAAGGGGATGAGGCCCAGAAGCCAGGCCCTCATCGCTTCCTCCAGTCTTCGATCCGCCATCCTCGGCGTTTGGCCAATCGGCGAAGTCTCGGGTCGGGCGTCACTGCCACTGGTTCTTCCACCACCTCCATGAAGGACACGTCGCTCATGGAGTCGGTGTAGAAGGCCGCGGGACCCGCGCCTCGGGCGCGCAGCCAGGCTTCGCCGAGCACCCGTTTGCCCTCGCCAAAGCAAAGGAGGCCTTCCGGCTCTCCCGTGAAGACCCCCTCGTCGTCCACCTGGAAGCGATTGCAGATGATGTCGTCGAGACCGAACTCCTGCTGCACGGCCTCGCCGAGGTAGACCGAGGCCGATGTCAGGAGCACCACGGCGTCTCCGTCGTCCTGGTGTCGGCGCAGGGTCTCCAGTCCTAGAGGCCGGTAGTACGGGCGCACCTCGCTGGCGTAGAAGGCCTTGACCTTGGCTCGCAAGGCGTCTTCCTGCTGCCCGGCTAGGGTCGTTATGGCCAGCCGCATGGCGTTCTCCAGGCCCGAGAGTCCCAGGTGGTACCAAAGAAGCCAGGCGCCCGCCCGAGCAGCGTCGCCGTAGCCGACAGCACCGGCCCGAATCTGATGGCGCAGCCACAAGGACCCGCTGTTCCGCTCGATGAGCGTCTTGTCGAAGTCGAAGAAGGCGACTTTCATGACCGCATCGGGTCGCGGCCCTGTCTGGCCACGACTTCGGTCGTGATCCCGCCTCGGACCCAGAACTCGCCCCGCACCTCCATGAAGCGCGGGGCCGTGACCGACACCAGGTCGTCTAGGATTCGATTGGTCACTGCCTCGTGGAAAGCGCCTTGGTCCCGGTAGGACCAAAGGTAGAGCTTGAGGGACTTCAGCTCGACGCAGCTGCGGTCCGGGACGTAGCGGATGTGAATGGTCGCGAAGTCCGGCTGCCCGGTCTTGGGGCACAGGCAGGTGAACTCTGGGCACGTGAACCTGATCTCGTAGTCCCGCTCGGGCTTGGGGTTGTCGAAGCGGTGGAGTTCCTGGCTCGGGGAGCTGCCCATCCCAGCATGGTCTCCGATTCGATTGGGGTCGTCGAGCCAGACCGGCCCGATGGCTCCTGCAGTTGTGGACGAGACCCTTCTCCTGGGGCACTAGAGACCGAATGAGCGGGGCCCTCGCCTCCAAGCCGATGGACGAGCTTTCCTTGGCCGAGGCCGAGGGCATCGCAGCCGTGCTGGCGCCACTGGTCTCGGAACGGCGTCGAGCCCGGATCGAGGCCGTGGTCTCGGCCCGCACCCGAGCTCTGACGCTGGTGATGGAGGAGGTCTATTCGGACCACAACAGCGCGGCCATCCTTCGGACGGCCGACATCTTCGGCCTGCTGGACGTGCACCATGTATCGGCGACGGCAGAGCTTCGCCTGAGCCGCAAGGTCGCTCTGGGCAGCGAGAAGTGGCTGAACCTCGTCGGCCACCCGGGCCCTGCAGCCGCCTTCGAGACCTTGCGAGACCAAGGCTTCGAGATTTGGTCGGCGGCCGTCCACGGCCGCAGCGTCGAGGTCGATGCCCTCCCCAGCGATCGTCCCTTGGCGCTGGTCTTCGGGAACGAACTCGAGGGCCTCAGCACCTACGCTCAAAGTGAAGCCGATGGTCGCTTTCACCTTCCCATGCGGGGTTTTGCGGAGAGCTACAACGTCTCGGTGGCGGCTGCCCTGACGCTGGACCGGGTCCTGCGTCGGCGGCTTCCTTCTCCCCTCAGTCCGGAAGAGCAAGACAGATTGCGGGCTTGCTACTACGCGCGCTCGGTTCGCGCCGCCCCCCAGTTGCTGAGCGAGGCCGGACTTCCGCTCGCCGAGCTCGGTCGGGTGGAGACGACGTGGGTGCAACGATGAGCTCGCCCGATCACTACGCCGCCCTCGGCGTGGAACCCAATGCCACCCAGGACGAGGTTCGGGCGGCATGGCGCCGCATTGCCCGGGTCGACCATCCGGACCTCCGACCGGACGACGACGAAGCAGCTACACGGTTCCGTCGGGCCCAAGCCGCCCACGCCATACTGTCGGATCCGGAGGCGCGCGCCTCCTATGACCGTGAGCGGAACTCGGCCTCACCTCCGCCGGTCCGGCGGGTAGGCGGCCTCTGGCGCCGGCTCCAAGCCACCCAGGGGGCGGACCTGAGGTTGCGTCTGCCGCTGGGGCTGGTCGAGCAAGCGCGCGGCACCGTGCGGACGGTGGGCGTCGAGCGAAGCGAGGAGTGCGACCTCTGTGGGGGCGGTGGATGTAGCGCCTGTGCGCGCTCCGGGCGGCGGCCGGTCCGACGCAGGGTTGAGGTTCGCGTCCCGGCCGGCGTGCGGCCGGGAAGCCGTCTTCGGATCGAAGGTGAGGGCGATGGTGGGCGTAGCGGGGGTCCAAATGGAGATCTCGTGGTGGTGGTCGAGGGCCTGACCGAAGACGAGGGACTCTCGAGGGTCGGAGACGATCTCGAGGTCGAGGTGCCCGTACGGCTGTCCGAGGTCCTGCTCGGTGCTCGCGTCTCGATTCCGACCCTCGAAGGGGTCGAAGAAGTGGATCTGCCCCCTGGTTTCGATCCCACTCGTGCGCGACGGCTCGAGGGTCGAGGGATGCCCAAGAGAAGCGGCGGGCGTGGCGATTTGATCCTGCTCTGGCGCCTGGACCTGCCCTCGCCCCCCTCCAGCGCGCTGCAGGACTGGGGCCGAGAGTTTGCGAAGATGGAGAGCGACTCACCGGAACGGCAACGCTACGACGCCCGATTGTCCCGATGGCGCGATGTTGACGGGTGAGCGCTTCATTGGAATAACCCCGAATATGTCGCCCCATACCGAGCTGCTCCAGAAGGTCTCGCTGTTCGCGGACGTCGACACCGAAGAGCTGGAGCGGATCGCGGCTCTCCTCCAGGAGAAGCAGGTCCCCAAGGACGCCCACATCGTGACCCAGTCCGAACCCGGGGACTCGCTGTTCGTGATCGCTCGCGGACGCGTGAAGGTCGTGATCTTCGGCGACAACGGTCGAGAGGTGATTTTGACCCTTCTAAAGGCGGGCGAGTTCTTTGGCGAGATGTCCTTGCTCGACGACCTGCCCCGCTCCGCCAACGTGATCGCAAGCGAAGACTCGACAGTCCTGGTGCTCAAGCGGGACCAGTTCGAAGAGCACATCCAAAAGAGTCCCCGGACTGCGCTGAACGTGATGGGCGAGCTGTCCCGACGCTTGCGTCGCGCCGACGAGATCATCGGCAACTTGGCCACCCTCGATGTTTATGGGCGGGTCGCCCACATCATGCACGACCTAGCCAAGAAGGATGGCGAGGAGGTGGATGAGGGCATTTTGATCCGCGAGAGGCCCACCCAGCAGGACATCGCGTCCATGATCGGGACCAGCCGAGAGACGGTGAGCCGGGTCCTTTCCGAGTTCCAGAAGCGAGGATTCGTGGAGATGCGGGGTCGGGAGATCCTGCTTTCCCGGCGCTTCGCGCTCCCCTCTCAAACCTCTGAGCCCAGCGACGAGACGCCCGCTACGCCCGCGTGAGCGTCTTGTTGGCAGCCTCGCGCGTCTGTGCGAGCGTGGACTGAATGGCGACCAAGAGTTTGACCAGCTACAAGGCGGGCGACGAAGTCGACGCCAAGTGCTCGCCCTGCGGCAAGAACGTCGTCCTCGCCCACACCATCGTGGCCATGGTGGGCGAGAAGATCGAACGCGTTAAGTGCAACACCTGCCAGAAGGAGCACAAGTACCGTCCCCCCGACAGCCCTTCGGAGGCCACGGCCGCCAAGCGTCGGGCCGAGCGCAAGAAGGCCCAGGTCGAGGCGACGCCGCGACTGGCGACGCCCGAAGACTACGCCAAGCTGATCAAGCAGGTCGACGTTTCCTCTGCCCAGAAGTACTCCATGAAGATGGGCCTCGAAATGCACGACGTCGTCGATCACCCGAAGTTCGGCGTTGGCGTCGTGACCGACCTGCGGGAGGGCAGCAAGGCCAGCATCGCCTTCCCTGACGGCGGCAAGCTCCTCGCCTACGGCCGAGGCTGAGCCCGGTGGGCGAAAGCCGGCGCCACAAGCAGCTGCTCGAGCACGTCCAAGCCACCATTGGGCCGGTCCACGGCGTCGTGGACTGTGGTCCTGCGTTCGGGGTGCACGTCGAGCTCTTTCACGTTCCTCCGACGGAGGGAAAGCGCTTCCATGTCCTGACCACCGCCGGGGTGAGCGACCGGGCCCAGGCGGTTCCCGAAGGGGAAGAGAACGGCTGCGCCCGAGTCGAGCTCCTGATCGGCTTGGACGACAGCTGGCCCGTGGACGAGAAGGGCTTCATCACCGAGACCTGGCCCCTTCGGCTCCTGGATGTCATTGGCCGCTTCCCTCACGAGCAGGAGGCCTGGCTGAGTTTGGGCCACACCATCCCCAATGGCCAGCCCCCCGAGCCCTTCTTCCCCGAGGGGCCAGCCGGCGTCCTGGTCTTGCCTCCCGTTGCTCTCATGCCTGAGGTGGAGTGGGTCGAGATAGACGGCGAGCCTGTGCGCTTCATGGCTTTGGTGCCGGTCTACAAAGACGAACTCGAATTCAAGGTCCAAAGAGGAGTCGATGCGCTTCTCGAGCGCTTCGACAAACGAGACATCAACGAGGTCTTCTCCAAAGAGCGGCCCCGGGTAGCGGGTGGCATCTTCGACCTCCTATGAGCGTCGCCGAGGGCTGATGAGAAGGACCGCGAAAAGCGGCAAACAGATGAGGTCTAGCCACCCAGCCAGGTAGGGTCCGGCCAGGGGTGCGGGGAGGCTTCGGGCCACGAAGAGGCCCGGGACCCAGAACAAGGGGGTCGTGACCACGCTCCAGCGGGGCAGCTCGGTTCGCCGAAAAAGGGTCGTGAAGAAGAAAAAGAGGGAACCAGCGAAGAGACCGACCCCCCCCATGGAGCGCTGCACGTTCAGGTAGGCCAGGGCCCGCGCGAACATCATGCTGTCCAGAGCAAGAGGCTCGACCCGGAGCAAGTGGGCCACCAGCGGTCGCATGCCGTGGTGGACCCCGTACAAGGCCAACCATCCCGCCAGGCCGCAAGCCGCGATCCAGGCCAGGGGCCGACCAGCGGGCTGGAGGACCTGAAAAAGGGGGACCAGGCCCAGCATGGCCAGGACGGCACCGAAGGCGCCGAGGGTCCCACCGATGAAGGTCGAGACCACCGAAAGCTCGGCCGCCGCGCGCACTCCCTCTTCCCATGCTTTGGGGCCGGGAAGGCCGTGCGCGCCCAGAATGAGGGAGTCGATGAGCATCAAGAGGCTTCCCGCGATGCCCACCAGGGCCAAAGGCCGTGCCATGGGGACACAGTTTCCCATGCGCGGCGGGACGGCCAGGAAGTTCGGGCGAAGGCTCTCGGGTCAGAACGAGGGGCCGATTCCGCGGATTCGGTGTTCGCGCCCGCCCCCGACTGGCCCTCGACCAAGACTGCTCGTACAAACGGAGAATGGAGGCTCCTCGCGACCCCTTCGAGCGGCTCTATCGCATCGGCGTGGAGTTGGCGGCGGAGCGAAACCGAGACCGCCTCGTCGAGCGCATCCTGGTTTCGGCCAAGGACTTTTGTCGCGCCGATGGCGGCACCATCTACTTGCTCGAAGACCAGGTCTTGCGTTTCGCCATCGTCCGGACCGACTCCCTGGGAATCGCCTTTGGGGGGACCGAGGCCGAGCCTCCTCCCATGCCGCCCGTGCCGCTCTATGAGGCCGACGGTCGACCCAATACCCGCAACGTCGTCAGCGCGGCGGTCCACGCCCAAGAATCGGTCAACATCGCCGATGCCTACGACGCCGAAGGTTTCGACTTCTCGGGGACCAAGGCCTTCGACGCACGGAACGGCTACCGCTCGACGAGCTTGCTCGCCATCCCAATGCGCAACGCCGAAGGGCGGGTCATCGGCGTTCTCCAGCTTCTCAATGCCCGCGAAGGCGGAAAGGACGTGCCTTTCTCGGCCGCCAGCCAGGAAGCCGTGGAGGCCTTGGCCTTTCAGGCCGCCATCGCCCTCGACAACCAACAGCTTCTTCACCAGCAAAAGCGGCTGCTGGACGCCTTCATTCAGCTTATCGCGGCCGCCATCGACGCCAAGTCTCCTTACACCGGAGGGCACTGTCGGCGGGTTCCGGAGCTGACCAAGATGCTCATGGGCGCGGTCTGCGCGGCCCGCGAAGGGCCATTCGCGAGCTTCGAGCTCGACGACGACGGTTGGTATGAGCTGCACATTGCGGCCTGGCTTCACGACTGTGGCAAGATCACGACCCCGGTTCACGTCATGGACAAGTCCAAGAAGCTGGAGACGATTCACGACCGATTGGAGGGCGTCCTGACTCGGCTCGCCGTCCTGGGGGAGGAGGCGCGCCGGACGCTGGCCGGGGACCCTGAGCGGTTGTCGATGCGGCTGGGGGAGCTGGAAGACGCCGGGCGCTTCCTGGAGCAGGTCAACGTCGGGGGCGAAGCCATGGCCGATCAGGACTTGGCGCGGCTTCGAGCATTGGCGAGCTGGGAGTGGACCGATCACCGCGGACACAGGCAGGTATTGTTGAGTGAGGATGAACTGGCCAACCTATCGGTTCGCAAAGGCACCCTGACCCAAGAGGAGCGCCTGGTCATCAACGGCCACATGGTGGAGACCATTCGAATGCTGGAGGCCTTGCCCTTCCCGCCTCAGCTGGCCCGGGTGCCCGAGTATGCAGGTGGGCACCACGAGAAGATGAATGGCGGCGGCTATCCCAAGGGCCTGTTCGCCGGTGACATGTCGGTCCCGGCCCGAGCGATGGCCATCGCCGACGTATTCGAAGCACTGACGGCCCACGACCGTCCGTACAAGCCGGGCATGTCTTTGAGCCGCGCCATGGGGATCATGGGCCGGATGAAGGTGGACAACCATGTCGACCCTGAGCTGTTTGATCTCTTCGTGAAGAGCGGTGTGTACAGGCGATACGCCGAGATTCACGTCGACCCGGCCCAGCTCGACGAGGTCGACGAGGCAGCGCTGCTGGCTCTACGCCCCAATTCGCTCCGCCTCCCCGAGGACGACGAGCGGGCTCAGCGTTGGGAAGGCTTTCTGCCCGAGTACGAGGCGGTGGCCCGCACGGCCTCCTACGCTGCGCCGAAGGAGGGTGAGTCGACGTGAGGTGGACCGCAGCCTGGCTCTGTTTGCTCGTGGCCTGCTCCGAGGGCGATCCTCTGGATCCTGCGGAGCGGGACCTCGGTACGATGGACGCGGGTCGCCACGACCAGGGCCGAGACCTGGGAGGCCCTGCCGACGACGGAGGCGGGTTCATGCTCCCCGACATGGGGCCGCCGCCGGATCCCGGTGCTTGGTCAGGACTTCCGCCCGCGCCCGAGGGTTCGGGCCGTACGAATTCCATCGCCGTTTGGGGTGGAGGCCGGGTCTGGATCTGGGGTGGGACGGCTGCGACGGGCGTGCCCAGCCCGGCAGGTCTAGCCTTCGAACCCGCGACGGCGTCCTGGATAGTGTTTCCCGAAGGAAGCGGGGCTGGCACCCGCTCTCCCTGCGTCGCCTGGATGGGCGACCGGCTCTTTGTGGCCGGGGCGATGGGCGATGCGGCCCATTCGGCCGCAATCTGGGACCCGGCCACCGACACCTGGACACCACTGGGCTCGCCTCCCCAGGACGAGGTTCGCTCGAAGCCCGCCTGCGTCTGGACCGGGCGCGAGGTCTTGATGTGGGGCGGTGACGCCGGGGGCACCGGCTTCGCCTGGAACGTCGAGGACCAGGCCTGGCGGGCGATGGCTCCGCTGTCAGGGGCTAGCGACGTATACGCGGTCCACGGGGAGTGGATGGGCGATGAGGCCGCTTTCATCTGGGGTGGAAGCGAACTCGTCATCTACGACCCGGCGTCGGACGCCTGGCGGCGAGCGACCCTTCAGGGTGCGCCCATCCCGGGTCAGAAGAGCCTCGCCTGGACCGGCGATCGGCTCTTGGTCTGGGGCGAAGCGATGACTTTCTTCGCCTTCATGTCCGGCGGTATCTACGATCCGGCCGAAGACAGCTGGACCGAGATGAACCGCCAGCACGGTCTCGTGCCTCGCACCGGATTCAACATGGCCTGGACGGGTCGGGAGCTTCTCATCTGGGCCGGCGATGAGATCGGCGGTCAGGGCCGCCAGTTCCGAAACGGTGCGCTCTACGACCCGATGAGCGACGACTGGCGGCCCATCGCCACCGAGGACGCACCTGCAGTGCGCTCATTCGCCGTCGGCGTATGGACCGGAAGCGCCTTCTTCTACTGGTCGGGTTCGACCTTCGGACCTCTGGGCAACCTCTACAGAAACGACGGCGGCCGCTACTTCAAATGAAGTCAGTGATTGAGTTCGGCGAAGGCTTCGCGGGTGAGGTTGCGGACCGGGCTGCCTCTTTCGTCCGCCTCTTCGGGGTGGAGGACGAGGACATTGTCTTCGATGCGTACACCGCCGAAGGGCTCCAAGGCCCGAATCATCGGCTCGTTGAGGGCGCCTGGGGTATTGGCTCGCACCTTGTCGAGTAGACCGGGGACGAAATAGCAGCCGGGTTCGATGGTGAAGACCTGCCCGGGCTCGATGTTTCGGGTATTCCGAAGAAAGGGGTTCTCGGGGGCCGGCCTCTTCCGCAAGCAGCCGACGTCGTGGGTCGTGACGCCGATGCTGTGGCCCAGTCCGTGGGGAAACAGGGCCCGGGTGACGCCCTGCCCGTTGGCCGCTTCGGCCGACACCGTAACCAGCTCCAGTCGATGAAGGAGCTGACCCAGCAGGACATGGGCGAGGTCGTGCAGGGCTTCGTAGTTCATGCCCACCTGAACCGAGGACACGATCTCTTGCTGGAGATCGTCCATCTCCCGGACCAGACGGGCGAAGAGCGCTGCGTCTTCGGAGCCGTCTTCATGGACGTGGGTCCGCGTGACGTCGGAGCAGTAGCCCACGCTCATGGCGCCGGCGTCGATGAGCATGGAGCGTGCATCGGGCATCGTCCCGTAGCTGATGTGGTGGAGCGTCGCCGCATGCCGTCCCAGGGCGACGATGTTCTTGTAGGGCGTTTCGTGGTCGTCCTGCCCCGTGGCCTTCAGGTAGGTCAGATGAATGCTCAGCTCCGAGCGGTCGCCTTCCAAGAAGTCCTTCGCCGCCGCCCGATGCCCCATGGCCGCGATGCTGCTCGCCTGCTGCATGGCCAGCAGTTCGTGGGGCGTCTTGACCGTACGCTCGTCCTCCAGCTGTTGAATCAGCATGTTCGGATTCCGCTGTCCGCCGGATATCTCGTCGTCCTCGCCGATGATGGCCCACTTCCCCGGCCCCAGCTTGAAATCCTCGGTGCTCACCTCGATGCCGCTCTCGATCAGCGACCAGTCGGCCGGGGGGGGCGCCTCCCAAAAAGAGTCTTCGGCCCGGGCGTGGAGCACGGGGGCGCCGCCACTGCGAAGCACCACCGCGGCGCCCGGCCAAGACAGCGGCGCGAACCACCGGAAAAAGGGGAGGGGCTGAAAGGGCCAGTCTTGGTCGTCGAAGCGCGTCTTGAGCTGCATTCCGCCGCTCGCGAAGACGACGCCATCCCAGTCTCCCTGGTCCAGGGCCTCCTGCACTCGGGCCGTCACGGTCCGCACGTGGTCGGGGTACGTGCTGGCGAACATGCCCCCAGCCTAACACGCCCTGCCGCAGCCTTGGGGCAACGTGCTAAACACCGGTCCATGGACCTCCTTCGCCGTCCGCGTCGGAATCGTAAGAGTGCCGTGGTCCGCGCTTGGGCTCGGGAGACGGACCTTCGTGCGGACCACCTCATTTATCCGGTCTTCATCCGAGAGGAGGAAGGAACCGCGCCCATTCCCTCCATGCCCGGCCAAAGTCGTTTGGGTCCGGAGGCCCTGCTTCGCATGGCCGACCACACCTTGGAGGCGGGCGTCCGTTCCATGGTCCTGTTTCCGGCCGTGGAGGAAAGGCTGAAGACCTCGGACGCACGAGAATGCACGAACCCGGATGGATTGGTCCCCAAAAGTCTGCGGGCTCTGAAGGCCCGCTTTCCTGAGCTGAGCTTGGTCACTGACGTCGCCCTCGATCCCTACTCCTCGGATGGCCACGACGGACTGGTGCGGGAAGGGCAGATTCTGAACGACGAGACGGTCGAGATTCTGGTCCAGCAGGCCCTGTCCCAAGCCGAGGCCGGGGCCGACGTCATCGCGCCCTCGGACATGATGGACGGGAGGGTAGGCGCCATTCGGCAGGGGCTGGACGAAGCGGGCCACAGCCATGTCTCCATCATGGCTTACTCGGCCAAATACGCCTCGGCCTTCTATGGTCCCTTCAGGGACGCCCTTGAGTCGGCGCCCAAGTCCGGTGACAAGAAGACCTACCAGATGGATCCGGCCAACGTTCGTGAGGGGGTGATGGAGGCCATGCTCGATGAGGACGAGGGGGCCGACGTCCTGATGGTGAAGCCGGCTGGGGCCTACCTCGACGTGATTCGTGCCGTTCGGGAGGCCACCCCTCTTCCGGTGGCGGCCTACCAGGTGAGCGGCGAGTACGCGCAGATCGTCGCGACCGCCGAGCGAGGTTGGCTCGATCGGGACCGAATTATAGAAGAAACCCTGTTGAGCATTCGCCGTGCCGGAGCCTCCGTGATCTTGAGCTACTTCTCTGTCGAGGTGGCCCCCCGCTTGGGCGTCTGAAACCAGGAAGGACTGGACGGCCTCGCGGTTTTGGCTATATGCCCTCGCCCTCCAGCTCGCCATGGCCAAGAAGTCCAAGATCGCGCGCAACCTGCAGCGCCAAGAAGTCGTAGCTCGGTACGCTGACAAGCGGGCTGCGCTCAAGAAGATCATCGCCGACCCCAACCAGCCGGACGAGAAGAAGTTCGACGCCGTTGAGAAGCTTCAGAAGCTTCCTCGGGATGGGTCTCGGACTCGGGTTCGGAACCGTTGCCGCGTGACGGGTCGACCGCGGGCCTACTACCGCAAGTTTCAGATGTCCCGCGTGTCTCTGCGTGAGCTTGGGAACCGGGGCGAGATCGCAGGCCTGAAGAAGGCTTCCTGGTAGGGCCTCGGCTTTCTTTCCACCGACGCTGCCGTCACGAGCTTCGTGCTAGCGGGAGGGTGTGCGCGCCCTTCTCTTCATTTTCGTCAACATAGCCTGCGTACCTCGCGTCACCGTCGTCCACGAGCAGACGGAGAGGGAGGCCAATCAGATCCTCCTGGCTTTGGCTCGGGACAGGGTCGCTGCTCGAAAGCAGCCCGCATCCCCGGGCCGCTATGCGGTGACGGTGCCGGGGGCCCTTCGAGACCGGGCCTTGCTGGCCTTGGAACGCGCTGGTCTTCCCAAGGCGCGGCGGGCCCGTACACGGGAGCTCTTCGCCGAGGCGCCCTTGGTTCCGACGCCGGCCTGGGAGCGAGTGCGGCGCAACATGGGCGTCGAAGGCGACGTTGCCTCGGCATTGGCCGTTTGGCCCGGCGTGGTAGAGGCCGAAGTCCTGATGGGTGCGCCGCCTGACGAGGCCGGCGCGGCGGTTCTCGTCGTTCATCGACCGGGTCACGCGCCTGACGCGTCGGCCCTGCGGCGCTTCGTCGAGGCCAAAATCCCCCGCGATGCTCGCTTGGAGCTCCATCTCGTGGCCCAAGAGGCGCCCCGCCCACTGCCTGCACATGCGACGCCCACGCCCCGCCTCTCCCCTCGCCTGGCCCAGTCCGCGGGTGGAGGCTCTCTGGCCGCGTTGGCCCTGGGGGCCGCTCTCTATCTGCGTCGCCGGAGGCGCCGTGCATCCTGAGTTCGTGGCCGGGTGGCAGGCCGCGGCTCGGGGCGACCGCGCGCCGACCCCTGGGGCCCAGGGCTGGGCAGCCCAGTGGGCCAGCCGTCCGCCGCCTCTTCCTAGGGCCGAATCAACGCCTGTGCCCGAAGACGAGACCTTGGAGGAGGGCCGTAGGGTCCTGGCCGCCGCCCTCTCGGCGGTGGGGGACGCGGCCCAGCCGCTGAGCCGGCTCTTGGGGATTCAAGTCCGGGCTTCCCGGCCCATGACCGAAGCCCGGGCCCGGCGCTTTTTTCGGGAGGGGCTAGAGGCTCTCGGAGGAGGTCGAAGCCCGAGCACGCTGCTACGCTGGGCCGCTGGCTTTGCCCGGTCCAGCGCTGAGTCAAGCACCTATCGGGCCAATCATTCATTTAAGCACATATCGGGCCAAGTTTCCCCGAGCTTTGATAGGGGAGCAGGCGTCGTGCTATCCAACGAGGGCATTGCTGGAGCTGAAGCAATCCCTGAACCTGAAGCTGCAGCAACAGCTGGTGATGACGCCCCAGCTGCAGCAAGCCATCAAGCTGCTGCAGCTCTCTCGGATGGAGCTCGTCGACGCCATACACGCTGAGCTCGAGCAAAACCCCGCACTGGAGGAAGAGCTTCGACCCGAAGAGTCCGCAGTCGAGCAAGAGGCTCGGATTCAGGGAGAAGACCCTAACAGCAAGACGGTGGCGGAGCCCGACAAGCAGCCCGAAGTGTCGGGCGACAAGGATGCGGCCCATGAGATCGACTGGCAGCAGTGGCTGGACTCCTATAATTCTGCGCCGCCACCGACAGGGCCCCGACCTGCGCCGGCCGACGACCTGCCTAACCTCGAGCAAACACTGAAGGCGGATGAAACCCTGCAAGAGCACCTCGAGTGGCAGCTCAATCTCTGCTCGATGGTGGAGGCCGACCAACGCATCGGCCTTGAGATCATCGGGTCCCTCGACGACCAAGGCTATCTGCCAGGCGAGCGGGTATGTGAGGAGGTCGCCATCCGGCTCGATGTGAGCGTCGACCACGTCCAGCGGGTGCTGGAGCGGGTTCAGACCTTGGACCCCGTCGGGGTGGCGGCCCGGAACCTCGAGGAGTGCCTGCTGGTGCAGCTTGCGGCCCAGAACAACAAGAACAAGCTCGCCGAGCGGATGATC
Source organism: Myxococcota bacterium (assembly GCA_039024635.1). Taxonomy (GTDB): domain Bacteria; phylum Myxococcota; class Kuafuiibacteriia; order Kuafuiibacteriales; family Kuafuiibacteriaceae; genus Kuafuiihalomonas. The sequence continues at coordinate 163,998 of JBCCQA010000003.1, read as the reverse complement.
CGGCATCACATGGCCGAGCTGGAGAAGCGCAACTTCCAGGCGATCGCCAAAGCCGAGGAAGTGGAGCTGGAAGAGGTCGGTCGCGCTCTTCGTGTCATTCAGCGCCTCGACCCTCGACCGGCTCGAAACTTCGGAGGCCAGGACTCCATCTACATCACGCCCGACATCTACGTGCATCGGGTCGGAGACGACTTCGTGATCGTCCAGAATGAGGACGGGCTCCCCATGCTGCGGGTGTCCAAGTACTACCGAGCGGCCCTCGCCAACGGGATGAACGGCGAAGCCAAGTCCTACGTTCAGGAGAAGCTCCGTTCGGCTCAATGGCTGATCCGCTCCATTCATCAGCGGCAACGGACCATCTACAAAGTGATGGAATCGATCCTAAAGTTTCAGCGCGACTTCTTCGAGAAGGGCATCGACCACCTCAAGCCGCTCATTTTGAAAGACGTGGCCGAGGACATCGGAATGCACGAGTCCACCATTTCCCGAGTGACCTCCAACAAGTACGTCCACACCCCCCAGGGCATCTTCGAACTCAAGTACTTCTTCAATTCGTCCATTGGTCGATCCGATGGGGACGACATGGCTTCGGTTTCCGTGAAGCACCGCATCAAACAGCTGATCGACGCAGAAGATGCGAAGCGGCCCCTTTCGGACCAGGCCATCGTCGACATCCTGAAGAAGGAAAACATCAAAATCGCCCGTCGGACGGTGGCAAAGTACCGAGAGGCGATGGGGATCTTGTCTTCCTCCAAGCGTCGGAAGATCCTGTAGGACCTGATGGAATGCCAGGTCACTTTTCGCCACATGGATTCGAGCGACTCGGTTCGTAGCTACGCAGAGGAGAAAATCGAGAAGATTCAGAAGCTCTTGGACCGGAGGGTCGAGGCCAAGGTCACGATCAGTCTCGAGAGCCACCTCCACGTCGCCCACATCGAACTCATCACCGACGGCTCATTGAAGATTCGAGGCGAACACAAATCGTCTGACATGTACGCCTCCCTGGACGCGGCGGTGGACCACATCATGCGCCAGGTGAAGCGCTATCGATCCAAGATCCGGAGCCATCGCGAGTCGACCCACGGTCGAGAACTTCCCCACAAGGTCTTCGCGCCCGCCCAGGAAGAGAGCAAGACGCCCCAAATCATCAAGCAAGAGACGGAGGTGGCCCGGACTATGAAGGTCGAAGATGCCGTGATGCAGCTCGACCTCGCCGACTCCGAGTTCTTGGTCTTCACCAACGCCGATAGCGAGCAGGTGTGCGTCCTCTATAGGCTCCCCGACGGTCAGTACGGCCTGATCGAGGTGCACCACGCCGCATGAGTCGATGACGGTCTCCACGGGAGCTGCTAGCCTGCCGCATGCGCTTGGTGGACGTGCTCAGCTCGGATCATGTCGTGCCCGACTTGGAGGCCTCCGACCGCACCAGCGCGCTCGAGCGCATGGCCGAGACCCTGGCCGTCGCCAGTCAGCTCCCGGGGGACCGCATTCTCGCGGCCCTGGAGCAACGTGAGCGGGCGGGTTCCACCGGCATCGGTCGCGGGGTCGCCATCCCCCACGCCAAGATGGGGGGGCTGAGCCAAGTCGTCGCCTGCTTCGCTCGTGCGCCCGCGGGCGTGGAGTTTGGGGCCGTCGATGGAGGCCCCGTTCACCTTTTCCTCTGTCTGCTCGCCCCCGAGGGCAAGGCGAGCGTTCATTTGAAGGCTTTGGCCCGTGCGTCTCGCGTCCTCCAGGATGCCGACTTTCGATCGCGGCTCATGGAAGCCGAGGCCGGCCAGCTCTTTCAGATCATCGAAGACCGCGACCGGAGCCTGACGACGTGAGCGGGCTCCGCCATCCTCAAATCACTGTCCAGGATTTCTTCGACCATGCCGAGAGGCCGCTTCGTTTGCGGCTGGTCGCCGGCAAAAAGGGGCTGGGCGGCTCCATATCCACCCCCCGGATCCAAAAGCCTGGCCTGGCTTTGGCCGGCTACACCCGATTCGTCCACCAGGACCGGGTCCAGATCTTGGGGGAAACCGAGCTCTCCTATTTGAGCACGCTCAGCTCCGAGGCTCGTTCGCGAGCCATCAGCAGTTTTCTCGACTGCAGGCTGGCCTGTGTTCTCGTTACCAAAGACCTGGAACTCGATACCGAGCTCGTGAGGGTGTGCGATGAGACGGACACGCCTTTGCTCCTGACCCCGCTTCGATCCTCCGAGTGCATCCGGAAGGCGCTCACCTACCTCGACGACTTGCTGGCCCCTCGCTGCAGTATGCATGGCGTCCTTGTGGACGTGAATGGCGTGGGTGTCCTCATTACGGGCCCTTCGGGCATCGGCAAGAGTGAGTGCGCCCTGGATCTGGTCGAGCGGGGACATCGCCTGGTCGCCGACGATGTGGTCGAGATCCGTCGGCGAGGTGAAGACCTGGTAGGACAGGCCTCGAGCTTGATTCAGCACCTCATAGAAGTACGAGGCCTGGGCATCCTGAACATCGCGGAGCTGTACGGCGTTGCGGCTACCCGACTCCACAAGCGTATCGAGCTCCACGTGGAGCTTCAGGCCTGGAGCCCCCAGCAGAGCTACGACCGCACGGGACTCCACGAAAACACCATCGACATCCTGGACCTACCCATACGCTCGACCATCATCCCGGTCTCCTCGGGGCGGAACGTAGCCGGCATCGTAGAAGTCGCTGCTCGCAACCTCCTTCTCTTGATGCGAGGCCATCACGCAGCGCGCGATCTGGCCGAGCGGATCCGGACGGCAGCCCCCGGGGCTGGTTCCCCTCCTCCGGAGCCGGAAGAGAGCGAGGTCACCCTCGGCGAAGCGGCCGATCTCGGGGGCACCTCCGATCACATCGAAGACGAGGTCGAGTGAGTTTGTCTTTTTAATAGAACCAAGGGAAACGATCGAAGCCGGGCCGCCTCTTCTCCAAGAAGGCATCCCTTCCTTCGGCCGCCTCTTCCGTACCGTAGGCAAGCCTGGTCGCCTCTCCCGCGAATAGCTGCTGACCCACCAGTCCGTCGTCGGGAAGGTTGAAGCCGAACTTGAGCATCCTCATGGCGGTTGGGCTCTTGCCGTTGATGAGTGCCCCCCACTCTAAGGCGACTCTCTCCAGGTCCGCATGGGGTACGACTCTGTTGACCATCCCCATCTCGAAGGCCTCTTGGGCCGAGTAGTCGAGGCCGAGAAAGAAGATCTCACGGGCTCGCTTCTGTCCGATCTGACGAGCGAGAAGGGCTGAACCATAACCTGAATCGAAGCTGGCGACATCGGGGTCCGTTTGCTTGAAGATGGCGTGTTCTTGCGAGGCCAAGGTCATGTCGCAAACGACATGGAGGCTGTGACCTCCTCCCACTGCCCAACCTGGTACCACGGCGATGACGACCTTGGGCATGAAGCGGATCAGTCTCTGGACTTCCAGAATGTGAAGCCGCCCCAGTCGGGCCGCGTCCGGCGCTCCAGAGCCATCGACGTATTGGTAGCCCGCTCTACCGCGGATCCGCTGGTCTCCACCCGAGCAAAAAGCCCAGCCACCGTCCTTGGGCGAGGGCCCATTGCCGGTCAGGAGAACGCAGCCCACGTCGGGCCACTGTCGGGCGTGGTCGAGCGCAGTGTAGAGTTCGTCCACCGTCTTCGGACGAAAAGCATTACGCACCTCGGGACGATCGAAGGCAATCCTCACCGTGCCGCCGCTTCGGGCGCGGTGATAGCTCAAGTCCCCGAAGTCGAAGCCAGGAACAGCTTCCCACTGGGTGTCGTCGAAGAGCTCCGAAACCATGCACGGGCGCTACCGGGCTCCATCGGCCCAGTCCAAGGATTTCCGGCCGAGTGACTCGGGTCGGCAGCGATGGTAGCCGGCCTCCATGCGCATCGTGGTCATTACCGGAACTGGGGGATCGGGGAAGACCAACGCGCTCAGGGCGTTGGAAGACGCCGGCTTCTACGCCATCGACAATCTCCCGATACGACTCCTGGACGATCTGGTGGCCTTGTTTGGGAGTTCGGGCGGCGACACCGAACGGTTGGCCTTGGTTATCGATGCACGCATGACCATGCTCCATCAGGACGGAGCCCGAAGCATCGAGCTCGCACCCGAAATTTTGGAAGCGACCCGCACTCAGGGCCACGAGGTCGTGCTCGTGTATCTGGATGCCTCGACCGAGATCCTCGAACGCCGATACTCGGAGACTCGGCGTCGGCATCCGCTGTCTACAGACGGGACGGTTCTGAGCGGAATTCTCAACGAGCGGAGCCTTCTCGCGCCTTTGCGTCAAGCCTGCCAGACTAGTCTCGATACGGGTGAGATGTCGGTTCACGACCTTCGAAGGACCATCCAACATGCTCTCGCTCCCAAAGATGCGGAGGACTCCCGGCTCTCCATCGGTGTCATGTCCTTCGGCTTCAAGTATGGCGTCCCGCCGGAAGCCGACCTCGTCTTCGACGCTCGCTTCATCCAGAATCCCTACTTCGTACCGGAGCTGCGCTCAAAGACGGGCCTAGACCAGGACGTGGTGGACTACGTTCGGGCGCAGGTTAGCTTTACTCCATTTCTGGAGCATCTTCAGAGCCTCCTCGGCTTCCTGCTCCCCGAGTACGAAAAGGAAGGTAAGGCCTACCTGACCATCGCCATAGGCTGTACGGGCGGACGTCATCGCTCAGTCGTCACGGCCCGCGATCTCCATGCATGGCTGAGCAAGGAAGGCTTTCGGAGCGACGCCCGCCATCGGGACGTGGCGCGATGAGACCACTACCCGGGGATGGATCTCCTGGCTCCGAGCCACTATCCTGAGCGCTCGTGATTGGTGTCGTCCTGCTGAGTCACGGGCATCTCGCCGAGGCACTGCTCCAAACCGCGACCGAGATCGTCGGTCCCATAGAAGGGGCGACGAGTCTGGCCGTCTCTCGATCTGATCCGCTTCGGGAGGTCGAGCATCGACTGACCCAAATCGTCCAGCGTTCAGACCAAGGTTCGGGGGTTCTCGTGCTCGCCGACATGTTCGGCGGCACAGCGGCCAACGTCGCCTTGGAGTTGGTCGGTCGTCACCGCCTCGAGGTCGTGACGGGGATGAATCTTCCCATGGTCCTCAAGCTCAGTACCTCGTTGGACGACGCGACCGAACTAGGCGCCTTGGCTCAGCTGCTCAAGTTCTACGGACAGCGAAACGTGGTCGTCGCGTCCGAGCTTCTCAAGGAGCGGGAACAAGATGCCTGAGGTCTATTTTCGCGTCGACCCTCGCCTCGTTCACGCGACCGTCATGAACGCCTGGGTTCCCGAACTCGAGGTAGGGCGCCTGGTCATCGCGGACGCCAAGGTCCTGGCCGATCCCCGCCGTCGTCACATTCTCCACATGTCGGCCATGGACGAGGTGGAGGTCGAGTTCGTGGTTCCGGCTCGCTTGGGGCTTCGACTGAAGGAAGGGGCGGACGCGCTCGTGCTCTTCTCCGACGTGGACAGCGTCATGGCTGCGGCTGAGGGTGGGCTCGCCATCGATGAGCTGAACGTCGGGCATCTTCCTGCCACCGACGGTCGTTCAGCTCGACACCCCGCGGTTCATCTCGGTCCTCGGGACGTGGGGCAGCTGGAGCGCCTCCAGAAGGAGGGGACCAGGGTCTACCTTCAGCCCCTCCCCAACGATCCCCCTTTGGCGCCCTTCGGAATCCCCAGGCCGGTGGCGGTCAAGCGCCCCCGTCGTCCTGCGCCCCGCTCGCCGAGCGAGGGGGGCGTTCATCGCCGGCGGCTCCAGATCGTCAACGAACGTGGCCTCCATCTGAGGGCTGCCCATGTCCTAGCTCATGCCGCCGGCAAGATGAGTTGCGAAGTGCGGGTTGGTCGAAACGAACGAATGGTCAATGCCAAGAGTCTACTCGGCCTGACCACGCTCGGCGCGGCTCGGGGAAGTTGGCTCGATGTCGAAGTCGAGGGTCCAGGTGCGGTGGGGGCATTGGACGAACTGGAGGCCCTGTTCGAGAGCGGTTTCACCGAAGGGGCTGGACCTTGAGTAAGACGCTTCGGGGGCATCCAGCATGTCCGGGCTTGGCCCGTGGACCAATGCACGTCGTGGATAGAGCGCACGTCGTCGTGCCGCGGTATCGGGTTGGGCCGAAGCAGCGGAAAGCGGAGCTTCAGCGTTTCGAGCAATCGGTTGTTCAGTCAGAGGAGCAGCTGGAAGCCTTAGCCCTGAAGGCCGAGGAGGGAAACATGGAGCAGGTGTCGACGCTTCTGCGCGCCCACGCCATGATCTTGCGAGACGCCGCCTTTTACGAGGCTACTCAGCGCCGCATCCTCGAGGACGGACAGAATGCAGAGTGGGCCCTTCGCAGCACGGTGCGTGAGGTGCGCCGACTCTTCCAGCAGATGGAGAAGGACTTTTTCCGCGAGCGCCGAAGCGACGTCGACGTGGTCGCCGACCGTGTCCTACGGAACCTGACCGGCGCCGCTGCTGATCCCCTGGCCGACATTCCCAACGGCGCGGTGGTGGTGGCCCACGACCTCTCCCCGGCCGATACCTTGGCCCTGGCCAGGGAAAGAGTAGCCGGATTCGTCACCGCTACGGGGGGACGAACCTCTCACACCGCCATCCTTGCCCGGGCCCTCCAGGTGCCTTGCGTGGTCGGCGTTCACGGACTCCACGACGAGGTAGAGGCGGGAGAGAACATGATAGTGGACGGAGGGAGCGGCGTCGTCGTGGTCGCACCCGAGCCGGAGGATGTCCGTCGTTTCGAGGTACTGGAGCGCCGACGCGCAGAGGAAGAGCGGGCGCTCTTGGTCGATCGCGAAGTTCCGGCGGCGACCCTGGATGGCGTTCGGATAGAGTTGCTGGGCAACGTCGAGGTCCTCCGAGAGGCGGAGGTCGTGCTTCAGATGGGTGGCGAGGGTATCGGCCTGCTTCGCACCGAGTTCCTGGGTCTTGAAGGATTGGATTTCGACGACCCCGATGCTCAAGCCGAAGCCTACGCCCAGGTAGTGCGGGCGCTCGACGGCCGAACGGTGACGATACGAACCTTCGACACCGGGGGCGACAAGTCGGACTCCTCCGAGAGCTCTTCGGTTTGGGCAACCGATGACCTCGGGGCCACGACCAATGGTCCTCTCGGCCTGCGGGCCATTCGCTTCAGCCTTCGGCAACGCGACGCTTTTCGTGTCCAGATCGAGAGCGTCCTTCGGGCGGCCGCCCATGGTCCCGTCCGCTTGATGGTCCCGTTCGTGAGCGACCTGGAAGAGATTCGACAAGCGAAGCAGGAGGTCGAGGCGGCGAGAGAGCGTCTTGGTTGGACGAACGGAGCGGGGCCGAATGTCGCGTTCGGGATGATGGTCGAGACGCCCGCCGCCGTGAGCTGCCTGGATCTGTTCGAGCAGGAGGTCGACTTTTTCTCTGTGGGGACGAACGACCTGATCCAGTTCGTCATGGCGGCCGACAGGAGCGAGGAGTCGGTCGCCTACTTGGTTCGTCCGTGTCAGCCGGCGGTGCTGCGCACCTTGGCCGAGGTTGGGCGTAGGGCTCGGATCCCGACCACGATCTGTGGAGAACTGGCCGCAGACCCCTTCTTGGCCCCTTTGCTTCTGGGAATGGGCTATCGCTCGCTTTCGATGGGGCCCGCCTCGATTCCAGTCGTGAAGCGAATGATCCGTCGGCTCGATCGAGGTCGCTGCCAGTCGCTCGCCGACCGCTGTCTGCGCTTGGGCACCGCCGACGCCATCGAGGCCCAGGTCGCGGAAGCGCTCTCCAGCTGGGTCCCCGAGCTGGTGGGCGGCGAGCGCTTCAGTACTTGAAGAGCTGGGGCGAAGCCCGGAGCTTGGCGCCGGAAGCGGCGATGAGGAGTCGACCGCTGCGGTCTCTGATCTGAGCGCCGACCACGCGTCCCTCTTGGCTCAAGATCTCGGCGAATGCATCGAAGCGACTTCGCTTCGTGGTTTCGTCGAGCCGAGACCAAGCGGTATCATCCAAGACGCCTTGGAAAGCGCCGTCGACGAGTGCTGCCTCGACCAAGGGTACAGTCGCGGCGTAAGAGGCGGCCGAAAGGGGCCGGGTCGGACGGAACAGGAAGCCCAGCCCTGCGCTCAGTACGGCCACCCCCAACATCACGCCCATTCGAATGGCCCGTCTGCGAGCCGGATTCTGGTCTTTTCGGCCGAGGCCGAGCTCCTCCAGGCTCCTGCGGTCTCCCTCGGCGGGACCCGACGGGGTTCGGGCTGTCGAGCCGGCTTTGGCCTTCGCGGCCGATGAGGCCTCTCTGGCCGAGATTGATGGGCCTCTGGGCTCGGCTCGGAGGGCCTCCTTGGCGGTCTCGACCAGCCCTTCTTTGACCTCGGGGTCGACCTCAAGAGTGGGCTCTGCGACCTCGATGCCTAAGCCTTGGAGTTTCTCCCGAGCAAAGACGTAGCCCACGTAGAGGTCCGGGTCGGTCACCTCCGCCTGCCGAAGGGCGTCGATGAGGACGTCCAGCTTCAGGCTCTGCCCGTCGTGCTCCATCATCTTCGCCAGGTTCGCGCCGACGAAGTAGTTGAGCTGTCCAGCTGGAATCCGATGGCTGCCAGGGGCTTCTCGAAACGCCCGAACCAGCAAGGTCACGAGCTTGCGCTGTTCATCGCTCAGCCCGTCGGCCTCCTGGGCCCCGTCCGCGGGCGCATCGACCGTTTCGGTCGGGGCCGAAACCGGGGCAGCATGGCGCTGAGCCTCTTCCAAGAGGTTGGCCCGCTGGTCCGCCTCGAGGGCGGCGACGGATGGGGGGAGGATCATCTGGATTCCGAGTTCTTCGCCCTTGCGTTCGAACTGTAGGAACAATCCCGCGAGCTGCTCCTCTGGGGCATTCGCCTTCAAGGCTTCGAAGATGGGACCGAGATCGATGCCCTCCTCACGGGCCAGAACCGCGAAGTTGGAGTTCAGCATCATGAAGAAGGACTTGGGATCCACCGCTTCTGCGACGGGGCTCCTCTTGAGCACGCCCGTCAGCCCTCGACAGGTCGTTTTCTTGAGGTCTTCTGGGGAGCCTTCCACGTTCTGCTCATCATCCGGCGGCTCGAATCTGGACGCAAGCCACGCGAGTTGACCCTCCCACGAGTGACCTGCTAGCCGCAGACGACTTGGGCCCCAGGCCCGGAGCGAAGCATGACCCTGAAAAACTTTGTCTTTACATCCGAATCCGTCAACGAAGGCCACCCAGACAAGGTCTCCGATCAGATTTCCGACACGATCCTCGACGCCCTCCTGGAGGACGACCCCAAGTCTCGTGTCGCGTGTGAGACCATGTGCGCGACTGGTCTCGTCGTCGTCAGCGGCGAAGTGACGTCCAAGACCCAGATCGACGTTCAGGAGCTCGTCCGCGGCGCCATCAAGCACATCGGCTACGACGACTCGGCCATGGGCTTCGACTACAAGTCCTGCGCCGTCCTCAATGCGCTGAACAAGCAGTCCCCCGACATTGCGCAGGGCGTGGACCGAGAGGGGGCCGGTGATCAGGGCATGATGTTCGGCTTCGCGGTCAAAGAGACACCCGAACTGATGCCGATGCCCATCCAGTACAGCCACCAGTTGATGCGACGCCTCACCGCGGTGCGAAAGGACGGTACCCTTCCTTTCCTTCGCCCCGATGGAAAGGGCCAGGTCACGGTCCGCTATGAGAACGGCAAGCCGGTCGAAGTGACGACGGTGGTCATCTCGACCCAGCACGACGAGGAGACTACCAACGAGGCCATCCACGAAGGCGTCATCGAGGAAGTCGTGAAGAAGATCATCCCGGCCGACATGCTCTCGAAGGACGTCGTCTACCACATCAACCCCACCGGTCGATTCGTCGTGGGTGGACCCCACGGCGACTGCGGCCTGACCGGTCGGAAGATCATCGTCGACACCTACGGCGGGATGGGCCGTCACGGCGGGGGAGCCTTCTCGGGCAAGGACCCCACCAAGGTCGATCGTTCGGCCGCCTACATGGCTCGCTACATCGCCAAGAACGTGGTTGCGGCCGATGCCGCCGAGCGTTGTGAGGTCCAGCTGGCCTACGCCATCGGCGTGGCCAAGCCAGTGTCCATCCATGTCGACACCTTCGGGACGGGCAAGGTCCCGGAGACCCAGATCGAGGGCGCCATCGATGAGGTCTTCGACACGACGCCCAAGGGGATTGCGAGGACTCTGGACCTCTTGAAACCAGGCTACGTCCGCACCGCGGCCTATGGCCATTTCGGCAACCCCGAGTTCAGCTGGGAGCGCACCGACAAGGTGGACGCCCTCAAATCAGCCTTGAGCTGAGGGCCTTCCGCCTTCAGACCCCGAACAATCGGGCCGCGTTCTCGCCCGTGCGTTCCATCACTTCCTCGACCTCCGCTTTCCAGATGTCGGCCAGCTTCTGCGCCGTGTGGACCACGTGGGCAGGCTCGTTGCGCCTTCCTCGGAACGGCACAGGAGCGAGATAAGGACAGTCTGTCTCGACCAGGGCCATGTCCCTGGGCACCCAGGAGGCCACCTCTCGAATCTCCTCCGCCTTCTTGAAGGTCAAGATTCCGGAAAAGCTGATCACGAATCCAAGGTCGAGCGCTCCCTTGGCCAGCGCTGCCGTCCCGCTGAAGCAGTGGATGATGCCGCCGACCTCCTGGGCCCCCTCTTCTTTCAGAATACGGAGGGTGTCCCCCTCGGCGTCTCGCGTATGGATGACGATGGGCTTTCGGTGGTTCTTGGCCAGCCCGATGAAGGCCCGGAAGGCCTCCTGTTGGGCCTCCACGGGGCTGTTGTCGTAGTAGTAGTCGAGACCCATCTCGCCGATGGCGACGACTTTGGGGTCCGCTGCCAGGGTGTCGATAGAATCGAGGACCCGTCGATCGACTTGGGTAGCGTCATGGGGGTGGATGCCCACCGTCGCGTACAGGTGATCCCGGGTGTGTGCGATCTCCAAGGTCTTGGGGTTGCTGTCGAAGCCGTCGGAGGCCCCGATGAGCACCAGATCCGTGACCCCGGCTGCAAAGGCCCGGTCCAGCACGGCCTCTCGGTCGGCGTCGAAGGCTGCGCCGTCCAGGTGCGCGTGGCTGTCGAAGAAGCGCATGGGACGAGGCTAGCCTCCGCTTCGCCTCGGGCAAGGACTTTCGCTAGGTAGCTTCAGGCTGGTCGGGGCCGGCCGATGGATCCAAACGAGACATGCCGGTCACCAAAAAGAGGAAAAAAGCCAAGGCCAGACCTCTCAAGGCCGCCATGCCCAAGGACGTCGAAGAGGCGATCTTGCTGGTCAAGAAGAACGAGCGAGACGAAGCCGCCCGTCGACTACGGGACGTCCTCCAACGGCGACCCAAGGACGCCCACGCCCACCTCGGGATGGCGATGATCGCGCTCCACATGGCCCAGAACATGGATGGGCTGCGCCTTGTCCGAGCCGCTCTGGAACTCGGGCTGGACTCTTCCGAAGCGCACCGGCTTCACGGAATCGCACTAAACGAGCTCGGCGCCCAGGCGGCGGCCGTCGACGCATTGAAAGCTTGCTTGCAGCGGGCGCCCGACGACTACCATGCCCTCTGTCACATCGCGAAGGCGTTGAACACGCTCGGGCGCTATGAGGAGTCGCTCGGCCACATCGAGGCCGCGCTCCGAGCTCGACCCGACGACCCGCTTCCCCTGAACGAGCTCCTCAGCGCGGCTCGGCAGCTGGGCTACTGGGACCGCGCCCATCTCGCCCTCGAGGCCCTGACTCGCATCGCCGATCGAGAAATAGCCCAGGGTCGAATGAGCAGCCTCGCCCCTTTCACTGGGGTAACGGCCGGTATTCCTGCTTCTCTGCACCGTCGAATCGCGAAGACTTGGGCTGCCCATACCGGCACGACCGACAAGAAGCGTCCCCGACCGAAAGTCCGACCCAAAGACGTCCTTCACGTGGCCTACCTGTCCCCGGACCTGAACGGCCACCCAGTGGGTATGCTCATGGCTCCCGTCTTCGAATCCCATGACCGGACTCGGGTCCGGGTGAGCGCCATTGCCCTCAAGAGCGCGGTTGACGCAACGACCGAGCGCATCCGAGAGGGTGCCGACGCTTTCCTCTGCGCCCATGCCATGGACGACGACGAGCTCGAAGCCTGGATCCGGGGCCATGAGGTCGACATCCTCGTCGACTGCGCTGGCTACACCCTTCAGAACCGCAACGCTGTCCTGGCGCGTGAGCCCGCGCCCATCAGGGTGCACTATCTCGGCTATCCTGGGACCCTTGGACCCATCGTCGACTACCACCTCACGGTCGAAGCTCGAGATCCCTTGGAAACCGAAGCCTACGAAGAGCCCCTCGTGTGGCTACCCCGGACTTTCGTGGCTCCTGACCGACTGCCCGAACCAGAGAGCAAGCCGAGCCGGGCTCAGCTCGGTTTGCCCGAGGACCGGCGGTTGTTTGGTTTCTTGGGCGCCCACTACAGGATCGAAGCCCAGGTCTGGGACGCCTGGATGCAGATCCTCGACCAGGCTCCGGAGGTTGACCTAATCCTCATGGACGGTCCGGCTCGGCCGCGTCTGGAGGGCCGAGCCCGGGACGCTGGTCATCGCGAACGACTGCGATTCCTTCCCAGGTCCCTCCTGAGCCAGAGCTGGGCGCAAACTCTGCTTGATCTCTACCTCGATACCTTCGTCGTGAGCGCAGGGACCGGCGGCATCGTCACTGTGTACTCGGGCGTACCTCTTCTCACCGTCAAGGGGCCCAAGCCGGAGTCCCGTACCGGGGCGGCGGTGGTCAGCGCCATGGGTCGACCGGACATGGCCGCTGACGACAGAGCAGCCTACGTCGCGCGGGCCATCGAGCTGGGACGGGATTTCGACCAGCTGGTCGAGCTTCGTCGGGACTTCAAGGCTCGACGAACGACGGCCCCACTCTTTGATACCCCCGCCTTTGCGCGAGATCTCGAAGACGCCTACGAGCAGATGTGGCGTCGAGCACTGGAGGGACGACCCTTCGAGAGTTTTCGGGTCAGTCCCCCCGAATGAGGGCCGCCTGCGCCTCGGGCGCCTCGAGGGCCCAGCTTCGCAGCGCGCTTGCCTGTCCTAGGGCCCGGAGCGCCTCAACCGCTGGTCCCCAGAGGCCGTCGTCTCGCCCTTTGAGGCTTTTCCAAAGAATCGGCTCCGCCTCCCGAAGCCCGGTCCGGCCCGCAAGGTGGAAGGCGTAGACGCGGCGCTCGAAGCGTCCGCGCTCGCACGCGCTCAAGAGCCGTGTTCGTGCCTCTTCGTCCCCCATGGAGACCAGGGCAGCGTCGAGGGCCTGGCGCTCGACCCAGCCCAGTCTCCAAGAGCCGACCCAGCTCAGAAGTCCGGCGCGGGTATCGGGGCCTCCGAGGCGATGCAGGGCTTCGATCGCGTCGGCCCGGTGGCGCCGATCGGCCATGAATCCCATAAGCGTGGGCAGGGCGCGATTTTGGCCTTGGCCTGCGAGGGCGAAAGCGGCTTCGAAGCGAACTTCCCGTACGGGGTCTTCGAGCAGGGGCATCAGCGCATCCGCACCGACCTTCAAGTCGCCGAGTGCAGCCGCCGCCTCCGCCCGAACCTCGGCCGGACCCAGGGACAGGGCCTTCTCCAAGACCGCGCAGCTGCTTGGGAGCTCTTCGGCTGGGGTCAGCAGCGCCAGGGCCGCGCAGGCGTAGGCGCGGACCCCGGGTGCCTTATGCTCGGTCAGGCGACGGGCCCCTTGAAGCGCCACAGCGGGCAAATCCATGCCGGCGCTTTCCCGCCAGTGGCCGAGCAGCTCGAGCGCGCCCTGCAGGGCTCGGGGGTCCTCGCTCTCGAGTAGTCCGAGCACCTCCCCCAGCTTTCGGGTCCGAACTTCGGCCTCGGCCCCCATCAAGTCGCGGAGCTCGTCCGGCTTCACTTGATCAGGCTACCGGGAGGCGCGTCGTCGGACACGGTGAGAACCTGGATGTCAGCCCCTCCGGGTCCGGCCGCGAGGACCATCCCTTCGCTCGTCCCGAAACGCATCTTGCGGTGGGCCAGGTTGGCGGCCACGACGACTCGTCGACCTCGCAGCTCCTCGGGGCGGTAGGCCTGGGCCAGTCCAGCAAAGATGCGACGGGGTTTGTCTTCGCCCACATCGACGCTGAGCTCCAGGAGCTTGTCGGCGTCCTCGACCGGCCTGGCCTCTACGACGAGTCCGACCTTGAGCAAGACTCTGGAGAGCTCGTCGATGGTGATCTCGGCCGGCGGGCGGGCGGACTCCTTCTTCTTGGCCTTCTTGGACTTGCCCTTCTGGGCAGAGCCCTCGGGCTCGGCGTCCTTCGGTCGCCCCGCCTCGATGATGGCCTGAAGGCTCTTTGGGTTCATCCGGTCGACGACTCGAAGGGGTGGGCCAATCTCGTGGCCCTGCGACAGATCGCCGAAGCGGAGTGCTTCGTCGAAGTGGCTGGCACGCTCCGGGAGCCCGAGATTCCGCAGGATGGTGGCGGTGACGCTTGGGACCACCGGCTGAAGCAGGACCGCCGCCGTCCTCGCCAACACGAGCCCTGTGCTGACGACTCTCCGAGCCGCTTCCGGGTCTTTCTTGACGAGCTTCCAGGGCTGCCGCTCCTGGAAGAGGAGGTTGCCAGCGTCGGTGACGTCCAGGGCGGCGCGCACTGCAGCCCCGAAGTCCCAGTTCCGGTAGGCCTCCCGTGCGGCCCGCGTCTTCTCTTCGGCCAGGTCCTCGAGAGTCTTGGCGTCTTCGACCAGCGGCCCGAAACGACCCTCCAGCTTTTGGTGGAGGAAGTTCGTGCCTCGTGAGGCGAGGTTGGCCAGGTTGTTGACCAGCTCGGCGTTCACGCGGGTGGTGAACTCCTCGGTCGAGAAGTCGAAGTCTTCGATCCCCGGCCCAAGCTTCGAGGCGTAGTACCAGCGAAGGTAGACCGGACTCAGGTGATCGAGGAAGGTCCGGGCGAGGATGAAGGTGCCCCGCGTCTTGGACATCTTCTCCTTGTTGAGCATGACCATCCCATGCACCTGCACGCGATCGGGTGTCCTTAGGCCGGCCGCTTTCAGCATGGCCGGCCAGAACAGCGTGTGGAAGTAGACGATGTCCTTGCCGATGACATGAATCAGCTCGGCCGCCTCTTCGCCCTTCCACAGGCTATCGACCCGGTCTGGAGTCCCTGCGTTTTGAGCCCACTTGTCGGTCGCCCCGATGTAGCCGACCGGTGCATCCATCCAAACGTAGAAGTACTTTCCGGATAGCTCTGGTACTTCGAATCCGAAGTAGGGTGCGTCTCGGCTGATGCACCAGGGCTGGAGGCCTCGCTCCAGCCAACCCTGCACGAAGTTGCGGACCTCGGGCTGAAGATGCGCGTCCTCTCCGACCCAGGCTTGCAAGAAATCTGCGAAACTCCCCAGTCCGACGAAAACGTGTTCAGAGCTGCGCAGAACCGGCGTACTCCCCGTCACGACGCTCTTAGGGTTCTTCAGTTCGGTCGGTTCGTAAGTGCTGCCGCAAGCCTCGCAGACGTCTCCGTACTGGTCGTCGGTCCCACAGACGGGGCAGGTTCCCTTGACAAAGCGGTCAGGCAGGAATCGCTCCGCCTCTTCGTCGAAGAGTTGTTCCAGGGGTCGCGTTTGAAGATGTCCACCCGCCTTCAGGCCCTGGTAGATGAAGTGTACCCACTTCTCGCTCTCGGGTGAGTGGGTGGTGTGGAATACGGCGTGCTCGATGTCGAAGGCCTTGAGATCGCGAAGATGTTCTTCGTAGAAACGCTGGACGAAGGTCTCCGGCGGGACGCCGGCCTTTCTTGCGTTGAGTTCGATGGGCGTTCCGTGGGTGTCTTCGGCGCACACGTAGAGAACTTCACGGCCCTCCATCCGCTGAGCCCGGGCATAAACGTCGGTCTGGATGGCCTCCAGTAGGTAGCCGATGTGGATGCTCCCGTTCGCGTAGGGGAGCGCGGCGGTGATGAGCAGCGGGTCGGTCCGAGTCAGGGCCATCGTTCGGGGACCATACGCCCCGAGCCGCACATGGCCAGGCACAATTGCTCTGCGATCAAGGTCGCATTGAGGTTCATCGGTAGCTCGAGCTGAAGCCGGGCCTCCAGAACTTGACGACTTCGCCAGAGAAGCCAAGTCGAGCTTCGCTCGGAGACCAGTCGCTCTAAGGCCTCTCTTCGGAAGGGGTGGGCGATCTCGGATTCCCGCCCCCATCCGAGGAGGATCTGGTCTCGAAGCCACAAGGCCCAGCGGTCGAGCTGGGCACCAAATTCCACCCTGTCTGCGCCGAGGTCCGAAGCTGTGCTCAGCGCATCACCAAACACGCAGCCGGGGACGAGTCGAAGGTCGAGCGCTTCGACCGCCTTCATCCGCGTCTCCTCTTCCTCGAGGTCCAAGGACCGGGCGCGGTCGAGGGCTCCGCCGGCCAGATGAGATGCCCAGAGGGCGTCCTCCGCAGCCAGGCCCTCGGCCTCCAAGATCCGAGCGGTCTCCGCGGGACGTAAGGGTCGGAAGCGGAGGCTCTGGCAGCGAGAACGGACGGTGGGCAAGAGCATCCGTGGACGCTCGGCGAGCAGAATGAGTTTGGACTCGCCGGGGGGCTCCTCCAAGGTCTTGAGAAGGGCGTTTTGGGCCTCGATTGTCATTCGGTCGGCCCGATCGATGACGACGACCTTGGCTCGCCCCTCCAGAGGGCGCAGGCGCAGCACGCGCTCCACCTCTCGAATCTCACCCACCTTGAGCGTCCGGCCCTCGGGCGCCAAGAAGGTCAGGTCGGCGTGGGTACCGGCCTCGAACTTGCGACAGGCGGGGCAAGTCTCGCACGCGGCGTCTGGGCGAGGGGGAGCGTGGCAAAGACAGATTTGGGCCAGTCGTTGGGCAGCCTCTCGGGTCCCCGAGCCTTCGTCGCCCACGAAGAGTAGGGCATGGGCCAGTCGCCCGGTACGCAGGCGCTCGGAGAGGCGATTCCGTACGTCGACGGGGAGGACGGCCAAGTCGCGCACCTCTCGTGGCTATGGGGCGTCTCGGGGCAGGTCAACGCTCTCCAGGCTGCTCAGTTTCCGAATGAAGTCGTCGGGGTCCACCCATCCCCGGGCCACGCAGAGCTCGAAGAGCGCGCGCAGCATCTTGTCGGTCCCTTTTTGGGCCTCGATGATGCGCTCGTAGGTGTCGTCGGTCCCGTCGCCCGCCGCCTGGGTCGAGACTGGCGCCCGGCTTCGTTCGACCTGGATCTCCTGGACCAGGGCCCGGAGGCGTCCTGCGTCGACGAGGCCAGATTCCAGCAGGACCCGAGAAATTGAGCATTGGGCCCGACCGCTCTCGTCATGGGCCCAGCTGGCCTGTTCGGCGCTGATGGCATCGGTCTGCACCAGTCTCATCAGGATGTCCTCGTCCACAATCCGTACATATCGACCCGAGCACGGGCTGGCGAGGGGCCCCGGACAAACCTCTGCGACCCCGGGCTCCGACGTTGGTTTTTTGCCAATCTCGGGGCTAGCGTCCGCCCGTTGCTGGCCCCGCTCACTCAAGACCAGATCGAATCGATTCTGTCGCTGTACCGACTCGACCCTTCGACGGCTTGGGCATCCCAGCTGCCGGGCGGGCATGGGCTCCACTACGACGTCCAGGTCCCCGGCGGTCACTACGTGCTCCGGCTCCTGCAGCAGCGCTCGGTCGACGAGTTGGTCTTCGAGAAGGATCTGCTGCTCCACCTCACGCGACGAGGCTTCTCGGTCCCTCGCCTGCTCCAAAACATGGCCAAGGGATCTTTCACCCCCTGGACCCGGCGCGGTCGCTACGTCTCGGTGTTCCGCTATCCGAAGGGTCGGGTCCTGGGGCGCTTCGAGATTCGACCCCGTCATCTCCGTCGCATCGGCGCCTGGCTCGCTCGATTTCACGGCGCCACCTCGAGCTTTGCTCATGGCCCGCAGCGACGCTCCCACCCCAGCCTGGAGGCCTTGCTCGATCGCGCAAGCCGGGCCCTCGAGCGTCGCCGCCTCGCCCGTCGGTGCGAGCCCCTTGTCATGGAGCTCCGTGAGTCGTGGGCTCGGCTTCCCCCACTTCCTTCCCTCCCGAGCGGACTTCTCCACGGGAATCTGGGACTGGAGTCGGTTCGATTTGCGCATCAGGGCCGCTTGGGCGGCGTGAGCGACTTCGAGAGCGCAAACGGGGGGCCCTGGGTCCGGGACCTGGCTCGGGTCGTCGTCGAATGGTGCTGGTGCCCCGAGCCCCGCAGCGAAGAGGGACCGGCCGGGAGCTTTCGCGTCGATCGTCTCCAGGCCTTTCTCCGTAGTTACGCTGAAACCCGACCCCTGGCTCGGGAGGAATGGGGCGCCCTCGAATCCGAGGTTCGTCGTGTCTGCTTGCGGGAAGCCGCCGAACGCCTCTTGGCTCAGGATCGTCGGTCCCGCGGTCCCGTCTACCGCGATCCTCGACATTATGCCGCTCGACTCCGGGCTCCCCTGGACGGGCTGAGCCCCAGCTCGTCTTGTGAGCGCACCTCAAGCGGGCTAGCGTCCAAACACAGGTGAACGAGCCCAAGAGAGTCTTGGCTGTTGAGGACGACGCCGTCGACCGCCTCACGGTCAAGCGCGGCTTGGAGCGGTCCCAAGAGTTTCAGGTCTCGACGGCTGAAGACCTCGCGTCCGCGTACAAGATGGTGGATGCCGAGAGCTTCGCGGCGGCGGTCGTCGATTGGAATCTGCCCGATGGCAACGCCCTCGACTTCCTGTCCCGTCTCGAGGGTCGGGCCATCAATCTTCCTGTAGTGGTGCTCACCGGGCACGACGATGACCAGCGAGCCCGTATCGCCCTCGAAAGGGGTGCTCAGGACTACCTGATCAAGGGGGAATTCAAGCCAGATACCTTGGTGCGGGCCATCCGCTACGCCGTGGAGCGAAAGCGCTCGGAAGAATTCCGAAACCGACTTCACCACGCCGATCGCCTGGTCGCCTTGGGCAACCTCGCGGCCGGGATCTGCCACGAGATCAACAATCCCATGGCTTGGTTGCTGGCCAACATGGAGTTCCTTCGCGAGCAGCTGCAGCGTCTCTCGGTCGACTCAGACCGAAACGTGATTCTTGATTGCTTAGAGATGATCGAAGAGTCCGAGACGGGGTTGCAGCGGATCGCTCGCACGGCTTCCGCCCTTCGAGATTATGCCCGTCTGAATCCCGATACGTCGGAGGACGTCGATCTGAATCGCGTACTGGAAGACTCGGCCCGAATCGCGGGACACGACGCCAAGCATCGAGCCGACATTCGACTCGAGCTCGGCCCTTCCATTCCCGTGATCCGAGGCGATGCGGCAGCTCTCCAGCAGGTGTTCATCAACCTAATCATGAACGCGACCCAGGCCATCGACGAGGCTGGCGTCGAAGAAGCCACGATACGCGTGACCACGAACACTCACGGCGGGGAAGTGTTGGGCGCCATAGACGACTCCGGGCCCGGCATCCCCGAGTCCATCCGCTCAGAGGTATTTGCTCCGTTCTTCACGACCAAGACGAAGAGTCACGGCACTGGGCTCGGGCTCCCCATTGCTCGAGACATCGTGATGCAGTTCGGCGGGAATCTGAGCGTCGGAGACTCGGAGCTTGGCGGCGCTCGCTTCGAGGTTCGCCTCCCCGCGCAGAGTCCCGGCCCCGGTGAAGTGAAGAACCTCTCGGTCGACATCTTGCCCGTCCGCGCCGATCTAGATGCTCGGGTGCTGGTCATCGATGACGAGCCGAGCATCCTGCGGATGATCAAGCGCTCGCTTCGAGACCAACGGGTAGACGTTGCGGAGACGGTCGACGCCGGCTTGGCCCTGGTCGGCTCCTCCGACTACGACGCCGTTCTCTGTGATCTGAATCTGAGGCCTCGTTCAGGCGCCGACTTCTACGACGAACTGGCCAAGCGGCGGCCCGAGATGCTGAAGAAGCTCACCTTCATGACCGGTGGCGCGGTGAGTCCGGACCTACGTCGATTCGAGAAGAGCGCTGAGGTTCAGTGGCTTAGGAAGCCTTTCACGCGAAGGGACCTGATGCAGGCCGTCCGGCGTGGAGTCACAGACCCGCCGTCAGGAGCCAGCGGCCATTCTCTCGGCGAAATCGCAAGCGGGTCCGGTCCGCTCTCGACTCCCATTTGAGTCCTGACGGATAGTCGTTCTGCGCGCGGATCTCATAGAAGATCTCTGCGTAGGCATCGTCGTCATCGACTTCAATCATGTCGACACGAACGTCGACCCGCATGCGGCGCGTTCGGCTGAAGTCCTCGTGAAGCGACTGGGCCAGCTGGTGGTAGTCATAGTCGTCTTCGTCAGAGCTGTTGGCATTCGATTCGTAGTAGGTTTCGCTCACCAGCTCCAACACTGCATCTGCGTCCAGGCTTTGGAGAGCATCTCGGTACTCTCTGACCAGCTGCAGGATCTCTCGGTTCTCCTGGGTGTCTCGGATGTCTGTGTCGCCGATGGTCGAGTGGGCGCAGCCGGCGAAGAAAGCGAGGAGCACAAACCGCTTCACGGAACTCTTGTGACATCGAATTCGATGTCTGGCCAGTTCAGCATGAACTCGGCCCTCGCCCGGGCTCGACTTCTTTGGGCCTCGAGCTCGAATGGCAGAGCTTTGCCGCCCAGCGTGTCAAAATGTCGAAGAGCTGCTTCGTAGTCTCCCTCTTCCATCGCCCAGCGGGCCATCATCATCTCCGCCTCCCACGCCAGGGGCTCGGGAAGCACACCTGCCTGCTCCAGCTGAACTCGGCCCTCTGTCGCAGGGAGTCGACGGGCCCAGAGATAGCGAAGGAGACCGAAATCGGGATGGGCCCTCACCAGCTCCGAAAGTCGACCGCTGGCCTCGCTGGTCGGCCGCAGGCCGAGCAGATAGTCCCGCAACCAGGCTTCCCTTGACACCGAGGACGTGAGGACCTGTAGGCGTGCGGTTTGAAGTCGAAGTCCGTCGATGCGAGTCTGGCGCTGGGCTAGGGCCTCGAAGGCATCCGCGGCCGGCGCCTTTCGGCCCTCCAGCCAGTCCACCGAGGCCAGGAGCTCTCGGGCCTCCAACTGGGTCTTTTCGGCCGCGGTGCTGGTGAGGACGAGTCGAGCCAGCTCAGCGCTCAGCCCGAGTTCCTCCGATTGTAGAGCCGCTCGGGCCAGGCCTACGTAGCGGCTGGCGTCGGGGTGGAAGGCAAAGGCCTCGTCGAGGAGTCTTCGCGCAGCATGAAGGTCTCCCCGCGCCCGTGCGGCCGTGGCCTCACGCTCCAGATTAGCCGTCACGTGGGGACAGCTCCGGCGGAATATGCTCGGTCTTTGGTGTCGAGCTTCTGCCGCTCGTCGAGCCATCGGATCCAGCTCGACCTCATCGGCCAGCCAGCGTCGCCAGCTCGCCTCCCATTCCATCAAGGTTTCCTGGTCAAATCCTCCGCCACCGTAAGCAGCACGAATGACTTCGAGGCCGTGCGTCGTCCGAACCCAGCGCAAGAAGGATCCCGCGACGGCATAGGCCCGAGAGGAAGCGGCACTCCAGAAACCCGTCGGCGACATGATGCGGGCCGGCGAAGGTGCGAGACCACGTTCGAGAAGAAAGGCACTGGAGCGATGATGGTCGTAGGGGCCCTGGGGCTCTTCGGTGGCTTCGGCCAGTCCCTCCACCAGGCCCATGTCGACCCAGAGTCCCCATCGGGCGGGTACGCGGAGCGGGCCCCGAGCCCACTGGGCCGCGAAGACGTGGGCCAGCTCGTGGCCCAAGGTGGGGTGAGGCGATTTAGGGTCGTGAATGTGGAGCTCCAAGGCCCAGGGCCGAGCGATCTGCGTTCGGTTGGCCCCCATCGTTCGGCCCTTCTCTTCCGCGTTGCGGTGGACGTAGCTCCGAATGCGTCCGGCTGGTGCCTCGCCGAACCACGCCTTCAGGCGCTGCCAATGGAACTCGTGGTCCCGAACGATGTCGGCCACCACGGCATCACTGGTCTCGCGGGGGAAGTGAATGTCGAAGTGAGGCGAGCGGGCGTGACCGCCTAGGATGGCCTGTATCCTCCGCCCGGTGGTGACGAAGCCGAAGTGTTCGCCTTGGCGGTGGAGATGGAGCCCCGTCGCGGCGAGGGCCAAAGCGACCATGATGGGAACGGTGCGTACCCGACCTCCATCGAAGCCCCGACCCAGAGCCACCAGGGCGGCTGCATACAGAATCGCCACACCCCGGTGGGCCACCAGAGCCGTGCTGGGCTTCACCAGCTCGTCGTACAAAGAGCCGGGCCACCAACCGAAGCTCAGGCTGAAGGCGAAGATCTGAGGTTCTCGATAGGCGTGGAATAGGGTCGCGCTCAGGTCCGCCATCCAAAGGCTCAGCACGCCCAGCCACCATCGGGCCCCCAAGGCTCGACCCATCCACATGCCCCAGGCGATGCCGAAGGCACCGACGGTCCCGGGAAGCAGAACGAAGAAGACGGCGCCTTCCCCTGGGTCGCAGGGCTGACGCCACCATTCGACGAACAAGCCGGCCCCGGCCAAGACAAGAACGCCGAGACCGTGGAGTGTGAGAGCCCGAAGGTAGGCGTCGAGCCAGCCCAGCCGAGGCGTCAGTCGGGCGACCGCGGCCGCGCCCAGGGCTGGGCTGGACAGGGCCGCCAGCAGCCCTCCGGCAAAGGCCCGCTCGAAGCCGAAGTCTCGATAGAGGGGAACGAAAGATAGGCCGACCGACGCTAGCAGCCAGGCTCCCAGCACCCCCAAGACCCGCCGGTCCTCCAGGAGTCGGAACCAGCTTGGCGAATTCATAGGGGCTGGTCCAAGGGCGTCCGAGCGCATATGGCCGGGCCATGATGGACTACTTTCGCGGAAAGCACGTGCTGATTACCGGTGGTTCGAGCGGCATCGGAAAGGCGCTCGCCAAGCAGCTCGTGGGGTACGGCGCTCACCTGACCTTGATCGCCCGTCGCGAAGAGCTCCTTCATCAGACCAGGGCCGAGATCGAGCGACCGGGGGCCGAGGTTCGAGTCCTGCCCCTCGACATCTCCTCCGTCGAGGCAGTGGATGCTGCCCTGCCTCCGCTCCTGGATGCCCACGCCCCCGACATGCTCATCAACAATGCTGGCGTCGCAACGCCGGGCCGCTTTCTCGAGCAGGACCCGATGGAGTTTCGGCGTCACATGGAAGTGAACTACTTCGGGATGGTCCACATGACCCGGGCCGTGGCCCCGCGGATGGTTCAGAGGGGGCAGGGCCACATCGCCAATGTGGGCTCGCTCCTGTCTGTGATGGGAATCTACGGCTACTCGGCCTACGCGGCCTCGAAGTTTGCCATGCAGGGTTTCACGGAGTGTGTGCGAGGCGAGCTCAAGGCAGCGGGCATCCGTGTCACCATCCTCCAGCCGCCCGACACCGACACCCCCCAGCATGCGGCCGAGCTCGAGATCATGCCCAAGGAAACCCGAGCCATCGCCGGCTCGGTGAAGATGCTGTCGGCTGAAGAAGTGGCTCGAGCCCTCCTGGAGGGCATGGCCAAGAATCGCTTCGAGGTGATTCCGGGGCTGGAGGGTCGGGCGACCGTCGCCGCCCATCGGATTCTGCCTGGCCTGGTGCGATGGGTCTGCGATCGGTCCCAGCGCAAGGCAGGTAGCCCTCGACCCGCTGCTGGCTGAGGACTACACGTCTCGGGATGGCCTTGGAGGATGGCGGCGCTCTGCGGCATTGCCTGCTCGGGTTCGGCCTGGCGGCATTGGGAGCTTGTGCGGGCCCACCGGCCGACGAGTGCGGAGCTGCGAAAGACGCCTTTCGAATTCCCGTGCATATCGTCACCGAGGAGGGCGCGGTCCGCATTCAGGCCGAGGTTGCCGACGACGAATCGGAACGCGCCCGAGGCCTCATGTTCAGAGAGTGTCTGCGAGAACGAGAAGGCATGCTCTTCCTCTTTCCTCAGCCCCGTCAGCAGTCCTTCTGGATGAAGAACACCCTCATTCCGCTCGACATGATCTTCATTCGAGAAGACCGAACGGTCCTCGGTATCGTGGCCGAAGCAGAGCCGCAGACCCTGACTTCTCGAAGAGTGCCGGGAGCTTCGCAGTACGTTCTCGAGCTGGCCGGCGGCGAAGCGGCCCGCTTGGGCATCGAGTCCGGGCAGCGGGTCGATTTCATGGCGCCGGTTCCTGAACGCTAACCCGTGCTTGGCGCCATTGGGTCCATGACCTTCATCGCCGCTTTGACCGCGGCGCCCGAGATTTGCTGGCTCGGTGAAGGGGCCGTCGAGGCCCTGGACCAAGCAGCTCCGGGCTTGAGGATTCGTCGCTGCTCCGTTTGCAACACCAGCCTATGCGCGCGCTTCGTCGCCGAAGGTCTGGAACTGCGGCGGGACGACGGCCTGCGGCTCCTTCGAAGGTCGCCGGCCGGTCTGGAGCGGCTGGGTCCTGCGCGGACGGCGGTGTTCCTTCAGTCCTTGGTCTTGGAGGCGGAGCTCCGTCCTCGAAGGCCTGCGCCGAAGCGGACGGCGGCGCCCGAACCTCGTTCGGTCGAGCCTCGTATTCGGGTGGGTCCCGTTTCTAAGGTCCAGGGTCCTTCCACTC
Source organism: Myxococcota bacterium (assembly GCA_039024635.1). GTDB lineage: Bacteria > Myxococcota > Kuafuiibacteriia > Kuafuiibacteriales > Kuafuiibacteriaceae > Kuafuiihalomonas. The sequence continues at coordinate 139,599 of JBCCQA010000003.1, read as the reverse complement.
GCGTTCAGAGGCCGGCACCGACGCGGGTTCTGAACGCCCGCTCTGGGACCCTGCGTCTCGGTGGCGGGGCCGGCCTACGCTGGCGGAGTCCTGGCCTGGCTGGTCCGAGCCTCGGCCTTGACCTGGGATGGGGCCCGCTGCGGCTTCATGTACGCGGGGACCTACCGGCGCGCGGACGACTCGAAGGTGCTCGCCTGGACGTTCTCGGCCTGGGGGGCGGCCTTGGGGCGGCTTGGGAGAGTCGGGCGGCCCGCTGGACCTGGGGGTTGGAGGGCGGCCTTCGGTGGGATTGGCTTCGGGTCCGTCTAGAGGATGTCGAGGGGCCGGCGCGCGCCGATGGCGCCCTCCTTGGGCTTGGCGTGGGCCTTCACACCGCCGTCTTGGTGCGTCGGCTCGAGGTGGGGGTCCATGCGGGAGCGGATGCCTTCCCGGGGGGCTTCGAACTCCTCGTCGAAGGCGAGCGAAGCCAACTGCCTCGGCTCAATGCCTGGGGTTTGACCTCGAATTTGAGCCTTCGCTGGCGCCCCTGATCAGCTTCTTTACCCAAGCACATGGGAAGGCTGTACTGACCCATCGTGGGGCTCCTCGAGTCATGCAAAGCGGGAGACCAGTCGGCATGGCGCCGGCTATTCCAGCTGCATGCGAGGAGTGTTTATCGGTGGGCGGTCATGATGGGCTTGCCCCCGGCCGAGGCCGAGGACGCGGCTCAAGAGGTCCTGGCGGTGGCGATCCGAAAGATCGACCAATGCCGGGAAGAGCAGGGGCTGAAGCCCTGGTTGTTTCGGATCACGAAGCACATCGTCGCCAACGCCCGCCGCAAGGCGTGGTTTCGACGGGGGGTGCTGAAAGGTGATCCACCTGAGCCTGCCTTCGACCCGGGATCGATCCCGAGTCGAGAGTCCGAGCTCAGCGTCCGACGCTGTTTGAGCCTTCTTCCGGCCAAACAGCAGGAGGTGCTGATCCTATCGGACGTCGAAGGGCATACTCGGGAAGAAGTGGCCGAGATCCTTGGGATCCCGGCGGGAACGGTGGCGAGTCGGCTTCGGTTGGCGCGCCGTGGGTTTTTGAAGGAATGGGAGCGCAGCAGCTTCATCGCGACGGGGAGACCAACCCCCAACTCCAATCCCTGAGGGACGCCCGACCCTCAGCGGAAGTCGAGGCTCGGATCATACGGGGCGCCCTCGCACGAGCGGAGCGGCCGGCCCGCGGCCCCATGTGGGCCGGCGTGGGCTTGGCGGCTGCCGTGGGCGCAGGCGTACTGTTGCTCGTCCTTGCGAGCGACAGGCCGAGCTACGACGGCGTCCAAGGACTGCACGCCACCGGCGACCAGCCCTTGGATGTTCACTTCGACGATCACTATGTGTCGCTTCGACCCCAAACCCGTCTCGAAATCGAAGCCGCCCAGCCAGGCTCGGCGCGGCTGAGCTTGGAGAAGGGCGGCGTCGACTGTTTCGTCGAGCCGCTTCAGGCCGGCGCTCGCTTCCTGGTCCGGACCCCACAGACCGAGGTCGAAGTCGTCGGCACCCAGTTCAGGGTTGTTGTCGAGGGGCCCTGCACCGCGGTCGAGGTCTTCGAAGGCACGGTGAGGGTCGGAGAGGCCAGGCTCCAGTCGGGTGAGGACACGCGAGTCTGCGCCCCAGCGCCCACGTCCCCCGCTGCGCCGACCCCGCCCCCGCTGGGCGAGGACGAGTTGATGCGGCGTGCCATGGATGCCGTCGCTCGGGGGGAGCACGCCTCGGCCGAGCGCTTGTTCCAGCGCTATCGTGTTGAGCATCCGAACGGGGCCTTCGTGGAGGACGCGCTTTTTCAGGAAGCTTTTGCCGCCTCTCTACGGGGTGACCCGGAGCGGGTCCGTACGCTGGTGCAGGAGATGAAGGCGAGCTTTCCCAAGTCTCCTAGGCTCGAGACTCTCGAAGAGCTGCTTCGAAAGTGACATCATGGACCCATGAGGGTCTGGCCGCTGCTCCTCCTCGCGAGCTGCACCTTGGACCTGCAGCGGCCGCAGGCAGAAGACGCCGGGTCTCCCGATCAAGGGCCACCTGAGCCCTCCATACCCTGTAGTTTCGACCAAGGGAGCGTGGAAGCTGGGGCCTGCCCCAATGGCCTGGTTTGCGACGTCTTGGAAAGACGCTGCGTTCCTGGGACAGCCTGCGTTTCCGATGCCGACTGTGAGGCCTGCCGCTCGGAGGGCTGCGGCCACGGATTGGCCCTCGAAGCGTGGTGCGACTTCGATCACGGAGCCGAAGAAGGGGTCGGGATCTGTACTCGAAGCAGGGCACCTTGCGAACGCTGTCGCGAAGGCCAGGGGGACTGCGGGCGGGTCGCGCTCATCCCAGGTGGACCTTTCTACCCCGCCGAGTGTGCCGAGGTCGGTGACGGTTTCTACTGCACTCGGCCCTGTTTCGAAGCCATCGACTGTAGCACGGGCTTCGTTCCATTCCGCTGTCTGGACGTGGGGCCCGACTTCCCGGGCCGCTGCGAGCGCCGACTGGGCTGCCCGGCCGCGGTGGACTTCTGTCCTCTCGCCGAAGAAGCCGAGCCACCGCGGCAGATCGGCGCGCTTCAGCCCTGCGAAGCAGGGCGTTGCGAGACCTCCCAGTGGGACGGTACGCTCGGCATTTGCCTCGGCGACTGCGGAGAGGACGCCGACTGCCCTCTCGCGGATGGCGACCCCAACGAGACGATTTGCCAGCTTCGGAGCGGCTTATGCGAGAGACCCTGCGAGGTGGGTGAGTGCACGGGGCCCGGGGAGCCGCCTCAGGTCTGCCAAGAAGACGGTCGATGCGGACTGCCCTGCTGGATACCGGGTGAGGACGCGCCGGATGTATCGGCCGCGGTGCTCGACCAGCGCTGCCGAGACCGTGGGCTGGGTGCCCGGTGCAACGTGCCGCCGCCTTCCCCCGGTCAGCCAAGGCGAGAGAGCTACGAAGGTCTTCCCCTTCTCGTAGACCGAGAAGACTTCGCCTGTGTTCCTCGGGGCTGCTGGCGGAACGAAGACTGCTGGGCCAGCTTTGGTGAAGGCCGACCCATCTGCGACCTGGCTCATCCGATCGGAGAAGGCGAAGAGAGCTTTGCCGTTTGCGTTGCGGGCTGTCAGAGCCTAAGCGACTGTGCGGCCGACGAGAGCTGTCGAATCGGCGCTACCGACGAGCGGCCCTCTCTCGCCGAGTGCGGGGGTCTCTTCGATCTGGATCCGAACCGTCCCGAGGCAGTGGGTATTTGCTGCCCCGTTGCTCCCTGAGGCTCGGCTTGACGCTCGATGTCTTCAGGGCTGCCGTCTATGAGGTCACTCGGCTCATCCCCCGGGGCCGTGTGGCCAGCTATGGCCAGGTCGCGACCTACGTGGTCTCGCCGCGCCATGCTCGGGCCATAGGAACGGCCCTCCGGGAGCTCCCCCCTGAGCTCGTCCACGAAGTCCCTTGGCAGCGGGTCATCAACGCCCAAGGACGGATTTCGTTTCGGGGGGACGTGAAGCGTCCGGTCGAGCAAGAACGCTTGCTGGCCAAGGAAGGCATCGAGTTCTCGGAGGCCGGAGTCGTGGACTGGAGACGCTTCCGGTGGAAAGGCCCGGGTGAGGACTTCATTCCCGTCCTTCTCCGGGACGGATGGACGCCGGACTAGTATACCGATCACAGAGTTCAAAACGCTTCCCGCCGGCCCTCGACCACCTTGCCGGCCCAGCCGCCTACGGCCGCCCTTTCGGGCTTGTCGGTCCCTGGGGTCCACCCAACTCCCTCCGAAGCTGGTCCACCAGGACGGCCGATGACTCGACGGGAAACTGATCGAACTTCATGACCGGCACACTAGGGAGCTGCTGTGTCGAGCCAGGAGTCCCTGGAACGACGATGTTGAGCCGGGGGCCTGACCAGTGGCCTGGTCAGGAAGGTCCGCCGGGGGCATGCTTCGGTTGGTGGCCAGCTCTCCCGACACTCTCTTGGTGGGTCGCAGATGACGAAGCCGGAGAAGGCCGGGCCGAGCGGTACCCGATCTGAAGCGTCTCGTGTCCGTGATCAGGTCTGGGCCTGGCTTCCCGCCTTTCACGCGGTCTCGGAGCTCGGGACCACGGTTCAGGCGGGCAAGAGTCTTGGTCTGAGTGCAGCTGCGATTTCGCGGAGCGTGCGGCTTTTGGAGGACAGGCTGGGGCAGCCTCTGTTTCATCGAGTTGGTCGATCCTTGAGACTGAACGAGGCGGGTGGGCGGCTGCGGGAAGCGACTCGGACTTCCGTGCTCGCGGTGGATGACGCCTTGCGGGCCATCGATCCGACCGCCATGGCTCGACCCCTGCGGGTGGCCTCGCTGGGGCTCCTGACCGAGCACTTCGTCGTCCCTGCCATGCTTGACGCGTGCGGCCCGCAGCTCGCTGAGCACCTCAACCTCCGACCAGTCGATGCTCTGCAGGCCCTGCGTCGCCATGACGTCGACCTGGCCTTCTACTACGAAGAGTTGGTGGCCGAGGGTTTGCGTGTGCTGGAACTGGGCTTGACGAGCAAGTCCGTGTATTGCGGGCGAGCTCACCCATTGTACGGAGTGAAGCGCCCAGCACTGAGCGAGCTCCTTGGCCATCCATTCTCGGTTCCCCAAGTAGGTGATTCGGGTCAGCCCATGGACGGCTGGCCGTCTCATCTGGAACGACGGGTCGGGATGCGAGTGACGATGCTTCGATCGAATCTCCAGGTCGCACTTTCCGGTCGATTCCTGACCGTGCTTCCCGATGTTACTGCTGCCCCTGATGTGTCCTCGCTGGCACTCTGGCGCTTGTCCGTGCCCAAACTCGATCCGATTCGGCTGCTTTGCGCGATGCGACCCGAGGACCGTAGACGCTCGGATGTGAAGAGAGTGCTGGGACAGGTCCAACGGCGCGTCAAAGCGGAAGCGCAAGGCTGAAGGGTGCCAGCCAATAGGCATCGCTTTGCCATTCGACTTCTGCGCCATTCACCAAGTCGATCAACACGTGCGCGCCCGGAGGAGCCTGGCTCGAGGCCATCGCGCATCGTCCGGACGGGTCCAAGAACGTCAGCCGGCTCCCTTCCTCCAGTACGTAGACATCGCCCTGTGCGTTGACCAGCTGGATGGAATCGCCGACGAGCTCTTCACCTACGGGCGGCTCCTCACTGGGCTCAACATGGGGACAGAACGTTCTGAGACCTGTATTGGACGACACGGCGAGGGTCGGGCCCGCCGGAACGACGCTGACCCACGAGACATCTCGGACTGGCCGACCGACAGGTTCCAAGACGCCGTTCTGATGGCGAAAAGCCCCAGTGTGCTCAGGCGTTCGGAGGGCCAGGACGTAACCTCCGTCCACCATTGGATGGAGCGCCGGCGTGCAGTAGGCGGCCTGGATGGTTTCGTGTGAGGGCGGAAGAGCCAGTTCGAGGCTTTCCACTCGACCGGTTGCCAGGTCGACCCGGGCCTTGGGCAGGCCGCTCTGAGAGACCAGAACAACGTCCGGGCCGATCCGAAGCTGAAATGAGGATTCGGAGTCAGTCGACGTGAACGTAGGCAACACGTATGTTCGCTCTCGGACCAAGTCGATCACACCTACCAGCGAGCGGCCTCGCGAGAGCTCGACGACCTGTCCTCGGATGCCGCCGAGCCGAGCATCCTCTAGCGAGTCCGTCAGCGGAATTCTCTGTCGGTCCAGTCGCTCGGCCAGGATCAGCTCGCCGTCCTCCAACCAGAGCCAGCGCCCCTGCCAGTGCCAAGCATCCGAAGGTGCGTCTTCCACGCTCATCGTCCGACCGCCGGCGAGGTGTACGTAGCCGGGCCTTGGATCGCCATGTTCCGAGAGCTGCAGGCGGGCGGGACGCCATCCTTCCATGTCGGCCGGCCCGCGCTCCAGCCATTGCAAGGCCGAAGGAAGCTCGTAGCGGTCGCCCGTGGAGAGGTCGATGGCGATCTGGCGCCTGTCGTCGAAGCTTGGTCGTAGAGGAACCGAAGCCAGAATCAGTCCGTCGTCCGTTACTAGGCCGAGGCCAGGATCCCGTTCTCGCGTTCCGGCCGATACATCGAACGTACGGACACCAGCCGCCTCAACCACGAAGAGCTCCGCCCGCCGGGGACACACCGGGTCGGCACAGTCCTCGTCGGCCACCGATATACCGATGGCGCGCCCTGGCGCAGCCCACAGTCCACGAAGCACGGCCGGTTCCAAGATTTCCACTTCATCGAACGATCGATGAAGAACGCGGCGTTCGCCGTCGCCCCGAAGTCCGATGAGCTCACGGCCGTCGAAGGAAACGGCCAACATCCCCAGTGGAAGCTCGGAGGCGACGGCCGAGCAGCCTGTTAGGGGGAAGGGCCCCGGATCTACGGGCTCTCCACCCGCATCGCTCGACACACCAGCATCCTCCGACCCTTCCTCTCCTCCCCGGTCGACCGGCCCCGAGTCGGGTGGGCTGGCCTCCTCGAAGTTGGAAACAGGACTCTCCGAACACGCCGACAGCAGAAAACCCGCGAGCACGACGAGTCGAGTCATGCTGCGACCATGCCACCAATGACTCGATCCCGCTGGCGAGGAATCCGTTCAACGCTTTCAAGGGACCAGGACGCTTGGGAGAAGACGACGTGGCTGCGGCCGTAGTCGCCAGGGTCGAGGGAAGCGATCTGAACTTCGGGATTGGCCCAGCTCTGGAGTGGACCTGTCTGGAATCAGGGCGCTTCCCCGAGGGCGCGACGGGCCTCCTGCTGGAAGCGCTGGGGAGTGAGGTCGAACTTCTTCCCGTCCTTTAGGTAGGCTTCGAAGCTGGCCCGAGCAGCTGCTGCTCGGACTTGGTCCGAGACCATTTCTGGTGGGGGCAGCTCTGGATTGAGGGGGGGCAGAGGTGGTGGAAAGCGAGGACGAAAGCGAGCCTCGTAGGCGCGCGCGAAACGCAGGAGTTCGATCTCTTGCCACCTCGGTGCGATGAAGGTCATCCCGACCGGCAGCCCTGCGATTTCCCCGACGGGAAGGGTGATCGACGGGAGACCGGACACGGTCAGAAGACGGCAGTTGGTCAGAGCGCCCTGGCGACCGGGGATCCCTCGAGCGTCGGACGGCATCATGATGAGGTCCAATCCAAGCTCCGCCATTTGGGCTTCGACCGACAGGGCATTGGCGCCGAGACGTCGCCGAATTATCCAGTCGTGAGGGGAGCCGACGAATTCCCAGAAACGAGACGAGAAGGACCGGCCCCAGCAAAATCGGGCCGAACGGCGCGCGAAGCCGGCCCTCTCTTCGTGGCTGCAATAGGCCTGGAAGCTCATGTCCCAGTCGTTGGCGGCGAAAAAGGCCTCGGTATCTGCGCGAACACCGGCCGAGCCCCTCCGCAGATCGACATCGGCCACGGTCAAGCTCTCGACGACGGTATGTCTGGACGCGACGAGGTCGTCCTGAAGACGTTGGAGAAGCGCGAAGTGCGGGGCCGAGCTTTGACGGGTGGTCCAGGTCTCGGCCTTCCCCTTCCCAAAGCTCCGCAAGAGGCCGATCCGAAGAGGCCCTCGGGGCTCGTCCAGTCGTGCCCAGTCCAGGGGAGGTTGGTTTAGGGTGTCGGGGTCTCGAGGGTCGGGTCCCATCAGCAGCTTCAGGGCGGCGATCTGGTCGTCGACGCTCCGGGTGAGCGGTCCTACCACGGCATCCCGGCGGTTGCTTGGGAGGGTGCCGTCGAGACTGATCCGACCCGTCGTCGCCCGCATCGCGACGAGGCCATTGAAGGAAGCTGGGACCGACAGCGAACCGCAGTTGTCGGTCCCGAGTCCAATGACCGCAAAGCTGGCCGCGACGGCGGCGCCCGAGCCACTGCTCGAGCCACCAGAGTTCTTTCGCGTGTCATAGGGGTTGCCGGTTTTTCCTCCTCGGCCCGAGATCCCCGAGACGCCCTTCGAGAGCTCGTCCATGTTCGTACTCCCCAAGACGACAGCCCCCGCCTCGATCAGCCGGGCTACGGCCGTCGCGTTGCGCTTGGCGACGAGACCCTCGAGCGCCCAGCTTCCTCCATTCAGCCCCAATCCCTCGACTTGAAAGAGGTCCTTGACCGCCACCGGGACGCAGTGAAGTGAGCCGCGCTCGCCCCGTGCCCAGGCTTGGTCGAGCTCTCGGGCCCTATCCAGCACGTCTGACTTCATGCGCACGAAAGCTGCGATCGGTGGACCTCGGAGCGGATCGAAGTCGTACTTGGCGATTCGGGCCAAGTGGGCCCGAACGATCTGCTCGCAGCGCTCGCCTGCCAGCAGGCGCCGACGGATCTCGGCTACCGAGACCTCATAGGCCGGATCGGACTCGATCTCGGAGTCGCAGGCGTCGTCGATGATGTCTCCATCTCGATCGATTCGTCCTCTTGCCGATACGAGGGGACAGCTGTCGCAGGCATCTCCTCGACCGTCGGCGTCCTGGTCCTGCTGGAGCGGGTTTGGGATGGCGGGACAGAGGTCCTGGCAGTCTGGCACCCCGTCTTGATCTCGGTCTCGAGCGTCACCGCCCATGGGGCATGTATCGCAGGCGTCGTGCATCCCGTCCCCATCGGAGTCCAGACCATCAAAGCCCGCCACCTCAGGACAGGGGTCAAGCCTCGAATCGACGGGTTCAGACCGCCGACTACAGGCCAAACAGCAGACCACGACGAAGAGCCATGGACGCCGAATCGAGACCGGTCGGTTCAAGCCAGTGACGCCGTGCCCCTGCCAAAGAGGCGCTCCACTCCGTCCAGAACTTCGTCGCAGGGGCGGGTCGTATAGCGAGGTAGACCAATCTCCACTTCGGCCTCGGGGACGCGAACGATGAGTCGGACGGGGCAGCCGCCTTCGTGCGCCTGCAGCAGCGCCTTGAAGGCCTGCAGGCGTTCGGCGTCGATGGCTCCCTCTTCCACAGAGACGATTAGGGCTTTGGCTCTGGCCTCCCGAGCGTCGGCCAGTCGGCGGGCGCCGGTGCAGCGCAAGCGAAGCCTCTGCTCGCCGTTCTCGTCGCGGTCGATGGACACCGAGGCGTCCAGAAGGATGGGGGCCTCGGCGCGGAGCACGTCCTCTATTTCGGCGAAGACCCGGGCCGGCACCATGATCTCGGCTGCCCCGCTCCGATCCTCGAAGCTGACGAAGGCCATCCGCCCCGTTCCGTCTCTGAGGGGCCGCTCCCGAAGCGCAGTGACCACGCAGGCGATGGAGGCCTCGGTGCGCTGCTTGACCTTGTCCAGTCCGGCCACCGTCGTGCTCGTCATCTGCTCGACGTCGCGAGCGTACCGGTCCAGCGGGTGACCCGTGACGTAGAAGCCCAGGGCCGCCTTCTCTTTGGCCAGGCGCTCCGCCTCTGCCCATTCCTCTTCCTCGGAGTAGCTTTCCCGGGGTCGGACCGAAGCCGCGAGCTCGGGCGCGCCGAAGAGGCTGCTCTGGCCCGCCGCCTCGGCCTTCTGGACTGAACGCGCAGCTTCGATGGCGCCATCGAGGGCTCCGCTGAGCTGGGCCCGGTGTCGGTCGAAGCAGTCGAAGGCACCGGACTGGACCAAGGTCTCGAGGGTCTTCTTGTTGAGCTGCTTGAGAGGGACGCGCTCGCAGAAGACGTAGAGAGATTCGAAGGAGCCACCCTCTCGTCGGGCCTGCAGGATGGCCTGAAGTGCGGCGTCACCCAAGCCGCGGATGGCCGAGAGACCGAATCGAATCGCGCCGTCGTCGACGGTGAACGAACGTTCGCTCTTGTTGACGGTCGGCGGCAGAACCTCCAGCTCCATACTTCGTGCTTCGGCGATGTACTTGACGATGTTGTCGGTGCTGGTGGCCTCGGTCGTGAGAAGGGCGGCCATGAACTGCACCGGGAAGTAGGTCTTCAGGTAGGCCGTCTGATAAGTCACGAGGGCGTAGGCCGCACTGTGGCTCTTGTTGAAGCCGTAGCCCGCAAACTTCTCCATCAGGTCAAAGACACTCGTGGCCTCGTGTTCTGGAATGTCTCGCGCCACGCAGCCGTCCACGAACTTCTTCCGCTCTTTGGCCATGACCTCGACCTTCTTCTTGCCCATGGCCCGGCGAAGAAGGTCTGCGCCCCCGAGGCTGTAGCCAGCCATGACCTGGGCCGCCTGCATGACTTGCTCCTGATAGACGAACCCGCCGTACGTCGGTTGAAGAACCGGCTCCAAGAGAGGATGGGGATAGCTGACCTGCTTGCGGCCGTGCTTGCAGTCGACGAAGTCGTCGACCATGCCGGTCTGGAGCGGACCGGGTCGATAGAGGGCGACCGCCGCCACGACGTCTTCGAAGCAGTCGGGCTTGAGCCGCTTCATCAGCTCCTGAAAGCCAGAGGATTCGAGTTGAAACACGCCCAGGGTCTTGCCCTTGCTCATCATCGCGTAGACCTCGCGGTCATCGAGCGAGAGCAGGTTGGTGCGGAGGGTGAGGTCCAGGCCCACTCGTTCGGGGTGGAGACGGTCGACGAAAGCCCTCCCTTGGCTCAGCGCCTGCTCGAGTCCCTCCCGGCTCTCAGCGGAGCGACGCACGTGGGGCTGGGCCCAGAGCGCGTCCACGTCCTTGGCGTCCAGTAGGTTCTGAAGGTGGACGTTGGCGTTGATCTCGGCGTGGTAGATGACGTCCAAGGTCTTCAAACCCAGGAAGTCGAACTTGACCAGGCCTGCGTCCTCGACGTCGGCCATCGAGAACTGGGTCACCAATTCGTCGTCGTTGCCGCGAAACACGGGCACGACGTTCCAGAGGGCTTGGTCGGCGATTACTACGCCAGCTGCATGCATGCCTGCCTGCCTGTACAGGCCCTCCAGCTTCTGGGCGATGTCGACCACCTCACGGTAGGTCTCGCTCTCTTCCGTGAGTTGGCGAAGCCGAGGCTCAATCTCGAGCGCCTTCTCGATGGTAATGGGTTTCGGATTGCCCTTTTCGTCCTTGTAGACGTTGGGCAGAAGCTTCGTGAGGTTGTTGACCTCGGCGAAGGGCAGCTCCAGGCAGCGGGCCACGTCCTTGATCACCGACTTGGCCTTCATCTGGGCGAAAGTCGCGATTTGACCGACCTTCTCAGAGCCGTAGGTCTCGGTGACGTACTGGATCACCTCACCTCGACGCGCTTGGCAAAAGTCGACGTCGAAGTCGGGCATTGATACTCGCTCTGGGTTCAGGAAGCGCTGGAACAATAGGTTGTAGGGAATGGGGTCGAGGTCGGTGATGCGGAGGGCGTAGGCGACGATTGAACCCGCGCCCGAGCCTCGGCCCGGACCGACCGGGATGTCCTTCTCCTTGGCCCAGTTGATGAAGTCGGCCACGATGAGGAAATAGCCCGGGAACTTCATGGAGGTGATGATGTCGAGCTCTTCGTCCAGACGACCAAAGTACTGGTCGTGGTCGACCTCGTAGCTCAGCTCTTTGAAGCGCTGCTCCAGCCCTCGTCGCGCTCGGTCCCGGAGATGAGTCTCCAGATCGCTGCCGTCGGGGGGAACGAAGGTCGGCAGCATGGGCTGACCGAGCTTGAGCTCTAGGTCGATGCTGTCGGCGATACGGACCGTGTTCGCGATGGCTTCGGGGCAGTCTCGAAAGAGGGTCTTCATCTCTTCCGGAGAGCGAATGTAGAGCTGATCCGTCCGCTTGCTCATACGGGTCGGATCGTTCCGGGCCTTCCCGAACTGGATCGCCGTCAAGACGTCGTGGGCGTCGGCGTCGGAGCGCATGACGTAGTGGCAGTTGTTGGTCGCGACGAGCGGGAGGTCTTCGTCTTCAGCAAACTGCTTGAGGCACTCGTTGGCTGCATCCTGATCCGTCCTGCCGTTGGCCTGCAGCTCTAGAAAGAACTGGCCGGGATCGAATATGCGAGCGTAGGTCCGAATGGCCTCCCGCGCGGTGTCCCCTTCTCCCGAAGCGCAGGCCCCGGCAATCTCGCCACCTAGGCAGCCCGAGAGTCCGATGAGTCCCGCCGCCCGCTCGGCCAGGAGCGTCTTGTCTATGCGGGGTTTGTAATAGAATCCCTCTCGATAGCCCATCGACGAGAGGTACATCAGGTTCTTCCAGCCCTCGGCGTTGCGGGCGAGGAGGATCAGGTGATGGTTGCGTCCTTTGCTTCGTTCACGCCTGTCACCTTCGGTGACCCAGGCCTCCATGCCCAGGATGGGCTTTAGCTCGGCCGAGCGGGCTCGTCGGTAGAAGTCGATGGCGCCAAAGAGGTTGCCGTGCTCGGTCGTGGCGCAGGCCTTCATCCCCAGCTTGTCGATGCGAGGGCACAGCTGGGCCATCGGGATCGCGCCGTCGAGGAAGCTGTACTGCGTGTGCAGGTGCAGGTGGACGAAGTCGCTCATCGCCTGGACCCGGCAGGGATAATACGAGCGGAGGCTCGGGTCACCGTTGATGAGCCTCTCGGGGGCCGCTACAGGGACATCCCATGCGCTTTGGCATCGTGGGAACCGGCTTCATCGCCCGGGTCGTGGCGGCTTCGATCCATCGTGCGCAGGGCGCCCAGTTGACGGCGGTCTGCAGCCGAGATCCGGATCGGGCCCAGGCCTTTGGTGGAGAGCTCGAGATTGAGCACCGATTTTGTGACCTGAGCGCCTTCTTGGGATCGGGATCGCTGGATGCGGTCTACGTAGCCACGCCCACCGCAGCCAAGGAGGCCATCGCCCTTGCCGCCATCGAGGCAGGCAAGCACGTCTTGGTGGACAAGCCCTTTGTATCAGCGGCTTCGACGGGGGCGATGATAAGCCGCTGTCAGTCGAAGGGGGTGGGCTTCATGGATGCCACGCACTTCGTCCACCACCCTCGCACCGTGAGGATGAAGCGCTTCTTGTCTGAGGAGCTCGGCGGGGCTCACACTGTCAACGCGGCCTTCTACTTCCCCTTCGCGGACGCGGACAACATCCGCTACGATCCCAGTCAGGAACCTTCTGGCGTGGTGGGTGACCTGGGCTGGTATACGGCAAGGGCGGCGGTGGAATTCATGGGGGTGGGCGCCCCGAGCCGGTGCGCTACCCAGCTCCGTCGCGACGCCGCCAAGGGCGCCATCCTCCACGCAGATGGCCTACTCGAGTTCGGTCCCGACAAGAGCTCGACCTTCTCGGTGGGCTACGACGGTGGATCCTTGGCCATGGATCTTCAGATCATTGGCCCCAAGGGCATGCTCACCCTCGACGACTTCGTCTTGGACGGCTTTGCCAGTTTTGCTTTTCAGCATGACGGCCAACCGAGCTTTGCCCACCGAAGTGGTGTTGCTCGAGCTGCCGATGCGCCGAAGATTGAGGTCGAATCCGCCTCGGCTGATCAGCGCATGATCGAAGCCTTTGCCGCTCGACCCATCGACCCCGAGGCTGCGGCTCGCACCGTCGCCACCCAGCAGATCCTAGACGCGATCCTGGCCTAGTCTGCCAATCACGGAGGCCAGATCGCTTGCGTCAGGCGTCGCGGCCCACGGCTGACCCACTGGGCAGTGCTCTACTTCGCGGGGGGTGTCGGCAGCACCAGCAGTTCGTGGACGTCGACGCTAGGAGGCTGCTCGATCGCGTACATCACGCTTCTCGCCACGTCGTCTGGGCGCAGGCCGTCAGGTTTGGGGTCGTCGAAGAAGGGGGTGTCGACCACGCCGGGCTCGACCACCGTCACTCGGACGCCGGTGCCTCGAAGTTCCTCCCTCAAGTTGTAGCCTATGGCGTTGGCCGCCCACTTGGTCGCCGAGTACATCGAGCCACCGAGGGTGCGCCGACCGGCCACCGAGCCGGTGATGAGGACGTGACCTCGACTCTTCTTCAAAGCGGGAAGGGTGGCCTGCAAGGTGAGGCCTAGGCCGAAGACGTTGGTCATGATCATGGTCTTCCAGTGCGCACGATTGGCTCCGGAGAAGCCCCCCGGGCTGCCGCCGATGCCTGCGTTGGCGAAGACCGCGTCGATGCCTCCAAAGCGAGACACGGCCAGTTCCGTGAGGGCCTGCAGTTCTTCGAACTTGGTGACGTCACAGGCAGCGTAGGCCACCCCATCTCCGAGCTCTTTGGCCAGGCCTTCGAGCTTGTCGATCGAGCGTGCCCCGAGCACGAGGCGCCAGCCGGCTTCCTGGGCTCGTTTTGCAGTGGCCGCGCCGATGCCCGTTGAGCCGCCGGTCACCAGCATCACTTTCCCTTGGGTCATGGGCCGAGACTAGGGGGCGCGCTAGCTCTGGCCTACACATTAGCCGTCCGCACGGACGAGGTAGGAGGATTTGGCGGAGTTCAGGCGGGCCGCGCTGGCGGCTGACCGGACCCCGCTCAACGCAGGCGTCGGAGGACGGGTCGGAGGCGATCGACTGCCTTCTCGTTGCCGGCCTCACGGTAGGCCCGAGCGAGCATCTGGTAGGTGACCGGATGGGGGTGAGCGCGGACCGCGAATCGGCAGGCTTCGACCGCGTCGGCTTCACCCCTCAGCGCTGATTCACAGTCTTGGATTGCAAGATACTGAGTGGATTGATCCCAATCCGTCCCCTTTCTGAGGGTGAGAAAGAGGAATGAGCTCGGATAGGCGTCGTCGGCCAAGGAGCCAGGTCCTCGACGAAGGCCGTCGAACATCGCGGCGAAACAGAAGACGATGCCTGCGAATACGCCTAGCATCAGCACCGACAGAGCTCGATTCGCGGCCACGGACTTCGTGAGGCCGAGGGGTACGATCTGGCCCAGGCCCAAGCCGGCGAGGAAGCCTCCTGCGTGGGCCGCGTTGTCGATGCCCGGGACCAGAAGTCCGAAGATCACCATGTACAGCGCCCACCGGGCGCAGATCCTGACCAGGATGGCCCCGCGAGGACCTTCCCGACGACCCCCGGCGATGGTGGCGCCGATGAGGCCGGAGATCGCGCCGGAAGCGCCGACCGAGGCGGAGAAGAGCTGACCGTTCACCTCCACGTTCCACGTGTAGCTCGCTACCATCGAGAGGACCCCGCTCGCGACGTAGAGGGTCCACATCTTCTTGCGATCAAAGAGCTGCTCGACCACGGGGCCGATGATGGTGAGGGCGTAGAGGTTGAAGCCGAGGTGAAGAAGCCCACCGTGAGCGAACATCGAAGTGACGAAGCGCCACCACTCGCCCATCACGATGTCGGGGCCGAAGAGGCCGCCCAGCGCTCTCAGGCTGTAGGGGCTAAAAGAAAAGACCTGGATCGGACCGGCGACCAAGGACTGGAAAACGAAGAACAGGCCGATGAGAAGCGCGATCAGCCCGGTGCCTGGAGATGCGCGGAGCTGAGGGGGGAGCAGATGCTCGACCAGGAAGCCTTCAAAGGCTGTTCCGTGGAGATAGGTCCCACACACCCGGCAGCGGTCCAGTTGGGGCGTGATGAGCGCTCCGCACTTCGGGCAGGTGCGGACGGAGCGATCGTCCATGAGCTCATCGGAGCCCGCGCTGCAGGCGTTCGTCGAGTTCGCGCCGCTCCTTGGCGCTTTGAGGTCGATCGTAGTCGAGGTTTTCCCGCGCTTTGGCTGGGGCGATCCGTTCCCGCGCTTCGGCCAAAGCCTTTACTCGTGACGAGGCTCTCTCTCGGGACGGGCGTGCCGCCTCTTCGGGCGACGGGACCTGCTTCATCCACACGTCTCGAGCCAGCTCGCGACCGATGGGCCAGGCCCGCTCCAAGGCTCCAGCCGCCCAGTCTTGGACGTACCAGCGAACCGGCTTTCCCTGGTACTCGAGCACGAAGGAACCCCACACCAGCACCCCAAATAGGAGGACCCGGTACAAGAAGCGGAACATGGGGCCGATCATGCGACAGTGAGGACAAGACCGCCAATTTGTCGTCACGACTCGGGACGAGGCGTTGGCCAAAGTCCCGGATTTGCGAGAGTTTCCGAAGGCGATTACCGTTCGTGCGATGTCGCCCTCGCCCCCGAGGCTCGGCCAGCTTCTGGTCGACCTTGGCTTCATCGATGAAGTCCAGTTGGACGCGGCCCTCCGGCAGCAGCGGGAGAAGGGCGGCCGCTTGGGCAAGATCCTCGTCGATAACTCCGTCATCACCGAAGAACGACTGACCCACGCGCTCTCTCGGCAGCTCGGAATTGATAGTTGCGACCCGGTCGAAGCACCCGTTCATCCCAAAGTGCTGGCGCTGATCCCGGTCGAGACCGCGCTCGAGCTCCGGGTCATGCCCGTCGCACGGAAGCGGGAAGGCGACATGGACGTCGTGTACGTCGCCCTGGCCGACCCTCTAGATCAGCGGGCCATGGAGGCGGTTCGACAGGCCCTGGGCTCGGGGGCACGGGTGCACTGGATGTTGGCGGGTGAGACCGAGATGGAGCTCGCCCTCGAGAAGAAGTACGGACGGTCAGCTCCCCAGCGAGCGTCCCAGGCTCCCCAAGGCCCTAGCTACTACCAAGGCGTGCCCGTCGTGCAGGGCCTTCCGTTCAAGAAGGATCTTCCCCAGCGGCCAGCGACTTCGGCGCCGTCTTCCCAACCGAGCAGACCGCCCTCCCGAAGTCCGTCTGCGCTGTTTGGAAAACCCGGCGCCTTCGACCTCCAGACCGACTTCGAGGGTCCGCAGTTTGACCAAGGGCAGTGGTCCGAAGAGGAAGCCCCCGCTGACGGGCTGAGCTACGACGCCTTTGCTACGCTGCAGAGCGCCGACATGCAGCCGGTCGAAGACGAGTTTGAGGGCATCGATAGCGTCGATGTGGACGAGGGGCCGGCGGACGGCAACTCCGTCTCCTTGGACCTCGCCCCGAAGAGGGAAGACGTCGAAGCCATCGAGCTTGCCGAGTCTCGAGACATTCAACCTCTGGACGAGGAAGAGGTGCTCGAGGAGCTGGAGCCCATCGAAGATGGGGAGACGGACGCCGAGTCCTTGTCTGAGCCTGTCGACGCAGATGATGGCGTGGATGCAGATGCCCAGGCGGCGCCGACCGAAGAGGGTATCGACGCCGAGGCTCTGGCTGCCCCCATTGAGGACGAAGCGGAGGTCGACGCCGGAGCCCTGGCTGCGCCCTTCGAGGTTGACGCTGGGGTCGAAGCGGAGGCCCTGGCTGCGCCCCTCGAGGGCGACGCCGAGATCGACGCGGAGGCTCTGGCTGCGCCCCTCGAGGGCGACGCCGAGGTCGACGTGGATGCCCTGGCTGTGCCCCTTGAGGATGACGCGGAGGTCGATGCCGAAGCCCTGGATGCACCCCTCGAAGACGACGCGGAGGTCGACGCCGAAGCCCTAGCGGCGCCCTTCGAGGACGACGTCGGGGTGGATGCCGAAGTCCTGGCTGCACCCTCCGAGGACGATGCCGAAGCGTTGGCGGCACCCAGGGAAGATGACGCGGAGGTGGACGCGGAAGCCCTGGATGCGCCCATCGAGGACGCCGACGCCAGCCCGCCGCCCGAGGCTGAGCGAGTCGAGGCCGTGGCTTTCGCGACGGGGCCGGAAGCCGTTCAGCACGAAGTCCTGGATCGTCTCTCGGAAGAAGTACAGGGCTCGGCTTCTGAAGAAGAGGGTCAGCTGGAGTTTGCTTCCGAGTCCGAAAACGAGCCCTCATTCCACAAACCCGAAGTCCATGTCTCTCAGGACCTGCCCGAATTCTCCCCAGAGGCCCTCAGTGACTTCTCCGAGCGGGTCCCGGAGCCACCCGCGGTGGTGGCAACCCGCGCCCCCTCCCCCGCCTCCGTCGTCTCCAGCCCGGCCGCGTCCCGAACGCCGGCTCCGAGGGAGCGCAGCACGCCGGATCCCAGCCTGAAGTGGGGGGACCTATTGGATGGACTCGGGGCCGATGCGGCCTCGGAAGCGGTGAGAGACCGAGGCGCATCCTCCGCCGTCGAGTCCGACTCGGCAGCTCCAACCCAGGACGTCGAAGAGCGGCCGAAGCCGCCGCCGCCCGAGGTCGTTGCTTCGGACGAGGCAGAAACCGGGGACCTTCGGGACGCCGAGTCAGTCGATGCCTTGGTTCCGCAAACCGACGAGATCCCGGCATTGGACGCCTCCTCCCAGACGACCGAGGACGTGCAGGACCCGAACGTCTTCGACGAAGACACGCGCTTCGAAACGCCCGAGCCTGAGTGGGCTCACTGGCTTCGGGAGACCGAGGGCACCCACCTGAGAACCCGCTTCGCCGCCGCCTTGAAGATGCTGTCGGAAAACGGCTTGTTCGACGCCGACCGCCTCGAAGCAGAGGCGGACTCGCTTCAAGCGAAAAATGACGTCCGACTAGAGTGACTGAGGACGTAGCCCAAGCGAAGGTAAAGGCGCTTGGCTCCCTGGTTGTCTTCGTTCACGAGCAAGCAGGCCCGAGGCGCCCGGTCTAGGATCCACCGAGTCACCCAGCTCGTTCCTTTCAGGCCGAGGCCCTGCTGACGGTGAGCAGGTGGAACGAAGATGCCCTCGACTTGGCCGCCAAAAGAAGAGAGGGCAGCCACGTTGCTCTTGAAGGACAGCCCCTGGGAAGTCATCAAGACGAAGTCTCGTCCTCGCTCGATGCGCTTCTTGATGCGGCTTCGGAACAGTCCCGGATTTCGGGCCTGGGGGTCGTCGCCCGCTTCCTCACGGGCCATCTCAGCCGAGGCTTCGACGAGGGCATCCAGGTCTTCGGGTTCGGCCGGTCGGAGCTCGACGTTACCATGGGGAGAGAAGCCGTCCTCGCCCACGACGTAGGCTAGCTGATCACGGTGAAGTCTGGGTCGAAAGCCTCGGGGCACCCAGGCCCGCAGCAGGTGATCGACGGTGGAGCGTTCACCAACCACCACCCGAATCACCTGTGGATTTCGGGCCCCGAGTTCTACCAGCGCGTCGAGGGCCGAGCGAGAGCGGAGGACGGGCAGGACGATGCCGTTGTCCGATACGTAGACCAGGCCCTGCACCCGTCGCTGCTCGTCCTGTTCGGCGAACAGCCATGCCTTCTGCGTCTTGTCCGAGCGGCGAAGGCCTCCCTCTCCGAGCCATCCCGCGATGACGAGCGTGTGCTCAGGCTGACGGGCGCAAAACTCCAGCGCGTCGGCTTCGCTTCCCGGCCCCAGCTGCACCAAGCCCGACACCATCGCCAGGCTACCTGGCTCAACTCCCCAGGCCCAGAGAGGAATGAAGGAAGCCTCAGAGGAGGCCGCGGGCGGCGAGGTCTTCGGCCACGAGCACCGCGCCCTTCGCAGCGCCCATCTTCGTGTTGTGCGAAACCAGGACGAAACGAAGGCCATGGGCGCCCAAGACCTCGTCCTCTCGCAGACGACCGAGGGTCGTCGTCATGCCCCCATCCCGCTCCCGGTCCAGTCGAACTTGTGGTCGATCCGCCTGGTCGAGGACGGTCACCCATCGTTCCGGTGCGCTGGGATGGGTCCCAGGGTTCACCTCGCGACCGAAGGCCTCCAAGGCCTTGCGGGCTTCTTCCGGGGGGCAGGGCCGGGCGAAGGAGGCCACCACGCTCTCGGTGTGGCCCTCCAGAACCGGTACCCGCGTGCAGGTGGCGCTGACCGCCACCTCAGCCGGAGTGCCTGGGCTTCCCAGGAGCTTGCGGGTCTCTCGTTCGACCTTGGCTTCTTCTCCCTTGATGTAGGGAACCACGTTGTCCACCACGTCCAGGGCCAAGACCCCCGGCGTCCTTCCCGCGCCGCTCACGGCCTGCATCGAGGTCACCACGACCTTCTCTGCGCCGAAGGCTCGATGAAGCGGAGCGATGGCGATCGCGAGACCTGTCGTCGTGCAGTTGGGAATGGGAACGACGAACCCGCTCCATCCTCGACTGCTTCGTTGGGTTTCGATCAGACCGGCGTGCTCGCCGTTTATGGCAGGTATGATGAGCGGAACGTCGTCTTCATAGCGAAAAGCGCTAGCGGTCGATATCACCGGCGTCGTGGCTGCGTACTGAGCCTCTAAGGTCCGAGCCGCGTCGGACTC
Organism: Myxococcota bacterium; assembly: GCA_039024635.1. GTDB lineage: Bacteria > Myxococcota > Kuafuiibacteriia > Kuafuiibacteriales > Kuafuiibacteriaceae > Kuafuiihalomonas. The sequence goes on along the minus strand of JBCCQA010000003.1, from coordinate 119,855 downwards.
GATGGCGCTGAAGACGACGTCGATGCCCGACAGGTCGAGGGACCGGCCATCCACGACCTCCATGTCTCCATAGACTTGAAGGGTCTCGTCGTCGGCGTACCAGGCCAGGCGATCGTCGGGTAGAGTCACCGCTCTTGCGAGACGTTTTCCGGCGGAGCGCTCGGATGCGGCGAGGCGACTGACGGTGATGAAGGGGTGGGCACGGAGGGCCGACAAGAACTGCTGCCCGGCGATTCCCGTCGCCCCGACGAGGGCGCAGCGCATCAGCTCTGTTCCTCTTCTTCGTCGCCGTCGTCTTCGAGGTCTTTGTACATCGCTTCCGCGATGCGATGAGACGAGCCTTCGAGACGCTGGATGGCGGCCCGGAGTCGGTCGATGGTGTCCTTGAGCTCCCCGACGTCCTTGGGCTCAAGGGTCATGGCCTCCTTGACGGTTTCGATGTCCTCCTTGATGTCCTGGATGTCGTCTTCCTCCAGCATCGAAGAGTACTCTTCCAGAGACTTCTCGGAGGTGTAGACCAGACCGTCGGCCATGTTCTTCAGGTCAGCGAACTGCTTTCGAAGCTCGTCGTCTCCCTTCGAGGACTCGGCTTCTTGAACCATCCTGTCGATCTCGTCCTCGGTCAGGCCGGACGAGGCCGTGATCTTGATCTGTTGCTGCTTCCCCGTCGCGAGATCCCGTGCCGAGGCGTGAACGATTCCGTTCGCGTCGATGTCGAAAGTGACCTCGATCTGGGGTACGCCGCGAGGTGCAGGGGGGATGCCTACTAGCTGAAAGCGTCCCAGAGTCTTGTTGTCCTCCGCCATGGGACGCTCTCCCTGCAGGGCGTGAACGTCGACGATCGGCTGGTTGTCCTGGGCTGTAGAGAACACCATGGAGCGCTTGGCTGGGATGGTCGTGTTGCGGGTGATGATGGGCGTGAAGACGCCGCCCGAAGTCTCGACGCCGAGAGAGAGCGGATTCACGTCCAGGAGGAGCACGTTCTTCACGTCGCCCTTCAGCACGCCACCTTGGATGGCCGCCCCCTTCGCTACCACCTCGTCGGGATTGATCTTCTTGTTGGGTCCCTTCTCGAAGAAGTCTCCAACCACGCTCTGGATCCTCGGCATTCGAGTCTGACCACCCACGAGCAGGACCTCGTCGATGTCTTTCTTGGTTAGGCCCGCGTCCTCGAGGGCCTTTTTGCAAGGTTCTAGTGAGCGCTGAATCAGGGGCTCGACCAGCCGCTCCAAGTCTTGGCGCATCAAAGTGACGTTCAAGTGCTTGGGCCCGGTGGAGTCGGCCATGATGAAGGGGAGGTTGATGTCGGTCTCGGTGCTGGAGCTCAATTCGTGCTTGGCCTTCTCGGCCGCCTCCTTCAGCCGCTGGAGCGCCATCTTGTCCTTCCTCAGGTCGGCGCCCGAGTTCTCTTCGGCGAACTTGTCGGAAAGGAAGTTGATGATTTCGAGGTCGAAGTCGTCGCCCCCGAGGTGGGTGTCACCGTTGGTCGACTTCACCTCGAACACACCATCACCCAGCTCGAGGATCGAGATGTCGAAGGTTCCGCCGCCGAGGTCGTAGACCGCAATCTTAACGTTCTCCTGTTTGTCTAGACCGTAGGCCAGGGCAGCCGCCGTTGGTTCGTTGATGATTCGCTGAACGTTCAGACCGGCAATCTTGCCTGCGTCCTTGGTCGCCTGCCGTTGCGCATCGTTGAAGTAGGCGGGGACCGTGATGACGGCATCACTGACATCTTCGCCCAGGTAGTCCTCGGCCGTCTCCTTCATCTTCATGAGGATCATGGCCGAGATCTCCTGAGGGGAGTGACTCTTGTCCCTCACCTTGATCCAGGCTTCTTGATTCTCGGCCTCGATGACGGCGTAGGGCGCCTTCTCGATGTCTTGCTCCACCTCGTCCGAATCGAAGCGTCGACCGATGAATCGCTTCACCGAGAACACTGTGTTCTCGGAATTCGTTACCGCCTGCCGCTTGGCAATCTGGCCGACCAGTCGCTCGCCCCCTTCGGTGAAGGCCACCATCGACGGAGTCGTTCGGCTGCCCTCGGAGTTGGGGATCACTACGGCATCGCCGCCGTCCATCACGGCCACGCACGAGTTTGTCGTGCCAAGGTCGATGCCGATGATCTTGCTCATGCGTCAGCGGCCTCCTCGCCCTCTGTGCCTGGCGCCGGTCCGAGAGAGACGACGACCATGGCCGGTCGCAAGAGTCGGTCGTTAAGCTTGAAGCCTCGTTGGACCTCGGCCATTACACGGCCTGATTCCAGTTCAGGGTCGTGGGACTGCTGAATGGCGTCGTGGAGCGCTGGGTCGAAGGTTTCGCCTTTGCTCTCGAAGCTGACTACGCCGTGCTTCTCCAGCTGAGACAGGAACTTCTTACGAACGAGCTCCATGCCTTCAACTAGTTTCTGCGACGCTTCGTCTTGGGCCTGGCCCAACATCTCCAGCGCTCGGTCGAGATCGTCGAAGACCGGCAAAAAGTCTTTCAACAGCCGTTCGTTCCCAAACCGCACTGCCTCTTCCCGCTCTTTGACCGAACGCTTCTTGTAGTTCTCCAAGTCGGCTGCCGATCGCAGCCACTTGTTCTTGATGTCCTCGCCTTCGGCGCGAACCTTTGCGAGCTCTTCCTCCAGAGCCTGACGGGTTTCTACGAGCTCGGCCTCAGGGTCTGTGCCATGGCTCTCAGCGGCCTCGTCGGGCCGCTCCTCGGACTCGGAAGAATTCTCCGGAGCACGGTCGTTCACCCGCCGAAGCTGTCATGGGCCTGGATTGCAGGCAAGCCGAGGATCCGCCTCGGATCAGTCCTCATCATCGTCTACGTCGGGGCTCAGCGTCTGGGAAACGGCCTGGGCCGTCAGCTCGACGAGAGGAATCACCCGGCCGTAGTTCATTCGGGTGGGTCCGACGATCCCCACCCGACCTGCGGCCCCATCCCCGGTGGCATAGGTCGCCGTGACGGCGGCCAAGTCAGCCAGATCTCGCTCGTTGCTCTCGCTGCCCAGCACAACCGCGGTCTCGGCCGAAGAGGCGGCTTGGGCTCCGATCGGCGAGGACGTGGCTGCATCCAGGAGCTTGAGTAGCAGCGTCTTCTCCTCGAAGGCGCGGAGCAGCTTCCGCATGCGCTGGATGTCCGCGAACTCGGGCTGGTCGAGGAAGGTCCGCTCACCCTCCAAGAGGACCGTGACCTCCGCTTCGTCGCCCAGGGCCTTTTGACCCAGGAGAAGAGCACTCCTCATCATCACGTCGGCTCTTGCTCGCTCGTCGTTCATCGAGCGCAGGATCTCGACTCTCACCTCGACCAGCCGCTTTCCGCCGAGCAGTGAACCCAGATAGTTCGACATGCGGGTGAGTTCGTCTCGATCCGTGCCGACGCCGGCGTCGATGACCCGGTGCTGGATGAAGCCGCTCTTGGCCACGAAGACGGCCAAAATCATGGAATCCCGAAGGGGCATGAACTGGATGGATTCGAAGACCACCTCCTCCAAGCTGGGCATCAGCACCAAGGAGGCGTGGCGAGAGACCGTGCTCAAGACCCGGCCGGCCTCCCTCAGCACTTGGCTCGTGTCACCCGTACCCACGGCTCCCGTGAGGGTGTGGACCAGCTCCCGGTCTCGGCTGGAGATTCGACCCCGCAAGGCGAGCCTCTCTACGTAGATACGGAAGCCGGCCAGGGTCGGGATGCGGCCGGCCGAGGCGTGGGGCGCCGACAGGAGCCCCAAGTCCTCCAGGTCCGCCATGGTGTTTCGGACGGTGGCGGGGGACAGGCCGAGGCTCCGACGGCGGGTCAGTGTCCGGCTCCCCACGGGTTCGGCGGTGGCGATGAAATCCTCGACCACCGCGGTGAGGATGTCTCGCTGCCGTTCGCTGAGTACGAGCTCGTCCCGCATCACCTACACTTCATTCTGCAGGTCAATAGGGGCCTGTCGTCAAGTCAGGGACGCGACTTGGATTGGGGACCAGGGCATGCAAAGTCGAAGGGACATGAGAGCTTCCAGAGGAGCCTTTGTCATTCCGTTCCTGGTCGCAGGCTGCGCGTCCGGCTACCCGTACGTCTGGGCCACCGACCTCCCGCCTGCCGAGACGGATGGCCGGCTCAGACCCTCGGACGCGGTGACGGTGCAGGTTACTGGACAGGAGAGCTTGTCGGGGGACCTCAAAGTCCGCCGGGACGGCACCATCCTGATGCCCGTCGTCGGACCCGTTCAGGTCGAAGGCAAGACTTCCATTCAGGTTCAGAAACTCCTGATCAAGAAGCTCGACGGAATCGTCATCGAGCCTCGGGTCACCGTCTCGATGAGTCAAACCAGGCTGCTCAAAGTGGGCATCATCGGCGAGGTGCGAAGCCCAGGAACCTACGAAATCAGCGGTGTCGACAACATCCTGGCCGTCCTCGCCCAAGCTGGGGGCTTGACTGAATTCGCCGACCGCTCCGGCATCTACGTCGTCCGTTCCGGCGCCGGCAAGCGGGTTCGTTTTCGCTACGAGGACCTCACAGGCGGCGAAGTCAAGAGCCTCGACTTCGAGCTACGTGACGGCGACACCTTGGTAGTCGAGTGATGACGGGCGCCACCCTCCTGGCGTTGATGCTCACTGCCCAGTCAGACACCTCGCTCAAACTTTCGGCCGAGACGACGACCGGAGGTGGGCTGCTGGGTACGCCGGGCGCTGGAGCGGACGCCCAGACGGACCGGGCAGGCGGACAAGTCCGGGGGCGCGTGAGAAGCGCCCTCGTTGGGATTCAACGCCGGTCGAGCTGGGGTTTGGGCATCGATGGCAATGCTTCGACCCAATTCGGTGACGGAATTCAATCGGTAGATGGGCAGCGGTCGGTCCTATTCTTCGGAGGCTTCGGGGGTGATGCCCGGGGAAGCTTCGATCTGCTGCCGACCCTCGAGCTCAGCTTGGACGCACGTGGGGTTTTTTCCCGGCGGGACAACATTGGTTTCGCTCAAGACGTCGACAGCCTCGAAGAGCAGAGCCAGGCGATTCCTGAGGGGACCGCCTTCTTTCAGTCGACGAGCGTCAATGGAGGGTTCGGTCTTTCGGGCCTCGCCGGACGGAGATTCAGCTGGGGGGCTGAAGCAAGATCGGGCTTCACCTCCAACGAAGCCTTCGACGTCAATGGGAACGAAGTCGTGGGTCTGCCGCGCGTGCTTTCCGTCCTCGGAAGCGCCTTCTCGGATTGGGCCGCCTCTCGCCGCACCTTCTTGGGGGCTGGCCTCAGCTCCCAGTACGCTGGATTCAGCCTGTCCAACCCGGACGGAACGGATGTGCTTGGCCAGAGTTCCCTGATTCTGACGGGAGAAGGACGTTTTCGCCGGATCTTGAGTCGCAAATGGGAAGTCATCATGCGCGCCGGTGCTTTCTTCAATGTCCCCACGGAAGAGTTGACCGGCCAACCCGCCAGTGACCGCGTCTCCGGCTTTCCCGCCGCGAACCTTCGCCTGACCTACTTCGAGCCGCCTCGAGAAAGACTAAGCTATCGCTTGGCCAGTGAAGTCTCTTTGGCGCCGCAGTTGAACGTGCTGCTGGGTCGGGCCGTTCCCAATCTGCGGCTGACGCTCTTCTTCTTCGCCCGCTTCGACCAGGACTGGTCGCTCTCTGCTGCTGCGTCGGTCTTCAGCTTGGTGGATGCGCCTGCTTTCAGGGCCCAAGCGGCCCCTGGCTCTCGTCCGATCCTCCAAGGCGGGTTTCAGGTGAGCCTCTCGATCGTCCGACGGCTCAGTGAGGAGTGGTCGGCGACGCTTGGGGTGTCGGGGCGAGCCTTGACTCGACAGTTCTTCCCCATCCGAAACCAAGAGAACACCCCAGAAAACGCGGACTTGGGCTTCGATTTGGCCTTCCCGCAGGTGTTGGTCCAGCTCGGGCTTCGTTGGAATCGTGCTTTCCCTCTCTGAGTCGCTCAGCCTCTGTCCAAGGCCCCCAACAGCGCAACGGCACAGGCATCACTGAAAGCATAGCCTTGTTCCGTTGGATACCAACGGTGCTTCGACTCCGCAATCCAGCCTGCGGCTTTGATGGGCGAGAGCGCCTCGCGCACCCGACCCTCCGCCCCATGTGGAAGACAGGGGTTGCGAAAGGCCTCCTTCTCGATGCCCCAGCGGCTACGAAGGGCGACCGTGCATCGGTCTCTCAGGGCCTCCAATGCGTCGAGGGGTCGTCGGTCTCGCTCCATGGAATCGCCCTGTAGGACGGCACGACCATAGCCAGTGGGACTCCTTAGGTTTTCGTAGCGGTAGCCATTCAGGTACCCATGGGCGCCGGCGCCCAGTCCCAAGTAGCGCGCACCCAACCAATACAGGGCGTTGTGAAGGGATTCCTTTCCGGGCTGGGCGTAGTTGGACACTTCGTATCGGGCCAGGCCCCTGGCCTCTAGGCGTGCCGTCACTAGCTGGTAGAGCTCGGCTTGATCGTCGTCGGCCATCGGCTGGACGACCTTCAGGGCCACCCTGTGAGCGAGCACGGTCTGGGGCTCCACGACCAGGGCGTAGGCCGCCACGTGTTCGACCCCCAAACCCGCGCCGAGCTCTGCCGTTCGCAGAGCCGCCGCCTCGGACTGGCCGGGCAGCCCGTACATGATGTCGAGGCTCACGCGCGCACCCGTCGCCAGCGCGCTTTCGACCGCCCGGTGGGCGGCGTCGCCCGAATGCTGACGGCCCAGCCATGCGAGCTCGTGATCGTCGAAGCTTTGGCAGCCAATGGAGAACCTGTTGATGCCGGAGGCAGCAAAGTCCGCCAGTCGAGCTTGCTCCACCGAGCCTGGGTTGGCTTCCAGCGTTATCTCGACTTCGGGGTCGAGGCCGAAGCACGCCTCGATCCCGGCCAAAACCCGCCCCACCGACCTCGGCGCCCAACGGCTCGGCGTCCCCCCCCCGAAGAACACGGTGCGTGCCGGTCGATCGGGGCAGTCCGCCCGCCGACGCTCCAGCTCCTGGAGGATGACGTCGGCGTAGGCCTCGTCGTCGTGGTCGGCGACGTGGCTATTGAAGTCGCAGTACGGGCACTTCGACGCACAAAACGGAAAATGGACGTAGACCCCGAAGTCCTCGGGGCTAGCCGGTACCCTCAATGCAAGGCCTCCAGCGCATCCAGGTCGAAGCCCGGCTCCACCCCGGCTTGGTCCAGTCCGCGCACCCGCACGAAAGCGGCCTGGGACAGCCCGAGCGCCTCCAGGTCGAAGTCGCTGGTCAGACCTTCCGCAAAGCCCTCGAACTCCATGAATACGGTCCCCTCCTCGCTGACCCCAATCTTTGCCTGAGCCCCGTCCTCACCCAGCTCATGGACGCGGAGGTCCGGGCCGGGGCCATTCGGAATGGGCCGAAAGAAGCGGAGAACCAGCAGCGCGCTCCGGTCCAGTGCCACCGTTCGGCCGTCCGGGGGCCCCAGCCCCCGGTTGGGGTCTGTGTACTGGGCGTCGGCGGGGCTGAAGGCGCTCGGGATGTAGCTCTCTACCCGGGAGGCGTGCTGATCTCGGAGGTCAGCTGGGACACAGGCGGTCAGCAGCAGGATGCTCGCGTTGACAGCAGATCGCATTGGACCAATCTTCGAAGCGCTATGGTTCGCCGTACGCTCCGTGAACTCGAAGTTGCGGACCATCTCTGGGACTGCATGTCCCGGATCGCCGAAGACTCTGGCCTGGACCGGGATGCGATCGTCAACCAGGCAATCTACGAGTACGCTCGGCGGCTGAATTTCCTGGCTCCGACCACCACTCGGGCCGATCCCCCTGAGGCGCGTCCCCGAGCCAACGGCAGTACGGCGCCCGACCGGGGGGCGACTGGTCCCATCGACCGTCGGGCCTCCCCTGCGCCGCGACCCGCACCAAGGCCTGAGCCCAAACCCAAGTCCCTGTTCATCGTCAACTCCGGGGGCGACATGCAGAAGGTCGACAAGGACACCTTCATCATCGGCCGGAGTCGCACCTGCGATCTCGTCATCCCGAGCTCGAAGGTGTCCCGACAGCACGGCGGCGTGTCTCGGGAGAACGGTGAGTACTACATCGAGGATCTCGGCTCGGCGAATGGCGTGTGGAAAGACGGCATCCGCATCCAGAAGGAGCGGATCACCGACGGCGACGAGTACATGATCTCGGAAGAGGTCCTGAAGTTCATCTTCCGCTGAGGCCTGCTCTGCACCATGGTGTGTGCCGGGCCGCCATCAAGAGAGCCAGACCCAACAAGAGCCACAGGCTGTTCTCCTCGCGCCGTCCGGAATCTCGGCACTGGCAGCCCCCTCGACACTGATTCCGAAAGGGTCCGGTATCACCGACCTCGTAGCTATCAGGAGCTCGGCAAGCTTGGCTGCTTCCCTCGGCTGGATAGACCGCGCACAGACCGTCGACGTCGATGGGCGCTAAGCTGCGCTTCTGGACTTCGCAGGCGGGAGAGCTTCCGAACAAGGTCGAACTCTCGTCCTCGTTGTGGGCGAAGCCAAGGAGGTGGCCGACCTCGTGGGCCAGCGTGTTCTCGAGGTCGAAGACCTCCTCTCCGCTGGCGGCGCAGCTGTTGGGGTCGCCGACCTGTTCGAAGTCGAACAGCGCATCGTTGACGATGATGTCTGCGTCGAAGATCTCTCCCGTGGCGGTGGAGAAGGATGTGAGGGTCACGGCCAGGAGACGTCGGTCCCCGAACATCGCCAACATATCGGCGTCGTTGGTGGAGAGGACGACGTTCTCGTTATCGCGAAGACGGGGGTCGAAGCCGATGGGTGCGCTGGTCTCGCCCCGAAACTCGAACTCCACGTCCGAGCATGGCGAGCGAGACCACCGGCGAAAGGCGGACTCCACGATCGACGCTCGCTCTCGAACCAAGGCCCCCTGGCGCCCGACGGCCACGGGGATGCAGCGATTGCTGTCGGTCCAGACTTGGGTGAAGGACGAGCCCGTGGCCGGGGAGCATTCGAAGTTTTGGCCTTGGGCGAGGCTCGGCCATAGGCAGAGGACCCACGGAAGCCACTGCTTCACCCCGGCATCGTAGCACTGGCTAGTGGGCCGGTCATGGAGTTCGATCCGTTTCAGGTCCGACGACAAGTGATCAGAACTTTGTGCTCGCACACTAGGAAGGCTGACAGCCGGTGGGACCCGGACCAGACTGCAGACATGGGATTCAACCACCTGGACGAAAATGGGGCGGTCCGCATGGTCGACGTCTCGGACAAGCCCTCTACCAAGCGGACCGCCGAAGCAGAAGCCGTCCTATGGGTCGGATCAAGGCTGATGGAGGCGCTGCGGGGAGGCGCCCTCGCCAAGGGCGACGCACTGGCTCTGGCCCGCATCGCGGGCATCGCGGCCACCAAGCGCTGCGCCGAGCTGATTCCCTTGGCCCATCCCCTGCCCCTGACCCACGCACGCATCGAGCTCGATACATCGGGGGACGATTCGCTCAAGATCCGCTGTCGGGTCGAGACGGTCGGGCCCACCGGGGTCGAGATGGAGGCGATGACAGGGGCCTCGGTGGCTGCGCTGACCGTGTACGACATGTGCAAGGGCGTACGGCGCGACATCTCTCTCCGAGAGGTGGTGCTGGTCCACAAGTCGGGAGGCCGCTCCGGCACCTACCAGCGACCGGACTAGTCAGGCTGGTCGAGGGCGGCCTGGAGTCGCTCCATCCGGACACTCTCCATCCGGCGGAGAACCCAGAGGCTCAAGGCCAGGAGTATGGCGAAGCCCGACAGGACGCCCCCTACGAGAAAAGGGAGGTTCTCGTTGAGCAAGAGTCTTCGATCCAGTCGGTCCAGGACGGGACTCGTGACCCCTGCCGACTTCGCCTCCTCCACTAAGAGTCGGGCTCGGGCTCGGTTGCCCAGGCTAGCCGCCTCGGTCGCAAGGGCCTCCCAGCGGCGCTCCCGGAGCCGACGCACCCGAGCTTCGAGGGCTTGGGGAAAGTCGGATTGCAAGAAGTCCTGAACGCGCTCCCACTGACCGAGGTCGCCCAAGCCGTCGGCGAGGGCCAGCCTCGCCTCGGCGCCCAGAAGCTCGAAGGCGGGCAGCGCCTCGACGTCGCGCCCGACCCGGCTTAGTCGCAGAGCTTCGTCGAAGTTTCCCGCTTGCAGCTGGGCCGAGACTTCATCCCGGTAGCGTTCGGCGACGGGGCGGCGGTGTCCCAAGAGCTGGTCGGCGTCGACCAGAGACTGCAGCTCCCGAAGGGCGCGGTCCCGGTCCGGATCTCCAAGGGCCCTTTCGATCCGCGCTTCGATGGCGCGACGCTGCTCTTCGCGGGCCGCCTCGCTTCGACGGCGGATCTCTGCTTCGCGCCCGGCCGGACCCAGCTCCCGCAAGGCGTCTCGGATGCGGTCGTCGTCCAGGCCCAGACCGTCTTCGAGGGCGGATAGACCAGCGGGGCCCAGGGCACCCAGGGCCCGCCGGGCCGCCCGTCCCACCCGACCGCCGGAGACTCTGACGAGCTCGACCAGCCTCGGGGCTGCGTCGGCCAGGCCGAGCTCGCCGAAGGCCTCTATGACCTCCAGTCTCGTTTGGAGGCGAGAGACCCGAAGTTGGGAGCTGACGGTCGGACGACCCAGGCTCACCAGGAGCTGCCAAGCTCGCTCTCGGACCGAGGCCGAACGACCAGGCCCATGGAGGGCCCGCACCAGAGGCGGGATGGCGGCATCGCCCATGGTCAAGACCGCGTCTCGAATCGCCTCTCTCACTGCGTCGCTGGCTCGGACTCGGAGGAGGCCGGATCGCTCTCGCGCCCAACGAGGAAGGACTTCGAGTCGAGCCCCGTCTCGGGGGGACACGTCGAGCATGCGCTCTGCCAGGCGCATCACCGCTCGACCCCAGGCATCGGGATCGAGCTGGTCCTCTAGGGTGAGCAGCCCATCGACGTGTCCGGCGGCCTGCAGGCGGCCCAGCGCCCGAAGGGCGGTCAGGAGCGCCAGTGCATCCTTGGCACTGGGCGAGGCGGGCGGAGAGACCAGGACCCGCTCTACGTCCTCGATCGCCGTTAGTCGCTCTCGCGCGCCGAGGAGTCCAGCATCGAAGCTGACCAACGCCGCTCGCTGGTCGGCGTCGAAAGAGGACCCCAGCGCCTCCAGGGCAACGTCCAGTCGGGGAGGGGTCATGCGGTAGCGCCGAAGCTCGACCCGGTACCGGAGCTCGTCTGCTCTCACGGCGCCGCGACGGTCGAGCAAGGACTCGTCGATCTCGACCTCCCGAAGGCTGTCGGGCAAGAAGGGCTCGGCGAGCTCGATGGAAAAGGCCCAACCGGGGATGGGCGTCTCGTCGCGAAGAAGCTCGATCCCAAGCTCCAGGTCGGTCACGGCCACGGGGAGTCGGTTTTCTATTTCGACCCGAAGCTGGAGGCGGTCCCACCGTGGCTCGGCCAAGGCCCCCAAGTGAGGGCCGTCGATGGCGCCTCGAGTGGTGCGCACCGAAACCAGGCTCGGCTCGGCGCCGGCCAGCAGGGCGAGCCAAAGGGCCAGCACCCTTCCATCCTAGCATCGGCGCTGGCCCAGACGGGACCGAGGACGAGATTTCGCTTCCAGGCCGGCAAGGATGCCATACTCCCCGGGTGCGCCAGCCTGGTGACGTGCTCGGCCGCTACGTGCTCCTGAATCGCCTCGCCTCGGGCGGCATGGGTGACGTCTATCTGGCCAGTAAGGCTGGGCCCTTGGGTCTGGGGCCGCTGGTGGCGCTCAAGCTCCTCAGGGACGAATTCCAGGCTGACCCCAAGTTCATCGAGATGCTGGCCGACGAGGCCAAGATCTCGATGTACCTCGACCACCAGAACATCGTCTCGGTCTTGGATTTCGACGAGGATCGCGGGGCTCACTACCTCGTCATGGAGTTCGTGCAGAGCAGCACCGCCCAGGCCCTGGTCGACGCGGCCCATGATCGAGGGACCAGGCCTGACCCCTCGGTCGCCATCTTCGTCACTCTGGAGGTCGCCCGTGCCCTTCGCTACGCCCACGACCGAAAGGACCATGAAGGCCGTCCGCTAAACATCGTTCACCGGGACGTGACCCCCGCCAACATGCTGCTTTCTGCGGGTGGGGAGGTGAAGCTCACCGACTTCGGCATCGCTCGGGCTCGAAACCGAATCCACCAAACCCAGGCGGGGGTGGTGAAGGGCAAGTTCGGCTATTTGCCGCCCGAAGCCGTTCGCACTCAGCACATGGACCGCCGAGCCGATGTCTTCTGTGCGGGCGTCAGCCTTTACCTTCTTCTGACCAGTCGACACCCGGCGGCGGGCAAGACGGCTTTCGAGGCGATGGAGATGTACGAGCGGCGAGAGGTCGAAGCCCCGAGTGTGCTCGCGCCCGAGCTTCCGGCCGTCCTCGACTCCGTCATCATGCGAGCTCTCGAGCCTGACCCGGGCAAGCGATGGCCCGACGCCAGCGCTTGGGAGTCTGCGCTCCGAAACGCAGTGGAAATGGCGCCGAAGTCGCTGCGTCTGGGCCGAGCTTCGGACCTGGAGGGGGCGCTGCGCACCTTACTGCCGGCTACCTTCGAGGCACCGGTCTCCAAAGCGCGGATGGAAGCGGCTTGGTCGAGGGCTAGCTCCCAGCTCGATCCGTCCTACGGAAGTGGGACCCAGCCCACGGAAGCGCCCCGTAGGGTCGACCCCCTCGCGGGCTCGGATGATCTGGTGCTCGAGCCCGAGGACTTCCCGCCTGCGGTCATGGACCGACCGACAGATGCTGGGCCGAGGCAGCGACCGGCGCAGACCTCCCTCGACCACGAGCCGATGCTTCCGGACGATTCGGGAAGGGCGGAGGCCGAGCTCGACGACCGGACCTTGGCCGACGGGCCGTTTCTCGAGGACGACCAAACCTGGCTGGGAAGTCTTGCTCCCGAAGAGGAATCCAACGAGGGTCTAGACGATCGAACCTTTGCCGGGCTTCGAATGCCGGAGGACAGAGACACTCAGCCCTCCGATGCCTCCATCCACATACCTGCGCCCACCCAGTCCGAGGTCGAGCCTGCGCGCTCGGCGCCGACTCTGGAGCCCTCGGGTCCTGTCGGCCCAGTCCTCGTTACGCCTAGAGCTCCCGCACCCTACTTCGAAGAGGAGCATCCGCCGGCGCCTGAACCCAGAGGCTCGTCCAGACCTGGGCCCTTCCAGAGACTGCCCAGCCGGCCCATTCGAGAGAAGAGCCGAGGCCGGGCGCCTCGCCCCGGCTCCGAGCCGGCGCCTGTGCCCGCACCGCCCCCCCTTCCTTCGGTGCCTGAGCCGCCGGCTTCGGTCCTGGCGAGACGGCCGCTTCTCGGACGCCGAGCCTGGCTCTTGGTCGGTGCCATCAGCCTTCTCGTAGGGCTCGGTGTGGTCTTTGGTCTGACCAGCCCGTTGCTCTGGCCCAGGGTGGAACTGGTCAGCCGACCGCCGGGTGCCGTCGTTTCGGTCGACGGGCAGAATCGGGGTCGGACGCCCACTACGGTCCGAGTACGTCCCGGCCAGGGGCCAAGGGTCGAGTTTCGTTTGCGAGACCACCGCCCCGAAGCCCGAGCCTTGGTAGGGACTGTTCGCCGCGGTCGGGTGTACCGGATGTCGGTCGATCTCCGACCGGTTCCCGTCCTCCACGTTCAGCCCGAAGCCACCGTCTCGATAGGAGGCAAGGTCGTTGGCACGGGGACCCGGATCGCCCTCGAAGCCTTGCCCGAGGGTGAAGTCGAGGTTCGGGTCGAGGCCCCTGGGTTCCTTCCCTACCAGCGCCGGTTTGGTTCGGCGGCCGAGCTACCGAGCACGTGGGACGTCACGCTCTCGAAACGTTGAGCGGGTCGTCTCTAAGTCTGGGCTGAGTTAGCTTGCAGGCCTGGACGAGCTCATCCGCGAAGTCGAGGCTCACCCCGAATCGGAGGAGACCTTCGCACGCTTCCGGTCTGCGGCGCTGGAGGCCTCAGCCCATCAGCTCTTGGGCGAGCTCGGCTTTGCTCGAGCCCAGGCCCTGAGCGGCGACGAAGCTCTGAGAGCAGCTCTCGATGCGGCGGCGGTACTCCGAGAAGATGCCCGAGATCTCGAGGGGGCGGCCGAAGCCTATCGCTTCGCCCACGAGCGCGGGCCTGATGTCCGGGAGGCTTTCTTGGGCCTGGCCAACGTCCTGCACGAGCTCCACGACCTGAACGGACTTCGGCGTCTGTACCAAACGCAGCTGAAGCGCAGTTCTGAGCGCGGCGAGCAGGCTACCCTTTGGGCCTACCTGGCCGAGGTCGAAGGGGATGGCGCCGACGACCCCAGCGCGGCCGTGGATGCTCTGGTCAAGGCATCCCGATTGCAGCCTGGCTTGCGTATCCTGCCTCGCCTGGAGCACTGGGCGACGGCTGCCGGTCGACTTCGCGACCTGGAGCTCGTCATGGCAGAGCTCCTGGTTTGGCAAGACGACCCCGAAGTGCGGGCTGCCCTCAGCCATCGACTGGCTCAACTCCATCTCGGGCCTCTCGACGATCGAGAGCGAGCGATGGCCCACCTTCAGTCCGCGCTCTACGAGCTCGGCGAGCCCACCGAGGGGATCCGGAGCATCGAGGACACTGCGATCCACCGGTCACGCTTTCAGGCCCTGGAGGACGAACTGGCCCAGCTGTGCCGGGACCGTCGCAGTGGACCCCATAGGATTCGACTCGAGAGGGAGCTTGGGGCTTTGTACTTCGATCGAGGTGAACAGGAGAGGGGCCTTCGGGCGCTGACTCGGGCCCTGGAGCTGGCGCCCGAAGACCGGGAGCTCCAGAACGAAGTGCTTCGAGTGGGCTTGGTCGCTCAGGATCTCGGTCGAGTGGCGGAGGTCTTTGAACGGGTGGCGGACCAAACCCAACATCGACTGCTCCGCACCTTCCTCCGGCTGCGTCTGGGTCAGATCTACGGGCAGTCTTTGGGAAGGCCGAATGACGCGGTCAGAGTCTATGAAGACATCCTCGAGGACGAGCCCACCCACGTGGAGGCCAGACGCCGACTCGAACCGCTGTTGGAGCGGCTCGAGGATCGTGAGGGTCAAGTGAAGCTCTTGGAGCTTCAACTCGACGATCCCGCGGCCCGAGAGCGTCTAAGCGGTTTGTATCTGGAGTTGGGCCGGGAGAAAGACGCCCGCCGTGTACGGCAGGGGGCTCAGCCCCCCCCACCGCCCGAGCTGCTCGACGGTGAGAGCATCCCCGCCTTCGAAGCCCAACTGGAGGACCCGGATCCGACGGTCAGACTTCGCGCCCATCGCGCCCTGGTCCAGGCGCTCATCGACCAAGAGGGCAAGCTCGGCCGAGCGGAGGCCGTGGCCGAGCGAGGGCTGCAGCTCTTCGACGGGGACGAAGTCTTGCTTCGCTTGCTCGAAGAGAGCTTCCGTCGTCGTCGACAGTGGGACTCGGTCGCTGCCGTCCTTCGTCGTCGTTTGGACGCGGCTGAAGGCGCCGAGGCTCGACTGGCGATTCACAAGGCCCAAGCCGAACTCCTGGAGCGCCAGCTGGGAGCCGAAGAGCTCGCCCTGGATGTCCTGCGCCAGGCAGAGCGAGAGGGCCCATTCGACATCGACGTGTCGCTCGCCCAAGAGCGGCTCCTGTCTGCCCGCATGCGATGGTCCGAGCTCGAGCGCGTCTTGAACCTCAGGCTGGAGGCGGCCGCGGATCCGAGGCAGCGAGCTGGAGGACGGGTCGCCCTCGCTCGCATCGAGCTCGAGCGCCGGTTCGATCCGGCGAAGGCCTGGGTCCTCCTCGAGAACGCACTCGTCGAAGCGCCCGACGAGGTCGATGCGCTCGCCCTGGCGGCTGACGCTGCTCGCAGACTCGGCAAGACTGCAGAGGCCGTCGACGTCCTGGAGCGTTTGGGAAGGCAGCTGGAAGGCCCGGCTGCGGCCGAGGTCTTCGTGCAGGCCGGTCGATGGGTTGTCGACCTCCTAGGTGATCCTCAGAGAGCCGAGACCCTCTTCGAGGACGCTCTCCTCGCCCACCCCAACGCTGCCGCCGCCTGCCGTGCGCTGTTCGAGCTCGCGGGGGCTCGCCGAGACTGGAGTGCCGCTCTACCCTGGGCCGTTCGAACGTCCGAGCTCCTCCACCCAGAGGGCGTCGAGGTCCTGGCCGAGGCGGCCCGCATCGCCGACCTCGAGCTCGGCGATCGCCCCAAGGCCCTGGAGCTCATGCGGGCCCTCCTGGAGGCCGATTCGGAGCGACCTGACGTCTGGGCTCGCTGTGGCGTCCTCGTTCGTGACCAAGATCCGGTTCACGCGGCGCATTGCTTCGAAACTGCAGCCCAAAAGTCTCCTGAACCCGAACAGGCCGCTCGTTGGTTTGAAGACGCCGGCATGATTCTCGTCGCGAGCGGCGACCCTTCGAGTGCGCTCCAAGCCTTTCGCCAGGCTCTCGGCCGCGACGTTACCCGGAAGGACGCTCTGCTCGAAGCGGCTCGTATGCTCGAGACCCTTCAAGACTGGGACGAGGTCTACGAGCTGGGGGCGACCTTCCTCCTTCACCATGAGGCCCACGCCACCCGAGCCGAGTTGGCCGCCACGTTTCGACGAATGGCCCGGGCCAAGGCGGCGACCGGCGACTGGGTCGGTGCCGCTCGCTTTGGACGGCGCGAGATTGAAATCGAGGCCAGCGACGACGCTTTGGAGCGGCTCACCGTCGCCTGTATCCACAGCGGCGAGCCGTCGGAAGCAGCCCAGCTCTGTCGACGCTCGAGCAGTCGTCGGACGGGCGTCGAAGCGGTGGAGCTGCTGTCCAAAGCGGGCCTCCTCTTCGGTGAGAGGGCGGGGGATCCTCAAAGGGCGGCCGTGGTCTTGGAGGAGGCCCAGCGCCTTGCGCCCGAGCGCGGCGATCTCGCCTACCGAGTCGCCGTGTACCGCCACCAGACCCACGAAGTGTGGGCCGCAGCTCGGGCTTATGAGCTCCTGGCCGAACATTCGACCGGAGCTGCGCGTGCGGGCGCCCTTCGGCTGGCTGCAGGATGGCTTTGGGAACACAACCGGGGCCAGGCGCGGCGGCTTCTCGAGCGGGCCGCGGCGACGGTTCCGACGCCCGACGTGAGTCGCGACCTGGGCACCCTCCTCGAGTACGACGGCGACATCGACGAAGTCGCCCGTCCTTGGCTGAACCTGGCTGAAGCTTGTCGGGCTCGCGGGCACTTGGGGATGGCTCGCCAGGCCTTTGGAAAGGCGGCCGAACTCGCAGCCTTCCGAAGCAATGACCACGACACCTTCGCCCGCGCTTTCGCAGGCCTGGAGCTGATGGACCCTCATCCCCGATGGTGGGTCTTGAGAGCTCACTGGGCCGACGTGTTGGCGGAGGACGATCCGGCCGAGCTGGAGCACGCCATCACTGCCTGGCTTGGGGTCACCGAGCGCGTGCCCGGACACCGTCGAGCGGTCGAGCGCCTTCAGGCCCTCTTCGAGCGGGCAGGGGCTGAGCTACCGGCTCGGCTCCTTGGCAGCCTCCTTCACCCCGAGCAGATCGAGCCTCGTCCGGACTTCGATGCGCCCGGGCCTCATCCTCTTCCCCCTCTCCCGTCTGGACCGGCGGAGTGGCTCGACGGTTTGGGCCGGGCTCTTCTTTCCAGTCAGCGGGATGCGCTTCGGCAGGAAATGCCGAAGCGCAGGGATCGGATAGGGGATGCGTCGGTGCCCATCGCCTCCCTGCGAATGCTCCAGCGCGCCTTCTCTCGTCTAGGTCGAAATGTGCCTGAGATGTACCTCCTCGAAAGCGGAGGCCGGCCGATGGAGCCGGTCTACGTCGAGGGCACCATCGGACTCGGCGTCGATCCGGAGGCCCTGGGAGCCGTCCAAGACGAAGATCTCCTGGTGGGAGCAGCCTTGGCCGCGACCCAGGTGGAGCCGGGCTCTGCGGCGCTGGAGTTGCTCGATGCTCGGGCCGTCGCCGAAGCCTTGGGCTACATCGATCAACCCCGGCGAAGAAAGGCCCTCGAGCGGGGCCTCGACGATGGCGAGCGAGAACGCCTGGACCAGCTTCGCGATCTCGGCGGCATCAGCATCGGAGCTCTCCGGGACGGCTATCGTTTTCGGGGCCTGCACGCGGCGCTCGTCGTCACCGGCTCGTGGCACGAGGCTCTGGAGGGATTCAGACGATGGTCGGGTCGAACGCCTGGCTGCGAGGCTCGTCGCTCCCTGGCCACCTTCGCCACCCGGAGCTCTCTTTTGCGATGGCTGGCCGAAGCCCGGCCGTCTGATCAGATGCAGCGTCCCTCGTCGCAGACTCGTCCCAATGCGGCGCAGCTGTCCCAGAGTACGATCGAGCCTTCGCAGTAGATGCGGACATCGTCGATGCACAGTCCGCCTCGAATGACCTCGCAGTCTTCGGGCACCGATTCGCATCGAGCGGGCTCCGACAAACAGCGTTGACCCACGCTTCGGCAGTCGAATTGGCGAAAGCGGCCAAGCTCGTCACACCATTCGACGACGTCCTGGGCACAACGGCCGTTCTGGCCGAGCTCGTCACAAAGCGGATGGGCGCAGGAGGCGCCCTGGTCGGAAGCCATGCATACTTCGCCGCAGGCGCCACACTCTCGGCTCCTCTGGCGGCCTTGCTCACACCAAATCAGCGTGCCGTCGCTCGTGCAGCGGTCGGGGCCCTGGCAGTCGCCGACGGGTCCATCCGTACAGACGTTTGCAACGCCGTCCCAACCGCAGCCGCCGGCGCAAGTCTCACTCGAGGCTCCTTCCAGAGTGCAGCCCAAGCGCCGGCCGTCGGGTGTGCAGGCCCCTTCCACGGACAGCGTGCCGCAGGTCGGCGAGCCAGGCGGCGCTGTCTGTGTCTGGGCGAAGAAAGCGCCCGCCCGTCGGATGAGGGCAAAGCGGTCTCGGCCCAGGCAGTCCGGATCACCCGCGCTGAGCACGCCCCACACTCGGACGTCTCGCTGCTCGGGATCGAGCGTAAGCAGGGGGGCGCCGGAATCCCCAAAGCAGAGGCCCTGTCGTCCCCCGCCTTGGACGTCGAGAAAGTCCGTGACTACCGACTGAACGCGAACAGGAAGAAATCCCCGCTGATTGAAGTCCCGGAGGCTTTGACCGAAGCCAACCGTCTCCAGCCAAACTCCGACCAGCTCGGCTTCGGGGTCCACGGTCGCCAGGGGGATGGGGGTCAAGTCGAGCTCGGGGGAGCGCGCCAGCTCGAGGAGCGCGAGATCCAGGGAAGGGTGGGTTCGCAGATTAACGACCTCTACCGCGTCCGTCGGAGACCGGGCGGAAGCGCCGAAGCGCACTTCCATGTCCCCGCTGCTCACGCAGTGCTCGGCTGTGAGTACAAGGCGAGGCCCGATGACGGTTCCGCTGCAGAGGAGTTGGTCGAAGACCACCGACCACACCGCGACGAAGGCCTCCTCTTGAGGTCCAGTCATCGACAACACCGGGCCGGCGCTAGCGTTGACGAGACTCGAGCTCGTTTGTCCGAAGCCGCTCGGAAAATCCAGACTGCGACAGGATGGATCCCGGGCCACAGGAGGGGGACCGCCCCCGACCTCCAAGCCCGAGTCGGCGCAGGCGAGGGCGGCGAGGGTCACCAGGCCCCAAGCCAAGCGCGCACTCACAGGAAGAAGTCTTGCATGGGCTCCACCGAGGGGTCGACCGCATAGCGACTGAAGTCGGTGACGCCTTCTTCTCGAAGGAGGTCCTCGTCGACGAAGAAGTTACCCGTACAAGTCTTGGCGTCCCGGCTGAGAATGACGTGGGCCGCGTCGGCATAGATCTCGGGCTTTCGCGAGTGCCGCATCATCTCGTCCCCTCCCAGCAGATTCTGGACCGCGGCCGTCGCGATCGAGGTGCGGGGCCAGAGTGCATTTACCGCTATCCCCTCTTCCTTGAACTCTTCTGCCATGCCTAGGACGCACATGCTCATGCCGTACTTGGCCATGGTGTAGGCTACGTGGGTCCCGAACCAGCGAGGTTCCATCGACAAGGGCGGACTGTTCATCAAGATGTGAGGGTTGTCGGCCTTCAGCAGGTGGGGGAGGCAGGCCTGACTGCAGAGGAAGGTGCCTCGGGCGTTGACGCCGTGCATGAGGTCGAATCGCTTCATGGGCGTCTGAAGCGTACCCGTCAGCTGAATCGCGCTTGCGTTGTTGATGAGGATGTCGATGCCGCCGAAGGTGTCGACGGTCTTCTCGACCGCAGCCTGGACCTGCTCTTCGAAGCGTATGTCGCAGACCAAAGGAAGGGCGCTTCCCCCCGCCTCTTCGATCTCTTGGGCCGCCGTGTGAATCGTGCCGGGAAGCTTGGGATGAGGCTCGGCCGTCTTGGCCGCGATGGCGAGCTTCGCGCCGTCTCGGGCCGCTCGCTTGGCAAGCTCCAGCCCGATGCCCCGGCTCGCGCCGGAGATGAAGATGACTTTGTCCTTCAAACTCGCCATCTCAGCGGCCTAGCATCGGTGCCTGACCGAGGACAGCGCCGTTCAGCTCCTGGCTTTGGACTCGGACTTCGTGGCCGTCTCTAAGCCCTCGGGGATCCTCACCCACCAGGGCTTCGGCGATACGGTCCGGCCCATGCTCCAAAGGGTACGGGACGCCCTGGGGCGTCGGGTGGACCCAGCCCATCGCCTCGATAGGGCCACCAGCGGCGTTCTGGTGTTCGGCCTGAACCCACGTTCCACCCGGGCCTTGGTCGAGCAGTTCCGCGCGGGGCAGGTCGAGAAACGCTATGTCGCCTTGCTTCGGGGCATCCCTCCCGAGTTCGGCCTCCTGGATCATCCCGTCCGCGAGGCGAAGTACGGGCCTCCCCGTTCAGCCAAGACGTCTTTTTGCCGCTGCTTTCACGATGGTCGCTACGCCCTGGTCGAGGCTGCTCCGCGCACGGGGCGTCGCCACCAGCTCCGGCTCCATTTCAAGCACATGTCCTGCCCGATCATCGGTGACGTGAACTACGGCGACGGAAGGCACAACCGACGATTTCGAAGTCGGCACGGCCTCCATCGCCTCGCCCTTCATGCCTATGAACTTCGACTGCAACATCCCCGGACGGGCCGGGACCTCGTCCTCCGAGCCCCTCTTCCCCTGGACTTGCACCGGAGCCTTCGAAGCTGGTCCCCGGACGCGCTCAGCTGGCTGCCTAATGGTCTTCGCCCCCGTCTGCTGTCCGGCCTGGCTCGAAGCCACCCTGGGTGCTAGCACCCGCCTTCATGACCGAATCGGATCGTCGACCCGAGGGCGAGCTCCAGCTCGGCCACGTCGCGGGCGTCCTGGATGACGAGGCCGTCTTGGTGAAGCTCGCCGACGGGACCGAAGTCCACGTTCCGAAAGGCGAGAAGACCGAGGTCGAGCTGGACGTCCCTGCTTGGGTTTTCGTCGACGCTTTCAGCGAGGCGAGAGGACGCTATTTGGGCTCCCTCAAGATGGCCGAACGTCTGCGCCTGCTCGAGCGCATGCAGGAGGCTCATCGGAACAAGGCGCGGGTGAGAGGAGAGATCGTCTCCGCGGTCCAGGGCGGCTTCGCCGTGGACGTAGAGGGCATTCGAGCTTTTCTCCCCAGCTCTCAGGTCGCACTGCGCCCAGTGAGCAACGCCGACGCCTTGATCGGCCAGCACCTCGAGTTCGTGGTGCAGCGCTTCAACCGGAGCCGGGTCAACATCGTTCTCAGTCGCCGACCGATCTTGGAGGCCCAGCGAAGGGAGCTCATGGGCCAGATACGGACGGGCGCCACGGTCGAAGGGGTCGTCCGCGGCTTCGCCGACAACGGCATCCTAATCGATGTGGACGGAAGCGACGGCTTTCTCCACACCGCCGACGCAACCTGGGGGAAGGAACGGGATCCGCGTAAGCTGGCCAAGCTCGGCGAGCGCTTCCGCCTCAAGGTCTTGGACGTCGATCGAAAGCGGGCACGGCTCAAACTGGGCTTGCGCCAGACCCAGGACGACCCCTGGACCGACGCCGACCGGCGCTACCCGCCCGGGACCAAGGTGAGAGGCATGGTCATCAGCAAGACCGACGTCGGTTGCTTCATCGAGTTCGAACCGGGTTTGGAAGGGCTGATATTCTCGTCCGGTCCCTTGGCCGACGACGAGACCAAAGCTCGTCTGCGCAAGGCCGACGTTGGAGACGAACTGGAGGCCTCCGTTCTGGAAGTCGACCTGGTTGGGCGCCGTATCAGTCTCCAGCTCGAGTAGAGTCAGTATTGGGCCGAAGCCTCGAGCTCTTCGTCCGGCTCCGTTTCCGGTTCGGGCTCGGCCGCCCCGTCTCCGATGAGCACAAGCTCGACTCGGTTGTTCTGGGCACGTCCTCGGGTGGTCTCGCTCGGCGCCACCGGTCGTTGGTCTCCAAAGGCAGCCGAGTCGAGCTGTTCAGGCGAAACGCCGTTTCGCTGCAGGAAGGCGGCCACCGCCTCGGACCGCTCACGCGACAGGCTTTGAAGCTGGGCGTCATCGCCACCGCCATCGGCGTGTCCCTCGATTCGCACCCGTCGGCCAGGGTTCCTCAGCAAGAAGTCGATCGCGCCGGCCAAGCGCTTGGCCGTCGCCTCGTCCACTTCGGCGCTGCCTTCGGTGAAAAGCAGGGGTCCGTCGGTGATCAGACGGTCCTCGACGATCTGGGCGGGTGTGCCTTCACGCAGGCGAAGAGCCACGAAGGGGTCTTGTCCCCGCTCCAGCTGGATCGTCGCGCCTGCGGCCAGGCGGCCGGGCGCCCGGACGAGAACGCGATAGCGGCCTTCGGGTAGGGGCGCTTCGAAGCGGCCCTCGGCGTCGGTCTGAACCTGAACGCGCTCGTCCCCTTCCAAGAGCACTTCGACTTCGGCCACCGGCCCATCCGGTCCGCGCACTTCGCCGCTCACCGTGCCTGCGAAGGCGGCGGGCGAGAGCTGGACATTGACGTCTAGGCCCTCGGCCGGGAGTTCGAGCTCGGCCGAACCATCCTCGTAGCCCGAGCGGCTGACGGTGACGGCGAGCGAACCCGGCTCCAGCCCGGGCGAGCGGAAGCGGCCCTCGGCGTCGGTTGCGACAGGGGTGCCGCGGTCGAAGCGTACGATGGCGTCGGCCAAGGGGGCCCCCGAAGCCTGATCGGTGACGGTGCCGCTCAAATTGGCGCCGCCCTCACCGGGTCCGGCGGGAAGGAGTACGGGGACGGAAACGGGCGGTCCTGAGGCTCCTTCGTTCTTCCGGATGCCAAAGGCATCCAGGGCGTAGGAGGCCAGGAGGATGACGTTGTAGGGCGCGACCACCGGGACGCCCAGGGTCTCGTCGGGCGTGAGTCCAATCTCGACCGCCACGTCGAAGGTGAAGTCCCTCAGCGCCGTGACCCGGATGCCCGGCGTCAACCGTTGCGGCATGACCCGCACGGTGGCGGGTCGAGCGGGATCAGGCGTGACCGCCTGCTTGGGCTGAAGACCGGAGGGTTCGAGGATCACGCCCGGTGTGGCCCGGTAGGCCAGCGGGACTTCGATCGAGTACTCCAGATAAGGGGAGACGTAGCGAAGGGGGGCCTCGATAGCGAGAGCGGCGACCACGCGGTCGAAGGTGGACACGCCAAGGGCGAACTGCTCGGCCAAGGTGAGCGGGACGTCGGAGAGGTCTTCCGAGCCGTCGTACAGATAGCCCGCGTTCAAGTGAGCTCGGAGGGGAAGCGGCTGGGGGAGTTTCTGAAGATCGAGGGTGCTCAAGAAGCGAGGCTGGACGCGGACACCACCGTAGCCTGAGCCGCCGACGTCGGTCAGGACGTCGAGCTGGATCTCCGCTCCCAGCGAGAAGATGTCGGCGACTGGATAGAAGCCCTTCACCCCGAAGCCCAAGTCGCCAACGGTCTGCAGCAGCTCGGGCTGGTTCAGAGAACTTTCTGCCGAAGACACGCGCACGTTCAGCCAGAGCTCCAAGTAGTCGATGGGCGCCCCTGAGACGGCGAGGACGCCTGCGATCCGGCTGGCGTCGTCCTCATTCCGAATGACGCCGCTGGCGCTGAAGAAGTCGAGGCCCAGGGACAGGCGGAGCAGGCCCGGCATGACCGAGTCGGCGGCCGAGCTCCGAATCAGGCCCGTGCTGCCGCTCGGAGAGACGGCCCAACGGTCGGGCTTGTCATCTCGGGCCCGTCGCCGAGGTGCCTTGGGGGCCACACTTTGCACCGAAGGTGCAGCAGGCCCGGCCTCCGCCACCGAAGGCGTGGCGGGCGCCGATGCCGGATCGGGCGCAGGCGGCGGAGGCACGGGGGCCTCGGCCGGGTCGGCAGGCGGAGCGGGAGGGGTTTGTCCGAAGGCAGGGCCCACCAAGAGGAGGGCGCAAGACATCAGCCCGAGGGGCCCGAGCGAGGACTTCACGGTTCGCGCTTAGGTGAGGCCCATCAAGGTGTCAAAGGGCATGCGTTGGGGCACCATGTACCTGCCTAGCGATGTTCTCTGCTCTTGGGTGGATATTTCTGGCCGCTTCTTCTTCCCCAGAGAGCGCACCCCTCATTTCGGCCCAGGCCTACGCCCATCATCTACAGGCCGCATGGGCCGAGATCGAAGGGGATGTGGTCGAAGCTCGAAGAGGCGTGGCCCTGGCCAGACTCTACGACGAGGGCTCCGAGGGGCTGGCGAAAGCCGATGCCCGTCTCGCCTATTTGGTTGGTGGAGCGCCCAGCGAACCACTGCCTTCGGCCTCCCCTGAGCTGGCGCTTTGGCGTGCTGCTGCGGCCGGTGACTGGGAACGAGTGCGACGCGGCCTCAGTCGCCGGCTCGACGAAGGGGCGCCCAGGGCCGATGACGTTGCGCTGGTGCTGGCCCTTGCCGAGGTCGGGTACCGGGATGACGCGGCCGCCCTCTCCGCCCGATGGGTGGCTCCAGGACGTCGGCTTCCCCAGGGTTGGCCGTCGATCCTCGACTCGGCCGGATGGGCGGCTTGGGCCGCCGTCGACCCCCGACCTGAAGTCGAGGCGGGCGCCCTCCGGGCCGCCTGGCGCTCAGGCGCTTGGGCCCGGGTCGAGTCCGCCGTGCTCGACCGACTCCGGGTCCATCCCGGCGACTTGATCCGGATCGAAGCCGCTCTCCGCTGGGCGGGGGCCTTCGATCGAGGCTTGGCCGAGCGCCTGGCCGAGCGGTGGCGCTGGCTGGCTCCCGAGACCGGCGATGCCCGAGCCGAGGCCCTCTTGGCAGGGGGCTGGACCGACTTGGCCTCGGCCCATGCCGAGAGCCCGGCCGTGCAGCTCCGGGTAGACTTGGCAGCTGGCCGATGGGCCCGGGCCGCGTCCCAGTGGCGAACTTCCCTGCCCCTCGAGCTCGGTCTGGAGCTGGCGCGTGCGTTGGAGGAGGCAGGCCGGGCTGCGGCCGCTCGACGGGTCCTGGTCGGGATTCAGACGGACGAAGCCTTCGTCCTTCGGGCCCGACTGTCGAATCCTGAGACGCGTCGACGGCTTCTGGCGTCGGCCGAGCTTCGACCGGAGCGATGGGGAGCTTGGGCTTTGCTGGAGGGGGCCGAGATGCCCTCGGACTGGACGCCGGCCGAACGGACCCGGGCCGCTTGGTCGGCCAGGGGGAGCGGGCCCCCGGCGCCCCAGCTGGTCGAGGACATCCTCGGACTCGAACCTGGAAACCTGGAAGCGCTCGCCTGGGCAGCACTCCGACGGGGCGGTCCGTGGCTGTCTCGCGCGCGACGGATCGATCCCAGCCATCCGAGGGTGCTCCGGGCCGAACTTCGATGGACCCAGAAACCAGCCCGCTGGTTGGACTGGGCCATCCGACGTCATCCGCTGGATCCCGAGCTCGTAGCAGCCGCTCGCGCCCATTTGGGGCCGCGAGCCGAGGCACCCAAGCCATGAAGAAGCTGCTCTCCCTCCTATTCGTGGGGGTCGCTTGCGCCGGGCAGCGGCCGCCTCCGGGGCCTCCCCCCACCCCGGAGGCGCTGTTCCGTGAGCTCCAGGCCGCCGATAGACTGGCGACCGAAGCGGATATCGAGTGGTTTGGTGAGGACCGCGCCCGATTTCGAGGAATCCTCGTGGTGGAACGGCCGAATCGCTTTCGAATCGAAGTGCTGTCGCCCTTCGAGGAACCGTTGGAGGTCGTCGTGAGCGATGGCCAGACCCTCTGGCGACTCACCCCCGACCGTTTCCGCACCGGGCCCGCTACTCCCGAACGGGTGGCGGAAGTCCTGCCCGTGCCCCTGTCGCCTGAGGACTTGGTGGCGCTGATCCTCGGTGGGGCGCCAGGCGAAGGGTGGCGGATCGAAGCGGTCGAGCCCAGCCGCGATCCCCGGGCATGGCGCGCGCGTATGCGCAATGGTCCCCATATCGTCGACGTGTGGGTCGCTGAGGATGGACGGCGCATTCTCCGCATTCGCTTCTTGGATGCCGACGTGGACGCACGCTTCAGTGACTTCGAAGCGGCCCATCCCCGTGGCATGAAGGTGCGAAGCGAGCGCGGAAGGCTCCGAATTCGTCTGCGCGACCCGAGCTTCGGAGGCGCGCCGACGCCCGAGCTGTTCCGGCTCTCCCCGCCGCCAGGGGTGGTCCCTGAGTCCTTGGACGGCTAACTGTGGTGGGTATGCAGGCCTCGCGATTGGGTGATCTGCTGGTGCGCTCGGGTGCCATCTCCGCCTCCCAGCTGGAGCGGGCGGTCGAGGAGCAGCAGCGATCCGGTGGGCGCATGACCCATGTACTGGTCGAGCGTCTTCAAATCCCAGAAGAGCTGTTGGTCCAGTCCATCGCTCAAACGATGGGCGTGCGACCGGCCCTTCTCGAACAGGCCTTTGCGCCGGCTGACGTCGTGCACCAGATCGGTCTGCCTCTCATGCGCAGCCACGGCGTGATTCCCGAGTCCTACGACGAGCAGTCGCGCTTGCTTCGCTTGGCCATGGTGGACCCCACCCAGAGTGAGGTTCTCGATCTCGTTCGAACTCAGACCGGCTGCGACGTCCTTCCTTCGGTCGGTGGCGAGAACGCCATTCAGGAGGCGATCGATCGACTCGAGTTCGCGTCCAGCGACGTCGTCCCCGAGTCCGGTGCTCGAGAGCTGGATCTGGAGAGCGAACTGGGCGGGCCCCAAATTGATCCTTCGGTCGACCTCGTGAATCCGAGGGAGCGTTTGCAACATGTATTGCGAACCCAGCACCAGCAGGCTCGCGCTCTTCGAGTCTTGGTCGACGTCCTCATCGAGCGGGGCGCCTTCTCGCGCGAAGAGTATCTGGAGTTGCTCAAGCGCGACTAATGCTGCTCGCCCTTCGAGAAATTGGTGTCCGCGTGGGGAAAATGAAGATCCTCGACGGCGTAGACCTGGAGCTGGCGGCGGGGGAGGTGCGCGGGCTCATCGGGCCCAGCGGTGCAGGCAAGACGACTTTGGGCCGGGTCTTGGGTGGGCTTCAGCAACCCAGCTCGGGTCGGATCATTTGGGATGGGCAGCCGGTGGAGTGGCCCATTCGGCCACGTCACCTCTGCGCCTACGTCCACCAGTCGGCGGCCGATGCCTTGGACCCGGCCATGACGGCGGGGGGCCTCCTGGAGGAAGCCTGGTCGCTTGGCGCCCGAACGGCCCCCTTGGAGATGGAGCGGCGACTCCGCGAGCTCGATCTGGGGGCTGAGCTTGCCCAAGCCGGCGTGGAGCGGCTTTCGGGCGGCCAGCGCCAGCGCCTTGCGCTTGCCCGAATCCTCGCCATCCATCCTCGTTTGATCGTGCTGGACGAGCCTTTTTCGGCCGTCGATGCGTCCACCTCGGCCGTCTTGGAAGAGGCGCTCCGTCGGGAACTCGCCCAGGGCCTCGCCGTCCTTCTCATTGCTCACGAGCTCGGGCCCCTGCGTCGCCTCACCCGTCGGGCCGAGCTCATGTGGCGGGGGCGGCGGGTCGAGAGCATGGATTTGGACAACCCTCGGCATCCGGTTGGAGCTGCCTGGCTCCGGGCCGCCCGGGCCTGGAGACGGGTGTGAGCGATGATCTCGAGGACGAGCGGGCCCTCGTTCGCCGGGCCCAGGCCGGAGATGGGGATGCCCTCGAAGGCCTGACCCGCCGTCACTTGGCTGCGGTCCATCGGTACTGCGCACGCACCGCGGGCCCCGTCCGCGCGGCCGACTTGGCCCAGGACGCCATGCTGCGCATGATGCGGGGGATCCGAGGGTTCGACGGGCGGGCCCGATTTCGCACCTGGCTCTTCACCATCGCGCGAAACGTATGCATCGACGACGCGCGCAAGCGAAAGCACCGACAGACCGAAAGCCTTGATCAAACGTCGAACGAGAAGTGGTCCGTCGATCCTGGGGAAGCGGGCGCCGAGCGCAGCCTGGACCGGAAGCGTCTCCGGATTGCCCTCAGCGCGGCGGTGGATCAGCTCCCCGAAGCCCAGCGGGAGGTCTTCTTGTTGCGTGAGGAAGCGGGTCTGTCGTTCAAAGAGATCGCCGAGGTCACGGGGGCCTCGGAGAACACGGTGAAGAGTCGAATGCGCTACGCGCTCCAGGCCTTGAAGAGCGCCCTCATCGATGCGGGGTGGACCCCGTGAGCGAAGACGAAGGCGATCGGCTCGTTCGGGCCCTGTGGTCCGAGATGGCCGACGAGGAGGCGCCGCCTCCGGGCCTAGAGACCCGCCTGGCGGCCCGAGCTCGAAGCATGGGGCGGACCCGACGCCTCGGCTGGTTGGGCTGGTCGACGGCGGGCTTTGCGGTGGCTGGTCTTGCGCTCTACGTCGCGGGCGGGAGCGACCCAGGCGCCCTTTCCGAGGGCCCCCCGACTCCTCGAGCCCCTGCGGAGGCGCCGGTCATGGCCGAGCCCGAACCGCCCCCGGCGGTCGAAGTCCTGTCCGCCCCGCCGGCCGAAGAGGTGCGCGACGCTCCGGCCAGGGCGGACGAAGACCGAACCCGAGCCGCGAAGAAGGCGGCCCGGGCTTTGGCCAAGGACCAGGCGCCGAAGGTCGCGCCCCCGGCGGCCCCTTCGCCCAAGAGGGAGGCCCAGTCGGGTCCCGCTTCGCGTCGACCGTCCCCGGAGCGCCTCGAGTCCGGTGGGCGCCAGGCGGCCAAACAGGCGGCCAAGAGGTCGGTCCTGGGGCGCGAAGTTCGGCGGACGGATCGGTTCGAAGGCCGGGCGGAGGAAGATGGGGAGACGAAGGCTGATCTAGAGGTCGGCGGCTTGGGCTCGGGGGCAGCGCTCGAAGCCGCGCCTTCGAGCGGTGGTGCGGCGGCACCGCGTCCGCCGGACCCGTCCCTCACACCCAACGCTCGGCTTCGTGCGGCGTTGCTCCGGCTTGCATCCCAGCCTCCCGCCGAGCGTCGCTCACTGCTCGTGGACGCCCGAGGTCTTGTGAGGAGCGAGGTCGATCGGGCTGAGTGGATGTGGGCGGAGGTAGGCTTGCTCCAGGCCGAAGGTCAGTCCGCATTGGCCGAGCGTCGGCTGCGGCAGCTGGTCGAGCTCGGGACACCGGCCCAGCGGGCGCGTGCGCGACGTGCGCTTTCGGACTGATGGTTGGTCCGTCCCGACCGATGGAGAGGGTGGAGGCCTGTGCCGATTTGGATCGGAGGGATCCTCAGTGGTACACCGAACATGGGCATGCACCGTCAATCAATCTTGCTCGCGTCGCTCTTTGCGGCAGCCGTCGCCTGCGACGACGCCGACCCAGTCGGAGGCGGACAGCCCTTCGGTAGCTCGGACGGAGGCCGCATCGAGCGCGACCTCGGTCAAGCCGACCCTGAGCGCGACGGTGGCCCGGGGGGGCCTGACGGCGGAGGGAGCGATGGAGGAAGCGATCTCGGCGCGGACATCGGAGACATGGGCGTCGACATGGGCGCGGACCCCTTCGCAGAAGACAACGACCTAAGGGATCAGGACTGCGACGGTCTGAGCGACGCGGAAGAGTTCGGCCGCATCTTCCCCAACGGTCAGCGGACCGATCCAGAGAACCCCGACAGCGACGGTGACGGCATCCCCGACGGGGTGGAGCTCGGCCGCACCATGGGCATCCCAGGCTCGGGCTGCCCGCCCTTCCAGGGCGACGTCGATCCAACGACCACCACCAGTCCGGTCGAGGTCGACAGTGATGGTGACGGGATCTCAGATGGGGCCGAGGACCGCAATGCCAACGGCGCGCGAGAAGACGACGAGCTGGATCCTCGGCTGATAGACTCCGACGGCGACGGTCTGGAAGATGGCATCGAGGATGCCAATCGAAATGGGCTCCTGGATCCGGGTGAACTCGACGGCACCAACCGAGACAGCGACGGCGATGGCCTGGCCGACGGTGTCGAAGATCGAAACCGTGACGGCGTCTTCGACGCGGGCGAGACCGATCCTCGCCGAGCAGATACAGATGGCGATGGGCTGCTCGACGGCGAAGAAGACGGCAACCTGAACGGACTCCGAGAACCCTTCGAAACTGACCCCACCAGCACCGATACCGACTGCGACGGGATCTCCGATGGAGATGAGCTCATGAGTGGGACCAGTCCGCTCAGGGCCGACAGCGACGGTGACGGCCTGTCCGATGGTCTGGAACTCGGCCTGACCATGGTGCTCCCAGGGAGCAACTGTCCGACCGGTATTCCCGTCGACCTCGATCCCACGACCACGACCGATCCCACGGTGGCGGACAGTGATGGGGACGGACTCACGGACGGCGAAGAGGACGTCAACGCCAACGGCCGAGTCGACGATGGTGAGAGCGACCCCAACAACGAAGACTCGGACGGCGATGGGCTCGACGACGGCGACGAGGTCTTGGCTGGCTTCGACCCCACCGATGCTGCGAGCCCCGAGGCCGACCGAATCCCGGGCATCCTGCAGATCTGCGCCGACGCCAACCTGAAGGTGGTGGCCTTCGACGAGGACCAGACCTGGACCTTGAGCACCGAAACCCGAGTGACCGTCAGCCCTGTGACTGTCCTCGCCACCAACAGCAGCGTGGCTGTATCGGCCCTCGATGACTCCACCGACGAAGTGGCGGGCTTCGTCTTGCGGATGCCTCTTTTGGCCGGCGCGCCGGCGACCGGCTCGGGACAATCGGCCGCCCTGGACGCCCGGGTCAGCACCGGCATTTCCGCCGAAGGCCTCATTCGCAGCGCTCGAGTCAGTGGGCGAAACATCGTGTCCCACGACGGATTCTCCACCGTGGTGTCGGCCTTGTACGAGGTCGAGGTCGATGGGGGGACCGAGACGCCGGCCGAGGTCCGCAACCGCTTGATTCGACTCGTGAGCGGGCTTGAAGCCGCCGACTTCGGAACCTTGCCCAGTTTTGCCGCTGCGGTGGCCGACGACTTCGTCTACGCTCAGCAGCTCCTGGTTCGAAGCGATGAGGTCATCGTTCTCGGCGCCTTCCTGGATCTCGATGTCTTCGACGATCGGAGCGACAATCGGGCCATCGCCATCAACGATCTCGTGAACGGGACGGCGCTGGCCGAGCGGGGCGCCCCCCGTGGGAAAGACTGTGACCCCTTCCTTGCCGAGGATGCTTCGGTGGCGGACTTCATCTGGATGGCGGACATCTCGGGCTCCACCAACGACGACCGAGGTCGAATCGTGAATGCCGCCAACCTCATCGTGAACGAGCTCACGACGAACAACGTCGACTTCCGGCTCGCCGTCGTTCCCCACACCGAGAACGACTTCAAGTTCCCCAACAACGGGGGTGACTTCCGGGGCGTGGGCTTCACGACCAATCCCACGCTCTTCGCCCAGTACCTCCAAGACACTTCGGGGGCTGACGGTTGCGAATTCGGACTGGAGGCGGCATCGAACGCCATCGACGGCGCGCTGCCTCGCAGCGCGCCCGGTGTCGTCGACCCGCTGAAGCTCAGAGATGGGTCGGCTTTGGCTGTCGTTTACATCACCGACGAGTACGCGGAGGAAATCACCGACGACGGCTCGCGCTGCTTTGGCTACGACCCGGTTTGCGACACCGGTATCGAGGACGTCTACACGACCAACGACAACTCGGTGTGCGAGGTCGTTCCGGACTCCAATCAGCAGGCCTGCATCGATTCGATCGTCCAGCCCTACATCGACCAGTTGGACGCCAACAACGGGACCGCTTTCGCCCAGGTTATCTTGCCCCAGGCCATGGCCACGTCGTGTAACGGCTATGCCTGCAGCGGCGGACGGAACGAACCCGGGCTTGGGTACACCGAGGTGGTCAATGCAACCGGTGGTGCCTTCTACACCCCTTGCAGCTCCAATCCTGGCCCGGCTTTGCAGTCCATCGTGGACGCCGTGGCCGGCGCAGCCTCTCAGTACCAGCTCACGGGCGACCCGATCTCGAGCACGATTCGCGTGGGCGTGATTCGACTTGGACAGGGCGGCACGGGGATGGTCGACATCATCCCGCGCGACCGGGATGACGGCTTCGACTACGATGCGGCGAGCAACTCGATCTTCTTCCGAGGCTTTTCTTTCCGTCCCAACCCCGACGACATCGTCGTCATCAGCTATCGAAACTGGGCCCCTGCCGTCTCGGCCTGCGGTCAGGACTGCGCCCTCAACCAGACTTGCGACGAAGACTTGGGCGTGTGCGTCTGCGATGCCGCCGTCTGCGGTCTCTGCGGGCCGAATCAGGTTTGCGATGCCGATTGCAATTGCGCCTGCACGACTGACTGCAATGGGAATTGCGGTCCGGGCGAGACTTGCAACCCTACGGCCTGTGCTTGCGAGTGCGACGCTAGCTGCGGCGGCGCATGCGGAACCGGGACGAGCTGCGACGCCGACAGCTGCTCCTGCTTGTGCGACGACTGCGGCGGCGCTTGCGCGGGCTCTTTGACTGTCTGTAACGACGCCAGCTGTGCCTGCGAGTGCCCGGCCGACTGCGGTGGTGCGTGTAGCGGCAATACGAGCTGCAACAGCTCTTTGTGCGAGTGCGTCTGCGACCAGGACTGCAACGACGCCTGCTCGGGGAACGCGGTGTGTGACCCCAGCGCTGACTGCGCTTGCGTGTGCCCCGACGACTGTGGAGGCTGTGTGGACGGAGCCACCTGCAACGAAGACAATTGCGCTTGCGAATGCCCCGCCAACTGTGATGCAGGGTGTCAGAACAACGAAGTGTGTGATCCGGCCGCTGGCTGCGGTTGTGTCTGCCCCGATGATTGTGGGGGCTGCGGCGCCAACGAGACCTGCGACGCCGTCGCCTGTCGCTGCATCCCTGTCGTCTAGATCTGCAGGCGAAACTGTCTGACCGGACTTCAGCTACTCGCTACTCGCATGTCAGGCTCTCGCTCTCGAGGGGTCGATTCCGGCCCCGCCACCGGGAGCGTGATGGTGAAGCTCGCGCCTTCGCCCGGGTTGGAGGCGGCTTGGATCTCGCCCCCGTGGGCCGATACTATGCGCTGGCAGACGGCGAGTCCGAGGCCGGTGCCGCTTTGCTTGGTCGTGAAGAAGGGGATGAAGATCTGGGACAACTCGGCTGGCGGAATCCCTCGACCTTCGTCTCGGACCTGAAGTCGCACTCGGTCCCCCATCCTCGAGGTTCGCACGTGAATGGGCTGGCCTTCTCTGGTGGCATCGACCGCATTGAGGACCAGGTTGAGGAGGACTTGCTTGAGTTGGGCCGGGTCTGCCCGAATGACCGGGAGTGCGTCCTCCAGCTCGGCTTGGATGGGTGTTCGACCTCGGGTCTCCACCTCGACTAGCCGAAGGGTTCGACGCACTATCTCGTTGAGCTCAGTGTCCTGGAGGACCGGCTGGAACGGTCGCGCGTAGTCGAGGAACTGGCTCACGACCCCGTTCAGTCGGTCCGTCTCTTCGATGATGACCTGAAGGAACTCGGCCTCATGGGGGTCGGGGAAGCGCGCCGGGTCCAGGTATTCTGCCGCGCCCTTGATGGCGCCAAGGGGATTCCTGATCTCGTGGGCCAAGCCGGCTGCCATGGCGCCGATGGCGGCCAGGCGTTCCCGCTCTCGGACCCGGGCCGATAGCTGAGAGTTCCAGACTAGCGTGGCCGCAGTCTCGGCGAGTCGCTGAAGGCGCTCGATCTCCGCGGTCGAGAAGGGTTCGGGTGAACGGTCGTCCCGGAGGGTCATGAAACCCAGGACCTCGTCCTGAGACCAGAAAGGAAAAAGCGCGTCCGCGCTCACCGACTGCATGGACTCCAGGAGCTGGTCCTCGTCCGCCTCTCCTGGGAGGCGGTCCGTCAGTAAAGGGTTGAAGGTCTCGTGGATCGCTTGGAACAGGTCGCCGAGTGCACCGGCGCTGACCCGAGGCGCGGGCTCTGGCCCTTGGTAGGCGGCGAGACTGAAACTCTGTCCGCCCCCGTCGACCAAGTAGACGGCGACATGGGTGGCTCGTCGGCTCGCGTAGAGGGCGTCCACCATGGTTCGGCTCATGGTCCGAGGCTCGAGCGGAAGCTGCTGCAGGCGCTGACGAAGACCGTCGATGGAGTGGGCGAAGCGGTCTCGCTCGCGGAAGAAGAGCTCGGCCATCTTCCGCTCCAGTCGGTCCTTGAGTGGCTCGTAGACCGTGAGAAGAACGACGATGGCAACCGTGGCGTTGAAGAGTCGGCTGGCCGGACCACTACCAATGCTGACCAGCAAGGCGCTCACCGATGCGAAGAGAACAACGAGAATCCCCAGGACGGCCATTCGGCCCAGCAACTCGTTGAGGTCGAGCAGCCGCTCTCGCAGGATGACTTGCGAAAGGAAGAAGACGTAGACCATCACAGCTAGATGTCCGACCGCCGCTGCACCTGCGAGCTCGGTGAGGCCGATCAAGACCGCGACACCGGCAGCGCCGAAAGCGACGTAGCGCCGGCGGGTCATGTCGACTTTGGCGTCACTGTTCGAGCCCTGCATCAGGACCCAGGTTGCCCAGAGCACGCTCAGCGCCGCGAAGGCGCCCGCAGCTATACGAACTCCGGGAACCTCCCCCAGCGGGCTGAGGGCGACGAGCACGAGCACGAGGCTCGTGGGATACAGCGCGGCTCGAAGCCTTCGTCCCCGGAGCGCCGTCCCCGGAATGAGTTCGACAAAGAGCCGGACGAGGGCGAGCGGGAGCAGGAGGCCGGCGGCCAGAGCCAGGCGTTCGGCGGCACCGGCTCCCGTCAGCCTACGAAGCGCTTCGGGGACCAGCCACGCGATGAGGTTGACGCACAGGTATGCGAAGAGCCGATCGGTTCGACGACCTCGCCGGCGCAAGAGCACGCCGGCCATGACCGCGATGGTCACCATCGTTCCGAGAAGGGCGCTCTGGACATCGAGGGACATGGTGCAAACCCCAGGACACCAAAGACGGGTCCCGTGCGAACATGGGGCGAGTATGACGTCGTGAATCGGCGACGTCGAATGGGGGATGGGCGCGAGTCCCGACCCCGGAGCGGACAAGCTCAGAGGCGCTCATAGATGTTCGAAGTCTGGCTGAGGGTCGGCGCCCAGATCGCAGCTTTGTCGATGCTCGCCGGCTGCGCAGAGCGACCGCCGGCCTCGGGTTTGCCCGGCAGCATAGAAGTCTATGCCCAGGGGCCGGATGGTCCTTTCCAGCTCCGTCCACGGGAGCTCCACCAGCTGGTCCGCCCCCAGAAACTGGCCTTCCGATGGGTGCCGGCTGGGCTGGGCCCCCGGATCCTGCGTGTTCGGCTCATCCCCGACCAAGGCCCTCCGAGGTTGGTCCACGAGCGCCGGGTCGAGGGCGCGGCCCACTACCTCGACTGGCTCCTGGATCTCGACGCCCGGGGCCCGGCGCGGCTGCGGCTGGAGACGGAAGTGGTCTCTCCGCATGACCAGCCCATACGGACCCGGTACGGCATCCGGGTCCGAGACGGTCCCACCGAAGGCCTTCCTTGACCATTTTGCCATGGGCGCTCTTATCCGACTCCTCCGGCTGGCTCGCCCGGAAACTCGACGCCTGGGGGCCGGGCTCGTGTTCCTCATCCTCTCCAGCGCCGCGACCTTGGCTCTGCCCAAGGTCGTGCAGGGGCTCCTGGATGAAGGTCTCGGTCAGGAGAGCATGGGGACGGTCTATCGGACCGCGGCCTGGGTCTTCGGCTTGCTGACGGTGCAGTCCCTTGCTGGAGGGGCCCGCTTCTATCTCTTCACCCTGGCCGGCGAGCGAATCGTCGCCGATCTCCGTACGCAGCTCTTCGATCGTTTCTCGCAGGAGCCCATCGCCTTCTTCGATCGCCACCGCACGGGCGAGCTCCTCAGTCGGCTGAGCTCGGACGCCCAGCTCATTCAGAACGCGGTGAGCGTCAACGTCTCCATGGTGCTGCGGAGCGTGGCTTCCGCCGTGGGGGCGGTGGCCCTGCTGTTCACCATCTCGGTCAAGTTGACCCTGGTCATGTTGGCGGTGGTCCCGCCCATCGCCATAGGTGCGGTCGCTTTCGGCCGTCTCGTGCGTCGTCGTTCGGCCCAGGCTCAGGACGCCTTGGCTCGTGCAGGTGAGGTTGCGGAAGAGACGCTAGGTGCCATTCGAACCATCCGGGCTTTCAGTGCCGAAGAGCGAGCCAGCGCCCACTACAAGCGTCGGGTCGACGGCGCCTTCGATGCGGCCCGCCATAGGATACGCGCCTCTTCGATCTTCTTCGTCAGCGCGACCATGGTGGGGTTCACCGCGATGATTGGTGTCCTTCTCCTCGGCGCCCAAATGAACGTCCAGGGCGCCCTCAGTGGAGGTGAGCTCACCGCCTTCGTGCTGTACACCCTGATGCTGTCGGTCTCGCTTGGAAGCTTGGCCGAACTTTGGAGCGACTTCATGCGGGCCACCGGCGCCACTTTGCGAGTCTTCGCCTATCTTGATGCTCCAGCCCCCCCCACGGGCTTGGGTTGGGTTCCAGAGCGTCGCTCCGAGGGCCACATCGTCTTCGACGGCGTAGACTTTGGCTATCCTTCTCGGAAAGGCCACGTCCTGCGTGGCATCGAACTCGAGGTCGCCCCCACCAAGACCGTCGCCCTCGTGGGTCCCTCGGGGGCGGGCAAGTCGACCATCGTCAGCCTGCTGTTTCGATTCTACGATCCCGTCGAGGGCCAGATTCGCCTCGATGGACAGGATCTGCGGGACTACGACATTCGCTGGCTTCGAGATCAGATGGGACTGGTAGCCCAGGAGCCCGTCCTGTTCTCGACCACCATCGCGGAGAACATCCGCTTCGGTCGACCGGGAGCTACCCAAGCCGACATCGAGCGAGCGGCCCGAGATGCCTACGCCCACGACTTCGTGCTCGGGCTTCCCGATGGCTATCACACCGAGGTCGGAGAGCGCGGCGTGCAGCTCAGCGGCGGCCAGCGCCAACGACTCGCCATCGCCCGGGCTCTCCTGGCCGATCCCCCGATCCTGGTCCTGGACGAAGCCACTTCGGCGCTGGACGCTGAGGCCGAAGCCGAGGTGAAGCAGGCCTTGGACCGGCTTCAGCAGGGCCGAACGCTGATCGTCATCGCCCACCGTCTCAGTACGGTGCGGGACGCGGACGAGGTGGTCGTTCTCGAGCAGGGGCAAGTGGTGGAGCAGGGCGCCCATCAAGAGCTGATGAGTGCGGATGGGCTCTATCGACGCCTGGTGGCCCACCAGCTCAGCTGAGCGAAGGCTTCAGCCCCAAGGAAGCTGGGCCCGGCGTGCCCAGTAGGACTCTGGAGTTTCTCGGAAGGCCTCGATGTCGGCATCGAATCTTCGACCGTCGGCGCGCAGATGGCTCATCAGCTGCGCTCGGGTCACCGCGCCCGAGAGGACGACGTCTGCCCAGGGCTGAGCCAGCGCAGCCGACAGGGCCCACGCGTCGATGGGGAGGCCGGCCTGACGTGCTTCCTGGATCAGGCCAGGGGGTAGCTCCTCCGGATCGGCTAGCCGGCCGTTGGCGTGGACTTCCTTGATGATCACGCCGACGCCCACATCGTGGGCCGCGGCCAGGGCTGGACCGGCGTTCGGCTCCAGAAGGTTCCAGGTCGCTTGAATGGACTCAACGATCGGCTCTCCGTCGACCCGGAGGTCGAGGAGGGCGCGAATGGTCTCGGATTGTCGGGGCCCGCTCACGGTGGCCCCGATTCGGACCCCGAACTCCGCTCGAAGCAGAGCGAGACGAGCCCAGACCGCTTCGTCCTCGAGGACCGGGTGATTGGGTGTGATGGAGTGGACCTGATAGAGGTCGAGATGAGTCCACAGCACTTTGCGACTCGCGTCCCACTGCCGTTCCAAGGTGGGCAGGTCCAGTTGCTTCGTCTCGTGGATCTCGGCGTCCATCCGCCAGGCTCCCACATAGCGATAGCCCCACTTGGACCCCACGCAGATGGAGCCGGGCTCGATGTCCCGATCGGACAGCCAGTCGGCGACGAAGCCCTCCCCTTGGCCGTAGGATCGGGCGGTGTCGATGTAGGCCACGCCGCGTGCCCTGGCTACGTCGAGAAGAGAGAAGGTGCGGCTCGCCATTTCTTGGGGCGAGCGACCCTCCGGAAAGTCTCGCTCTCGGCCGAGGGTCATGTAGGCGGGCCGGCCGAGAGCGGCCGTCCCCAAACCGATGCGGCTCACGGACAGTCCAGTCCGACCCAGACGTCGAGTCTCCATGAAGGGACGCTAGCATCGGGTGCCCGAAGTCGACCCCTGCTATCGAACTTGACGGTTCTGTAAGTCTTCTTGCAGTCGCCGAACGCCCCTGCGGGTGGCGAGCTGTCGGTAGAAGAAGGTTCCGCGAAGAGCGAGGGCGCCGAACATCAGTCGGGTCCAAAGGCCTGCCCATCCGGGAGGGTGGGCGTAGTCGATGGTGTCCTCCACCCGAGAAGCACCATCGGGCTCTTCCCAGAAGCGGTGCTGGTGCCGCCAGGCCGCCATGGGGCCCTCCACCAAGACGTCGTCGAAACCCTCGGGCCCCACGTTTTCGTGCCTGGCGGTCCAGCGGATGGGAAGGGGCCCCAACCACAGGGTGAATTCGGCCTCCATGCCCTCCCTCATTTCGCCGAAGCGATGGAGCTGGACGATGACGGGTGGGGGCGTCAGGGCTTTCAGGGCTGCTGGGCTGGCGTGAAATGCCCGTACGGCCTCGATCGGGGCACCCACACGGAAGGACTGGTGGAACCGAGCCACGGCCTCCCATCTCCTAGGCGGGCCCGGAAAGCGAATCGTCTTTACCCCAGGACCGGCGATGCTAGGATTTTGCCGATGAGCACCGCACACGTCCTGCTCGGTCCGAACGAGGAGCCGCCCGTCGAGCTGACCCCCAAAGCCATCGAAATGGTGAAGGAGGCCATCGTGGCCGAGAAGTTCGATGACACGTACGGTCTGCGGATCTTCGTACAGGGCGGAGGCTGCTCAGGCTTCCAGTACGGCTTGGACTTCGACAACGAGCCCAAGTTCGGGGACTTCGAGATGGTCTTCGACGAGCTTCGGGTGTTCGTCGACCCGATCTCCGCCATGCACTTGGAGGGGACCTCCATCGACTACGTCATGGGCATCCAGGGGTCGGGCTTCAAGTTCAACAACCCGGGCGCCAGCACCACCTGCGGCTGCGGCTCGAGCTTCAGCACCTGAGCGAGGTCGCCCTCAGGCGTCGCCGCCCTGGGCCTGGTCTTGTGTCAAGGGCACCCGAATCCCGAGAAACGGGTCTTTGACGGTCTGGTCTTTCTGCTTCTCCAAGGCCTCGATCAGAAGATGCACTGGGGCCTCGTCTTCTTTGTGCATGAAATGAAGACCCATTCCGCCCAGGGTGGAAGCGTCTTCATCGTCGGCCTCTATCCGCATGACCTCGGCTTCGATCTCGAAGATCTCTCCCGCCTCGGGGTTGAGGGGGAAGAGCTTGATGATGGTGCCTTTGGGTAGGGGCTCCGCCGTCTCCAA
The DNA here is from genome assembly GCA_039024635.1 of Myxococcota bacterium. GTDB lineage: Bacteria > Myxococcota > Kuafuiibacteriia > Kuafuiibacteriales > Kuafuiibacteriaceae > Kuafuiihalomonas. The sequence goes on along the minus strand of JBCCQA010000003.1, from coordinate 80,346 downwards.
GAACAAGCCAGTGTCAGAGACGTCCCGAACCCGCCCCGTCGAGAAGCTGCTGCCGTCGTCGTAGACGAGCTTCAGCTCCACGTGGTGTCGCTCGGCGCGCAGGTCGTTGCTCACGTCCTCAGTCTTGCTCAGCGGTCGGGGGGGTTCAATCGCCCGAGCCCCCCTCCAGGTAGCCGGTGACTCCAATGAAGACGGTTTGACGCAGGAATTCGATGTCTTCGGCCGAACCAAAAAGATCAGAAAAAATTGCATATCGCACCTCCACCGACAGACTGTCGCTGAAGGCTCTCCGGATCTGCACCTGGAGCTGGTTCTGGTTCTCGTCGAAGTTGGCGGGGTCGGCAAAGCTGGCCAGGCCGTCAATCGATGCCCTCAGCCGGTCCTGCACGTCTTCATCTCCAGGCGTGTTCTCCAGCTCGTCGATGAGGGCATTGATCTGGTCGATGGAGTCGTTCCTGTTGAAGAGCAGGGAGGCGGAGGCGGTCACGAACAGTCGCCAAGGAAGGCCAAATGAAACGAAGGCCGTGACCTTGTGCCGGGCGACGTCTTCCGGTTTCACGTCGCCCGACGCTTCTCCGATTTCGCTGCCGGGTCCGACGCGAAGGACGTCATCTTCGAGCCGAAGTCGCACGTTCGAGTCCTGGAAGCGGCCGAAGTAGGTCAGTCCCCAAAGCCACGGACCGCCGTATTGGACCTGGGTTTGAACCTGCCACTCGGTGTGCTCCCGACCGAAGTCGTCGAAGCTCTCCAGGTTGGCGCCCAGAGTATTGGAGAGGGTGTAGCCCTTTCCTAGCCGAACGAGCGCCTCCAGTTCCACGCGGGGGCTCACGTAGCTCAGGCTAGGGACCGCGTCGAAAGCGTAGCGCCACAGCGAGCCCCGCAGTCCGAGTTGCAGTCGGTCCCCGAAACGGCGCCCGAAGCTGAGGTCGGTCGTGCTCCAGGCGTAGTCCCGCACGCCGCGGCGGACCCGGCTCAGCCGGTGGCCGCCTTCCAAGTCGACGTACCAAGGTCCGAACTGACGGCGGCCGCCCAGGGACAGTCGATAGGCCAAGAGGTCTTCGGAGGTTTCACCGACGAATCGCTTGGCGCCGAGGAGGAGGCTTCCTCGGCCCGACCAAGGCCCTTGTCGAACTCGCCCCCGGGCCTCCCCGGTGAAGCGGAGGAGGCCGTCGTCGACGTAAGGGCCCTCGTCGGCCAGGCGAGGTTCTCGCCGGGCATTGCTGTCGTACTCCCCTCCGAAGCTGGCTCGGACCGAACCATCGGCCTCGGCCCCGGCCTGTTCGGCGACGCAAGAAAAGAGAAGGACGAGGAGGAGTCGCCTCACGGCCGGTCGATGCGGCCGAGCTCCTTGGCCTTCATGCGCATCTCGACCGCCTTGGCCGCCAGGACCTCGTCGAGGCGGGCCATGTCTTCGAGCAGCTTCTCGAGGGTGCGCAAGTCGAGCTTACGGTCCTCGAGCTGGTCGACGCGGAGGTTGAGAAGGAAGCTCGGAGACACGCCAGAGCTGAGGTTGCTGCCGCCATCCGAGGGCGTCTCGCTGGGTGGAGGTGTCGCCCCCGGTTCGAGAATGAAAGAGGGCGGGATTACGCCGCCCTCGCCCTCGAAGCCATCCAGGCCTCCGACCGCCTCTCGCCCATTCGTAGGCGTACTGGGGATCCCGTCTTCGCTGCCCCCCACTGGGCTCGGGGCGCCGGGGCCATCGGTGAAGTTGTCGTCGGCGGACGCGTCTCCACCGCCGCCGCCGGTCTGCTCGTTTCGGGTGTTGGTCGTGGCCTGGGCACTCTGGGGGCTTCGCGCCGATTCGTCGAAGATCTGAATGTCGGTCACGAAGTCCCGAGCTGCTCGGCGGAGGGCCTTGGCCTGACGAGACTGGACGTAGAGCTCTGCGAGAAGAGCCCGCTTTTCTCGGAGCCGATCCCGGGCGTCCTCCACGAAGTCGGCCTTGCCCTCTAGGTCTTCGGGACCATCCAGGGGGTCGACCTCCAGGGGAAGGTCACTCCAAGCGAGGCCCACCTGATCTTCGGGCGGGGACAAGACCCGCCGGAATTCGTCGAGGGAAGACAGCTGGGACCGAAGCCCCTGAATGCTTCGAGCTGCCGCCCGTCGTTCCTTCAAGGGTCCGGTCCGGAGGAGAGGCTGGAGGCGACGGAGCTCGTTCCGCGCCCGCTCGATACCCCGGTCGCAGTCTTGCGCTGCGAGCTTGCGGAGCGTGTCCCGCTGGTCGAGGCCCGCTTCCAGCTCGGCCTCCAAGCGAAGGGAGCTCTCCAGCAGGGCGCGGAGCTCGGGCCCGCCGCCGTCCCGGGCCGCCTTGCGAGCAGTGATGTCGTCTTGAAGGCTCCGTTGAGCGTCGAACAGCTGGGCCAATCGAGCCTCGAGCTTGCGGACCGACTCGACCCGAGCTTCACAGCGCCGCAGCCAATTCTCCACGCCCTCGCTGGCGCTGGCGGCCCCAGTCATCAAGACCAGGCCGGCTATGGCGACGCGTCGAAACACCAGAGGCCATCTAGAATGCAACGCCCATACCGACGGCGCAAAGGACTCGTTGCGCTTCGAACCCGGCCAAGATCCCTCCGGAGAGGGTCCAGCCCCACGCATGGGTCCTTCCAAGGCCTTTTCGGCGGTCCGTATCCCACCTCGGGCGCCGGCGGAAATTCGAACCTCTCAGGAATCTGAGGGTCCTCCGGCAGGTCGACCGGCCACGGTGCCGATGCCGTACTTCTCGAGCTTATAGTAGAGGGCGCTCGTCTTGATCTTGAGGCGTCGAGCCGTCTCCGTCTTCACGCCACCTGCCGACTCGTAGGCCGCTAGGATCATCTGTCGCTCCGCCGACTCCAGGAAGGCGTTCAGGCCCACGTCGCCGGTAGGGATCGGCACCGATTGCCCAGGGGCTTCGGATCGGCCCGTGACCTGGGGCGGTAGGTCCCGGGGCGTGATCAGCGGCGGATCGGCAAAGACCATGGCCTGCTCGATAATGTTCTCCAGCTCACGGACGTTGCCCGGATAGCCGTAGGCCCGGAGCAGGCCCTCGGCTTCGGGGCTCAAGGCGTCCACCTGACTCATCGTTCGCTCTCGAAGCTTGGCCATGAAGTGCCGGGCCAAAGGAACGATGTCGTCGGTTCGTTCGCGAAGCGGCGGAAGGTTCAAGGGGACGACATGGAGCCGGTAGAACAGGTCTTCTCGGAAGCGGCCCTCCTCCACCTCTTTTCGGAGGTCGCGGTGGGTCGCAGACACGATGCGGACGTCGACTGGCACCGGTCGCTCGCCACCTACTCGGTCAATGGTCTTCTCCTGCAGCACGCGCAGGAGCTTGACCTGCACCGCGGGGCTCAGTTCTCCGACCTCATCCAAGAAGATGGTCCCGCCGTCCGCCAGCTCGAAACGACCCAGCTTTCGCTTCTGAGCGCCGGTGAAGGCGCCCTTCTCGTGGCCGAAGAGTTCGGACTCCACCAGCGACTCGGGCATGGCGCCGCAGTTGACCGGGATCATCGGGCCTTCGGCCCGGCTCGACAGGGCGTGCAGGGCGGAGGCGACGAGCTCCTTGCCCGTCCCCGACTCTCCAAAGATGTGGACGTGGGTGTCGCTGTCCGCGACCTTGCGAACAAGCTCGAAGACCCGGTGCATGCTCGAACTCCGTCCGACCATCCCCATGAAGGAGCCTTCCTCTTCGGGACGGGGACGGGGCTTGAGGATCCGCCTCGTTCCCTCCAAGCGCTCCTGGGCCTTCTGGAGCTCGACCCACTCCAGACCTCTTTGGATCCTGATCCTGAGATCGTTGGGCGAGAAAGGTTTCTGCACATAGTCGAAGGCGCCGAGCTTCATGGCCTCCACCGCATTATCGATGGTGCCGTAGGCGGTCATGATCATGACCGCGGTGTCGGGGCGCGTGTTCTTGACCGCCTCCAGGACCGCGATCCCGTCCAGGCCATCCATCTTGAGGTCGGTCAAGACGAGGGCGAAGTCGCCATCGGCAAAGCGCCGCACCCCCTCGTCGCCCGAAGAAGCCGTCACGACCTCGTGACCGGCCCGGGACGCCACCGTCGCCACGCCTTCCCGAATCGTCTCGTTGTCGTCGATCACCAGCAGCCGACTCATGCACAGAGACTACCGAGAGCCTGCGGACTTCGGGAGCCGAATTTCGAAGCGTGCGCCGCCGAGACGAGAAGACTCGCCCAGCTCGACCTGGCCCCCGACCTCGTTCACCGTCTTGTTCACCAGGGCCAAACCGAGACCCGTCCCTTTTTGACGCGTGGTGAAGAAGGGCTCGAAAATCTGAGACCTGATGTCGGCCGGGATGCCGGGTCCGGCATCTTCGATGGTCAGCAGGAGTTCCTGGTCTCGGTCTTCGACCGTCGCTCGGACCTGGCCCCCCGCCGCGGCCTGGGCGCCGTTCTGCAGGAGGTTCATGAGCGCCCGCCGCATCCGGTCGCCGTCCACCACGACCATGCCTACTTCGCTGTGATCTTCGAGCTGGAACGGAGCCTCGGAGGCGGTCATCTCCCAAGCATCTCGCAGAAGCGCGACCGCCGAGTGGGTCTCGAGCTCGGGCGGTCGCTCCCTCGCGTACTCCAGGAAGTCGTTCACCACCTTCGAGAGGGTCCGAAGTTCGGACAAGATCCGCTCGACGTGACCTCTGCGAGGATCGCCTATCTCCAGGTCCTCGTGCAGAAGGCCCCCGAAGAGCTCGATCCCTCCTAACGGATTTCGAACCTCGTGCGCGATGCCGGAGAGCATCATCTGAAGCCGGAGATCGCGGGCCCGCAAAGCCTCGCTCATGCGGTTCATGGTCGTTGCCAAGACCTGGGCCTCCCGGGGACCCTCGACCGCGACCCTTGTCTCGAGCTCACCCTCGCCGATCCGGCGGGCGGCCCGGGCCAGTCGGGAGAGCGGGACCGACATCCAGCGGGCGACGGTGAGAGCCAGGACGACCAATACGGCCAAGCCCAAGCCAGCCCCCCCAAGGAGCCTAGTTCGTAGTCGGCCCAAGGCCTGGGTGTAGTCCGCGGGCGCCATGGCCGCTACGTAGCCGGCGATCTCGCCTTCGTGGAGAAAGGGCGCGTACCCCGTCTTGTGGGGACGACCGTCGGCTCCTTCGAAGAGGAGAGAGGCCACCCCTTCGCCCCCTTCGACTTGGCTCAGTTCGAAGGCGTCGACTGCTGCCCGCAGATAGGGTTCGCCGATCCGCCGGGCTTGCGAGGAGTCGACGACGACCCCCCGTTCGGTGGCCACGACGAGCCGGGGCACGCCGGCCGCCGCCGCGAGGTCGGCCAGTTTCTTACGGGCGCTGCGTGCCGTACGTCGCTCGTCGTCACCTTCACCCAGAAGCACCACTCGTCCCGGGATCAGGGCGGCGGCGCCCTGGGCAACCGAGACCAAACGACGCCCCAGAGAGGCCTCTAGGGCGGCCTGGCTGGAAACGTCCACCATCCACAGGACGCCGACTAGGACCAAGAGGGCGGGACCGACCACGGCCATCAAGAGCTGAGTTCTGAGGGCCACGGCGGGAATTTAGACCAGACGCCGCAATTTTAGTTGGCCGATGCGGTGCGGCATTGGCCAACCTGCGCCTCGTGGACACGCAGGTCGCGCTCGACACTGTCTGGGTCGTCCTGGCGGGCGTACTGGTCTTCTTCATGAACGCGGGCTTCGGCCTGCTGGAGACCGGGTTTTGTCGCGCCAAGAACGCCGTCAGCGTCCTAACCAAGAACTTCGCCGTCGCCTCCATCGCCGGACTCGCCTTCTTCGCTTTGGGCTTCGGTTTGATGTTTGCCGACGGGAGCTCGGTAGTGGGCATGGGAGGCTTCTTCTTGGCGGGCACCGACAACAGTCCGGCCGTGAACGAGGCTTACGCCGGGATCTTCGGTTCTTTGAGCTGGGCGGGGATCCCACTGGAGGCCAAGTTCTTCTTTCAGGCCTGCTTTGCCATGGCCGCGGCCTCCATCGTCTCGGGGGCGGTAGCGGAGCGCATTCGCTTTGAGGCCTATTTGGCCTTCTCGGCCGTCTTGGTGGCCGTGGTCTATCCCATCACCGGCCACTGGATCTGGGGCGGTGGATGGCTGGCCAGCTTTGGCTTTTGGGACTTTGCCGGAAGCACCCAGGTCCATGCCGTCGGCGGCTGGGGAGCGCTGACCGGCGCGCTTCTCGTCGGGCCTCGCATGGGACGCTTCGGGAAGGATGGCCGGATCACCGCGCTTCCGGGCCACAACCTGGCCCTCGCAACCGCCGGGGGCTTCATCCTGTGGCTGGGATGGTTCGGCTTCAACGCCGGCTCGACCATGGCCGCGGATCCGGTGGCCATTGCCCACATCGCCACCACAACGCTTCTCGCCTCCATGGCTGGCGTCGCGGGCGCCACCATCGCCGGCTACAGCGTGAGCAAGACCTTCGACCTGACGATGATGGTCAATGGCTGTCTGGCGGGCTTGGTCGGCATCACTGCCGGATGCGCTTTCGTATCGGCGGTGTCCTCGGTCTTCATCGGTCTCGTGGCCGGAGGCCTGGTGGTCGCGGGGATCTACGGCCTGGATCGGCTCCGCATCGACGATCCCGTGGGCGCCATCCCGGTTCACCTACTGAACGGGATCTGGGGGACCCTCGCCGTCGGACTCTTCGCCGAAGCCCGCTTCGTGGCCGACGTCGGAGATGGGCTCCTGTACGGAGGGGGCGCGGGTCTTCTGGGTGCGCAGCTGGTCGGGGTTTTGGTCGTGGGCGCTTTCGTAGCCGCCGCCGCGAGCGGGACCTGGTTCCTTCTGAAGGCGACCGTGGGCCTGCGGGTCGATCCGGACCATGAGTGGGAGGGTCTCGACATGTCCGAGATGCGCATGCGGGCCTATGCTTCTGACGCAGGGCGTCGGGACATGCCGGCCGCCGAGGCACCGGCGACGCAGCCTCAGCCCAGCGCCCCCTTGGCGGAGACCGCCACCGACCAGTAGGTCCACTCGGGTGCGAGCTTGGATCAAGACCGAAAGTGCGCCCCCCGAGCTGAAGAGCCTCAGCGAACAAGACTGGGAGGCGGTCGAGGGTGACGCCTGGGTCGACGTGGCCTTCTCCACCGTCAACTACAAGGACGCCCTGGCTGTGACCGGCAAGGCGCCCATCGTGCGGCGTCATCCCATGGTGTTGGGTTTGGACTTCAGCGGCACCTTGCGCGCCGACGCCGGCCCACTGAAGGCCGGGACCCCGGTGGTCGGGAACGGCTGGGGCATGAGCGAGACCCACTGGGGCGGATGGAGTGAGCGTACCAAGGTCCCGGTGGATTGGTTGACGCCGATCCCTTCGGCCTTCACGCCCCGCCAAGCGATGGTGATCGGCACGGCCGGCTATACGGCCAGCCTCTGTGTCCTCGCCCTGAAGGAGGCCGGGATCCGACCCTCGGACGGGGACGTGGTCGTCACGGGCGCGACCGGCGGCGTCGGCTCGGTCGCGATCCATCTTCTCTCCAAGCAGGGCTATCGGGTCTTGGCCGTCACGGGTCGCAAGGCTCACCGAGAGTGGCTCGAGTCCCTGGGTGCGGCGGAGCTCCTGGACAGGAGCGAGCTCGAAGGCAAGGTGCGGCCCTTGGGCAAGGAGCGCTGGATCGGCGGCGTCGATGTCGTGGGTTCGACCGTCCTCGCCAACCTGATCTCGATGACCAAGTACGGCGGGGTCATCGCCGCCACCGGCCTGGCCGGAGGCATGGACCTTCCCGCTTCGGTCGCGCCCTTCATCCTTCGGGGCGTGCGACTGCTGGGCGTCGACTCCGTCATGTGTCCGGCCGAGCGCCGCGAGCGAGCCTGGGCCCAGCTCGCCGAGCACCTCGACGTCGCGACGCTGGAGGCCCTGGAGACCGAAGTCGCGTTCGACCAAATTCCCCAGGCTTGTCAGTATCTCCTAGCCGGGCAGGTGCGAGGCCGTATCGTCGTCCCAATCCCTTGAAGCGCGCGCAGAGAGCCAGTGGCGTGAGGAGGGAGGTCCATGTGTTTCTGGCTATGCCGAACGACCTCGGTGAGGTCTGGCAGCGATGCTGCCCACGAGTCAGGCCAGTTGATCCAGCAAGTCCGCTGCGTCGACCTCCACACTCCTCGAGCAAGATGCGCTGGGCCGCGGCGATGATCGCGTTCGCCCGCTCGGCGAAGGCCACACGGTCGGTCACCTGATAGGCCTCCAGACCGCTTCCATGGCCTCCAAGAGTTCCTCGGAGTAGTCGGGCGGCTCCACGGATTCGTGCAGAGCCCCTCGGGCACGTCGTGCCCGGTCTGTTTTCAACTCATGAATGACGGCGGCTTGCTTGGCGCGGGGCGGGAAGCACTCTCATACAGAAGTCGAGCGGTACTCGTCGCGCAAGCACTCGATACCTCGTCGAGTGTCCATCCTCTCGTGGAGGCCTCGGGTCACACTTGATCAGCTCGAGAAGGCCTCGGCGAAGGCATGTGGCGTCTCCGGGGTCACGAGAATGGGTCGACCGCCTCGGCGATGGATCCACACGATGTCTTCGGAGCGGGTCAGGTACACGTCCACGAAGCCTTCTCGGCTCGTCCACAGCCGACCGAAGACGCCGAACAGGCCGCCGACGCCGAAGCGGACGGCGCTTCCCAGTCGCGCCTGGGTATCGGGCTTGCTCAAGACTTCCACCCTTTCGATGTCGGCCTTCGGGATGCGGCGAGTTCGGAGCGGGAAGCGAATCACAAGGTCGTCCTGCTCCCAAAGAAGCTCCCGCGGGCGGAAGACGAGCCACACGACGAGATAGAGAACCAAGAGGAAGACGGGCACCCAAAGGCTTCGGGCCCATCCCCCCATGATGAAGCCAAGGCTGAGGATGAGAATCGGCAATGAGAAGAGCACGTAAGTTGCCGCCTTGAGGGCGCCTTGGAGAGGACCCAGGCGAAAGCTGCCCAGCATGCTCATGGGTCCCACGATAGCGAGCCGTGGCGTTTGGGGTCTAGGTGAACGCTTGATGGCCGAGCTCGGCTGCGCTAGCCCTGGCCGGGCACGGGGGTGCCGAGAGCGCATGGGGGCGCGTCGGCTGAGAGAGTCCCTTGGAACCTGAACCCGTTCGGACGGGCGTAGGAAGTGCACCAGGACCGGAGCGCCGCTCCGGGGAGCGCCGAGCTTGTCTCGGCGCCGAGGTTTACATGAACGACACGACACGACTGCTGGAGGGCAAGGTCGCCCTGGTGACGGGGGCCAGCCAGGGTATCGGAGCGGCCATTGCCCAGCGCCTGTCCGCCCATGGGGCCACGGTGGGGGTGAACTACTTTCAGTCCAAGCGGGAGGCCGAGGCCCTGGCCGCCTCTCTTCGTGAGCTAGGCGGATCCGCCGAAGCCCTCGGTGCCGACGTTCGCGATCGCGATCAGGTGCACAGCATGGTTGGCGCTCTCGAGGAGAAGTTCGGTGGGGTCGATGTCGTGGTGAACAATGCGCTCCACGACTATCGCTTCGATCCGACCAGTAATCCTCGCTTCGAAGACATGGACTGGTCTCAGTTCCAGGCGCAGATCGACGGCACCGTAGCCGGAGCCACCCACGTCATCCAGGCCGCACTGCCCTCCATGCGGAGTCGAGGGGGTGGAAGCGTGGTCAACATCCTGACCAACCTCATCTCCAATCCCGTGGTCCAGTACCACGCCTACACCACGGCCAAGTCGGCGATGCTGGGCTTCTCACGGAATCTGGCCGCCGAGCTCGGCCCGGACGGCATCCGCGTCAACATGATTGCGGGTGGCCTCATCATGACGACCCGAGCCAGCGCCCCGACCACCGAAGACGTGCAGAATCTGGTTCGATCCATCACCCCCCTGCGAAGACTCGGCGCCCCCGACGACATCGCCGACGTCGTCGTGGGCTTTGCCAGCGATCTCAACCGATTTGTCACCGGCCAGATGATCGCCGTCGACGGCGGCCTCACCATGCCCTGAGAAAATGATGAGATTTCTCCTCGAGCCGGGACGGCTCGAGCCTACGAAGGCCTCTTGATTCACGGGCCGCGTCTACTTCCAGGCGTCGTACTTGGCGGCGGGCCCGGGGCCGGCAAAGACCTGGAGCCCGACCATGGTCTGAGGCCCGTTCTCGAAGCTGACCTCGGCGTTGGCGGGCATGTAGATGGTCGTGCCTTTTCGAACTTCATAGGTCTTCCCTTCGATCGTCATCGTCCCGGAACCCTCGATGACGTGGATGTACTCCTCGGTGGCGTCCCGGTGCAGAGGCACCTTGGCCCCTGCGTCGAGCTCCAGACGACCGACGAAGGCATTCCGACCTCGACCCATGATCTGAACCCTCGCCTTGCCGCTCGCAGCGTGCTTCACCGGGAGCTCGTCCAGGTGCAGGACGGTGGCGGCCGACTCCTGAGAGGCCTTCCCCAGACCAAGACCCAGAACGAAAACGCAGAAGACGAGGGGCACGACGGAGAGTGGACGCATGCACCGAACGTAGCACCTTTCGAGTCGCGTCCGGTGGAGAGCGAGGACTCTGTGCGCCTCTCTTGTAGCTGGGATAGGGGCCGAAGGCAGGCGATTGATGTCGACTCGTTCGGGCGGACTGAGACCGTTCGCTTCGAGAAGCCGCAGCGTCTCGCTGCCAGCATCGTAGTCGAGGATGATTATCTGCTCTTCCAAGATGGGATCGCCCCAAAAGCTCATCGAGATGATGTCTCCGACCCGTGGCCTCGTTGCTCGAACGGGCGCGAGCGCCCGTCAATTCGCGGCCAACGGCCCACTTCGCAAGGCGTCTGGCTCTTTCTCAGCTTCGGTAGCGCCGCCCTCCAAAAGGCGAAGTGCGTGCTCCATGGCGGCGGGTGCGCCCCAAAGGCCGAGGACATCGCCGCTGCGGATGGTTTCGGTTCCGGTGGGCAGCGTGACCAGCCCGTCGGGCCGTTGGATGGTCAGGATGACCACGCCGGTCGCTGCCCGTAGGTCGAGGTTTGCCAGGGTGGAGGACGCAGCCCACGAACCCTCGGGGACGGTCCATAACTGCACCGCTTCGAAGCCGGGAAAGGGAAGACCATCCCGGACTTCGGCCGGGACGGAACTCGGTACCGGAACCTCGACTGAGACGAGATCGGTCGAGGAATCATGGCGGCTCCGCCGGGCCAGCTCCCGGGCCATGCGCTCGGCCCCGGAACGAAGCTCGGACTCCAGGCCGCCCGCGTCGCGAAGCAGGGCGTAGAGAAAGGCCCCGGCGAGGGCGAGGACGATCGGAAGGCCGATCGGGGCTGGCAGCTCGGGCCGAAGGATCGCCGCGGCCGGCACGCCCATGGCCAGGGTTGCAGTGATGTGGACGGTGTCTCGGACGATTCGCCGCACGACTCGACGTTCGGAGCTGGAGGCTCCGGTCGCGATGACGGCGTCGGCGAGGACCGAAGACAAGACGAGGACGTTCTTGGCCAAACCGTAGAGGAGGGGCAGGATAAGAAGGACGAGGGCCACGCCGATGAGCGCCCCGGCCGAGCCCGTCGACCAGGTCAGTAGGCCGGCCAGGGCGTCCCTCAGCTCTTCGAACCAAGTCAAGCCGAAAGCCAGGAGCAGAACGGCCACCGCTGCGTCGATCAGTGCCAAACGGATGGCGCCGGCGGCCCGGCTTCTCGTTCCCGCCGCGCTTCGGCTTCGGAGCCGCGCGAACCATTGCTCATAGAGTCCGACCACGCGGTGGAAACCAGAGGGCATCTTGTGATCGACGAAACGAAGGATGGGCTCGGTGTAGCGCACGGCGAGGGGCGTCGTGAAAGCCGTCAAGACGGCCACCGTCAGCAGGATGGGCTGCACCTCTCGTCGGACCACGCCCGCGCTGATGCCCAGCCCGGCGATGATGAAGGCAAACTCACCGATCTGCCCCAGGGCGAGAGCGGATGCCAATGACCGACGCAGCCCGCTTCCCGACAGAATACCGGCCGTGGTGACGGATAGCAGGTGTCCGAAGATCACGACTGCGGTCAGGGCCAAGGCGGTCGGGAGCTCGGAGACGACGACGCTCGGATTGAAGCTCATCCCGATGGATACGAAGAAGACGGCGGCAAACACGTCACGAAGGGGGACGATCAGATGCTCGATCCTCTCGCCCTTTCCGGACTCGGCCACTAGCACGCCGGCGACGAAGGCACCCAAAGCCACCGAGTAGCCCAGCAGCTCGGCCAGGTGTCCGATGCCGAAGCAGAGCCCGACCACGAAGACGACCAAGAGCTCTCGGCTCCCCATCCGATAGACGCGACGTACCAGCCGCGGCACCACCATCAGACCGACTCCCAGTAGACCCAAGAGCACCGCGCCCAGCTTGCTGAGGACGATGAGGAGGGCGCCCATCTCCAGGCCCCCGCCGCTGGCCACACCGGTGAGGGCGGCGATGAGAACGATGGCCAGTACGTCCTGAATCACCAGGACCCCGAGGACGCTGGTCCGGACGTCTTCGCTGACCGAACCCTCGGCGAAAATCCCCGTGACCACCATCGTGCTCGAAATCGATAGGGCACCGGCGATGAAGATCGCCTCCACGTTGGACGCTCCCATGGCCAGGGCGACAGCGAAGCCGCACCACGCGAGGAAGCCCACCTGGATGAGGCCGGTCACGCCGCTGGTGGGCATCACGCGGATGAGCTTGCCGATGCTGAACTCGACCCCGATCGCGAACATGACCAGGACCACGCCGAACTCGGCCAAGGTCTCGACCCGCTCCGCGTCGGCGAAGAGGGGCACGGGCAGATAGGGACCGACCACGAAGCCGGCCAAAAGGTAGGCAAGAATGGTGGGCTGATTCAGCCGACGGGCGACGATCCCCACCACGCCGGCCACGGCCAGGACCAGCGCCAAGTCGGCGACAAATCCAGGACCGTGCCCGTGCATACTCTTCGGCTACCAGCCTCCCCAGTGGGCAGCAAGGCGAGGGCTCAGTGTACGTCCGTGAAGACGACGGCGCCCTCTTGTCGCCCGACCGTGAAGCCGAAGGTCAGAGGACCGTCTTCTCCCCACTTCGTGACGGCGACCGGACGCTCGCACAATACGCGAGCCAGACAGGCCCGGGACCGACCGCTCCAAGCACTACAGTCGTCTTCGAAGCGAAGCTCGCCCGGGAGGTTCAGGCGCTCATGGGCGATCTCCTTGTATTCGGCCGAGCAAGACCCAGGGAGGTTCTCCCCGAAGCAACCCTCGAGTACGGGGCCACGGGCCTCGAGCTGGGCACGGATCATGTTGCAGTGGACGAGCTTTGGATGCGGCATCCCCGAGTTCTGCAGGACGTCGACGACCTCGATCTTCACCGAGAAGTGGGCCGCATAGGAGGAACGGTCTCTTCCCGAAGGGCTCTCAGCGCTGGGTTCGAGTATTCGAATCCGACCGACGAAGTCGGCCTGGGCCAAAGACTGGTGCAAGGGCCTGGGCCTAAGCCGGCTGGCCTCCGCTTCGGTGCTCCAGGCGCCAAGCGCGCAAGCCCCGAAGAGGATGAAGACCGGCCATCTCACCCTCGGCAGTCTATGGCTGGGGAGTCTTGGAGGCTACCAGCCGAAGTGGCGCTTGATGGCCTCGGCTCGGCGTCGAAGCAGGATGGGGATCCGGTAAGCCTTCAAGATGCGGCCCAGCTGGGCGTCGGCGAGACGGTGGCCGAGCTCGACCAAGTCCTGATCGTAGGGGAGCCAGAAGGGCTCGGGACCCTTACTCTCGTCGACAAGGATGGCTTTGGGTCGACCGAAGGTGTTCAGGGCGTGAACGCTGTTGGCGATCCCGGGGCCTGAGTCCTTGGTGCCAGCCCAGGGCAATTCGGGGATGGCGCCGGTCAGCGCGTGGTTGTTGATGGTGACCACGCCGACCTCGAGTCGGTCGGCGAGCTTCTTCGCTCGCTCCACGTCCTCGGACCAAACCGATGCCGTAAGTCCGAAACTCGACCGATTCACCAGTTTGGTGGCTTCGTAGGCGTTGGGAACCCGCAAGATGGGAAGGACGGGGCCGAAGGTCTCCTGACGCACTACCGCCATGTCCTCGGTGCAGTGGTCGAGGATGGTGGGTAGAAAACCCAGACCCGGTCCGCTTCGCTCCCCCCCGCATACGAGCTGAGCGCCCTTCTGCAAGGCATCCTTCACCTGGGCTTCGACGACCTCGAGCTGCCGCTCGTTGGCCAAGGGCGCGAGGTCCTCTCCCAGTCGAAGACCACGAAAGGCGATCGCCAAACCGGACACCAGGGGTTCCGCGATCGCCTGGTCCACCGCGGCCACTTCGATGGCGCCGCAGGCCTGCCCCGCGTTTTGCAGCGACCACTGGGTGAGCCCCGCAATGGTGCGGTCGAGCGCGCAGTCTCCGAGGACGACGGCGAAGTCCTTGCCTCCCAGCTCGACGCTGCAAGGGACGCCACGCTGCGCGCATTCGACTTGGACTCGACGTCCCGTCGGGACCGAACCGGTGAAAGCGCAGGCGTCGATGTTGGTTCGAACCAAGGCCTGACCTATTTCGGGCCCGCCGATGACCGGGCGGGCCAGGTCGGGGGGGAGCTCGGCCGCCAGGTGGTCGACGAACCAGCGACTGCTTTCGGACGCGTACTCGCTCGGCTTGACCAGGATGGCGTTGCCCATCAGGAGGGCCGGGAAGCAGCTGCGATAGAGGCCGGAGACGGGGAAGTTCCAAGGCGCGATGATGCCGACCACGCCTCGCGGCACCAGCTGCGACCAGCCGCTTTTCTTGGGAAAGCTGATGGGGTTGAGGCGGACCTGAGCCGGGATCAGGGCCTTTTGCACCATGGGTACCCAGTGGTTCAGGGTCTCGAGCGGACCTAGCGCCTCGCTGAACAGGGCGTCGGCTTCGACCTTCCCGACCTCCCGTCGGACGAGCGCGATGATCCGCGCCCGGTCTGCCAGCATCGCGCGGCAGGCTCGCCGCAGAGCCCCGACCCGGGCCTCGAAGCGCTGGCGGCTCCAGACGTGGTGGGCCGTCCGAGCGGATTCGACCATCTCGGGCAGGCGATTGGCCTCGGTCGTGGGAAGGGCAGGAAGGGGGCTCAGGTCGACCGGGCTTTGACGGCTGAGAACCATGGGGACCCTCCACTGACCGAACCGAACCCGGGCATCAAAGGAAATCTTTGCCGGGGCGCCGGGATCACTCCACCGTCCAGGTGTC
Organism: Myxococcota bacterium; assembly: GCA_039024635.1. Taxonomy (GTDB): domain Bacteria; phylum Myxococcota; class Kuafuiibacteriia; order Kuafuiibacteriales; family Kuafuiibacteriaceae; genus Kuafuiihalomonas. Next base: position 65,287 of record JBCCQA010000003.1, on the reverse strand, counting down.
GCCGGCGCGAATCAGCTCATGGATCGAACGCCCGGCTCCATTCGGGGCGTGGTCGACTTGGTCCAGGACCCCATCCTCGAAGGTGGTCCGCTCGAAATCCCGGAGCACCCCCATCGCCATGGGGGCCAGGGGTGGCGTCATGCTGCCCAAGATGCTGGCCAGGATCCCATTGGGTTGCCGCTCGTCGTGAACCAGGAGGTCTTCATCCGGGGCGTCCACGCCGGCCGTGACCACCCGAGGCTCGAAGCCGGGCGCTTCGCCGAGGACGATGCCTTTCTCGCCGTCCTTGCCGAAGCGGAGGGGCTTGCCGTGCTCGACCCACACCTGCTGCTCGCTTCGGACCTTCTTGTCGGTGAATCCGTCGAAGGCGCCATCGTTGAAGACGTTGCAGTTCTGGAAGATCTCCACGAAGGCGGAGCCTTTGTGGCGGGCCGCTCTTTCCAAGACCCGCTCCAGGTTCTTGGGGTCGCGGTCGAAGGCACGGGCAACGAAGCTCGCGTTCGCCCCTAGGGCCAACGTCACCGGATTGAAGGGCGCGTCGATGGAGCCGAAGGGCGTGGACTTTGTCTTCTTGCCCGCTTCCGAGGTCGGTGAATACTGGCCCTTCGTCAGGCCGTAGATCCGGTTGTTGAACAGCAAGATCTTGAGGCCGACGTTTCTTCGAAGCGCGTGGAGGAGATGGTTGCCGCCGATCGAGAGCCCGTCGCCGTCTCCCGTCACCACCCACACGTCCAGCTCTGGGTTCGCGATCTTGAGCCCCGTCGCAACGGCTGGTGCGCGGCCGTGGATGGTGTGGAAGCCGAAGGTGTTCATGTAGTAGGGGAAGCGGCTAGAGCAGCCGATCCCCGACACGAAGACGGTGTTCTCTCTCCGCGCTCCGAGCTTTGGCATCACGCGCTGGACGGCGGCCAGGATCGCGTAGTCGCCACAGCCGGGGCACCAGCGAACTTCCTGGTTTGTGGCGAAGTCTTTCTTGGTCAGCGTGGTGGCGCTCATGCGTCGTTCTCCATTTTCTGCACGTGCTGGACGATCTCTTCGACAGCGAAGGGCTTGCCCTTCACCTTGCTCAAACCCTGGGCCGGTACCAGGTAGTTGGCCCGGACCAGCATCCTGAGCTGACCCAGGTTCATCTCGGGGACCAGCACCTGCTCGAAGCCGGCCAACACGTCGCCCAGATCGGCCGGGAGAGGATTGAGGTGACGGACGTGGGCGTGGCTGACCTCCCGCCCTTGTTCGCGGAGAACGTGGACGGCCTGCCGAATAGCGCCGTAGGTCGAGCCCCAGCCCAGGAGAAGCACTTTGCCGTTCCGAGGGCCGAAGATCTCGGTCCGTGCTCCATCGTGGGCGACCCGATCCACCTTGGTTTGGCGAACCTGGATCATCCGCTCGTGGTTGTCGGGGTCGTAGCTAATGTGGCCCGAGTCGTGGTTCTTCTCCAGCCCTCCGATGCGGTGCTCGAGACCAGCCCGACCCGGCAAAGGCCAGACTCGAGCCAAGGTGTCCGGGTCACGTAGGAAGGGATGAAAGTCCGGGCTGGGCTCGGCGAAGCGAGCCTCGATCTTGGGAAGGTCGTTCTCTTCCGGCAGTCGCCAGGGCTCGGAGCCGTTGGCGAGGTAGCCGTCGGTGAGCAGGATGACGGGCGTCATGTACTTGAGCGCGATGCGGAAGCTCTCCACCATCATCCGAAAACAGTCCGACGGCGTAGCCGCCGCCAGGACCGGGATGGGGCACTCGCCGTTGCGGCCGTAGATGGCCTGAAGCAGGTCGGCCTGCTCGGTCTTGGTCGGGAGTCCGGTCGACGGCCCACCCCGCTGGACGTTCAGGACGACCAGAGGGAGCTCGGCGCTCACCGCCAAACCCAGTCCCTCGGTCTTCAGAGCGATGCCCGGGCCCGACGATCCGGTCAGCGCCAACATACCGCCGAAGCTAGCGCCGATGCTGGCCGTCACGGCCGCGATCTCGTCCTCTGCCTGCATGGTGCGCACGCCCAGGCTCTTGTGGCGGGACAGTTCGTGGAGAACGTCGGAGGCGGGCGTGATGGGGTAGGAGCCGTAGAAGAGCGGAACGCCGGCTTGCTCGGCCGCGGCGATGGCTCCCCAGGCCGTGGCCTGGTTGCCGGTCACGTTGCGATAGGTGCCCGGTTGGAGCTGGGCTGAACGGACCTCGTAGGTCTCCTGAAAGAGCTCGGCGACTTCGCCGTAAAGGTAGCCGGCTTTGAGCGCCCGCCGATTGGCGTCGGCCAGCTCACCCTGCCTGAACTTGGCGTCGATGAACTCTAGCGTGGGCTCGAGAGGCCGGGAGTACAGGTAGTAGATCAGGCCGAGGGTCCAGAAGTTCTTGGTTCGCCCAATTTCTTTGAAACTCAGCTTGCTGCCTTCGCTTTGGATCTTCTCCACCTGTGTCGTGATGTGGATGGAGAAGCTCCGATAGGCGGTCAGGCTTCCGTCCTCCAGAGGATTGGAGGTGTAGCCCGCCTTCTCCAGGTTGTTGGCCGTGAAGGCGTCCTCGTTCAGGATGAGGATGCCGCTCGGCTTGAGGTCGGGCAGATTGACCTTGAGCGCGGCCGGATTCATCGCCACCAGCACGTCGGGGTGGTCGCCGGGCGTGTAGATTCGGTGGTCAGAGAAGTGGATTTGGAAGCCCGACACGCCGAAGGTGGTCCCGGCCGGGGCCCGAATCTCGGCCGGGAAATCGGGGAACGTCGAGGTGTCGTTCCCGAGGCGAGCCGCAGTCTGGGTGAACTGGGTTCCGGTGAGCTGCATCCCGTCTCCCGAGTCGCCGGAGAAACGGATGACCGCATCGTGGAGCGTCGTCCGCTGTGAGCGGTCCCCGGGCATCTGGACGAGGGAGTCCGACGTCGTCATGCCTCCTTGTCACCCGACGATGTCGACGGCGGCAAGGATAGGTGCTGAGAATTCAGCGCGCCTTGCGGGTTCTTTCGTGAGCCTGGATTCGTTCGTAGGCCGCACGGAGGCCTTGGGCCAGCCGGGTGGCGGCGGCCTTGTCTTCGGGCTCTGGGAAGAGGTCGGGGTGGTAGCGCTTCATGAGGTGCCTGTAGGCCTTCTTGGCCGCTTCGGCCGAAGCGCCTTCCGGGAGCTCCAGGGCCTCGTAGGCTGAGGCGAGAGACCCATCTTTGGGGCTGGGTTCGACCGGTCCCGGGTCCTCGAAGGGTTCCGGTTCGAAAGGGTCGACCTCGGCTCGGTCAAAGAGCCGTCTTTGGGCGGCGGACCACTCGGCCCGAGCGATGCGGAAGAGGCGCTCCCGAAAGCTCACAGGGTTGCGAGCATACGCCCGACGTCTTCCCAATTCATCGCATACTCGGCTCTCGGGCCCTTGCCCCCCGAGAAATCGAAGGAGCGGGCGACCTCGGGGCTCAGGGTTGCGGTACCGGGCGCCCCGCGGTGGCAGAGCGCCTGGGCGCCCTCCAGGGCCGCACCCGCCCCGATCAGTCGCCGGACGGGACCGTCGTTCCAAACTTCGACGTGAAGCTCGGCCCAGCATGCGCCGGCCCGCAGCCGCTCGGCCTGGGTCGGGCGTAGGCCTTCGGCGACGCCGGCCAGCCATTCTGCCGCGCTGCGGCCGCCGTCGTCGATGCCGTCGTCGAGGAAGGCGACGACCAGGCGGCCCTTCTCCATGCCCAGGACGTAACCGTTTCTGAGCCCGACCAGACGGACCCAGCCCCGCACCAAGGCTGCCCACTCGCCAAGGCCGTGGTCGTCGATCAGAACGTCTTCGGAGCTCCCGATGGCGGGCGCCATCTCGAGGGTCACGGCCACGCCAGGCTGACGCAGCCGGGGGTGGGTACCGGAACCGTCCACCGGCGTCGGCAGGGCCCAGGGTGAGCGGTCTCGATCACCTCGGTCCAGCATGGCGCCTATCAAATGGGCCGAGCCTTGAAGGGCGTCGAGGTCCATGATCGAAAAGGATGGGCCGGCGCGCTCGACGTACAGGGCGCCTCGGGTCTCGTGGTTGCCAATAGGGACACAGGCGACAGGATGAAGAGCCTTGCAGCCCACGAAGCGGGGATCCTTCGAGGGATGGGTCACGGCGATAGGAAATCTACGTTGAACGACCCACTCGGGGATGCGGAGGTCGATGTCCTTCTCGCCGCCTTGTCGATGGCGTTGGGCGGCAACGACGATCGATCCGTCGGCTTCACGCCGCACGATGGCGGCGGCATGGGTGTGAAAGGCGTGCTCGATGCCGGCCAGACTACGCACGAGGGGCTGGTCCGAGGCGTTGGCATGGGCCAAGTCGACGAGCCGCAGAAGGAGCGAGGCCACGCCCGGCGGGGCCGAAGGCTCGGTTTGGGCCTTCGCGCTGTTGCGCGTGCTGAGGCTTTGACCTCGCTTGGGGGGTTGTGAAGGCGGCGGTCCGAAGCGGAACTTGAGCTGAAAAGATCCGATTCGAATGACGTCTTCGTCCCGAAGGCTAGCGGTGTACACGCGGCGCTCGTTGAGAAAACTCCCGTTGTGACTTCCGAGATCCTGGACAGTGGCGCGCCCTTCCAAAAAGCTGATGCGCGCGTGATGACGACTCACCAAGGCGTCGGTCAGGATGATGTCGTTGGCTGGCAGTCTGCCGATGGCGTTGATGCCCTCCCGAAGCGCAACGGGACGCGCGTCATGGCCCGGACCATCGATGACCACGTGGGCTTGCTGCACGGCGACCGGGCGGTTGGGAGTACTCATCGAGGAGGAGACCCTAGTTTCTGCACGTGGGACGAGTCACGGGCCCAATGTACGATACGGGCTCATGTATGGAAGCTGCGCCTAGCAGGAACCGAGGTGTTGGGTTCAGAGCTCGAGCTTCCGGCGAGGGCCAGAAGGACCATTGGTGAGCAAAAAACCGCACTTCGGGGTCAAAGCGACGCTTCGGCCTTGGCCCTCGGGTCCATCGTGCTAGGTCCCCCTCGGATTTAGATCCATTCCAAACCGGAGCAGGAGACAAACATGAGCTACATCGGACAAAAAGCACCCCTCTGGACCGCCAAGGCCTTCGTGAACGGCGAAGAGAAATCGGTTTCGAGCAAGGATTACGAGGGCAAGTGGCACGTCCTCTATTGGTACCCCTTGGACTTCACCTTCGTCTGCCCCACAGAGATCCGCGGCTTCCAGGCCATGCTGGACGACTTCCAGGACGACGGTATCGAGGTCATCGGCGCCAGCACGGACTCGTTCCACAGCCACAAGGCTTGGTTCGCCGACAAGAACACCTTCGCCGAGACGATTACCCACCCGATCCTCGCCGACACCAACCACGAGGTCACCCGGGCCTTCGGTGTCCTGAAGGAGGACGAGGGAATCGCATATCGCGCCACGATCATCGTCGACGACAAGGGCATCATTCGCTCTCACAGCGTGAACGACCTCAGCGTCGGCCGCAGCCCGAGCGAGGTCTTACGCACCGTCCAGGCCTTCCAGAGCGGCGGTCTGTGCGGGGCCGACTGGAAAAAGGGCGAGGGCTTCGCGGCCTGAGCAGATTAGAATCTGTCCAATTTTGGACACAATTTAAGGGTCTCGCCGATGGGGCGGGGCCCTTTTTGCGTCAGGGCCCGTCGCTTCCGCTTTGACGGTCGAAGGCCCGGACCCAAACTTTCGCCATGAGCGAACTCGAGGCCATCGATGGCCAAAACTGGGAGGCCTTTCTCAACAGCCCCAAGGCCGTTTTGCTGCTGGGAAAGACGGATTGCCAGGCCTGCAACGAGTGGACCGAGGAGCTGAAGGCGTTTCTGGCCAGCGGCGAGGCGCCCCAGGATGTGCGCTACGGGAAGATGTTGATCGACAAGCCGGGACTGATCTCCTTCAAGCGAGCCAATCCCTGGCTGAAGGACGTCCACGACCTTCCGACCACCTTCATCTACCAGAACGGCGACCAGAAGAAGTCGTTCGTCGGCAAAGGCGTGGAGCGGCTCACCAATCGCCTGGCCCGACTCGCCGGCTGAAGGACCTCAGGGCTCGACGACCTCGACCCCCTTGGGAGGCGAGAACTCGAATCGATCGTCGTCCAGCCCCACGTTGGTCCGGACTTTCTTGAAATCGAAACGATTGATGTCTCCTGAGGTCAGGGTCATGACGGTGGTCAGGACCACGCCCGTCTTCGGCTCTACGCCCAGCACCACGCGTCGATACTGCGCACCTCGCTTCGGCGTCAGCACCAGAGCCTCCAGACCGTTGGGCAGATGCACCTCGGGCGCTTCACTCCCGATGCTGAAGTTCTCTTCGAGCGCGCTGCTTCCCGTGAAGAAGGAGAAGGAGTCGAACTGCTCTTTGTCGAGGGGCTGCCGAACGGCCGTATCTTCGCCCTCTTTGTAGTACCAGACACTCTCCCCATCGACGTAGGTTCGGGTCCCCTGACTCGGATAGCTCATGAACACCTTGTAGGGCTTCTTGATTGCAATCCGGCCCCGCTTTTCGGTCGGGCGAGACAAGGCGACCCGGACATAGGTCTGGACGAACTCGGCCTCCAGATCTGTGACCTTGGAGTAGTGCGCGTGAACGCGCTTCGCGAGACGAACGGCGCGTTGGGAGGCGTCCTGCTCGGTCGGAACCGTAGATGCAGAGAGCGCGAGGGCAGCGAGGGCCAGGGTGGAGCTCACGGCGGAAGTTTTGCACTTCGGATCCGAGTAGACCAGACTCCGTACCATGGGTCGTCGTGACGCAGAGACCTCGGAGAGCCCGCTGCCTTGGGCCCGAGAAGCGAGCTCCGTCCTCGCCATCCTCTTGGGCCTTGCGCTGGTCTTCTCCGTGTTCATCCCAGGAGAGGGGCTTCTGGGGCTCTTCGGCCACCACGTCTCTAGCTGGCTGATCGCGGCCTTCGGCGGACTGGCCTATCCGCTCACCCTTGCCTGTGTGATCGCGCCGACAGCGGTGCTCTTTCAGCGGCTACCCCGATGGGGCTGGGATCGAGCGGCAGGTGGGCTCGGGATCTTTCTCGGCACCACGGTCCTCCTGGAGACCAGCACGCGAACGGGGGGAAGAGCATCTGGGGCAGCCGGCCAACTGGGCGTCGCCCTCGTCGAGTCGGTTGCGCCTTGGGTAGGTCCCTTGGGAACCGCGCTCGTCGCCGTTGCCGCCCTGTTGATCGGGGTCCTCGTCGCGTTCCGTCTCTCTTTGCGGCTCGCCCTGGAAGAGGGTGGACAGGCGCTCGTCCGAGGCTTGGGGGCGGCCCTGCGATTCGTCGTCGACCAGCTCGACCGCCTTCGACTCTGGGCCCTCGCTCGCCGTGCGTCCGCGTCCGCGTCCAGCCTTCGCCGAACACAGCCCCCGCCCATTCCCGAGCCGACGCCCCCGGCCGCCGATGCCACGGTCTCTGCCCGTCCTTCGGCCGCCCCAGCCCCAGCCAAGCCGACTCCCAGAAGCGGCAGGAGGAAGGCTTCCGGGAGCGCCATCACGGCGCCTCCCGCCGATGCCGAGCTCGAGCCTGAGGACTCGCACATCGATACCGAGCGTCCTGACCTAGCTCCCGAACCGGAGGCCATCACACCTCGGCGAGCGGGCGTTCCCAAGCCGACCGAGCCGGTGATCGTCGAGCGAAAGAACCTGCCCGTGAAGCTAGAGGAAGCGCCGCCCTCGCCGAAGCCCCGAGCGCCCGACAGCTTCGAGCTGCCTCCGCTTCACCTGCTGGACTACGAAGGGGACGACGCGTCCGAAATCGATGGTGACGATCTCAAAGCCAAGGCGGTTCGACTGGAGGAGAAGCTTCGCACCTACGGGGTCGAAGGGACCGTCACCGCCATCCGACCCGGGCCGGTCGTTACGACCTACGAGTATGAGCCCGCCCCCGGGGTCAAGGTCTCGAAGATAGCGAACCTAGCCGATGACATTGCGATGAGCATGCAGGCGGTACGGGTCCGGATCGTCGCTCCGATTCCCGGTCGGGGCGTCGTCGGGATCGAGCTCCCCAACGAGAGGCGAGAGAACGTCTATCTCAAGGAGCTCATCGCCCACGAGCGTTTCAAGAAGTCCAAGTCGCTCCTCACCTTGGCCATGGGCAAGGACGCCGAAGGAGAGGTCCAGACCCGGGACCTGCAGCAGATGCCTCACTTGCTCATCGCCGGCACCACGGGCTCCGGCAAGTCGGTGAGCATCAACACCATGGTCTTGTCGATTCTCTACAAGGCCACGCCCGACCAGGTGAAGTTCATCATGGTCGACCCGAAGATGCTGGAGCTGTCGCTCTACAACGACATTCCTCATCTGCTCCTGCCGGTCGTGACTGATGCGCGCAAAGCCTCCCGTGCCCTGCAGTGGGCGGTGGGTGAGATGGAGCGGCGCTACCAGATGATGTCGGACCTGAAGGTCCGAGACGTCGAAGGCTTCAACAGGCGCCTCGCTAGACTCCGCAAAGCTCGAGCAGATCGGGCGGCCAAAGGTGGCGAAGGGCCGGCCGAGCTGGTGGACGACAAGGGCAAGACGCTGCGGGATCCTTGGGCGGGCAAAGAGCTACCGGACGCTCTCCCCTATATCGTGGTCCTCATCGATGAGTTCGCCGACCTCATGAATGTCGCGCCCCGAGACGTCGAGTCTTCGGTTCAGCGATTGGCCCAGATGGCTCGAGCAGCCGGCATCCACGTCCTCCTCGCCACTCAGCGACCCTCGACCGACGTCATCACTGGCGTCATCAAGAACAACCTTCCGTCCAGGGTCTCCTTTCGGGTGGCCTCACGACACGACAGCGCAACGGTGCTCAATACGCCCGGCGCCGAGAACCTGCTCGGCCGAGGCGACAGCCTCTTCCTGAGCGTCGCCTCTCCGCTTCCTCAGCGCATCCACGGGGGCTTCGTCAGCGAGGAAGAGGTCGAGCGGGTGGTCGAGTTCTGGAAGGCCCAAGCCAAGCCGCGCTACGACGCTTCGATCCTGAAAAAGCCCGATGACGAAGAGGGCGGCGAAACGCCCTTCGGCGGCGAGGATGCAGATGAGCACTACGACATGGCGGTCCAGATCGTGACCGAGACCCGTCGAGCCTCCATCTCTGCTCTGCAGCGCCGACTCCGGGTCGGCTACAACCGAGCCGCCCGGATGATCGAAATGATGGAGCAAGAAGGCATCGTCGGGCCCGCCATGGGCCCCAAGGGAGAGCGAGAGGTCTTGGTACCCGCCCCGCCGGATCCCTAGTGGGGTGCCAAAAATGGTTTCACCCGTCGAGCTGGCGATCCCTCCGTGGAACACTCCAGACGGCCTCGCTTCTCATCGGTGGCTGATGCCCAACCAGCGCCCTCTTTGCCGAAGTGTTCCACGAAACATCTGCCTGTCCAGCCCGGTAGACCCGTTCCTCGGCACCCCCTTAGTCCTCCAGGTTTTCTCCGCAGTCCTGGCCCAAGATTCGAAGCTCCTCGGCGAAGAGGACCAGGGTCGAGTCGTCTTCGAAGGCCAGCTCTGCATCAACCTCCAGGCGTTGTCCGTCGATGGCGCCCCCGCCCGAGGCCGACCGAAGAGTGAGCACGCCCTCGGCCGGGACCCCATCGTCTTGACAGCTCGGTCTGAGCTCTCGAACCCCGTCCACCAAGGGGAGGTCGTCGCTCAGGGCCAGATCCAGACCTTCCACGGTCTGTCCTGCGAGCTCGAAGCGGAGGCGGACGCAGCCCTGGGGCTGGCCTTCTCCGACCTGCCCGGGCCCCGGAACGAGGCGGAGCTCGAGCCCGTCGAAGGGGTCGTCGTTCTCGGTACAGAGTTGGAACGCCGCGACCCGGTCGAAGCCATCGCTCACGAAGACCAGCCGGCTCCCGCAACCCAGACACATTCCAAGCGCGATGGTTAGCAGGCGGCGGGGCACGTCCTCGATGTAGGGAGCACCGCCGACCAGGGCAAGCGCCTTCGATCGACCCCGTCGATTGGCGCGGCTATGCTGGCTACGTGCAGAGCCATCGAATCGTGGGTGCCGCTTGGCTCGCGCTCATCGGAGGGGCGCTGCTGTGGCTCGGGGTCCGCATCTACGACGTCGTGACCCGTCCCGCGCTCATCCGAGAGTCTGCTCTCGCCCCTCGTCTGGCTCTCCAGGATCTGGAGGGTCGAAGCCTGGAGCTCGGCGAGCGTTCCTTGCTCCTGCTGGACTTCTGGCACCACGCTTGTCGACCTTGTCTGGCCGCCTTTCCGGTCTTCGAGCGACTCCAGACCGACTACGGACCCCGGGGCCTGGGCTACGTGGGGATCCACGTGGGTGACGAACTCGAGGCAGTGCGCGCCGTGACCGAAGGGCTGGCTTTGGACTTCGCCCTCGACGGGGGCGAAGTCGCCCGCGTCTACGGGGTGCACACCTTGCCGACGCTGGTCCTGGTCGACAGGGAGAGGCGGGTGAGGAAAGTCTATCGCAAAGGGGCGGCCGAGGAGCTGCTGCGCCGGGATCTGGACCGCCTGCTCGAAGCTCGTCATGCGAAGCGACACCATCCTTTTCGACGTCAATGAGACACTGCTCGACCTCAGCCTCCTCAGGGAACCTTTTCGCCTAGCCTTCGGAAGTGACGCCGCTCTCCCGACCTGGTTCGCCCGAGTTCTTCATGCTTCGACCGTCTGCGCTGCCACCGGCGTCAAGACAGGCTTCAAGAGGCTCGCGCAGGAGAATCTGCAGCGGACGGCGGCCGAGGCCGGCGTATCCCTGACGCCAGCCGCTCAGGCGTCTCTTCTCGGGACCTTCGCCCATTTGCCCCCACACCCCGACGTTGTGCCGAGCTTGCGCCGGCTCAGGGCGGCCGGCCTCCGCTGCTTCGCCTTCTCCAACTCTTCGAACGAGCTTCTTGCCGCCCAGATGAGGGCCGCCGGGCTCTTGGATCTCCTCGAGGGCGCCATCTCGGTGGAGCGCTTCGGGAGCTTCAAACCCGACCCCGCCGTCTATCGAGGGGCGGCCCGTCTCGTGGAAAGGGAGCCTCCTTCGGTATGGCTGGTCGCCTGCCACGACTGGGACTGTCACGGCGCGATGCAGGCTGGCTTGCGTGCAGCCTGGGTCCAGCGAGGACGGGCCGCTCGGCTGCGGGTCTATCGTCGGCCCGAGCTCGAGGCCCGCACCATGGAGGGGATCGTCAGGGAGATATTGGGGGCGAGCCAGGCGTGAGCGCGGCGGGGCTTTCGGTCCGGCTCCTTTGGGAGGAGGGGACCGACATCGACGAGTTGATGGAGGCTTCTGGCGTGGCCCTGGGCGGCCTCGAGATCGACGGCTTCGAGCTTCGGGAGGGGCCGGGCTGGGTGGAGCTGCTGGTGGCCTTGGGTCCGGTCTCGTCTGAGGACGTGAAGTCCGCTCTTCGATCCGAAGGATTGGAAGTCCAGTCCGCACGCGACCACAGCTACGCTGAAGTGGACTGGGCCACCCAGTGGCGTCAGCACTTTCGGCCCCTCCGCATCGGCCGACTCGACGTCCTGCCAAGCTGGTGCAGTCCCCCTGACGACGCGGGCGCGCTCCTTTGGATCGATCCCTCAATGGCCTTCGGCACGGGCCTTCACCCGACGACGCGCCTCTGTTTGGAGCGCCTCCAGTTCGGTCTGCCTCCGGCTTCCGTTCTCGATTTGGGTACTGGAAGCGGGATTCTGGCGCTGGCCGCCCTGGTCCTCGGGAGTCCAAGCGCCGTCGCCATCGACAACGATCCCGAAGCCATCCGCGTGGCCCTCGAGAATGCGGCCCGCAACGAACTCGAGGCTCGCCTCGAGCTTTCGACCCACGAGGGGCCCGACACCTGGCCCGAGGCGACCCACCCCTTGGTCCTGGCCAACATCCTGGCCCGGCCGCTGGTCGAACTGGCGCCGGCTATCACTCGGCGGGTAGCCCCCGGCGGTCGTCTGGTGCTGGCCGGTCTGCTCCAGACTCAGGCCGATCAGGTCGAGGACGCCTACGCAGCCTGCGGCCTTCGTCCGGCGGGCCGCTTTCACGAGGAGGAGTGGACGGCGCTGGAGCTGATGGCTTGAGGCGCTGGACCGTCGAACCGGGTGCCCTCGACCTGGCCGAGCTGGCGCTGAGCCCCGAAGCGAGCAAGCACGCCCGTCGAGTGCTTCGCCTCCAGGATGGTGAGACGGTCGAGCTCAGGGATGGCGCTGGAGGCGCCGCCGAGGCTCGCCTGACCGACGGGGGTCGTCGCTTCGCGATCGAGCGCCGTCGTCCTGCTCGGGTTCGGAGCTCTTTGCAGATCATCTTGGCCCAAGCCGTGGCCAAGGCCGACAAGATGGACGAGGTCGTACGGAGTGCGGCCGAGCTCGGCGTGGCCCGTCTTCGGCCTTTCGTTTCCGAACGCACCGTGCCCCGGAAGGAGAAGGCCGTCGCCCGGTGGCGGCGGCTGGCCGAGGACGCCCTCCGGGTGTCGGGGCGATGGTTCAGGATGGAGGTCGACGAGGTCGTCCTGCTGGACGACCTCTTGGGCGAGCCCCGCCAGTTCGGACTGGTGGCCGTGCCTGGGGGTGGGCTCTCGGTGCCCGAACTGCTCCAGGCCTCGCCGCCGCCCGAGACGAGCCTGGTCATCGGACCTGAGGGCGGGTTTTCGCCCGCAGAGCTGGAGCGGTTGGAGAATGGAGGGTTTCGGAGCCTGGACCTGGGCGAAGCCATCTTGCGAACACAGACCGCCGGTCACGCCCTCGTCGCCGCCTTGACCTTGGGATGGGGCCTGACCGAGACCGAATGACATGGCCCGAAAGCCGGTCCCCCGCCTTGCTCGATTCAGTGCCTTGGGTATCGAGCTGGCCGCTGCGGTGATCGGCTGCCTCCTGGCCGGGGCGTGGGCCGATAGGCACTTCGGCACGGACCCTTGGCTGACGCTCCTAGGTATTTTCCTAGGGTCTGGACTAGGCCTCCGGTCCGTTCTCGTCGCCGCTAAGGAGGCCGGTCGCGAGGACTAGTGTCCCCATGGCGAAGCCCAGATCCCCACGTCTTGCCACGGGCCCCTCTGAGCGACTGATTCGAATCCGGACGGCTTGGAGACCGCCGTCGCTCCGAGCCAAGCATCAGGGACGTGCAAATGGGACGTGGCTCGAGAAAAAAAGAAGAGCTCCTGCTTGCATGTGCGAAATTCTCGTATCAGCAACGGGCTTCCATGAACTTCGAGCTCGATGAGCGGCTGCTCGCGCACGCGGGCAAGGCCAAAGGCCCGCTGGATCGTTGGTTGCTGCGCTTCATCCGGGAAGAGCGCGACCTCCCGGTCATCCGTCAGTGGGGCCTCATGACCGTGGTCCTGATTCCCCTCGCTCTGCTCACGTTCAGCTACACCGAAGTGCCCTGGTGGCTCGGGCTGACCATGTTCGTCACGGCCCAAATCCTGACCCCCCCCTATATCCTCGCCCTCCACGTCTCTTCGCACCGCCCGGTCTTCAAAGTCGAGTACAAGTGGCTGCAAACCTTCGCGGTGTGGGTCTTGGGTCCGCTGGCTGGGCAGTCGCCCGAAACCTACCGAGCGCACCACATGGGGATGCATCATCCCGAGAACAACATGTGGGACGACCTGTCCTGCACACTGCGCTACCAGCGGGACCGACCGAGTCACTTCGCTCACTACTTCTACCGCTTCACGGTCTTCGTGCTCGTCGACCTGTGCAAGTACATGGCTAAGCGTGAGCGTTGGAAGTTCCTCCGCCAGATCTTGGTCGGTGAGGTGGGCTACATCATCCTCCTGGCCGTTCTCCTGGCGGTGCGATTCGAAGCGACCATGATCGTCTTGGTGGCTCGGCTATTCCTCACCCGCTTCATGATGATGGCGGGCAATTGGGTGCAGCACGCCTTCATCGATCCCGCCGACCCGGCCGACCCTTACCGAAACAGCGTGGTCTGCATCGACACACTCTACAATCGCAGCTGCTTCAACGACGGCTTCCACGTCGGTCATCACGTGAAGGCGAATCGCCACTGGGCCGAAATGCCCGAGGACTTCCTGAACAATCTCGACCAGTACGCCCAAAAGCAGGCCGTGGTGTTTCGCGGCGTCGACTACGGCATGGTCTGGCTCCTCTTGATGCTGGGGCGCCACGAGAACCTGGTCCGACGCCAGGTCGTGTGGCCCGGCGACGAACGAAGCTTCGAGGAGAGGGTCGAAGCCCTAAAGACTCGCCTTCAGCCCGTGTCCCAAGAGGCGGTCGACGCAGACCTCCAAGCCGCTGCCGCTTGACCCTGCGAGACGATCCGTCCTTCTAGAGACGCTTCGTGCTCGCGCCCGTCCTCATCCGCTCCATCTTCCGGGTGGCTGCCGTCGTCATCGTCGGTGGAGCTCTGGTATGCGGCGGTCTCTTCGGCCTTGGTATGGCCTTGGGCTTTGCGGCCGGAGGTGCGGTCTCGGCCGCGAGCGGTTTGGGTATGGTGTGGCTGGTTGGCTGGATGCTTCAACCCGGCGCCGGTTCTAAGGGATTTGCCGCTGTTCTCCTAGGCGGCAAGCTCATCGCCGTCGTTGCCCTCGCCTGGCTGGGGATGGCCTGGACCGACCCGTTGGGCTTCACCTTTGGCCTGGGGGCCGGCGTCTTCTCAGTCGTGGCGGGTGCGCAGCTCGGACAGGCGTCCGAGGCTGGGCAGGCGGCCATCGAAGCCGAAGAAGCCGAGGCCAAAAGGCGAGACAGGGACTCGGAAAGTCGCTAGGACCCTCCACGCGATGCCTCACGGAAAGACGTGGCTGAGCTTCCTGCCCCTCTCCGACGACCTCCACCACATGATCGAGGCCTACGGCCGGAGCTGGATGTTCAACAACTCCGTTCACGTTCAGCACCTTCTGGCCATCGCCCTGGTGTCGATGGTCATGCTGCTGCTTGCGCTCTTTGCTCGCGCCGGCATGAGCAAGGGCAAAGTCGAAGGCGATATCCTGCCCGACGACAAGCTGACTGCCCGGAACTTCGTCGAGATCCTGATGGAGGGCGTCTTGACCATCATGGAGTTCGCGATGAGCCGAAAGGCGGCCCTCAAGCACTTCTGGCTCATCGGGCCTCTGACCTTCTTCATCCTCTTTTCGAATTTGCTAGGCCTCATCCCGGGCTTTCTGCCGCCGACCGAGAACTTCAACACGACCTTCGCCTGCGCGACGATCGTGTTCATCTACTACAACGTCTACGCCTTCTATAAACTGGGCCTCAGCTACCCGGCCCACATGGCCAACCCGGTCGGAGAAGCTTGGGGATGGTTCTTGGCCCCGATCTTCTTCCCCATCGAACTCATTTCCCACTGCGTTCGACCCATCACTCTGGGTGTCCGTTTGCTCTGTAACATGGCCGGTGACCACCTCGTTCTGGCCGTCTTCGTCGGCATCTTCCCGCTCATCTTGCCCATTCCCTTCATGGCCTTGGGGCTCTTCGTGGCACTGGTCCAGACGCTGATCTTCTCGATGCTCTCTTGCGTGTACCTGGGCGAGGTCGAGCACATGATCGAAGAGCACGAACATCACCACCACGGAGCCGAGGCAGGAGCAGCGGCTCACTGATTCAACAATCTCGCGTCGTGGAAGGCGCGTGAAGACGTCGAGATGACACCGGGCCCGCAACGTGGGGACGGTAGAGAGAGAGAAGAGGCGCGGAAGCCACGGTGAAACTTCTCGGCGACCAAAGGAGAAACAAAGAAATGAAGAAGTACCTCGTCATGATGATGGCCTTCCTCCCCGTTCTGATGGCTTCGGCTCCGGCCTTCGCCCAGGACGGCAGCGAGGCTTCGATCAACCGTGGCCTCATCGGTCTGGCGGCTGGTCTCGGCATGGGCATCGGCACCTTCGGTGGCGCCATGGGCCAGGGGCGCACCGCCGCCGCTGCCATGGAGGGCATCGCCCGCAACCCGCAGGCGGCGGCCAAGGTCCAGACCCCGATGATCATCGCCCTGGCGCTCACCGAGTCGCTGGTCCTGTTCACCCTGGTCATCACCTTCTTCCTGCAGAACAAGGTGTGACGTTCTTGGGGGCCCGGGCCCCGCTTAGCCGGGCCCACCCCTCTCCGGGGCCCTTGGCCCCTGCGCGCGCCTTGGACCTCTGCGCGGTCCAAGGCGCTTTGCGTTCTTGGGGGCCCGGGCCCGGCTCAGCCAGGCCCACCCCTGCTACGTTCTCTTCGCGAAGCTCAGTCTTTGCCTGACTTCGCTTCTTTCACTGCGCCTCCGTTCCGGCCTTTACGCGGCCTCCACTGCGTTAGCGTTCTTGGGGGCCCGGGCCCGGCTCAGCCAGGCCCACCCTCTTCGGGGTCCCGTTCAGGATCGTCGTCTGCGGGCGACGGCGAGTATCAGGCCAAGGACGGGGAGGGTCGGGGCGCTGCGACAGCCGCCTTCGGGACGCGGCTGGCCAGTCAGGCCGTTTCGCAGGTCGAGGGTCGCGCCGTCGTCTCGGTGGGCGCCTGTCCATTGCGTGGGGGGGACACCTTGGCCCCTCCATGCGAAGAGCCTTCCGCTTCTCGTCACCGCGACCAGGTCGGCGGCGCCGTCGCCGTCCACGTCTCCTGCTGCCGGGCTCATCGGAACACGATCCCCCGTGATTCGAGGGAAGGAAGGGACTTCGGTGCCGGCACGACCGATCGCCATCAGGCCGAAGGGCTGAGCGGCATGGATGAGCTCGGCCCGGGCGTCGCCGTCCAGATCCAAGGGGAAGACGGGTGCCTCCGGCTCCCAGGGGATCGGGACGGGGAAGCCTTCGACCATCTCGTCTCGCCGTAGGTCGAAAGCGTACAGAAGTGGGGCTGGAACATCGCCCGCGACCGCGACACCGACCACGTCCAGGCCACCCGACCGATCGACCGAGGTGACGGCGAAGGCCCCGGCGGGTCGTAGCGGCGCCAGCTCCAAGGTTTCGGCTGAGCCCGACGCGAGATCGAAGCGAAGAAGCTCAGTACGAAAGCCGCCGTCCAAGCCCGGCGGCGTAGACAGGGCAAGGCCCAGTTCGCCGTCCAAGCCGGTGACGAGCCAATCGACCCTCCCCCCGCCGAACAGGCTTCGGAGATCGCCCTGAGAGGGCGTCAAGCGAACGACGCCTTGTTCGGTACCGATGTACACCTCGTCTCGAAAAGCGCTTATCGGTCCCGTCCCGGGCAACATGGCTATCTCGCCTGGCGGACGTCCTCCCGTCAGTCTTCCCTCGGAGCGTATCCAGATCTCCGTGTCCCCCGCCCTACGAAGCTGGACAACCGGTCCCGGGTCAGGTCCGGCGTCCAGGACGCCTTGGAGGGTCTCGCCCTCGAGCCTCCACGCCCGACCGTTCTCGTCGGCCATCCATGGCCGCCCCTCGGCATCGAAGCTGAGAGGCGCCCGGATGCTCCCCGGGCCCGCGCCGCCGGCGGAAGGGCCTGGATCCTCGAAAGCCTGGACCTCTCCGCGGGGCGAAACTCGAAGGAGTCGGCCGCCGGTGGTCGCCAGCCAAATTTGCCCTTCTCCATCGATCCGAGGCGGGGCCTGAACGCCCTGGTTCAGCTCCACGGGAAAATCGGGGAGGAGACTCGGCGCACGCTGAAAGAACAGGGGTCGCTCATCCAGCAGGGCCCCTTCGGCGTCGAGGAGTCGAAGCATCACGACCGCCTCCTCGGCGGCTCGTGGCGGGTTCAGTGGATCGGCAAAGCGACCCGAGGGGTCGATCACCACTCGTCCGAGCTCGGTCATCAGCTCGACGCGACGGGGTGGCCGGCTCCTTGGGCCCCAGTCGACTTCCAGACGCATTGCCTGGCCCTGGAAGCCGACCTCGGTCGGTCGGTCTGGGTTCAGGACTGCTAAAGGACGAGGGCTTTGGAAACGGGCCGCCAAGGCGCCCGACCGGATCCGGCGAAGCGAGGCCGCCAGATTCAGCCGACGCACACCGCGGAACGAAGTCGCGCCGCTGAGCAGTGAGGAGGCGAGCAGCTCTCCGTCGGTCGGCGCCTCGGGCAAGGAGGCCAGGAGCGCGGCTCCGCCTGCGGTCAGGAGCACGGGCGTACGCCAGTCCTCGTACAGGGGCGCGCCCAAGGGGCTCGTGACGTCGTCGGCGAGACGCGCAAAGACCGTGTCCAGGGGACCCGTCAGTGGTTCGCGGCGCAGCGCCTCCACCACCAACACCCCATCATGCATGGGCGAGGCGAAAGCTGATTGGGGTTCAGGTTGCACGAGCAGCACGTCGGACCGCGCGCGTGGTGCATACTCGGCGTCCGCCAACAGGGCTGCGACCCGGGCCCCCGCGGCTTTGGCGTAGACGAGGGCGGCCGAGCCCCGCGCCGCTCGCACGGGGTCGACTCGCGAGGCCGTCGACACCCGGAGCAGAATAAGACGGCAGCCTGGACATACGCCCACCGTGCCCACGCCGTCGTTGGCGGTCGCAACCAAACGACGAGCGTCCCGAGCCTCGGCTGGGCCCGTCCCACTTGGATCGTTGTCGCCGTCTACGAAATCCCAGCCTACGACGTCGTCGACGAAGCCGTTCTCGTCCTCGTCCACGCCATCTTGTCCGAACAAGGCGAGCAGGTCCGCTGGATCCAAGATCCCGTTGCCGTTGATGTCGCCCCGATCCGCGCGGGCCAGGAGGCCTCGATCCGCCACGCGCTCCAGCGTCGGCGGCGTGGTCCCGGTGGCCGTCGTGTAGTCCCGGACGTCAAAGTGGCCATCGCCATTTGCGTCGTGGCCCGACGTTCCAGGCCGGTCGGGGACGGGTAGCTCGCCAGGGTTCAGCCAGACTTGGGGGGCGGTCTCTGGGTCGTCTAGGGGGGCCCCCGCGCCTAGAAGGGCGATGCTGGCCCGCCCCCGGGTAACGGACCATACGCGATCCACGCTTACGCCGATCCCGAGCGCCCGCTCTTCTTCGGGCAGGCCCAGCACGCAGTCGGGGGTGAAGCTCAGCAGCGGATTAAGGCATCGAGCACGGAAGTCGGGGTCGTCGGGTTGATTCGCCGGATCCGAATAGAAGTCGGCGGGACGGTCGAAGGCCTCGGGCGGCGGCGGCCAAGCTCCGGTCCCAGCCAGAAGAACTGCCGTCCCGATGGCGGCCCAGATCACCTCCCGAGGCTCCCCCAATGGGCTCCCAAGGGGAAGTGGGAACGAAAGCCGTTGTCCCGGCGCCATGGGTCGAGGATGGTCCTGGGCGTGGGCAGGTACGACGGCGCCCTGACCATCGATCCTCCTTTGGAGGGAAGCGTGCTGACCCTGGGGAGCTTTGACGGCCTTCACATCGGCCACCAGGCCCTGGTACGCACGGCCTGCGAAGAGGGGCTTAGGCTCGGCGTTCCGGGCGTGGGCTACACCTTTCACCCCCACCCGGCCCGGGTACTCGCGCCTCGCTTCGCCCCTCGGATGCTCATGAGCCTGGAGCGTCGGGTGAGCGGCTTGCTCGCCCTGGGCCTCAAACATGTCGTGGTCGAAGGTTTCGACGCCGCTTTTGCCGCTGTCGAAGCCGACGCTTGGGTCCGGGAATGGGTCGTCCCGCGGCTTCGGCCCCGCGCCATCGTGGTGGGCTTCAACTTTACCTTTGGGAAGGGGCGAGCGGGCACGCCCGATGTGCTTCGTCAAATCGGCGAAGAGCTCTCTTTCGAGGTCCACGAGGTGGCCCCCGTCCAGATCGGAGGCTTGGCGGTCTCGAGCACCAAAGTCCGAGAGTTCGTCCAGAACGGGAGTGTGAAGAGTGCCGAGGAGCTACTCGGCCGGCCTTTCGCCTTGGTCGGACAGGTCATCAAGGGCGAGCAGCGGGGGCGGCACATCGGACTCCCCACCGCCAACCTGCGCCCCGACTCCGAAATCCTGCCGGCCCACGGAGTCTATGCGACCGAGGTCCTGTTGGATGGGCTGCGAAGGTCCGCCGTCACCAACGTTGGGCTTCGACCCACCTTCGCCGGGGACCAGGTCACCGTCGAAACCCACGTCTTGGACTACGAAGGAGACCTGTATGGTCGTCATGTGGAGGTGGATTTTCGGCAACGCATTCGAGGGGAAATGCGCTTCGACGGCCCTGATGCTCTGGTGGCGCAGGTTCGCCAGGACATCGAGGCGGCCCGGCATCTCCTCGGGGCGCCGCAGCGGTGATCCAGCCTGCCCGTCCGCTCCTGGCTGTCTTGGGCGCGGACGTGTCCGGCTCCGCTTCGCCCGCCATGCATTGCGCGGCTGCACGTGCGCTTGGTCTTACCTTGGACTACCTGGCCTTGAGCTGTCCTGAGCCCAGGGACTTTCGCGATGCCATCGAGGGCCTCATCCGCTTGGGCGCCCGAGGCGCCAACGTCACGGCGCCGTACAAGGAGGCAGCCGTGCCGTTGACCGAGAGGACGAAGCGAGCCGAGGAGATTGGGGCGGTCAACACCATCACTTGGGACGCCCAGCATGCGGTAGGCGACAACACCGATGGCCCGGGCTTCTTGGCGTGGCTGGAGGAGCTCCCCAACGACCTGCTGGAGCGAGTGGCGGTCCTTGGTGCGGGGGGGGCCGCTCGCGGCGTTTTGTGGGCGCTTCGCCGACGGGGCGTCGGTCATGTCGTCCTGTGTGCCCGGTCCCATGGCCCGAGTCTGGGCGCCGACCGAAGAACCGGTCTGGACCCGCAGCCCGACGCCACCCTCTTCATTTCGACGCTGCCGCCCATGGCAGCCCCGGTCGCAGAGAAGCTTCTTCACCCGGATGCGAGCCTGATCGACTTGGTGTATCGCCCCGATGCCACCCCGCCCCCTTTGGTTCGGAGCGCGGTCGAGCGAGGGCTCCTCGCAATGGATGGTCGGCGTCTACTGGCCGAGCAAGGTGCGATCTCCTTCAGCCACTGGCTGGAGGCTGAGCTGAGCCCGGTCCGAAAGGTGATGATTCAGGCCATGTCGGTTTGAGCACGTTTTGACAGCACCCTGGGCCCGACATACGTTGCAAGCGATGCCCGGCCGCCTCGGCGAACTTCTCGTACGCGAGAACCTCATCTCCCTACAGCAGCTCCAGCGGGCCCAAGAGGCTCAGCGAAAGCAGGGCGGCCGCTTGGGATTCAACCTGACGAAGCTCGGCTACATCGAGGAGAGCGAGCTCACCTCTTTCCTGTCGAAGCAGTACGGCGTCCCCTCCATCAACCTCTCGGAATTCGAGATCGATCCCGAGGTCATCAAGCTCGTCCCCAAGGAAGTAGCCGAGAAGCACCAGGTCATTCCGGTCAACCGAGCCGGCGCCTCGCTCATCGTAGCGATGGCGGACCCCTCGAACATCTTCGCCATCGACGACCTCAAGTTCCTCACCGGCTACAACATCGAGGTCGTGGTCGCCTCCGATGGGGCCATCCGAGAGTCGATCGACAAGTACTACACCCACGAAGAGACCTCGAACGAGCTCAACTACGACGAGGTGATGGCCGAGTTCGACGAGGACGAGATCGAGGTCGGCGGCGATGAAGACGCCACCAACATCGTCGACTTAGAGCGCTCGGCCGAGGACGCGCCGGTCGTCAAGCTGGTCAACCTCATCCTGATCGACGCCATCAAGAAGGGGGCCTCCGACATTCACATCGAGCCCTACGAGAAGGACTTCCGTGTTCGCTACCGAATCGACGGGGTGCTCTACGAGATGATGAAGCCGCCGTTCAAGCTGAAAGCGGCCATGACATCGCGAATCAAGATCATGAGCTCGCTCGACATCGCCGAGCGTCGGCTCCCCCAGGACGGCCGCATCAAGCTCAAGCTCGGCAAGGGTCGAGAGATGGACTATCGCGTGTCATGTCTGCCGACCCTCTTCGGAGAGAAGATCGTGCTCCGGCTCCTCGACAAAGGGAACCTGCAGCTCGACATGACCAAGCTGGGCTTCGAGCCCAAGCCTCTCGCCGCCTTCAAGAACTCCATCAAGCGGCCCTACGGCATGTGCCTCGTCACCGGCCCCACGGGTTCGGGCAAGACCACGACCCTCTACTCGGCGCTGTCGGAGCTGAACAAGTCCACCGTCAACATCTCCACCGCCGAAGATCCGGTCGAGTACAACCTCCACGGGATCAATCAGTGTCAGATGAACGACGAAATCGGGCTCAACTTCGCAGCCGGTCTTCGGTCCTTCCTCCGCCAAGACCCCGACATCATCATGGTTGGCGAGATTCGTGACTTCGAGACGGCCGAGATCGCGGTGAAGGCCGCGCTCACCGGGCACATGGTGCTCTCGACGCTCCACACCAACGACGCGCCTTCGACCGTGTCTCGCCTCCTCAATATGGGTATCGAGCCCTTCCTGGTCACGGCATCGGTCAACCTGATTCTCGCTCAGCGTCTGGCTCGGCGCATCTGCTCCGACTGCAAGGCGCCCATCGAAGTGCCGGAGAGCGCTCTGTTGGATATCCAGGTCCCGGCCTCAGACATCGGGAGTTTTCAGGTCTACAAGGGCCAAGGCTGCGCGACCTGCTCAGAGACCGGCTACAAAGGCCGAGTCGCGATCTACGAGGTCATGGAGTTCACCGAAGAGCTCAAGGAGTTCGTCATCAATGGCGCCTCCGCAGCCGAGATCAAGTCGGAGGCCATTCGCCTCGGCATGCAGACTCTCCGTATGGCTGCCGTCTCGAAGCTCAAGGGTGGCTTCACGACGATCGAGGAAGTTACCCGCGTTTCGGCCCCCGACTGAGGCCACGGAGGATCAATTGGAAGCCAACCTGCATCAGCTGCTCAAAGCCATGATCGAGAAGGGGGCTTCCGACCTCCACGTCACCACGGGCTCTCCGCCCCAGCTTCGGATTGATGGGCGGCTCGTGCCGTTGAAGACTCCACCCCTAACGCCGGTGGAGACTCGGCAGCTGTGCTACTCCATCCTCACCGACGCCCAGAAGCACGTATTCGAAGAGGAGAGTGAGCTCGATCTGTCCTTTGGCGTGAAGAACCTGTCTCGATTCCGCGCCAATATCTACATGCAGCGTGGCGCGGTCTCTGGGGCCTTTCGAACCATCCCTTTCAAGATCCTCAGCTTCCAAGAGCTGGGTCTGCCTAACGCCGTGGCCGAGCTGGCAAAGAAGCCTCGAGGCCTCGTGCTAGTCACTGGACCGACGGGCTCAGGGAAGTCGACTACGCTGGCGTCCATCATCGACAAGATCAACACCGAGCGACACGAGCACATCCTCACCATCGAGGATCCGATCGAGTACCTTCATCCTCACAAGAGCTGCATCGTGAACCAACGTGAGGTCGGCGCCGATACGGACTCCTTCAAGAAGGCGCTGAAGTACGTCCTGCGCCAGGACCCTGACGTGATTCTGGTGGGCGAGATGCGCGACTTGGAGACGATCGAGGCAGCGCTCGTCATCGCTGAGACAGGTCACCTGGTCTTTGCGACCCTTCACACGAACTCCTGCGTGCAGACCATCAACCGCGTGCTCGACGTGTTTCCTCCCTATCAGCAGCCCCAGGTCCGGGCTCAGTTGTCGATGGTGCTCGAGGGCGTCCTCAGCCAAACGCTGATCCCCAAGGCCAACGGTTCGGGTCGGGCCCTGGCGGTCGAGGTGATGGTGCCCAACATGGCCATTCGGAACCTCATCCGTGAGGACAAGGTTCACCAGCTGTACAGCCAGATGCAGGTCGGCCAGCAGCGCTTCGGGATGCAGACGATGAACCAAGCTTTGGCTGCCCTCATGCAGCGCCGAGTCATCAGCTTCGAGGAGGGCATGCTGAGAAGTGCGGATCAGGACGAGCTCCGTCAGATCCTCTCCGGTCAGGGTGGGGGACAACCCGGGCAGAGCGTCGGTCAGCGTCCGGCCCAGCGCCGCTGAAGGACCTCCTGGGTCCATGTAGGAGGCCTGGCTCGAAACGCCCATTTTTGCAGGGCGGACTTTTGCTGCCCGTCGCTTGATCCGCTAGCTTCGAACCGATGCCGGTCTATATCTGGGAGGGCAAGACCCGGGCGGGAGAGGTTCGCTCAGGAGTCATGGAGGCGGCCAGCGCCGACGTCGTGACCGAGCGGCTTCGGGCCCAACAAATTCAGGCCGACAAGGTCAAGCGCAAGCCCATCGAGATTCACCTTCCGACCATCGGAAGCGGAGTCAAAGACAAAGAGATCGTCATCTTCACGCGTCAGTTCGCGACGATGATCGACGCCGGCCTTCCGCTGGTCCAGTGCCTGGAGATCTTAGGCTCGCAGCAAGCCAACCCTGCCTTCAAGAAGGTGATCGACGCCGTGCGAAACGACGTCGAGCAGGGTGCGACCCTCGCTGACTCTCTAGGCAAGCATCCAAAGGTCTTTGACGAGCTATTCGTGAACTTGGTCTCGGCCGGTGAGGTCGGCGGTATCTTGGACACGATCTTGAACCGTCTGGCCACTTACATGGAGAAAGCGGCCAAGCTTCGAGGTCAGGTCAAAGGTGCCCTGGTCTACCCGACCGTGGTGTGCCTCGTGGCCGGGGGTGTGACCGCCGTACTGCTGATCTGGGTCATTCCGGTCTTCGAGAAGATGTTCCGGGATTTCGGCGGTGCGCTTCCCGCCCCTACCCAATTCGTCATCGACCTCTCCAACGGTCTGCGCGCCAACATCCTGTACGTGATAGTCGCTCTCATCGTCTTCGTCTTGCTCTTCCGGGCCGTTGGAAAGACGTCCAGGGGGCGGCTCTTCCTGGACTCGGTCTTTTTGAAGTCTCCGGTCTTTGGGTCCTTGTTGAGGAAAGTGGCGGTCGCCAAGTTCACTCGAACCCTGGGCACGATGATTTCGAGTGGTGTCCCGATTCTGGACGCGCTGATGATCACGGCCAAGTCTTCGGGCAACAAGGTCATCGAGAACTCGATCTTCTACACCCGTGACCGCATCTCCGAGGGGCGGACCATGGCCGATCCGCTGGCCGAAACCGGCGCCTTTCCTTCCATGGTGGTCCAGATGATCGCGGTCGGTGAATCGACGGGCGCCATGGACGCCATGCTCCAGAAAATCGCCGACTTCTACGAGGAGGAGGTCGACACGGCGGTCGCTGCACTCACGTCTTTGTTGGAGCCAATCATGATGGTGGGCCTTGGCGTTCTTTTGGGCGGCCTGATCGTCGCCATGTACCTCCCGATCTTCGAGCTCGCCGGCAACGTCGGCGGCGGATGAACCTCCTGTTCGACCCGCCGCCGGAGTCGACGCAGGAGCTGGTCGACGCCGAGCGGAGTTCCCTCACCCGAAGCCTCTTTACGGTCGCTGCCGTCCGGCTGACCGTGGTGAGTCTCCTTCTCGTCGGACTAGTCATGCAGCTCGTGCTTCGGGGCCCTACCGAAGATGATGTGGGTGCGTGGCGTTTTGTCCTCATCGGCGTCACCTACGGCCTTTCGGTCGTCTATCTGCTTCTGCTCCGGGTACGCCGGTTGGTGGAGCCTTTGGCCTACGTCCAAATCGGACTCGACGGGATCTTGGTTTCGGCCCTGGTCTTCATGACCCAGGGGGTCGAATCGCCTTTCGCCTTCGCGTACGTGTTCGTCGTCCTGTCGGCCAGCATGAGCCTGTACCGAAGGGGTGGGCTCATTGCCGCTGCGACGACGGTGCTGATGTTCGGCTCCATCTTGCTCGTCCAGTTGTTCAGCCCATTTGGTGGTTTGGTCCCTCTCGAGGGCCGCTGGGCCGGAGCCGTGTCGTCGTACGTAGGTCACTCGGCAGGCATGATCGTCGTCGCCCTTCTGGCCAGCACTCTGGCCGAGAAGCTTCGCGCCACGGGGCAGAAGCTGGCCGAGAAGGAGCTCGACCTGGAGCACTTGGCAGAGCTCCACGCCGCGATCCTCCGTTCTCTGCCGGCCGGCGTCCTCACGGTGGACGATGCGGGCTTCATTCAATTCGCCAACGAGTCGGCCGTCGTGATCTTGGAACAGGGAGCCGAACGGCTGGTTGGACGCGCATTAGGTCAGGCCGTGCCCCCCATGGCCCCCGCTTGGCAGAGGACACGGGAGAGTCTCTTCAGAGCATCGGGACGAGAACGCTTCGAGATCGACATTCAGGTCCGAGGTGAGCCACGCCGGGTCGGCTTCTCAGTCGCTCCTCTCTCTTTCGACACGGGCGTCAGCGCCATCATCGTGTTTCAGGACGTCACCGATCGTGTTCGGCTAGAGGATGCGGTCGCGCGGTCAGAGCGCTTGGCCTCGGTTGGACAGTTCGCGGCCGGTCTCGCCCACGAGGTCCGAAACCCGCTCGCGTCGATGTGTGCCTCTATCGACGTCTTGAGCGCCAGCCTGGAGCCGCCGCCCTCGATGCAGCGCTTGATGTCGAACATCACCAAGGAAGCAGAGCGACTCAATGCGCTGATTTCCGACTTCCTTGCTTTGGCTCGCCCGCGAAAGCTGGAAGTAGCCGACATCGATGGCGAGCGCTTGGTCGCCTCAGTCGTCGAGATGTTCGAGAACGAGCTCCAGGCTGATATTCGGGTCGAGCGTCATCTTCATCCGATCGAGGTGCGGGTGGACGAGGACCTCATCCGCCAGGTTCTCTGGAATCTCCTGCGCAACGCTCGTGACGCTCTCTTGGTGAAGGGCGGAGGGACGGTTCGTGTCAGCACCGGTGAGGACGTCGATGGCGCCTTCATCTCCGTTGCTGACGATGGAGACGGCATTCCCGAAGACGTCTTGCCCCGGGTTTTTGATCCCTTCTTCACCACGAAAGAGCGAGGTTCGGGGCTTGGTTTGGCCATCAGTAACTCCATCGTGGAGGCCCATGGCGGGAGCCTCTGGGTGGAGTCCAGATCCGCCCAAGGAACGACGGTGATCATCCGATTCGGTGTCCTGACCTCGAACCTGCCCCTTCCGGAGGCCGTAGCCTGAGATGGGACGGGTCCTCGTCGTCGACGATGAACGCGGGATCCGCGAGGCGGTCGAGGCTCTCATCCAGGGGCTCGGCCACGACGCTACCTTGGCAGCCAGTCTTGTAGATGCCGAGCAGGCCCTGGTTCGGGGCCACTTCGATCTCGTCATTACCGACCTGAAGCTCTCGCCCTACGAGGACGAGGGCCTGGAGGTCGTCAAGGCGGCCCGAGCCCGGGAGCCCGCGCCGGAGATCATCGTGATGACCGCCCATGGGAGTCGAGAGAAGGCCCAGGCCGCAGTAGGTCAAGGGGCGAGCTTCTATCTCGAGAAAGGGCCTCACCTCGCGAGCGATATCCGGGTTCTGGCTCGGCAGGCCATTACCAAGCGAGCGCTCGAGGCCGAGAACGAGCAGCTGCGTCGTGCGCTGATAGGCGAGGGATCGTCGGGCATCATCGGACGGAGCGCCGAGATGCGGGAGGTCTTGGACCTGGTGGAGCGGGTCGCGCCCCTGCAAGTGACGACCCTGGTCACTGGGGAGAGCGGTACCGGAAAAGAGCGAGTGGCCCGGGCGCTCCACGAGGCCAGCAGTGTGAGCGAGGGACCATTCATTCCCGTCAACTGCGGAGCTGTGCCTGAACATCTCATCGAGTCCGAGCTCTTCGGTCACGTGAAGGGCGCGTTTACCGGGGCCGACGTCGAGAAGATCGGCCTCTTTCAGGCGGCTTCCGGGGGCACCATCTTTCTGGATGAGGTCGGCGAGCTGCCCCTGGCGCTTCAGCCCAAGCTCCTCCGGGTGCTTCAGGAGCATCGAATCAAGAAAGTCGGCGCGGTTGATGAGCAATCCGTCGAAGTACGGGTCGTCGCAGCGACGAACAAGGATCTGGAAGCCGAGGCCGAGGCCGGACGATTTCGCGAAGATCTATTCTTCCGGCTCAACGTCGTTCAGATCAACCTACCCCCGCTTCGGCGTCGCAGCGAAGACCTACCTCTTCTTGCTCAGCACTTCTTGCGTAAATACGCCCGCGCCTTTCATCGTGACGTCGACTCTATCGAACCCGATGCGGTGAAGCGTCTCTTGGACTTTGATTTTCCGGGTAACGTTAGACAGCTCGAAAATGTCATCGAACGTGGTGTCGCGTTGACTCGAGGACGGAGTATAGGCCTCGAGCAGTTGCCCAAAGAGATCCGTGGAGTGAGCAGTCGTCCCGAACCAGTCCTTCGCGTGTCTGACGAGGCAGCCTTTCCGGATGCGGGTGTCGACCTGGAGCGCTTGGTCGAAGACTTCGAGTACGGCCTCATCCAGAAGGCGCTCGAGAAGGCGGGCGGGGTCAAGACCCGCGCCGCGGAGCTCCTCGGCGTGAGTTTTCGACAGTTCCGATACAAGCTGGGAAAGTTGGACAGGAGCAAAGACAAGTCATGAAGAATCACCCCATCGCCGGCAGTCTTGCCTTCGTCGTTCTCGTAGGCGGTCTTGGCTACGGCATACTGACCGCTACCCGTAGCTCGATGCACGCGGCCTCCGAGCCATCGACGATGTCTGACTTGAAGCCTTCCAATGGGGAAGACTCGGAGCCGTTGAGTCTTGGCGAAGCCATCTCTCGAGGTATCCAACTCGCCCGCCAGGATCGAACGGACGAAGCCCTCGGTCATTTCGAGCAGTTGACGCGGAGTCATCCCGACGTTGCGGCCACTTGGTACAACTATGGGCTCGCCCTCTCCGCCGTGCGCCTATACGATGCTTCCCGAACGGCGCTGGAGCGGGCCCTGGCCTTGGATCCTGACTTTTGGGACTCGACGGCCGAGTTGGCTACGCTTCACGTGCTCGAGAAAGACATCTCCGGTGCCCTGGAGCTGATGGAGACCATTCCCCCCGGAGAAGGGCGAGTCGGAAAACGACTTCGTCTCGATCCAGTTTGGCAAGAGGTCGAGGACCCGCGCATAGGCAAGCTCCTCGCCAAGCACCCGTCGATCGAGGACACCTCTCTACGGGGAACGAAAGCCATGGACCGGACGCGACCGGCGCTCGGCTCGGATCCCTGAGGTTGAGCCGCTGAAGGCGTCGCCTTAGGTCGTGGCTGCGACCTCTTCGTATAGAGCTTCCTGGCCGTGGATGAGAGCCTGGACCGACCAGGGTCGGCAGCGAATCTCGGGTGAAGGATCGATGGGACGCTCGAGCAGGGCGCGGAGCATGGCCTGGGCGAGCTGCTGAGGGGCCCGGGGCTCGACCAGAAAGCCGTTGACCCCGTCTTCGATGACCTCTGCCGTTCCGTCGACCCTCGTTCCCACGAAGGGCCGTCGCGCCCGGACGGCCTGGACTGCAGTGCGAGGGAGGCCCTCGAAGATAGAGGACAGCACGACGACGTCGCAAGCCGCCATCAGCGAGGGCACGTCGCGCCGCCAGCCCAAGAGCCGGAAGCCATCAAGACCCCTTGCTCTCAACTCTGCTTCGACTTCCCCTCGGAGTGGGCCGTCTCCGACGAACCAGAGCTCCGCGTCCGGCCGTTCTACCTTTACAAGCTGAAAGGCCCGAACGAGGTCGAGCGGGGCCTTCTGAGGCTTTAGGTTAGCCACGCTCAGGAACAAGGGGCCAGCGGGCGCGGACAGGGCGAGCCTCGCCTCGGAACGTCGAGCGTCGGCGTCGACGAAAGGCTCCAGGTTCATGCCGGAGCGGAGAATCCGAGCCAGGTGCTGCGGTCCCACGATGCCCCTGGCCTGAGCTTCGGCGAGATTGGCCCGCGAGACGGACAAGAAGGCCCGGGTCCAGCGGGCCGCCTGCCGCTCAGCCGTCACGAACGCGGCTCGCTTCCAGCGGGGCTGCTCGGCGTGAAAGCCGAATCCGTGAATGGAGTGGATGACGCCACGAAGCCCCAGGCTGCGGGCGGCCGCTCGACCAAGGATCCCGGCCTTGCTGCTGTGCGTGTGAACGAGGCAGGGCCCGAGCGCCTCGAGGTCTCCGCGAATCTCGAGGAAAGCACGAAGATCGTCCGAAGGCGCGATGGCACGACCGAGATGAGCGATCGACCGCTTCTCGTGGGCGGCGAGCTCGTCGAGACGGTCGTCCAAAGGTCCTCCCGGCCCGTAGAGAAGCCTAACCCGGAAGCGCTTACGATCCAGTCCGACGCAGGTGTCGATGGTGTTTTGCTGAGCGCCGCCGAGCTCGAGGCGCGTGATGATGTGAGCGACGGTGATCAACCGTCGAGGATGGTCTGAACGAGGGTGGTATCGTAGTCCCCTCGGGCAAAGCCGGGATTGTCTAGAACCCGCCGGTGAAAGGGGATGTTGGTCTTGATACCCTCGACCACGTACTCACGAAGGGCGGTCTTCATCCTTCGTATGGCGTGTTCTCGATCGAGGTCGTGGACGATGAGCTTGGCCAGGAGGCTGTCATAGTGAGGAGCCACCGTCGTTCCAGTGGTGATGTGGGAGTCGACCCTTACGCCCGTGCCCCCGGGGACGTGATAGGCCGAGATCACGCCCGGTGAGGGCGCGAAGTTGACGGGATCCTCGGCGTTGACGCGGCACTCGATGGCGTGGCCTCTCAGCTCGACGTCGTCTTGGGTGAAGGGTAGAGGATGGCCTTCGGCGAGCTGAATCTGCAGCCGAACGAGGTCCCGACGAACCATCATCTCGGTTACGGGGTGCTCGACCTGAATCCGGGTGTTCATCTCCATGAAGTAGAGCTCGTCCCCGTCCATCAGGAACTCGATGGTCCCGACGTTGGTGTAGCCGAGCTTCTTGATGGCCTTCACGACCCTCTCCCCTACTTCGGCGCGCTTCTCGTCGTCCAGGGCCGGGGACGGCGACTCCTCGATGAGCTTTTGGTAGCGCCGCTGGACCGAGCATTCCCGTTCGGCCAGGTGGACGACGTTGCCAAAGTCGTCGGCTACAATCTGGTACTCGATGTGGCGAGGGTTGGTGACGAAGCGCTCCACGTAGACGGCCCCGCTCCCAAAGGAGGACTCGGCCTCACGTCGGGCCAACTCCAGCATCGGACCGAGCTTGTCCGCCTCCCGTACGATCTTCATGCCACGGCCACCGCCACCGGCGGCTGCCTTGATGATGAGTGGGAAACCGATCTCTCGGGCGACGGTCATGGCCTCCTCCGCCGTCTCCAGGGGATCCGGTGAACCGGGGAGGCCGAAGAGCCCCACTTCGTTCATGGTCTTCCGGGCCTGAATCTTGTCGCCCATCATTCGTATGCTCTCGGCCTTGGGTCCGATGAAGTGAAAGCCGCTACGGTCGCAGGTCTCCGCGAACTGTGCGTTTTCGGAAAGGAAGCCGTATCCAGGATGAATGGCGTCGGCGCCGCTGACTTCGGCCGCCGAGATGATGGCAGGGACGTTGAGGTAGCTGGCCGCCGGTGAAGGCGGCCCGATGCAGATCGCCTTGTCGGCGAACTTGACGTGCAAAGACTCGGCGTCGGCCGTGCTGTGGACGGCCACCGTTTCGATGTCCAGTTCCCGGGCGGCGCGTATCACGCGGAGCGCGATCTCGCCTCGGTTGGCGACGAGGATCTTCTTGAAGGCTCGGCTCATCCGGGTCCGATCTCGAACAGCCCATCCCCGTATTGAACGACATCGCCGTTGTTCACGAGGACCTTGGTGACCACACCCTCGTAGTCAGAGGGAATCTCGTTCATGAGCTTCATCGCCTCGATGATGCATAAGGTCTGGCCCTTGGCGATGCGCTGACCGACCTCAGCAAAGGGGGGGGCTTCGGGGGAAGGCGATCGATAGAACGTGCCGACGAAGGGAGAAGTTACGACCTGTCCACTGGGCTCGGGGCTCGTCTCGGCTGCAGCCTTTGGGCTAGCCGGAGCCGCGCTCGGAGCGGGCGCGGGCGCCGGCACGGCGGCCCCGACGGGCGGCGGAGGTGGGGGCGGTGGCGGGGCGCTGCTCGGATAGCGGGCGACCTTGATGGCCAGCTCTTCGTCCTCGTACTCCAGCTCCGCCAGGCCAGAGTCGTTGAAGACGCCGAGAATTCGCTCGAAACGCGCCGACTTCGGGTCGGTGACGGGGGGTGGGGCAGGCGGTCGGCTCGTTCTGGTCTTGGCGGCCGGGGCCTTCTTGCTAACGGCCCGCTTCTTTGGGGTCGCCTTGTTCTTTCGGGTGGCCATGCTCAGCTACCGGAGCCGATCCCGGTGCGCTCGATGTAGCTGCCCGTCGCCGTGTCCACCTTGATCTTGTCTCCGGTGTTGATGAAGAGCGGCACGTTGATCGTCGCTCCGGTCTCCACCGTAGCCGGCTTGGTGACGTTGGTGGCGGTGTCCCCGCGCACCCCAGGTTCGCAGTACGTGATCTCCAGCTCAACGTGTTGGGGGAGGTCGACGTTGATGGGACGACCTCTCCAGATAATCACGTCCACCTGCATCTCGGGAAGCAGATAGTCCTTCATGCCTCCGATGCTGTCCTCGGTAATGGCTACTTGGTCGTAGGTCTTGGTGTCCATGAAGTGGAAGCCTTCGCCATCTGAGTAGAGGAAGCTCATGGTCCGATCTTCGACGTCGGGATCCTCGATCTTCTCTCCGGAGCGAAAAGTCACGTCCAGGACGGCTCCGGTCTGAAGGTTCTTCAGCTTCGTGCGGGTGAACTGGTTTCCCTTGCCCGGTTTGACGTGTTGGAAGTCGACCACGGCGAAGGGGAGGCCGTTGTGGAGGATCTTCAGCCCCTTCTTGAGGTCACTGGTCTCGTAGGACGCCACGGGCGCGAAGTAGCTCCGATGCGGCCCTGAGGGCAAGTCCATATGAGAGGCTGCCCAGGCCTTCGATGCGTCCATCGACGACGCCCGCCAGCAGAGAGACCTGACGAAAGACCTCCCGGGCTTCCGGTATCGAGAGGTGTACCTCGAGCACCGCGATGCGCGCTCGCGCCGCGGCAACGGCGTCTCGGATCGCGACCGAAGTATGGGTGTAGCCCGCTGCGTTGATTAGGAGGGCATCGGCGCTTCGCGCGGCCTCGTGCACCGCGTCAACGAGCTGGCCTTCGTGATTGCTCTGAAGGGTCTCGACGACCAAGCCCAGATTTCGTCCGAGCGCGACCAGCTCCTGATCGATCGAATCCAAGCTCTGGTGGCCGTAGGTCTCTGGTTCGCGCTCGCCCAGGAGGTCGAGGTTCGGACCGTGAAGAACGTGAACCTTGGCCATCGGCTCAGGCCAGGGCTTCGACCAGACTCGGCGCATGGATGCGCATCAAGTAGCGACCTTTACCGGAGGGCACGGCAGGCTCGAGGGCCAGGGCGAGGAAGTACTCGTCGGTCAAGGGACGGATCAGGGTCGTCACACGCTCGCTCGCGATGGTGAGCTCCTCCAAGCCGCCGGCTTCGAACATTTGGGCTGAACGTCGGATCTGATCGATCAAGTGTCCATACTCGACGATGAGCGAGGAGACTTCGAGCCCGACCTCGTTTCCTTCGACCGTCTCGACAGGGATACCGTCCATACCCATCAGAGTCGCGGCGACGGTCCCGGGGAGCGCGCCGCATATCGCCTGCAGCGCCGCCCTGAACTCGTTATCCATCATTCCTCGAAGCAGTTGAGGAAGTTCAGGAACTCCTCGAGCTGATCCTCGGCATCTGTATCGCCTGTGGCGGCCCGGGCCTGAAGATCTTGGAAACCCAAGTTCACACAGTTCGAGCAGAGCTGGATGTTGAAGCCGGCCTCGTTCGACACCAGGGACGCCCCCCGATTCGTGATGCCTCGGTAGTTGCCTCGAACGCCGAGAAGAAGGGGCCCGCGGAAGTCCGGATCCTGCGCGGTGGTCAAGACTACCTCACGAAATCGGGCGAGCTCCAAAGGCTGGCTGGGGAGGATACGCCCCTCGGTAACCAGGTCGGCCGTGGTCTGGCACTCCACGGTCGGAGCCGAGGTGTCACAGGCCTGTCCATCGGGTGTATCCGCGCAGCATGCGGCTGCGGGAACGGACAGCTCGAGAAACTCTTCGAGCTGGTCCGCTAGCTGAGGTGAGACCACCCGAGTGGCTACGGTGGTGATCTCGCCCCCTATGATGGATCCGAAGACCGGGCTCACGATTTCGCCCGAGAAGTCTGCGTCGGGGTCGTTTGGGTTTCGGCAAAGCGGAACCGCAGGATCGTTGCCCGGAAAAGGCAAGAAGAGCTGTCGGGGACCCGCAAAGGCCGAAATGTCACACTCGAAGGCGTACTCGAAGGCGTTGATGTTCGTGGTGATCTGACCAGGGAGGTTCCGCATCGAAGGCTGGTCCAGGATTTCGGTCGGCGGAAGCAAGGTACTCTGCAGGCTTCCGAAGAGCCTCAGTGAGTCGTAGAGTTCCGGATCGAAGGTCAAGGCCAGTAGGTCCGGATTGGCGTCGGTGAACGTGCATTCGTTCTCGATGGTCTTGAAGGCGTTGAACTGCAGTCCTGGGTCTTCGGTGTCGCAGGCCACAATGGCCCACAAAGCGATGATGCTGAGTCGAGTCTTCATCCTTCGGTCTCCGATTCTCGAAGTTCTTGTCCGAGCTGCCCCCACTCTACCGCAATCAGCTCGGGTTCGCCTGTTTTGGACAGGCCAATTTCTTGGCCGCCGCCTCCGTGGCCCTTCTTGTCCTGGCCAAAGTGGGGGAGGGCCGCTTGCAGAAGCTCGGGGGCCACCCGATCCGGCAGCCCGAGCCGGGCTTGAGCCTCGAGGATGCTCCGAGACACCTCGTCCGACATCATCCCACGCCACCGGGACCATCGCACCGCGCTGGCCGTACCCATTGCCACTGCGTCGCCGTGACGTAGCTCGAAGGCGGAGGCTTTCTCTAAGGCGTGAGCTAGGGTGTGACCCAGATTCAGGATCTTCCGGCGTCCCCGCTCGAAAGGGTCGGAGGCCACGATCTCGGCTTTGGCGCGGATGGACAGCGCCACCGATCGTGGATCGACGCCGAAGGGGGGCGCTCGTCGGTCGGACAAGCGGGCCCAAAGCTCTCCTCCTGCTAGGAGGCCCATCTTGAAGAGCTCGGCCGCCCCCGAGCGAAGCTCCTCCTCGGGCAGCGAGTCCAAGAGCTCCAAGTCGGTGAGTACGTCGCTCGCGGGGTGAAAGAGGCCGATCAGGTTCTTCCCTTGAGCGGTGTTCACCGCGCACTTTCCGCCGACCGAAGCGTCCACCTGGGCCAGGAGGGTGCTCGGCACCAGGATGAGTGGGGCCCCCCGGCCTAGCAGTCCGGCTGCGCAGCCGGCGAGGTCCGTGAGGGCTCCACCGCCCAGCCCCACCACGACACTCTGTCGTCCACAGCCTGCGCCGATCGCCTCTTCGAGTATCTGGCCCAAGAGGGACCAAGTCTTCACGGATTCGCCCCCGGCCAGGGGTCGGCGGACGACGGATCCAATCGACTCGGCCGACCGGGCGTAGGCGTCGCGGAGCTCCTTTGGGATCCCCTGGTCCTCCAAGAGCAAGATGGGACGGGTGGGCGCCAGCTCCGAAAGGGCGCCCGCCAGCGCCACGGGGAGCGATCGCCCCACCACGACCCGAGTCCTGGCGCTGCCCAGCTGAGCCTCCAATCGGACCTGAGCCTGGGTCCAGGCTTTGATTTGTGTGGCTACTCGCTCGGGCTCGGCCACGGACGAGAATTGCGCATCGACGAAACGATAGGCGGCCGGACCTCGGGCCACCAGCAGATCGGCCAGCGCTTGCCTGCTGACAGCCAGGGGACGGGGGGCCTCCGCTCGAGAAAGGCGAGCCCAAAGAACGTCCAAGGGTGCATCGAGCCCCACCACCAAGCCCCGCCGACGAATGATCCTTCGCGCCTCGGGAATGCTGCTGGTTCCTCCGCCGAGCGCGACGACCCCCTGCTCGGGGAGATCGTGCAGGACTTCTTGTTCGGCTCGGCGGAAGCTGGCCTCGCCGCTGCGGGCGATGACCTCGGACGGGGAGCGTCCCAGAGCGCTTTCGACGAGAAGGTCGGTGTCTAGGAAAGGCTGGCCGAGTTCATCCGCGATGCGCCGAGCGATAGTGGTCTTGCCGGCGCCCGGCGGTCCGGCCACGAAGAGGCAGCTCATTCCGGTTGGACGAGCGCGGCCTGCCGATTCACGATGCGAGGAGAGATGAAAATCAATAGCTCCTCTCGACTGTCGGACCGCGTCGTGGACTTGAAGAGCCAACCGATGACGGGGACCTGACCGATCCAGGGAATACGGGCCTCGTTCTCGGACCGGTTCCTCCGATAGAGGCCTCCCAAGACGGCTGTGTCGCCATCCTGCACGATCATGGAGGTGTTGGCTTCATTGGTTAGGATGCCGGGCACACCCAGGTTGTCGACTCGATCCGAGAGCTCGTTCTTCTTCGCCTCGATGTCCATGAGGATCGCTCCATCT
Organism: Myxococcota bacterium; assembly: GCA_039024635.1. Lineage (GTDB taxonomy): Bacteria > Myxococcota > Kuafuiibacteriia > Kuafuiibacteriales > Kuafuiibacteriaceae > Kuafuiihalomonas. Next base: position 29,447 of record JBCCQA010000003.1, on the reverse strand, counting down.
TGAGTGACGTGAGGCGTGACGCCGAGCTCGAGGTTCGCGTTGATGAATCGCGTCGTCGGGCCGTTGGCGGTGATGACGGTAATCGGGATTCGCTCGCCAGAGAGAATGTTGGCTTCCGTGTTGTCGAGGGTGACGATCTTCGGGGCCGAAACCAGCTTGATCTTGCCTTCGGTCTCTGCGGCCGAAAGCCGCAGGTTGATTAAGGTCGAGTTGTCGACCGAGCCAAGCACCAGACCGAGGGCACCACCTGTACCGGACCCGACCACGGCGGGCAGGTTGACCGCGTACTGCGGGTTGGCTGCGACGCCTTCCACGACGTTGGCTACGCCGTCATCCGCACCACCGCTGACGACCACGTTGTTCGGGAACTCCAAGCCGGTCTGGGTTCCGAACTGCTGAGAAGCTGAGACCGTACCACCCCACTGGACGCCGAGTTCGCGGGAGAAGTTGTTCCGGGCCTCGACGATCCTCGACTCGATCAGGACCTGAGGCGTCTGGGTATCCAGGGTTCGGACGAGTCGCTCCACCTTGACCAGCACTTCTCCGATGTCCTCGACGATGAGGACGTTGGTCCTCTTGTCGATGTTGACCTTGCCCCGAGCCGAGAGGAGCGCCGCGACCTGAGGACGAATGTCGGAGGCTACGGCGTAGCTCACCGGGATGAGTCGCACGGTGAGGGGCTCCAGCTGTATCTGCGCCTCACGACGCTCGAGCCGGAGCTCCTCTTCCTTCTGGAGGACCTCGACGGGTGCGACCCGGATGATGTTGCCGTTCCGCTGTTTGTCGAGGGCCTTGGACTTCAGGATGATGTCGAGCGCCTGATCCCAGGGAACGTTTCGCAGCTTGATGGTGACTTTGCCTTGGACGTCGTCGCCGGCCACGATGTTGAGCCGCGAGACGTCGGCCAAGAGCCGGAGAACGTTCTGGATGTCGGCGTCCTTGAGGTCCAAAGAGATTCTTCGGCCCGTGTATCGAGCGCGACCCGTCGCAGCGGCGCCGAGCTGAGCGGCCATCTCTGAGCGGTAGCTGGCGGTCGTCTCCGGTGCGTAGCTCGTCGTCTGGGCGCCGAGCCGGAAGTCCCACATCAGGCGGTCACCCTTGGTCCAATGTCGATGCTCGGTCTTTTCGTAGATGCCGGCGGCCAAAACCACGCCCTTCTCGGTGTTGAAGCTGGACAGGCCTGCCAGCGCGCCCTTGCTGACCTCGGTCACGTCCAGTGTGCGCTCAAGATGCTTGGGGAGCTTCGCATCGGGAATCAGGAGCCGAGGGGCGGACTCGCTCCCTCCCGAGGCCACCCGAAACGTGTCGTTCTCGAATACGACCGTGAATCGAATGAAGCCGTCGCGTGGTTCGAAGCGGATGTCGCGAATGGCCCGGCTCGCCGCGCTCGAGAGGCTCGGGCTCGGGGCTTCGGTGGGTGTGGTGGAAGGCGCCGTGGCGGCTGCAGGGACCGGGGGTGCGGGAAGGGCGCGTGGTACGGCCTTGCTGGTCGCAGAGCTCAGGCGAATCTGAAGCTGTCGTCCCGCGGTCTGCACGTCGACGCGAGGCGGTATCGCTCCTTCGTCCAGGTCCAGGACGAGGCGCACTGAGCCGCTCTTGTCAGCCACACGGACGCGCTGAACGCCTTCACGGTCGACGTCGAGCCTTTGGTACTTGGGCTCGATGCGGGCGTGATCGAGGTCCACGATGATGCGGGGAGGAGACTCGATGGACTCGAGCCTCACGGCGTCCGCTTTGAGCTCGCCCGTCAAGGGGGCCACGATGAGGCTACCCTCGGCGCTTTCTTCGACCTCGACCTCACCCACGTCGATGGGTGTGCGTAGGGCGGCTGCCTCGAATCGGACCCAGAGCTCCTTGCCCTTCTCGATGATCCGATAGTCTCGGAAAGCCTCGAGTTCGATGACGACCCGCAGTGTGCGTTCGTCCACGTTCTCGGTCCGTACGCTCCGAACCACCCCGTCGCGAACGTCCAGGGTTTCGGCGCCGTCCGCCGTGCGAGCGTCTGACAACTCGACGAAGACCCGGTCGGGCTCCGTCATCCGGAAGACGCTGTAGCTGGGCGCGCGGTCGGCGCGGATTCTCACGATACGCGTCTCGCCGTCCCGCGACGCTTCGACGTGCTCGAGCGTCGTCATCGTCTCGGCGCTCGCCGCGGTCGAGAAGACCGCTGCGGCGAACCCTAGCCAGACGACCTTGGGATGCTGCAAATCCATCACGCGTTCCCTCGTTGCCGGCACACTCGCACGGCCCTTGTATTAATCAAGTTTCAGGTCCTCCGGCTTGGGCAGGCACATCGAGGTGCTGTTCGTGACCTTGCGGCCCGTGTAGTCACGGTAGTCCTCCTTGACCACCACGCAGTCTTCTCGGATTTGGGCGATCTGCCCGAAGTGCTTCCCAATCAGGGTCCCGCGAACCAGAGTGTGGCCCTTGCCGTTGGGGTCCTCGACCATCGCATAGGGCGTCGCGATTCGAGTCACGACGGCCACGAGCCTGAGCTGGTCCAGCTCGAACTTCTGAAGCTCGGTCAGCTCCTGTTCTTCTGGGCCATCGGCGAGCTGTTCGAAGATGTTGCGGAAGGGGTCACGCTTGCCGATCGGTGAGTAGGCGTAGGGCACTTCGGCTTCAGCCTCTTCGTTTGGGTTGGTCGCTTCGGCTGGCGGCGGCGCTTGCTCCTGTGAAGCGGGGGCCGGGTCGGCGGCGTTCGCGACAGCCTCTGAGCCACCGGTGAGTGCATTCAGGCCGGTCTGGGCCGGCACCGGCTTTTCGGGGGGCGGAGGCGGGGCCTCGTCGCCGCCGCAGGCCGAGCAAACGATGAGCCCGCTGAGCGCGAGCACCGAGCGCATCATGACTTCGTTCCTGGTTCAGCCCCGAAGCCGCTGTTGGACGTCCCACCCGTGTTTTCCGTGTCGACGAACTTGAAGGTGGTGGCGACGAAGTCGGCCTTCACGACCACCTTCTTGTTCTCGATGCTCGGGTCGGACATCGAGATGTTCGTAACGTTCACGATTCGGTTCAGCTTCGCGACTTTGTCGAAGAAGACGAGAACGGAGTGGAAATTGCCGGTGATCGACATCTTCACCGGGATCTTGGCGTAGAAGCCGCTCACCTGCTCGGACTGCGGCTCGAAGGTGGTCATCTCGCAGTCGGATTGCTCGACGCGGGAGGCGATCTTCTGAAGCAGCTCCGGTATTTCGGCCTCGTTCGGAAGGAGCGTCAGGGCTTGGTTGAGCCGCTGCTTGAGCCGCTCGACCTCCACTCGATAGCGAGGGAGGTTGCGAGCGATGGCCTTCTTCTGGATGAGCTCTGAATCGAGCTGCTGAATCTGTCGCTCGGCCGCCGCGATCTCATCGAGCTTGGGAGACACGAAGAAGAAGTAATTGAGCAGGATGATGACCCCGCCGATGGCGGCCAGGATTGCGATCCTCTGTACGAGTGGGATCTTTGAGATTCGTCCGATGAGCTCTTCCATGAATGGCTCCTAGGCCGAGTAGTTCACCTGGCAGGTGATCTTGTACTCGTAAATGGTCACGTTCTGCTCCTTCACCGCCTTGGAGTAGGTCAGAACGATGCCGCTGAAATACTTCGACTTCTGAAGGGCGAGAAGGAAGGAAGAGACGTCTTCAGGGTCGATGGCTCGTCCCTCGATGGTCACGGAGCCGTTGTTCTCGCCCATCTTAGTCACCCACACCCGGTTCGGGATCTCCGTCGCCAGGTCGTCGAGGGCACGGACGGGGCCGATCTTGGCTTTGCTGAGACCGTCGATGACGTCCAGCTTCTCCTCCAGCTCCTTCTTCTTCTCGGTGAAGGCATTGACCTCCCCGATGATCTTGTCGAGTTGCTTACGCTCGTTCTGCTTTTCGGCCACCGCCTGTTTCCGCTCCTCGGCCGAACTAGAGATGACGGCCGTCCACACGACCGAGGCGACGACGATGGCGACGAGAACTCCGACGCCAATCAACAGCTGTTGCTGGACCGACTGGCGTTTCTGCGTCTGGCGGACCGGGAGGAGGTTTATTCGAATCATGGACGAGCCTCAGCGATCCGCGGGCTTACGCAGCGCAAGCCCGACCGCCACCGCCGACATGGGCGCCACGCGGGTCAAGTAGTCGATGTCGAAGCTTCCGGAGGAGGTGTCGATGTTTCGGAACGGATTCAGAACCTCGACCGCGACTCCGGTTCGGTTCTCGATGGTCTTCACCAGAGCCGGGATCTTGGCCGAGCCCCCACTCAAGAATATCCGCGACAGGTGCGCGTCGGCAGAAGTGGCGGCGTAGAAGTCTAGGGAACGCTGAATCTCGTTGGCGATGGACTCGGACTCGGTCTGAAGGACCCGCTCCACCTCCTGAGGAACCACTGCGTCGCTCTCCGGCCCCGTTCCGCCGAGTTTGAGCGCTTCAGCCTCGTCGTAGCTGACGTTGAGGGCCTTTTGGACCGCATCCGTGAACTGATTACCCCCGATGCTGATGTCGCGGGTGAAGGTTGAGATGCCGTTCGCGACTACGTTGATATTGGTGACGGAAGAGCCGAGGTTCACGAGGACGACGGTTTCGGACCGCGGGACCTCGTAGTTGATCTCGAACTGATTCTGGACGGCGAACGCGTCGATGTCGACCACCACCGGGTCCAGACCCGCGCTCTGAATGACCTCGGTGTAGTCGTTGATCATATCCTTCTTGGCCGCCACCAAGAGAACGTCCATCTGACCAGCTTGGGTCGACTCGGTATTGAGGATCTGGACGTCAATGTTCACGTCGTTGATGTCGAAGGGGATGTACTGCTCGGCCTCCCACTGAATCGACTCTTCGAGCTCCTCGGTCGTCATCTGGGGTAGGCTGATCTTCTTGATGATCACGGAGTGGCCCGAGACCGAAGTCGCAACCTGTTTGTGTTTGATCTTCTGAGAAGCGAATAGCTCCTGGATGCCGTCTACGACGGCGGTCGAGTTCATCAGCGCGCCATCCACGATGGCTTCCGGTGGCAGCTGGACCATCCCGAAGGACTGGAGTTGATAGTTTCCCCGCTTGGCCGGCTTGAGTTGGCAGAGCTTGATGGAGCCCGAGCCGATGTCCAGGCCGACTGCGTTCTTACCTTTGGCCACGTAGATTCCCTCGATGTCCCAGGTCGAATCCCGAGACTCGCGCATCTTGGGGTGGTCCGGAAGGGCCGTCAAGGAACCGGCCAGACGGCGCCTCGACCCAGGGACAGCAGGTCAGGAGAGCTCATACTCCTTCAGCTTGGAGGATAGGGTGCGCTGACTGATGCCGAGGAGCTGGGAGGCCCGGCCACGGTGGCCATCCGAGCGCTCCAGGGCCTCCTTGATGAGGGCACGCTCCAACTTGGGCAGGACCACCTTGAGAGTCAGATCCTTGCCGCCGCCGGGAAGCTCGAGGTCCCCGGTTTCCGTGAGGTCGCGGGGCGGCCCGTCGAAGCGTTCGTCCAGGTCGGCGGCGGTGATCCGGCCGTCGCCGTCGGACAGGACTAGGGCCCGTTCGATGGCGTTTTCGAGCTCTCGGACGTTACCGGGCCAGGCATAGCTGGTCAGGATGCGCATCGCCTCTTCCGTAATCTCGCCTGCCGCCAGGCCCAGTCGGTCGGCCAGTCTGGCCGCGAAATGCTGGGCCAAAGGGGGGATGTCTTCGGGCCGACTCCGGAGCGGGGGAAGGTGGATCGTGACGACGTCCAGGCGGTACAGGAGGTCTTCACGAAAACTCCCGGCTTCGACCATGGCCGTCAGATCTCGGCTCGTGGCAGCGATCACACGTACATCCACGGGGATGTGGCGGCCCTCTCCTACCCTGCGGATCTCCTTCTCGACCAAGGCCCTGAGCAGCTTCACCTGCAGGACGGTCGGGAGCTCCGCCACCTCGTCCAGGAAAAGCGTGCCGCCGTCAGCTTCTTCGAAGAGGCCGGGCCGGTCGGAGGAGGCGTCGGTGAACGCACCTTTGGCGTGACCGAAGAGTTCGCTTTCCAGCAGGGCAGAGGGGATGGCCGCACAGTTGACGGCCACGAAGGGACGTCCAGCCCTTCGGCCCTCGGTGTGGAGAGCGCCGGCGATGCGTTCTTTGCCGGTCCCGGTCTCGCCCGTCAGAAGGACCGTGGTCGGGAAGGACGCAACTTTGCGCACGGTCTTGAAGACTCGCTCCATCTGGGGAGAAGCGGCCACGATACCCCCGAGCCCTGGCGGTGCCGTCCGGGACGTGGTCTTGGTCGAAGGCGCTTCGACCTGCAGCCGGCGCCGCTCCATCAGCATGCGGAGCTTCATGACCAAGGTCTCGGGCTCGAAGGGTTTGCTCAGGTAATCGAAGGCGCCGCGGCGGAGGGCTTCGATGGCCATCTGTTCATCGCCGTAGGCGCTCATGGCGAGGAAGGTAGGCTCGCCTTTACGGGCCCGAGCGGCTTGCTCGATGAAAGTCAGGCCATCCATGCCTGGCATACGGACGTCGGACAGGCAGACGTCGAAGGGCGGGCTCTTCCGAATCGTCTCCAGGGCCTCGTCGCCCGAGGCGGCCGTCCATACCTGAAAGCCGGCCCTCGAGAGGGTCATGCTGAGCATGTGGCGGAGGCTCTCCTCGTCGTCCACCACGAGAACTTTGGCCGCCACGGGCTTAGCCTATGCGGATTCGGGGTCGAACGCACGGAGGCTGACCCGGAAGCAGGCGCCTCGCTCGCTGGGCATCAGTACCAGGTCCCCGCCCATGGCCTCCGCCATGGCCCGCGAAACCGCCAAACCGAGTCCGGTCCCCTCACCCGGTGACTTGGTGGTGAAGAAGGGGTCGAAGACGCCGGAGCAGAGTTCCTCCGGGACGCCTGGACCTTCGTCTTGGAGGTCGAGCTGCCAGCGGGTGCCTTCTAGCCGGGCCGTGACCACGATATCCCGTGCCTCGGTCTCCGCCATGGCCTGGGCGGCGTTGAGCAGGAGATTCAGGAAGATCTGACTCAGGCGCCCGGGATGGGCCCAAACTCTGGCCTGCTCTGGAACGTCAGCTTCGAGGCGGAGGGGACGGACGCTGGGGTGGCCGCGGGCCAAGTTCCAGGCTGAGTCGAACACCTCGCCCAGCTTGGTCTCCTCCAGGGGTGCGTCTTCGTCCTCGCCCGAGCGGGCGTAGGTCAGGAGCTTCTTGATGGTCTCATGGATTCGCGTCAGCTCGTCCAAACTTCGGCGGGTGACGTCGGCCTGCTCCTCGGGATCCAGTCCGGCCTTCATCAAGGACAGGTAGCCCCTCACGGCTGCGAGCGGATTTCCGACCTCGTGGGCGATGCCCGCCGCGAGCCGACCTACACTTGCGAGCTTGGAGGCGCGGAGCAGCGAGGCCTGCATTCGCTCCATCTCGTCCCGTTGAGCTTCGATGACCGCCTGCTCGTCTCGGAGCCGCTGCACGGTCCGGCGAAAGCGAAGAGCGACCTCGGCGATCTCGTCGGGTGCGGGTCGCCGACCCATGGTCAACGGGAGTTGCTCTGGATCGAAGTCGGTGGTGTCGGCGATCTCTGCCAAGCCGTCCAGCGGCCGGATCACGAGGCGGCTGGTCATGAACACGAGGAGCGCAGAGAAGAGGAGGGTGGAGATGAGGACCCAAGGCGCCAAGCGAGCCACCTCCACGAAGGCGATGCTCCGAGGGATCGTCGTGTCGAATTTGGCGACCATATATCGATCCGAACCCGCTCGGACCACCGGCACCACGATCTCGCCGGGAGGTGGGGTCGCGGCGACGCGCTCCTCCAGCCGGACCTCCTCCAGCGGGGAGTTGCGCAGGGCTAGCCGTCGTTCCGCGTCGGGAAGTCGGGCCAGTCGTGCCATTTGAACTCGAATAGCTCGGTGGTAGGCCCGCTGGCTGGCTCGGACCATGGCGAAGGAAGCCAGGGTCATCACCAGAAAGGCCGCTGCGGCCAGGAAGAGCAGCGCTTGGAACAGGAGCGGCTGTCGTAGGCTCGTGGGCTTCATAGGTACAGCCAGCGGCGAATGGCGGGCTCCATGAGCAGATAGGTGAGGCCCCCTAGGGCAAGGAAGGGGCCGAAAGGCACAGCGTTGGCGGGAGGCGTCCACTCTTCTTCATCTTCGGCCTCCTCACCCGACGCAGCCTCGCCGGGCGAGCCGTCCTCGGTCTCGGCGGCGGCGCCGTCGGCTTCGGCGCGCCCATCCCCGGCCAGGATCAGGACGACGCCGACGATGGTCCCAGAGAAGGAAGCGATGATAATCGTGGGCAGAAGCCCGCCGGGGCCGAGGAAGGCGCCGATCATGCCGATCAGTTTGACGTCGCCCAGGCCCATGCCCTCCTCCCCGCGCAGCACTTCGTAGGTGAAGCGGATCGTCCAAAGAGCGCCGGCGCCCAAGGCGGCTCCGACCAGGCCGCTCCACCAGGGCACTTCGAACACGAGGGGCCGGCAGAGGACGCCGATGAGGATGCCCGGGAGGCTGACCTCATCAGGGATCTCCCAGATATCGATGTCCACGAAGGTGATGACGACGAGCCCCCCGGCAAAGGCGAAGGCGAAGAGGGACGCCCAGCTGAAGCCAAAGCGTACGGCACAGGCCATGAAGAGGGTTCCGGTCAGGATCTCGATGATCGGGTAGCGGAACGAGATGGGGGCCTTACAGGCGGCGCAGCGGCCCCGAAGTGCCACCCAAGAAAGGACAGGCACGTTCTGGTACCAGGCGATCGGGGTCTGGCACTTGGGGCACTTCGACCCCGGAAAAGCGATGCTCTCGCCGGCCGGTACTCGTGCGATCACGACGTTCAAGAAGGAGCCGACCAGCAATCCGAAGACGAGCGCGACCCAGTGGAAGCCCACTACCACCACTCGCTTGTAGCCCAAGGCTCGAGAGGTTCCCAAATCGTGAACCCGTCCTCCATGCTCTCAGCCCATGGCTCTTCTGGATCGCTTCGTCGCTGAAGCTCGCGCCATCCGGCACGATGTCCATAAGCACCCCGAACTCGGCTTCGAGGAGAAGCGCACCCAGCAGGTCGTCATCGACTGGCTGAAGCGCCATGGCTACAGCCCGCGGCAGATGGCGGAAACGGGGGTCGTGGCGGACCTCCATCCCGACCGGGTCGGTCGGGGCCCGACCATCGCGCTCCGAGCCGACCTCGACGCGCTCCCCATTCAGGAGAACACGCCCCTTCCCTACAAGAGCATCCATCCTGGGGTGTCCCACAAGTGCGGACACGACGGTCATACCTCCATCCTGCTCGCCACGTCGGCGGCCCTCGCCCAGCAAAAGGCCGAAGTCCCGGGCAATGTACGCCTCGTCTTTCAGCCGGCCGAGGAGGGCGTTCGGGGCGGTGGAGCCAGGGTGATGATCGCCGAGGGTGTGCTGGAGGGGGTCGATGAAATCTACGGCCTTCACAACTGGCCCCCCTTTCCCAAGGGCTGCATACGGGCCGCAGCGGGGGCGACCATGGCCGAAGTGACCACCCTCGAAATCGAGATTCGAGGGAAGGGCGGCCACGCCAGTCAGCCCCATCACGTACGAGACCCGGTCGTGGCGGGGGCCCAGTTCGTGACCGCGGCTCAGACCGTGGTGTCGAGGGGGCTGTCCGTGCATCAGCCCGCGGTCCTCAGCCTCAGCACCTTTCATGCCGGGACCACCCACAACGTCATCCCTTCCCGGGCCGAGCTCACCGGGACGATCCGCACTTTCAGTAGCGAAGTCACGGGAATCGTCACCGAGCGGCTTCAGAGCCTGGGAAGCCAGATCGGCCGCGCGATGGGGGTCGAAATCGAGGTCCGCTTGATTCCCCACTACCCGGTTCTCATGAGCCACGAAAGCTGCGTGGCCGCCGTTCGACGAGTGGCTGAACGGGTGGTGGGGCCAGAGCAGCTGAGTAGCGACCAAGTCCCCATCACCGGCGGCGAAGACTTCGCTTTTTATACTCGAGAGATCCCAGGCGCCTACTTCTTCCTTGGAGCCGGGCAGCCGGATGGGGAGACTCCCGGATGTCATCATCCCGACTTCGACTTCGATGACGAACTGATCCCTTTGGGGCTTCAGATGTTCCTCGGTCTGGTGCAGGATCGGTTGTCGTCGTGAACGAATCCGTCCTCGTCCAGTACCGAATCGATGGGGAGTCGTCGCTCAAGACCGACTACGCGTCGGAGGTGACCGAGTCCGGTCTCCTACTCAGCGCATCTTTGCCTCCGGGGACTTCGGTTTTCGTGCGTCTGCCGGTTCACTCCAACCCCGAGATCGTCGAACGGGTAGGGCGCGTCGAAGGCCAGCGGGGACGGCAGATCTACGTCCGGTTCCAAGAGGGGCAGGACGAGGACACCCAGACCCTCAGTCTCGCGGTTCAGACCCGAGACACCCTCGATATTCCAACTGAAGACCTCCTCTACGCCGAGCGCAACTTCGATGGGTCCGAAGGCGAAGAAGAAGACGACGAAGTCGACACCCTGTTCTGAGAGCTGGCCGCTCTTTCCGGTCAGTCCGCCGCGAAAACCAGTCGAAAGACGCTGGCGCTACTGGTCAGGGTCAGGCTGCGATCGTCAGCGGCCATGCGAAGAAAGCGCCGCTCGAGGAGAGGTGCCTCTTCGATCGTCAGGAAGGTCTGCAGGCCACCGGCGCGTACGCGTCCCACTCCGCGGGGAGTCGCGACCCAAACCTCGCCATCCGGGTCGACCGTCACCGTGTCGGGGACCGTGGTGCTCGGGATCGCGCCTACCCGAAGGCCGTCCACGACCCGAAGATTCGGGGTTCCGTCGAGGCCGTAGAGGCGCCCGCTCGGCATGAGAGCGCCTGCCCGAAGGGTGGCGGCCAAGGTGGCCTCGGGAGCTAGGCCGGCGAGCGCCCATGCTCCGACGGCCTGGTCCCGCAGCACGGCCACCCCGCCGCCAGCGCCAGGGACCAGTGCGTGACCGCCTTCGGCGACGAGGGTCCCAGGCCGACGATCTTCGAAGAGGCCCTCGGGTGTGAGGACCCAAAAGCCCCCGTCGAGGTTCGGGGCAAGGTCGACCGGCGCCGGTTCGAACCGGCAACACAGCCCTTCGTCCACCCACCACATCTGTCCGGAGTCGTAGGCTACGGCGAGGCGCCGGCCCTGGGCCGCCACGGCCACCAGCCGTCCTTCGGCTTCCTCTGGGGTCCGAAGCGTTCGGAGTCGGTCGCTCCGGTCCAGTTGTAGGAGGAGCGGCGCCCCGTTCTGTTCGCCGACGAGGTAGAGTGCGCCTGCGCCGTCCGGGTTCGAAAGGTCGGTGAGTCGAGCTTCGGCCAGGGCGCGGAACGCGATGCGCGCAGGCGTGCGGGGACGCTCGGCCAGCCCGTCGGCACAAGCACCGCCTCCCACTGCGGTAAGCGTGGACAATTTCGCCATCATCCGGATGCTCTGGGCCATGCGCTTGGACCGCTTCCAGAAGCTGGCCTTGGCGACGACCGCCGCCACATACCTCCTGATCGCTGTCGGAGCCCTGGTTCGAGCGGCGGGGGCTGGCCTCGGCTGTCCGGATTGGCCCAAGTGTTTCGACCGCTGGGTCCCGCCCATCGACGTGGCTGGGGTACCGGCCCACATCGATCCCGCGCTCTTCAATTTCACCAAGGCCTGGACCGAATACATCAACCGCCTCCTTGGCGTCGCGGTGGGCTTTTTAATTCTGGCCACGATGGTGGCGGCCTTGGTTCAGCACCGCCGCTCTCCTCGGGTCTTGATCCCCACCATCTCGGCCTTCGTCCTCGTGCTGTTTCAGGGATGGCTCGGCGGTCAGGTGGTCAGCTCGGGCCTCGCGCCCCTTGTCTTGACCGCCCATCTGCTCTTCGCCCTCATCATCGTCAGCTTCCTTCTCTACGGGACGGTTTGCGCCTTCTTCCCGGGCGGGAGTCCCGTCTTGGTCGAGCCTGTGCGGAAGCAGGCAGCCCGTGCTGCGCTCGGGGCGTTGTTGTTGGTGTTGGGCCAAGTGGCCGTGGGTGCTTTGGTTCGAGGCGAGGTTCAGCTCCTAGCGGAAGCGGGCATGGTCCGGGCGGATTGGATGGATGCTCTGTCCTGGGTGGCGAGCCTGCACGAGCTGATGGCCGTGCTCGTGGCGGGGGTGCTCCTTCTGTTGGTGCGCCACGTCTTCATCCTCGCGGACAGGGATCCCTGGCTGCGAGGCTTGGGTTGGACCGTGCTTGGTCTCTTGGCACTGCAGGTCGGGGCGGGCTTGGGCCTGGCCGATCTCGGCTTCCCTCGCGTGCTCCAGGTTCTCCACTTGTGGGCCGTTAGCCTGATGCTCGGGGCGCTGACCGCCCTCGCCATGCTCCTGTTGCGACTGGATCCTCGAAAAGCTGCTGATTAGTCCCCATCGGACGTGCGCTTGCCCACAGGCCAAGAGCCTGGGATGACAGCCCCATGGGACCCCTCGACCTTCGCGGGAAGAATGCGTTCGTGACCGGTGTCTCGGATGACGTCGGTTTTGGGTGGCACATCGCCAAGAGTCTGAAAGCGGCGGGTGCTAGGGTCTTCATCGCCACCCATCCTCGGGTCTTGTCCATCGTTCGGCGCATCTTGGACCGCGACAAGAATGCCGAGAATCGAAAGCTCCCTTATGGCGTGGAGGGTGAGTTCAAGCCGGACGGGCTCTTTGGCTGCGACGTCGAGTACGACCGGCTCGAGGACATACCGGAGGAGAAGCGGAGTGCGAAGGGCTACGACGGCGAGGACGTCTCGATCCACGGGGCCATGGCCAAGTTCGATGAACTGGCCGGCGGGTCCTTGGACGTCTTGATCCACTCTGTCGCCTTCTCACCCGAGATTCAGAACACCCACATGGCCGTCAGTCGGAACGCCTACCTGCAGGCGCTGTCGATTTCAGCCTACTCCATGGTCGGCCTGATGCAGGCCGCTCTGCCTCGGATGGATGAAGGCGGGGCCGCGGTTGGACTGTCCTACCTAGCGGCACAGCGGGTCGTGCCCTTTTACGGAGGCGGCATGTCCTCGGCCAAGGCGGCTCTGGAGAGCGATTGTCGAACCTTGTCCTGGTTCGCCGGAGAAAAGGGCGTGCGGGTCAACGTCGTCTCTGCCGGCCCCTACGCCTCTCGGGCGGCCAAGTCGATTGGGGACATCGTTCACATGATCGATGCCACGACGCCCAAGAGCCCGCTGCGGCGGGCCATCACGGCTCAGGAGGTGGCTGATACGACACTCTTTCTCTGTAGCCCCATGGCCTCGGCCGTCACCGGCGAGTGCCTGTACGTCGACTGCGGGTATCACGCCATGTCGGGATTGGAGGTTCCCAAGGACGAATGAAGGCTCCAACACCGGGCACAGCGACCGATGAAAAGGGCTTCGGATGAAGGTCCTGGTCGCCGACGACGACGCCGTTCAGCAGAAGCTGATGGAGCGCAAGCTCTCCGAGTGGGGCTTCGACTTCGTGACGGTGAGCGATGGGACGGCGGCTTGGGACTATATGCGGCACAGCGAAGAGCCGTTGATCGCCTTGCTCGACTGGGTAATGCCGGGATTCCAGGGGCCCGAGCTGTGCCAGCGAGCCCGCGCCCTGCTCCCGGAGTCGAGAATCCACCTCATCCTATTGACGTCCCGGGATGAGCAAGCCGACGTGGTCGAAGGCCTCCAGGCAGGGGCGGACGACTACGTGTGCAAGCCCTTCCACTCGGGCGAGCTTCGCGCCCGCCTTCACACGGGACAGCGCCTGCTCGAGCTCAGAGAGAGCCTTCGAGACCGAGTGGAGGAGCTGTCCAAAGCTCTGGAAGACATCCGTCAGCTTCGGAAGCTGTTGCCGATATGCTCCTACTGCAAGCGGGTTCGGCACGACGAGGTCTACTGGACCAGGGTCGAGTCCTACCTCTCTGAGCGTCTCGACATGCGCTTCAGCCACGGCATCTGCCCCAGCTGTTTTGACAGCCTCGCCGCCCAAGAAGGCTTCTCCGAAGACAGCCAGGGTCCCTGAGCTTCCGCCAGCGAGTGTGTGGGACCATTAGTACGCCGGCTTCAGGACTTGGCCGGTGGGCGCCAGCACTCGAGTTCTTTCGAGAAGGGAAGGCGGAAGCTTCGCTTGGAGCTCCCGGAGGATCGTCTTCTCGTCATGGCGCTGGGAAACGTGGGTGAGAACGAGCTGCTCGTTCTTCAGCTCTTCTGCTCGTTCGGCCAAGTGGTTGAGATGGATGTGACCGCCAAACTTCGCTCCTCTTCTTCGGACCGTGGATCCAAAGAAGGTGCATTCGATGAACAGGATTCGGCAGCTGCGGACCGTCGGATCATCCAAGGTCTCGATGGTCGTGTCTCCCGTGTAGCAGAGGACTGGTCGTTCGTCCTTCACCGTGACCTCTTCGCCGGCGCGGGCTCGATCTCGGATGTCCTGTTCGCTATGGCCCTTCAGATCGGGGCGAAGCCTCGAGTGGCCCTCGAGGACCACCCAACCCACCGTCTCGATGCGGTGGTGGGCCGGCACGGCCAGTGCGGTACGGCCGTGACCGAGCGGCACGCGATGACCGGGTTCGACGCCGACGAGTTCACACTGTAGCGCATCGGTCTGCAGCCGGTCCCAGGCTTCGAGCACCGCCAACAGAGCGGGACGGCTGGCAGCTGGACAGTAGATTTTGGGCGGGGGTCGTCCGTACATCGAGCGGAGACTCACGAAGTAGGGTAGGCCGGCCGCGTGATCGATGTGCCCGTGCGTCAGAAGCAGGGTTCTCTGGGACTCGGCGCCGTCGGGGCAGCGACCGATGTCCATGTTCAAGTCGAAGGCTGGTACCTGGTAGCAGGTCTCGACCCCGCCAATGGCCCTCCCCCAGACCACGAAGTTTCCAAAGTCCAGAGGGGTCGACTGGTCCTCTCGGGCCATTCAGCGGTCGCCGCCAAAGGCTTTGGCCAAGTCTCGAGTGTTCGGGTTCAGTTGTGAGAGTCGATTCCGCACCCGCTCATGCTCGCTGGCAAGGTAGGCGAAGACGCTGCGAAAGAGTTCAAAATGATCTTCCATCGTGTCCCATAGCGCTTCGATTCGAATTGAAAGCACGAGGGAAGGTCGACTTGCGATCACCGGCATGGGGGCGTGGTCCAGTACGAAGGCCGTACTTCCAAGGACCACGCTACCGGGATCGAAGGCCGCATCGACCTTGGGTACGTCCTCCGATTCGGCGCGGAGCAGACCCTCGGCGACGATCATCAAGTGATCGAGCGGCTGATCTTTCTCCAACAAGACCCGGTCCTTCGACAAGCGCTGCTCTTGGGTCAGGCGCGCCAGGTTGACCAAGGGCTGAATGGGGGAGTGCTTTCCGATGACGCTGGAGCGGAGGATCATCAGCTTCTGGATCTCGTTCAGGCGGCGGACCGATAGCCAAGGTTGTTGCGGTGCACCGTGCCGTCGCGGGTGCACCTCCTTGGGAGGGAGGTTGAGCGCCATGTTGTGGACCATCCCGAACACCCGCCGCATCAGCGTTTCGGCGAAGTCGAAGTTGTCTTCGAGGATGTCGAAGTAGTCCATGATGTCGAGGACCAGGCAGTGGGTGGGCTCGATGACCCTGGCCTCTCTAACCCGGGGCCGAGCCAGGTTCGCGTCCAGGATGCCGACCACCGAACCGTCGGTGAACAGCCAAGGCTCCTCGCCCTCGGTGCTCATCTCTACGCATCCCTCCACGATGAAGAAGGCCTGATTGGCGGGCTCACCGGCCCGAAAGAGAACCTCTCCTGCATCGTACCAGGTGCTCGTCAAGCAAGCCTGCATCTGGCGAACCACCCTTTCGGGCGGGCTGCTGGGGAAGAAACTCCGCATGAACAACGACTGTTCGACGGAGATACTCGTGACTTCAGATGACACCGGTCGGCTCCTCTCTGGCGGCCATCAACTCGATGAAGGACTTGAGGGACCCACCCAATGAACGTTCCTGCGAGACCGTGACCACGTCCTCCTTGAGCGCCTCCTCCCCCAGGTTGAGGGCATGATAGGCGGCGAGCCCGGCTACGGACTCGTCGCTCTCTCGGATTAAGGCTCGCAGGGCCTCCCCAGCGTCGGAAGGCGGGGAGTCCAGGTATTGCCTCGCTCGCCGCACGCGCTCCTCGGATGGCAGATCGTCGCTGATGATCCTCAGCATGCTCCGCACCTCGGTGAGTCCCGAAGCCAGGGTGAGGGCATCGATGTACTCCTGAGCTTGGGCTCGGACTCGACGGTCGCCGGAGCGGAGGGCCTCCGAGACGCCCTGAATCGACTCTCTGGGGTGGGCTATTTGGAGGAGTCGGAAGGCCCGCTCCAGGGCCTGGTTCTGCTTGTCTTCCAACAGGCTGAGCAGGAGCTCGGCCGAGGCTTTGTGACCCACCTCCAGCTGCGCCATCGTCGCCTGCAGAGGTACCCAGAAGCTCAGGATCCTCAGGTACTCCGTCAGCTCGACCTGGGTTCGCCTTTCGACCTTGTCCAGACTCACCCGAACCTCGGTGTCGGCGACCAAGCGGCCCAGTCCGCGCAGCGACTTATACCGGACCTGTCCGCTATGATCGGTCATGATGGTGTCGAGCAGCACGTCGGCCGCGCGCTGATTCCTGAACTTGGACAGCGAGCGAGGGACGTGGGTCCGCAGGTGAAGCGGAAGGGTGTGGTCGGACAGGGCCCGCTCCAAAGCCGCCTGGGCGGGCGCACCTAGAGCGACCAGCGCATCGCGGATGATGGGACGGCGCTCGTGGTGCTCCAGCTCTTCGACAAGGACGGGGATGAAGCGCGCGTCCCGCACCGTGACCATGGCCGAGATCGCGGCCTCCAGAACCCGGTCGGATTCGTCCTGCGTCCGTTCGGCGATGAACTCCGCCCAGCGGGCATCTCCGGAGTCTCGAACGGCTTCCAGGATCCCGACCACGGCCGAGGCCCCGGCTTCGCCCGGAATCTCCACGATCTGCTTAATGGCTTCGTGGTGATCCGGCCGGCCCTCGCGCATCTGGGCCAGCCAGAAGGCGGCTTGCCCGCGAACGCTGGGACTGACGTCCAGCAGTCGACTCTCCAGTGGATCGGTCACACCGGCCCTCGCCATCGCCTTGAGCGCCTCCACGCGGACGGCTTCGTTGGAGTGCGTACAGAGGCGCTCGGCCAACGGGATCCAGTCCTTCCGTTCCGGCTCCGCGATGAGCTCGAGGGCCCGCATGAGAACCTCCTCCGACTCGTGATACAGAATGAGTCCTGGAATGAGGCGATTTCTTCCGTTCGAGGCCAAGAGCTCCATGGCCGCGATGACCCGAGCAGGATCTCGACTGGAAAGGGCTTCGACCACGACCTCCACCGAGCGGAGGTCGAGCTGCAGGCGGGAGCTGGCATCAGGTCCGTCCCGGTGAACGGCGTTTCGAAACAGCTCGATGTAGGGCTTGCGCAAGCCGAGACCCACCACCACCCAAAGCACGCCCAAGGCCACGACCACCCCAGCAAGAATTCGAGGCTCGTCCAGTCCCCAGAGCCCGAGCATGAAGAGCGCGCCCGCCGCCACGGCCTGGCTTCCTCGGACCACGACCGCGTCCACCAGGTTCTTGGAGGCGCTGCGTTCCTCGTCGGGAACGGGCATCCACAGGAGCTCGAGGCTGATTCGGTGGAGGCTGTGTCGAAGCGCTCCGTCGGCCCCTTTGGTGGCCAAGACCGCCAAGAGAACGCCCCCCGCCAAGAGGATGCCCGAGGCGCCGAGCACCAAGAGCAGCGGAAGAATGATGAAGGCCAAGATGGTCCCGGTCCGACGGACCAGGTAGCCGCTCACGAAGACCTGGACCGCGAGGGCGACAGCGTTCAGCGCCGCGTAGTAGCGCGCGAAGAAGCCTCCCAGATCCTCCGCTTCGAAGGTCGCGGCGGCGACGCTCTTGAAAAGGTAGTCGGTCACCAAGACGGTGACGGTGGCGAGGGCCGTCAAGACGCCGAGGCGGACCAGATAAGGCCGACCTCGGAGCGCCTCCATTCCGCCTCGCCAGCCTCCTCTTCGGCGCTTGGCCCGCAGGGGCTCCGGTGCGTCGGGCTCCAAAAAAGTCAGCAGGACGGCCGTCGCGAGGAAGATGGTGCTCCCCAGAACCATCAGCAGGCTGACCGGCGCCATCTCCAGAACGGCAATGCTGATCGACGCCCCGATCACGGCCCCGAGCACGCCGCCGGCTGCGATGAGCCCGAACAACCGCTTGCCCTGCGTGACCGTGAAGACGTGGCCGGCGAAGGTCCAGAATTGGACCACGAGCACGGTGCCCAGGAGGGCCGACCAAACGTAGAATCCGAAGACCAGGGTCGGGCTCTTGGGTAGAAGGTAGAAGAGCACCGTCCCGTAGGCCGAGAAGTGCAAACTGCAGATGAGGGCGTTCCGGCAGCCAAACACCCGGACGAAGCGATTGTTCACCGAGGCCGCGCCGAGGGTTACGACGGCCAGCAGCGCGTAGACCCAGGTGAGCTTGGAGGGAGGGAGTTTGCCCAAGAAGAGGGCGTCCCGCGCCGTCTCCAACATGGTGTGGGCGGCGATCAGGCCGAACAGGACCAGGCTGATTTGGGCAACCAAACCGCGCTCGTCCGACCGAAGATCGACGAGCTTGGACAAGGGGGCGCTCATCCCGTCGTCAGAGTATAGACCCCGAAGGGCCTGCGTCGCGGCACAAAGCCGCTGGGTGCTGGGTATCGCGTGGGGGTGGGCAGCGTTTCCCGCCCTGGGCGCCGAGGTGGAGGCTTCGGGTGGCGTTCGAGGCGCCGCTCTTTCGACCCCCAACGCGGTCCTTCGATCCCAGATCTCGAGCCGAAGCGATCTGGTGGTCGACGTCGTCGATCGGCGCCAGAACGGCCAGGGTACGAGTGAGGCCTTCGGCGTCCTGCTCGACGCCCGGGCGGGGGTCAGCGCTCGTATCGTCCCCGCTCTGGGTGGCCGCATCGGCCTCGACACGGGCCTGATGGACTTCGACGCCCAGTCGGGCGTATTCGGCGATGGTCGACCCATCGAGGCGCATCTGCGCCGAACCCTTCTTCTCGGCGAGACCTATCTCGACCTTCAGCCGCGCGCCGACGGAAGCCTGGTGCTGCGGTTGGGCAAGCTTCAGACCTCGATCGCCGACGGGGTCGTTTTCTCGGGGCAGGCCCTCGGAGCCTCCCTGGACCTGGATCTTCGCTATCAAGCGGCCCGTCGTCCCTTGAAGCTGGTCGCCTTCGTAGGCCTGCCGGACGGCGGCTTCAAAGACGTGCTCACCAGCCCCCTCTTTCACGGTGCGCTGACCTGGTTTCGGGGCGAGCACCGGCTCAGCCTCTCACAGACTGTGCTCGTGGATACCAGCAGCGCCCTCCTGCCCCTGCTCTTTGGGCCCAGTCTGGCGTCGGACCTCGCGGAGACGCCGAACCGGACCCTGGCCCCCGAAGCCAGCCGCGGCTGGATTTCGTGGAGCGGTCTGGAATGGCGCTGGGAAGGGGAGCACCTCGGAATAGCGATGATCGGTGTCCTTGCGACCGGGAGGGAAACCCTCGAAGGCCAGCGACGGCCCGAGGGGCGGCTCCGCACCGTGGCGGACAGCGTCGGTTTCGATCTCTTGTCGGGCTTTGGGAAGATCGAAGGCCAGGCTCGGTGGGACCCAGGTCCAGGCCAGATGGCCGTGCGGCCCTTCGTCCTGGCTGCCAGTGGGGCTCGGGACCTAGGGGCTCCGGTGGGTCGACGGTGGACGGCTTTTCCAAGCCTGGCACCCTTGGTTCCGCTGACGCGCTTCTTCCTGGGCGCCGCCACCCTGCCGGCCCAGCAGACCCCGGTCCTCCAAAGCTTGTCGCCAGACGGTGCAGGTCTGTTGGGGGTCGGCCTGGCCTGGGAGTGGATCTTGGGGGTCTGGGGGGTGCGAACCACGGGTGCCCACTTCAGGAGCTTTGCGCCCTCGGCCCCTGACGTGCTCAACGCCCGATTCACGGGCGTCCCGGAGCCTGCGGCGAGGACTTATGGGACCGAGGTCGACCTGGAGCTCAGCTGCTTCTTCGCCGACTGGGCCTACGCCAGCGCCGAAGCCGCTGTGTTCGCGACCGGCGATTTCTTCGGACAGGCCCCGGCGGGCTGGCAGGCCCTCATGGGTCTCAACGTCCTCTGGGACGGTCCATCGCAACTCCCCTAAGGCTGAGGTGTTGAAAGAAGCAGTGGAGGGGGCCGACGCGGAGGAAGCCCAGTGGATGGCCGAATTCGTGAGGACCCGAGACCGGGTTCTCTTCGAGCGGCTGTTCGACCGCTACCGCAGACGCATGGTGACCTATGCCTACAAGTTCGTACGTCGAAGGGACCGGGCCGAGGAGCTGGCCCAGGACGTGTTCATCAGGGTCTACACCTGCAAGACATACCGCCCCGATGCGCCGTTTCGCGCCTGGCTCTATCAGGTCGCGACCCGGGTCTGCCTCAACGAAGTCCGTAGGCGGGAGTACAGCGTGAAGCTCGAAGCGCTCGACCGAGAACCCGCTGATTCGGTCGGGCCCGACGGCGCCCTCGAGGGGGCGCAGCTTTCTCAGCGGCTCATGCAGCGCCTCGCCGAACTCCCCGAGAAGCAGCGGGCGGCCTTCGTGATGTGCCGCTTCGAAGGTTTGAGTCACGAAGAGATCTCGAAAGCGCTGGAGGTCTCCAATTCATCCACCAAGTCCTTGATCCACCGCGCTCTCGAAGCGCTGCGAGCGGAGGTCCGCTCCCACCAGGAGATGACATGCACCTGACAGACGAACAGCTGATGAGGCGGGTCGAAGGCCCACTGGATGCCGAGGCCGAGGCCCACTTGAAGGGCTGTGCCCAGTGTCGCGCCGCGGCCGAAGAGACGGCAGCCATCTGGCGCCACCTGCCGTCCGAGCTCGTGGAGCCCTCACCGGGCTTCGACGCTCGACTACGGGCTCGCCTCGACGCCGAAGACGAACGACGGCAGGCCGGCTGGTTTCGCTGGGCATGGGCGGCCCCCAGCTTCGCCGCTGCCTTGGGCTTGATCCTGGTGTTGGCCACACCAGCTTCGTCCGAGCGGCCCGTCGATGATGGAGATCTTCAGATGCTGGCCGAACTCGAGCTTCTCGACGACCTGGATGCGGCGGAACTCGTCGACGTCTATTCGGACCTGGAGCTCATCGAGAGCCTCGATGGGGAGGAGGGGTGATCGCGACATGGGGACTCTTGCTCATGCTCCAGACCGAGACCTCCACCGAGGCCGCTGTTCGCACCAGCACGGCGGGTCTGAGCGCCGAAGACCTGGCACTGGCCCGCTACCTGGACGTGCTGCAGGACTGGGCCCTGCTGGAGTCCCTATCCACGGTCGAGGATCTCCTGGTGGTTCAGACGACCGAGGGCGAGCCATGAGGCCCTGGCTCCTGCCCTTTGCGCTCCTCCTCTCGGCGATGCCAGCGCGAGCCGAGGAGCCCTCGCCGAGCGCGGAGAGCATCGAGCGGATTCGGACCCTTTCGCCGGCCGAGAAGACCGAGCTTCGCGCCCGTCTGGAGAAGCTGAGGGCGCTTCCGCCCGAGGAGCGGGCCGAGATCATCATGGCCTCCGAGCGTTTCAAGTCCATGAGCCCTGAGCGACGGGACCAGATTCGTAGGGCGTTTAGACGGTACCAGGCGGCCAGTCCGAGGCGGCGGGCCGAGATGCGCGCTCGCGTGGAGCGATTTCGCGAGCTTCCGCCTGAGAAGCGGGAAGCTCTTCGGGACGCGGCCCAAAGGATCCGACAGCTGTCCCCCGAACAACGGCGTATCCTCCGCCAGAAGATCAGGCGCTGGCGGAGTCTGAGCCCCGAGCGCAAGCAAGAGCTTCGAGACCGGCGGAACGGCCGGCGTCAGTCCAGGTAGTGCTCGATCTCGAAGGCTGTCTCGTCGACTTCGAACCAGCCTTCGCCGGTGCTGCATCCGACCTCCAACCACCAGCCCTGCTCGGGCTCATGGAGGACCTCCACCCGCGACTTCGAGCAGTCAGCGGCCTGCCAGCCGCTTCCTTCCCGAAGAAGACAGCGACCCCCGAAACGGGCGGCCATGACGCGGCCTTCTCCTGACTTCAGCGCTAGATCGGGGCCGAATCCCGCTACGTGGGCCGGCCGGAGGCCCTCCAAGCTCGAAATCGGCGTCGAGCTCAGGGAAACGTCGGACTTGGCGCGCAAGACGCCCTGACGCTCGACCCGAACCCGAGAGCGCGACCAGCTGACCGGTCCATGGGGCGGCAGGACGCACTTCGCAGTCGGTGCCAGGTCCTTGCGGGGTTCGGCCCTCAGATCGACGACCACGCCTTCCCGTGGGTCCAGGACCGGGCGCAGCGGGCCTGGCCATCCATCCAAGACCAAGGCTTCCTTCATGGGTTCTGGGCGGTCCGGGGTCGAAGGTGGGCTCGGGCAGCCCAAGAGCAGGCCCAAGACGCCCAGCACGGCAAAGATGGGGGTGCGCACTGCGGCGGAGGCTAGACGCCGCGCTCCCTTCGGGTCGAGGAAGACTTCCTTCCTACCCTGGTAAAAGGATAGGACAGGGCGATGCAGGCGGCCCCCGCCATCGCCAAGGACGTCGAGCGCTTCCTGACTTCGCTCGCCCGGAGCATCCGGGCCCGCGGACTTTATGCGGCCAACAACGAAGCTCTGCACCTCATGGAGCAGGACCTCTGGAAGAACGCCACCCTCGTGTTCCGGCAGCTTCGAGACCTGTCCTTGACTGTTCGCCCCGATGCCCTCCTGTTCGAGGAGGCCATCGTCTTCGAGAACCCCCCAGACCAAGACGACATCTCATTTCTTCTGTACCGGGACGGTGTTCGGAAGCTCGACCTGCTGCAGGGTCTGACCCGAGACGAGCTCAACGTCCTCGTCGACGCGCTTCACGCCGGACGCGGGGGTCGGACGCTGGAAGACGACGTCGTCGCCCATCTGTGGCGGCGCGAGCTCGAACACATTCGCTATGTGACCGTGGACGTCCACGTCACAGATGCGGCCGAAGAGGGCGCGCAACAGCAGCAAGTGGAGGCT
The DNA here is from genome assembly GCA_039024635.1 of Myxococcota bacterium. GTDB lineage: Bacteria > Myxococcota > Kuafuiibacteriia > Kuafuiibacteriales > Kuafuiibacteriaceae > Kuafuiihalomonas. The sequence goes on along the minus strand of JBCCQA010000003.1, from coordinate 6,609 downwards.
GTCGTGCGCAGCCTGTACGGTGCGGCCCCCGAAGGCTCGGTGTTCCACGGCATTCACCTCGATGCCAGCGAAGAGGCGGCCAAGGTTCTCGCCGACGCCCTGGGAAGGTTGGACGAAATGGCGCCCGGTTTTCGCCCCATGGCCCGACTGCCGGACCTGCCGGCCTATGCAGGAAGGCTCAAGAGTCACGTCGACCCCGACCCACCGAGCCGCCGTATGGTGCGGGACATCGTGGCCATGCTGGCCGACGCTTCCGAAGAGGACGCCCAGGCCGGCTTCGAGTCCATGCTCGAGCTCTTCGACGCGGCCTTGGGAGAAGCCGACCTGGAACTGGCCACCGAGATCGTCGTCGCGATTCGGGCCATCCGGGATCGAAGCCGGGAGGTCGAGGCCTGGATGGGCCAGGCCGTGTCGGACGTACGTCTTCGTCAGGTCAGCGCCATCTGCGAGTCCGACCCGACGCGAGAGTCCGAAGTGGTGGAGTTCTTTCGAGCTTGCGGAAGCCGGGCTTCGGCCACCCTGGTGCTTGCGCTTGGCCTCTTTCGCCAACCAGGCGTGCGGCGGCGCTTTGCCGACCTAGCGGTCGAGCTTGGCGGCGACTTTCAGCGACAGGCGGAAGAGCTACTCCGGAACGAGCAGGGCTTCGTGGCCCGAGAGGGCATCTACTTGCTCTCCCGTCTCGACCAGCTTCGAAATCGACACGTTCTCCGCGACATTCAGCGACACCCCAAGCCTCAGGTCCGGCTCGAGCTTCTCCAGGAGATCGATCGGGTGCCCGACGACATCGCGAGCAGCGTAGTGGCCGACCTGCTTCGGGACGAGGAGCCGAGGGTCCGGGTTGCGGCCGCGGAGACCCTGGGAATGCGGGGCGACGAGTCGGCCTGCCGCGCTCTAGCCTACGCCTGCGACCGACCCGACTTCGATGAGGAGTCGCCGACCGTGAAACAGGCTATCGCTCTCGCCGTTGCCTCCACCCTCGGACGGGACGGCATCCCCTATCTGGAGCCTCTCACGAGCCGGGCCGAAGGATGGATGGCCAAGAAAGGAAGTGAAGAAACCGCTCTGGCAGCGGTCAAAGCGCTGGGACAGATTCGGCATCCGGACGCCGTGGTGGCGCTCAAGGGCGTGATGCAGCTTCGGAACCGCAGCGTCCGAGACGCGGCGCGCGAGGCCCTGATGCGGATGGGAGGCCAGGAGTGAGCGGCGCGGTTTCGGAACGACTGAACGAGCTTTCCAAGAACTTCGTCTCCGCTCTGTTCATGGGGCTGAGGACGGCCCGGATCCATTCCGAATCTAACAAAGCCTTCGACCAGGCGGTTCGAACCATCCACGAGTCCAGCCGAGCCCTCCACGCGGCGACGGGCGGCTTCCGCCTGGTCTTCGTCGGGGAGACGACCCTTCTCAACGACGCTCGCCTCAGGCTGGATCCCTCCAGCATGGCTGTGGTGCGCAGTCTGCGGGCGGCTCTCGAGAGCAAGAAACTCGGAGGTCTGGTGGTGGAGCACCCGCCAAACTACGAGTCCTCCCGTGGGCTGCTGGACCTTCTGCGCAGCAGCGGACCGGTGGACGAAACGGTGCGCGCTCGAGCCCAGGTCAGCCTATTGGGCCCTCAGAGCTTCACCGACGATGGCATCCGAGGGATGGCCAAGATTGATCCCGAGGAGCGGGCGATCCGGGTCTACGCCAAGCTGCTCATCGGCCTTCGGGAGCACTTCAAGCGTTTCGGAGACGATGACGAGATCTCGACTGGAGATCTGCGACCGCTCAGGCTGTCGCGGACCATCCAGGACATGGTGGAGGTGGCGAGCTTGGCTCCTCGCGCGCTTCTCGTCATGGCCAACCATGACGGCGATACCTGGCTGGCCGAACGTCACGGGGCCAACGTCTGCTGTCTCGCCATCGCGCTCGGCCATACCTTGGGTCTGGACCGTTCGACGCTCCTCGACCTTGGCCTCGTATCCTCCATCCACCACATGGCGGTGTCTCCCGACGGCCGGGGGCGCTTCGACGAGGAAGCAGTCCGAAGGGCCTTCTTTCAGATGCTGGTCGAGGGCGGCGCTGGGCCTTCGGCCGCGATGCGGATCTCGATGCTGGCCAACCACCGGCGTCCGGTCGGCTCCATCGACCAGGTCCAGGCCGGAGGTCCCGATCTCGCGGCCCGGGTCATCGGCCTCTGCGCCACCTATCAACAGCTTCGAACCGGCTTCGGCCTCCGGCGACCCGTACGCTCCGAAGCCGTCGACGTACTCGCTTTGCTCTATCGAGATCAGAGCGGGCGCTTCGACCCAGATCTCGTCGACCTCTTGGTGAACATGTTGCGTGCCTTCCCGGTGGGGGTCGAGGTCATCCTCGCCTCCGGCGGACGGGGCATCGTCTCTTCCCACGCCGGCGCCCGTCGCTGGGACCGGCCCGTCGTCGTGCAGACCGAACCCGAACGAAAGAACCTCGATCTGATGGCTCGCAGAGGAACCGTCTTCCTCGACACCATCGTGGGGACGGCCCGTTTTCATGGGGCTCCCGATCTTAGCACCTATGCCTTCGCAGCCGAGGCCTTCCCTACCCGCCCAGGGCCACGGACTGGACGTCCGGTCGAAGAGACCCCCGCCGCCGCCGGCACCGCCGACCTGGAGCAGGTCGAGCAGGGCGGCTTGAACAAGATGTCCAAAGAAGCGGAAGCCCTGCTCAAGGATTTCCTCGACGCCAAGGACTGACGGGGAGGGGACCATGAGCTTCCCCGGCGCCGACGGCGAACGCCGCCCTGGGAGTGTCGCGTTCACCTGTCGGTCGAGCATGCCCATGCTACGACCTCGGCATGGCTAGAATCGGCTTCTTCCTCCTTGTGCTCGTGCTGTCCGTGGCTTGCTCCACCGTTCGTCCTGGCGAGCGCGGCATCCGGCAGTCGATGGGCAAGCTCAAGGGCGAGCCCCAAGGTCCGGGCGTGGTCGGCCACTGGCCCATCTTCGCCAAGGTGGTTCGGGTCCCCATTCGCTCGACCAAGCTGGAGGTCGAGCTACCTCTGCCCTCCCGCGAGGGTCTGACGGTCGACGCCGAGCTCTCGATTCTCTATCGCGTGCGCGAAGATTCCATCCGGCAGATCCTGGAGGAGATCGGCCTCGACTATGAGTCCGCTGTCGTCCTCACCACGTTTCGGTCCGCTGCCGCCAACGTCTCCAGCCAACATGCGGCCAAGGACATGCACAGCGGCGCTCGGGCCCAAATCGAAGGGGAGATCGAGCTCCGCCTGAAGGACCTCTTGGGACCACGGGGTTTCGAAATCGAAGCCGTTCTCCTGAAGTCCATCCGTCTTCCCGACTCCTTGTCGCAAGCCATTCAAGCGAAGCTCGCGGCGGAGCAGGCGGCCCAGCAGATGACCTTCGTCCTTCAAACCGAACGCCTCGAGGCCGACCGGCTTCGGGTCGAGGCGGAGGGTGTTCGGGACGCTCAGCGTATCGTCGACCAAGGCCTGACCCCGCTCCTGATCCAGTGGAAGGCCATCGAAGCCTTCCGGGAGCTGGCCGAGTCTCCCAACTCGAAGATCATCTTCACCGACGGGCGAAGTCCTCTGCTCCTCCCGCCCTCCGTTCAAGAAGACGACTAGGGGCGTTCGTCAGAACCCCGTAGGTCTCAAAGCTCCATGGTCTTCGGAGCCGCGACCTCGAGCTTTGCCCCGGTCTTCGCCTGCACCTCTTCCGCGCTGACGCCTGGGGCAAGCTCCTCCAACACCAGGCCCCCGCCCTCCTTCACCCGAATCACGGCGAGGTCGGTGACGATGCTCTCCACGCAGCCGAGACCGGTGAGGGGGAGGCTGCAGCTCTCGACGATCTTGGGGTCACCGTTTCTGGAGACGTGCTCCATGGCGATGATCACCCGCTGGGCACCGGCCACCAGATCCATCGCGCCGCCCATGCCCTTGACCATCTTTCCGGGGATCATCCAGTTCGCGACGTCGCCTTGAGCCGACACCTGAAGCGCACCCAAGATTGTGAGATCGATGTGCCCGCCTCGGACCATGGCGAAGGAGGTCGAGCTGTCAAAGAAGCTGGTCCCCGGAACTTCGGTGACCGTCTGCTTACCGGCGTTGATGAGGTCGGGGTCCTCTTCGCCCTCCCAAGGAAAAGGGCCCACACCAAGCATTCCGTTTTCCGAGTGGAGGACTACCTCCATACCCTCGGGAATGTAGTTTGCCACCAGAGTGGGCATCCCGATGCCCAAGTTGACGAACATACCGTCCTCTAGCTCTTGGGCCACGCGCTGCGCGATCTGTTCTCTCTTCAGGGCCATGATTGCTCTCCTCTCAGGCCTGGGGACGGGGCCGCACCGTCCGCTGCTCGATCCACTTCTCGTAGTGTTCGCCCTTGATGACCCGCTGCACGAAGACCCCGGGCACATGGATGTGGTCGGGGTCGAGCGCACCCAAAGGAACGATCTCTTCCGCTTCTACCACTGTGACCTTGCCGGCCATGCACATCATGGGGCCGAAGTTCCGGGCCGCCTTCCTGAACACGCAGTTGCCCCAACGATCGGCGCGCCAGGCCTTGACGATGGCGAAGTCTGCTCGCAGGCCCATTTGCAAAACGTAGTTCTTACCTTCGATCTCTCGGGTCTCTTTGCCTTCCGCCGCTTTGGTTCCGTAGCCGGCCGGCGCATAGAAGGCGCCGATGCCGGCTCCACCGGCCCGGATCCGCTCGGCAAGCGTACCCTGTGGTACGAGCTCGACTTCGATGTCGCCATTCAGGAACTGACGTTCGAACTCCTTGTTCTCACCGACGTAGCTCGAGATCGCCTTCGCGATCTGGCGAGTGTGGAGCAGCGGCCCTAGTCCGTGTTCGGTGGTTCCGCAGTTATTGGAGACGATCGTAAGGCCCTTGGTTCCCTTCTTCAGTATGGCCTGGATGAGGTTTTCGGGGTTCCCACAAAGGCCGAAGCCACTCGACATGATGGAAGCGCCATCTTGCAGATCTTTCAGCGCCTCGTTCGCCGAGGCCACGACCTTGTCCATCCCTGCCGTCTAGCGAGGCACGACCACCCTGTCTACCGGCGAAGACTTGTCAGCGCCTCCGCCTCGACGCATACGAAGACGGTGGGCGACATGCGGAAGACCCCCCGGCATTTGGCGGAGGTAAAGGTGGACTATCGCAGCGTGGGCCGCTTCATCACCGACTACAGTCAGAACGTCTCCACCGGTGGCCTGTTCATCAAGACCTCCGCCCCGTTGGGGATTGGGGAGCGGGTTCGGATCCGCCTCACCCTCCCCGACGGCGAAGCCCCCTTCGCCCTCGACGGCGTGGTCCGGTGGGTGGCGGATCGACATGGCGATCATCCCGCCGGCATGGGCGTCGAGTTCCTCGACTTCGACGAAGAGGCCCGCCGCCGAGTCGAGGCCCTGGTCGAAGCTCAGGATCCGTGAAGAAGATCCGTCTGCGGACTGGACCTGGTCTGGCCGGCATCGATGCAGTGGGTCGAGACGAGGGCGGACGGGTCGTCTTCGTCGAAGGCGCCGCCCCGAACGAAGACGTTCGGGTCGAGCTGTTCGCTGAAAAGAAGCGTCATGCTCGAGGCCGCATGATTGAGGTGCTCGAAGCCAGCCCTCACCGGGTTGGGGCGAGATGTCCCCACCATGCCGAGTGCGGTGGCTGCGGTCTTCAGCATGTCGACGCCGAGATCCAAACTCGGGCCAAAGCGCAGGCCGTACAGGGGACCCTGCGTCGGATGGGGGGCGTGCTGCCCCGGACCTGGGGTTCGGTCTGGCGCGGTCCGGCCTACGGCGTCCGAAGCAAGGTGCGGTGGCGCGCCAACTCTCACGGCGTTGGGCAACGGCGTCGGCGATCCCATGCCCTCGTCGAGCTCCGTGAATGCCCCATCCTCGAGCCCCCTCTAGAGGCCAGCCTCAAGACACTCGGCCCGGCCTGGGCCCAAGGCCCGGCCCGAACCGACGAGCTCCACGGCCTGACCGACGGCACCCAAGTCTGGCTCCACGCCCGCTCCGGCGCGCCTGGGTTAGCCCTTCCTGGGGCTCGCTTCGTGGCTCGCGGCCAGCCGGTGGAGATCGCTGACGCCTTCGGCGTGCGGGTGGCCTCGGTGGGGTCCTTTGGCCAAAACCACCGGGCAGGAAACGACGCGATGCTCGAGCAGCTTCGGGCCTGGTTGAGCCCAGTCCCGACGGCGCTCGAACTCTACGCCGGCGCCGGAAACTGGACCCGCGTTCTGCAAGCCTTCAGTGAGGCCATCGTGGCGGTGGAACGGGACGAAGACGCGGCCCGCCACATCCAACGGGTCGCCGAAGCGGTCGAAGTCTGGACGGCGGACGCGAGTAAAGGACTTGAGCGATTCCTGGAGGGCCGCCCCAAGCGCTGGGGCTTGCTTGCTAACCCTCCTCGCACAGGCCTCGGTCCCGAGCTTCCCGCCCGGCTTCGGACCGACGGTCTCGAGTGGTTCATCTACGTCAGCTGCGATCCCGCAACTTTTGCACGAGACGCGGCCCGGCTCGCCGAGCACGGCTTGAGCGTCGACGAAGTCCGGGTCTTCGACCTCTACCCCCAAACCGGCCATGTCGAGCTCATGGCCCGCCTCGTCCCCTCGGCCTGAGGCTCCTAGAAGGGTTCCAGGCTG
>JBCCQA010000002.1:0-290679 GCA_039024635.1 Myxococcota bacterium | reverse complement strand
CCCTCCCCCCCCACGGGGGGGCGGGCGGGTTTGTGCAACAACGGCCGGGGGGGTTGTTAACCCCCCACTTTCGTGGGGGGGGGGGGGCCCCCCCCCCCCCGGGACCCTAAGACCAGCCCCTAGGACCTACGCTTCCGACCGTACTTGCGGTTGAAGCGCTCGACGCGGCCCACTGCGGCGACCTGGCGCTGACGGCCGGTGTAGAAGGGATGGGTGAAAGAAGTGACGTCACTGCGGACGACGTAGTGGGTCACGCCGTCCACTTCCCGCGTCTCCTTGCTGCGAACGGTTGAGCGGGTCACGATCTCGTCGCCGGAGCCGGCGTCGATGAAGATCACGGGAAACAGGTCGGGGTGGATGCCTTCTTTCACGGGTCGCCCTCGGGAGCGGCGGACACTGGCCATCCTCGGCTCCTTTGTCAACGAAAGGCCGCAATCGCCCTGAGAGCGAGGAGGGTCGAAGCCAGGGCGGCCAAGACCAGGACGCCCCGAGCGAGTTTGGGGCCTTCTATCCAGGGCAGGAGGGGCTTGGACAGGCTCAGACCCAGGACGAGACCCGGGCTAAGCCACAGAGCCAAGACCAGGTCCCTGGAAACCAAAGCGCCTGCCGTCCAGCGGCCGGCGATGGTCATCACCACACCTATCAGAAACAGAGCGGCCAAGGTTCCCCTGAGCTCGGAGCCCTTGGCGCCCCGATAGAGCAGAGCCACAGGGGGCCCACCGATGCTGCTCACGACTCCCGACAGACCGGAGAAGAAGCCCGCCGTTAGCCGGGTCAGAGCCGTTCTCGGCACCTGGGCGCCGGTTCCCAGCACCGCGGCTGCGCCTCCGACCAGGAGGGCCAAAACGACGTCCAAGACCGGTTTGGGAGCAGCCGCCAGCAGGATGGCGCCTCCGGTCACCCCGGGAACCCGACCCACCAGGATCCAGCCCAGCTCGTTCCAGACGATGGCGCCCCGCTCGCGGAGCGCCATCCACAAGGTGAGAGGAACGACCATCAATACTTGAGGCGAGGGGGCCAAGCCCGGGTCGAGGAGGACCAGGATGGGGACGGACACAATGGAGAAGCCGAAGCCCAAGGTTCCTTGAACGAGGGCAGCCAAGGTCGTGATGCCCAGGGCGCTGAGTAGCGTGGGCCAATCTAGGGGCGGAGCCATCTAGAACCCGGAAGCGTCGGGCCGAGAGCGAGATAGCATGGTCCGGGCCACGATTTCGGCCAAGTTTCGATCGAGCGCGTGTGGGGGCTCGACAAGGAGCTCCTGGTGGACCGCTTCGTAGAACAGGCCAGGGTGACCCTCACGAACGTCTTCCAAGGAATACACTCGAACGAATCGTCCTGCGGCGTAGTTTTCGCCCAAGGCGACGCGGATCTTGCCTGGCGTCTTGATCTGCTCGGCCAGGAGCAGGTCCGCGATGTGACGCAGGAAACCAATGACGTTCACAGGCTCGTCGTCAGGAAGCTCGTTGTCCTCCAAGATGATGGAGAGGGTCTCTTCCAGCTCGGCCCGGCTCAACCGAAGGACGCAGATCGAGGCCGAGGCCACGGCGTCTCGAACCCGGAGCTTGATGTCCAGATTGGTCGGGGACTCGGAAACCGCGGCCACGTGCTCCTGGCCATCGATTTCCAGTCGGAGAATGTAGTTGGAGCGCCGCTCCTGAATGACGACCTCCATCTCGTCCAAACCCGGCAATCGGAGCTGAAATCGGGCCCCTTCGACCAGGTCTTCGCCATCCACCGGCTCACCATCCTCGCGCCAGGCGTACTCGGCTATGTCCACCGCATCGTTCACATGAAGATCAGCCTCGCTCCGAGCTTCGGCGTGGGCCGCGTCGGCCTCCCGCCGAACCCGGGCCATCAAAGGCTCGGGCGCCTTCTCGTCGTTGTGAAGGGCGCGAAGGAAGCGACCCACGATGCCGCCACCGTCCGCCCTTCGCCAGCCCACCGCGTGGCGAACCCGCCCGAGCCCGGCTCGTCTGCGGGTCGCACCTGCACTGTTGATGTCGCCCCAGGCGAAGTGGAAGTAGCCCTCTTCAAGAGCCATGCCGTAGAACTCGTCTCCGAGGTCGAAGCCCCCCACGACACCCTCGTCGACGCCGTCTCGGAATCGCCGGAGGAGTTCATCCCCGGCCACCCGCATGGCCGTGCTTCCCTGCCAGAAGCCCTCGCGGGCAATGGCCTTGTGGACCAGCGCTTCGACATCGCCCTCGACCGCCATCCCCTCCAGGTCGGCCGGCACCAGCTCGCTCAGATAGTCGACGGTCTCGGACATGACTTCGGACGGGCCATCATCCATTTGGGAGGCGAGCTCTTCGAGCTCGTCCTCGCTTCCGCTCACCCACTGTCGAATCGTGGTTCGATAGTCACTCTTTGCGGCTTGTATAGAGGTGTGGCCCTCGAGCTGACCGAGCTTGGCGGCACGATAGGCGTCGTCGCTGAGGCGTTGGGCTAGGCTGTCGAAGGGCGTGCTGCCCCGTTCCGAAGGTCGAGCCATGGCGATGCCGATGTAGAAGTTGACCTCGTCGGGATGGGTACGGGGCGCATCGCCCCAGACTCGATGCACCAGCCAACGGCGAGAGTGTTCGGAGGCGATGGTCTCGACCAGCTCAAGAACTTCGGCCGCCGAGCGGTCGAGGGCGATCAGACGAAACGACTTCCCGGCCTTGTGGCAGACGTGAAGCCGTTCCTCGTCCTTGAAGAGCTGCTGCAGCCGTTCGCCGAGGGCGCGTACAAAGGCCTGGCCGATCCGATGTCCATGCCGAAGCGCGAAGCGCTTGAAGGCCTGATACTCGACCGCGACCACGGCCAGTCGCTCGGTGATGTGATTCTCGTAGGCGGCGGCCTCGTCCAAGAGCAAGTCTCGATAGGCCTGCAGTCCTTGCCCGGGAAGACCCGGCTGATCCGAAGAGGCGGCCAGCTGATAGGCCGAACGCACGTCTTCTTGTCGTTCGGGATCGAGCGCCGCTTCCATCTCCTGGGTGATGGAGGCGACCACCAGGCCCAGCTCTCGTCGGGTGGGTCGTCGACGTCGACCCGCGACGACCACGTACCAGCCCTCTCGGTCGGCCCGCTGCTCGAAGGTCAGGCGGCGGCCATGGGGGGTGAGCCCGCTAATCATCAGCGTCTGGCCCCGTCGGGCGAAGCGGACGAGCTGCAGGCTCTCGCCAGGGGCTAGCTCGGGCCGATCACTTCGGGGCGTGCCGGTGGGCAAGTCGTCGCTGATGGGCGTCGTCCCCTGGCTATCCCCGTCGGACACCAAGGGAGGTTAGCACGGCTCCGCCGCGAGCTCAGCGCCTCAGCCCGTCATGAGATCCAGGATGAGGGCCTTTTGAGCATGGAGTCGGTTCTCGGCCTGATCCCAGATGGCGGAGTTGTCGGCATACATGAGCTCAGCTTCGATCTCCTGGCCTCGTACGGCTGGCAAGCAGTGCATCACGAGCGCGTCTTCTCGAGCCCCCGCCATCAGCTCGGGACTGACCTTGAAGTCTCGGAAGATCCGAACCCGCTCCTCGGATTCCGCCTCTTGCCCCATCGAGATCCAGGTATCGGTGTACACGGCATCCGCGCCATCCACCGCCTCTTTGGGGTCCTGGAGCTGAGTGACGCTGCCGGCCAGTCCCCTGGCCTCGGCCAAGCGTTCCTTTGGGAGCCCAAAGCCGACAGGCGAGGCCACCCGGACCTCGGCCCCCAGTGCCGCGAGCAAGAGACCCGTGGAGGCCGCAACGTTGTTCCCTTCTCCGACGAAGGCGAACACGGTGCCCTCAATCCGACCCTTCCGCTCCAGAATAGTCTGGGCGTCGGCGAGGGCCTGACAGGGATGGCGCTCATCGCTCAGGGCGTTGATCACCGGGACCCCGGCTCGTCGCGCGAAGGTCCCTAGAACCTCCTGACTGAAGACCCTCGCTACCAGCAAGTGCACCATGCGCCCGAGCACGGCCGCGAAGTCCTCTGGATCTTCGCCTCGACCGACCTTGGTGGTGGCGGAGGAGAGCTCGACCACCCGTCCCCCAAGCTCCTGAATGCCGACGGTGAAGGAGACTCGAGTCCGAACCGAGGGCTTTTCGAAGTAGAGGGCGACCGATCGGCCTGCCAGATCGTTTCGATCTCGGCCTCGCTCGGCCTTGAGACGCCGGGCCGACGCCAAGATGTTCAAAGTCCGAGCAGGCTCGAAGTCGAGTTCCGAAAGATAGGAGGTCACTCGGAGGCCCTACGATCGTCGGATCAAGGTGCCAACGCCTCTGTCGGTGAAGAGTTCTGCTATCAGATTGTGAGGGACCCGACCGTCCACCAGGTGGACGGAACTCACGCCAGCCCGCAGAGCCCAGAGGGCCGACTCGAGCTTGGGCTTCATGCCACCCGTGATGGAGCCCGACTCCAGACGCAGCTTGAGCTGGTCCCCATCCAGCTCCGAAACCACCTCCTCGCCGTCCAGCAGCCCGGGGACGTCGCTCAAGTAGATGAGCTTTTGGGCGCCGACCGCCGCTGCGACATGGGCAGCCACCACATCGGCGTTCACGTTCAGCGTATCCCCGTCTTCGGCCAGGGCCACTGGCGAGACGACGGGAACGTAGCCCTGCTGCTCGAGCAGTTCGAGGACTCGAGGATCGACGGCGCTCACCTCTCCCACCCGACCCAGACGTTCGGGGTCGATGGGTCGGGCCCGAAGGAGACCTCCGTCTTTGCCGCTCAGGCCCACTGCATGGCTCCCCCCGCGGTTCAACGCCGCTACCAATCGCTGGTTGACGCCACCGCTGAGCACCATCTCCACCGTCCTCATGGACGCGGGGTCCGTGAAGCGAAGACCATCGACGAATCGATGACCCTGGCCCAAAGCATCGAGCTGTTTGGAGATTTCTGGACCTCCGCCGTGGACGACGATGGGCCGCAAGCCGACGCTGCGAAGCAGAAGTACGCTCTCGGCGAACTGACGCTCGAGCTCGGCCTCCACCATGGCCGCACCCCCTATCTTGACCACGGCCCGCATGCCGCGAAAGCCTTCGATATAGCGGAGGGCCTCTATGAGCAGGCCTCGTTTGGTCTCCGGACTGCGCTCGGCAAGCTGCCTTTCGGAAGCCTCGGGTCCCGGAAGAACGACGTCAGCGTAGTCTGCGTTGATCTTCACGTAGTCGTAGCTGAAGTCGCAGCCGAAGGCCCGAGCTCTCCCCGGCCCTCCGCCGACCCGTAGCTCGGCTTCGATGACGTCAGCCCGAAGCTTCTCTCGGCTCTCGGGCGGCATGAAGCGAACCACGCCGCTCTCCACTACCCGGACCCCCTGGATCTTCAGCTCGACCTGCTCCAGCCGAAACAGCGCGTCGATGCGCGCTGCCACCGCCCCCGCAGAAGCCACCATCCGACTGCCTGCGTTGGGGTCGTTGCCAAACAGGGCCGTCTTGACCAGGGGCGAGACGGCCAAACCTCGAGCAAAAGCCCGGGCCGCGTGCTCGTCGGGCGCCCCCTCGACCTGAACCTCGAAGCGCCGCGTCGCGCCCTCCCCGTCGCTGGCAATGGCTCGCGCCTGCGCCAGAAGAAGTTCGCTCAGCTGCTCGACAAAGTCCGTCCAGCCTGGAGCTCCAGGGCTCAGCTTCGGCCCCTCCTGGCCGTTGGCCATCAAGAGCACCAAGTCGTTGGTCGACATGTCATCGTCGACCGTCAACATCTCGAAGCTGTCGACGTTGGCCGCCGTCAAGGCAAGCTGCAGATCGGGGGCATCGACTCGGGCGTCGGTGGTGACGAAGGAGAGCATCGTCGCCATTGAGGGCGCGATCATGCCTGCGCCCTTCACGACACCGACCATTCGGATCCGATGACCTTCGACAAAGAAGTCTCGCTCCTGCACCTTCGGGTAGCGGTCGGTGGTGAGGATCGCCTCTGAGAAACCATCCACTTCGCTCCCCAGGTCGGCGAGCAGTTTTCCAAGCCCACCTTCGACCTTCTCGACCGGCAGACGGCGACCGATCATGCCCGTATAGGCGGTGAGCACGCTTTCGGCGGGGACACCCAAGGCCTGAGCCACCGATTTGGCCAAGCGTCGGTCGTCGGCTTCGCCTTCAGCCCCCGTCAGCGCGTTGGCGTTGCCGCTGAGCGCGAGGACCGCTCGCAAGGGGACCCGAGCAGGGCGAAGCTCGTCGATCCGATCGATGTTGGGCGCGCGACTCTTGTTTGTGGTCGTGACGGCGGCCCACTCGGCACCCGATTGACAGAGAATGAGGCCTGCGTCTCGCTTACGGTTCTTGATGCCGAGATTGCGTCCGGCCGCCTGAAAGCCCGAAGGGAGCTTCACCCTCCAGCCTCCAGTCCAGTGCACAGAGGCAACTTCATGATGCGATTCAGGTTCTGTATGGCCTGACCGGCGGCCCCTTTGACCAAGTTGTCCAAGGCCCCAAACGCGACCACCCCGCCCGTTCGGGCGTCGCGCAAGGCATGGACCCGAGCGACCGCCGTATCCCGGACGGACCCGGTCGAAGGAGGTGAGGAACAGACCTCCACCAGACCCGAGCCTTCGTAGTGAGCCTCGAGGACCGCCAAGGGGTCTGAGTCACCTCGGGCCTCTGCAAAGCTGGTGGTGAGGAGACCCCGCTTCATCGGGATCAGATGGGGTGCAAAGAGAACCCGAGGACGACGACCCAAGCTCGCCAGGGTCCGCTCGATCTCGGGCGTATGCTGGTGATTCCCGACCCGGTAGGGCGCAAGGCTCTCGGCCACTTCGCTGAACAGAAGACGTTCTGTCACCTTCTTGCCTGCTCCGGAGGTACCGCTCTTTCCGTCGATGAAGATCGTGTCTGCGATGCAGTCGGCCTGGACCAATGGGCCCAGGGATAGGGCGGCCGCCGTGGCATAGCAGCCTGGGTTGCTGATGAGGACCGGACCTTCGGGCAGGGGGTCGTCGAAGAGCTCCGGCAGCCCGTAGATGGCCCGCTCCAGCCAAGTCTGAGCGCCGTGACTGAAGCCATACCACTCGGGATAGGCGTCCTGGGGCAGCCGAAAAGCCCCCGACAAGTCGATGACCGAACGGCCGCCCTCCAGGAGCCGCGGTGCGAGCTCCTGGCTCACTTCGGCCGGGGTGGCCAAAAAGGCCAAGGACCAGTCCAGGTGGGCCAGGTCTTCATGGGAGGAGAAGCGAAGGCCGCGATCCGAGGGCAAGAAATCTCGAAGGACTGCACCCTGGTTCTGGTTCGAACTGAGCCCAACCAACTCGGCAGCCGGGTGGCGATGGAGCCAACGAGCGAGCTCGAGGCCCGAATAGCCGGCCCCTCCATACACGGCGACGCGCACGGTCAGCTCCGACGGCGCCGCAAGATGAAGGCAGGCAGAAGGAGGAGTAGCGGACACCAAAGGCCGGCCGACGAGCGGCAGCCCCCGCTGTCCGCGCCGACGCCCGTGCGCTGCACGGCGAGAAGGGTGCCGACCTCACGACGTCGGCCTGCCGCATCTTGGACCCGAACGCCGAGGCCGTAGGTGCCAAGGCTGGTGGGCGAGCCTCGGAGCACACCGGCGTTGGCGAGCTGCTCCTCCCCATTGCTGAACACGACGTTGCCTGGAAGGGCTGTTCCGGGAACCAGACTCCAGCTGAAGGGACCCACGCCGCCTTCCACCTGGAATACGCGTTCGAAAGGCGAACGAAAGAGGACGGGCTCGGCGCCCGGGAGGACAATGCTGAAGTTCGCAGAGTCTTCGACGTTCACGAAGACCAAAGAGCGGTCGCTCAAGGGGGGCGATGAGCTGTCTTCGACCTGGACTTGAAACACGAAGGCACCGGTCAAAGACGGTCGACCCTGGAGCCGACCCGACGAACTCAAGGTGAGGCCCGGCGGCAGGGGGCTCGCGCCCAGTCGCCACAAGTAGGGCGGATTGCCGCCAGAGACGCCGATCTGAACGTCGTAGGGCTCCCCGGCCGCGGCCAAGGGAAGCGGGTCGGGGTCCACCAGCACGGCGGAGGAGGTTTCGATGATGAGAAGGAAGTCCTTCTCCTGAACCTCGCCCATGCGCTCCTCGACACTCAGACGAAGTGCAAAGCTGCCCACTTCGTCCGGCGTGCCCGCGAGACGACCCTCGGGACTCAGCGTCAGACCCTCAGGGAGGGAGCCCTCGGCTACGGACCACGTGTAAGGGGGCTCACCGCCGGTGGCGATCAAACGCTGGTCGTACAGACTCTGAAGCCGACCGGCGGGAAGGGTGTCGCTGACGAGGAGTAGAGCTTCGTCGACGGCCGCGACCTCGAGGTCGAAGGCCTGCTCCGCCGTTCGACCATCTGAGCTCACCTCCAGGCGGAAAGAGAACGCCCCGCTCGCGCTCGGTACGCCCGAAATCGCACCCATGTTGAGGACGAGACCTGGAGGCAGGCTTCCGCTCAGGAGACGGAAGTCGAAGCTGCCGTCCCCCCCATCGGCCTCGAGAAGCGCGGCATAGGAGAAGCCGAGCACGCCTCTAGGAAGGACGCTCGTCGTCCAATTCAAACTGTCGGCGACCACCGTGACCGGCTGAGGATCGATGGCGGCATCGTTGAGCAGATTTCGATCCTCTTCTGCCCCGGGCAAGAATACGACGCCCGCTCGACGCTGGCCGGTGCCGACCTCTGCCGGAACCGAGCCCGAGAGCTCGAGACTTCGAGTCGCTCCCGGCGCCAGATCGATGCTCTGGTCGACGAGTCGCGGATCCTCATTCGTGGGGCGCAAGCCTCGGCTCAGAACCAGTCGCAGGTTACCTTGCACCGTTCGCGTACCGAGATTCCTCAGCTGAACGGTGGCCATCAAGGTCTCACCGATCTGGATCCGACCGCCACGCCCACTTACGCTTTCCACGCTGAGATCGCCCGCCCGAGGCAGGATTCGGGTGGGGGAGCGAGATCGGACCTCGTTGTCGAACTCGTTGCTTTCCAGGATGGCGTTGCCCGGGTCGAGCTGCAGGAACAGCTCCTGTCGACCCGACAGGCCCGTGGGCACGGTCACCATGAGTTCGACCGTCTCGACATCCTGCGCGAATCCCAGGTTTCCGGTCGCGACCACCACAGCTTCATCGAGATTGGCCCGAAAGATCAGAGCGTAGGCGACGGGCGACAAGTCTCGAGAGCCCACCTCGATGTCGACGGTGATGTTGGCCCCCGCTTCGGCCTCGGCCGGCCCTTCGACGCTGTAGGCCGTGTAGTCGGTCTCCGGCTGGGCCTGAGCGGTCCTGCCAGCGAAGGTGAGAAGCCCAATCAGAAGAAGCCGCATTGGGCGCCCCCCGCGAGCTCACCAATGGCCTCGACGGCACCGCTCGGCCACGCAATCCGCCCCACCCGCCAAAGGTCACCGGTCTGATCAAGTGCCTGATCGAACTCGGCCGCCAGCTGCCCGAACAAGAAGATCCGCACGGTGGCGTTGGAAGTCGAGGTTGGAAAGCTGGAGACCGCGGCTCGGTCGTTGAAATAGTGGACCTGAATCTCGAAACTGTCGGCGGGAATGAAGTCCTCTTCTCCCTCGCCGGGTAAAGCGATGACCTCCGGACCGAATCCCTCGTCGTCGTCCAGGTCCAGGATCGGGTTGGCGCCCGGGAACTCGGGATACCAGTCCTGCTCGCGACAGCGATAGTGAACGTCGCTTGGGTCGCCCGGCAGGTCCTGGCAATCGCAGAAGCTACCCCCAGCGCGGATGAGGTGGAGATCCACGTCGGAGTCGGGGTGGTCCCAAAGAAGCTCGATCCGGATCCCCTGGTCGGGACTCGCGTCGACCCTTAACACCGAGCTGCCCCTCAAGCCTTTGGCATCGGTCACCGTCAGCTCGACGAGGTACTCGCCGGAAAGGTCGGTCAAGAAGCGCGTGGTGGTGGCGGTCCGACTCTGAAGACGGGCCAAAGAGCCATCGGGGACCTCCAGCAGACTCCACACGTAACTCAGGGGAAGATCAGGCGGCATGTCCGGGTCGAAGGAGTTGGCCCCCGACAGATCGACCTGGCTGAAGGGGTCGGTCCGGCTCGGCCCGTCGATGACGGCCACTGGGGCCAGGTTCCCTTCTGCGTTCAGGGGAACGCGGACCCGCCCAGGGATGCCGGGGACGTTCTTCTCCTCCAACACGTTGGTGTCGATGAACAGAGATGCGGAGCGGGAGGAGGTGTCACTCATGGGCACGTCAACGCGGACCGAAACCGAAGTCTCGGCACCGGGATCAATGACCCCGGGGCTGGAAGGCGTCGGCGTGGAGGTCGTGATCCGGAAGATTTCGCTCGGGGGATCGATGAAGATGCGGTCGACCAGGAGAGGCCCATCGCCGACCGAACGGATGAGAACGCCGTCGACCGCCCGCTCTCCAGCGGGGACCACACCGCCAAAGTCCACCGTGGCCGGCTGGACTTCGATGTCGGGACGGCTGTCGTCTCGGCCCCGGCCCAGCAGAGTAGCCGCGGGCGCCTGCACCTCGTCCTGGTCCACGGGGAGGATACGAAGGTTGCCCGTGGCCTCCTCCTCTCGGGGCGCCCGATAGACCAGGCGGAGTGTGACGACCTCCTGAACACCGAGACGGGCCGGGAGATCCGTCAAGAGACGGAAGCAAGCGCCGCAGTCGTCTTCGATTTGAAAGCCGGACAGGTCGCCATCTGCGGTGCCCACGTTGCGCAGTTCGATCTCTCGAACGGCCTCCTGCCCGAGGGAAGCCTCGCCAAAGTCGACCTCGGCTGGAGTCAGATCGAAGGCTGGTGAAACGGCGGTGAAGTTGCCATCGTCCTCGCAAGCGCCGAGCAGAAGACTAAGCGAGGCCAAGTAGACCGGTCGACCCATCATTCCTGCTACCGCCTTCTTCTTTCCTCGGGCCTGCGTCCCTTCATCCATGGCAGAAGCCCGGCCAGGACCAGAAAGAGCAGCCAAGTCGAAGGGGGTTGAGCGCGACAACCGCCATCGGTCAGAGCGGCGCTCGGCGCCTCACCCCGGTCACGGATTCGGATGGCGAAGAAGCGCCGGCTGACGTCGATACTGGCGTCGGTGACCAAGATGGTGAAGGGGTACAGCCCCGCTTCGGTCGGCGTTCCTGATATGGCCCCGTCCGAGAAGCTCAGGCCAGGCGGG
The DNA here is from genome assembly GCA_039024635.1 of Myxococcota bacterium. GTDB lineage: Bacteria > Myxococcota > Kuafuiibacteriia > Kuafuiibacteriales > Kuafuiibacteriaceae > Kuafuiihalomonas. Next base: position 279,650 of record JBCCQA010000002.1, on the reverse strand, counting down.
AGTACGTCACCCTGACCGAGCATCCAGATCAGGGGTCGATCCGGGTTCGCGCCCGTGACCTCGACCCCGAAGCTTCCGCCGCCCTCCGGATAGACTTCGCCGACTTCACCCTCGGGGAAGACGTTGCCTGGGGAAAGGATCTGAATGGCACCAGCCTCGAAGATCCGAAGGTTGAACGGATTGCGGTCGAGCCGACCCTGAGCGTCCCTCACCTCGACGAAGATCGGAAAGTCTCCGGCGCGCTCAGGTGTACCGCTGAAGCGTCCAGTGGAGAGGTCGAACTCGATGCCCGGAGGAAGCTCACCCTCCAGTCGATAGCTCAATGGCGCCGTCCCACCCGTGACCGTGGCCTGAGCCTCATAGGGCCGATCCACCAGACCGTCGGGCAGAGCCGGAAGGGCGATCTGCAGCCCGCCTCGACCCACGCACTCGAACCCTACGTTGGCCAGGGCCGCGTTGCCGAGAGAGTCCAAGACCTGAATCGACAAGAAGACCGAGCTTGGCGAGGCGCAGCTCCCCAAGAGGGTCCCGTCGCTTTGCAGGTTCAGGCCCGCCGGCTCGGCGGTGGCACTGACGTCGTAGGGCGGCCGACCCCCGAGAATGGTAATCTGCTCTCGGTAGAACTCGTCGACCAGGGCCGGGGGGAGGGCCCCATCGACCACGGTCAAGGGGAGGGCCGGAGTCAGCACGAGAAGCGTCCCGGAGACCGACAGGTCTCCAAGCTCGGTGTCCACTTCCAATGCGAAAGGGAAGCTACCGAGTTCGGTCGGTGTCCCGTCGAGCTGGCCTTCGGCGAACTGAAGGCCAGGCGGCGGTCCGTTGGGCCAGCTGATGTCGTAGCTGCGCGGACTGCCGCCGAGGAGGCCGAAGCGATAAGTGTAGGGCTGGCCGAGGATGGCGGGGAAGGGCTCCGTGTTGACCAAGGCCACCCCGAAGCCGCTGACCGACACGTCCTCACCCAAGCTGTCGTTGTTGCCCTCCCGCTCGTTGGCACTGGTGGCAGCCACGGTGACCCGAGGCGTGTAGGCGCCGCTCGCGAGCTCGGGCGGAAGCTGCACCACCAGGTCCAGGCTGTGCTCTTCCCCCGGGCGGAGTGCGTTGCGGTCCTCGAAGTCAAAGCTGGATGCGGGCTCGCCCTGACCGTCCAGCAGCTCGACCACGCCGGTGTAGGCGGTGCTCAGGATACCTCGGTTTAGAACCCGGATCCGAAGCGGCATCACTTCGCCGGCCTCGGCTTCTTGAACCTGGTCAACGATCTCGGGCTCGAGATCCGCAGAGGGCGCCTCGATGGTGACGCCAGGGATCGTGAAGGTGTCATCCAGAGCCTCGGGCGCATCGGGGCGGGGGGGCGGGTAGCGGTCGGAGCAGTCCACGTCGATCACCAGCTCCAGGTTGCCCTCACCCACCGAGAAGCTTGTGGGGACCACGGGCTCGACACGATAAGGACGGGGCGCGGCCGAAGGCGGCAAATCTTGGTCGGGGATTCGAAGGATTTCTCGGGCCCCGAGAGTGACGCAGATGTCGATGTCCAGAGCTGGAGCCGGCCCGCCATTGCCCACGGTGAAGGCCAAAGAGAAGGACTCGCCCCGATAGAAGGGCGGCCGCACTTCGATGTCGACGGCCGGAATCCTCGGGTTGGCGGAACGGGTGAAGACGGGAGCACTCAGGACCTCGTTGTTGAGCTCGAAGATCTCTGGCACCCGGGACGTGGAGTCGAGACTCGCTCGCACCCGGACCAGCTCATCGAGGGGCACGACGGCCGGTATGGTGAGCTCGATGGGAAGGACCTCGGACACCCCGTCGGCGATGGCCAAGCGCTGCCGGCCCAGCGTCGCCACTAGGTTGCCCTGGACACCTTCCAGTCGGAAGTCGACGTCGAAGGGTCGCTGGGTCGGGGCGCCTTCGGAAGCGATCTCGAGGTCGACCCGTATGGTGCCGCCCGGCCCAATCTGGGAGCCCAAGTCGCCGAAGCTGCCCACGAGGTCGGGGCCCGTGCCGAAGCTGGGCCCGAACAGGACGTTGTTGTCTTCACGGAATTCGGGAATGAGCTCGTCGGGATCGATCTCGAGCAAGAGCTCGAAGGCCCCCACCGGTTGGTCAGCCGGCACCACGAAGCTGTCGCTGATCGCCACCTGCTCCACCCCTCCTAAGGGACCGAAGCTGCCGCTCCCGAGGAGCCTTGCCCCGCTCACCATGCCAATGGGGGCGATGGACAACCTCCAGTCGCCCCCTGGCGACGGCGAACGACCACCGTTTTGAATGACGACCGTGGCGTCGAAGCTCGCCCCCGGTTCAGCCCCGAAGGGCGCATCGGTTCGTCCGACGAGATCGACCCCGGCCGGAAGCTCCAAGAGTACGTCGTCGCCCAGGAAGTCCACGGAAGCACAGCTGCCGGGGATGCAATTCAGCAGGTCGAAGCCATCGCGCCCCCTCGGACCCTCCACCGACGCCGTGGCCTGGTTGACCAAGACGGACGGTCCATAGTTCACGCGGATGCTCTGGGTCGCCTCCCGGAGCTCTACTTGAAAGCTGACGTCTCCAGAGCTCGACCCCGCCACTACGACCCTAGACCACTCTATGGTGAAGACCCGGCCGCCTGGACTGCCGACGGTTCGATGGGCAATCCGGCTATCCTCCTCCATGAAGAAGTCCTCCCACTGGGGGGCGATGAAGCCGTTCAGTTCACCATCGGGGCTCGGCACCTGGGTGGCGGGCTGGAGCTTGGCGTCGAGGGGTCCGGGGGGCGCCTCGAAGGCGAGGACGCCGTTCACGTAGACCGTAATCTCATCATAGGTCTCCCCGAAGAACTTGAACTCGAAGGGGAGCGGGATGGTTGTCTGGCCCTCGTCCTCTGGGTCCAAGCCAGGGAGAATGGGGTCGAGGTCCGAGGCCGCCAGCAGGGTCGTCGAAGGGGCGTTGACGATGGTGGTGTAAGCCGCAGCGCGCCGACTGAGGGCGTAGGGGTAGATGCCTTGGGCGGCGGCGAGCTTCGGAGCCAAAAGGAGGGCGAAGAGCAGGCAGAGCAGGCTTGGCCGGAGGTGGTCTGTCATGGTCAACGAAGCGCGGCCCGTCCCATGGCCGAACGTCATCGTTGCCGTTCGCACCCCCTGAGGCCAGCCTTTTTCTCGGATCGCCCCATGGCCGCAGCCCTCTCCCCACTGATCGAGCTTGCACGCCGCTGCGTGCGTGAACCGACGGGCCGCTTTCGACACCGATGGATGGCGCCCATGCCCGCTCCCCCGGACGCACCCGACGACGACGGCTTCAAGCGGGGTGAATACGGCGCCGGACTCTTTCACCACGACGCCACCGAGCCCGGCATCGAACTGTTGCGCTGGCCCGAGACCCGAGAAGCCTGCGTGGGAAGCCTGCTTTGCTTGCTGGATGGCATGCTGCCCTCAGGGCTCCTGCCCCGCACCCTCCTTCCTCACAAGGCGCGCGACCTCGAGCCGGCCCGGCCCGTCCTGGCGGCTTTTGCGCTGCGTATCCTCGACTCTGGGCCCGAGGACGAGGCTTGGCTGGTCGACCACGACATCCTCCCGCGCATCCGGCGATTCCATGACTGGTGGTTCGAGCACATGACGGGCGTCCATGGCTTGCTCCTCGCCCACTCGGCCCGGGCCAGTGGATTCGACTCGGACCTGCTCACCGCCCATCTGCCCACCGCCACCGTGGCCACACCCGACCTCAACGTATCGATGGTCAAGGACCTCCAGGCGCGGGCCAGCTTGGAGGCGCGGCTAGGCGAGGATCCCCAGCCGACCCGAGCCCAAGCCGAGAGCCTTCGGGAGCTCCTCGAGCTTCTGTGGGACGAGGAGGCCGGTCTGTACGGTGGGCTTGGCCACAGCCATGGATCGGCCAGGCTCGATGCTGACCGGGTACGCAGCCACGGCCTGGGCACCGGCGCGCCCCTCGAAAGCTGGGTGGGCCTCTTGCCCTTGAGCCTGACCCGACGGGCCGACCGCCGGGACCGGCTCCTGGCGCGCCTCATGGATCCCAACGACTTCTTGGCCCCAGGGGGAGTCCGGACCGTTTCTTCGAAGAGTCCCTACTTCAACCAAGCCCCCCGCGTCCTGCTCTACGACCATCAACGCGGTCACAGAGGTCCGGTCTCGAACTGGCAGGGGCCCATCTGGCTCCTATCCAATCACGACATCGGTGCAGCGGCCCGGGAGGCGGGTCGAAACGACATCGCTCGCATCCTGGCCGAGCGGTCCATCGCCCTGCTCCAGGAGGGCTACGATCGACAGGGCAGCTTCTTCGAATGCTACGACGACCAGGGTCGCGGCCTGTGGCCGCCCAACGGGCGCTTCGCCTCCTTCAACGTTCTCGCCCTGGAAATGGCGCGCTGGCTCAAAGCGCCTTCAGACGCTGACGGGCCGACCTCGCCGCCGTCGACTTAGAGAAACTCTTCGTGACGGTCTCATAGAAGAGCTTCGCGTCGTCCTTCAAACCAAGCCGTTCGAAGCACATGCCGAGCTTCAACAAGGCGTCAGGCATGACCACCGCGCGCGGATGCTCTTTGCGGACCCGATTGTACTCGGCCGCAGCCTGTCGATAGTTGCTCTGGGCAAAGTAGGTCTCGCCGAGGAGATACTGGGCCTTGGGCGCCCATCTGGCGTAGCCAGTGTCCTTCTCGTTGCGAAGGACCAATTCGCGCAGGAGCTTGCGGGCCTTTTGGGGACCGCCGCGCTCCAGCAGTCGCTCGACTTCGGCCAGAGCCTCTTTCGGACGGGACAGCAAGCGCTCTTGCTTTTCCGCCGCCTGTCGGTCGGCACTCGAAGCGGCCTGCTTCTTCTGCCCGTCCGCCAAGTCTTCGAGCTTGAGGTCGACTTCGGCCTGGGCCTTGCTCAAGGAGGACTCGAGCTCGGATGTGCGTCCGTCCAGGGCCTCCATCCGGCCTTCGAAGCCCGCCATCTTCTGGAGGAACTCCTCCAGCTGCACACCGAAGTCTGCGTCGTTTCTGCGGGCCGCAACGTTGAGGTCACCGACTTCTTCCAGGAGCTGGGCGATCTGGGCCTTCTGGGCTTCCTGCTCCTGCTGAAGGGCATCGAGCTGGTCTCGGGTGGCCTGGGCCCTGGTCTGGAGCGCGTAGACCTCGGACTCCAGGCGCTGACCATCGGCCTTCGAATACACGCAGCTCGCCGTCATCAAAGCAGCGAGTAGCGCGACCCGAGGGGCAGGGCTCACTGCTCTTCGAACTCGGCCCGGCGGTTCTTGGCCCAGGCGGCCTCGTTGCTGCCGTAGGACAGCGGCTCGGCCTCACCCTTCGAGGTGACCCGCAGCTTGGCGGAGCTCACGCCCAAGCGGGTGAGGTAGTCCCGCACCGCACGAGCACGTCGCTCCCCCAGGGCGAGGTTGTACTCTTCGGTACCACGCTCGTCGGCGTGGCCCTCGATGAGGATGGTGCCGCCTTTGGACTTGAGGCAATCGACGACCTGTTGGAGGCCATCCCGCACCTCGGGCCGCAGCGTGGCCCGGTTGAAGTCGAAGCGAACGGTCGGGTAGTCGCAGCGATCGGTGTAGGCGTTCTGGTTGGAGCAACGGCCGCCGATGCAGCTGAAGCCGACTTCGCAGTCCTGGTCCGAGTTGCAGGCCAAAGGGTCGACGCAGCGGTTGTTCTCGCACTCGAGACCGGCCCCGCAATCACGGTCGCTCTCGCACTCTATCTGGCACTTGCCTGAGCGGCAGACCTTGTTGCCGTCGCAGTCGCTGTCCCCAACGCATTCGGGCTTCGCCTCACAACGGCCCGCGCGACACTGCTGACCTTCGTCACAGTTGCTGTCGTCCCGGCACTCTTGGCAGGTGTTGTTCACGCAGACCTCGCCCTTGTCGGCGCAGTTCTTGTCGCTGTTGCAGTTGGGGTACTTGGGTCCGCAGGCCGTGAATAGGACCAGACCCGCACAGGAAAGAATCAGGGAAAGTGCCCGTCGCATGGGCGCTCGCGTAGTCAACCCGTGATGGGGAGTCAAGAACCCGTGGGGACGGAGCTGAGGCCCTTTCAGTCCTCCGTCAGGTCGTTGCGAAACCACAACAGCTCGTCGGCTTGCGCCTTTCGTCCTACATAGAACACCACGACCTCGGGTTTGGCTCCGACCCGGGGGGCAAGGACGAGGGTGGTGGGCGAAGTCGCCCCACTGAGCTGAATGAAGCCGTCTTTCTGGAAAGGCTCGGCCTCTCCGGCCAGGCCACGATGGAGCACCATCCGCTCGGCGCCGTCGGACATCAGCACGTCCAAGTGACCATCCTGATCGAAGTCGTGGCCAAACAGGGGCGGGGTGCCCTCGACGCCAAATCCGCCCTCGAAGGAGAGCCCCAGGGTGAACTCCAGGGTCTGCCGCGGCGAGTCCGCGAAGAATGCGGTCTGGCTCCGACCGAGGCCCGGCAGGATGTCGACCTCCACCGAAAGGCTCCGGCTGGTGAAGGCGCGGATGAAGGCCAGGATGGACAACCGAACTCGGGGAGTCAGCAGTTCGAGGCGGCCGTCTCCGTCCACGTCCCGAAAGTCCACCACCGAGGCCACCCCCTTGCTCTCGACCACCTGAACCGGGGTCTCGGTGAAGCCACCGCCCCGGAGCCCTCGAAAGAAGAGGATGCTCGAAGTGGCCTGGACCAGTCCGCCCGCGTTCTTGCGCACGCAGAAGTCGGCGATTCCGTCGCCGTCGAAGTCGCGGACATAGGACTGGACGAAGGCCTCGCCGGTCCGATGCTCTTCCTCGCTTCGAAGGGCGAAGAAGCGTCGGTGGCGGGCCTTTTCTTCGAAGCCTCCGTCCGGCAGACCGACGTGGACCTCGACTTGATCCTCGAAGTGCGCGACCAAGTCCGGACGTCCGTCGCCGGTCTGGTCGACCAGACGGAGCTGAGGCACCAAGGTCAGCACCCGCATCGCGTAGTTGCCGTAGCCCCCGCCGTCGTCACTGGGGCGAAAGACCTCGCTTTCGGCGTCGTAGAGATGGGGACTGTCGACAATCGGGGTGGCGACCTCGGTCCAGGCTTGGTCGCGCTTCCGAAAGACGTGGACTCGGCGAGGATCGGGAAGAAGAAGCAGCCAAGCCTTCTCTTGGCCAGGCTCGACCCGCATGAAGTCCCATTGGACGAGCTCGTCTCGCTCGGCCGGCCCGACCAAGGTCTCGACCTTGACGAGGGCCTTGGGGGCGGTCGGCTTTCGGTTCACGAAGTCCTGGGCGTAGACCCCGGTCGGGGTCCAGTACAGCAGCTCAAGACCCGGACTCGGCAGGGCGTCCCCAAGGTCGAAGACCGCGGCGACGTCGGGCGCACGATAAGTGAGGTCGGGCCGAAGGCCCCATCCCCCATCCTTGCGAAAGAAGATGGCCAGGTTGCGCTGAGCCCCCGGGCCCCCACCGCGCACGTAGCTCAGCACCAGGTCTTCGGCCCCGTCGCCGTCCAGGTCCCCGTGGGTCAACCAGCCCACGTTTCCGGGAACGGTCAGGGTCTGGCCCTTGAATCCGGCCCCGTCAGCCGGACCGGCCGCCAACAGCACGCACGCGAAGAACCCGAGGCGGCTCATGGCGCCACCCGGGGAACGGGCAGCAAGGCTCGTTCGAGCAGGGCCTCGGTTTGGGACGGATGACCGAAGAGCTCTCTTTCGCCCCACATCACGTCGGCTCTGGGACTTCGGGCCGGGGTCACGGGGACCGGCTGCGCGTCGAGCTGCCAAGGCACGCCTTGGTTTCGGCGCCACTCCCGCCGAGCGGAGGCAAAGAGGCCCTGACCACCGGGTTGAAGTCGGCCCGACCACAGCTGGCCGGGCCCTATCCAAACCTCGCCTAGCCGCACCGAGCCTTGAGCCACCGCAATCACCGGCGGACTGGCCTGGAGTACGACGCTGGAGCCGGCTTCGATCTCCAGGGGCCGGTCGGCCCAGCCGAAGCGGGCCCTCTCCCCGCTCAGGATCCAAACCCGTCCCCCGGTGAGTTCCAACCCATCGACCCCGAGGGTGAGGCGCGCGCCTCCCGAGCCGCGAACCAGGCCGAGGGCCTCCACCGCCAGCTCCAGGCTCCCGGCCTCGGGCACTTCGAACCGTAGGGGATCAGGATCGGCATCGGTTCCAACCACGACTGCCGTCTCCGGAACGGCGGCCCACAACAAGACCCACAACAATGTCTTCACCAGCTCTTCTCCAATCCCAACCGAGTATGGACCCGAGTGACGTCGTCGGCCCCGGTGGGCTCGATGCGCACCAGCCACTGCTCGAAGCGCAGACCAAAGCCCTTTCCGAGCCGCGCTTCGGCCGCTGCGAAGGCGGCGGTGCGGACTTCGAGCACCGTCTCGCCTCGACCCGCTACCGCGGCCGGGCTGGCCGGCCCAAAATCGCGAAGCGCGACGTGTCCCCCGAGGCTCAAGGTCCAGGCCCCGCTCGCCTGGACCTGGACACGGGTGGCCAGACCGCCGCCTCGCGCGTCGAAGGCCGCTCCGTCCGCCTGGTCGTTGGCGAAGAAGGCGGCGATCTCTCCCTGGGCACGATCGCCTTCGTGCTCCACCGCCACAAAGGCTCTTTGACCGATCACGTCGCGGTTTTCGGGTACGGCCGCATCGTCCGGCGCCGTGAAGCGGTCTCCGACGTCCACGCGAACGCCCCGCCCGCCGACGGCCACCCGCCAGTTGCGGAAGAGAGGGATGCGCAAGGTCGGCCCGAGTTCGAGGAGGGTGCCGAGCGGACGGTCCACGTTGGAAAGCCACCGGGTCTGAAACCGAAGATCGACGTGTAGGATGGCTCCCGAAGGATCACCGGCGATGGGAAAGTCCAGCCCGGCTTCGCCCAAGAGCGACCAGCCCCCCAGGCTGGGCCCGTCGGCCTGGGCCACCTCCCCTCGACCCTCGACCAGGAGTCCGGCCCGGCCGCGGACACCGCCCAGCTGACCTTGGCCCTGCACCCGAGCCTGGCCGCCGAGAAACACCGAGCCATCCAGGCGGCCGTTCTCGAAGAGCGGGTTGCCCACGGCTTCGCTGAGGGTCCCGGTCTCGAAGACTAGGCGCCATGGGCTCTCGGCTCCGAGTTCCAGGGCTCGAGCGCTCCGCGCCACGGCCTCCAGGCCCAAACGCCGGGCCCGGTGACCGGCCCGCTCCGCCATGCGGCGGGCCCGGGACGGCCGTCCCTGACTGCGACTAAACCAGGCCAAGGCGAGCTGGACCCGGACCGCCTCCTCGTCGAAGCCGTCCGCTAGGGGCCGGACCGCCCGCGCCGACGGTGCATCGCCCAGCGCCGTCGCCCACAGAAGGCCATCCAGGGTTCCGGACTGAATGGCGGCACTCCGGGATGCAGCGATCCGTCCGGCAACCCCATGGATCCGGGACAGGAGGGCCGCGCCCAGTTCCTCTGGCAGGCCGGAAGCCAGGGCCCGCTCGGTCGCGACGGCCGCGTCTTCAAGACGCCCCAGCGCAAAAAGGGCCTCTGCCTGACCCAGGCGCAACAGTCCCGTCGGATCCTCAGGCGCGCGATCGAGGCCCTGTTCGGCGCAGACGAGGCCCGCCTCGGGCCGACCTTCGTTCAAGGCCCGGCGGCTCTTGGCGTAGGCCGTCATCGGGCCGTCGTCCGAACCGAGACAGGCTGGCAGCAAAAAGAGGAGGCTGCCCATCATGACCGAGTGGCCTCCGCGCCTGGATGGATCATCGGCGGTCCACGGGCTCAGTCCTCGAGGGCCCGGGCGGCCGCACGCTTCTCGTCCCGGTCTCGGATGGTGGCCCGCTTGTCGTGCTTGGCCTTTCCGCGACAGAGCCCAAGCTTCACCTTGGCCCGCCCCGCCTTGAAGTAGACCTCCAAAGGGACCACGGTGAGCCCCTTTTCCTGGGTCCGGGCGGCCCAGCGATCGACCTGATGTCGATGGAGAAGGAGCTTCCGGCTGCGAGTGGGCTCGTGATTGAACACGTTCCCGTTCGTGTACTCGGCGATGTGGGCCCGGTGGAGCCACATTTCGCCATCGTGAACCGCCGCGAAGCTGTCCTTGAATTGAAGTTTCCCATCCCGAAGGCTCTTCACTTCGGTGCCGGTCAGCACGAGCCCCGCCTCGACGGAGTCGACCACCTCATAGTCGAAGAGCGCCTTCCTGTTCTTGGCGACCAACCTTGTGCCGTCGGCTTTCACGGACGGCGGAGGATATGGTTGTCGATCAGCCGCGTCGAGCCGATGCGCGCGGCCACGAGAAGAACACAGGGTTCGTCCGCCCGTTCGAGGGGCTCGAGGTCCCGATAGCGCCGAAGCTCGAGGTATTCGGGCTCGACCTGCGCTCGCTCCATGGGCTCGGCTGCCGCACCGACCAGGACCTTGGCCGAGCGCTCCCCCGCCGCGTAGAGCTGGTCGGCTGCCCGCAGCCCCTGGGATAAGCTCAGGGCCCGCGCCCGACCTTCGGTCCCCAGGTAGGCGTTACGCGAGGAAAGGGCCAAGCCGTCCTCGTCTCGGATCAAGGGCCCACCCAGAATGCGGGTCTCGATCTCCAGGTTGGAAACGAGCCGCCGGATCAAGCACAGCTGCTGAAAGTCCTTCTCCCCGAAGACCGCGACCTCCGGACGAATCATGGTCAGAAGCTTGAGGACCACCGTCGCCACGCCGTCGAAATGGCCGGGCCGGTGGTTTCCACATAGTCCGCTCGAGATATTGGGCAAGCGAACTTGCACATCGAAGTCCGGGGGATACATGGCGACCGAGGAGGGCGCAAAGAGCAGGCTGCACCCCGCTTCCATCAAGGCCTCGGCGTCCTCGTCCAGGGTCCTGGGGTAGGCTTCCAGGTCCTCCTCGGGACCGAACTGCTTCGGATTGACGAAGACGGTCGCGACCACGTCCTCGGCGTGGTTGCGGGCGATGTCGACCAGAGACAGGTGGCCGCGATGAAGCGCGCCCATCGTGGGGACGAGGGCGACCCGCCTCATCTTTCGCAGGCGGGCCTTGAGGTCGGGGACCTCGTGAACGATCTCCATGACTCAGGAGGCTGCGCCGTAGGGAGGCGCTTCTTCGTCCCCTTCGTCCTCGAGGGCCCGAGGACCAAAGAGCCGCTCCTTGGCGCTGTAGGCGTGTTCCTCGCTGGGGAAGCTGCCCTCCTTGACCGATTGGACATAGGACCGAGCCGCATCGATGGTCGCCATTCCGAGCTCGGCAAAGGCCCGAACGAACTTGGGGCGATGCCCGGTGTTGAGGCCCAAAAGATCATAGCCCACCAAGACCTGACCGTCGCAGCCCGGGCCGGCGCCTATGCCGATGCTCGGGATCTCGAGGTCCTGGGTGACGCGGCTGGCTAGTTCGGCCGGCACCCCTTCCAGCACCACCGCGTAAGCCCCGGCCTCGGCCAGGGCGCGCGCGTCTTCGAGGATGCGCCGCGCTTCGGAGGCCGTCCGGCCCTGGACCCGGTAGCCCCCCATCGCGTGAACGGACTGGGGAAGGAGCCCGACGTGGCCCATGACCGGGATGCCGGCCCCAACGATCTTGGCCACGGTGGGGCCGTACTCGGCGCCCCCCTCGAGCTTGACCGAATGAGCATGTCCTTCCTTCATCAAGCGACCCGCATTGCGAAGGGCCTCCCCCGGATCGATTTGGTAGCTCATGAAGGGCATGTCGGCGACGACGTGCGCTCGAGTAGTGCCTCGGACGACGGCTCGGGTGTGGTAAATGACGTCTTCCAGCGTGACCTCGAGGGTCCCGTCTCGACCCTGCACCACCATGCCCAGTGAGTCGCCGACCAAGAGCACGTCGATGCCGGCCTGATCGAAGAGCCGAGCGAAGGTCGCGTCATAGGCCGTGACCATGCTGATAGGGGTTTTCTTTTTCTTCATTCGCCGCAGCGTGGACGCCCGAACGGGCGAGCTGGGCTTGGACACTTCACTCATCGAGAACCTCCTGGTCGGGTCGCCGCAAGTCGGCGCCCGCTTTCGGCCTCCCCCGAGACCGTTGCCAACTCCGCTATCGCCCCGAGTCCGGCCCTCGCACTCGAGGTGACGGCTCTGAGCTCGGCGTCAGCTCCGGCTGATCGGGTGATACACCTGCACGCCCTTCTTCATCCTCCGCACCGCATCGATCAAGTCCTCCAAGTCTTCTTCTCGCTCGACGAAGTCGATGTCCGAGGTGTTCACGGTCAAGATAGGACTGCGGTCATAGCGCCAGAAGAAGTCCGCGTAGGCCCTGGACAGGGTATCGAGGTAGTCTTCGGTGATGGGTCGTTCCCACACCCGACCCCGAAGCTTTATTCGCTCCATCAGCACCTCTGTCCGGGCCTGAAGGTAGACCACGAGGTCCGGAGGGGGGATTCGGTCGTCCAGCAGGCCATAGACCTTTTCGTACAGGGCCAGTTCGTCCGCCCCCAGGTTGAGGTGGGCGAAGATGCGGTCTTTCTGGAACAGATAGTCGGCCACGGTGTTTCGCTGGAACAGATCTTCCTGGAGCAGGCTTTCCTGCTGTCGAAAGCGGGACAAGAGGAAGAAGAGCTGGGTCTGAAAGCCGAAGGCCTTGGGGTCTTGATAGAAGCGAGGGAGGAAAGGATTCTCGTCGACCTCTTCCAGCACCAGTCGCCCGCCGATCCGCTCGGCCAGCGCCTGAGCGAAGGTGGTCTTGCCCACCCCGATGGGTCCCTCGACGACGACGTGTCGGGGCAGTTCGAGCTTCTTCTTTCTGGGCATCGTCGAGGTGCTGGCCGGGCCGCCCCAAAGCGTCTACATTCGCGGGAGTCCTCGTGCAAACCCGCCGCTTCTGGCCCCGCAGTTGGCCCCTCATCTTGCTCCTCTGCGCCTGCGACGGCGAGAGCTTCTCGGAAGAGGTCTTCATCGACCAGGCCATCGACCTGGACGGCGTGTCGACGGTTTTCTTCGAAACCGACGTGGGCCTGGACATCCAAGGCAGCCGCGGGAACGAGGTCACGCTGTTGGCGACCATCGAGCTGACGACTTCCAGCACCGAGAGCCTTCAGCTGGCTCGACAGGCCTTTGGTCTGGAGGCGGAGCGCGAGGGCTCGAGCCTCTTGCTCCGCCTCGAGGCTCCGGGCGGAATCGGCTTCGACTTCGAGCAAGCTCGCTTGTCAGGCGTACTCGAAGTGGGACTCCCAAGAGACGTCGACGTGGATGCGCGGGTCATCGGGGGCGGCATTCGCGCCTTGGACATGGAGAGCGACTTGGTGCTGCGAGCCGCCGGCCCGGTGAACGCGGACCCCGCTCAGGGGGACGCCACCATCAGCGCGGGATCGGGCGGGGCCTTCGTTCGGGCGCTCCTGTCGAGCGGGCGAGACGTTCGGGTACAGGTGAATGCCGGGAATCTGGAGCTGGTCCTCCCCCGAGGCCTCTCCGCCCGCGTGCGGGCCGAGAGTCGGGCCGGGAGCATCGTCCTCGACCACCCCGAGCTTCCGCTCTTGCCCTCGGGACGACCCTATGACGCCACCATCGGACGGGGCGGGGCGGACGTGCAGGCATTGACGCTCAGGGGTGACATCCTGCTCCGGGACTGACTCAAGGGAAAAACGGAGGAGCCGCCCCCGGTTCCTCATCGGTGAGGCGCATGAGCGAAGTCTTTCGAATCGAAGGCGGGCACCGCCTGGACGGCCGCATTCGACCTAGCGGCAACAAGAACGCGGCCCTCCCGCTGATTTGCGCTTCGGTGCTCAGCACCGAAACCGTCCAGCTGGAGAACGTGCCCCGGATTCGAGACGTTATCGTGCTGCTGGAGCTCCTGGAAGAGCTCGGGGTTCGGGTCAGCTGGGAAGGCGAAGTCTTGGAGCTCAACGCCCGCGACCTGAAGGCCGACGTCATTTCGGCCGCTCGGGCTAAGAAGATTCGCGCATCGATCCTGCTCGCCGGTCCGCTCCTGGCTCGGAGGGGACGAGCCGAGCTTCCACCGCCGGGCGGCGATGCCATCGGACGACGTCGACTCGACACACACGTACTGGCCCTGGAGGGCTTGGGCGCAGAGGTCGAGTCCTCACCCGAGCGCTTCGTCTTCCGCAGCGAGGAGCGCCTGCAGGGTGCCGACGTTTTTTTGGACGAGGCCTCGGTGACCGCGACCGAGAACGCCCTCATGGCGGCGAGTCTCGCCGAGGGCACAACCGTTCTTTCCAACGCGGCCAGCGAGCCCCACGTGCAAGACCTCTGCTTTCTGCTCCAGGCTATGGGTTGCCCCATCGAAGGAGTCGGAACCAATCGACTGGTCATCCATGGACAGTCTAGCTTGCACGGAGCCCTTCACCGGCTCGGTCCCGACTACATCGAAGTCGGCTCACTCATAGCGCTCGCGGCCGTGACGGGGAGTGAGCTCTGGATCGAGGGCGCGCGACCGGAAGAACACCGAGCGACCCAAATCGCCTTCGGTCGGCTGGGGGTCGAGTTTCGAGCCGAAGGTGAAGACCTCTTCGTACCCGGCGGCCAGCACCTGAAGGTCCAGCCCGACCTGGGGGGCGCGATCCCCAAGATCGAAGACGCCCCTTGGCCAGGATTCCCGGCCGACCTCACCTCCTTGGCCGTGGTCACCGCGACCCAAGCCGAAGGCACGGTGCTGATCTTCGAGAAGCTCTTCGAGAGTCGGCTCTTCTTCACCGACCGCCTGGCCTTGATGGGCGCTCGACTGATCCTCTGCGACCCCCATCGCGTGGTGGTGACCGGCAAGGCCCGACTCTTCGGCTCGAAGATGTCTTCGCCGGACATTCGGGCCGGCATGGCCTTGGTCATCGCGGCTCTGTGCGCCGAAGGCCAAAGCACCATCCAGAACATCCAGCAGGTGGACCGAGGCTACGCCCGTATCGACGAGCGCCTGGCCGCGCTGGGCGCCCGGATCGAGCGGCGCCCAGGCGACTGATACTCTACTGCAGGCGCCACACCATGGTCTCGACCCGATGGGCCTCCCCCACGTCGGCCGAGGCCCAGTGCACCGAACGAGGCTCGAGGCGAGGGGCAAGGCTGCTTCGCTGCACGAAGCCCCGGCCCGGATCGGCGACGTACACCTCGATGCCGGCTTCTCGACACTGCGCGCACCACATCTCGACCCGGCGGAGCAGTTCGGCCTCATAGGTGACGTCGGCCAGGAAGACACCGTCCACTGCGGGCAGCGCTTGAAAGGCGTCGCCGGTCTGAGAGTCGATCGCGAGCCGGTTCAGGGCGGCGTTCATTCGGGCCGCGACCCCGGCCACCGGATCCAGATCGATGGCGCCGGCTCGGGCCCCGCCGCGGGCCGCGGCCAAGGCCACCAGGCCGGAGCCGGCCCCGACGTCCAGCCAGCGGCGCCCTACGAAGTCCTCGGGATGATCCAACACGTGTCGGGCCAGAGCCTCGCCCCCTGCCCAAGCAAAGGCCCAATAGGGCTCCGGCCAAGCGATGCGGGCGAGCTCGGCTTCAGTCGCGGTCCAAAGGCGACATGCGGGCGTGATCAGATGGAGCCGGAGTTCGGGGACGAGCCATGGAGAGACCGTCTCGGTCTCTGCGCGTATCCGGGCTTCGAGCTCGTGGCTCAGCGGGGCCCCTTCCCGGGAGGCCAGTCCGTGACCTCGACGTCGTAAGCCCCGCTGATCTGGGTACCCCGAGCCCGTGCGATGATCTGGGCGAAGCCGATGGCGCGGCCCTCAACGATACCCTTCCCTTTCGCCGGGTCGACCGAAGCCGCGTAGGTGGTCGATTCCCACACGATTGGATGGCCCTTGATGAGCGCGCCGCGATCGTTCAGGACCTCGACCGCCAAGTCGATGGTCTCTCCCATGGGAAGCTTCGTTCGACCCTCCTTGGTCTGAGGTGCGTCTTTGGGGCCCGCCAGCTTCACTTCGCCGACGATGCTCGCCTCCAGCGGTGCCTTGGCCTCCAGCTCGCCCGAACGAGCGACGACTTCGGTCTTTCCACTGGAAAGAATCGTGATGAGACCCGAGCGGGAGATGGTGGCCACGCTTCGGTCTTCGACGTCCCACTTAACGTCTTCGGCCGCCCCCATGAAGCGTGCCTGATCGTCAAAGGCCGAGACGCGGAGCTTCAGCTCCTGGCCCTTCTTGGTGAAGGTCGGTAGGCCTCCATCCCCGTGGGTCGACTCGAGGCTGGTCTTGGGGCCCTTGATGCGAAGCTCAGCAGGCTTCTCCTGGCAGGCGAGGACCAGGCCCAGCCCGAGTAAAGGGGCCCAGCGCATCGGCTTGAATCGCATCGGCCTCCGGTAGCCCCTCCGACACGCGGGGGCAATGTTCGTCGGACCCGGTCCGCGGTAGCCTCGGGCTCGTGACCGGCGCCGAGGTCAAGTTCGGGTCCTACCGAATCCTGGAGAGGCTTGGCGAGGGGGGGATGTGCCACGTCTTCCGGGCCCGACGCGAAGATCATCGAAGGGACTGCGCACTCAAGGTTCTCAAGGACGAGTGGCGAAGCGACGAAAAGGTCTGCCGGATGTTCACAACCGAGGCCGACCTGTCGCTCATGCTCGAACACAGCACCCTGGTCAAAGGCCTGGAAGCCGGTGAAGTGGGCGGCCGGATGTTCTTGGCCCTGGAGCTCGTGGATGGTTCGAGCCTGGGCGCCGCCATGCGCGACGCAGGGCGCAAAGGCTTCCCGTTCCCGATCGACCTCGCGCTGTTTGCGGTGAGCGAAGTCCTGGACGGTCTCCACGCCATGCACGAAGCCCATGGCGCCGGAGGAGAGCCCCTGGGCCTCGTCCACAGGGACGTCACCCCCGACAACGTATTCCTCGGCTTCGATGGCCGAGTGCTGATCGGCGATCTGGGCGTGGCCCAGGTGCAGGCCTACGGCGAGTCCACCGATGTACCCCTCGGCAAGCTGGGTTACATGGCGCCCGAGATGCTGCAGGGCGAGCTCATCGACCGCAGAGCGGACGTGTTCGCAGCTGGCGTCATCGCCTATGAGCTGCTGACGGGTCAGGCACCGTTCGCGGCCGACAGCGAGGAGGAGGCGCTGAGCAAGCTGGCCGACGCCCGCTGCCCGCGTCCCAGTCAATTGGTACCCAGCATCGACCCAGGTCTGGAACACGTGCTCATGACGGCCCTGGCCCGGCGTCCCAAGGACCGCTTCGACAGCGCCGAGACCATGCTCCTCGAGCTAGAGCCCCACTGGTCTAAGATGCTGGGCAATCCCTTCGCCATCCAGGCTCTCCTATCGGCGCTCCGGCCCTTCGAAGCCAAGGCTTGGCGGAGCAGCAACAGCTCTCCTTCGGTGACCAGCGCCTGGCCCAAAGCCTGAGTTGCTCATGTTCGAGGCCCATGCTCTCGTCCATCGATGAACGTCGACGTGGCGGTGCTCGGCGCCGGAAGCTGGGGCACAGCCCTGGCCAAGCACATGGCCGACACGGGCCATCGGGTCAGCCTTTGGTGTCGTCGAGAGGCCCAAGCCGCGGCCATGAGAGAGGACCGAGAGAACAAGCAGTACCTCCCCGGCCACGGCTTCCCGAGCGGACTGTCCATCACCTCCGAGCTGGAGGAGGCGCTGGAGCGGAAGGAATACGTGCTCTCCGTCATTCCTTCGCAGCAAACCCGGGTCACCTGGACCCGCGCATCGGCCCACCTCGACCCGGGTGTGCCGATCTTGTGCGCCTCGAAGGGGGTCGAGACCCAAAGCCTGTCGATGATGAGCCAGGTCTTCGAGGACGTGCTTCCTGGGCACCCGACCGGCTTCATCGGCGGGCCCTCCTTCGCCAAAGAGGTGGCAGGTCATCAGCCGACCGCCATCGTCATCGGCTCCGCCGACCAGCCGATGGTGAAGACGGCACAGCAGCTGATTTCATCGGACTGGCTGAGGGCCTACTACACCCAGGACGTCGTCGGCGTGGAGCTGGGCGGCGCCCTCAAGAACGTCATCGCCATCGCTTGCGGAGCGGCCGACGGCCTAGGCCTAGGCCTCAACACCCGGGCCGCCATCATCACCCGAGGCTTGGCGGAGATGACCCGTCTGGCTGTGAAAATGGGCGCCGACCCCATGACCCTGGCCGGGCTGGCCGGAATGGGAGATCTCGTCCTGACCTGCACCGGTGACCTCTCCCGCAACCGAAGGGTCGGCATCGGCCTGGGTCAGGGGAAGAAGCTGGCAGGGATCCTGGAAGAGATGGGTCAGGTGGCCGAAGGCGTCGAGACTACGGCCTCGGCCATGGGCTTAGCGCGCCGGGAGGAGGTCGAGCTTCCGATCACCGAGCAGGTCTACGAGGTGCTCTACGCCGACCGACCTGCTCCTTTGGCGGTTCAGAGCCTCATGCGCCGAGAGCTCAAGCACGAGGTTCATCGAGAAGACTGAGGGCCTAGCTGCACCCCCAGCATGCCAGCCCAAGTCGCCTCGATCTCGGCTCGCTCGATGGGGTCCTCCAAGCTCGACACGTCACCATAGCGACGCCCGGTCAGAGCCTCCAAGAGGACGAGCACCAGGACGCCGTCGTCCGGCGGCGCGACGACTCTCCCGTCGGGGAGCACGAACTGTGCGACGCAGAGCGTCCGGCCGCCCAGCCGTCGACCGAGGACGGGGGCGATGACTTCGCCCGCGTCGAGCAAGGCGTCGACAGCGAGCTGGGCCGAACCCGGATCCACGATAATGGAGTCGAAGGTATCGAGAGCCGCCGCCTGCAGGGCCTCCGAAAGAGGGGGCAGCTCGGGGCTCAGGGGCGGCGGAAGCTCGAAATCCTCCACCGCGGTCCATCCCTGGTCATCGGTCGAACCGACGACGATCTGGGCCCCGTCGAAGAGGCGAGCCGTCTCGCCCTCGAAGCCAACCACCAACCGGCCGTCGGGGAGGAGTTCGCCGGTACCAAAGGCGCGACGGCCGGAGTCGGTATCGGCCAGTACCCGCCGGTCTCGAACCTCGAGCACCCGGGCCGGGCCCGGCTCGTGGGCGGGCACTCGACGAACCGGCGAAGGGGTCTCGGGCTGAATACGAAGGCCGAGGCTGGGTCCCTCCGGGCGAAAGGGGAAGGCCAAGCTCGTCACCCACCCGATGAAGAGGAGGTCTGCTCCAAGAAGGCCGAGGCCCAAGGGACGAGCGCTCATGAGGACTCGAGGAGCTGGCGCGCCCAGCGACGGGCCCGGCCGGCGTCGGCCAGTTCGACGCCGAAGGGGCCTTCGGGACCCATCAGGCCCCGCCATCCCGGGGCGGCGAAGGCGTCCTCCCACATCATGAGGGCCACGCGAGTCTCGAGGTGACCTTGGGCGCGTCGCTTCTGGAGATCTGCCAGGGCCACGCTGAGGGCAAAGAGCCCTCGGGCCAGAGTGCCGTGGTGAAGGGGTCGCAGCCCGAAGAGGTGGTCACGAACGAAACGACGAAGCTCGCCCTCCACCTCGTCTTGAGAACCAACCATCTCGGCCGCCCGGAGGTCCTGACGGTGGGTTTCGGCCAGGGGATGGTGACCGCCGCCGACCGCCGACTGCAGCACCACGTCCTCGTCCTCGCCCAAGCCTTCACGAAGTCGACGCCGAATCCCGTCTAGGTCGAGGGGAAGGGGATGACGCGCCGCTTCGACGCCGAGGGACGCGAAGGCGCGGTCCACCATCTCGACGGCGGAGCCTCCCCGGACCGCCACGTCGACCCAGCCCTCGGGCACGGCCAGTCCGCCATCCCGCTCGTCGTCCAGCCGAAGCCGGGCCGGCACCCGAGGGACCGGACCTTGGCGCATCTTGGCGGCCAGCGATGCTTTGCGCTGGGAGAGCTTGGGTCCCCGTCCGAGGGCCCCGCAGCCACAGCGATGGGTGATGGTGGCCAGGACCCTGACCCCGAGCCGGACAAAGGCCAAAGGGAAGGTCCGACAGGCGGGGGGATGGGCCGAACGACCGTGCAGGCGACAGCGGTTCTCGGGCGCGAGGAAGGGACAGCTGGGATCGTTGTCCAGGGCCCAGGTCCAGCTAGCACCGGGACGGGAGGGCGTGAGCACGACGAGCTCACCCTCGATGCCTTCGTTCTTGGCGGCCCGCTGGATCTTCTTCACGCCCGCCGAGTCGAGCGGGATCAGGTAGCCGCTGCGGCAGCAGCTGCCGACCCCTTCGCAGGCGAATCGGGCTTCGGGATGAACCTCGATCGGAAGCCGAGCTGGCGCGGGCTCGACCTCCCACTGCGGCTGCGGCGCCGCCGGCGCCCGTCGGGCGACACCGGTGCCGAGGAGGTCCAGCGCATCGAGGTCGGCTGCCAGCTGGGCCAGGACCGACTCCGAGATCCACGGCCCCCCCTCCTGCTCGATGGTCTCGGCCACCGCCTGAAGACTGCGACGGCCATCGAAATGCCGGGCAGCGTCCAGGGCCTCCTGCGGGAGTTGGAAACGACGGCCGCTCCCCGGATCCCACACTGCGGCTAGCTCGGGGTCTGAGGCGTGAGCGGACACGACCAGGTCCGGCCGCAGCGGGGCCGGACGGCGTCGACTCACGAGGCCAAATCACGAAGATAGCCAACGGCCTCTTCGTAGAACGCCCCGACGGCGGGTCGAGGCAGAGGTCGCTGCTCAAAGATGCGGCCCTCGATGAGCTCCATCAACTCACGCAAGCCATCTTTCTGAAGCGCGCTCACGGCCACTCCTCCTGTGACTCGACGCAATGCAGCCTGCATCAGTCTTGGAGTAGCGTCCGCCTTGTTGAGCACCACGAGGCGATCCCGATCGCCTACCCCGAGCTCGTCGAGGATGGACTCGGTGCTGCGCCGCTTGTCATCGACCCTAGGGTCGGAGGCGTCCAGCACGTGCAGAATCAGGTCGGCATCCTCCAGCTCCTCGAGGGTCGCCTTGAAAGCGTTCACCAAGGGCTTGGGCAGGTCGCGAATGAAACCTACCGTATCGGTGAGAACGATCTCTCGCTCCTCGGGAAAGCGAAGCCGGCGGGTGGTTGGATCCAGGGTGGCGAAGAGCTTGTTCTCGGCCACCACGCTTGCGTTGGTAACGGCGTTGAGGAGGGTGGACTTACCGGCGTTGGTGTAGCCGACGATCGCGACCACCGGCACCCGAGCATCGTGGCGTCGCTTCCGGCGTAGAGCTCGTTGGCGGGAGAGCCGCTCGATCTCCCGTTCCAGTCGAGTGATCCGGTCTCGAGCCCTTCGGCGATGGATCTCCAGCTTGGTCTCACCTGGCCCCTGACCGCCGATCCCGCCCGTGAGTCGGCTCATGGCGGTGGACTTCTCGACCAGTCTCGGCAGGGTGTATTGCAGCTGGGCAAGCTCAACCTGGAGCTTGCCGTCGCGGCTCTTCGCGTGACGCGCGAAGATGTCCAAGATGAGCTGGGTACGGTCTAGTACTTTCAGGTCGGTCTCGTTCGTGATGGCCCGAAGCTGAGAGGGCGACAGGTCTCGGTCGAAGATCAAGAGTTCGGCCCCGAGCTCCAAAGCCCTCAGCGTGATGTCTTCGATCTTGCCTCGACCGAGGACGGTCCGTGGGTCGACCTCCTTACGGACCTGGATGATCTCGTCCGCGACGCGAACCCCCGCCGTGCGGGCGAGCTCCTTGAGCTCGATCATCGAGGCTTCGGCCAAGGCGCGAACGCCCGGCCCCGAGGACCAGACCCCGACCAGCACCGCGTCCTCCCGAACCTCTGCCTGGGTGGTCTGAGAGACCTTACGCCCAATCTCGGACTCGGCCACCTTGATCCGGAGCATGAGGTCCGAAGGCAACTGGTGAACGGATGCAAAGCGCTCGCTGCTGGGTGTAATGCGACGGTCTTCGCCCGGCAGCAGATGGGCCCAGTGAATGGCGCCGCTGAGGCCGGCGCCGTCGACCTCGACCACGACCACGGCGTCGAGCCGAAGTTTGGACAGGTCGGCGAAGTCCTCTCGACTCAGCCCCTCGGCCCCCAGCTCGGTACGAATGAGCCGAAGACCCCGAAGACGTCCTTCGCCGCCTCGCGCCCGGCCGATGTCGGGGAGATAGAGTCGAGAGGGCTCTCCGACGATGACTCGCTCCACGGCACCGCTCCGGGTCACCAGGACCCCGAGCTGAAGGTTCAGCTCTTGGCTGAGCTCGGTGAGATGCCGAGCCAGCTCGGGGGTCAGGAGCTGCTCTCCTTTGACCCTCCGGCGGAATGTAGCCTCGAGACGCTGAATCTGGCGGGCCTTCAAGCCTTGGGTGTGACCGTCGAGCGCGCGCATCGAGCCGAGTGTTCCGGGTAGAGCACCCTAGCCCATCGAGCAAGCGTCGGCTCCAAATTGGGAGCGGTGCCTGCTAGCCTTTCGGCGCCGGTGGCCCTCCGACCCAGACATCAGCCCCGCAGCTATTCGCTCGGCGCCCGAATCGCCGCCGGCGGCATGGGCGAGATCTACCGAGCGCGTGAGACGGAGACCGACCGGGAGGTCGCCATCAAGCGGGTCCTCGACGCCGACAGCTCGGACGAGAACCTTCGCCTGCTGTTCTTGCGGGAGGTCGCGGTGGCCGCCACGCTCGAGCACCAGAACGTGGTCGAGGTCATCGACGCCGGCTCCTTCGGTGGTGAGCTCTTCCTGGTCATGGAGCTAGTCGACGGCCCTTCCCTGGCTGAGGTGCTCGACGTGCTGTACCGAGAAGGCCGTCTTCTCCCGGTCGACGTGGCCTGCGGGATCGTCAGTCAGATTGCGGTGGGCCTGGCCCACGCCCATGAGCGGGCCAAACCGGATGGGACGCCTCTCGGGATCATCCACCGAGACGTGGCGGCCGAAAACATTCTGCTTGGCGCCGACGGCGTGCCCAAGCTCCTGGACTTTGGCTTGGCGAAGCTATCTGGCCACAGCTTGACCGAGCCCGGGATCGTCCGCGGCCGCCCCCGCAGCCTATCGCCCGAGCAGGCCCGAGGCGACCCCGTCGATGCACGCTCGGACATCTTCGCGATGGGCGCGATCCTGTTCGAGCTGGTGTCGGGAGAGCAGCTCTACCCCAACGAAGCCATGGCCAAGCTGCTCTTCAAGGTGGCGGCGGGGGACTACGCCTCCATCGACCGGCGCGTCCCGCCGGGAACAGACCCCGATTTGGTGCGGATCATCGAACGGGCGGTGGCGGTGGAACCGGAGAAACGCTTTGGCTCGGCCCGGAACATGGCCAAGGACCTGGCCGCCTTTCGAGCAGTGCGGGGGCTCCGACTGTCGTCCCAGGCCATCGCGGATGTCGTGGTCGAGTGCCGCCCGAAGGTCATGGCCCTGCGCGAGGCCGGAGCCGACAGCGGGCCGGGCGCGCTGGAGGGCAGGGCCCTCGTCCTTCCCGCCGATCGGGAGGCCCAGGTTCCCGCGCAGCCTCGTTCGGGTCGCCAACGACAGGTCATCGGTCCGATCGGCCTGGAGCGGTCCGCCGACGGAGTGGTGGAGCCATCCGTGCACACGCCGGAGGCCGGGCTACAGTCTCCCATTGCAAGCCCGATGACGGGCGAGCTGCCCCTTCCCCGCCGGCCTCAGGCTGCCGAGCGCAACGAACCAGAGCGGAGGTGGCGCGCCTTCACCCTGGCCGCGTTCGCCCTCGCCGCCCTCGTCTTCGGGGCGGTCGCCGCTGCCCATGGCGCAGAGTGGGACGGTGGCTCCCGATCTGAACGGGTGCTATGCCCAAGGAAGTGAGTCGACGAATTCTCATCGTCGACGACGATGGGGCGGCCAAGGAACTCGATTCGGCGCTGGAACGAGCCGGACTGGAGACCCTCCGCGTCTTCGCTCCTCGCCATCTGGAGCAGGCCATGGCCCACGACCGGGCCGGCGCGGTGATGGTTCCGGGGCTTCGCACCGACGTCGCCGACTGGGTCGCTCGCATTCGGGCTTTGGAAGGCGGCAAGGATTTGCCGGTGCTCGTCTACGGCTTCGGGGCGGCCCAAGACACGGTGGCCAATCCGAGCGACGCCTTGGAAGCCGGCGCCGACTACTTCTTCAAACTGCCCACGGACATGGACTATCTGGCGGGGCGGGTCGCCGCTTGGACCGAAAGCCCGCCCAGCCTGCCACCTCCCTCCGAGGTCCCCACCGGCTCCTTCACCCTGGAGGCCCTGGACAAGGACCGACGACCAGGGAGCGACGGCCTGCCCTTGCTGGGGGCGCTCCGAGGCGAGTCGCCGGGAGACGAGAGCTGGTCGTGGGTCCAAGCCACCACCGAGTCGAGCGTCATCCCCGACCTCGATACTGCGGTGGACGAGGGCCCGCCCATCCCCGAGGCCCGCATCCACCCCGAACGGACCGACCCGAACCTCCAGGCCCCACCCATCAGCGAGGGATCGACCCACGACGCCATCGTCGTCCCCGACTCTTTCGAGGCACCTCTCCGAGAGAAGCCGGAAGCCTCGTCGGACAGCTCGGGCCGCGCCCTCATTCGGGATGCCGACCTGGCCCTGGCCGAAGATCGTCGGGACGATGCCCTCGAAGCCCTGGAGACGGCGGCTGCGCTGTTTCGGGCCGATGACGATCCGGGCGCGGCCAAGACGGCCCTGGATAGGGCCTTGAGTCTCACGCCGACCCGCGTGGATCTGGCTCAGACCTGCGCCGACCTCGCCCTGGAGACGGGCCAGCTGGAGGAGGCCTGTCGGGTCCTCGAGCGATGCGCCGAGGCCTGGGGTCCGGCCGTCGAGAGCCTGCCCCTTTGGGAGCGACTCTCGCAGCTTCGACCGGAAGTGCCCCGCTACGCTATGGCGGTCGACGCCCTTCGAGAGGACGAAGACGAAGACGAGACCATCACGCCCCCGCCCGAGCACCTCGACCAAGACGGAGAGCCTCGCTTGGCCTCTACCGAGCCTAGACCGGCGCCCTTCGCTGTACACGAGCTCCTCCGAGCCGGGCCTACAGAATCGGAAGGCGCGGCAGCGGATGCCCCCGAGCCGGCCCCAGCCGAGCCCGCCGACCCCACGGGGGCAAGTCCGGCCGCTCCGGGTCCCGATGCTGTTCCCGCGGCCCCGGTTCCCTTCGATGCCGATCCCTCTGGGCTGGGACCCCTGGACCAGGCCCAGGCTCCTTCCGAAGCACCCGTGGGGTATGACGCCCTAGCCACAGCGGGGCTCCAGCTGCCCCCGGACCCCATGGCGTCCGGCGCCCTCCAGTCCGGTCCAGCTTCATCCGGACCTCTCCAGTCCGGTCCCATAGCATCCGGACCTCTCCAGTCCGGTCCCGTAGCATCCGGACCTCTCGAGTCCGGTTCTACGAGCCACGGAGCGGTCCTACCGAAGGCCTCAGAGGCCGCACTCTTCGAAGACTTGAGCCCTGGCTCCGACGCGCCGGCCGGCAGTCAGCCGATGAGCTTCGAGACCTCGGGGATCGACGTCTTCGACGAAGAGGCGCTGGCCGCCCTTGCCCCCGAGCCCCAGGCTCCACCTCGTGAAGCGGTCGGCCCCGGAGCCGAGACCGAAAGAAGCTTCGACCCCCGAGCCTTCGCGGCCTTTCTCGAAGGCGAGGTGGAAGCCGAGGATCGGACGCCGGTCCCGGAGGCAGAGACCCTCGAAAACGAGAGCGCCCAGGTCCGTCCCTCTCAGCCGGGCACCGAAGCCGAGGCCCTCGACGACCCGGCATTGAACGAACCGGAACCCGAGAGCACGGCCTGGCGGGACACCTTCCGGGCCGCCCTGGAGGGTCGGGCCGAACTTCCCGTTCCGAGCTCTCGGCCGCCCGCGCCCCGTCGGCCCAGCCTGCGGCCTGGGTTCAAAGCGTGGCTAGAAGCCAGCCAGATCCCCTCGGTGACAACGGCCGAGCCCGCGGTGGCTGGCGCGTCCGCCGGCCGAAGCCGCGGGCCCGTTCCGATCTTGTCGCGGCCCCCCGAGAGCGTGGATGCCTGGGGATCGGAGGCGCCGCCGGCGCCGAAGGCGGATGCGGCCCCCGCCGATAGCTGGGCCACCAGACGTCCTCAGGGGAGCGAGGCGGGTGAGCTCCTGGACTCGGTGGCGGCGGTTCAGCTCATGCATCGACTGCACGAAGTCCGCGCGACGGGTCTGCTGAGCTGGAATGGCGAGCGCCTGGTCTGGGTGGACGGTGAGCCTCGAGGAATCCGGGGGCATCGGGCCCTCGAGGACCTCGAAGAGCGATTCGGCGCCTCGGCCTCTCAGATCCCGCTGGACGGTCCCCTACGACCCCGGCTGCTAGGCCTGGCTAGGGTGCTACAGATGGGCCCCTCGGCCCTGGACCTGGCCTTGTCGAGGGCTCTCGAGGAAGCTCTGGGACGCTTCGTCGCCTATCGGGGACCCTGGCGTTTCGAGCCCCAGAACACCGCCCGGGACGAGTGGCTGCCGCCCCTTCCCCTTCGGGAACGTCTCGCCGATGCGGTGGCGGACCACGTTCCCTTCGACATGGTCTGGGCCGAGGTCGCCGGCCCTCTGACCGTCGACCCTCGACGACCGATCCCCAGGCGAGAGCGAGAGCGGAGACTGCTCGCTCTCTTGGGCACCCACAGTCTCGACGACGCCCGCCGACTGGCCGGCCTGACCAAGGAGCGGGCCGGCGCCCTGGCCCTGGTCTGGTTGGGCCAAGGCCTGGCCCAGAAAAGCCCCGGCGCTCCGGCTTCGGGTGCAGCCTTGGATGAGGAGGCGCCTTCGGCGCCCGTGCCCCATGACGATCTGGTCGGTCTATCGGGGCCGGAGCGCCTTCAAAAGCTGCTGCAGCTGGCCCGAACCTCGGACTACTTTCGCCTGCTCGACGTGTCCGCCTCGGCGAGCCCGGCCGAGGTCGACCGGGCCCACGCCTTCGTCAAGAGCCTACTCCCCGAGGCCTGGGGCGGGCCCGAAGACAGCCGTCGGGAGGAGCTGGTCGAGATCCTCGACGAGGCCCGGGCAGTCCTTCGAGACCCGCGGCTACGGGACGCATACAAGGCCCACATCCTGCCCCCCTGATCCTCCGGCGCATCGGGCGGGATCTCTTGTCGCGCCGTTCCACGGTGCTACCATTCCGCCATGGCCCTCCGGCAGATCCTCACCTTCCCGGACCCCCGCCTTGCCGAGAAGGCGACGCCGGTGGAGGCGGTCGACGACGAGATTCGCACCCTCATCGACGATATGTTCGAGACCATGTACGAAGCCCACGGCGTCGGCCTAGCCGCTCCGCAGATCGGCGTGCTCAAGCGAGTGATCGTGGTCGACTGCGGAGATCGTCGCGAGGATGACGATGGTGAGGGCCCCCTCGGACCCAAGGAGCCCGTGGCGGTCGTGAACCCTGTGGTCGAGGAGTCGGAGGGCAAGATCACGTGGGAAGAGGGCTGCCTGTCCATTCCCGGCTACTACGACGAGGTCACCCGGGCGGGTCGGGTCATCGTGAGCGGCCTCGACCGCGACGGTCAGCCCCTTCGCATCGAGGCCCAGGGCCTGCTCGGGGTGTGCCTGCAGCACGAGATCGACCATCTGGAGGGGACGCTCTTCCTCGACCACCTCTCTCGACTGAAGCAGAGCGTGGTGAAGAAGAAGCTCAAGAAGCGGGCCGCCGAAGCCACCGTCTGAGCGCCCCTTGAGCGAACGCTTCAACCTTCCTCAGCGGCGTCTTCGCCTCGCCTTCTTCGGAACGCCTGACATCGCCGCCACCTGCCTCGATGCCCTACTCGAGGCGGACGAGGACGACGTCGCCCTCGTGGTTTGCCAACCTGACCGTCCCAAGGGCCGAGGTCGCGCCCGCGCCCTGCCACCGGTCAAAGAACGGGCCCTGCAAGCTGACCTGCCGGTCGAGCAGACGCGAAAGCTCAAGGACGGCGTCCTCGCCGCCCGCCTGCGAGAGCAATCGATAGACCTGGGGGTCGTGGTGGCCTACGGCCGCATCCTGCCCCTCGACCTGTTCACGGCGCCGCGCTTCGAGACCTTGAACGTTCACGCCAGCCTGCTGCCTCGGCATCGAGGAGCCTCGCCCATCCAGCACGCCATCTTGGAAGGCGACGCCGAGACCGGCGTCACTTTGATGAAGCTAAGCGAAGGCATGGACGAGGGCCCCATGCTCCTCCAGAGGCGCTTGGCCATCGGGGACATGACCGGTGGGCAGCTCTTCGAAGCCGTAGCCGCCCTGGGCGCTCGGACCCTGGTCGAAGGCTTGGCCCAGGCCAAGGAGGAGGGCCTGGAGGTGCGGGCCCAGGACGACAGGGCCGCGAGCTACGCCGGGATGCTGAAGAAAGAAGACGGCCAGCTCGACCTGTCGGCGCCGGCCGAAGCCCTGGCCCGGCGGATTCGCGCTTTCGATCCCTGGCCCGGGACCGTCCTGGCTGCCCCGACCGGGTCGCTCAAGGTCTGGGCGGCCCAGGCCCATCCTCTCCCGGGTCCCGCCCAGCCGGGCGAGCTGCTCGGTCCGGCCCTCATCGGGTGCGGGGAGGGCGCCCTCGAGCTCCTCGAGGTCCAGCCTCCGGGCAAGCGGCGCATGTCGATCGGGGACTTCCTCCGGGGGCGAGGGAAGGACTGGACGCCTGGCGAGACACGATTCGATTTTTCGAGATCCGACCGTTAAAATCTGAACAGTTCTACGTGCCGGCAAGGGCGTCGCGGCTGTGACAGAGCCTACGTGCGCTTTCTGACGCTGGCATGGGGATTGTATGCACGGAAATGCCATGGGGGGCGCGGATAACTCGATGCTAGAAGAGGCGCCCCGCTCGAAAGAATTGGAGGCCCTCACCCAGTGGTTCGACGGGCCTACAGGCACCGTCGCCCTGATCCGAGGTCGGGGCGGCGTCGGGAAAAGCCACCTCGTCGACGGGCTCCTTCGAACCGTCACCCAGCGTCCACAGGTCGCAGTCTTCGAGGCCCGGGTCCCCGACGCGGGCGGCCGCAGCTTTCACCCCTTCGCCGAAATTGCTCACCAGGCCCTTCTGTGGGCTGAGCAATCAGGCCTCACCGAGCAGGTCGTGGACCCGGTCTACAGTGACATTTCGGGGGTCCTGGACCACGCGGTGACCGAGGACGACGACGAAGGACCCTCCCTGGACCAAAAGCTGCGCTTCTTCGAAGGATTCCGCCGTCTTCTGGATGGGGTCGGCAAGCAAGCTCGCTTACTGGTCGTGGTTCGAGACCTGGAGCGGGCCGATCCCGACACCCTGGAGCTGGCCAGCTATCTGGCCGACGAGCTCTTCGGCGACCCTGCCCTGGATCCCGAGAAGTCTCAGCCTGGTCTTCTCGTCCTGACCTGCCGGGACGACGAGGTCTCGGCCGCGGTGGAGGACTTCGTGGAGGAGATGGCGCCTCGGCCTTCGGTGCAAAGCATTCGCCTTCAGGGCTTGGACCTGGAGGGCCTGCGTCGCTACGTCCAGTCCCGCCACGTCCTGGAGAAGCTGCTTGCGGCTTCGGAAGGCCTGCCTCAAGAGCTGGACGCGCTCTTGGATGCCTTGCCTCGGAACGTCGAGGAGCTCTTTGAGCGGAAACTGGCCGAGCTCGACCCCCAGGAGCGCGAGGCTTTGTCGGCCCTCGCCGTTTCGGGCCGCAGCGTATCGGCCCGGCTCTTGGCCGTCGTCACGGGGCAGCCGGGCAAGCAAATCGCCAAGGCGCTGAACCGCCTACGGGAGGACAAGATTCTCGACCGAAGGATCTCCAACGGCGAGTTCCAGTTCAGCTTCATGCGGCGCCGAGACCTGGAGGTCACCGAGCGCTTCTTGGTCATGGCCGAACGGGCCCGCCTGCACTCCGGGTGGGCCGAGACCTTGGCCCGAGAGCCCGATCAGGGCGCAGCGGCCCTGATCGCCTATCACCAGCTGCGCTCCGAGACGCCGAGCAAAGGGGTGCCGCTCGCCATCCAAGCGGCCGAGACCTATGCCGTCGGCGGCGCGCTCCACGCTGCTCTGGAGATGTTGGAGAGCGCCCTGGAGGTGGCGGCCGGAGAGCTTCGCGTGTCGATACTGAGTCGCTTGGCCGAGCTGTCTCCCCTGACCGGCAGCCCCCGCCGAGCCCTTCGCTACGTCGCGGAGTGGAAGGCGGCCCTTCCGGCCGAGCAGCAGGGTCGGGCCATGCAGCGGGAGGCGGAGCTGCACAACGCAGCCGGAGACTACGACGCCGCCCTCGTGCTCTTGGAGCAAGCCCGAAGCCATACGCCCTCGGATGCCCACCTCGAGCGGGCCAAAATCGAGGCCACGGGGGCGGAAGCGCTCTACCACAAGTTCGCGCTCGACGAGGCGACGGAGGCGGGGGCGAACGGCCTCGACCTCCTCGCGGCGTCGGAAGGCGACTCACCGACTAGGCTTCGCCTGGACCTGCTGAACCTGATGGGCAAGGCCGCCTTCGCCAACGGCGCTTTGGAGCGAGCCGTTCAGTTCTTCGAAGAGACCCTGGCCGGGGCTGAGAAGTCGGGCCTGTCCAGTGAGCAGTCCCGGGCGCTCATCAACCTGGGTCTGGTGCGCATGCAGGAGGGCGAGTTGGAGCGAGCGGCCGAGCACTTGAAGGCCGGCATCGACAAGGCGAGCGAAGCCGGCGACCTGAGTCGACTCGGCTTCGGCTACCTGAATCTCGGCACCCTTCTCCATCAGCGAGGCGACTTGGGTCCGGCGATGGAGTGCTACCGGGAGTGCAAGTCGCTTTTTCGACGGCTCGGCAACCGGACCCAGCTCGCACGGACCCTTTCCAACTTCGGCAACCTCCTCTTCATCTGCGGCGACATGGATCGAGCCCGCGCCCACAATGACGAGTCGAGACGGCTGGCCCAGCAGAGCGGCGTCGATCGACTGGTGGCGGTCGCCCGGGTGGTCGAAGGCATCATCTCTTTCGAGGAAGGTAAGCGCACCGAGGGCGAGGCCGAGATTCGGGAAGGCATGAGCATCCTGCGCCGGATTGGTTCAGGAGAACGGCCGGTGGAGGCCATGCTGGAGCTGGTGGAGGGTGCCTTGCGCTTTCAGGATCCGGTGGCGGCCCGGAGGATCCTCACCGAGGCCGAAGAGGCTGTGGGCGAAGCTGGAACCTCGGCTTCGGTCCAGGCGAGGATGGCCCTGCTGGCCGGCAGCTTGGCACTGTCCGAGGGTCTGGACGGCGCTCGCATTCACTTCGAGGCCGCCCGCGCAGTGGCCACTCGCCTCGGTCGCCGGATGATGCTCATGGAGGCCGACCTCGGCCTGTCTCGCTCCGCGCTTCGGGACGGCGACAAGGAGGAGGCTCGTCAGCACCTGGCCCGGGCCGAGGCCGCGGCGGACGAAATCTCGCGGGGTCTGCCCGACGACGTGCGTTCGGGCTTCGAGGCCGGCAGGACCATGCGGAACATCCGGATCGCCCTCGCCGAGGTCGAAGGTCGGGCCGTGCCCGTACCGAACGGGGTCCCGCCCATCAGCCCCCCCGCCCGGCCGGCGGCTCGTATCGAGCGGAAGCAGGAGTGGAGGCGTCGCTACGGAAGCATCATTGGGACCTCGGCCAAGCTGATGAAGATCTTCCACATCCTCGACCGGGTGGCGGAGAGCGAAGGAACGGTCCTCATCGTTGGCGAGTCGGGCACCGGCAAGGAGCTGGTGGCGGAGGCCATCCACCGCAACTCGCCGCGAGCCAAAGGGCCTTTCGTCAAGCTGAATTGCGCAGCTCTTGTCGAGACGCTGCTATTGAGCGAGCTCTTCGGCCACGAACGGGGCTCCTTCACCGGCGCCCACCAGCGGAAGATCGGTCGCTTCGAGATGGCGGCCGGCGGGACCCTGTTCTTGGACGAGATCGGCGACATCTCGCCCAAGACGCAAGTGGCGCTCTTGCGGGTCCTGCAGGAGCGGGAGTTCGAGCGGGTGGGCGGCGGCAAGCCGATCAAGGTCGACGCCCGGATCATCTTCGCCACCAATCGCAACCTTCCTCAGATGGTCCGGGACGGCGGCTTCCGCGAGGACCTCTTCTATCGGATTAAGGGTATCCAGGTAGACCTTCCGCCGCTTCGAGAGCGACGTGACGACATCGTGCCCTTGGCCCAGCATTTCTTGGCTCAATACGCCGCGGAAAGCGGCTCGATCGAGAAGAAGCTCTCACCCGGTGCCTGCGCCCTGCTGACCCGCTACGGATGGCCTGGGAACATCCGTGAGCTCGAGAACATCGTGCGCTCGGTGGCCCTTTTCGCCGAGGGTGAAACCATGACTGACGGGGACTTCGACGAGTATCGAGAGCTGTTTCAGGACGGGCTCGAGAAAGACCTGGGTGAGCTTCAAGTGATTGATATTGCTGATTCATCAGCTCCTATCGAGCCACCGTCGAGTCCGCCTGCTCGAACGGTCGAGGTCGAAGCGAGCAGGGCAGAGCCCACGGAGATGTCCGGCAGCGCCGAACCCGAACGCGCCGAGGATGCGGTGGAGCGAGAGCTACTGGATCAGGTCTTCGACGGGGGAGTCCCGCTGCCGGAGCTAAAAAAGATGATCCAACTCCAGGCGATCACTCGCGCTTTACGGATGACCGGGGGTAACATCACCAAAGCAGCCGACGTGCTCGGGATGCGACGGCCTCGGCTGTCGCAGATCATCAATGGCGATGACGAGCTGAAGGCCCTTTGCCAAGGAGCAAGCAAGTGAAGCCCGGTCAGTACATTCGAAGCGCCGCAATGCTGATTGCTCCGGCCCTCGTGGCCTGCGGCGCAGACCAAGTCGATTACGTCGGCGCTCGCATCGAGCTGCCGGAGCAACGAGAGGCTCGCGTCAGCGTCACCCCGGCCGTAGATCTGTCTGGCGTGGTCGACGACGCCTTGGCCGACGGGCTGCTCATTGAGCAGGTCGTCATCAACCTGGCCGACGCCCGACTGCTGGGCGCCGACCCCTCGCTTCCGCCCGGCGGCCTTCCCCTCCTCGACGGGCCCAGGCTTGTCTACGCCGAAGGCGACGGCGTCGTCGGACTCGAGCTCCCCTTCCCCGCCAAGTTCCTGGGGCAGGAAGACCTGGCGGTCTACCTGCGGACCGCGCCCAGCGACAAGCTCGATGGCGCAGCGGTGAAAGTCGTCGCCAGCCTGACGACCGGAGGGGCGGCGCTCACCGGCACGGGCATGATCGACCCCGAAGGCGACCCTGCCTACGACGACATGATCGACCCCGAAGGCGACCCGGCCCACGAGGGCATGATCGATCCCGAGGGCGACCCAGCCCGAGAAGGCATGATTGATCCTGAAGGTGATCCGGCCCGAGAAGGCATGATTGATCCTGAAGGTGATCCGGCCCGAGAAGGCATGATCGACCCCGAAGGCGATCCGGCTCGGGAAGGCGAGACCCGTCAGAAGGGCCAGTCCCTCAGCAGCGTTCAGACCACCCAACTCGTTCTGCTCGACCGCATCGGGACCGAGATCGTGGTCTCCTTCCAGTCCAAGTCCCGCTTCAACGTCATCTTCGGTATCCGGGCCGATGCCTGGCTCAACGATATGGCCGAGGCGAGTCGCGACAAGCCCGCACCCGGCCCTGACGTCGAAGGACGATCGGCAGAGTCGGCTCGGGTGGTCGTGATCGAATCCGACGCGGCCGCCCTTGGTGCCGAGGTCGAAGAGCAACTCCACGCAGTGGAAGAGTCGGAAGAGTCCGAGACAACCCACGGGGACGCCTACTACGGGGGCGACGACATCCCGGTCGAAGACTCCGTCATTCGAGACCCCTTCGGCGGCTTCTGAACGCGCGCGTTACTGCATCTCACAGTAGCGCGTTTAACGCTTGGCCTAGAGCCCTTCGAGTGCGACGACCGTCGCCAGGAGTGCAGAGTCGTCGGACGATTGTAGGCTCGCAGTAATCTGAAGGGACTGCGTCCTGCTGTAGTGCTCCCCTGATTTCAAGCCACCGCGTTGAGTTTTTCTGAGCGACGCTCCGTTGGGCTTCGGTAGCCCAAAGCCTGGTGAGGTCGCTCCTCGTTGTACCAGCGGATCCACTTCTCAACGGCCCGCTGCGCCTCCTTGAAACTCCGAAAATTCGTCAGCCAAACACGCTCTTCCTTGAGGCTTCGAAAGAAACGCTCGATGACGCCGTTCTGCTCCGGCGTGTACGGCGTGATGTACTCCTGCCTCAGCCCGTAGTCCCGGCACGCCTTCCGGAATCGTCGGCTCTGAAAGATAAGCCCATTGTCGCTCCTCAGGAGCGGCCGCTGACCGCCCTGGCGCACGTGACCAAAGCGACGGAGGCACGCATCCTCGAGCGCCCTTTCGGCCTCCTGAGAGCGTCCACGAAGCGCCAGCTCATAGCCCACGATCTCCCGGTCGCTGCAGTCGATGACGGCCGCGAGATGCGCCCAGCCGTCCTTGCCGACCGGGATGTGCGTGACGTCCATCGCCCAGCGTTGGTCGCTCGCTTTCGCGACGCTGCGGCTGCCTTTCACGCGGGGGCGCGGCGTCGAGATCCGCTGATGCACAAACCAGCCTTTCAGCCGTACGACCCTGTAGACGGCCTTCTGGTTCACCTTCACGCCTTCGCGAAAGCGCAGCCAGGCCCAGATCCTGCGATAGCCGAAGGTCGGAAATCGCAAGATCACTCTCTCAACGCGCTTCACCAAGAGCTCGTCGAGCTCATGCTTCTTCCGACCTGACGCACGCTCATCCATCGACGACCTCGATACCTTCAACAACCGACACGCCTTGCGCAGCGACAACCCCGGGAACCATTCGGTCACTCGTCGGACGTCCCGGGATCCGTAGGGTCCCCGTAGGCCGCCGGCAAACGAACGTCTGCCGCAACAACCATCGTTTACCATCGCTTCCTTGCCTTAAGGGTGTACCGAGATCAGAGGGGAGCAGGATACGACGTCGCCGGCCGGATTCGGTCTGGTCGAGTAATTGAGGTCTAGTCGCAGCTCGTGAGCGTGCGCGGTGCACGCAAGTACATCCGCTCCGACAACGGCCCTGAGTTTGTCTCGGCCGCGGTATTGAAGTGGCTGTCAGAAGCGAACGTCGAGACGGTCCACATCAAGCCTGGCTCACCGTGGGAGAACGGTACACTGCAGAGTTTCAATGAAGACCTTCGCGACGAACGCCTGAGCATGGAGTGGGTTCGAACGCGCGTCGAAGCAGCAGCCGGGGTCGGGATATGGATGAGCACTACAACCGAAAACGACCCCATTCGAGCCTAAACTACTTGACCCCCAAGGAACTCAAACGAAGGTACGAAGCGAACCGAGCGAAGGAGCAGTCTTTCCAATAGCCGGTGGTCCGAAGGATCCAGGCAGGTCAGCCCACTACACGTTCCCGTTAGACAGTGGCCTGGAAGACGCCTGGACAAAGTCTTGCATGCAGTGTTGCGTTGATCTGTAAGGCAAGTGCACTTTCCACTCGCACCACTCGGTAGCTCCTGCGGATAGAGCAATGTCTTCATAAAGTCCGATCGTACTCCGGTCTATGCGGAGATGTCGGCGCCCCTTCCGGCCCGACCGAATGATTTGGTGTACCGACCTTGATGGAAGCGTGACACATCTCAAGTCGAGAACAGTGCAAAACATGCTTCGAAGAGAGCCTAGACTTAGGAGGCTCGAGAATAAGAGATGTGGAGCACGGGCAGGGTTTAGCGAAGCCCGTGCTCAGCAACCTCATCTTAACAATTCAACACGGTTCAAAAGACACTCTGCCGTCGCGGACAACAGGAATGACGCAATCGCCAGAGGATCCGCCGCCGCCGGCCGCCCCGGGACAGGTCACCCAGTTGGGTTCGTACGAGTCCACACAGCCGTCTCCGTTGATATCACATTCCTGCCAACCAACCGGAGCGGAAATGGGCCCGCCAACTGGGTCGATACACCCAGCCACGCAGGCATCGGGACACACGTCCCCATCGTCAGGTGTCGTGTCTAAAGCCACTGCACCAGGTGCGCATACGAGGGCACCACAGGGCGCGCCGCAAGGTCCGTCGTACTGAATTGCAATGTCGGCAGGTACGTCGCAAGCATTGGCGTAGGACACACCGTCACAACCACAGACCGGCGGCGAACCCTCCGGACACGCGAATATGTTCGGAGCTACGCATGAACCGGTATCGGTTGAACATGAGAAGGGCCTGCATTCAAAGAGGCCAGTTCCACATACGTTTGGAATACTACAGTCGAATTGCGACAGTATAGTCGCTGTAAGTAAAGCAATCACGAAATTTGTGTGCTATGAACGCTTGAAGCTGTCAACAGGGAAGAGCGTTATTCACAAGGCTGTCACAGTCATCTTGAGAGAACCCCATAGCCTCCTCTCTGGTGGGGCTTCCCCAAAGAGCGAGGCAAGCATGAGAGTGAAGGTCCCCCGCCTCGACGGACCACATGATCATGCTGCGTTTCTCCCCTGCAGCATGCGTGCTCCACTTCCAGTGAAGTGGCGTGGTTGAGCGTCGAACGCTTCGGCGCCGATTGTAGAGTTCCTCGGCGCTCCGCGTCAGCGCGACGCCTGCGTGCTCGTGGGTCGACTACGGCCGCCTTGACTCCAGTTCCCGCTCCCGAGTCGCGAAGAGGCTCTCGACCGCGTTGATCCCAGCCGTGCCTCGACGACTCATGCTGACCCGGATCCAGTGAGACTTGAGGATAGAGCGGTACGCGGAGGTCCATACTGACCGAGTTCAAGGAGTCCTCGGAACACCTCCTTGCATGGAGCTTGTAGCAGCCTTCGGAGTGCGTCACTTGGCTTCTTCCAGGACAGCGCCATTCCTGGCCGTCCATGGAGAGCCGCTTCGACCGCACTAAGTTCTTGCTTCCCGTGTCTGCCAAGATCCGTCCCCTTTGGAGAGTCCTGCCGGAGAAAGACCTGGAGACCTTGTGTCGATTCGAAGAAGCTCGAGCTGCACCATCTTGGTGTCTCCATCCCATGTGAGTGAACGACAGAGCTCGTCGGGCAGTCGATTCACTCTCGTGGCGATGGCATTCCTTACCGCCTCTGCACCGTGGCCTCGGTTCGCTCGTTCGATCTCATCCTTTTCGATCTGCCATACGGGATTGAAAGGCAGATTAGGCAGCACTGCATGGTTGGTGGTCCCAAGGGATTGAACACAACATCTGAGGCTGACAGCCTGACCAGGGACCGAGGCAGTGAAATGGCAAAACCACGAGAAGCTCGGATTCGAGACCAAGATGGACAGCTAGTGCTGCGACCCTCGTAGCCCTTGGCCGAAGGGAAGCACACGAGAAGACGAACGGCCTGCTGAGGCAGACTCTGCCGAAGGGAACAGATGTCTCTCATTTCACCCAGCCGGCATCGGACGCCATCGCGGCTCTACTCAATGGATGATCACGTCAGACTTTCGGTGAAAAACGCCAGCACAGGTTCTCGATGAAGAGTTAGGGTGACTTCTTGAGCCGAAGACTGTTTCGAGGCCGGCCCGTCCCTCTTGTGGGTCCAATCGGCCCCGGCCCCTTCGCCACGAGGTCCGCTGAGTATGAACGAGCATGAGCACCCTTGGCGGAGAGGCCTCTCCAGCTCGATGCCTCGGAAGGCTCGTACCTCCTCGGCCTTTCGATAGGTCGTTCTAGTTTTGGCTCGCTAGGAGCAGCGGCGCGTGCGCGTCCTTGATTCTCCGGATGCTCCACGAGCCCAGCTCGCAAGCGGCGGACCGTTGAGGAAGATCTGTACGACTCATGGGCCAAGGCCCGCGGATGGCGGCCGGTGAAAGAGCGAGTCTGACATTAGAAGGAGGGATTGGGACCTACGCCCGTAAATGGCGCAGGCCCCGCGGGCGCTTCGGCCCCTAGCTCAGGGCGTGGAGCAGAAGCCGATACCGGCTCCTATTTGCTCTTGATCAGTACAGACCGCGCCCGGTCCGTTCACGTCTCCGCAGTAGTCCTCTGACACGGTCGAGTTGTCGACGAAATCGCAGGGCACAACGCATCGCGGGAGCGGGTTTCCGGCGCCACCAGTGTCGAAGCAAATCGACTTGGGCGGGCAGTTGGCGAAGTCCCTGTTGAGCATGTTGGGCAAGCAGTCATCGCCCGTCATGACATCGACCTGACCCGCCGTACCGATGTCGACCAGCTCGTAAAACGGTTCGAGGGAGTTCCTGCACGTCTCGTACGAATAAATGGGGTCACCATTTCCGTCGACGAAGTTGTTCAGGTCGCAGGTACGGTCCGACGGGCACCCCGTGTCGTTCAAGGACGTGTCCAAGACGGCACCGCACTCACTACTGCAGATACCGACTGTTGCGCCCATCCCGGGAAGCACGTTGCACTGCCGTGCGTCATCAGGGCCCGTAGAAAGGGTGCACTCGATCGTATTCATGGGGTCGGTGTCACAGACCTGAACACAAATCGGTAGGCCGAAAGCGCCGTCGGGTGCGCCTTCGCCTGTCAAGTTCACGACCTGACTGGGGGCGCTGCAGCCATTAGGGAAGTTCTCGACGATGGCGTTGGGCCCGCTGAAGGTCGTCGGCTCCAGGGCGAAGTCACCCAGGCTGATCTCCTTCTCCACGCAAACACCCAGGTTCTCGTTGAACACGAAGTTGCACTCTTCGCGACCTGCGAAGCCCGCGCAGTCGGCGTCCTCGCCGCAGAGCGGCATACAAACCGCCTCGTTCGGGTTGGTGCCCAGACCACCGTTGGCACTGATGCTGCCGATGAAGAAGTGGTGGAAGCAGGTCAGGCCGGTGTCGCAACCCTGGAGGACGCCAGGTGCAAACTGCTCGATCTCCTCGAAGATGGCGTCACCATCGGGATCGACCTCGACAAGCGAATCCTCTTCGAGTGAAAGGGAGCAGGCTTCCTCGAAGCTCGCCACTTGGTCCGCGCAGACGCCCAGCGCACCTCCCAGGTTGGAGGCGTTGAAGGCGTTCACGGAGCAGAAGCGACCCATGCCGCAGTCGACGTCCTCGACACAGGTCTGCACGCAGGTGTCGGCGGTCTGGGTGATCGGGAAGGGAGCCTCGTTGGGGGGGCGGAACTCATCGTACCAGGCGGTGAGCGGCAGACAGGTCAGGCCCATGTCGCAGTCGTCCTGAGCCAGGTTGGCGCTGTTGGCGTTGGTCGAGGCCGAGCAGCGGCAGCCCTCGGAGCCCCGCGGGCAGGGGTCCGCGACCACCGTGACGTCCACGGTCGCGGTCAGGGGGCTGCCGTCGACGCTGATGAGCACCTGCACGGGCCCTCCCTCTGCGATGGCGGTGACCAAGCCGTCGTCGTCCACTTCGATGATCCCGGCCATCGTGAGGCCAAAGTTCACGCCCTCCGAGAAGGGGCTCACTGCGCCTTCCCGGCGGAAAGTGCCGGTCACGACTAACTGTAGCGTGTTGTCGAGCTCGACGGTCGCGGTGGTCGGCTCGACGGAGAGGTCGATGAGCTCATCGGGTCCGAGGTCTCCCATGTCGTCGACGACCCCGTTGCCCATGTCGTCACCCATGTCGCCGTTGCCGTTGCCGTTGCCGTTGCCGTTGCCGGTGTCGGTGTCGCCCAGGTCTTCGCCCATGTCGACCGGGTCGTTGCCGGTCCCGTTACCCATGTCGAACAGGTCATTGCCATTGCCGTTGGTCGATGAGCCGTTGCCGTTGGTGTCTTCGCTGCCGCAAGCGACGGCGCCGAGGGCAGTACACAGGCCCAGGGCCATCAGTGGGTGCTTTCTCAAGTTCATGACTTCTTTGATTGCCTCTCTCGAACCCTGTCTTCAGGGACCCGGAATGATCGCTCCGTCCCAGGCGTGATCCTCGCGTCCTAGGGTACCCGCTTAACCGAGTCAAACGGGGACTTGCGGTCGTCCGCGAGTGCGCTTGTACCGGCGAAGGGACAGGCCTGGCGTCCTTCTTTGCTCGGGCATGCTAACGGGAGAGCGTGCGCGTATTTCTCCTCTGGGCCGCGGCCCTCGGCTTCTCGGCCGTGGCCCTCGGTGCCTTCGGCGCCCATGGCCTCCGGGGGCGCCTGGATGCCCGGGACCTCGACATCTTCGAGACCGGGGTTCGCTATCAAGCTTGGCACGTCTTGGCGGTCTTGGGCGTCGCCCTTCTCCTGGGCCAGGGCTCGGCCGACGCTCGACCGGCGGTGGCTAGAGCCGGATGGGCCTTCGTCGCGGGAACACTGGTCTTTTCGGGCAGCCTGTACGCCCTGGTCCTCACCCAGCAGCGCTGGATGGGGGCGGTCACGCCCCTCGGCGGCCTCATGCTCCTGGCCGGATGGACCCTCTTGGCCTGGGCGGCGTGGCGGACGGACTGAAGCCCGGACCGTCAGCCCCGGTCGTCGACGGGAGGAACCTGGCGCTCGACCAGCTCGATCAGCTGCGGCGTCAGACACCGAGAGACCCACCGGGCCCCGAAGAGACTAAAGTGGATCCCATCTTCCTGTCGGAGCGCGCGACCCTTCTTGGGACCCTCGGGGATGACCTGTCGGAGCTGGCCCTTTTTGTCATAGAAGCAGGCCTGGGTATCCACCTGGCCCAGCACGTCGCTTCGATCCCTCAGCGCCTGCTGCTGGACCGGTCGGATGAGTTGGAGCTTTCCCTCCAGGCGACGGTGATCCATCGCCGGGAGTTCCACCCAAACGAATCGGCGACCCTCCGAAGCCATGGCGTCGAGGAACCGATGCACCCGGCTGGCGTAGGCTTCAGGCCAGGCTTCGGTGCGCCAGCGGATGCGGCCTCGGCCCTCTTCGTTCACCAGGTCCTGGCCGTCGTTGCCGCCGATGATGACCACCACGACGTCGGGTTGATGGAGCTCAGCCAGCCGGGCGCCCTCGGAAAACCAGTCGAAGAAATCGGGGCGCGCCAGACCGCTGGAGCTCTTTCCTCGGCGATGGACCTCGGCCGCAAAGACCCGCTCCAGGGTTCGACTCATGTCCCGACCGAGCTCAGCCACGA
This sequence comes from Myxococcota bacterium, assembly GCA_039024635.1. Lineage (GTDB taxonomy): Bacteria > Myxococcota > Kuafuiibacteriia > Kuafuiibacteriales > Kuafuiibacteriaceae > Kuafuiihalomonas. The sequence goes on along the minus strand of JBCCQA010000002.1, from coordinate 239,228 downwards.
CCATGCTGTCGCCGATGAGCAGGACCCGTGGGGCCTTGGGACCCTGAGGCGCCGAGGCGTCCAACGCGGGCGGCGCCGTCGAGGCGGGCGACACCGGTGAGGCCTCGATCGGCGCCGGGGCTTCAGGTGCGCCCGTCGACGGCGCAGCTTCGACGGCGGACGCCTCGGGCCGGGGGGCTTCGGTGGGGGCCGAGTCGGGAGGCCGAGGCGCGGCCGTCGCTGGGGACGGAGGCGACAGACGGGACTGAGGGGCGGAGGGCGCAGGACTCGGACGGGACGGCGGGGCGGAGGCCGCAGGGCTCGGACGGGACGGCGGGGCGGAGGCCGCAGGGCTCGGACGGGAGGCCGGAGTAGTTGGTGTGGGCCCAGGTTGGCCCGCGCTCGCACAGGCCGTGACGGCAATCAGAAACAGCGGACGAAGACGACCCACGCCCGTGATGTGGATCAGCCGTGCCCGTTCGCCAAGTCCCGGGCCAGATCCCGGGCGCGAAAGTACACGCGTTGGACGTCGTAGGTGTGGCCGCTTCGGTCGAGGTTTTCGTACAGAGTGCCGAGGTAGACGCCAAAAGAGACGAAGTGGTGGTGGAGCTTCAGTCCATCGGTTTTGCAGCGCTCGAAAATCAGGTGGAAGGTGTGTTGAAATTTGGGGAGGTCGAATGCCACCGCATGCTGCTGCTCTCCGAAATGGGCCCGAAAGAGGTCACCCGTCCCCGGCATCCCGAGCGCCTCGAGGGCGCCCTCGTAGAGGGCCTCGTCGTCTTCGTAGAAGCCGCGATACAGGTCCCGAATCTGAACGATGAAGGCGGCCTCCCAGTCGACGTGGAGAAGCCGCGGCGCCCAGCGCACGCCGTTCTCTCCCCGGTCGAAGGCCTGAGCCCGCAAATCGAGGACGGCATCTTCGTAGGCGAAGAGCTGGGTGAAGTAGAGGGTGAGGAGATCTTGGCCGAAGGCCTCGTCGGGCTCGGCCTGGCCTTTGGCGGCATCGGCGCTCTTCCATCCCAAGCGGTTGAGGAGCGGGGCTCGGGCGTCGATCATCTTGGCCTGGGCCTCCCGGTCTCGAGCCGAGCGCATCAGGATCCCGGCTTCGGTTCGCAGGGCCGAAGTGGGAAGGACGTCGAAGAAGCTGGGCGAGACCAGCTTCAGCAGCGTGCCCCACTGGGTTCGCTGCACCAGTCGTCGAAGGAACACCCCTGCATGTCGTCTGGGCTCGGGGGGGCCGTCCAGGAAACACGCCCTCTCGGGAGAATCTCCCCATGAAGAGGGGCGTGACCAAGCCCCGAAGCTTCGCGGTCGGGGTCCTGATGTGGGGACTCTTGTCGGCCGCCTTGGGTATCGGACTGGGCACAGGCTGTCGCATCGCGACTCTGCGCTTCGTAGCCCCAGACGAAACCGCCTTTCAGCGGGAGAGCGCCCGGCGCTTGGGCCGGCCGGCCGTCAAGCGCTGGCTGGACCTCGATGACATCGACCAGGACGTGGTGCGCGCAGTGCTGGCGGCAGAGGATCAGCGTTTCTACCGGCACTCCGGCTTCGACCGACACGAGCTGTCCTTGGCCTTGCAAGATGCGTTGCGAGGCAAGCGTCTTCGCGGCGCCTCGACCCTGAGCCAGCAGCTGGCGAAGAACCTGTATTTGAGCGGCGATCGGAGCCTGACGCGCAAGCTCAAGGAAGCAGGCTACACCCTCCTTCTGGAGCTCATCCTCTCCAAGGAGCGCATATTGGAGCTGTATATGAACGAGGTCGCCTTCGGACCGGACGTGTACGGCGTCGAGGCCGGGGCCCAACATCACTTTGGCTGCTCGGCTGCGGATCTCAGCCTGGAGCAGGCGGCTCAGCTGGCGGCGGTGCTGCCGGCGCCCCACCGTCGCCGGCCCGGTGTGGGCGGAGCGTACGACGAGCGGGTCGAGTGGATCATGGAGCGCATGCGCGACCCGCGCCTGTCTCGGCGCTGAATCTTGGTGCTCAGGGCAGAGTCTCGGATTCTCCTCCGGGCTCACTTTCTCGTGCCAACGAAGCGCCGCCGTAGGGGGCAAAGCGGGCTTGGCTGCGTCGGTCGGCGTTGAAGGCCGCAAGCTCCCCGGAAGTGAATCCTTCGGGGTGACCCCGAGGAAGGGTCCGCTCGATGAAGCTCTGGACCGTTCGCCGCACGAATCGACCGGAAGCGACTCGGGCTTCGCTTCCGGTTTCGGCGCAGCCGTCCCAGACCTCGAAGATGAGACGACGCCGCTCGGCCGAAGTCCCGGGGCCTCGCCAAATGGCCCGCAGCCGAAAGAGTGCATCCCGCTCCGCCTGCTTCATTCGCTCCTTGTCGGCCTTCCTTCGGAGCTCGGTCCGGAAGGCACGGCTACCCTCCAAGAAGGCGAGCTTGTCGCTGCGAAAGGGATCGTCCTTGGCGATCTTCATCGCCACTTCGGTCAGATCGAAGTCGCTGATCAAACCCCGGAACTTGAAAGCAGCCTTGTCGCGAAAGCGGACCGAACCGTCGCGCTCGACCCGGGCATCGAAGCCGGAGTGCCGAAAGATGTAGCGACCGCCGCCCGACGGCTCGAGCCCCGGACTGGGGGCTTCGGCTCGGACCTTCCCACGGGCCCGGACCCTTCGCACGGTCGAGCTTGGATCGCTCCAGCGAGGCTTGAGGTCGAGGTCGACCTTCTTGGGCGGGCGTGGAGGAACCGGCGCTTCGGGGGCCGTCTCGGCCGAGACGGGCGGCGGGGGTTCGGCGACCCGAACCGGAGGCTTGGGCCGAGGCCGAGGCGGGGGCGGCGGCGGCTCTGGTTCGGGGGGCGGAGGCTCCGATGCCGGCTCGGGCGGGGGCGCATCGGGCTCGGGCGGCGGCCGAAGGCGAAGCTTGAGCTCATGGGGCGCGACGTTCTGGGTCGCCTGACCCGGAGACGGCAGGACGAGCACCAGGCCGTGGGCCATCAGGCTGGCCCCCAGGGCCCATGTCCACGTCCGTGTGCTTCTCACCCGATCTCCGTTCTCTTCATCGGCCTTTATTCGCAGGCCTCGATGACCCACGCTTGCCGCCAGCTGTGGGATTGTCCAGGTTTCACCACGGTGAGCTACCGCTTCGTCCGCGCTTGGCTGCCCCGCCTGCTGCCGGCCTACGTGCTGGCGGGTATGTTGGCCAGCGCGGCTCCGGGATTCGAGGTCTTTCCGTTCTTCTGCTGGTTCCTGTTTCCCATCACGCCCACCGTCGAGACCCGCTACGAGCTTCAGGTCGAGGCCCTGGCCGGCGAAGCCTTGGACGAGCCCACGCCGTTCCGCCGGCTCCATCTGGTGGCCGAGCCCCACGCGATGGACGCCTGGACCGCGATTCAGGCCTTGGGTCGGGCCCTGGAGGCCCAGGACGAAGCAGAAGTCCGTCGCCTTCGGCGTCGGCTCGAGGACGGATTTCTCCCCGGCCCCAGCCGCTACGCGGTCATGAGGGTAATCTTCGATCCCGTGGAGCGATGGCGGGGTGCGCCCGACCGCCATCGGCGGAGGCTCGCGCGATTCGAAACCGAAGGAGGCTGCCGAGAGGTCCCGTGGCCTCGTTGAGAAAGCGCCTGGGCAGCCGACGACCCCTGGCCGACGTCTTCTCTCGCCACACGCAGGCCGGAACGCGACTGGAGCCCTTGGTTCGCTTGGCCTACGTGCTCCTGGCCTACTGGTACGTCAGCCGTCTGGCCGAGCTCCGACCGCTGCTCGATCCGCCGAGCCCCACCCTCCGCTGGCCGGTGGCCTGGATGGTCTGGGTGGACCCTGGCGTGGGTGGCTCTGTGGTTCTCGCCCTGGGCCTGGGCGGGGCGCTCCTCGCCGCCACCCTTCCCGAGCGCCGAGGCCTAAGAGCCCTGGCCTTCTTGGGCCTGCTCGAGGTCCTGGCCCTCAAATATTCTTTTGGAAAGATCCACCACGCCATGCACGGGTGGCTCTTCCTCAGCTTCCTGCTCATTTTCCTACCCGAACCCCGATCCGGCTGGGCGGCCGGACGAGCGCGCAAGGACCGACAGCAGGCCCTCTTCGTATGGTCGGCGGCCCAGGTCGCCCTCGCCCTGACCTACAGCCTGGCCGGCTTGGGCAAGCTCGTCGGGACGGTCTACCAAGGTCTACGCGGTCAGCCGACGCCGCTTCATCCTTCGGCCCTCGCCCGCCACATGGCGGACCGACTCCAACAGACCGACGCCGACAGCCTGTTGGGGCCCTGGATGATCGAGTATGGGAACTGGCTGTGGCCCTTGATGCTGGGCACGGTCTACCTGCAGCTCTTCGCTCTGCAAGCTGCCTTTCGGCCACGCCTCCATCGATGGTGGGGGATGGGCCTGATCGCCTTTCACGTCGTGAGCATCTTGACCCTCACCATCGACTTCAACCCGAACATCCTCCTCTTGGGCCTGCTCTTCGTGGCCAGCCCTATGGCTCCGCCGGTGGACCCCAAGGGCATCTGGGCCGACCTACCGGTTCTGGGCGCGTTCGCCCCTCAGTCCAAAGAGAGACGGGCCAGCTCGATCTTGGCCCGAAACAGAAACTCGAAGGCCTCCAAAGCGTGATCGGCCCGCTCCAGATCGGCGCCCCATGCCGTCAGGCCGTGGTCCCGAATGAGAAAGCCCGGAAGCTCGGGAGGCGCATGGCCGAAGCGGGTTTCGACCAGACCGGCAATGTCGGGGACCCGGAGTAGATTCGGGAAGACCGGGACGCTGACCTCGGGCGCCGCCTCCCAGATCCCGAAGGCTTTGACCAACTCCAAGGGTGGAAGCTCCAAACCATCCTCGCCCCCCAAACGGTGAACGAGGGTGTTGGCGACGGTATGGACGTGCAGGCAAGCCTGCGCTTCGGGTACGCTGCGGTAGACGGCCAGGTGGAGCGAAGTCTCCGCCGAGGGCCGACGACCCGGCGCCGCGGAAACGAGCTCACCGTTCAGGTCGACGAGGAGAATATCGTCCCGCCCGAGCCGACCTTTGTGGGTGCCGCTGGCCGTGATCCAGACCTGAGATGGATCGTGGTGGCGCACCGACAGATTGCCCGCCGTGGCCGGGACCCAAGCTCGGGCATCCTGGCGCCGTCCGATCTCGACGAGCGCGTCTCGCAGGGCCTCCGCTCCGATAGGAGGGCTCACGCGGCTTTGGGCTGGATGGGCGTGTCGGTGTATTTCGGGGTCCAGCCTTCGGTGCCGGAGAAGTAGCGAACCGCTTTGATGCGACGCTTCTCGGTCAGGTAGAACCAGTGCTCGGTCCCGGCCGGGACGTTGATGTACTCCCCGGCTTCGACCTTGAGATGGACCTGCTCTCCGTCGGGAAGGACGAAGCCGAACACGCCTTCGCCGTCGACCACGTATCGGACCTCATCGTCGTCGTGGATGTGGCAGCGATCGAACTTGGCCAACATCTCGTCCAGCTTCGGGACTTCGGGGTGGAGGATGATGAGGTCTCGACTCTGGTAGCCCTGCTCGGCCTTCAGGCGCTCGAAGTAGACGTCCATCGCCTCGAGGGCGGTCGTTTTCTCTCCGTCCTCGAGCCGCTCCTTGTCGAGCAAGGGGGTCGCGGCCTCGGGGACGGGCCAGGTGGCGACTCGGATTCCGAGGGGGACCAAGGCATCCTTCGGGGCCGGCCGGCCGTCGGCGTAGCTGATCTCCACGAGCGTGATCTGACCCTCAGCCGGCACGCTCGTTCAACTCCTTTCGGCGCCCTGGACCCTCCCAAATCGGACGGGCTGCCTTACGCCCACCTTTCATGCATGGCGCGGATCGGTGCAGTATTGATGTTCATTTCGAGAATGCGTGAGAAGAGATCAAAGATGAAGCAGCGCCTCCGAACCTGTTGGACATGCACCTGCGGACCTCCCCATGCGCCCTCTTCGTCGCCGGTTTGGCTCTGGCTAGACCTGCCCAGGCCGAGCCGGGGCCGACTCCGAGACCTGAGCCTGGCGCCAGCCTGAGCCCCCTGCCGGCCGGCGATGATGCAGAGCTTCAGGTCCTCCAGGAGAGCCGCATCCGAAACCGTGACAAGAAGTGGCACGTCATGGTCGAGGGGGCGACCGACTTCCCCGTCTTCTGGGGAGGCCGAGCCGAGTTCGAGATGCCTGGTCGCCTTCGAATGGGCGGAAGCCTAGGCGTCATCCCCGAGCCCTACGCCGACTTGGCCGAGACGATCGTGAACGACTTGGGGGGCTTCCAAGACCCGGCCACGAACCAAGTCTTCAACGCTGCGCTGGAGAACAGCCTCGTCGCTCGAGGCTTCCTGTCTTGGAGCCCGTTCAAGAAGCGCGGACTGTATCTGAGCGCGGGCTACAGCTTGATTCAGCTCGGCGGCGACTTGGAGTCGGCCGAGGTCCTGGAGCAGGCCCTGAACTACCAAGGCGAAGATCCGATCAATGGCTCGGTCCAGATGAGCAGCACCATGCATGGCATCCACGGCGAGCTGGGCTACCGGTTCTACGCAGGTCCGGTCATCGTTCGCCTGTCGGCGGGCTTCACGGGCACCGTCGCCTCGGAGACTCGAATCGACGTCGACACCGAAAACTTCCAAGAGGAAGCGAGCGCCTTGGCGCGCGAGGGCGAAACCTACGTCGACGACATCCTCACCCGGTACGCCATGGTGCCCCAGCTGGGTCTCGGCCTGGGCTACGACATCGGCTTCTGAGGCGCAGGACCGCAAGCGCATTGACCCTTGGCAAACTGCCCTCATGGCGCTAGACCCACGAGCCCCTGGCCAATTAGCTCAGTTGGTAGAGCAGTGGACTGAAAATCCGCGTGTCCTTGGTTCGAGTCCGAGATTGGCCATCCCAACGCTCCTTTCCCCGGCGCGCCGCTTCTGTCTAGATGCCGCCCGTGCCCGGGCCGGCGCTCCTCTTGGTCCTGGCGTTCGGCCAGTCCGCACCTGAAGACCCACTCAGTCCACAGGACTTGGACCTGATGGCGTCCTTGCTCGCGCCCACGAGCACCCCAACCTGGGCACCGCCTAGCTTGGACGGGCGTAGCTTCTCCGCAGCCCGCCTCACCGAGAACCTGGCCCGCAGCGTGGACGAAGCTCTGGACCTGGCGCCCGTCCCAGTGTTTGGGCCGAGCGGCGACACGCGACTCCGGACAGAAAGGCTGTGGGGCTGGTTCGTGGAGCCGGCCGTCGGCGGATGGTCCGAGCTTCCGCCCGAGCTGTTCGGTCGCGTGGTCCTGAGCCGAGCGCCCATCCTGGCCCGAGCTGACGTGGAGTCCCTCCACCTCGAACCCTGGCGAGACGAGGATCAGGTCGCTCAGGCTTGGGCCTCGGCGCGATCTGCGGATCGCTCGGCGCGAGGCAGCGCCCGACTCGCTCTGCAGGGCGAGGCGTGGAATCTCCAGCTCGCGGCCTTCGGCGAAGGGGGCGACGGTCTCCTCCGGGTCCGCAGACCCACCGATCCCGGCGCCGAAGATGAGGACACCGACAGTCGGCTCTTTCGTGAACTTCGGGCCGGCGGACTCGGACGCTTCAGCATCGGCAGCAAGCAGACCCGGCTCGAGGTCCTGGGCGGGATTGACGGTCGGGAGGACAAAGAACCAGAGCCCGTCGGCCCCGGACCCTTCGGGGCCCAGGACGTGGTGCGCCACGTCGTGGGCGTCGGACTGGTGCATCGGGGCCATCATCGAGCGGCGCTTCGCTTGTCTCGGCAGGGAGCCAGCTACCGCTTCCCGGATCAGCCGCGCGTCGACCCGGTCCTCTACGCCTGGGAGGCGGACGGCGAACTGGCGCTCGGACCCTGGCGGCTTGGGCTCCGCCACCTCGGGAGCGCAGGCCGACCCTTCGATGGGGATGTCCTGAGGCTTGAGGGTGGGCCAAGCCTCGGCTTCGCCGAAGGGGATTGGCGGCTCAGTCTGGAGGTCGGCGGCCTCCTTCACGAGCTCGAACAAACCCAAACCCGAGGTTGGACCGGCCACGCGGCCCTGACTTGGGGCCAGGACCTTCAGCTGGGCCTAGAGCTGCGCAAGGGCCTGAACGGGCTGGCCGGACTGGGACGACCGGCCGCGATTCCCGACGCCGATCAGCGAAGCTTGAGGGCCGCGGCCCTCCTTGCCTGGCAGAGCAGCCGAGGCGGAATCCGCTTCCGGGGGGGGCCGCTCGTCCTTGAGCCCCAGGCGGAGGGCGCTGCGGTGGCGGACCTTCGGCTTGATGGCGGCCTTCGTTTGATCGGCGCCCTGTCCGTTCATGGTGCATTGGGCTGGGTGAGCCGCTTTCCCAGCGAGCGACGCGTCGAGCCGGGCCGGGCCGACCTGCTTCAGGACGGGATCTTCGTTCGCTCAAGCCTTCGCTGGGATCCTCCGGTCGGCGTCTTCGAGGTCCACCTCGCAGGAAGAGGGGCGAGCAGCGGCGTCGACAACGACTTCCTGCGCCTCGGCGGCTTCGCCGGACTCGATTTCGGTCGAGGCTTCTGGCTGCGGGTCGCGGTGGAGAACGCCCTGGACGCCGAGCTTCCCGAGACCTTCATCGGCGAGCCGGCCGGGATCGACCTGTCTTTGGCCTTCGGATGGGAGGGCTGAGGCCGCTCAGTCGAACTCGGCCGCCACCTCCACTCGTTGGCCCGGCTTGACGGCGATGGGCGCCCGATAGCTCTGGCCCAGATACTGAACCACGAGCAGGTAGCGCCCTTCGTAGACCGTGCGGGGCTCGACCGGCGCCCGTCCCACAGCGACGTCGTTGAGGAACACCGTCGCGCCGTCGGGGGCTTTGATTTCGAGGATGGCGGGCTTGAGCCGGAAGAGGAGAACATTCTCGCCGTCGGGTCGAACCTCGATGGTTCGATACACGTTGATCATTCGCTCGGCATCGGTGAGCCGCAGCTCGTGCTGGCCCGCGCGCAATTCGACCTGCAAAGGCGTTCGACCGAGCTTCTCGTCGCCGCGATAGATCTCGACACTGGGCGTAGCATCCAGGGCGACCGCGCGCTGAGGCCCCGTCGCCTCGGGCGGAGGCGGCGGTCGTGCGGCCTCGAAGGCGCCGGCCAGGATCTCGGGGGGAAGTTCATGGCGCGCGCTGGGGGTCTCGAGGCCCTCGGGCGGCGCGCCCTTGCCGAACCAAGCCACGGCGCCGATGCACACGAAGGCGAGCGCCGCCACCAAAGCCAGGGCGGTCCGAGAGCCATCCCCCGCTTTGCGATCGAAATGGGTGATGGGACCGTCGGGCTCGGGGGCCAGGTCAACCGATCGGGCGATGGGGCCCGTCAGTCCGGCCGAGAGCTCTTTGGCCGTCGGCGCGGCTGCTGGCGGCTCTGGCGCCGGGGCCTCGGACCAGGGACTGGATGCATCCCCCACGGGGGGCGAGACCTCATCGCTCGGGCTCGGCTCCAAAATGGCGAGGGTGTCGGGGTCGACGGCCGACTCCAGGAGTGAGGCCCGGTTGGCCCGGATGAAGGCCTGGCGAGGAAAGAGCTCATCGAGCCGAGCGACCAGGGTCTCACGGTCACATGGCCCGGCCGCGACCAGCGCCGCTGCGAAATCCGCCATGGACTCGTAGCGTTCGGGGCTCTGGCGGTGAAGGCCGCGCTGAAGGGTGGCCACCAGTCCTTCGCTGCCCTCGACCTCGGGCGGCAGCTGGAGGTCCTTGGTCATGATGGCGCGCTCGAGCTCCGCCTCTTCCCAAAAAGGCGGAGCACCAGTCAGGAGCTCGAACAGCACCGCGGCCAGTCCGTACACATCGGTCCTGACCGAAGCACTGTCCGCGCCGCCCAAGAGCTGCTCGGGCGCGAGGAATGCCGTCGCTCTGCGGCCTTCGAGGAGGGTCCGGAAAGGTCGAAAGGCCGACGCGCCGAAGCCCGAGACCCGCGTTCGACCATCGAAGCCCATCAGCAGGGTCTCGGGACGGATGCCGCCGTGAACGATGGGCTGCCCATTGCTTGCTTCGCCGAACTCATGGGCGTGCTGAAGGCCAGCCGCCGCGTCGAGGCCGATGCGCACGACGACATCGGCTTCGAGCTGGCCCTGGGCCCTGAGCGCTGAAGCCACCACCGGAAGCGGCTCACCGTCGATCATCTGGACGATGCGGGCCCAACCTTCATCGAAGGACTCGATGCCGTAGACGCCGACCACATGGGGGTGGCGCAAGGCACGAACCCATTCGGCCTGGCGCCGAAGCTGGTTCAGCGCGTCCTGATCGTAGGCCAGCTCATCGGGAAGCCAAACGACGGCGATGGGTTCCTGGGGTGAGGCTACGCCGTCACGGACGACACACCCCAAGAAGGCGCGATTCGGGGCGGCCGACGCCAACGGACCTAGGACGGCGTAGCGTATGGAGCCCATACCTCCACGGTCATGACCGGGGTCGGGGGGTAATTTCAAGAGCGCCAGAGTCGGGAAAGCCAGGCGGTCGGGGTTCGATTGGACTTCCGCTGGCGCTCCAGCAGTTTATCCAGGGTCTTCTTGTAGCTGGCATTGGACGGCGCGGCCTCTACCGCGGTCCTCAACAACTCCACCCCTCGATCGATGTCGCGGTCGTGTTTCACGAACATCAACCCGAGACGAAACGCACATCGGGCGCGCTGACCACCATTGAGACCCGACTCCAAGAGCTGCATGGCGACGGGGAAGTTGCCCGCCTCCTCGGCCTCTCTTGCTCTTTTGAGTAGACTCTCATCGGCACACTTGGGTTTGGGAAGATCACGGGTCTTGCTGCGGGGATCGGCCCGCATCTCGACCAAGCACCGACGAACGTCGGTGTTGGTGGGATCGAAGGCGGCGGCGAGCTCCAGGTGCTTGACCGCTAGATCCAAGCGACCTCGATTGGCTTCGGCGCGAGCGTCGTCCAGGAAGCGCCTTGCGCGTTCGGCGCCGTAACTCGCGTTCGGTCCCATGTCGGCTTTTTGACGTTTCTGCTCCGAGAATGCCAGAGCTCGGACTTGGAAATCGTTCATCGTAGCGCTCCGAAACACGTTCCGAAGGGGCTCCTCAAGCGCCCTCGGCTTGCGTGGACTAGGCGCCTGCGGTTCTCATCCCACTGATGCATGGCGGGTCTCCTCCCACCGCTGGCGCCCACTGCGCACACGACTTTTACGTTGTCCTCGCTCGAAGCATCGGATCGCAACGTTTTGGCGCGGCCGATCTCGAGCTGGCCCTCGACGAACCTGCACCGAATGACGAGGTCAACCGGCGAGCCTTGCGCCTGAAGGGCCTGAACGGGAGCTGGATGTGTGGCTGGGTGGAACCGGGTCGACGAAGGTGCGAGCTAGAGAGCTTCTGGGCACTGAGTGAACGGCGGGTGCCTCTCAGCTTCGAGGACTACGAAGGCATTCTCGATCAGATTGAAGCGCTCTGCGTCAAATGGAATATCGAGACCCGGACCCGCTTGGCGTCCACCGCCGCTCGGGTTGCTCCGCGCTCCCTTCTCGGACCGAGGCTCTTGGGCCTCGGGCTTGGGCTAGGGATGGCCCGATGGCTGCTCGGACCGTGAAGGGCGGGTCGGCCGCCGTGGTCGCCGGGCTGGGCCTGGCGATGCTCCTGGAGTTTATGGGCCTCGGTCTTCCTTACGCCGAAGGCCCAAGTCCGATCTCACTCGTTCCGGCCGGGATCGCCATCGCGACCGCCATCCTCACGCGGCAAGTCGTGCCCGCCCTGCTGTTCGGCGTCGTGGTCGGTGCCGGTCTGGTGGAAGGCACGGTCGTGGGCGCATTCTTCGCTGGATTGGACAGGATCGTGGCCGCGCTCGCCGACGCCGACAAAGCCAAGATCGTTATCTTCACCCTGTCGATGGGCGGCATGGTCGGCGCGCTGGCCGCTTCAGGGGGCGCAGCCGGTTTGGCAAGCCTTCTTTCGCGACGCGCCCGGAGCCGCAGAGGGTTCGGCCTCGCCACCGGAGGCTTGGGGCTGCTCTTCTTCTTCGACGACTACGCGAGCTCTCTGATGGTCGGAACCACCATGCGACCGGTGGCGGACCGACTTCGGGTGTCGAGGGAGAAGCTGGCCTACCTAGTCGACTCGACCTCGGCCCCCGTGGCCAGCCTGGCCTTGGTGAGCACCTGGGTCGGCTACGAAGTCGGGGTCCTGCAGGAGGCCCTGACGGCGGCGGGCATCGATCGTGGCGGGTACGAGGTCTTCTTGGCCGGGCTCCCCGCTCGCTTCTATCCGTGGCTCGCGCTGTTCATGGTGTTTTGGGTCAGCTGGACGGGAAGAGACTTCGGGCCAATGGCCCGGGCCGAGGCGCGAGCCCGGGAAGGGGCTGTGAGCGCCCCCGACGCTCAGCCCCTGATGGACGTCGAAGCGGAAGCGGTCATGGCTTCCGGGTCCCGCCCCAGGGTGAGTGCCGGGCTGGCGCCGGTCTTGGCTTTGGTCATCACGGTTGTCGGAGTCCTGGCTTGGACCGGATGGCAGAGCGCAGATGGCGCCGCCCTTCAGGCCGCTTCGGAGCAGGGGCTCCTCGCGATTGTGGGCCTCGTCTTGGGCGAGGCGGCGTCCTACGACGCTCTGGTTTACGGGAGCGGGGTCGGCATCGGCGTGGCGGTCCTATGGGGGACGAGCCAAGGCGCATTCGGACTGGGTCAAGGAACGGAGGCCGTCATCAGAGGCGCCAAAGCCACCGCCCCTGCCGTGGTGGTGCTCTTGCTTGCCTGGGCTTTGGGCACCGTGATGGAGAGCCTGCAGGCTGGACCGTACCTGGCGGGAACGCTCGGTCCACACCTCCCGGCCTGGAGTCTGCCCACGGTCGTCTTCCTGGTGAGCGCGCTTCTGGCCCTGGCCACCGGGACCTCTTGGGGGACGATGGCCATCGTTTTCCCAATCGTGACCCCCATCGTCGCGAGCCATGCCGGCACGCCGGGCTTCGAAGCGGCCCTGCTGGGAAGTACGGCCTCTGTGCTGGCGGGCGCGGTCTTCGGTGACCACTGCTCGCCCATCTCGGACACGACCGTCTTGTCCTCGGTGGCCTGCGCTTGTGACCACGCCGACCATGTTCGAACCCAAGCACCCTACGCGACGCTGGTGGCCGGCGTGTCGGTTCTGTTCGGCACGCTGCCCTACGGACTGGGCTTGGGTCCTTGGCCGGGTATGGTTCTGGGTACCGGCGCCCTCATCCTGGCCGTTCGATTTCAATCCGGGGCAGGGGGTCGATTCTCCGACTGAGCAGCCGATGGGGGGAGCATGTCCGACCTTTCCCTGGGCCATGCCCTCTTCGTCTGGAGCTCCATTGGGCTTCTGGGGCTCTTTGGTTTCGGGATGACCCTTATCGGGCTCTTCTAGGCGCGGGCCGCTTTCTTTTGGCTGGCCTGAAGGAGACCCCAAGGCCTGGGCCAGTCCGCCACTCGATATGGCCTTCACCGAGAATCCTGGTTCATCGACGTAACCTCTCGACCACAGACTCCGTATGGCGCAAATCGAGGAGTCTCATGGCGTCCGCGACCGAGATCATCCGTGACGAGCTCGACCAGCTCAGGGGGGCCCGCAAGAGCGCCCTAGGGGTGTACGTCGCTTTGCTGTCGATGTTCCTCGTGGGCATGCAGGTCTTCGCTTATCCGGTGACGGGGGTGATGGATGTGACCGCCCTCTGTCTCTTCCTGTTGGGCGCGGCCTTTAGTGCTGGCCTCACGATGGGCCTGCCTCTCCTGCACGGTCGCGCGCTGACCGGCGCCATCGGACTGAGTCTCAGTATGATGGGGATTGGCCTACTGCTCATCATGAACTCGAGCGAGCCGGTCTATTGGGGTCATGGCGCCAAGTGCTTCGCCGTGGGGACCGGCTTCTCAGCGGTTGCAATGATTACCTTGGGCGCCGTGTCGGGTCGGCTGTGGCGGCGCTTTCCGGACCCGGGTCTGCTCTTGGCCCTCTCGACGACTTTCGTCGGCGTGATGGCGCTTCACATGAATTGCGCAGCCCGAAACCCGATTCACATCGTCGTTTTTCACGTCGGTCCGCTCATCGTCCTCTACTTCTGCGCCCGCGGTCTGGTTCGAGTTCGCGACAATATCGACTAACTTCCAGTGTCTTTTGGACCCGCACTGTAGGTCGCTCATCGGAGTCTGCAAGAAGCGTTGCGTCCAACACATCAAGTGTACGAACGGGCGCCAGTGCGCATCGAGCGGGGCTGGAGGCTCAGCGCAGGCCATCTGGGTGGGTTGAGTCTCGTGGGTGCAGCAATGACTTGCCGTAGTGAGATGGGGCGGAAGAGAGTTCGGGGGTGGATGCGAAGATCGGCATCGTGACCGTGTCGGACCGGGCCAGCCGTGGCGAGTACGAGGATCAAGGGGGCCCGGCCATCCGGAAATACATGAGCGAAGTGCTTACGACGCCCTGGCAACCCGTGGCCCAGGTGGTCCCGGACGAGCGTGAGGAGATCGAAGCGACTCTGAAGCGGCTGGTGGACAATGAAGGGTGTTGCCTGGTCGTCACGACGGGTGGCACCGGGCCTGCGCCTCGGGACGTGACGCCAGAGGCGACCGAGGCGGTTGCGGAAAAGATGATGCCCGGCTTCGGCGAACTGATGCGGAGCGTGTCGCTTCAGTACGTCCCGACGGCCATCCTCTCCCGGCAGACGGCGTGTATTAGGGGCAAGGCCCTGATTCTGAACCTTCCCGGGAAGCCTAAGTCGATTCGAGAGTGTTTGGACGCTGTGATGCCAGCCATCCCCTACTGCATCGACTTGGCCGGGGGTCCCTACCTCGAGACTGACCCAGCGCGCGTTCGCGCTTTCCGGCCCAAGTCCGCTCGACGGCCGGGAGAGGCTTGATGCTCCGGATCCTACTGTATCCTTTCCGATGGCTCTTCTTTGGCGTCGGCGCTGGTCTTCGCGCACTTCGCCGACGGAAGCTGAAGGGCTGGATCGAGCTCGAGCTGGCGGGTGCGGTTCATCGACACCCCTCGGGTCGACCCAACGCGCAGGCGCTTCTTCGGCGCCTCCAAGGGAGACCTGAGCCCTCCAGCATCGAGCTGCCGGCCCTGCGGCGACTGGTCGAAGGACTGGAGGGGAGCCGGGTTCGGGGCGTGTTGGTGAAGCTTCGAGACGCTCAACTCGACTGGGCCTCGGCCCAAGAGATTCGCCGCCTGCTGAAAGAAGTTCGGGACGGAGGGCGTCCAGTCGTCGTTCATGCGCCTCGACCCCTCGACGAACTCGACGCCCTGGCCGCCTCGGGGGGGACTCGGATTTTGACCGGGCCGGCGGGCGGTTTCGAAGCCTTGGGGACCAAGTCCCGGGGCGTCTTCCTGCGCGGTCTCTTGGATCGCGTGGGCGTGGTCTTCGAAGCGATCTCAGCCGGGGCCTTCAAGTCCGCCCCCGACGCCTTGACCCGGCATGAGCGAAGTGATGCCGACCGGACCCAGGTTCGGACGCTTCTTCGGGGACGGGACCAGGCCTTGATTGCAGCTCTGGCCGAGAGTCGAAGTCAGAGCGAGGAGGAGATCCGCCAGCACTTGGAGGAGGGTCCCTTCGACCCGGAAGCTGCGCAGGCTCGAGGCTTGCTCGATGGCGAATGCCGCGACGAAGACCTTCCCCAAGCCCTGGAAGAGGAATCGATGATACCTGCTTCGGCCGTCCTGGCCGTCCTGCCACGGAGGCGACCACGGCTCGCTCGGGGCGACCGAATCGCGGTCGTGCGGGTCAACGGGGCCATCGTCGATAGGGCACCTCGGGTCGGCCGGGGGGCGGCGGCAGAAGAGGATATCGTGCAAGCTCTTCGGGCTGCCCATCAAGACCGACGAATCCGAGGCGTCATATTGGCCATCGACTCGGGCGGAGGCAGCGTCACCGCCTCCGACACCATCTACGGGGCGGTCCTTCGACTGAACCAGGACAAGCCCACAGTCGCGCTCATGGAGACCGCTGCCGCCAGCGGCGGGTATTACGTCGCCTGCGGCGCCAGTGCCATCGTGGCCGAGCCCCACACTTTGACGGGCAGCATTGGCGTGTTCGGCGTGGTCCCCCGGTGGCCCGAGCTCTTGGCACGCCTAGGCGTGGGTACCGACGCCATACACGAGCTGGCTCGGGCCAACCTGATGGATCCCAACCAGGCCCTGCTCGCCGACGACAGGGAGCGCGTCCAGCGACAGGTCGATGGCCTCTACCATCGCTTCGTGACGCTAGTCGCCGAGCGTAGGGGACGTTCTCTTGAAGAGATCCATGAAGTGGCGCAGGGACGCGTGTGGTCAGGGAAGGACGCGCATGCCGTGGGCCTCGTCGACGGCCTAGGCGGCTGGGACGAAGCCTGGTCCAGGGTGGAGAAGGCCAGCGGTCGAAGCATCCGGGGGGATGCCGTCTACTTTGGGGGCAAGTCGGGTCCTCGTCCCGAGCCGTACACCCCCACCGCCGCCGCGCTCGCTTCAGTGCCCACCGAGCTCGCAGAGCTGGTAGCCATGGTCGAGACCGGTGTCCGGTGGGCCGCATGGGCCCCACGAAGCTGAGAGTCCTAGGGGTGTTCTGAGTAACGGCTTCACCCGAACGGCCGGCGGGCTTTGCGTGGAACTCTCAAGACGGCTCCGCGTGTCGTCGCTTGCGGATCCCCCGTCGGCGCTCTCTTCCGTGAGCCGCTCTCGACTCGGACTTCTGGTTCAAGTTTCTACCGACTGAAAACCCTAGCTTGGGTTTTGAAAGACAGCCTGCCGATAGTGGCGAAGCTCGCTGATCGAAGCCCTGATGTCCGACAAGGCCGTATGGTCACTTACGCCCTTCTCTGGGAGCCGGTCGGGCTCGTACCACCGTTTGACGAGTTCCTTGAGCGTAGACACGTCGACCATCCGGTAGTGAAGATAGCCGTTGAGCGTCGGGAAGTGGCGGACGATGAACCGTCGGTCTTGATGGATGGAGTTGCCAGCCAAGACGCCTTCTTGAGGTTTGCACCAACGGGCGACGAGCTGGACGAGCTCGCGCTCGACCTGGAGGAGGCTGTGGGGTGAGCGACTGATCTTGTCGATGAGTCCGTTCTCGGTGTGCATCTTCCGAACGATGGGCTGCATGCCCTCCAGGGCACGTTCGGGCTGCCAGATGACGGCCTCGTAGCTCTCGAGTTCGGCCAGCTCAGGGTCCGTGACGACGACGGCCACCTCGACCGGAACGTCAGTCTCTGGATCCAAGCCGGTCATCTCCATATCGAGCCAAACCAAAGGCTCTCTCGAAGCGGTCACCCCAGCCACCTACCCCACCCCCCTCACCCCCGCAACCAAACCCAGTGCACGCGCTCGCCCCGTCCCCGTGATGCTGCGAATGCTGCTGCCTCTTCCTTCCTCTCCCGCGCAGGTGCCGGGTGCCACCCTTTGCGAAAGCAGCCTTGCATATTGACGAACCTCGACCCTCGAAACCGACATCCGCCGGGCTAGCGGCAAGCGTCGACCGAATCTCCCCGAGCGGCTGTCGGCACACCTATTGCTGGAGTTCCCATCATGCGACGCCCGAGACAGCTCACTCCAGGTGCTTGGTGGTCGGTCGTGGTTCGCTGCGCCAGGTCGGAGTTCAGGCTCCGACCCGACTCAGAAAGAACCCAGGCCGTAGGCTTCTTCCTGGCCAAGGCACTCAAGGCCTGTCCCGGCATAAAGCTGGCCGCCGTGTCCCAGATGTCGAATCACATGCATTTGGTGCTTCGTGACGATGAATCGCAGCTGTCGAACTTCATGTGCCGATTCGAAGGCCCCTTGGCCAAGATGTTGAATGTCTTGGACGACACGCGAGGACAGGTCTTTGAGAAACGATTCACATCGATTCAGGCCATCGATCCCGATGCCGTGCTCGAGTGCATCGTATATTCAGTCATGAACCCGGTGTCAGCCCACCTCGTCGCTCGCATTGAAGATTGGCCCGGGCTCTTGGTATGGCCGGGCAAAGAGAGCGCCTTGCGCTTCTCTCGTAATCGTCCTCTGATGCGGAGCCCAAGCACCGAAGAAAGCTATGTGCTCAGCATCCCCCAAGAACTGCTCTGTGAGAAAGCCAAGAGCTGGCTTCGACAGGCGGTCGTCGCAAGGACGAATCAACTCGCTTCAAAGCGTAGGGGGAGACGTGTCCTTGGTTGCGCAAGGGTGCTGGCCCAACGAGTCTTTGACGTACCCAAGCGCACAAAGAGGTCGCCCTTGCCGATATGCCACGCGAGCTGCCTCGAGCGCTGGTGGAACTTTCTACGGCAGCTCAGGGATTTCATCTCGAGCTACCGGATGGCTTCGCTCGCGTTCCGAGCGGGCGACCGGAACGTCCACTTTCCTGACTTCAGCTTCCGACCCTGGACCGCCACCTTCACCTGAGAATCTGAGCGTCGACAGTCTCGAGCTCAAGCTTCGACATTCCTCCTCGCAATCGACATGCGAAATACAGAGGTTTCCGCGATAGCGGTCGCCGAGAGGGCTTACTAGCAAAAGATGTCGTCCCGGGAGGGGAGGGCCTTGGCTTTGAAGTCGTGGATTTCGGATCCGAACCTGAGTCCTGCTGCTCGGGTGAAGGCTGGGTTGCGGTGTATGGGTGACACGCTTAGGGAGAGGGAGAGAGGATGGTGAACTCGACGCGGCGGTTGGTTTCTCGGCCGCCTCGGGTGGCGTTGCTGGCGATCGGCTTCTCTTCGCCATAGCCGACCGCGACCAGGCGTTCGGGGGCAATGCCGAGTCGGAGGAGATAGGCCCGCACGGAGTCCGCGCGCTTCTGAGACAGGCGGAGGTTGGTCGAATTGCTGCCCGACGCGTCGGTGTGGCCCTCGATACGAACCCTGAGCTCCTCGTTCTCTCGGAGGACCTGGGACACCTGACCGAGGAGGCCGTAGCTCCGCGGGCTCAGTCGAGCGCTTCCTCGACGGAAGAAAACCTTCTGCTTGATCTCGATCTTGCCCTTGTCGAGGTCGAGTTCGACCAAAGTCAGCTTTTCGTCCGGACAGCCGTCCTCGTCCATGTGGCCGTTCACGATCTCGGCCTCGATCGGGCATGCGTCGTCCGCGTCCAGAATGCCGTCTCCATCGTTGTCGGGGTCCGGACATCCATCTCCGTCCTCGAAGCCATCCCGGTCTTCGGGTTCGAGTGGACAAGCGTCGTCGTCCCCGACGAAGCCATCATCGTCCGGGTCGTCATCGTCGATGCATCCGTCCTCGTCCTCGACGCCGTCCAGATCCTCTGGTTCGTCGATACACTGGTCGTCGAGGTCTGGAATCCCATCGCCGTCGCGATCGGGACAGCCTCGAAGCTCAGGCGGACCCGCTTGATCCACGCATCGGTCATCGGGATCGCCGAGGCCGTCTCCGTCCGAGTCGGGGGGCGGACACGCGTCAATAGCGGCCTGGAGCTCCGCCACGCGAGCCTCCGCTTCACCCCGATGCTCCACCGCCCGGACCACGTGCCCCTGGTCGAGTTCGAGCCGAGCAAACACGATCTCGACGTCGGCCGCCGCGAGCCGGGCGGGGGCGCAGCGCTCCCCCTCAGCCGCCATTTGATCCAAACGCCGAGACATGGCGTCGGTCTCGGCCTGGATTCGGGTCGCCGTTGCGCAAGCACTGGATCCCCCCACCAGGGCGCCAATGAGCATCCATCGAGAAGGCCCCAGCCTGGCCAACATCACTTCACCACCTGCGCCGAAGTGGTGCTGCTGGTCTGAGTGGTTTCGGCCCGCGGGCGACACTGGAGTCCCTCGATCCGCGGTTGGACCGAGCCCTGCCGGCCCTCAGCCTTGGCCAAGGCTTCCCAGGCGCACTGTAGGGCCCGCTCACCCAAATCGACTGCGTCCTCAAAGTCAGCCCGCCCGTGCTCTTCTCGTGCTTTCTCTAGGTAAGCCTCGGCCGCAGCGAGTTCGTAGGGCGCCCGCTCCGCCGCCTGGGCGAGCCGGGCCGCAGCCACGGCTGCCTCAGAATCGACGATGACGGTCGTAGTCTGGATCGGGCCGCAGCTCGCGATCAGCAGAAGAGCCCAGCGCCACACCCGTTCGAGCTATCACCGGGCTGGATCGCCATCAAGGCAGCGACCCATGCTAGACCAAGCTGGATGACGAGCTGGCTCGTCTCGATCCTATTGACCGGTCTCCCGCCGGCCGACGCCTGTGCGCGGCCGCGCCCTCCCATCGCCATGAGGGTCGAACAGCTCACCCGGCCCCTCCTTGGTGTTCCCTACCTTCTCTCACCTCTCGGCGAGGGCCTTGGTCGCTCGCCAGACCCAGACCCCCTGGCCCGGCTCGACGCCTTCGACTGTACGACCTTCGTCGAGACGGCCCTGGCTCTTGCCGACTGCGGACCCGAATCCTTAGGCCTGCGCCTGGCCAGGGTCCGCTACAGCGACGGCAGAATCCACTTCGAAGACCGGCGCCACTTCGTGGCCTCGGAATGGACGCCGGAGCTCATAGCGCAGGGTGTATTGCAGGACGTCACCCAGCAGCTCTTTCCCTCGTCGACGAAGGCCCTCGCCTTCGACTTCAGCCAGCGCCGATGGGACGAGCGTCGCCTGGCGCAGACCCTCGTTCTTCCCGCTGAAGCCCTGCCTCTGGGCCGACACAAGATCCACTACGTTCCGGTCGCTGCCCTAGACCCGAAGCGCTTGGAGGCGGGTCTGGTCATCAACGTGGTCAAGATGGATTGGGCGGGGGCCCCCGACCTCGTGGCCCACCAGGCGCTCACGATTGAGAAGGAGGGGCGCCTCCGGTTCCGCCATGCCTCCACCGCCCGTTCTCAGGTGGTCGACGAAAGCCCCGCCTGGTTCATGCGCCGCCTCGCTCAGCCCCGAGCGTGGCCGGTTCTCGGCCTTCAGCTCCTGCGTATCGTCGATCAGAGTGACTAATCCCGGAACCGACTGCGCGCTTTCACACCGGCCGAAGCGAATGGCCACCGACAGGGCGGCGTCGAATAAAGGCGCCATTCACCTTTCGACCAGCTTGATATTGATAATCATTCTCAACAAAGTGCCGGGGTGATGAACGAAGCTTCACCCAAACAAACGGTCGAGCTCGGCGCGGTACAGGAGACGCTGCTCATCCCGTTGATCTCCCGAGCGGAGGAAACCAAGAAAGCCAACGGGCTGGTGAACGACCCACGAGCGGTCGAGATCGTCGAGTCTCTCGACTACGACTTCGACAAGTGGCGAAGACACCCGGCCATCCTGGCCGGTGCATGCGTGCGTACTCGAATGTTCGACCTCATCACGGAGCGCTTTCTCGCCGACTACCCGGCCGGAACTATCGTAGAAATCGGATGCGGGCTGAACACCCGCTTCGAGCGGCTCGACAACGGCGAAGCGACCTGGTTCGACCTGGACCTCCCCGACAGCATCGCACTGCGTCGGCGCTACTTCGAAGACGAAGAGCGCCGCACGATGCTGGCGGGGAACGTGGTCGACCAGGCATGGCTCGAGCAGGTCCTCGCCGCTGGAGGTCCGTACCTTTTCCTGTCCGAGGCGGTGCTGGTCTACCTCGAAGAAACGGTAGTTCGAGAAGCGATCATTCAAATCACCACCCGCTGCTCACCCGCCTGGCTCGTCACCGACGTGGCCGCCGCAAAGCTCGCAACGCCCGAGTACGCGGCCAAGTCGCGCAAGCGAATGGGCATCCGCGCATGGTTCGCCTGGGGCTGCGATGATGCACGCTCACCCGAAAACTGGCACCCGGGCATCAAGCTGCTCTCGGCCGAATCCTTCAGCGACGCGCCCGATGAAATCGTTGCCCGGATGCCGACGATCTTCCGGGTCCTCACCCGGTACGCGCCGTGGATCGCGCGGTGGATGACCAAGGACTATCGGATCGCGCACTACCAGCTCAGCGCCAAGCCCAGCGACGGTCCCGTCCGGGTGGAACGGCAAAACGCGTTGGCACCATGACTGCCCCCGGCTTCTGCGAATGACCATCGAGGAGGACTGGGTAGCGGCTCCGCCAGAGATACCAACCTAGTCATGGGAGGCTCGACCGCGACGACGGCCGAGTGGCCCAGCGTCCTGAGCGGTGGGGGTTTCGGGCCAGTGGTGCTTCGGGTAGCGGCCACGCAGGTCCTTGCGCACCTTGCCATAGGTATCTCGCCAAAAGCTGGCCAGATCCTGGGTCAGCTGGACCGGCCGACCGTTGGGGGCGAGGAGTTCGACCGCGAGCGCCAGGCGCCCTCCCGCCAGCCGCGGCGTCTCAGTCATGCCAAAGAGCTCCTGGATGGGTGCGCTGAGCCGAGGGGGACCATCTTCTGGATGAGCGATAGCCGCGCTCCGGCCGCTCGGAAGTCGCCAGCGGTTGGGAAGGGCTGCGTCCAAGGCCTGGCGCAATCCTGGGAAGCGCGCGCACCACGCTTGGACCAGGTCACGCTGGCGAAGTTCGGCGAAACTCTTCGATCCGAAGGCCAGCTCTGGGAGAAGCGCGCGGCGAACATCCTCGGGGACGGCCCCTTCCGGCACGGCCTCTGGATCGACCTCCGCCCAGCGGCGAAGCCGCAGGACGAAGTTCCTGAGCTCAGGCGTCCAAGGAAGCGCTCGGTCGAGATGCCGCTCGGCCGCTTCGACGAGCGCAAGCCGGATGGCTTCAGGGTCGGGCGAAAGGCTCGGCCGACGAGACAAAATGAGGGCTCCGTAGCGCCGGTGCTCCTCGGCCTCGACGCGCTCGGACTTGGGATCAAAGTGCGCCCCGGCCTCGACTTCGGTCCCCGACAGCCAAGCCTCTTCGATGGCGACCGCCATGCGGAGGCGGGCCTTGCTCTCCTTCGGGCCTCGACCCACGTCCAGCGCGACAAGCAGACCATCGCGCTTGACGACCGAGCGGGGATCGGCGGCGGCCCCCCCGCCAAAGGCGAGCTGAATCGACGGTCCCCGCCGCATGCCCACACGATCCGGAAAACCGGCGAGGATGGCGCGACGCACCTCGGCCTCCCCCCGGATCCGACCACCCGGCGCGCGACGACCCTGTCGGGCGAGCTGAGCGCGCACACGACGGGCCTCCGCGGCCGCCCCTTCCAAGACTTCCCCAAGGCCTTCGAACACGGCGAGGGACCGAAGTTCGAGGTCGCTGTCGCCCACCTGATCCGAAAGGCCGCCGGGGCTGCGCAGCACCTCTCGCCCATCGGCGACCGCGACTTGGTCCAACGCGAGCTCCAGGACCCCGAGCTCGTCCGCTCTTTCCAAGACCACGCCCCATCGCGGATGGAGCGGCCATCGAGCCACCCGTCCACCCAGCTCACTCAGACGCCATCCATCCACCAATGCCAGACGACGGAGAAGGTCGACCCCCGACCCAATGCGCCCAGACTCCGGGGCTTCGAACCAAGGGAACTCGTTGGGATCCATCGGGGACCAGGCGAGGACGCTCAACAGAGCCGGTGCGAGGTCGACACGATGGATCTCGGCCCGATCGGACTGGGGTCGTTGTTCTTGGGCTGGCCACAGCCGGACCGCGAGGCCAGGGCCCTCCCGAGCGGCTCGCCCCGCGCGCTGGTCGGCGCTGAAGCGTCCGGCCTTCCGGAGTACGAGGCTGTCCACCCCCCGACCGGGATCGTACTCGGCCTGCTTCACCCACCCTGAGTCCACGACGCAGCGTACGCCCGGCACGGTCACCGAGGACTCGGCCACGTTGGTCGAGAGAATGATCCGAGCGCGCGTCCCGGGGCGCACCGCTTCGTCCTGGGCTTGGGCCGAGAGTCCGCCGTGAAGGCCGACCACTTGTCGCCCCCCGGGCTCGGCGCCCAGCGCTCGTCGAACGGCCTCGATCTCGGGCACCCCGGGCAAGAACACCAAGATGTCCCCCTCGGCCCTCTTGGCCGTCCGCCGAAGGGCGCGCGCCACCTCGCTCGGCTCGCGAGCATCCACCGGGTCATGCTCGATCCGCAGGGGCTGCGGGCGACCTTCGGCCTGGACCCAAGCGCAGGGCGCAAAGAAGCGTCGGACCGGCTCCGGATCGATGGTGGCCGACATGACGACGATTCGAAGATCGGGTCGCAGAGCATCCTGCACTTCCCTCAGGAGTGCCGCCGACAGGTCGAGCTGGACCGAGCGCTCGTGAAACTCGTCGAGGATGACGGCACTCACGCCCGGGAGCTCGGGCTGGCTTTCCAGACGACGCACGAGGACGCCCTCGGTCATGACGACGAGCGCTCGCCCTTCTTTGCGCTCGTGTCGGGTCACGAGACCGACTCGGTCCCCCACAGACTCACCGACGGAGCGCGCCATGAAGCGACTGGCCATTCTGGCGGCCAGGCGACGGGGCTCGAGGACGAGGACTTGGCCGCCCAGAGCCTCCTGAACCGCCCACGGGACTCGGGTCGTCTTGCCGGATCCGGGCGGGGCGGTGACGAGTAGGTTGCCCGCCTTCACCGCGGCCTGGACCTCGCCCAGAGCACCATCCACGGGAAGTCCACGCATCGAGCTTCGTCCTATCGCGACGCGTCGTCGGGGGCGACCGCGCTTTGCCATGACAGGCAGCCGAGGCCTGGTGTAGGTCCCCGGACCCATGGCGAGATGCAATTGGACGACACTCTGGGCGGTCCCCGTTTCCGTGGCGTGGGCTTGCGCAACGCCCACAGGCTCAGGAAGCGAGGCGACGTCGGCCCCCACCGCGGCCGAGGCCAAGGCCTTCGTCGATCGTGTCGATACGGACCTTCGCGACCTCTACACCGACTACGCGCGGGCTGAGTGGATCAAGGCAACCTACATCACCCACGACACCGAGATCTTGGCGGCCAAGTTCCACGACCAGGTGCTTGCTTATCAAAGCAAGGTGATCAAGGAGGCGGCCCGCTTCGATGGCCTCGAGCTGGACGCCGACACCGCACGCAAGATCCACATCCTGAAGACCATGCAGAGCCTCCCCGCTCCGAGCGACGCCAAGAAGCGCGCCCGCTTGACCACCCTCGCCGCGCGCCTAGAGAGCATCTACGGAAAGGGAAAGGTCTGCGAAGGGGAGGACTGCAGAGACCTCGGCCAGCTGAGCAAGACCATGGCCGAGAGTCGGGACTACGACGAGCTCCTCCAAGCTTGGAGCGGCTGGCGCACCATCTCTTCGCCCATGAAGCCGCTCTACGAAGAGTTCGTCGGCCTCGCCAACGAAGGCGCAGGTGACATCGGATTCCCAGACCTGGGAGAGCTTTGGCGAAGCGGCTACGACATGAAGACCGACGCTTTCGCCTACGAGGTCGAGCGGCTTTGGAACCAGATGTCTCCGCTCTACGAGGCGCTGCACTGCTACGTGCGCAGCAAGCTGGTCGAGCACTACGGAGCCGACAAGGTCGATCCAAAGGGCCCAATCCCAGCTCACCTCCTCGGCAACATGTGGGCCCAGGAATGGGGCAACATCTACCCCCTCGTCGCGCCCTATCCCGGCGCCTCCAACTTGGACGTCACCTCGGCCCTCCAGCGCAAAGGCTACGACGCTCTCCAGATGGTCCGGCTCGGCGAACGCTTCTTCACCTCGCTGGGCATGGACGCCTTGCCTGAGAGCTTCTACGAGCGCTCACAGTTCACCCAACCTCGGGACCGGGACGTCGTCTGTCACGCCTCAGCCTGGGACGTGACGAGCAACAACGACCTTCGCATCAAGATGTGCATCCGACCTACGGAGGAAGATCTGATCACGATCCACCACGAGCTCGGACACAATTACTACTACAACTACTACCACAAGCTCCCGATTCTCTATCAGGGGGGTGCGCATGACGGTTTTCACGAAGGCATCGGCGACACCTTGGCTCTGTCGGTGACGCCCGGCTACCTGAAGGAAGCCGGGATCCTGGGTGAGGTCTCCCGAACTCGAGAAGCCTTGATCAACCTGCAAATGAAGGAGGCCTTGGACAAGATAGCTTTCCTTCCCTTCGGGAAGCTGATCGACGAGTGGCGGTGGAACGTGTTCGCCGGCGAGACGGATCCGGAGAGCTACAATCAGGACTGGTGGAAACTGCGGCTGAAGTATCAGGGCATCGAGCCCCCAATCGCGCGGCCAGCCGATGCCTTCGACCCCGGGGCGAAGTATCACATCCCGTCCAACGTACCCTACACCCGCTACTTCCTGGCTCGCGTGCTGCAATTTCAGTTTCATGAGGCCCTTTGCAAGGCATCCGGCCACGAGGGTCCGCTCTACACCTGCTCCATCTACGGCAGTGAGGAGGCTGGAAACCGCATGAAGGCGATGCTAGCGCTGGGCATGAGCAAGCCTTGGCCCGAAGCCCTGGAGGCCATTACCGGACAGCGGGAGATGGACGGCAGGGCCCTCATCGCCTACTTCCAGCCCTTGCTGAGCTGGCTGGAAGAGGCCAACCAAGGCCAAACCTGCGGCTGGTGATTCAGATCTGACCAGGTCTGAAAACTGGAGCCTGCGGAGCTCGTGACAAAGCTCAAATGTGAGACTCCGGGTCTTGCGCTCAGCGTGACCTGCGTCGCACTGTGCGCGCCGTCATGCAGGTGTGGTGGGCTCTTGGACTCGTCGCTGGCCTCTGGGCCCTCTTGCTGAGACTTACGACCCAACTCACGCGACCCGGCCGCGACCCGGGTTGGGACGACGCTCTGGCCCAAACGCTGTGCATGGGCGCCCTCTGGTGGCCGATTCAGTGGTTGGGAGCCCACGGTACCCTGGTCGCCGCCCTCACCGTCCCGCCCCTTCTTCTGGTGGCCCACACCTGGAGCATCAAGATCATCTACCAAACCAGCCTGTCACGAGCCGTCGTGACGGCAAGCCTCCACGGAGCGATGATCCTGGTGGTCATCGGGGGTCTAGGGACGGCCTTCCTTGGTCAGCTCGAGCTTGCCCTGGTCAGCAGATTCTTCTGAACCCGCGCTCTTACAGAAGAAGGGCTCCCAAAAGGAAACCGACCAGACCGCAGGCCAAAGCAGCCAGTCCGGCCTGGAGAGGGCTGAGAACCAAGGTCGACGGACTCAGGCCCGTCAACGGCTCCATGGGCGACGCCTCGTGATCGTGCAGCGCGGCTTCGGACACCTCCGACGGCACCTGAAGGTCTCGGGACACGGCCGCACCTCCGATGGGGGCGGACTCCGGATCGGTGGCCAGGATGGGCGGCGGCTCGCTGTCCACGTGCTCGGGGGCTTCGGCGGAGAGGGTTCGTAGCTCGGGAACGATGCTGTCCTCGGCGACCTCGGCCGAACCTGCCACCCAGCCTTCCGGTGAGGGTCCACGCGCTTCTTCGATGCCCAAGAGCTTCACCAAGGCATCGCTGCGAATGTCGTCGGTACCGACCTGGGCCAAGAGTGCATCCTCAGGGGCCGGCTCCCACTGGGCGCTGCGCGGCGAAGACCCGAGCGAACTCGAACTTCGATGGGGAAGATGATGGGCTTCGATGGGGTGGGCTTCCAAGGCCTCCGCCAGCTCTCGGGGCTCGATGCGGCTCTTCATCGCCCTGCGGAGCGCTCGCCCTCGGGTCAGGATGGTCTCCCCGTAGACACCTGCAAGCTCCTTCGAGACTGCGGCCTCGTCGAGGCGCATGCCGGCTCGCTCGATCAGCTCTCGGATCTCTTGGGCCATCGCAGCTGCGCTCGGATAGCGAAGTCGCGAATGGCGCTGAAGCGCTTTGCTGACGATGGGGTCCACCACTCGGGTCAGTCCAGGAACGACTTCGCTGGGCGCTGGAATGGTCTGCTTGCGAATGGCCCCGAGCACCTCACTCGGGGAGCCTCCCTTGAACAAGTCCTGACCGGTCAGTGCCTCCCACAAGACGATGCCCAAGCTGAAGACGTCGCTGCGACGGTCGAGCGCGTCCCCTTGGGCCTGCTCGGGCGACATGTAAGAGAACTTGCCCTTGACGATGCCGGCCTTGGTCTCCCAGCCTCGATCGGTCGCCTTGGCGATCCCGAAGTCGGTGAGCTTGGGCACGCCATTGAAACCGACCAGAATGTTCTGAGGCGTCACGTCTCGGTGGACGAGCTTGAGGGAACGACCCTTTTCGTCGGCTGCCCCGTGCGCGTACTCCAAGGCGTCACAGACCTTGGCGACGATGGCCAAGATGACCCCGACGGAGAGGGGCTGCTTGGCTCGAGCCGAAGCCCGGAGCACTTGGGCCAGGCTGGCCCCGAAGACGTACTCCATCGCAAGGGCATGAACGCCCTCCACTTCGCCGAAACCCGAGATGGTGACGATGTTGGGATGACGCAGCTGGGCAGCGACCCGAGCCTCGGTGAAGAACATCCGTAGGAAGTCTTCATTCTTGGCGAGACTAGGGAGAAGGACCTTGAGCGCGACGAAGCCCCCCGTCCGGCCGTCCAGCGCTAGGAAGACGTTGGCTGCGCCTCCCGTCGCCAGACGGACCAGGAGCTCGTAAGAACCGAGCATCGTCCTCGCCACCAAGGACTCCACTACACCGCCGGTGCCCCTAGGGACTAGACCTCAGGATTGGGAGCGCTTCGCAGGGCGTCGGAAAGCTACCCAGGCCCCCAGTCCCAGGGCCATCAGGGCCAGACCCGCGGTCAGGCCCCCCCAAAACCAGTAGGGCAAAAATAGCGCCTCCGCCATGGCCTGGCTGTCCGAGATGCGCGGAACGCCATCCACCAGCGCGCCCGGGCTGAACATGTAGTCGACATCCCGGAAGATGGAGAGCGCCATTTGGACGGCCAGAAGCCGCAGGACGAAAGGAGACCAACGAGGGCGATAGCGGGCCACAGCGATCAGAATCGCCGCTCCGGCGCCGACGAAGGCCACACCGAAGCCGTTGCGCACCACCAAGACGAGGCTAGCTGCCATCACGATCCCGCCCATGAGGAGCCACCAGCGCGCGGCACTCGGGCGCCGAGAGGCCGCCAAGAGGCCGCCCCCAAGGATGGAGGGCCCCAGGAGGCCCCCCGCCGCCACGGCCGCGGCGGCCAAAGACCCCGAGTTCGTAGAAAAGGCGGTCCCCGAGCCATCCGGATGGAGAACGAGGCTGCGAAACTCGCCTCCGAGCAGGAGCGCGGTCAGACCGTGGCCCATCTCGTGGACGTAGGTCGCCAAAAGGGTGAAGGGGAACAAAGCCTGGGCGCCCCAGGGCACCTGCCAACCCACCACGGTCAGCATTCCCATGAAAGCGAGCACCCAGCGACGATCCACGATGCGGAAGAAACGGAACCCGAGCTGGGCCCATTCCGCAAGGACACTCGCCTTCGCTTTGGCCTTCGCCGGGAGCAGCTCCGCCCAAGCCGAGGACTGGGTGCGCGAGGAGGCCCGGCTGGACCTGCCCCGAGGAGAGTGGGTCTTCGCCCTCCGGGTTCGGCCTCCCGCGCCCCACCGGGGCGTGGTGGTCTTGACCCATGGTGCGGGTTCTCCCGGGTCAGCGACCTGGGATCTGAGAGCGGCGAACCACTCGACGATGGAGGCGCTGGCACGGGCCGGCTTCGAAGCCTACGCCTTCGACGCCCGGGGTTTTGGAGGCTCCAGTCGCCCCCCTGCCCTCGATGGGCCCGAGAAGGGTCCGCCCGTGGTTCGCGCCCAAGACGTCCTGCTCGAGATCGATCGCGTCTTGCGATGGGCCGGAGAGCCGGCGCACTTCGACCTGGTCGGGTGGTCATGGGGCTGCGTAGTCGCCGGTCTCTACGCCAGCGAGCACCCCGACCGTGTCCGAAGCCTGGCGCTGTTCGCGCCGGTATGGGCCCGCCGCAACCCCGAGCGCCACATCACCGACCGCGTATGGCGAGAGGAAAGCCGGGCCCTACACGAATCTTTGCGGAGCGGCGCCGATCATCCTGCCGTCCACGCCGAGTTCGTCGACGCCCTGTTCCGCTTCAGCGACGACGGGGTCCTTCGGCTACCCAACGGACCGTACCGAGATATTTACGGCGTGGATGCTCCCATTTGGGATGCAAGTGCGGTCTCGGCTCGAACCCTGGTCTTCCGTGGAATGCGGGACCGCGCCTCCCTGAGGCGCCAAGCCCTCGACCTTTACGAGGGCCTTTCTGGAGCCCGCGAACGGCGCTATGTGGAGCTCGGGGATACAGGCCACTTCGCCTTTCGTCGACGGCAGGCCCATCGAGCCTTTCAAGAGGTGCTGATCGGCTTCTTGGCAGGCCCTTGACGACTCGGGTCTTCCGAGGGGAGCCAAGCGCTGGTTCATGGAGGCGGGCGTCGAAATCGAAGTGCTGATGGAGCGCTACGTCGATGGAGACAAAGCCGCCTTCGACAAACTCGTCGTCCTGATCGAACCCCGCATCCGTGGCTCCCTTCGTAAGTGGTTGCGCAGCCAGGCCGACGTCGAAGACGCCCTTCAGACCGCGCTCCTCAAGGTCCATCGAAACCGGCACCTCTACCAGCGAGGCCGGCCGGTCCTGCCCTGGATCATGACCATCGCCCGTCACGTCGCCCTCGACGAGCTCCGACGTCCCCACCGGCGGGGCCAGGGGATGGAGGTCTCCGAGATGCAGCAAATCCCTGCGCCCCCTGCAGCCGAGCCCTGGGCCGAAGAAGATACGCGGGCCGTGATCGAGGCGGTTCGAGAGGCGGTCGACGGCCTGCCCCCCTCGTCCCGAGAAGTGGTGCGGATGCACAAGCTGGAGGGACGCTCGATGGCCGAGATCGCCGAGCTCCTGGGCATCAAGGAGGGAGCAGTGCGCGTACGTGCGCACAGGGGCTACAAGGCCTTGGCCCAGCGGCTCTTGGGCGTTTGGCAGGCCCGAATGGAGTGATGGGCCGCGCAGGCCTTGCTCCGACGGTTCCGACTCCCGTACGCTCACGCGCCCTCGGCTCATGAGTGACAACGAAATCGAAAACCGGAAGCAGGCCTTTCCGTTCCACAAGCGCTTCCTTCGAAAGCCCGTTCACATTCGAGTCGAGGTCGAGCGCTTCCAAGAGGGTCTCGAGAGTCAAAGCGTAAACATGAGCCCAAGCGGGATCTGCTTCGAGCTCGCGACACCGCTCGAGGACGACGAGCGCTTCAAGGTCTTGCTCTACATCCCTCGGGGCAAAGAAGTGGAGATCTTGAAGGTGACCGCCCGCCAAGTATGGCAGGAGCGGAACGAAGACCGCTGGCGGGTGGGGGCTGCTTTTGAACAGTTCGCGCCCGGGGACGAACGTCGCATTCGCCAGTGGCTGTTGGAGTACTCGCCCGAGCCCGACCCTGCCGGCTGACGCCTTCTCCCGCTCGACCGTCAGGCTCGGCCCGGTCGCAGGGCTCGGCTGAGCCGCTTAACCAAACCTGGCTTCTCGGGGTTGGCCACCCGGAGCGTCCCTTCCTCCGCCTCGGGCGACAAGGGATCGATCTGGAGCACCCTTTGGTAGGCCTCCCAGGCCTCAGGCGCCGCCGCCGCCTCCAGTAGCTGGGCAAAGCGCAAGGCCACCCAGAGGCTGTGGGGCTCATCCTGCCGAAGCGCCTCCAGCGCCTCCAGCGCCGCACTTCGCCCGTCGGGGTCTTGGAGACCTGAGCGATACCAAGCCTCCGCCCGAAGCTCCGGATCACCCGAGGCGGGAATGGGCTGACTCGCATCACCCCTGCGGAGCCGCTCTTTGATCCGCACTTCCTCCCACACCTGCAGCTGCTGGGACTCGGGGTCCTCGATCCACTGATCATAGGCGGCCCGGGTCTTCGGCTCGGTCAGTATCTGAAGCGCGCGAACAGCTTGGAGGTGACTGCGCTCGGCTTCTCGCAAGAGCTCGGGCGCGGAGTGACCATCGAGCCAGGTCTCGGGGTCCAAGCGCCGCCGAACCCGAGCAAAGGCCTGGCGCACCTCTTCTGCGCTGGCTCCCGGCTCTGTTTCGAGAACCTCGTAGGCGTTCTGACCTTCCAGCTCAATCTGCAGTGCCTCCAAGGCCTGTTGCAAGTCAGACTGCCGATCCGCGGGAAGCGGAGGCAGAGCTCGGTCGCCTCTACGGCCTCGTGCTCGGTCGCGTTCGATTCGCTTGAGTTCACCGTCGAGGCGCGTGGAGAAGGAGGCACGCACGTTCCCCGACAAGCCCGGCAGACGGGCAGGCACAGCCTCCAGCTGACCCAAGACCTGCAGAGTCCCCAACACGGGGAGGACCTCACTCCGAGGCGCGCGATCGAAGAGGAGGTCGAGAGGTTCGCTACCGTCGACGCGCTCCAGCCAAGGTCCGACCTCGATCCTTCGGCGAAGGGGGCGGGCGACGTCGGGCGAAACGGCGTAGCGCGGCGAACCCGCGAGAAGGGCCTCGACCCTGGATGGGGACATGTGGCTTCGCAATCCCTCGACCAAGAGCGCAACCGGATCCGTTTGCCAGGCCTCGCCCTCGCCTCCGCCTGGCCGAACGCGAAACCAGCCTCGGGTCCAAGAGAAGAGCTCGAAGAAGCGGAGGCGGGTTTGTTCGAGAAGGGCCTCGGACAGGACGTCTCCGTCCAGAACGCCCCGCTGCAGCAAGACCGTTCCGAGTGGACCCTCAGAGCGCTGGAGTTGAGAGAGGGCTTCGTTCAGCTCACCCTCGCTGATCCGACCCGAACGGACGAGGATGCGGCCCAGGCTTTCTTCAGCCAGGTTGGAGCCGACCGAGAGCACCCTCCCTCCGGCGAAGGAAACGACCTTTTTTCGGTCCCCGTCTTCCAGGAGAAGTGAGCCTTCGAAGGCGTGCCGAACCATGCTTCCGAAGAGCTGCGCGAAGCTGCGCTGCTCCACGCGGCCTCGGGAGGGCAGCCATCCGTCCTCGTCCCAAGCCTCCCCGTCGGGGGCCCGGGTCGACGTCTGCAGCCATGTCGTAACCGCCGAAGGTCCCAAGACTTCGGGACCCTGGTCGGGGTCTCGGCTCACGAGCACGGCAGGGACATGGCGCCGAGCGCAGCGCTCGACGAGCAAGCGACTGGGCTGGTCCCACTGGCGGGCCCCAATCAAAGCGCCCGCCAATGGCTCGACCTCGATGCAGGCCAAGGCCCACTCGCCATCGGCGACCACAGGTTCGAAGCCGGCCTTCCTCAGCTCTTGAACCCAAAGCGCCCGGTGGCTGGGATCGGGTTCGACGACCAGGACGAGCTGCACGACGGGAGGCTAACAGCCCTCCGAGTTGGTTTGGAGGGTCGGGCTAGGGCCGGGCATGTCGGTCGGCATGCGAACGTCTCGCAGAAAGCCGCGTGAGGGGCTCGACGACTTGAACCGAAGCACCCAGGGGAGAGAAGGTGGGAGGGCTTCAGGCGTCCCGGACCGGGGGAAAAGCCAGCCGGAAAAGGGTCTGACCTTCCTTGGAGCCATCATAGCCCAGGTCCCAGCCCCACTCGCGACAGATCTGGTGGGCCACGGTCAGACCCAGTTCTTCGGGGACCAGCTCACGCCCCGGCGGTGGATACAGGTCGAACAGGACCCGCCTTCTTTCGGGCGCTATCGAGGGCCCGTCGTCTTCGATCTCCAAGATCTGACCTTGGGACGATGGAGGACTTCGGAGAACGATTCGCCCTCGCTCGCCACTGCGCTCCTCGAAACCAAGCACAGCGCGGCGCAGCAGGTGGACCAAGACCGAAACCAAGGCACCGAGCTCGCCCTGCACCTCCCCTGCGATTTCACCTTCGACCTGGAGGTCGGCCCACGGGCGGACGGCATGGTCCATCACCGCCACGCCTCGACGAACGGCTTCACCAAGCTCGCAGCTCGCCTGGGCCCTTCCTTCCGTTCGAAGGGCGTTCAGCGAATCCCCGAGCAGTTTGAGCTGCTCGGCGCCGACCAAGCAATCCGAGACCGCTTCCTTCCACTCGCCCAAAGTCGCCGCTGGAACCTCCATGAGCGGAGGACCAGCGAAGCGTTGCAGATCTTCCTGCAAGACCTGAAGATTGGAGAAGATGTAGGAGACCGGGTTCTTGAGCTCGTGGCCGATACCGGCCGCCAGACGGCCAAGGGCAGCCAGGCGCTCCTGCTCCATCAGACGCGAAACGGCGCGCTTGCGACCTGCTGCATAGGTCAGACTTCGTTGGAGCTGGGAGCGGCCCAGCTCGTTCTTGGCCAAGAAGTCGTGAGCCCTGACCGCAGCCGCCTGCACCTGGGTCGTGAGGTTGCGCTCCGCGGACAGGACGATGACGGGCACGTCCGGCGCCGCATCCACCATCCTCTCGATGGTCGATAGCCCTTGGGAGTCGGGTAGAGCGAGATCGAGAAGAATGGCGTCGAATCCCTGTCGGCCTACCCGTTCGACCGCCTCGGCTAGGCTATGGCACCGGTGAAGCCGGATGAGGGGCGATTCGTTCCAGTTCAGGCTGCGTCGAATGACTTCGGCGTCGACGTCGTCGTCCTCGACCAGGAGTACGCGCATGGCCGGACGGTCCGCGCTCACGAACCGAGGCTAACACCCTCCTGGACCGGCCGCGAACTCAGTCCAAACGCCCCGGGTAGCGCTTCAGGCCCTCCTCCAGAATCCGAATGCTCCGCCTTAGGGCTGGCACCTCCAAGACATAGGCCAGTCGGGCTTCGTCCTTCCCTAGCCCTGGCGTTCCGTAGAACCCGGTGCCGGGGGCCATCATGACGCTCTCACCTTCATGGTCGTGGACCTCCAAGAGCCAGCGGCAGAAATCGTCGATGTCCTCCACAGGGAAGCGAGCCATTGTGTAGAACGCACCCTGCGGCAAATGAGTACGAACACCCTCGATGGCGTTGAGTCCCTCAACCAGGACGTCACGACGCCGCTGATACTCGGCCCGGACCTCATCGAAGTAGGAGGGCGGCGTGTCGTAGGCCGCGACGGCCGCCACTTGGTCGACGGTGGCTGGACACAGTCGAGAGAAGCAAAGACGCGTGAAGGCTTGAACCAACTCCGGGACCCTTGAGATGGCGAAGCCCACCCGAGCACCACAAGCCGAGAAGCGCTTGGAGACGCTATCGACCACCACCACCCGCTCGTCGGCAATGGATAACTCCAGCGCCGAGTGGGCGCGGCCGCCGTCGTACACGAAGTCCCGATAGACCTCGTCTGAAATCAGGGCGAGGTCCCGGCGCTCGACCAGCCGGGCCAGACGCTCCAAGGAGGTCCAGTCATAGACCGTCCCCGTCGGGTTGCCAGGGGAGCAAATGATGACGGCTCTGGTCCTTGGCCCGATCCGAGCCTCGAAAAACTCGTCGCCAGGTAGAGCAAAGCCATCACGCGCCGAGGCGGGGACAGGTACGACCTCGACCCCCGAAGCCACTGCGAAGCCGGCGTAATTGGCATAGAAGGGCTCGCTGACCAGGACTTGGTCCCCAGGGTCGCACAGGGCGGCGAGGGCGAACTGCACGGCTTCGCTCCCTCCAAACGTCACCTGCACGTGTTCCGCTTCCAGCCCAAAGCCTTGAGCGCGATAGGAGGCGGCCACCTTCTCACGAAGCTCGGGAAGGCCCGTGGATGGACCATAGGCCAAGACCTTTTCGTCGTAGCTTTGGTAGGCGGCCATCATACCGGCCGGGGTCGGGACGTCGGGCTGACCGATGTTGAGCGCGTGAACGTGGATACCGCGCTCTTTGGCGGCGTCGGCGTAGGGCACCAGTCGACGTATGGGAGAGGCGGGCAACTCGATGCCCCGGCGAGAGAGTCGTGTGGACATTCAGACTTCCTGTCGTTGCTGACGGGTCCAGGCCGGGTCGATCGCTTCGAGGACCGGCCAAGCATGGTGGGTCGTCTCGACGATCGGACCGCTGAAGACCGCGAAGGCCGCGTTGGCCGTTGCCGTTCGCCCACGGGGTCCGACAGCGTGCACGCAGGCTTCGACGCCGAGCAAGAGCCCGGTCAAGCCATAGCCCGCATCCGGAAGCTGAAGCGGCCCTTGGGCGTACAGGGCCTGCTGGAGCTGCCGGTTCAAGAAACGGGACACCCGTGGCAGGACGGAGGGCAGCGCGTGGCCATCTCGCATGGCCTCCAAAGCTACCCGCCCGCGAACCAGTCCATCGACGAGGGGGAGCAGCGCGCCGTCGGCCTCCGCCATGCCGTCGCCCTCCTCGGACGCCAAGTGGGCCAGGAGCATTCGCCCGTAGCGGCGCCGGCTACGGCGAAGCCGACCGCTCAAGAAGGCCCGGTCGACGCGCGCAAAAGCAGCGGCTGTCAATCCCAAGGTCTCGAAGGAGCCCACGACTTCTTGGGACCAGCGATCCCAGTCGTTGAAGGACCAGATCTCCCCGAACACCTCGACCTCTGCGGGCGCATAGACCGCACTGCGCGGCCCGGCTCGCAAGAGATCCTCCAGATGGGCCTCGAGTTCGGGACCCGACTCGAAGCTCTCGTGCATGCTGGCGCAGTTGCTCCTCAGCGTGACCCGAGGTGGGCCCTTCGGGGGATGGAGCAAGACCATCGGGAAGACCTGGCAAGCGTCGGGCTTGGCCGCCATGCCCTGCCGAGCGTGGACCAGACAGAGATTGTCTGGCCCCAAGAAGACGCACCCGTCCTCGTCGCCGTGCCGAAGCACGCGCCGGGCGGGCAGCTCGGGATCGATGAAGGCCCAGTCGGCAAAGGAGCCCTCACCGATGCGGTCCCGATAGAGTTCGGGGTCGATCCGCGCCTCTTCGTCGGGTCGAAGCTCTACCACCAGACCTCGACAGCAGGCGCCACAGGCGCCGCAGGACCAGCGGGCTCGGTTCGGCTCGGGCAAGACCCGAAGCCTTCGCCGGGTCGAGCCGAGCTGGCCGTAGGGAGTCCCGTCGTCGACCTCGGCTGCCCCCCCTTCGCTACCCTCCAGGAGGCCCAGCTCTTCGAAGCTTGCGGCCACGGCCTCGACTCGCCGATGCCGGCGGCCGTCCCCGAGGTCCCGAGCCAGCTCCAGGGCTCCCTTGTAACCATCGAAGCGGCGCGCGATCCGAAGTTCGTCGGCATCCAGCCGCAGGATCTGCTTTTGGTGGGGGTCCCGCAGGTCGACGGTCCCATCCCTCCGATCGTGAACCTCCAAGTTGGCTCGGAGGGCAGGAATGGACCGATTGGACACCTTCGCCTCTTCTTCGGGGGAAGCGCGATCCTGTCAAGTCGACCGGCGTCCGCTCATGAAACGACCAAGACGTCCGATGTCTTGAGCGTGTCACGGGAGATCGTGCTCTGGTTCGAGATTCCGAGCCAACTGTCGGTCCTCGATGAACTGTGGACCGCCGTCCAGGCCGAGATATGCCAAGAGCTGCGGGTGGACTCGGCCACCCTGATAGACTTCCGGCTGGCCTTGGTCGAAGCCACCAGCAACGCCATCGTCCACGGCCACGGCGAAGACGGGCGTACACTTCATGTGGAGGTGCGAGCCGCCCCCGACAAACTGGAAGCCGCGGTCCACGACTCTGGACCCGGCTTTCCGTTCGAACCCGAGCCTCCGCTCCCCGCCAATGAAGCCGAGGCCGGCCGCGGTCTGTGGATGATGGAGCAGCTCCTGGACGAGATCCGCTACGAGCGAGAGGGGGGCAAGAACATCATGCGGCTCGCCCTCGACCCCCGGATCCCTCGGGGCCATTCGTGAGCCTGCCGAGGGGACAGTTGGCCCTTCGGATCCGTGGCACCCTCACGCGAGAAGAGGGTCGACGGCTCCGGGAAGACCTCCAGAGAGGGCTACATCGGGGCCTTCGGGCCTTCAGCCTGGACCTGTCGGAGGTCGACTTCGTGGACTCCTCTGGCCTCGCTGCCCTGGTTAGCCTCCGCAAGGCGGCTCGGAACGAGGACTTCGAGCTCAGCGTCGAAACCCCATCGGCGACTCTGGCGCGACTCCTTGAGATGACCCGGCCCGACGGCTTCGTGCTCGACCAGATGGACTGAAGGACCCGTTTAGCCTCGGCGGGCGAACTGCTAGTCTCCCTCCGCCCCCATGAGCAGCCCTTCGGACCCTTTTCCGCGCCTGGGTCGCTACCAGGTCATCAATCGCATCGCGTCCGGGGGGATGGCCGAGGTCTTCTTGGCCCGTGCCACAGGCGCCATGGGCTTCCAGAGACTGGTCGCCCTGAAGCTGATCCACGCGAACTTCACCCGAGATCAGGAGTTCGTGAAGATGTTCATCGATGAAGCGCGCATCGCGATGCATCTGCACCATCGCAACATCGTTCAGGTCATCGACCTGGATCAGGTGGGCGACACGTACTTCATCGCCATGGAGTACGTGAACGGGGTCAACGTCTACGACCTCTACGAACGTCACTCGGCGAGAGACTCCTGGGTCGAGGTCCCCTTGGCCCTCTACATCGTGGCCGAAGCCTGCAAGGGCCTTCACTTCGCGCACACCCGAACAGGGCCCGACGGACGTCCCATGGGCATCGTGCACCGGGACATCTCTCCGCAAAACGTGCTCCTCAGCTTCGAAGGCGAGGTCAAGATCACCGACTTCGGCATCGCCACCGCCGCCGAACGCCTACATCACACGGCGGCCGGGATCGTGAAAGGCAAGTACGCCTACATGGCGCCGGAGCGACTGGAAGAAAAGCCCGTCGACGGCCGGGTCGACGTCTTCGCGGCCGGCGTCCTTCTCTACGAACTGCTGGTAGGCGAGAATCCCTTCGCCGGGAGTTCGGCGGTGGAGACGATCGAAGCGGTGCTCGCCAAGGAAGTGCCGCCACCCTCCAGCCGAGGGGCTCCGGTGAATCCTCATCTCGACGCCATCGTGGCCAAGGCCTTGGCCAAGGACCCCGACGAGCGTTTCGAGAACGCCCAGGCCCTGGCCGATGCCCTGACCGAGTTCGCCATGGACATGACTTTCGCCCGCAAAGAAATGGCGAGCGGCGACTCGGCCCTGGCTTCCGTGCTGTTGGAGATGTTTCCCGAGAAGGCCAAGCGACCTCTGGAGGCCGAGGACCCCGCCTCCTTGGAGCTGCCGGGCGTCGTGTCGGTCGACGCGCCGACGGCCGGCACCCCCGCCGCGACCCCTGAACCTCTGGCCCCTCCCCAGGCCGAAGAGGAGGAAGACATCGACGCGCCGACGGTCCTCCGCATGAGCCCGGTTGAGCCCGAGGAGCTGATGGCCACCACCACCAGCGCCGAGCGGGTGGCCGACAGTGACTCCCGGACCTTGGCCATCACCTC
The DNA here is from genome assembly GCA_039024635.1 of Myxococcota bacterium. GTDB lineage: Bacteria > Myxococcota > Kuafuiibacteriia > Kuafuiibacteriales > Kuafuiibacteriaceae > Kuafuiihalomonas. The sequence goes on along the minus strand of JBCCQA010000002.1, from coordinate 200,577 downwards.
TCCCTTCGGCGCGGAAGGGCCTGGCGAAGACGAAGAAGACGGCCTGGCCACCACCATGGCGGTCGAACCGGCCTCCCCGCCCCGGGTCTCCCCGCAAGGCCCCCAACGCGTCGATCCCAGTCCGCCTCAACCGAGGCCCGAGCCCCGACCCGAACCCCGGCCTCGGGTGAGCGCCCCGCCGGCCGGACCGGCCCAAAGCCCGGCTGCCCCGCCGTCCCGAGCTGCCTATCCCCGTCCCTCCCCTGCTCGGGCTTCGGCCCCCAACGTCACCGCGAGCGAAGCGGCCGGAGGCGGAGGCCTCACCAAAGCAGCTTGGGCCCTCGGCGCCTTGGCTGCTGTGGCGGGCGTGCTCGCGCTGGTCCTCGACCGAGAACCACCCCGGGCCGAGATCTCGATACGCACCCGCCCGTCCGGGGCCCGCGTGACCATCAACGGCGCCCTCCAGCCCGAGGCCACACCTCTATTGGCCAAGGTCACGGGCAACGGTCCCGTTGTGGTCGAGCTCAACAAAGACGGCTTCGAGCCCATGCGCAGGGAGCTACAGCTCCGACCTGGAGAAACGCTCGAACTCAACCCTGCTCTGGTCCCCAGCACCGGTTCGGTGGTGGTCACGCCCTCGCCCCCCAGCGCCCGAGTCAAGATCGATGGCATCGACCGAGGCTCGGGAAAGGTGATGGTTCGCGGTTTGCCATTCGGCCGAGAGATCCAGGTGTTCGTCGAGGCCGATGGGTTCGCGCCTCAGACGGTTCCTGTGCAGCTGTCGGCCGAAGATCCCAAGATCTCGCTCCGCATCAACCTGGCTCGGACTCGATGAAACAAAGGCTGGGCCTCATGCTGGGGCTAATGTTCTTTGGTGCCGTCGAAGCGAAGGCCGCCCCCAAACCGGGCGTGGCCCGAACCCTGTCCGCGGCCTCGTTTGCACTTCCGGTGGCGTCCGGAGTCATCATGCTCGGGACCAGCAGAGGCACGGCTTCGGACAACCGGCTCTACACGGGCCTTGCGCTCATCTCGACCGGCGCTGCTGTCGGCCCCTCGGTCGGCCAGTGGTACGCAAAGGGCGGCACCAACGCCTGGGTGACCTTCGGCCTGCGGACGCTGTCGACCGGCATGATGACGAGTGGCTCGATCGTGCGGGCACGGGCCGATGAATCCTTGGACGGCTTGGGCCTTGCGCTAGCTTTGATCGGAGGCGGCCTCACCGGAGCCTTGTCGATCTACGACATCGTGGACGCAGGGAAGACCGCAAGAGAGGCCCGCTACGAGTCTGGATTCGCAAGACTTCAGCTGGAGGACATCGCTCGCTGCGGACCTTTCCCCTGCGGCACCGTTCAGGGCGTGTTCGGGGTCTCCGACAGGGCGTCCACCTTCGCGACCCGCATCGACTGAATCCGCTCCAGATTGACGTGGGCTCGGACGTAGCCGGGGTCCTTCAGAAGGGCCTCTCGAAAAGCGCGTGCCGCCCCCTGCAGGTCACCCTGTAGCTCCCGTCCCAGACCCAGGTTGTTATAGACGAAGCGCGGAGCGTCGGAGCCAAAGCTCTCCAGACTCGCTTCGAGGGCGGAGACCGCCCGCTCACCGTCCCGTTGCAGGACGTAGAGCAGACCCAGATTGTTCAAATACATCCCATGCGTCGGGGCGAGCTCCACCGCCCGCCGATAGGCGAACTCGGCAGACTGAAAGGCACTCCGCGCCATGGCGGACCGACCCAGAAGGTTCCACAGCCGTGCGTCGTCGGGCTGAAGCTTCACCCCGCGCCGGCCCCAGACCTGGGCCGCCTTCGGGTCATCGACGGCCATCTCCAGCCGGCCGAGCTCCAAGAGCACGTCGACGGCATCCGGTTCCCGCTGCTCGGCCCGCAGCAGGGCTACCCGAGCTCGCTCGGGCTGGCCCAAAGAGCGGAACAGTCGACCGATCCGAAGGAGCAGCGCCGTCGTTTCGGGATTGCTGGCCAAATGACGACGCAGACTCTCGAGCGCACCTGGTAGGTCCCCCGCGTCGAGCAGTCGCTCGGCCCGAAACGCGTGGTCGATGCCGGGGGCAGGGTCAGGAAGGGACAGGGGATCGATCCCATTGGCCGGGACGGCGGGCGCAACGGGCGCGATGTCGAGCTCGGACTTCGACGTGACGGACGGAGCTTCCGAGGAGGCCGCATCGATGAGTGGGGCCCGCCCTTGCGTCGAAGTAGGGGCCTCGTGAATGGGGCCACAGGCCCCGAGCATCAACGGAGTGAGGAGAAGCTGGCTGGTGTGTGTTCGCATCAGTGGATTCCTTTCGGATCACTGAGATTGCGAAGCTCGTGCCAAGGCACCTGGGTCCATTGTCGCCCGATCGACGTCCTGCAGCGGGTGAGACGGACCCGACGCCGGGTGGCGAACACCACAGTGACCGGTGAGTCTTTGGTGAACTCACCCCGAGGTTCACCCCTGGTCTTTGAGGCCGAGGGCCTTGAGCTTTTTGTGGAAGTTGCTGCGCTCGATGCCCAGCGCTCGGGCCGTGGAGGGAACGTGGCCCTCGTGGGCCGCGAGGGCCTCTCTGACCAGAGCGCGCTCGATCTCCAACAGTTGGGCAGACAAAGACTGCTGGGCATCCCACACCGGTCCGGATCCTCGACGGCGGGGCATCATGGCCTCGACGTGCTCGGCCTCGATGCATGCGGCTTCGGGCGGCGCCAAGATCAGAATTCGCTCGACGAGGTTTCGGAGTTCTCTCACGTTGCCGGGGAAGTCGTGTCGGCTCAGGACGGCCAAGGCTTCCTCATCGAAGGGTTTGGGCTCCAGGTGATTTCGGGCCGCCAGCTCCTCGACGAGGTGCTCGACCAACAAGGGGACGTCCTCTCGCCGGGCGCGGAGGGGCGGGACCTCCAAAGGAACGACGGCCAGCCGATAGTAGAGATCCTCGCGGAAGCGCCCTGCCTGCACTTCTGCCTCTAGATCCTTATTGGTGGCGGCCAAGACTCGTACGTCCACCCGCAGAGCATCGCGGCCGCCGACCCGTTCGAACTGTCCTGTCTGGAGGACCCTGAGCAACTTAACCTGCATGGAGGCGGGCATATCGCCCACCTCGTCCAAGAAGAGCGTCCCTTCATGGGCCTGCTCGAAGCGGCCTTCTCGCCGTCGGTCGGCCCCGGTGAAAGCTCCTCGCTCGTGGCCGAAGAGCTCCGCCTCGATGAGCTCAGAGGGCACAGCTCCACAGTTGAGTGAAACGAAGGGCCCCGAAGCGCGAGGACTCCCATCGTGAAGCCCTCGGGCCACGAGCTCCTTGCCGCTCCCGTTTTCGCCCGTGATCAAGACCCGTCCTTCGGAGGCCGCGACCCGCTCCATTTGACGGCGAAGCGACTCGATGGCCGGTGAGCGACCGATGATGGCCCGAGAGCCCTCGGCTCGCCCCAGCGCTTCCTGCAGGGCCTCGTTCTCACGGTGGAGCCGACTGAGTTCCACGGCGTTGCGAAGGGTGACGACGACCCGGTCAGGTCCCACCGGCTTCTCTAGGTAGTCTCGAGCCCCACGCCTGAGCGCCCGGACGACGTCATCCATCGTCCCGTGTCCGCTCATGACGACGACCGGGGCATCGACCCCCGGAGGATCGAAAAGACTCAATCCGTCCCCATCGGGGAGCCTGAGATCTAGCAATACGACGTCCTGACCTCCTTCCGACAAGCGACGTCGAGCCTCATCGAGATTCCCCGCTTCCTCGACCTCGATTCCCTCCATGCCGAGGGCGGTCCGAAGCGCGGAGCGAATGGCACGCTCGTCGTCGACGATCAGGACCCGCATGCCTCCTTCTTAACGGCTCCCGGGAGCCGGGTCGATCGAAGGGGAAGAGGAGAAAACGTGCTATGCCCCTGTCGATGGGGCTCACCGACTCCCCCGAGGTCCGTGACCGGGTCGACCGCTTGGAGATCCCGTTCGACGAGCTCGGCCTCGACCCCTACGGGATCAGGAAGAAGGACCTTGTCCTCTCTCTGTCCCTCCTTCAGTTCTTCTATCGACGGTACTTTCGGGTTCGGGCTCTCGGCCTGGAGAACGTACCCGTCCGCGGTCGAGCCATGCTGGTCGGCAACCACTCCGGTGGCTGGGCGGTGGACGGGATGATGGTCGTCGCCTCCTGCTTCCTCGACAAGGAGCCGCCTCGGCTCGTCCAAAGTATGGCCGACAAATTCATGTACCGGATGCCCTTCGTATCTGGCATGAACGCCCGCACCGGACACTTCGTCGGACTGCCCGAGAACGCCGAACATCTTCTTCGCCACGACCGGCTGCTGATGGTCTTTCCGGAGGGCGCGCGGGGAACGGCGAAACTCTATTGGGAACGGAACAGTCTGCTCGAGTTCGGGACCGGCTTCATGCGCCTGGCTCTCAAGACCAACACGCCGATCATCCCCTTTGGATTCCTGGGTGGAGGCGAAGCCATCCCCACCATCATGAACCTGTACGGCCTAGGGAAACGGCTTGGGGTACCCTACGTGCCGATCACGCCTTACGGCCTCGCGCTGCCGCGACCCGTACCTCTCGAGGTGCGCTACGGACGAGCCATGCACTTCGACGGAAACGGCAGCGAGGAAGACGCGGTGATCATGGGCTGGGTGGATCAGGTCAAGTCCGAGGTCCGCGGCCTCATCGACGAGGGACGAACATGAAGGTGCTGATCGCCGGAATCAGCAGCATCGTGGGACGCCATTTGACCCAGATGCTGGTCCAGGATGGCGCGAAGGTCGTCGGCATCGACCGTCGTCCCTGGCTGGACCCGCCGGAGGGGGTGAAGCTCCACCCATTCGACATCCGAAAGCGGCCGGCAGAGGACGTATTTCGGACCTTTCGGCCCGACGTGGTCGTGCACATGGCGACGGTGACCCACCTTGAGCGGAAGACCGAGGATCGCTATCGCATCAACCTTCACGGGACCCGGGCCGTCTTCGACAATTGCGCGCGCTACGGTGCCCGAAAAGCGATCTTCGTCGGTCGCCACACCTACTATGGCGCAACCCCTGAATCGCCCCTCTTTCATCGGGAGTCTTCGCCTCCCATGGCCAGCACGACCTTCCCCGAGCTCGCCGATCTGGTGGCAGCCGACCTGTACGCCACCACTGCCCTTTGGCAGCACCCCAGCCTGGAATCGGTGATCCTTCGCCTCGTCTACCAGCTCGGACCCTCCCGAGCGGCCACCTTGGCGTCCTTCTTGGGGGGGCCTCGGGTCCCGACCATTCTGGGATTCGATCCGCTCTTCCAGTTCATGCACGAGCTGGACATGGCCAGGGCGATTCGGAGCGCGATGCAGCCCGACTTGCGCGGGGTCTACAACGTAGCTGGACCCAACCCCGTCCCGCTTTCTACCCTGATCGAAGAAACCGGGCGCAGCCGACTGCCCATCCCGGAGCCCATCTTCGTCCGGGCCCTTGGCCGCTTCGGACTCCCAAGGCTGCCACCGGGCGCCCTGGGCCACATCAAGTACCCGGTGGTGGTGGACGACGATGCCTTTCGAAAGGAAGCCGGCTTCGTTCCTGAGTACGACGCACCGACCACGATGCGAGCCTTCAGGACGGGGAGCACCAGCGGCTGATACGCTCCGCCGCTCGCTCTCCCTCCTCTAGACAATCCAAGAGGGCCACCCCCCGGAAGCCGCTCCCGACCACGAAGAGCCCGGGGTGCTGGCGCTCGAGCTGATCCATGGCTCGGACCCGCTCGCCGTGGCCCTGCTCGTACTGGGGGATGCCTCGGGGCCACCGGACGACCTTGGTCAGGATCGGTCGGGCTTCGGGGTCGACCCCGGCCAAGGCCTCGAGTTCGCCCCGCGACCGGGCGATGAGGGCATCGTCGCTGCCCTCGGCCAGCTCCGGACGGCGGGCGCCACCGTGGAGAGTTCGAAAGGACACCAGGCCATGGGGTGCATGGTCCGGAAAGACCGAGGATGCCCAAATACAGCCGAGGAGCTCTCGGTTCTCCCGGTGGGGAGCCAAGAAGCCGAACCCCTCGGGTCGGCGTCGAAGGGCCTGGGCCGGAAAGGCCTGCATCACCACGCTGATCGGTGCGTGTGCGACAGCCTCGGCGGCCCGACCCGCCTGATCCGAGAGCGGGCCCAGGAGGGCCCCCGCCACGAAAGCTGGCGCAGCCAGCACTAGGCCGTCGAAATCCAGCTGCCCGAAGGATCCCTCGACTCGCCAGCCCTCGTCCGTGGGCACCATTCGACGGACCTCGTGCTGGGTCAGGATGGGACCCGAGGCCCGGGCCAAACCATCTACCAGCTGCTGAAGTCCACCCTTGAAGCTATGGAGGGACTTCCGACGCCGCTTCTCCTCTGGGCTGAGGTCTCGGTTGCTCTTGGCGAGGGCGAACTGGGCTCGGATGAGGCTCCCGTATTCGCTTTCCAGTTCGTGCATCCTGGGAAAGGCCGAGGGCAGGGAGAGCCGGGAAGGGTCTCCGCCGTAAATGCCGGTCACTATGGCGTCCACCATTACCTCGGCTGCTTCGGGCCCAAGTCGACGAACCGCAAAGTCGTGGACCGATTCGTCCCGGGGCCCCTCCGGCGGCCATAGAGGTTCGGTCATCAGCCGCAGCTTGCCGGGCCACGACAAGATGGACGAGCTCATGAGATCGCCGGGACCCTCGGGCACCTGGACAAGGCGGCCGGCTCGCACCAAGTAGCGGCGGGCGCTGCTCTCGTCGGCCTCGATGAGTTGGTCCGTCAGACCGAGGCGATCGATGAGCTCGAAGACGGCCGGCACGCGACCCAGGAATCCGTGGGGCCCATGCTCCAGAACGAAGCCTTCCTGGATATCCGAACCGACTTTGCCCCCGACTCGGTCATCGGCTTCTAGGACCGTCGTTCGAAGTCCTCGACGGCCCAGAGCTTCGGCCACGGCCAGCCCGGAAGGCCCTCCTCCGACGATCCCGACGTGGGTCACGGTGCGAATTCTGCCTCTGTGCCCCCCCGCTTGCCCATTCTCTTCGCCGCTTCTACGGCGACTTCAACGTGGGCCGGTGGTGTCTTAGGTAGGATGCCGTGACCGAGGTTGAAGACGAAGCCCTCCAGGTCTTTGGCTTCGGTCATGATCCGCTGGACCTCCCGCTCGATGCGTTCTGGAGGACCAAAGAGTGCACAAGGGTCCAGGTTGCCTTGGAGCGCCACCCGGTTCCCGGTTCGGCGGCCGGCCGCGTCCATGGGGAGAGTCCAGTCGATGCCCAGCGCATCCGCACCGATGGAGGACAATTCACTCAGGACTTCGTGAGCACCCTTGGCGAACAGGATGATGGGCGCGCCGCTTGGCTTCACCCGCTCCACGATTTGAAGGAGGTAAGGCAGCCCGAGGTCGAGATAGTCGTCTCGACCCAGCACGCCGGCCCACGAGTCAAAAACCTGAACCGCGGCTGCACCGGCCTCGATTTGTGCAATCAGATGGTCGGAGACCACGTCGGCGATCTTGGACAGGAGTCTGCGGGCCCGTTTTGGATGCTGGAACATCCAGGCTTTGGTTTCAACGAAGCCCTTGGAGGTCGTGCCCTCGACCATATACGACGCTAGGGTGAAGGGCGCGCCCGCAAAGCCGAGGATGGGCACGTCGGGTCGTTCGGCCCGAAAAGCCCGGATCCCATCCATGACCCACGGCATGTCCTTGGCGGGGTCCGGACTTCGCAGGCTGGAGATGTCCTCGTCCTCCCGGATCACCCGGCTCAGCTTGGGGCCCGGGTCGAAGTCGAGCGGGATGCCCATCGCTTCGACAGGGATGAGGATGTCGCTGAACACGATGGCCGCATCGAATCCGAAGCGACGGATCGGCTGGAGGGTGACTTCGGCGATCAGCTCCGGCGAACGGCAGAGCTCCAAGAAGCTGACCCGTTTCCGGACCTCCTGATACTCTGCCATGTAGCGACCCGCCTGCCGCATCATCCAAATGGGCGCTCGGTCCACGGGTCGGCGACGAAGAGCCGCTTCGAGCCGGGTCATGGTCATGGGGGCCGTCTAACAGCCCTGCACCCGAGGCGAAACAACGGAAGGAATGGGTTGGCCCCTCGCTCGCCATCTGAGAGCTTCGGTCGAGGATGCCGAAAGTGTTCACCTACGGTCCGGATGCCCTCCAAGCGAAGATGTTCGACCGCGTGGGGCCCACCGACTTCTTGAGCGCCGCCGTTCTCCCCAACCACGAGCTCATCTGGAACAAACCCAACATCAAGGACCCAAGATCAGGCCTCCCCAACGCCCAGGAAGCCGAAGGGCAGGCTCTGGAGGGGGCCCTGTTCGAGCTCAGCCGGAAACAACTCGACATGCTGGACGGCTTCTTCGGCGGTTACCAGCAGCACGACGTGCGGGTGAAGACACCGGATGGCCATGCCGTTACGGCCACGACCTGGATGGCCCGGCGGACGAAGGCGGGCCTGGAGCCAGCGCCCGCCGCCCTGAGCGAGACCGCCCGAGCGGCGGAGGAGAACGCACCGGCTCCTCCGAGTAAAGCGGAGGAAGGAGGCGAGGCATGACCGAGCTCATCGTCCGATTTCGAACCGGATTCGAAGAGGACCAGGCCCGGCGGGCCTTGGAAGAGATCGGGGGTTTCATCCGGCGGCGGATGCGAACCGACTCTACCCAGGAGCTTATGCTCCTGGCGCGCTTCGATGGAGATGTGGAAGAAAAGGTGAAGGCGCTGCCCAGCGTGGCCTGGGTGGAGCGCAACGCGTCCGGCTTTCGACCCATGCCGTCGACGGATTGTTGACCCCCTTTCTCTGCCCGTGAAAGCTCCCGGCCCGTGAGCGCGCGCAAATCGCTTCTTCTCGTCGACGCCGATACCAAGAGCCTTCGCGTGCTCGAAGTCAGCCTCCGCAAGGTGGGCTTCACGGTGGGGACCGCCGCCAGCGCCGGCGAGGCCCTCCAGTCGGCCTTGGCGGCCCCGCCCGATCTCGTCATCACCGATACGCGGCTGCCGGACATCGATGGCTTCGAGCTGTGTCGACGACTGCGGCGCGACCCCCGTACCAGCCATGCGGTCGTGGTCTTTCTGACCGAAGGCGCCAGTCCCGAACTGAAGGTCCGAGGCATCGACGTGGGCGGCGACGAGTTTTTGACCAAGCCGGTTCTGGTCAAAGAGATCATCGGACGGATCCGAGCCCTGCTCGAGCGTCGGAGCTCCGAACTCGCGCAGAACGACCGACCTGGCTCGCTGTCGGGCACCTTGGCCAACATGGGCGTGGTCGATCTGCTCCAGGTAATGGAGGCAGGTCGAAAGACGGGCGTGGCGAAGATCGTCTCGGACCGCGTCCGATCCGGTGGATTCGTAGAAGGGCAACGAGAGCAGGGCCTTCTCTTCTTTCGCGACGGCCAGGTCGTCGATGCAGAGCTGGGTCGGCTCCGGGGACCTGACGCCGTCTTCCGAATGCTTTTGTGGGAGGACGGCCTCTTTGACGTCGAATTCGGCTCCGTAGCCCGAGAAGACGCCATCCAGATTCCAACCCAGGATCTGCTCTTGGCTGGACTCCAGCGTGTCGATGAATGGTCCAAGTACGTCGACGCTCTTCCTCCCCTGCAAGCTCGCTTGCGAGCGGATCTGTCGGCCCTGAGTCAGCGTAGAGCGGCGCCGCCAAGGGAAGTTCAGGACCTCATCAGCCTCTTCGACGGTCGCCGCACGCTGTTTGAAGTCATCGCGCAAGCTCCGGTTGACGAGTCGAAGGGTCTAAGGATCGTGGCGGCCCTTCAGGAACAGGGGGTGCTTCGGACCTCGGACGAACCGAGCGAAGATGTCGAAGCACTCGACGCCTGGCTGGCCGACGACCCCTTGGATGAAGCCCTGCCCAGCGTTCTCGAGGACGCCATGATCCCCTCTTCTCGAACGCCGAGCGAGATCATGTCCGCGGCCGAACCGGGTCAGACCAGTCAAATCACCCGGCAGACGCTGCCTGCGACCCACGCAGGCCCCATTCCAGGGGCCCAAACCGAGAGCCCCGAGGCTCGACGACGGCCCACCCTCAAGATTCAGAAAGTAGGGACCGAAGGGGGACGAGGGACCGACGTCACGGCGCCAGCCTGGCTGCCCAGCGCGGCCCCGACCCCGGGCTGGACGTCGTCATCACCCTGGAACGAGCCAGCGGCCGAAGCGCCCGAGGCTCTGGACCTAAGCGAAGCTCGAAGGCGACCGGCTCCCGCTCCAGCCGCATCGGAAGTCCCAGCCCCGCCGCCCTCGGTGAGCGAACAGGCCGCCCAGCTCGCGGCGGCCCATGCACCAGCCTACGCACCTAGTGAAGCGTCGACCTTCCGGGACGACTTCTTTAGCGAAGGAGGCGCAGATGGCGGGGGCACGGCGCAGAAAGTGCTCGTCGGGGCCGCCTTGGCCCTCGCCGTCGTCGCCTTGATTCTCGTTTTGGTCTTTCAGAGCGGGGAACCAGATGGCCCGAGCGCCGAGGAACTCGAAAAGCAGGCCATGGAGAAGGCCCGGGCCGAGCTAGAGGCAGAAGCCGAAGCGGAGAGGGCGGCCGCCCTGGCCGAGGCGACCGACATGGGCGCCACGCCTGAGGACGAAGCCGAAGAGCTCGAGGTCGACCCTGCCGAAGCTGCCGCCACTGCCGCTGCTTTGACGGGCGCGCCCCCGCCGGTCCCATCACAGGCCGAAACCAAACCGCTTCCCCGCAAGAGCCCTCCGCCTTCGGACCCGATCTTCGAGGAAGGGGCTTCAGGGTCCTTGAGCAGCAAGGAGCTCTTGGCGGAAGCGCAGTCGGCCCTGGACTCTGGGCTCTACAACCAGGCCGAGGCCAATTACCAGGAGCTGCTGCGCCGCAAGCCCAAGGATCCCGCCGCCCAGGCCGGCCTCGCCTTTCTCTACATGGAGCAGAAAAACGACGACCGCGCCTTGGAGCTGGCAGAGGAGGCCGTCGGCACCAACCCCAAGAGCGCCGCCAACGCCTATGTGGTGATCGCGACCCTCGCTATCAACAAAGGGGACAAACAGCGCGCCATCGAGGCCTACCGCAGCTACTTGGAGGCCGAGCCAAACGGCCGCTTCGCCGAGGGCTCGCGGGACGCGCTTCGAACCCTCGAAGGCGGTTGATGCGGGTCCTAGGGATCGAAAGCAGCTGTGACGAACTCAGCTTCGGCATTGTCGAACCCGACGAGCACACGGTCTCCGCCAACGTCGTCCACTCCCAGATAGACCTGCATCGACGATTTGGGGGGATCGTGCCCGAGGTGGCCTCACGGGACCACGTGCGGCGTCTGGAAGTCCTTCTCCAAGAGGCGCTGGACACGGCCAGCTGCGAACTGGAGGCCGTCGATGGCTTGGCCGTGACCTGCGGCCCGGGTCTGGTGGGCTCGCTCCTCTGCGGGATCGAGTTCGCCAAAGGCCTAGCCCTGGCGACGAAGCGCCCCTTCTTGGGTGTCCACCACTTGGAGGGCCATCTTTGTGCGCCCGAGCTCGAGTCCGAGGGCAGCCTGGGAACGCCCTTCACATGCTTGTTGGTGAGCGGCGGCCATACCCAGATTGTCCACGTCGAGGCCCCCGGCGGTCCCTACCGCATTCTGGGACGCTCCCGGGACGACGCGGCGGGCGAAGCATTCGACAAGTCCGCGAAGCTGTTGGGCCTTGGCTATCCAGGGGGGCCTGCCATCGATCGCTTGGCCGAAGAAGGTGATCCGGACCGCTACGACTTCCCGACCATGATGGCCGGCAAAGACAACCTCGACTTTTCCTTTTCGGGCCTGAAGACCCACGTTCGACGAAGGGTGGAGGAGTCTGCTGACCTCGACCTGGCCGACTTCTGCGCAGGTCTTCGAAGAGCGATCGTCGACAACCTCCTCCGGAAGGCTCTTCGGGCCGCTCGAGAAACCCGAGCTCTGGTCATCGTGGGGGGCGTGGCAGCCAATCGCCTCCTGCGCTCAGAGGCCACCCGCAGGAGCAACGCTGCCGGCATCGCTCTTCGTCTCCCCTCGAAGGACTTCTGCACCGACAACGGCGCTATGATTGCCCGCGCGGGCCAGCGGCGCCTGATGCGGGGCCAGCGGTCATCCTTCGGCCTCGACCCCCGGGCCCGCTGGCCGCTCGAGACCCTCCGATGAACCTGCGGGCCGAGCTCGAGGCCCGCCTCGCCGCGACCGGCGCCTCCCCCAGGAAGAGTCTGGGGCAGAACTTCCTGCTCGACGGTCGCGTGCTCGACGCCATCGCCCGGGCGGCCACACCACCCTTCATCGAGATCGGACCGGGCCCGGGCTTCCTGACTGAGCGGCTCGCCGCCCAAGGCCCAACTGTGGCCATCGAGAAGGACCATCGCTGGGCTGAGTTTCTGCGCACGTACTTCGCCCAGAACCAGGCGGTCGAGATCCGAGAAGGAGACGCCCTCCGCGTGCCTTGGTCAGGCGGCGAAGGAGGCTCCTTGTGCGGGAACCTGCCCTACTACATTTCAGGTCCACTCTTGATTCGGGCCCTAAGGCATGGCGAGCGACACCGAGACGCGATCTTCATGCTTCAGGAGGAGGTGGCGCAAAGACTGATGGCCGAGCCGGGTAGCAAGACCTACGGCCGCCTCTCGGTGATGGGCCAGCTCTCAGGTGAAGTGGAGCGGCTGCGTCGAGTGCCGCCCTCTGCTTTCAAGCCCGCCCCCAAGGTCCACAGCGCGGTGGTCCGAATTCTGTTTCGGAGCCAACTGGGGGATGCATCCCTCGAAGAGGTGGAGAGGGTCGTCAAGCTGGCCTTCGGGCAGCGCCGCAAGCGCCTGGCCAACGCCCTTGGGGCCGGCATCGACCGAGCGCGGCTGCATGCAGCGGCCGAGCTCACCGGGCTTTCCTTGGACGAACGCGCCGAGGCCTGGCCGCCCGTCGCCTTCGCCCGCTTCAGCGTCGCGCTCGCTCGGACAAGGCCTCCAGGCGCTTGAGCAGCGGTCCTGAGGGTGCCTGGGCCCGGGCCGCTTCTAGCTGCTCTTCCGCCTCCGCGTATCTTTGCAGGCGGAGGAGCTGCTCGGCGGCCGCCAGGCGGAGCTCCACGTCTTCAGCCGCAAGAGTGATGGCCTCTTCGAAGGCGGCCAGAGCCGCCCTATCCCAGCCTTGACGCCGGTAAGCCCGCCCCAGATTGAACCAGGCGTTGCCCATCCCTGGCGCCAGCCGCGTGGCCCGTTCGAATGCCCGCCTCGCCGCCTCATAGCGCTTCTGGCGATTCGCCAGCACGCCTGCATTCAGCCAAGCGTGGGCGGATGCGGGGTCGGCCTCGAGTGCCACTTCAAGGGCGGTCTGAGCGGCGGGCAGGTCGTCCGAACGAAGCAGGGCGACGCCCCACCGAACGGCGGTGGCCGCCTTTGCTTCCCCGTCTCGAAGCCTGGTCGAGCGGCCATAGCGCTCCGCTGCCAAGGTCCATTGCTCACGCGCCCAAGCTCGCCCTCCGAGCCAGGACCAGGCCGCTGCCGCATCAGGGTGCCGCTCGACGACCATCCGTACCTCTTGCTCGGCCTCAGCAGGTCTCTCGAGGGCCAAGAGCGCATCGGCCACGCATAGGCGGGCTCTCCAGGCTTCCGGATCAGCGTCGGCCACCGCCCCACACAGATCCAGTGCTTGCTGTGCTTTGCCGGTCCGCAAGGCAGCTTGCCCACGACGGAAGATGTCGGCGGGACTCTCCGCTTGGGCTGAAATGGGGCCCAAGATCAGGAGCCACAGGGCGAGATTCAGCGTGCGCGGTAGACGATTCGGCCCTTGGTCAGGTCGTAGGGCGACAGTGCGACCGTCACCTTGTCGCCCAGCACGATCCGAATGAAGAACTTGCGCATCTTTCCCGAGACGTAGGCGAGGATGTTGCGACCGGGTGCGATCTCCACACGGAACATGCCATTGGGCAGCACCTCTTTGATTACACCTTCGCACTCTATCTGGTCGTCTTTCGGCATCTCTTTTCAAGGCCGCCTTTGGGCGGCGGGCGAGAACTTGAAGAACGATCCAGCGCCTGTCAAACGAGTTGAAGATCAGTGCCAGTGGGGCAAGGAACCACAAGGCCATCGTCGAAATCGCCCCGGAACGTCGAGAAAACGAACCCCGAATGCGCGCCAACCCCGACCCCGGTCAACATGGCCATGGGCTAAGTGCAGATGATGCCGGACGTCGCCCAGCAAAAAGAAGGGCCCGTCTTCGAGCCGAGACCCCTCGATGCCTACTTCGAGCCGACTCCCCAAGGGCGGAAGATCGCTGGCCTGAATCAGAATCCCGTGTTCGGAGAGATTTCGAGCGAGGCCCCGCATGGGTCCCAGCTCGGTGTGCAGACGGACGGGAAAAGAGAGGCGGGGATAGAGGGGAATCCGCCGTCGTGCTCGGGCCAAGCGCCGCATCGACCCAGAACCTGCGAGAGGCCGGCCCGCCGGTCAAAAATTCAGCCGTCGCCGAAGAAGTCGTTGAACATGGCTCGAAGCAAGCCAGCCACTCTGAGGCTCATGATGCCCAGAACGGCCCCCATGCAGCCGTACATGTTCATGAGCCACCGATTTTCTCGAAGCTCAGGGTGTCCGTAGTACCAGTAGGCCCAGCCCAGAGCGCCTCCAAGAAGCCCTGGGCCTAGGCTGCGCAAGAGCTTGGCCCTCAAGCTGAGCGACTGTCCCGAGCCGACGGCGGACGCTCTTGGCGTGGGTCGAAGGTTCATTGGGCTCGAAGGTCTCCGACTGGCACGGTGACGCTCACTGGTCCGACCATGACCTTGGCCCGACCCTTGGCGTCGACCTCTGAAAGATAGCCCGCCCGTCCCGAGAACAGACCGCTCAGTATCGTGACCCGGTCGCCCGGCTTCATCTGTGCCGGCTTGGGACTCTCGGTCTCCTCGAGAATCGTCGCCAGCCGCCCATGGTCGTTGTCGGAACTCCAGGCCAAGAAACGATAGACACCCACGAGCCCTTGCAGAAAAGGCGCCAATTCATCGAGCAGGCCGTCGTCGGTTAGGACCCGGTCGGTCCGAGGCCACCGTCGCTCGATGCTGAAGACGCACGGGCTGTCTTCGATTTGGGCCGCCAATTCTACCCAAGCGGCCTCCTGGAGCGGTCGTCGATCCGCTCCAAAAACGACCTGGGTCTCTCCTGGAACCAGCCGAGCCATTTCGTCCAGCTCCTCTCGAGCCCAAGCCAAACCGAGCTTCTCGGCTACGTTGGTTCGATCCGGTCCCGCCTGAAGCGGAAAGCGAAGACCGCAGATCAGGCCTTCGTAGTCCAACTCGCAAAAAAGATGAGCGTGCTGCTGGTGGAGGGCTATCTGGAACAGCCCCATCCCGGTCGATAGATCTGTCTTGGCCCGCTTCGGTAAGCGGGTCCTTTGCGTATCATCCCTCAAGAGGACGGCGGCGATGGATTTCACCTTCCGACCGTTGGCAACCGAGGGCGTGTCTTCGGTTGCGACGAGTTCGAAGCCCTCCATCTCATCCAGCGAAGCGATGGCGCCTCCCAGCGCCAAGAGCTTGGCTCGCGCCGACCTCCGCTCCAGCGTGTAGACGTTGGAGCCCCACTTCTTCGAGGCAAAAGCGTCGAAGTCTTGGTCAGAGAGTCCTTCGAACATCATCGACGCCCCATGAGCCGTGGCTCGGATCGGAAGTCCGGCAGATTGCCTGCGCCGACGCCGAAGAGGACCGCTCGGAGCTCGGCCAAACAGGCCCTTAGGAGTTCGTCGACGCTCGCTTCACTCTCATGCGCCGCGCTCAAGATGGGAGACGCCATCCCTGCCACATCGGCTCCCAAAGCGATGCACTTGGCCACGTCTAGGCCGGTCCGGATCCCGCCCGAAGCCACGAGGGGAACCGTCCCATGCACCCGCCGAACCTCGAGAATGGCCTCGGGCGTGGTCAGCCCCCAAGCCGCGAGCACGTCACCCAATCGGCGATGGCCGTCGCTTCGGGCCACACGGCCTTCGACCAAGGACCAACTCGTACCTCCGCCGCCGGCGCAGTCGAGGCCGTCAACGCCGGCCTCCAGCAAACGTCGGGCATCATCGGCCGGAAGACCAAAGCCAACTTCCCGCGCAAATATCGGAACGTCTCGCCCCTCCCGTGCCCACACGTTGCACAGGCGCTCGATGGCTTCGAGAACCCCCGACCAGGATGTATCGCCCCCCTCTTGGACAACCTCCTGCATCGCGTTCAGATGCAGGTACAGGCCGTCGGCACCGATCATGTCGACGGCACGCCGCGCTTCGTCCACCCCATAGCCCAGCTTCAACTGAATAGCGCCCAGGTTTGCCATGAGCGGGATTGTGGGGGCAACGCTGCGAACCTCGAACAAGCTGGCTCGGTCGGCTTGTTCGAGAGCGACCCGCTGCGACCCCACACCGAAGGGCAGCCGGAAACGCTCGGCTGCCGCGGCCATACGTCGATTGAGCGCACCGCCTTCGGCGAGTCCACCCGTCATGGGAGCAATCATCAGCGGAGCGCT
Organism: Myxococcota bacterium; assembly: GCA_039024635.1. Taxonomy (GTDB): domain Bacteria; phylum Myxococcota; class Kuafuiibacteriia; order Kuafuiibacteriales; family Kuafuiibacteriaceae; genus Kuafuiihalomonas. Next base: position 184,231 of record JBCCQA010000002.1, on the reverse strand, counting down.
GATGGGCTTACCTAAGAAGGTGGTCGAAAGATCTACGGACTCCAAATCGACTTGAGGTAGGGCCCGAGGAAGAAAACGAAGTTCCCCAAATGTGAGGGCACTTCCTCGTCCTTGAGGAACCTCACTTCCACCATCCAACGCGGCCTGGATGTGGGCCAACTTGTCGTCGATCCGGCGGTCCGCCACGCGCCGAAGTTCGGGGGGAGGCGGAGGTGGGTCAAGGCGATAAAGAGCCTTGGTCCTCCTCGATGCTGATCGCCCCATCCCGGACCGCGTGAACCCGGAGTTCGGAGGCCGTCCCCAAAGTACGAGCGACTGAGGCCGGGTCACTCGTGCTCGTCAACATGACTTGCCCATCGACCTCTCGGATGGCGGCAAAGAGATTCTGTTGGCGAGCCTCGTCGAGTTCGGAAGACATGTCGTCCAAGAGGAGGACCGGAGCTTCACCCAGTCGATGAGAGGTATGCTTCAGCTCGGCCAGCTTCATGGCGAGCGCCATCGCTCGATGTTGCCCCTGGGAGGCCCTCTCACGAGCGGGAGCGTCGCCCAAGACCAGGGCAAGATCATCTCGGTGAGGCCCAAAGGACGTCTTTCTTCGGGCGCGGTCCCGCGCCCGGCTCTCCTGGAGCTTCTCCAAATAGCCGTCTACACCCGCTTCGAACTCGACCTCGGTCTGCAGACAGACTTGGACCGGAGGAGCCGGAGCCGCGATGCGGGCAAAGGCCCCGGCCATTTCGGGGGCCCAGTCTTCGACGAAGCGCCATCTCCGCTGGGCAAGCTCCAGTCCCTCCCTAGCCAGGACTTCGTCGTAGGCGCGGAGCGCGCTCTCGGAGCCCTGGTCAGCGAGGAGCCGGTTCCGCTCTTTCATCGCTTTTTGGTAGCGAAGGGCGTGTTCGAGATAGCTGGGGGCGGCATTCAAGACGGCCCGATCCAAGAAGCGCCGCCTCTGCTCCGGCGGCCCTTTACTCAGGTCGAGATCGTCGGGGGTGAAGGCCACCGTAACGAAATGGCCCAAAAAATCCGCCGTATTCACGGTGCCTTCGTCCTTGAGGAGTCGTCGGCTTCCTTTCCGAAAGCGCAGCTCCAAACGATGGGTCAAGCCGGTCCGCTGGCGATGCACGTCAAGCTGAATGCGGCTCTCTTCTGCCCCGTGTTGAAGCAAAGCCCGGCGAGGGACGGCTCGGAGTGGGCGGAGGGCAGACACGAAGAAGAGAGCTTCGAGAAGGTTCGTCTTGCCCTGCCCGTTGGGCCCCAAGAAGGCATTGAAGTGGCCCGAGGGCTGAAGCCTGACTTCGTCCAGGTTCCTGAAATGGGCGATCCGCCCGGCTACGACCCGCACCCCTTCACATGCGCATGGGCATCACGACAGCACTGTGGTCGTCGGCCCCGGCCGCGTGCAGGACGCCTGGGTTCATTTCGTCCTTGAGCTGGAGGACCACCTCATCGGCCTTGAGGCTGTTCAAGATGTCGAGGAGGTAACGGTAGTTGAAACCGATTTTGAGAGGCTCGCCCGTGTAGTCCACGTCGAGCTCTTCGACCGCGTCGCCCATGTCCGGGTTATTGGCTCTGAGCGCAAGAACGTTCTCTTTCAGCTCCAGCTGGACGCCTTGGGCCTTGTCGGGTGCCAGCAGGGAAACGCGCTTCAGGGCCTGCATGAAAGCGGCGCGGGAGGCCTTCATGCTTCGGGTCAACTCGCCTTCCTTGGGGAGGACCTGCTGATAGTCGGGGAAACGCCCGTCGACGAGCCGCATGGTGAGGAGGAGCGATCCCTTCTCGAACACGGCGCTGTTCTCCACGAAGCCCAGGCGACCCGGCAAGTCGCCTTCGTCAAGGATCTTTCGAAGCTCTTGGAGTCCTTTCCTTGGGATGATGACGCCTTCGCTCATGGCCGGCTCGACGTCCGTCGGACGCTCCACCATGGCAAGCCGGTGACCATCGGTAGCGACCATCCGCAGACCTTGCCCTTCACCCGTTCGCTCGCAGTACACGCCCGTGAGGTTGTAGCGGGTCTCGTCGGTCGACACTGCGTATAGCGTCTTCTCAAGCATCTCGGAGAAGCTCTTTGCGTCCAAAGGGAAGAAGGGCACGTCTTCAAAGCGAGGAAGTGCCGGAAAGGCGTCCGCCGACAGACCGTTCAATCGGTAGTTCACTTTGCCGCAGCGGACCTCGATCGACTGGTTGGCCGCTTGCTCCAGTGTGACCTCGGCTTCGGGGAGAGACCGAACGATGTCGTAGAGGGCCTTGGCTCCGAGTGTCATCTCGCCTTCGCCTTCGACCTCAGCTGGGTAGACACCCGTCAGGCCGATTTCCAAATCGGTGGCCGACACCCGCAGCTGGCCATCGCCTGTGCTTTCGAGCAGGGCATTGGCGAGGATCGGCATCGTGGTCTTCTTCTCTACGATGCCCTGAACGCGCTGCAGCGCCTTGGCCATATCGGGAACTCTCAGGGTGATGCGCATGGTCGTGTTCTCTATGAGGTGATCTTAAAAGATCTCGTAGTCGTAGTAGGGCCTGTGGATCTGTGCACAAAGGGTCCAATCCGCTGAAAGTACAGGGCTTTTTGGTGCACAGCCGAGGGGTGACCGGGAGGTGGACAAGCTGTGGAGTCACCGGCTGTGGAACCAAGTTCTTCCTCGTCCACGGATTCGTCCACAATATGTAGCGGCCAACCGATGCGTGCACCGCAATATCTTGGGTTACCGGTCCAGCAGCGCATGCTCGATCTCCTCGAGGTGCCGATGGAGCTCTGGCTCCTGGCTTCGCTCCTCGATCCGGCGGAAGGCGTTGATGGCCGTCGTGTGATCCCGGCCGCCAAGTGCTCGGCCAATTTCTGGATAGGACGCTTCGGTGTGTTTGCGGCAGAGGTACATGGCAACCTGCCGGGGGAGCGAGATAGCCCGGGCCCGTTTCGTGGATTTCAGCTCGGAGATTTTGACTTCGAAGTGATGAGCGGTCGCCCGAAGAATCAGCTCACAAGTCAGCTGAGACTTGCCAGGCAGGATGTCCCTCAAGACGTTCTTGGCCAGTTCGACGCTCATGGGTTGCTGGGTGAGGGCAGCGTAGGCCGAGACGCGAATGAGGCAGCCTTCGAGTTCCCGGACGTTGGACCGGACGGACTGGGCGATGAACAGGGCCACGTCATCATCTAGGGGTATACCATCCGATTCAGCCTTGGCGCGTACGATGGCCATGCGTGTCTCCAGCTCGGGGGGCTGGAGGTCGACAATCAGCCCCCACTGGAATCGGGAACGGATGCGATCCTCCAGGTCCTTGATCTCGTGGGGAAGTTTGTCGCTCGTGACGACCACCTGCTTTTCGGCTGCGTGGAGGGTGTTGAAGGTGTGGAAGAACTCGTCCTGGCAGGCTTCCTTGCCGGCGATGAACTGAATGTCGTCGATGAGGAGGACATCGCAGGCACGGTACAGGCTCCGAATCTCGTGCATCCGCTTGTTTTGGATCCCGGTGACGACGTCGTTCACGAATTGTTCAGTCGTGAGGTAGCGAACCACCGCTTCAGGCCGGGCCTGCATGATGGTGTGTCCGATGGCCTGTATCAGATGGGTCTTACCCAGGCCCACCCGGCCAAATACGAAGAGCGGGTTGTAGGCTCGGCCAGGGTTGGTGGCCACGGTTTGGGCAGCCGCGGCGGCCAGCTGATTCGAAGGCCCTGTGACGAAGTTCGTGAAGGTGTAGCGTTCAGAGATGCGCTTGAAGGCCTCGAGGACGGGGGCGGCTGGGGCGAGGGATCGGTCGAGGGCGGCTTCCGAGCTCGAGGTCTGGTCGACCTGAAGGCTTAGTTTGGCCTCTGGGGCGAGTCGACGGAGCTCTTGCTCGAGGACGTCTCTATAGTGGTTCTCGACCCAGTCGAGGCCAAATGCATCGGGCAATCCGAGCTTGAGCTGCGTTTCGGTCTCCTCCAGAACGCTCATGGGCTGGATCCATGTGGCAAAGGCTTGCTCGTTGAGGCGTTCTCGGAGGGCTTGGCGCAGATGAGACCAGTACATGAGCAAGCAGACCCGGCGGGACGGGGAGGGCGGAAGCTAGCGAGGGGTCATGGGGATCGCAACATGGGCTGAGGGCGTTTCCCGGATCAACTTGACAGGCCTAGCGGGGCCAGGCAGGACCGCGTTCCCCCGGAGGAATCGATGAAGCGGACATTCCAACCTTCGAACCGGCGCCGTGTGCGCAAACATGGATTCCGTAAGCGCATGCAGACCAAGAATGGTCGGAGAGTCTTGTCCGCTCGTCGGGCCAAAGGACGCAAGCGGCTTTCGGTCAGCATCTTCAAGAAGTGAGTGAACGGGGGGCGCAACGCTTCCCGAAGAGCGCCCGCTTGCTGAGGTCTCGCGAGTTTCGTCGAACCCAGCGAGGTCGGCGGGCCGCGTGTTCCATGCTCGTCATCCATGTCCGACCGAACGACGAAGCTCGGCCCCGGCTCGGCTTGGCCGTGGGGCGAAAAGTCGGTCCAGCCGTGATTCGCAATCGCATCAAGAGGAAGATTCGAGAAGGCTTTAGGCTTGCTCGCTGGCCGGAAGGCGCTGACCTGCTGGTAGTCGTGCGGCCCGGCGGGCGCGCGCTGGCCGATGCCCATCCTCTCGCGATTTGGGACCGAGTCCAGACGTTGATTCGAAGGACGAGCCGATGAAGAGGATACTGTTGGCCCTGTTGTGGATGTACCGCCGTCTCTTGTCGCCGGTTCTTCAGGGGCTCGGTGCGTCTTGTCGCTTTCATCCAAGCTGCAGCGTGTACGCCATGGCCGTCATCGAGCGACATGGGGCATGGCGGGGGACTCGACTCGCTTTGGCTCGACTGGCTCGCTGCCACCCAGGCCACCCCGGCGGGTTTGATCCGCCGCCCGAGGAGACATGAACCAGGAGGACGACAACCGACGGCTGCTTCTTGCAGCGGCTCTGTGTTTGGGGGTGCTGGGAGGATGGCAGCTCATGTTCTCGAAGCCTCCACAGGACCCAGGCCCATCGGCAGAGGACCAGGCCGTGGTCAGTGCGACCGTGGCTGCAACAGGGACATCATCGGTAGGGAAGACAGACGGCGTACAATCCGTGACCACCAGTACGGCATCCGGGACGCTCGACATCGTCCGAGCCGAGCCTCAGCGCAGTCGCTTCGAAGGCAGTGTCCAGGTGGACGGCCGAGACATCCGCTACGAAGTCGCGCTGACCAACGTGGGCGGCGGGCTCGACGGCTTCGAGCTCCCCACTTTCTTCGAGCGGGACGAAGACAACCGCCGAACCGATGAGCCCATCCGACTCGCGGATCCCGTGCAGGGGACGGACCGAGGACCCGATGGCCAGATGGGGGGGCTGCTCTTCGGTGAGGGCACGACCTTCACCGTGGGGAAGAGGCCCGTCTACGAGGTGGAGGAAAAGGCCGATGGTGTCGTTTATCGCTTGCGGACGCCCGAGGGCGTGGTGGTGGAGCGTGAGTGGACGGTGAGTCGAGAAAGTGGGCTGCTGGAGGGCGCAGTCACAGTTCGAAACGAGAGCGCTCAACCCCAATCCCACGTCCTCCAGTGGGTGACGGCGCTGGAGGCGCCGGCCTCCATCAAGGAAGGTGGCGGCTGGTTGGCCAACTTTGGCGCGCCTCCCGACCACCTGCAGGGGCTTTGCTGGACCGATGGCTCGGTCAAGAGGGAGGGCTGGAAGGACCTACAGAAGGAGCCCGAGCGCTACGCAGAGGACGTTCGTTGGGTGGCCGTCGATCGGCAATACTTCGTGGGCGCGTTGGTTCTCCGAGACCGGACGGAGGCGAGCTGCCGGCTGGATGCCGAAGGGGAGCGAGTGTCCGCAATGGCAGAACTCAGTCCCGTTCGCCTCGTCCCAGGCGAAGAGCGGCGCCATAAGTTCACGATGTTCCTGGGCGTCAAGAAGCCAGACCTTTTGACCTTGGCCAACGCTGAGCTGGAGTCCGCCGTCGACTACACCATCCTGGGACTCAATCTGGCGCCCCTCTGTGCCTTCCTCTTGTGGATCTTGGGTATCTTCCACGACCTGACGGGGTCCTGGGGCCTCGGGATTATCGGTCTGACGGTTCTGGTGAAGGGGGTTCTTTTTCCGCTCACGCAGAAGCAGGGCAAATCGATGCGAGCGATGTCGGCGCTCAAGCCCGAGATGGACGCCATCAGAGAGAAGTTCTCAGGCGACCAGCAGCGGCAGAGCGAAGAGCTCATGAGGCTCTACCGAAAGCACAACGTGAACCCGGCCGGCGGGTGTCTCCCGCTTCTTCTCCAGATGCCCATTTTCTTCGCGCTAAACAAGGCGATGTGGGTCTCGGTCGATCTCTACCAGGAGCCCTTCCTCTGGATGAGTGACCTCACGATTCGAGACCCCTATTGGATCCTTCCCGTCTTTCTGATGGTGGTGATGTTCGTGCAGCAGAGGATGTTGCCCTCGACCATGGACCCTGCCCAGCAGAAGGTCTTCCAGTACGTCATGCCGCTGGTATTCGGTTCGATGATGGCGGCGCTGCCAGCGGGCCTCGTGGTCTACATCTTGGTTAATACCCTGTTGACCATCGTCCAGCAGCACTTTATCAACCGATCGATTGGCCCACCTGCGCCAGCGCCCGCATCGTAGGTCGCAGATGCAAGCTGGGTTGCAAAGACGGGACGCGTGTGACGAAAGTCGTTGAGTTTGAGGCTGGGAGTGAGGCCGAAGCGGTCAAGCTCGCCAGCGAAAGCATGGGCATTACTCCGGACGACGTAGAGTACACAGTCGTCGATGAAGGTTCGGGCGATGAGGGCGACAGCGCCGTCAAAATCCGAGTCCAAACGGAAGGGGTCTCGGACGCATCGTCCGACGAAGCTCGACCGAGCAAGTTGGTTGGACCCGCTCCGGAGAAGGCGGCCGAAGCCGAGAAGGTCCTCGGCGAATTCATCGAGAAGATGGGGACGCCGGCTTCGATCGAAATGAGGGACGAGGAGGAGAACATCGTTCTCGTGCTGAGCGACGTCGAGGGTGAAGAACCCATCGGGGATGCGTGGGCAAAGACGCGGCCCCCGGTGGTCCCGGCTGTTCAGTTTCTACTGAACAAGGTCGTGAACCGTTTCCCGGAGGGGCGGAAACACATCGTGGTCGAGGTTCCCACGCTTCAGGCTTTGCGGAAGCCCGAACGTCCAGCGGGCGAAGCCAAGAAGACCGAGCCGGCCGAGCCAGTCGAGATGCCGACCTTTGAGCAGCTGGATGAAGAGATGGACCCTGAACTGGACAGAGAGCTGATTCGTTTGGGGCTCCTGATGGCCCAGCGGGCGGTGCAAAGGAACCGGGTCATCACCGTGCATCCGATGGCAGCGGGTGAGCGGCGTACCGTGCACCAAACTGTGACCAGGGTGCCCGGCGCACATTCGGTATCCGAAGGTGAGGGCCTGTATCGGAAGCTGCACGTGGTTCCGAACAGCTTGGGTGGCAAGCCAGGTGTCGGCAAGAAGCGTCGTCGTCGTCGCCGGCGGCCTTCCGGCGACCGTTGAGGTTCTAGTGCCGCCGAAGAGTCGGGAAGAGCGACTGTTCGGTGCTGCCTGCCTATGGGTGACTCTGGAGAAGCAGGGTTCGCCGATGGCCTCGGACATCATGCAGGGCACACTCGAGGACCTGAAGTTGGACGCCAGTGAAGTCGAAGCGTACCTTCTCGGCCATCGTGAGGCCGTCGTGGCGGCCTTGAAGCGAGGTCGTCATGGCGGATGAGAGCTACTCCCTAGGTGAGGTCGCGGATAGCCTCGGAGTCACGAAAGACGAGGTGGTGCGTAGGGTGCACCAAGGCGAGTTTCCGGGGCGCTTCCTGACTTCGGAGTTCGAGATGAGGGTCCCGGCGAGGGACGTTCGCCGGGCGCTAGCTCGGCGTCCTCAAAGCCCAGCCGTCCAGGTCGGGGGCGAGTTGACCGTCGACGATGCGGGAGGTTTGGCCGCTTGGAGTCGAGAGCGAGAGCTTCTCGAGGGCTACTTGACCGATCGAGAGGAGCGCCTTGAAGCCCTGGTTCGGGAGGGCTTCGGCGAGATTCACCGGAAGCTGGACCATCTCCTTCGGCGCTTGGACGCTCTCGAGTGGGACGGCAGCTATGACGGCCTAGAGCGCAGCTCGGCGCTGGATGACCTTCTGTCCGAGGTTCGTGCATTGGAGCACATGGCCGGGCTGGATGGCTCCGGAGACTGAGGGGGCCCCTCTAACCCTGGCGAAAGGGATGCTGGGGGGCGTCTTGAGCAAGGGAGGCGTGAGCCTTCGGGTCGTCGAAGTAGAGGCCTACGGAGATGCCCAGGATTCAGCGAGTCATGCCCGTTTTGGTCGGACGAATCGGACTTGGCCGATGTTCGAGGCCGAGGGCGGGCTCTACGTATACCTCTGCTACGGCATTCATTGGATGGTGAACGTGGCGGCGGGTCCCGAGGGCCAAGGGGGGGCGGTTCTGGTCAGGGGCGCCGAGGTGGTTCGGGGTCGTGGCCTGGTGAGGAACCGGAGGGGACGTGATCCCTCGATGGCCGGTGCTCTGGCTGGTCCGGGAAAGGTGGGCCAGGCCTTGGCCGCTTCCAAGGAAGACAGTGGTCGCAGATTGGGAGAGGGCCTGTGGCGATTCCAGAGAGCGACGACAAGCCCCGGGTCTTGGCGGGCCGGCCCTCGAATCGGGATCGGTTATGCAGCTGACAAAGACCAGGTTCGACGTTGGCGCCTGTGGCTTCCGAGTGGGCAAGTGTCGCCTTGTCCCAGGGTGTGAATAGCTTGTGGATCGTTGTCGTCTCCGCTGGAAGGGCCGAGTCGATGGTTTCGATTTCGTTCAGGATTGGGTGTTCGGATGTCGGCCACGTTTGTTCACAGCGTTCCACGTGAAACGAGACCGGCCTGCTCGCCTGCTCGCCAAAGACCTGGTTTGACCTCCATCCACAAACCCTCAGTATCCACAAGCGGATAGCTGTCCCGCGATTCCGTCAGCTTCGCCAAGATGGCCTTCTGTCGACGCGGAATCTCCGCTCGCCATGGACCCCTTGGCCCGCAAAAATCCAGCCTTGCGACCTTGCCCCTCCGAAGTTGGAGCAGCCGAGAACCCTGAACCCTTACCGGCTCACGGACCAGATGGAGAAAGCTGCAGTGCAAGCGCCGCGGGTCCCGACCGGCGGCCTTGAGTATCCAGGATGCCATCGGCCCAAACCCGAGGCTCCACGTGAAATGACACCAATCGCTTCCACCAGCCCGTGGACAAGCCTTCGTCGCAGGGCACGGGGCCACAACCCGATCGAAATGCTTGTCTCGAACCCGAGCAAGGCCTTGAGCGCTCTTCTTGGTTCCCGGCTCGACGATCCACCAGTGCCCTCCGCCCCCTCTCTTCGCTGCCAACCAACGCCGAAGAGACTCCGCAGCAAAGGGGATCTCTCCCCAAGCGAAGGACCAGACCCAGTCTACGTCCCCATCCGGCTCCAGCGTCTTCGCCCTTCCCCAACTTCCCCGGCCGAAGGCCCGATGGATGCGTCGACCCACATCGAGGTCGATCTCGCTTTGATCGTAAGCCAATACCTCGGGCGCACCGCTCAAGAGGGCGGCCAGGCCCGCCCCTCCCGTTCCAGCTCCCACATCCACCACGGGCCTCGTGCGCCCCAAACCCAATCGCCTAGCACACAGGAAAGCCCTTTGACCGAATATCAGTGCGCGTATCCACGCCCCCTCTTCGTCACCGGCCGCCGAGCCCGTGCCCTGCGTGTCGCCCTCCTTCGCTTGAATGTATGCCGAGACCCGTAGGTAGGCCTCCACCCAGGATTTTCTCCGCCAGCCGTCCGGTGAGATCCCGGCTGCCTGGCTCACCCAGGACTCGTACGCTTCGGCCCAGCTATCCGGCCTGATGGGGCACCCGCATCAGGTCGAGATAGAGCCGCACGTCGACGGGGTCGTGCTCAGCCAGCGCCTCTTGGAGCGCCATGACCTGTTTGGGCTCCAAGGCCTCCAGGAACTCCAAGTCCTGGTCCGTCAGGCCCTCGCTGTGGCGCACCTTCAGGTGGTCCAGGGCGCTGCTCAGCAGCGCGCGGCGGCCGAAAAGGTAGCTCCGAACTAGCTCCTCCAGCACCTCACGACCCGGGTCCTTGCCATCGGCCAAGCTGGCGAGCACCCGACCCCCTTTCTCGTTGGCTCTGCTCTTGAGCGAGAAAGCGGATGATTTGGCCTTGATGCCCAAGCGCCGGTACAGCTCCTCCCGGACCTTTCTCGGTGCCGCCTTGAGAAGGGCGTCCATTCGGTCCGAATCGAGGGTCTTCAGGGTCTCGAGCATTCCAGGGCCTCGAAGCCGGCTGGGTAGCATGACTTCAGCCAGCTTCCCAGTGACCTTCTCTCGAGCCCCGTGAGGCCCCTACGCCAGCTCTCCGCGTCTCGAGGCCGAAGACCTGGCCATCGCATACTCCCTCGCACGAGCCACCATCCAAAGCGCAGCGAACGCTCTCCGCCCCGAACGCTTCGAAGCGATCGGGCCAGGGCATAGAAGTCGGCCCGCGGATCCGGTGCCTGTCCCCGCCATTGCTCGGGGGCGGCGTACCTCTTCTTGCCCTTTCGGGGGCCGAGATCACCCGTCGTCCCCTGGACATCTGCGCTCAGCCCGAAGTCGACCAAGCGCACCCGCCCGTCTCCCCCGAGAAGAATGTTCTCAGGCGAGATGTCCCGATGAACCAGGCCCGGACGATGGACCGCTTCCAAGATCTCTAGGACCTGATCCGCGACCTCGACCAGGACTGGATCGGGTACACTGTGACCTCCTGCTTCGACGCGAGAGATATCGATTCCATCCACGAAATCGAACAAAATAAAGGGTTTCCACTTATCAAACCACACGCGTAGTACGGGAGGTATACCCGGATGAGAGACTCGACTCAGGCCCTCGACTTCATCCTTCAAGGCGGCCGCCATGGCCCTGGCTTCAACCTCGTTCACGTCCGCGCGAACGGTCTTGACCAGTACTCGGCGGGCATCGAGCACTCCTTCGAAGAGATCGGCCATGCCGCCTCGTGCAAAGAGCCGGCGTAGTTGAAGCTCCGGGGGCCCGCTCATGATGCGCTTCGAGTGTACGCGATGCGGAGACTGCTGCCGACGTCCCGGCATCGTTTGGCTCGAAGCGGGCGAACTGCACCGACTCGCGCGTCACCTCGACCGCCCGCCTTCCCGCCTACGGGCCGAGCTACCCGTCCTCTTCGATGCAGACGCCGAGTCCGAGTACATCGAAGTGGGTGAACACGGATGTCCGCTCCTTGGTTCGAATCAGTCCTGCAGCGTCGATCCCGTCAAACCTAGCCAGTGCGCGACCTTCCCCTTTTGGCCCGAACTCGTGGATGATCCGAAGCAAATGCAGCGTCTTTGCGAGGGCGTCGACCGGCCCGGCGCACCCTTGGTCTCGACTCGTTTGAGTCGACGATTGGCGCGGGGCTCGGGCCGAATCTGAAGTTCCGCGTGACGATCCCCCGGCCTTCGCGTCACTCTCTGGCGGTGAGCGAGGCGCTTCAGCTGCTGGGTCCGGTCGATCTCTTCGACACTGTCGAACGACTGAAGGAAGAGCTCGATGCCGTGATCTTGGCCCACTACTACCAAGATCCCGACGTTCAGGACGTCGCCGATTTCATCGGCGATTCACTTCAGCTCGCCCAACAGGCCGCCACCACTGACGCCAAGGTCATCGTCTTCTGCGGGGTCCACTTCATGGCCGAGACGGCCAAGATTCTGAATCCAGACAAGCTGGTGCTCCTGCCGGACATGAAAGCCGGCTGCTCCCTTGCCGATGGCTGCCCTCCGGATCGCTTCAGAGCCTTCGTCGAAGCGCACCCCAACCACTACGTGGTCAGCTATGTGAACTGCTCTGCCGAGGTGAAAGCGCTCTCCGACGTCATCGTGACCTCCTCGAACGCGCCGAGGATTGTGCGCCGCATTCCCGAGGATCAGCCCATCCTCTTCGCTCCCGACCAGCACCTGGGACGCTATCTGGTTCAGGAAACGGGCCGCGACATGGTGCTGTGGCCGGGTACCTGCCAGGTCCATGAGCTCTTTTCCGAAAGGAAGCTGGTTCAGCTCAAGATCCGGCATCCGAAAGCCAAAGTGGTCGCTCATCCCGAATGCGAAGCGGCGGTTCTCCGTCGCGCCGACCACGTGGGCTCGACTCGCTCGCTCCTGGAATTCGTCCAGTCGGACCCCAGCACCAGCTTCATCGTGGCCACCGAGCCAGGCATCATTCATCAAATGGAAAAGGCGACGGACGGGAAGACCTTCATCGCAGCTCCCCCCGATAGCGGCTGTGCCTGCAACGAGTGTCCCCACATGAAGCTCAACACCCTCGAGAAGCTCGTCTTGGCCATGCGCCTGCGCAGTCCCTCCTTGGAGATGGACCCTGAGCTGTTGGAGAAGGCTCGGGCCCCGATCGAACGCATGCTCGAATGGTCCTGACGCCGCCGCGTCGACCTACCTCGGCCCACGTCGACGTCGACGCCCTTCACCACAACGTGGAGCTGATCGGCCGCCATACCGGTCGTCCGATCATGGCCATCGTCAAGGCCAACGCCTACGGTCACGGCCTCGTTCCGACCTCTCGAATTTTCGTCGAGGCCGGCGTCGCCCAACTGGGGGTTGCCTTTCTCGAAGAGGGCCTTGCCCTGCGCAAGGCTGGCCTCGGCTGCCCCATCCTCGTCTTGGGCGGCATCATCGGAAACCAAATCGAAGCCTTCATCGAGAACGATCTCTCGATGACCGCATCCTCGGTGCACAAGCTTCGTCAAATCGACGACTGCGCTCTCCGATTGGGCCGCCGGGCCCGTGTGCACCTCAAGGTGGATACGGGCATGGGGCGGTTCGGGATGCAGTGGGACAGCTGCGAGGCCCTCCTGCAGGCCGCGGGCTCCACGCGGTCCTGCCAGATCGAGGGCCTCTACAGCCATCTGGCCGCCAGTGAGGAGCCGGACCCGAGCTTCACCCAGCTACAGGGCACGCGTTTCGAACGTATCCGGTCCCTTCTGCCCGATGTCCCTGGCCATTTGGCCAACTCGGGCGCTGTCCTCGCCCACCCCGAGACTTGGTACGACATGGTTCGACCTGGCCTTGCACTCTATGGCGTCGCGCCCAGCCCGCGGCTGCAGGAGGTCCTCGACCTACGTCCGGCTCTCTCGCTTCGGACCCGGGTCGTCTACTTCAAGGTCGTTCGCCAAGGCCGGACGGTCTCCTACGATCGCACCTGGATCTCGCCGGTCGACACTCGCGTGGTCACGCTCCCAGTGGGCTACGGCGATGGCTACGACCGCCGACTATCAAACCGGGCCCAGGTCGTGATCCGAGGCCGCCGTCATGCCCTCGTCGGCCGCGTCACCATGGACGCGGTCATGATCGATTTGGGACCCGAAGGCGAGGCCTACAACGAAGATGAAGTCCACCTCATCGGTGGACCCGGTCCCCAAGCCATCTCCATCGCAGAGATGGCCGCTTGGATGGATGCCATTCCTTACGAAGTGCTCACCAACATCAGTCCCCGAGTTCCCCGAGTGTACGAGCGTGACGGGGTCGAGGTACCGATGCCAGGGCCGCCCGCGTCTGCTCCGGACTGAGCAGTTCGGGCCGGGCCAGGTCCAGGACCGAGATACCGGCCGAACGGGCCATGTGCGAAAGGGCGGCTTCGGCGTCGGGAGAACGCTGTCGCACCTCGTCGATGAGGCTGCGAAGTGCATCGGCGTCGCCTTCGGTCTCTTCGAAGCTTCGGGCCAGGTCCAAGAGCTGTCGAGCTTGGGCCCGGACCAGTCCGAGAGGCCAGCTGCGATCGAAGCTCACCGCCATGCCCAGCTGCTCCGAGACCCGGCCCAAGAGGAGTCGGCCGTGGGGCGACTCGACCGTTAACCAGCTGGGGGCTCGGTTCGAACCGATTCGCTCCATGACCTCGCCGCCGACGGAGAAGAAGCGCGCGAACTCTACCGCAAGCTCTTCGCCGTCCTCGGTCGAGCTGCTTCGGCTCCAGTGATGGATGAGAAGTCCCTCGCTTGAGAAGACCAGTAGCTGAAGGAGTCCGGGGACGCCGGCCGCCGCTTGATCGAGGTTCATGTTGGATCGAAGACCTCCTGAAAGGCGATGCCGATCTCGCGCATGAGCTGCTCGTCCAGCTCTTGATCCAGGACGCCGAGGGCCATGCGCCCGTGGCGAGTGCCAAACCAGGCCACGGTCATGGAGCGCCCGGCCTCGGACTCGACCCGCAGAGTTCGCACCGGACCCTCTCCCACCAGCCTCTGCAGACTGGAGGTGGCTCGCTCGGCGTGGGCGCCCAAGGCGCTCCTTTGGGGCAGATCGTGTTGAAGCAAGGTCAGACCATCTTCGTCCTGGACGTAGTGGGGTTGGTTCTCCAAGACCAATCGCAGCCATCGGCCTAGAAGCTGAACGCGGTGCACGATGGTTCCCGGAGCGGGGCCTCGATCTTCGGCGTCCGGCGGAGGGTCTGCGTCGCTCATCGGGATCGACGAGCGCGCGGGCTCGGCAGAGCGGGGTGCGCGTTCGGATCGAAGCGCACCCGGGACGCCCTGTCCGGTCAAAGTCCTCAGAAGAGCCGGATCAATCCACGAGAGCGATGGGGGCATCCCGCTCGTCCTCCGCATGAAGTCCGATCCTTCTTTCGACCTCGGATGCGAGCACGTCGAAGCCCGAAGCCTCAGGAGGCGGTCGCTGAGAAAGCAGGCCCAGGGGTACGCCGGCTGCACTGGCCTCGAGAAAGACCGGACTTCGCGGAACCGAGGTCTCGAAGACCATGTGCTTGGGGACCGTCTTCCAGATGTCCTCGGCGATGGCGAGACTGCTCCCGTCGTCTCGCTGGAGCATGGTCATGACCAGGCCGAGGAGGGTCACAGCCTGACCCTCCTTCTGAAGGGCCTTTAGGGTTTCGAAGGTCCGCATCAGGGTTCGAGCGGCAATGGGTTCGGCCTGGACGGGAACCAGTCCATGGCTCGCGCCCCGCAGAGCGCCCAGGGTCGCGCCGACGAACCCGCTGGGCGTATCGAGCAGTACGACGTCGAAGCCGTCGAGGGTCTCGACAAGACGACGCACGCGTTCTCCGCTAGCCAAGGCACTTTGAAAGTCGTGGGTTTCGACTCCCTGCACCTTTCCCACTGGGAGCAGAGACAGCCGGGGCTCCCGCGTCTCCACCAAGAGCTCGGCCACAGGGATCCGGTCTCGCAACCAGTCCACGACGCCGGGTCGCTGGGCCATTTTCCGAGTCAGCGACAACCCGATGGCGCCTTGGGGATCCAGGTCGACCACGCAGACCCGGCTGCCCCGCCGGGCCAGGGCGTAGCCCAAGTTGAGGGCGAGGGTCGTCTTCCCTACGCCCCCCTTTTGACTCACGACCGCCAGTGCCGGCACGCGCTCATTCAACGCAGGCTGGGAGATGCCCGCAAGTTTTCATTTGCCTCGAGGATCGCCTCGGCCAACTCGGCGAAGCCCACGCCGCCTCGCGCCTGGGTCCTCCACACAGGGCCCTGGCCCGGGGCCCACCGAAAGTCCTCGACGTTGGCCACTCCGACCGACCGGTCGAATCCGGCGAAGGCGGGTTGGTCGTTGGGAGAATCGCCGACGTACACCGCGCCACCCGGATCGAGCTGATCGTCCGCAATGACTCGACGAATCATCTGCATCTTGTCCCACACGCCCCACCAGCCGTTGACATGGATGGAGCTGACCTTGGCCTGAGCACCGTACCGTTCGAAAAGGGCCACGATGCGCTCGACTTCCTCCGCGGACAGAGGACCGACGTCCTCTGCGAAGTCGATGGCCAGATCGAACTGTCGAAAAGGCTGGTCAGCCGCGACTCGCGCACGCGGCACTTCAAGTCTCAGTGCCCTCAACAGCGCTGCTATGGGGGGCCGCTGGGCCCCTTCTACGAAGCGTCGATTCATCCGGCGCGCACCGGGGTCGAATCGGTAGAAGAGCGCTCCATTCTCTCCGACCACGCCGTAGACCGGCCACTGCCGAGCCACGAGGTCACACCAGCCGGCCGGCCGACCCGTCACCGGGACGATCAAGACCTTGCCCTCATGCAGACGCCAAAGGGCCTGATAGGCCGCCACCCCTAGCCGACCCCGGTCGGTTAGGGTGTCGTCGATGTCGCACCAAAGGCTGGAGATCGGGCCTCCGGCCTGAAGCTCCTTCACGTTCAGCGGCTTCAAAAGCTCATCTCCACGGTCTCTTGGAAAGGTGGGCTCCGCCGACCCTCCGCCCGATCCCGCCGAAGTCGCTCGATATGCCGACCCATCGGGTCATGGGCATGAATGAAGCGCGGGCCACCGAAGGCGTCGATGGCCTCGGTTTGTCGCCGCAGGACCCAGGCGTCCTGGTCGAGGATGCGCTGGGCCACCGGCAGGACGAGACGTTCGAGCCAGGCCGCCCAGCGGTCCATGCCGTAGAGGACCGCCGTGCTGAACATCCGGGTGCTCTTCTCGTCTTCCGGTGCCAACCAAGAGGCGATGACCAAGGCCTTGTGACCCCGGCGATAGCGCACGATGGCGCATCCGGGCAGCCTGAATTCGTCTTCGTGTTCGACTGCACCGCGGCCAAACAATCGGGCGATGAGGCCTTTGGGAGTTTCGCTCGGATACCGGACCACGACCCTGTCGTCTCCTCGCTTCACCTGGACCCGCTGGTGCTTGGGCCGACCCTGTCGAAACAGTCCCCCATGGAGGACGCCCGTGTGGGGAACATCGAGGATGTTCTCGGCCACGCGGTCGAGCGGGGCCTCCATGGTCCGAACCAAGCGCACCCTGTGCCCGCCTGCTCCGAGGACATCCTGGGGCGCATTTCGGTTTGGAACGCCCACGAAGACCAAGCCGTCCACCACCTGGGTTGGCCAGTGTCTTGCGCCCCAGGCCGCCTTGCCCGCCCGACCGAGGCTCGGCACCCAAGCGCATCGGCCCCCGCCATCGAAGGCCCAGCCGTGATACGCACAGACCAATCGACCTCCGGACACCTTGCCGGCTGAGAGGGGTGCATTGCGGTGAGGACAGCGGTCCTCCAAGGCACTCCAGCCGCTGGGGGTCTGCCAAACAGCCAGTCGGGCTCCGTCCACGCGGGCCTCCAGGGGTCCGGGGCCTTGGTCGGCCCATCCGACCGGGTACCAATCCGAGACGTCGCGGGTCAGCACGGGACGGAAGGCTGACACTCCGCCTCTCGAATCTCAACGAGTCGGCGACACGGCCGAACGAGTGAGGGGTGAGCACCGTCGGTCCCGATGACTTCGCGACCTTTTTCCACGACAGCAATGTGCCCCAGGTCATCGCTCGAACCGATGGGACCTTCGACTATGTCAACCCAGCCTTCGAAGAGCTCATGGGATGCCCGGCCTCCGAGCTCGTCGACCGGCCCTTCATCGACATGGTCGACCCCAGAGACCGAGAGGCGACTGTGGCTGAGCTGAACCGATTGGTGAACGGCCGACCGACGCTGCAGTTCGAGAACCGCTATCTGACTGCCGACGGTACGAAGACCTTTCGATGGGCCGCCGTACCCGGACCTCGGGACATGATTTTCGCTACCGTCGTCGACGTTACTCGAGAGAAGGCCCGAACCCAGGCTTACGAACAGTATGTCCGTCAGCTCGAGATGGCAGAGGAGATGGCACGAGTAGGGACATGGAAGGTCGATCTGGTGCGCTCGGAGGTCTACTGGTCCCCCGAAGTTCGTCGCATCCACGGGACACCTGCGGACTACGAGCCCGAGCTTGCCGAGGCGATTGGCTTCTTTCACCCCGAGGACAGACACGTCGTCGAAGGCTTGCTCAACGAGGCCATCGAGGAGCGAGGCAGCTTTCAGTTCAAGCTTCGATTGATCCGGACGGACGGTACGGAGCGTATCGTACGCTCTTCGGGTCGGGTCGAGGTGGACGCCGAGGGTGAGGCCGTGAGCGTCTTTGGGGTCTTCGCCGACGTCACTGAGGACGAAGGGATCCAGGCCTCTCTCGCCGAGCAAGCTCGGCGAGCTCAGGCTCAGGCGAGCCGCCTAAAAGCCCTTCAGCAGCTTTCGATGATGCAGGAGTTCGGGGGCATCGAAGACACGGTCGCGGCCTACTTGGGGGCGGCCCGGACCAAGACCGGCATGGCCCGGCTCTGCCTTACCATGGATCCGGAAGCTCTTCTTCCGGCCTGGGGGACCGAGCCTGCCCTCGATACCGCGCTGATGGCCGCCGTTCTTCGCCACGGGCGAAAACGCTCGGGTGTCGGCCACCACGGCGCCTTCATTGCCGCCCCGGTCCGGGTCGGAAGCCGCATTCGGGGGGTCTTGGCCCTCTTCGATCCCGATGCCACCCAGCCCCCGGCCGACTACGACGTCGAGTTCATCGGACTGGTGGCCGCCTCGGTCGGGCAACTGATTCGCGAGAACGAACAGGACGCATCCATCGAACACCAGCGCCACCTGTTCGAAAGCCTGTTTCGAGATGCTCCGGTTGCCATCGTCGTAGCTTCGGCGATGGACCGTCGCATCATGCTGGTCAACCCCATGTTCGAGCGACTCTTCGGCTACTCTCAAGACGAGCTGGCGGGGAGAGAAACGTCCGTCCTTTACGCCGACCGGGCCGACTTCCTGGCCATGGGCCGGGCCCGTTTCAACGCCGCTTCCTCCGAGAGCGGAGATGACGACGCCTTCGAGCTCTCGATGGCCAGGGCCGACGGAACGCATTTCGACGCCGAGCTGGTGGCGACTGTGGTCAGGGACGAAGCTGGAGCACCCCTGGCCTTCATGGGCCAGATCCGAGACATCACAGAGCGCAAGGAGGTCGAGCGCCTCAAGAGCGAATTCGTAGCCGTCGCCAGCCACGAGCTTCGGACCCCTTTGACTTCGGTCCTTGGTTCACTGCGCCTCTTGGAGGTGGCCAGCGGTCAGTTCGGGCCCGAGGAGCGGCAGATGGTGGAGCTCGCGGCCCGGAATGGAAGACGCCTCAAAGACCTGGTGGACGACGTCTTGGACATTCAGAAGCTGGAAGAAGGTCGTTTCCAACCCGAACAGAGGTCTCTTTCCGTCGCCCAGCTCTTGGACGAAGCTGTGCGGTTGAACAGGCCGCTGTTCGCGGGAACGGGGGTCAGAGTTCAGGTCCAGTGCCAGGATTCTCTTCTGGTGCAGGCTGACGAGCAGCGACTTCAGCAGGTTCTGGCCAACCTCTTGTCCAATGCCGCCAAGTTCGGATCTACCGGCAGCCTGGTCGAAGTGGAGGCCAGTCGCCGAGGAGACTATGTGCGCTTCGAGGTCCGGGATCGAGGTCCGGGAATCTCGGAAGAGTTTCGTCCGCGCATCTTTGAGAAGTTCGCCCAGTCGGGGCAGTCGCGGACACGACGGGTCGGCGGGACGGGTCTCGGTCTAGCGATCTCGAAGGCCTTGGTCGAGGCCATGGAGGGGCGCATGGGTTTCGAAGACAGGCCCGGGGGAGGGACGAGCTTCTACTTCGAGCTTCCTTTGGCGTCGGTCCTTGAGGCCAGGGCGTGAAGCGTTTGCTCCTGGTCGAGGACGACGAAGATATCCGACACATTGCCTCCCTTGTCCTCAAGCGCCGATTTGATGTCGCTGAGGCACCCGATGGCCAGAGTGCCTTGCGTTTGGGACTCGTCTTCAAGCCGGAGATCGTCTTGATGGACTTGATGATGCCGGGGCTGGATGGCGTCGAGACACTCCGGCGAATGAGGCGCACGGTTTGGGGCGAGCACGTGGTCGCGATTCTCATGACGGCTCGCTCCATCACCTACGAACCCGAGCTCGCCTCTCAGGGATTCGCGAGCGTCATTCCCAAGCCCTTCGATCCCCTCAGTCTGGACCAGAGGGTCCTGGGGGCCTTGCCGTGACTCAGCCCGAGCTCTTGGCGGAGCTGGACGCAGTTCGACGTCGTCACGTTGAGAGTCTTCCCGGTCGATTGGCCGAAGTCGAAGACGCATACGCCCGCGTTCCACCTCGAGAAGACGTCGTACGGAGCGCGCTCCACCGCATCGTCGGGGCCTGTGGGACCTTCGGGCTCGTGAGCGTCGCCGAGAGTGCCCGCCGGGCCGAGCAGGCCGCTTACGCCGACATCCACAACCGTATCATCATGCATGAAGCCCTGGCGGATCTGAGGGCATCGGTGAAGTCTGCCCAAGACGAGCTCCTGGCCGAGCCCTCGCCGCATTCGGTGGTATCGGCGCCCAAGCGCGGGAGAAAGGTCGTGTTCCTGGAGCCGGAGGTCCAGGCACGTTTCGCACCGATGCTTCGTCGAGAAGGACTCGAGGTTGCACTGTTCGAGCCCGAGGTCCTGCACGGGAGCGACAACGACGTCGGCGTCGTGATCTCGGGCTTGGCCATGATGGAGGCGGCCGAAGTCTGCCCGACCCAAGATCTCCAGACAGTCACGGCGCCTCGACCACCGCGCATCGCCATCATCGAGCGAGACCACTTCGAGCTTCGTTTGGCTGCAGTGCGCGCAGGTGCCCATGGCGTACTCGTGGAGCCGGTACAACTCCATCACGTCCTGCAGCTGATCCATGAGGTGGGTCGAGGCCTTCGGATCGAGCGACCCAAGGTCCTCTTGGTCGATGATGACCTCGAGTTTGCCAGGGATCTCCAATCCTTGCTCAGCTTGGAGGGCATCGATGTCCAGGTCGTCGGTCAGGTCGAAAGGGTCACGGCCGCCCTCCGGGAACAGCGCGCGGACGTGATCGTCACCGATCTCCACATGCCGCACTGCGACGGCTTCGAGCTGGCGGCCGTCATCCGTCAGGAGGCCAGCTTCCTCTCCATCCCCATCGTCTTTCTTTCGGCGGACCAGCGTTCCACGACCCACAGAGCGGTAATGCGAAACCAAGGCGACGCCTTCGTCGCTAAGGGCGACAACGTCGACGTGATGGTCGACGTCATCCGCACCAAGGCTTCTCGAGCCCGCCAGCTCGAAGCTTCGATCACCAGGGATGGTCTCACTGGATTGCTTCGCCACGTGCCTTTCAAGGAGCGTCTAGACGAGGAGCTTCGAAGGTCGGGGCGCCAGGGAACGGGCCTCGTGTGCGGCATGGTGGATATCGACCACTTCAAGACCATCAACGATCGCTTTGGCCACCCGGTTGGGGACATCGTGATCCGGCGCTTGGCGCGAGCCATGGCCCGCCGGCTTCGGAGCTCCGACGTTCTTGGCCGCTACGGCGGCGAAGAGTTCGTCTTCTGCATGCCTGAAGCATCCCTCGAGCAGGCGACGCAGGTCATCGATGGCCTCCGACGCGCTTTTGAGAAGGAGGTCTTCGAGACTGGGGACGGACCCTTCTCCGTAACCTTCAGCGCTGGCCTGGCCGGCTTCCCTTCGGTCAACGATCGAGAACAGCTCCTCCACGCGGCCGACGAAGCGCTCTATCGGGCGAAGCAGATGGGGCGAAACCGGGTGGAAAGGGCTTGATAGCAGCCTACCCATCAGCAGGATCCCGGGGGTCATGGAGTGGCTCGTCGTAGGAGTGGGAGGTGCCGTCGGAGCTCTCCTTCGACACTGGGTCTCCCTTCAGCTCAACCACGACTTCCCTTGGGGGACGATGGCGGCCAATGCCGCAGGATGTTTCTTGCTCGCCCTTCTCGCATCATGGGCGCTGGGTCACGGCTTGGCCCGGGATCATCTCATTCTTCGCCTCTTGGGGACAGGAGGTCTCGGTGCCCTCACGACCTACTCCACTTTCAACTTGGAGCTGATCTCGTTGGCTTCGGCCGGTCGTTGGGCGGCCAGTCTGCTCTACGGGGCGCTCACCTTGGTCCTTTGTTTGGCCCTGGGCCTCCTGGGCTGGAGCGTCGGACGCTTGATCACGAGCCATTGACCCCGATCGCAGCACTCTCGATGATGGATTGGTGAGACCCCTGCTCTGGATGGTCCTTCTCGCCTCCGCCTGCGCGACCTCTGCCCAAAAGAACCAGCAGCTCCAAACCTCCGTCGATGCCTACCTGGAAGCCATGCGTTGGCAGTACTACGAGCGGGCCGCCGCCTTTCGCCCCAACGATCTTCGGGCTTCCTTCCTTGCGACGCTCGAGGACGAAGGGTCCGGTCTTCAAATCGAAGACATCAAGGTCCTTCGCGTCGACGTTCAGTCCGACGATGCGGCCGACATCACGGTACGATTTCGCTACATGCGCCTCCCGTCGGTCACGGTGAAGAATGAAGTGATTCGTCAGTCCTGGCACAGAGTCGACGGGAAGTGGCTCCTGGAATTCGAAGAACCCCCCTTCGTCGAGATTGATCCCGACAAGGTTCCAGCCCCCCGCCGCGAGGATGACTTTGGGGGCACGGACGAAGGCGACACCGAGATCGACGTCACGACGCCTTGGGACGACGAGGAGGGCTGAGCCCCCTCGGTCAGAAGGGGATGTCGCTGTCGTCGATGGGCGGCGGCTCTTCGGCGTAGCCTCCGCCCATGTCGTTGCCGCCCATGGATCGGCTACGGCTCGGACCGCCGCCGCCGCCTTCCCCTCGTCCGCCGAGGAAGGTCACGCGATCTGCTTTGATCTCCGTGGTGAAGCGGCGCTGGCCTTCTCGATCTTCCCATTCTCGGGTCTCGAGCTTGCCTTCGATACAAACCGATCGACCCTTGCTCAGGTACTCGCCGCAGGTCTCGGCTTGCTTTCCCCAAACGACGATTCGGTGCCACTCGGTCTTCTCCTGACGCTGACCATTTCGGTCGTTCCACGTCTCGGTGGTGGCGATTCTGAAGTTGGCGACCGGGGATCCGCCTTGGGTGTACCGAACCTCGGGATCGGCTCCCAGGTTTCCAATTAAGAAGACTCTGTTGACGCTCGACATGATGAATCTCGCCCCATGGGCGTCGGACGTTGTCGCGCCCAGCGAAGGGGCTGGTCAATGCACAGGACGACGAAAATCGTTGGGCCTGCTCAGGCCCCGAATAGATGCCGCAGGTCCTCGAGGGTGAGATCCTTGAGAAACTGGTCATCGGCCGAGACCAGGGCATCGGCCAGCTTCCTCTTATGGGCGTGCAGTTCGATGATCTTCTCCTCCACCGTATCCCGGGCCACGAAGCGGTAGGCGAAAACGGGACGGGTCTGGCCGATTCGGTGGGCTCTATCGATAGCCTGGGCCTCCACGGCCGGGTTCCACCAGGGATCGAGGATGAAGACGTAGTCGGCCGCCGTCAGGTTCAACCCCAAACCGCCAGCCTTGAGGCTGATCAGGAAGAGCCCGACGTCCTCGCTCTCCATGAAGCGTTGTACCTGCTCCTCCCGTCGTGTGGTTTGGCCGTCGAGGTAGGCGTACGGTAGTTGCTCCTCGTCGAGTCGTTCCCGGACGATCTGCAGCAGCTTTACGAATTGAGAGAAGATTAGGGCCTTATGGCCACCGGCGAGCACCTCGTGGACGTGATCCATGAGGGATTCGATCTTGCTGCTCGTCTCCTTGCTCTTCTTTGGATCCACCAAGCCGATGTGGCAGGCCGCCTGACGAAGCCTGAGCAGGGCCTCCAGGACGTGCATTCGACTCTTACCCAGGCCCTCTTGCTCCACCTTCTCCTTGATGGAGTGGCGATAGTGATCGCGAAGGCGCTCGTAGTGTTCCCGCTGGGTCGGACCGAGCTCGCAGTGGATCGACAGTTCGGTCTTCTCGGGAAGATCGGCCAAGACCTGCTGCTTGGTGCGGCGAAGGAGCAGCGGCTTCAAGCCTTTGGCCACCAGGGGGAGACTTCCGCCGGCGCGCGACAGGGCGTGGAACTGTTGGCGCGATCCCAGCATGCGGGGGTTCAGGAACTCGAAGATCGACCAGAGTTCGATGGCGTCGTTTTCGATCGGGGTTCCCGACAAGGCCAGGCGGTGACGGCTCTTCAGGACCCGGCACGCCTTGCTGGACTGGGCTGAGGGATTCTTGATGGCTTGAGCCTCGTCCAGGATCACGTAGTCGAAGGTTCGCTCCCGCAGCAGATCGACGTCCCTTCGCACCGTGCCGTAGGTCGTCACGACCAGGTCGTGGGCGTCCATTGCGTCGAAGCTGTCGGCGCGCTGGGTGCCCGTGTAGTCCAGTACCTTGAGGGAGGGGGCAAAACGTTCGGACTCCCGAAGCCAGTTG
This sequence comes from Myxococcota bacterium, assembly GCA_039024635.1. Taxonomy (GTDB): domain Bacteria; phylum Myxococcota; class Kuafuiibacteriia; order Kuafuiibacteriales; family Kuafuiibacteriaceae; genus Kuafuiihalomonas. The sequence goes on along the minus strand of JBCCQA010000002.1, from coordinate 160,203 downwards.
TAGACCAGGCTGCGTGGGGCCACGAGCAGGGTCGGGCCGTTCTGGCGTCCGGAGAGCGCACGAGCAAGGAGGAGGGCCAGCACCTGGACCGTCTTGCCGAGGCCCATGTCGTCGGCAAGGCATCCGCCCAGGCCCAGCCGATCCAGGAACTCTAGCCAGCCCAAGCCCTCCCTTTGATACGGCCGCAGCTCGCCTTCGAAACCGTCGGGCTCATGCTGCGCCTCGACCTGCCGCGTACCGCTGAGTTCGGCCTGGCGACGAGCATAGCGGTCGTCGACCTCCAGTTCGATGTCGGCGGCTCGAACTAGGGCATCGAGAAGGAGCGCTTGGCCCGACGCGAAGCGCAGCTGACCGCCCTTTTTCTGACTGAGCCGATTGAGAGCATCGATCCGTCGCACCCAAGCGTCGGGTAGGAGACCCTCGGACCCGTCGCTCAAGCGGACCAGCCCTTCGCGCTCTCGGACCGCCGTCAGCAGCTCGGGCAAGGGGACCTTGATGCCTTCGAAGTCGACCTCGCCTTGAAGGTCGAACCAGTCCATTCCGGAGCTGATGCGAAAGCTCTGGCCGGTCAAGCCTCGGACCGCACGTCCCCGGGCTCTGACTTCGATGCCGGCCTGACTCATGGCCCGAATGGCCGGCGTGACTTCGGAGGGCTTCAGGGAGAGCTGGTGGGGCTCCAGGCCTTCCTCTCTTCGGAGTCCACACTGTCCGAGTCGACGGATGGCATTTCGCTCGGCCTCTCGATCTCGAAGGATGAAGCGGTTTCGATCCAGGGCTGCCGAGCGGGAATCCTCCAAGCGAAAGCCTGTCCCGTCGTAGTCGAAGCTCACGTCGACGGGAACGGCTCGGGCTTTGGGATCCACCTCGTGGATCATCACGTGGGTTTTGGGTTCGGGATGGGCCACTTCCAGGTCGCGGTGTCGGAGCTCGAGTCGGGGCAAGTGTCCAATCTGGCCCATCTCGGACAAAAGCTCTCGAAGTCGCTCGTCCGAGAAGGCGAGCTCTCCATTCCTTCGAAAGAACTTCAGCCAGTCGTGCTCTTCGCCAATGTTCAGTCGTCCGAGCTCAGACTCGAAGAGGACTAGTCCGTCTCGGATGACCACCAGAGCTTCGGAGACGTCTCTCTCCTCGCGTTGGCCTTCGACTTCTCGGTGCAAGATACCTTTCACGACATCCGACACCAAGACCGAGAAGGACCAGGGAGGTCCGGCGTCGATGCCCAGCGGAGGTGTCGTGCGCAGACCCTCTTCGTCGACGGGGCATCGAAAGGCTGCCGTCTCGACCAAGGCCCCTAACATCAAATCGTGAAGGGCGGCCGGAACGATCGCGAGATGAGAGGAGACCGGGGCGAGGCCCGGGTCCGAAGGTCGAATCAGACCTGCCGCCATGGGATGGGCGAGGAGGAGATCCAGGGCGCGCCGGTCCCCGCCTTTGCTGCACCGGGCGAGGTCTCGGCGGGTGATGTAGAGAGGCGTCAGCCTTCCGCTCGGATGCTCTGGGTCCGGAATTCGTTCGTACATTTCGACGACGAGGGTGCCCCTGTCTTCCGACTTCTCGGGATGAATTCGAAGCTCGATCCGGTCGATGGGTCGCTCGTTGAGCAGCTGCTCGGTCGTCGGTCCGGTTGCGAGGAGACTCTTTTGAAGCTTCTGCAGGCTGCCTCGCCAGTCTGGCTCTCGGTTGCCGCCGTGGTCTTCGAAGAACTTCTTGGCGATCTCCCGACTCGCGAAGCCGTTCTCCCCTTCGAAGAACCAGTCGTCGTCGGCGGGCAGTCCCGAGGAGTACTGAACGACGTCCAGTCGTCCCATCAGCGCGTTGTGGCTCACCAGGTCCAGACCGCTCGCGTCGGTCGCGATCAGCGCGGCGTAGATATGGGCGCAGGGATAGCCGTCCTTGAAGTACGGGCAGGAGCACTCGACCTGAACCCGCTCCCGGTTCTCCACTTCGCTATAGTCGACGGCGGTGAGGTAGGGCTTCGACCGTTGGTCTCGTACGAAGACCAGAACCGTGCTTCCGCTCGCGCCCTCGATGGAGGCCTCTCCGTTCTCGACGTGGGCCCTTGCCTTGCGGCGGGTACGCTCGGTGAATGCACCGGCGCAGGCGCCCGCGAGGGTCAGGCGTCGTGCGGATGATGCGTCCACCATGAAGAGGCGGGAGTCTACGGAGCGTCCGGCAGGTCGCGCAAGCAACAAGACCGTGTGGGATCTCGGCTCAGCGCTGGTTGAGCGTCCAGTTGTAGTCGATGAAGGCCAGCTCGTACGTTTCGCCCAATCGAGCGCGTTCGGCCTTTGGGAGGTGCGCCTCCACAAAACTGCGAACTTTGTCGGCTCCTCCGAAATCTGCCGCGTACCAGTCGAAGATCTTGGACAGCGCGAGCTTCCCCTCTTGGACCTGGGCGCCTCTGGGGTTCTGTAGGTAGCGCCTGGTTGCGGCCTCCATCCTGGCGTCGAGCGGGGTCCCGCTGAAGGGCTTCGATTCAAGGATCGGGCATCCGACAGCGCCGCACACCAAGACGAAGTGAGTTCTAGGATCCTTGGCGAAGGGGTTGATGACCTGTTTCTCCAGCTGGTCCAAGGTCAGCTTTCGGCCGGCCACGGTGTGCGTGAGACCGTCGAAGAAGCCTTTGACGTCCAAAACGGATCGCGGTCGTCCGTGCTTCACCACCGCGTGGAGGACCAAGGCGTTGTAGGCGTCGATGTAGAAGGCAATCCGCGCTTCTTTCTCTTGGGGAACCGAAGCCTTGGCCAGTGCATCGATGACGACCTCCAAGTTTTCGTCCTTGGCGAGCGCGGCGTAGTCCACCAAGCCTTCGGACACGTGGCGCTTCAGGAGGCCAGCGTAGGCCTCCCGGGCTTCGACTGAGGTCTGGGCCTGAGCTGGGACCGGGGCGGCCATCCAATTCAGGATGGCCAGGATAAGGGGTAGAACTCGAACTCTCATTTCGACTCCTCAACGCGCCAAGGGGACGAACGTTTCAAGACCTTCAGGGGTTGGTTCGGACACCCGTGGGTGCTCTAGAGGCCCCAGCCAAAGCCGAAGACGGGGTCTCGCGCTGGACGATCAGAGTGTCGTGAGCCGCCAGGGCGACTCCGATCTGGTCCTGGATGTTCCACATGGGTCGGGCCCGGCCTCGGTAGCCATTCATCATGATCGAGAAGGCCAGAAGCTCGTCGGAGTGGGTCAGCACGTAGCCCGAGAGCGCGCTTACTCCGGTCAAAGAGCCGGTTTTTGCTCGGAGTCGCGTTTCGGCCGGAGTGTCCTCGAAGCGGCGGTGGATGGTCCCCGACAAGCCTGCTGTGGCCAGCGAGGCCACGAACTCGGGTCGGACGTCGAAGCGTTGGTGCATGCGGGCCAGCAGCTCCGTCACCAAAGCGGGCGTGACCCGATTCACATCGTTGAGCCCCGAACCGTTTCCCAGCACGTACTGATCCTCTGGGACGCCCATGTCTTTCAGGAAGCGCTCCACCACAGCGATCCCCGACGCCCAGCTTCCTGGCGCCTTCGACTCCTCGGCCCCCATGGTCTTCAGGATCTGCTCGGCCATGAAGTTGTTGGAGTACTTGTTGAGCTTACTGAGGATCGTCGCCAGCGGGGGCGAACCGTGGCCGGTCACCCGAATGGCGTCCGAAGGACGTAGCCCCCGACGGACTCGCCCTTTGACCTCGATGCCGCGCATCTGCAGGAGCGACTTCATCATCTCCCCCGCGAAGCGACTGGGGTCGTGGACGCGACGCCGGATCTCGAAGCCTTCATGAGCATCGAGGGCAATGGCGCCCCGCAGCACCACCTCCATCTTGCCGTCCCGCCCGGACTTGGTCCCTGCCCAAAGCCGACTTCGGGTGCGTCGACCTCGGGTTACGGCGTCGACCACCACGTCGACGAGACCCACGTCGGGCCAGACCCGAACGCGGGCCGGGCGGCCGACTTCTTCGGCGGGCGTGACCCTGAGCACGAAGGTGTTGAAGTTGACGGAGAAAGCGCCAACGGGGGCGGCGTAGGCCGGGTCGCCGGTCTCTTCCTCCCAACCTGGGCCCTCTCGAACGTCGTCGAAGAAGCTGTCGTCAATGACCAGATCGCCCCCAATGCCCTCTATCCCTCTGAGCGCGATCTCGTTCACCAAGCCGAACATGGCTTCCGTGGTCAGGGTGGGGTCCCCGCCCCCAGTCACGTACAGACGATCCACGACCCCGTCCTTCATCGCCGGGCTTCTGTGGACCTCGGTTCCGAAACGATAAGAGGGCCCCAAGACCTCCAGGGCCGCAGCCGTGGTCAGGAGCTTGGTGTTCGACGCGGGATTGAAAAGGGTCTGGCCTTCCAGGTCGAAGAGGACGCGTCCATCGTCCAAGGAGCGTACGTGCACGCCGACTTGGGCGCCGTGCAGCTCCGGCGCCTGCAGGATGGATTGCAGATGGGCCACAAGCTCCCGGTCCCCGCCCGGAGGGGTGGCGGCGAGGGCGCAGAGCAATAGAGCGCCGACCGGCATGAGTGGGAGACTAGCAGCCCCCGCCGAAGGGCTCCACGTTCATCTGGATCACGTTCCCATGTGGGCAGGCAGCACCGCTTTGCTTAGGCTTCACCCGTGCGACTACCCTTGCTCGTCGGCTTCGAGGGGACCGAGGTCCCCCCTTGGCTCGCTTCGGACCTCGAGATGGGGAGGGTCCAAGGGGTCATCCTCTTCGCCCGAAATCTGGAGTCCCTGGGCCAGGTCGAAGCCCTGGTCGACGAGCTGCGCAGCCGAGCTTCCGCTTGTCTGGTGGCCATCGACCAAGAGGGGGGACGGGTCCAGAGGCTGAGGGCCCCCTTTCCCGAGTTGCCCACCATGGGCGCCGTAGGGCGGTTGGGTCGAAAGACCGTCGCCGGCCGATGCGGGGCGCTCCTCGCCGTCGGGCTGAGGAAGCTTGGAATCAACGTCGATTTTGCTCCAGTTCTCGACCTCGACCTTCGGCCCGGAAACGCCGTGGTCGGCGACCGTAGCTTCGGCGCCGAGCCCGCCTTGGTCAGTCGTTTGGGCGCGGCCTTCGTGGATGGTCTTCAGGCGGCCGGGGTGGCGGGCTGCGCCAAGCACTTCCCCGGCCACGGCGATACGGATCAAGACTCCCATTCAGCTCTGCCGACGGTCGAGGCGGACGAGGACACCTTGAGGCGACGGGACCTCAGTCCGTTCCGGGCCGCCATCTTGGCGGAGGTGGCCAGCGTCATGACCGCGCACGTCCGCTACCCCGCGGTCGACGAGCGACCGGCCACGCGCTCTTTCGAGTGGATCGAGCGGCGTCTTCGGACCGAGCTCGGTTTCCAGGGCGTAGTCTTCAGCGATGACCTCGACATGGTGGGCTTCGGGGCCGATGTCGAAGCGGGTGCGGTCGAGGCCCTCGCCGCGGGCTGTGACGGGCTGCTCGCCTGTCGTCGACCCGAGACCGTGGAGGCCATCAGGACGGGCTTGGAGCGGGCCCTGACCGACGGCCATGTGAGCCAGCATCGGCTGGACTTGGCCCTTGGCCGTCTGGGCCACATGGCGTCCGCCTTTCCCCCGCACGCCCACACCAGCGGCGAGGAGAGCTGGGAAGCCCTCGCTGAAGAGGCCGAAGCCCTGAGAGCGCTGGTACAAGACCGTGCTTCGGGACTCGACCCGACGGTGAGCTGACCGCTAGTTTTCGCCCATGGCTACGCTGCTCCGCATCGCACTAACGGCCCTCGTCGTCCTCTTGATCGCTCGGATCGTCCCCAGCGTCCGGGTCAAGGGTTACGGTGCGGCCCTCGGCGTGGCCGTGGTCTACGGGCTCCTGAACTACTTCCTCAAGGAGCTGCTCGTCTTCGTGAGCATGCCGATGATCATCCTCAGTTTCGGCCTCTTCCTTTTGGTTCTGAATGGCTTCCTGCTCTGGCTGACCGACAAGCTCCTGAGGAGCTTCGAGATCAAGACGAAGACGGGCCTCGTCCTGGCCACCCTCGGCATGACCTTCGGCTCGGTCATCGTCGACGGGCTCGTCGATCGCCTGCTCTGACTTCGGCGCCGTCGACGCGAGGTCGGCCGAGCTCCCATCTGGACCCACAACTGCAGACCGGGGCCGCAACCTGCTAGGGTCCCTCCGTCCGTGCGGAGCCCGGTCTTCATGCTCGCAGCGCTGACGGCTTGCGCCAGCTCGTCCCCTTCGCCCAGGACTGCATCGGCTCCGCCTCCTCCTTCGATTCGATCCGAGCCTCAGGCCCCGCTGGTCGCTCAAGAGACGGTCTGCTCCAGTGCACTCCCCTGTTTGCGAGACGGGGCGGCCCTGATCGACGCGTCTCCCGCGGAGGGCATCCACGCCCTCCGCGGGTGTCTTCGCTGTCCGGACGTGAGCTCGGCGACATACCGGCTCTTGGCCGACGTGCTGCGCGGCGAAGGTCGACACGAAGAAGCGCGTCGGGTGCTCTTGGAAGGTCGCCAGAGCTTCCCTCGAAGCCCCGACCTTCTCGTGGCCTTGGGTAGAGCGGAGCGAAGGCTGGGGCGCGTAGAGGCGGCTATTGCCGCCTTCGGAGAGGCCCACCGCCTTCGCCCCCAGGATGAGCTGGTCGAGAGTGAGTACCAGCGCATCCTCGCTCGTCACGGGAGCCCAGAGCAGCGATCCGAAGCGGCGGTTCGTCCACTCATTCGAGAAGCCAGCGGACGATTTCAGCTCGAGGACTTTGAGGGCGCCTTGGAAGCCCTCAACCTGGCTTTGGTCCGGGCAGGTCCACATCCTCGGGTCAGGGCAGACGTCCTCCACCGGATGGCGGTCGTGGAGCTTAGCCGGGGGCGTTCTGGCCGGGCGCTGGCCTCCAGCGCCGAGGCGCTCGAGGGCGAAGGGCTGCGGTCCGACCAGCGGGCAGATCTCGCCCTGGTCCGCAGTGAGGCCTTCCTAATGGAGGAACGCTTCCGGGAGGCTCGCTCGGCGAGCCTTCGCTGTATCCAACTTCGGCCCGAAGATCCCCGAGGTCAGGCCAACTTGGCCTTCGCCAGTCATCGCCTGGGCCGGAAGGAAGAGGCTTTGTCCGCGCTCCAGGCGGCCATCGAAGCGGGCCTCCCTAGGCTTCTGACGCGGCGTCAGTTCATGGCCCTGGGCGAGCCGGTCGAGCGAATGCTGGAGGACGCGGACTTCGCCACCGTGATCGACTTGGCTTGGCAGAGGAGGCCTTAGGGCCGGGCGCGGGCCTACCCCGCGCCACCCCTCTTCGTTTGCTTCGGCGGACAAACGCTTTGCGTTTCCCCCTCCGCTCACTAAGTGATGGCTCCGAACGCTGCGCGCTCTGTGCATTTTCGCTGGGGCTTCAGGGCCCAATCATACGTTCAGGTGTTGGAGGAAGAAGAGGGACACGAAGGTGTAGATGAGGACGCCGGAGATATCGTTGATGGATGTGATCAATGGTCCAGCGGCTACGGCAGGATCGACGCCGAAGCGCTTCAGCAGGGCGGGTTCGGTCGAGCCGAGGACGGAGGCCGTCGTCATCGACAGGGACAGGGCGAGGCCTACGCAAGCGCCCAGGGCCCAGTCTGCTTTCCAGGTGCCCACGATCAAGACGACCGCGGCCCCGCAAGCCAAGGCCATGATGACACACACCATGATGTCCCTCACGATGGCTTTCACCAGGTTCTCGGGTTCGACATGGCCCGAGGCCATCCCCTGGATCATGATCATGGCCGACTGCGTGCCCACGTTCCCGCTCATGCCGGTGATGACCGGGACGAACATGAGCAGGATGACCGCGGTCTGAAAGACCACGCTGGCGGAAGCCAAAATCCACGAGGCCAGGAGGCCGGCGAGGAAGGTCGATGCCAGCCAAGGCAGGCGCTGGCCCACGATGGAGAAGACTCGGTCGGAGTAGATGATCTCGGGCTCGGCTGCCGTGCCCGCGGCCTTGAGGAAGTCCTCTTCCGCCTCTTCGACCAGCACTTCGTGCACGTCGTCGGCGGTGATACGGCCCAGCAGTCGCCCCTCTACGTCGACCACGCCCAGCTCGACGAGGCTGTAGCGATCAAAGATTCGAGCGACCTCTTCCTGGTCGACGCCGGGCAGCACCTCGACAATCTTGGGTTCCATGACCCGCTCGATGGGGACGTCGGCCTGTGAAAGCACCAGGTCCTGCAGAGCGACATGTCCGGCGTAGCGCCCACCGTCGTCCACGACGAATAGGCTGATGATGTCGATGTCGTCGGCACCGCCTCGGACCACCTCCAGGGCCGCACCGACGTTCGACGACAGTGGGACCGAGACGAGCTCGGTCTGCATCAAGCCGCCCGCGCTGGAGGGGTCGAAGGCCAGGAGCCGCTGGACTTCCTGGCGGTACTTGACCGGCAGCACCTGCAGGATACGTCGGGCCACGTCCTCGTCCAGCTCCTGGAGGAGGTCTGTGACGTCGTCCGAGTCCATCTCTCCCAGGACCGGCCCGTAGTCTTCGGGTCGACTGGCGGAAATGAGGAGCTCCTGATCCTCGGGGTCGAGCTCTGCCAGCATCTCGGCCGCGCGGTCGGGGGGCAGATTTCGGAAGACCTTCACCGAAGCTGGGTCCGGCAGCTCCTCTAAGAGTTCGGCGATGTCGGCGGGGTGAAGGAGTCGAAGGAACAGTTTCAGCTCCTCCTCTCGGCCGGGACGGGTCAGGAGCTCGAGCTCATCCACGTCCTCCTCTCCCGGCCTCGAATCGAGCATGGAAGGTCGAGTACGGGCGGCCAGAAGAGGCGTCAAGCGAGCACGTTCAATGCGAGCTAAGTGGGCGACATCTCTCTCCATTGTTGTGTTGTTGGGGTGAAGGGCGCGTGCTAGCGTCAACGCCTTGGCGGCAGGAGAGTCTTCGGCGATGGACGCCGAGTCCCAATTCGAGGCCCGGTCCGTCGAGCGTAAGTCGGACGAGGGGTCCCGCAGCGAGTACACCGGGAGCTCGATCGAGGTGCTGGAGGGCCTTGAGGCCGTCCGGCTTCGGCCCGGTATGTACATCGGCGAGACCGACGCCACGGGTTTGCACCACTTGGTGTACGAGGTCGTGGACAACTCCGTCGACGAGGCCCTTTCCGGCCACGCCAGCTCCGTAAGCGTGCTGCTCAAGGTCGACGGCTCGGTCGTGATCTCCGACGACGGCCGCGGCATTCCCGTGGACTGGAAGCCCGAGCAGAACAAGTCGGCAGCCGAAGTCGTGATGACAGTGCTCCACGCCGGCGGCAAGTTCAGTAGCGAGACCTACAAGCACTCGGCCGGCCTGCACGGTGTCGGTGTCTCCTGCGTCAACGCTCTCTCCGAATGGCTGGAGCTCGAGATTCACCGAGGCGGTCGAATTCACTGGATGCGCTTCGAGCGCGGTAAACCCACCAGCGACTCGGGTGGCCCCGACGCGCCGCTGACAGTGAAGGGTGAGACCGAAGTCAGCGGTACCCGGATTCACTTCCAGCCAGACGGGACCATCTTCAGTACGACCACCTACAGCTTCGAGCGTCTCTCCGCCCGGCTGGGCCAGCTGGCCTTCCTGAACAAGGGGCTCCGCATCGATCTCGAGGATGAGCGGGATCAGCGGCACGAGACCTTTCTCTACGAGGGCGGCATTCGGTCCTATGTCGAGCACCTGAATCGAAACCGTGAGGTGCTCCACAAGGAGCCGATCCACTTCGAGTCCTTGATGGAGGTCTCAGGACCCGACGGCAGTCAGGTGGAGGTGGAGGTGGAGGTCGCGCTTCAGTGGACGACCACCTTCACGGAGAGCGTCTATTGCTTTGCCAACAACGTCTACAATGACGAGGGCGGCACCCATGCGGCGGGTCTGCGGGGTGCGCTAACCCGGACCCTCAACTCCTACGCCTCCAAGGAGAACCTCCACAAAGGTCTAAAGGAGCCGCCCTCGGGTGACGACGTGCGGGAAGGGCTGACCTCGGTCGTAGCCGTGAAGATGGCCGACCCCAAGTTCGACAGCCAACCCAAGCACAAGCTCCTAAACACCGAGGCTCGAACCGCGGTCGATAGCCTGGTGAGCGCCCGACTCTCGGCCTGGCTACTCGAGCATCCCAGCGCCGCCCGAATCATCGTCTCCAAGACAGCCGATGCGGCCCGGGCCCGGATCGCGGCCCGCAAAGCTCGAGAGCTGGTGCAGCGAAAGAGCGCCCTCGAGTCGACCTCCCTCCCGGGCAAGCTCGCCGACTGCCAGGAAAAGGATCCCGAGCGCTGCGAGATCTACATCGTCGAGGGCGAGTCGGCGGGCGGCTCGGCCAAGCAGGGTCGGGACCGTAAGTTCCAGGCCATCCTTCCGCTGAAGGGCAAGATTCTGAACGTGGAGAAGGCTCGGGTCGACAAGATGCTCTCCAGCCAAGAGATCGTGGCCTTGGTAACGGCTCTTGGTACCGGGGTGGGGACGGAGAGCTTCGACATCTCTCGGCTTCGCTACGGCCGGATTATCATCATGACCGATGCCGACGTGGACGGCAGCCACATCCGCACTCTGCTCCTCACCTTCTTCTATCGACAGATGTCTCAGCTCGTGGAGCACGGGCACCTGTACATCGCTCAGCCGCCCCTCTTCCGGTTGAGCAAGGGTAAGCAGGAGCGCTATTTCAAGGACGAGGACAGCCTCCGAGACCACCTCTTGGGCGTCGCGGTGCAGGACGTGGTGGTGGCTGACGCCCAGGGCACGAGGCTCGAGGGCGAACATCTGAAGAGCGTCGCTTTCTCCGTGCTCCGATATCAGGACCTACTAACCGCCGTGGATCGTCGGCGGGACCGACGGGTGGTGGACGCGGTGGTCCGCGGAACGGACTTGGAGGTGGACGATCTGCGGCCGCCCACCGCCATCGGGACCTCGGAAGAGCAGACCGGCCCCGACCTAGAGCGCCTCGAGCAAGAAGTGCTGCCGCAGGTCCGGCGCTTCCTGGAGACCGTCCATCCCGAGGCAGCCGAGAAGCTGGAGCTCGGCGTACGCGGCACCCCGGGGGCCGCCGAGCTGGTCATAGACACCCGTCGAACTGGGGTCCGCCGACGCACGCTCATCGACCCGAGCTTCTTGGCCGGTGGCGAGTACGCTCGACTGCGGGGCTTGAGCAGCAGCTGGAGGGCGCTCGAGGGCCCCTTCACCCTGCAGCGGGAAGGTCGGGACCCGGTAAGCTACCCGAGCCTGTCGGCCCTCGTGGAGTACCTGCGAGAGTTTGGCGGCAAAGGCGTGACCATCGGGCGCTACAAGGGCCTGGGTGAAATGACGGCCGAGCAGCTGTGGGAGACGACCATGGACCCGGAAAAGCGCGTCATTCTTCAGGTGCAGATGAATCGCAGCGAAGACGAGAACGAGATCTTCGAAACCTTGATGGGCGACCAGGTCGAGCCTCGACGTGCCTTCATCGAACGCAACGCCCTGGACGTCACGAACCTCGACGTGTAGTCGCCGCTCCGACATAGACGGGCAACTGCCGTCCCCCGTCTTCCGTGCAAGCTGTCCTTCTCCAACGCGTCAGCAGGCCGACGGGTGACGGTCCTCCGACGGTCCGGCTCCGTCAGGATCCCCAGCTTCGTCACCCCTTCGCCGACCATTTTCGTCACTTGCCGGAAAATCCCGAGGGTCCAAGTTGGTATGGCATCTGCTCCTTCCTCTGACAGACCGACAAGACATCGCGTCTAAGAACCAAAGAAGGAACTCATGAAGCTCAAGAAGAAGAACTCCGGTTTTACCCTGATCGAGCTGATGATCGTCGTGGCGATCATTGGCATCCTGGCGGCCATTGCCATTCCCAACTTTGTCCGCTACCAGCTCCGCTCGAAGAGCTCGGAAGCTCGGACCAACACCGGCGGCATCAAGACCAGTCAGGAGTCGTTCCGTGCGACTTACGACAACTACGCCAACGTCACCACCAACACCCCCCCAGCCGCTGCCGACGGCCAGAAGCAGGCCTGGCCTGGTGCCGCCTGCCCCGCGGGTTGCAACCGCAACGCCACCCCGGCTTGCGTTCAGTTCGCCTGCATCGGCTTCGAGCCGGCCGGTGACGTGTACTACACCTACGCCTCGCCCCACCTGATCGGCGCAGCTGGCGTGCAGCCGTCCTACGCGGTGGGCGCCACCGCCGACTTGGACGCCGACGGTGCCCCTGGTGACTACTGCTTCTCGGTCGACGCCGACGCCAACGGCGTAGGTGATGTGGCCTGTCCCTTCGCGGTGGGCCTCTGCGCCGCTGCGCCTGCCTCCGACATCCTGGAGTGCTCGCCCAACGTCTACTGAGCTTCCTTGCTCCCCCCCGAAGGGGGGTCGAGGTTCCGGCCTCGGCCCCTCTTCGTTTTTTTTCAACGCGAGGTGATCTAAGGAGTCATGCAGATGCAGCGGAGACACCGACCCCCATCGATGGCTCGACTCGGCTTCACTCTGATTGAGGTGATGATCGTGGTCGCTATCATTGGGATTCTTGCCGCCATTGCGGTGCCCCGTTTCGTCGACTATCAGCTGCAGTCCAAGACGACCGAGGCCTTCATCATCCTAGGCAAGGCCAAGATTGCACAAGAGACCTACCGCTCCCAGTTCGACTGCTACGCGGCCACCATTCCGAATCCTCCTGGCGCCCTCACGCCAGGGCGGAGGCCTTGGGATGACACCAACGTCCCCGTCCCGAACCCCTGTCAGCCTGGCGACCGAAACTTCGAGACCATCGGGGTCTCCGTGGTCGACCGACAGCTGTACTACCAGTACGCCTGCGAGGCCATCAATCCGGCCGGTGGCGTTCCGCCCGATTATACCTGCGCTGCTCGTGGTGACCTAGACGGTGACAGCAACGAGGCCGAGTTCATCAACTGCACCGACAACCTCAACACAGGCGCTTGTCCAGCTGCCAGCCACTACGGAACCGTTTCGGCCTTCCCCTTCGAGACCATCCGGCTCAGCGTCGCCCTCTACTAAGAAAGTGGCCAAGTCTCTGTCCGCAGGCACCTTCGTCGTCCCGCTCCTCCTGGCCGGCCTTCTTCGTCTTTGGGCCTTTCCGCCCTCGTCCGCACCCGAGGAGCTCCTGGACGCGCCCGCCTTCGAGAGTCCCGGCGTGGAGGCGATGGGCGTCCTTAGCGTGGGCCACGCAGAGGGCGTTGCAGCTTTGATGTGGTTGCGGACCATTCAATTCATCGGGACCAATGATCAGGACCGGCTGAAGTTGCTCGGGCCCGTCATAAACTCCATGGCTCAGCTGACGACCGACACCGATCCCCGTGCCTTCACCGTGTACTGGGCGACGGCCACGGTGCTGACCGCCTACGTTGAAGCGGCCGAGGACTCGAACCGTCTGCTGGACAAGGCTATCGCTAGTCTCGGGCTCCGATGGGAGTTCCTGGCCCTTCAGGCCTACAACGCGTTTTTTCTTCAGCGGGACCCCGATCGAGCAGCCACTCTGTATGCCCGGGCAGCTCAGCTGCCCCGTGCGCCTCGCTTTCTTTCTTCTTTGGCGGGCCGCGCTCGGACCATGGCGCGGGGACCGGACGCGGCGATACAAATGTTGAAGGCCTTGATCCCCACCCTCCCGGAAGGCCCGCAGCTCGAGCACGCGCTGGACCGTTTAGAGCTGGCCCGTCGCGAGAAGCTGCTGATGGCCTACGACGAGGCCTGCACATCTTGGCTGCACCAGCATGCTGAGCTTCCACCGGATCCCGAGACCCTCAACCGGGAGGGCATGATCCAAGCGCCGAGCGAGGATAGCTTCGGTCACCGGATCCAGTTCGAGCGCTATCGTAAGGAAGGGCCACGGGCCGGAAGCTGCGTGGCCCGTACCAATGAAGTCGAACGCAGGGACTTCGAGGTGGCGGCCGAGCTCTTGTCGGCGGGAGGGGACGAGTGAGCGCGGTCATCGAAGTACGAGGATTCGAAAAGACCTTTCGGAGCGGCCTTCGCGGGCGACCGGTGGAGGCGGCACGCGGCATCAGTTTCGAGGTGCATGAGAGCGAGGTCTTTGGCTTTCTAGGCCCCAACGGCGCCGGCAAAACGACCACCATCAAGGCGCTGCTGGGGTTGATTCGGGCCGACGTCGGCGAGCTCAAGCTCCTGGGTGCCGAAAGCCACGCCTTGGACTGGCGCGGCAAGGTGGGCTTCATGCCCGAGCAAACCAACTTCTACGACTACTTGAGCGGACAAGAACTGGTGACCTGGTTCGGCCAGCTGACCGGGCTCGCTCGCCACGAGGCCGAGCGCCAGGCCAAGCTCGCCCTGGATCGAGTGGGCCTGGGTGAGCGTTCGGCTAGAAGGCTGCGTACCTACTCCAAAGGTATGCTTCAGCGCGCCGGCTTGGCTCAGGCCATGGTCGGCGACCCGAGCCTTCTGGTCCTCGATGAGCCGATGACGGGGCTCGACCCGGTCGGTCGGAAGTTCATACGAGAGCTCATCCTGGAGCTCGCGGACGAGGGAAGGACCATCTTCTACTCCACCCACATTTTGTCGGACGTAGAGGCCACCTGTAGACGGGTCACCATCGTAGATAAGGGCCGCACCGTTCGCACCGGCGCTCTGGACGAAATCCTAGGCGAGCGAACCGAGAGCGTCACGATCGAGCTGGAAGTCGACTCGATAGAGGCCCTCGGGACCCTGGCCGAGTCCTTCGTCCAGCGAGGGCCCCGCATCTTCGTCGCTGAGTTTTTCGACGAGAAGGCGGCCCGGGACTGCCTGAAACAGGCGGTCAGCCAGGGGTTGGTGGTGCGACGCTTCGAGCCCCATCGGCCCGACCTCGAGACGGTGTTCGTTCGGACCCTGGGCGGGGCGGAGGGCGCCCCGGCATGAGCGTGGTCGGACTCGTCGCTGGAAACACGATTCGCCAGATCGTGCGCCAGCGGACCTTCTTCAATGTCTTCATCTTCGGGCTCGGGATGGTGATCGTGGCGCTGGTCGTTTCCAACATCACCTTTGGGTACCGGGACCAGGTCGTACGGAGCATCGGCCTGTCGGGCGTCATTCTTGCCGTGGACCTGATGGCCTTGCTCTTGAGCATCGGCCTCATTCACGCCGAGCTTGATCGAAAGACCTTGTTCGTCGTGATGACCCGGCCGGTCACGCGCACCGCCTACGTTCTGGGCCGGGCTCTCGGCCTGTTCGCGGTCCTATCCATGGCGATGGCAAGCTTCGGGCTGGTCGTGCTTCTGACCCTGCTCAGCGTAGGGGGCGCGCCGACCCTGCACGACGTCTATGCCTTATCGGGTGGGCTGGTCGAAGCCGGTATCCTTGGAAGCTTTGGTCTCGTGTTGTCGGCCTTCACCACGCCCATGCTGGGCACCGGCATTGGGCTTGGCTTCTGGATAGCGGCGAGCACGACCGACGATCTCGTGCGGCTGGCCCGACTGAAGGGCGACAATTCGATGGGCGAGGCCCTCCATTCGGGCAACGAGACCATGGCCCAGGCCCTGTCCTACGTGCTGCCGAACTTCCAGGTCCTCAACTTCCGCACGGAGGCCGTGTACCGGTTGACCATACCGGGCGACGAATTTGCCTGGGCCTTGGTCTACGGCGTCCTTTGGATTGTTGGGTTCCTGCTGCTGGCCGGCCTTATCCTATCCCGACGCGAGCTGGTGTGAGCTCCGCCCACCCTGGCGCTTTACCTGGACCTGCGCCCTCTAGTTTCATCTCGCTGTGGTCCTCCTTCGCGCTCTCATGGTTCCCGCTGTCCTCGCCACTGGCTGCATGCCGCCTTCGGTCAAGGTCGTGGACGAGCTTCTGACAGGATTGGAGACCGAAGACGTGGAGCGGGCCGTGAACGCCGTACATCCCGATGACCGAGCCCTCCTTCGCAAGGGGATGAGTGCTTCGTCGCGGACCGAGCTCGAGGCCTTGGCCATTCCCCCTCGGCCGCTCGAGCACGAGATGGTCGAGATTGCCGACAAGCAGGCCGATCACCACGTGGTGGTGGCTGATCTGAAGCTGAAGAACCCACTGCCCTTTGCCTCCGAGCGAATGGGGCAAGAGATGCCGGACATGCCCAAGACCCGGCCTTTGACCCTGCGCTTTCGCGCCGAGAAGCTGCCGAACGGGGACTGGGCGGTTCGCCTCGATCTCCCGGCGACTTTGGCCCGGAGCCAGTTCGTTCAGCGTTTCCAGACGGCACTGGACGAGGGGCGGCTCGATGACGCCGAAGCCATGCTGAGCCAAATCCCTCCCTCTCCAGTGACGCCGCAAGCCCAGATCGACGCCGACCGGCTGGCCGAAAGCCTCCTAGAGGAACTGGAATCAGTCCGACGCAAGGCGGCGAAGGGAACCCCGAACCAGCCCTCCGCATCTCCCAAGACTCCTCCCGAAGCGCAGTCGGCCCCCTAGCCCTTCCCATCTCGCGACCGGCGGGATAATCGTCGCGGCCGGTGGGCAGGCTCCGAATCGTGGAAGATGTCGCAGTGGGCTGCGATACCGACGTCCGCGAACGCGTCGAAGACCCTGTCGCGTCAGCCGCCCAAGGCATGCGGGGCGTGCCCGGCTGGCTGGCGGATCGACAAGGTCGCCGCCTGCGCTATCTGCGCCTTTCGGTCACCGACCGATGCGACCTTCGCTGTCGATACTGCATGCCCGAGGAAGGCGTTCCCGCTTCTGACCGTGCAGACATCCTGAGCTTCGACGAGGTCGTTCGGGTGGTCCGGGTCTTTCAACGCTTCGGTGTTCGGACCGTTCGCATCACCGGTGGCGAGCCGCTGGTCCGAAAGAACCTGCCCGAGCTGGTCCGACGGATTTGCGTCGAGACGGGGATCCAAGACGTTGCACTCACGACCAACGCGACGGCCATGGCCAAGCTCGCCCTGCCCCTGGCCAAAGCGGGGGTTCGGCGGGTGAACGTGTCTCTGGACAGCGTTCGGGCTGAGACCTTCAGCGAGATGACGCGAGGTGGAGATTTGCGCCGGGTGTTGGCGGGCATCGAGGCC
Source organism: Myxococcota bacterium (assembly GCA_039024635.1). Lineage (GTDB taxonomy): Bacteria > Myxococcota > Kuafuiibacteriia > Kuafuiibacteriales > Kuafuiibacteriaceae > Kuafuiihalomonas. Next base: position 143,371 of record JBCCQA010000002.1, on the reverse strand, counting down.
GCCCGCTCCCTCTTCGAAACCAAGATCAACGCGGTGGTGGTTCGGGGCATGAACGACGATCAGCTGCGGGAGATTGTCGAGTGGGCGTGGTCCAAGAACATCCTGCCTCGCTTCATTGAGCTCATGCCGGTCGGCGAGGGCGCGAAGCTAGGCCGAGAGCGCGTAGTCTCGGTGTTCGACATGCAGGTTGGCCTGGCGGACCTGCTCACCCTAGGAGAAGCCGAACGTCGACTCGATCGCGGGCCAGCAGGCTATCTCCCTGCCGCCGATGGCAGCAGCCGCAAGGTAGGGTTCATCGGCGCCGTAAGCGACAACTTCTGCCACCGCTGCAATCGTGTCCGCGTCACGGCTCGGGGTGAGGTCCGGGCTTGCTTGGCCTCCCCCGACGGATTTCAGTTCCGGGACGCGCTTCGAAGCGGAGGCAACGACGAAGATGTGGCCGAAGCCCTCGAGAAGGCCCTCTTCGGAAAGCGAGACGGCCACGCCTTCCACGTCCCCGGCACCACCCACCACTTCGCGGTCAACATGTCTCAGACCGGCGGGTAGAAAGGCCAAGTTGGAGTGAGCGCGTAGAGCTCGCGGAGACGAACTGAGTGGGGTTGGCTTGGGCTTTGCCCAAGCGGGGCCCCCCTGACCGGGCTCGGCTAGATCGGTTTGCAGCAGCGAAAGCCGTAGCTGTCGTCCTGCTCTTCGGGGGGGGCATCAGCGTCGTTGGTCAGACAGCTGAGGCCGACGGCGTTGGAGCGGAAGCTCCCACCGGCCAGTCCGCGACGCAGGCCGCCGAGCCTCGGGCTGGCGTTCCACTCCCAGACGTTTCCGGACATGTCGTAGACCCCGAAGTCGGATACGCAGCCGCTGGCGAGATTGTCGCCGTCCGCCGTGATGGTCGAGGTGAGCAGCCCGCCGGTGGGCACGACCTCGCGTCGTCCAGCGGCGAAGCCGTTGCATCGGCTCGCCTCGAACTCCTCGCCGTAAGGATAGCTCAGGTCCTGCACGCCGCCGCAGGCCGACTGCCACTGGGCGGCTGTGCAAAGTGCCTTGCCAGCGTTGGCGCAGGCTGCGGCCGCTTGGAACCAGGTGAGGCCCCGGGCGGGCAGCGTGAAGCGACTCGTCCGCGCGACGGCGGTCGTGCTGCCGTCCCCACCTTCGGGTTGGATTGGACTTCCGATGTTGCCGCCCAACTCTAGGCTCGCTTCGTAGGGATCGATGCAGAAAGGAGCTTCGCCTCGAATCGAGGGTACGACCACCATGGCAATGTCCGAGGGGCAGGTGGAGCCAAAAGGCGCCGGTCCGGAGCGGTCCGCCGTGCCCTCGTCTTCGCCGCAGCCTGAAGCGAGTCCGAGGAGCAGGATGCAGCCCAAGCCGCCTCGGTTTCGGAAGCCCACCAGCACCAAGAGAGGAAGCAAGAACAGAAAGCCTGGACCGGGACCAGAGGCGGTACCCTGGCAACCGCCACCACCGAACAGGCCAAAGCGATCACCGCACTCGGTCGCACCAGCGATGGCGGAAGTCGAGCTGACCACGAAGGGTTCTATACGGGCGGCCGAGACCGTGGCGCTGAGGGCCATGATCCCACCTTCGCTCAAGGGACAGCGAGTTTGGACCCGAAGTCGAAGGCCTTCGATCTCGCCGTCACGGACATCGGGTACCGCGGCCCGGATCCGACGGCCGTCGACGCTGGCGCTCGCCGTCACGACCTCGAAGGCCTCAATGATCTCGGGGAGCTCCAGCTCGACTTGGACTCCTTCCGCCGGGAGGTTACCGGTATTGCTCAGCGCCACCACGACACTCAATGGATCGCCGGGAAAGAACATGGGGTCTCCGAGCTCCGAGCGGACGTCGATACGCGAATCCACGGAAAGCTCAGGGGCAAAGACGTCGATCCCCACCACCACGTAGGCGAGGCCGATCAATTCTCCACGATTCCCGTTGATGGGTCGTGGCGCGGTGACCTCAACCGTGAGGCCGTCGTCGCCTGGCCTGAGGACCGAGGAAAGATCGAAGCGATCAATGTCGGTGCCGACGACGTTGGCTCGGGCGGGGAGAACCGTATTGATGGTCCGGTTGAAGATGTCGTTGGGAGGATTGAGGGCATCGCTCAGGACGAGCTGACGACCCTCCGGCGCCAGAACGCGAATGCGCTCGGGGCCCGACAGGTTCTCGCCATCGGCGCATCGATCGGGCCCGGGGTGGCAGTCCCCCTCCAGGGCATAGAAGGTCAACGCGCCCGAGGGGACGGGAGAGACGTTGAGGTCCGAGATGGCCAAGCTGACGGTGGAGCCCAGAACTGGCTCCAATCCATCGAAGATGGTGATCGCCCGAGGCGGAAGCCGCTCCTCTTCGAACACCAAGACCAGCGAGAAAGAGGCGTTGGCCGCCGTATGTTCTTGGGTACCGTCGAAGATGTCCCCATCGAACCCTCGGATTTGGTAGGTGCCGGCGAGCTCGCCACCGCGAACGAGCGCGCTGACGTCGGCTCGCGAAGTGTACAGCGTGACTTCAGGAAAACCCTCTATAGGCCCGGACGTAGCCACCGCCTCGGCCCGAACCTCCCGGAAATCTCGGCCTGGTGTAGCCAGCTCGACCACTTCGTCCGGGGCCTCAATGCCGTCGCCGTCCGCATATAGCGAGCCTCCGAAGTACAAGAAGGCCCGGACGAGCTCAGCTCTGGGCGGGATGTCCCTATCCAGAATCCGAACCTCAGCCACGTCCAAGAGGGCGTCTGGGCGGTCATCCGCGTCGTCGTCGATGCTGAAGGAGGCTCCTGTTGCGAAGAAATCAACGGTACCGTCGAGCTCGAGCGCCGGCGCCAGGGGCACCTGGCCAAGAGCGGGCAAGGCCCAGAGGAGAAACACGGCGCTCACGACGCTCTTCATTCGACCATCCAGCCTGGCGCCGAAGTCGGCGTCCCGGTCCGAGACAGTCTGGATCCTAGAAGAAGCAGGACTTGAGGAAAAGCCAGGCTGCGAGGGAACGGTTTAGGGCCGGAATCGGCCCCAACTGGGCTATAGTTCTCCCGGTTTTTGATTTGAGTTCATCGGTTGACTATACGGACAGCGACATGAATCGGAGCCCGCTGGCCGAGGATCTCGTCCAAATCTTCAATGAAGCCTTGGACGCCTCTCACGCCGGCAAAGCCGTCGAAAGCCGGCTCCAGGTGTCGAGCGGAGCGATACGCGCCGGCCGGCGGGCCATCGCCTTGGACAGGGTCGAAAGGGTGGGCATCGTGGCCATCGGCAAAGCGGCACCCGCCATGGCCGAAGCCGTCCCCGAGCCCATCCGGGAGAAGATGAACTTCGGGATCATCCTCACCAAGACCGGCTACACCCAGCCCATCGAAGGCTTTGAGATGCGCGAAGCCGGTCATCCCGTGCCGACGCGCGACTCCATCCGAGTCACCGACGAAATCGTCGAGCTGGTTTCTGAGCTCTCGGAGGAAGACCTTCTCCTCGTCCTGATCAGTGGCGGCGCGAGCGCTTTGCTCACTTCTCCTGTTCCAGATGTGGGTCTCAACGACACCATCACTTTGACCCAGCAAATGCTTCGGGCCGGGATGGACATCCACGACATGAACGTCGTGCGCTCCCACATCAGCCGCGTGAAAGGAGGGCGACTCGCCGTGTCGGCTGCGCCTGCGTCCGTCTTGACCCTCGCCCTCAGCGACGTGGTCGGCGACAAGCTCCCCGCCATCGGGGGCGGGCCGACGGTGGCCGACCCGTCTCGCTACAAGGACGCGATCCAGGCTCTCACCAAGGCCGAGCTTTGGGATTCGGCGCCTGCGTCGGTGAAAGAGTACTTGGAGGCCGGCAACCGCGGCGAGATACCCGAGTCTCCGAAGCCCGGCGACCCTCGTTTGAGTCGCGCCTTTGCCGCCGTCGTCGGTGGTCCACGAACCCTTCTTCGGGCGGCTGCGCGTGCTGCTCGAACCATGGGCCTTCGCGTCCGTTGTGCCACCAAGCCGATCGAAGGTCCGGTCGAAGACCTGGTCGAAAAGTACATGGCCCGGGCGGGATCCATGGTGCGAAGCGGAACCGGTCGAGAGGTCTTCGTGGCCGTGGGCGAACCGACGGTTCGAATCGACGACCCTGAGCTGGACATCGACATGGACAAGCTCGGCACGGGCGGTCGGAGCCAACATCTTTCTCTGCTCATGGCCAAAGCCATGGCGGGCGATGATCACATGGCCTTTCTGGCTGCGGGCACTGATGGGACCGACGGGCCCACCGATGCCGCCGGGGGGGTCGTAGACGGGAACACGACCCAGCTCCTCGAGGAGCAGGCCGTGAGTGTGGATCAGGTACTGGAGAAGTATGACAGCCACAACGCGCTCGGGAAAGTGAACGCCCGACTGCACACGGGCCCGACCAACACCAACGTCACGGACCTTCACCTGCTTGCGGTGGAAGGGCGCTCCAACGTTCGCAAGAAGAAGTGATCGAAGCCCGGGTCGACTGGGAAGGTCCATGGACAGGTCCTCTTGCCCCTGAGCTCCATGGGCATAGTCCCGACACTTGGCAGCTCCGCTACATCGAAGGCTCCAAACATCAGGTGAAGCAGGGCTTTGCGGCCAGCCATCAACTTCGGGCCTACGGCTGGCCTTGTCCGCGGCCTTTGGGGTGGCTCCGGTCCGGCTCCCGGGGCAGGCTCCTGTTGGTCTCCGACGCACGCCCGCTCCCCAAATTCTCTCCAGAGCTCCTTCAGTCACTAGGGCGGCTGGTCTCTTTGTTGGCGGAGCATCGTCTTTGGGTTCCACGGCTCAGTTGGACGACCCTCGGATTGCGAAGAAGCGAAGTGGTCCCCTTAGACCTCATGGGTGCCCGGCGCGTCATTCGCGACCCGACGTCGAAGCACCTTCGCCAGCTCGTTCGCCTCGACCTTCGGCCCAAGCTCGCCTTGTTGGGCCTCCGAGCAGCAGCCTGTCGGCGACCGGACCCCGAGGACTGGGCCCGTCAGTGGTGGGAGGAGCTCGCCCGAGGCGACACCCGATCTTCAGGTGTTTGATCCCGGACGAATTGTGGGCCGAGACGATGAAGCGATGGGGCCCAGATGTTGGCTTGCTCCACCGCATTCGCCAAGAAGCTGGGGAGGGAACCGAGCAAGGCAACCTGCGCCACGGCCGAAGCCGGAACACCCATGTCCAAGATGGCCGCCGCGCCGGTCAACGTGAAGTTCGGGGCCGCCCGACTCCTGTCGGCGGCAGCCCGCACGACACGGTCGTGGAGCGCCATGTAGGGCAGGCGCCCTCGTCCTTTGGTCTCCAGGCGGGCCCGCAGCGCTTCGCTCCGCTCGTCTTCGGTCCGGAAGGGAACTCCGAACCCCGCAGGAAAGGCGTCGCGCTCGAACCATCCTGCGACCTGGCGCTCGACCTCGACCTCACTCGCCTCGACCCCGAGCTCGGCGAGACGAATCGCGACCGGCCCAAAAGCCATCGGCCCCATTCGAGCCTCGGCCATGAAAGAGAGACCCGCGCTGAGTCCGGCGATGGCGTTGCCGTAGGCTGCGCCATGGCGGCTCATCTTCAGAGGCCAAATCCGAGGGTCGGCCACCGTCGCCGCCACCGTGAAGTCGGTGAGGACCTCAGCCGTCTCCGCGTCGAAGTCCCGTCCCGTGACCGCGAGGAGGAGGGTCTGGGGCAAGGAGACGCGACCCAAGAGTTCGCGATGCACGTCCCGTCCAAAGAAGCGCTGGCTATCGTGACCGGCGTGGGCGACGCGAGTCGGTATAAGAGGCTTCACGCTTCCATCTCCTGGTACTCGAAGTCGGGGGTTCGCATGGGCACCTGCCGAAAGGAACCCGGACGGACCGCGAAGGCCTCGGCCAGGACGGCGGGCAGGCGGCTCAGGCACCACAACTCGACCCAGGCCTCCGGCTTCGTGAACCCCAGGGCCTCCCAGCAGCGACGAACGGCCACCGGAAGTCGACTCTCTTCCTCAATCACCGCTCGCCGCTCCTCCGACAGCCCGGCCAAGAAGCCCTTCACCCGAGACGGGCTGAACAGCGGGCCCTCACCGGAGGCCCCTTCGACAACTAAGGACTGGGCCTCTTCTGCGAGGACGCTGATCACGCTCACCACGAAGCCTGCAGGTCGAGCCCCGGCGAGGCGGGCGATGCTGGCCGCCGCCGTCGGGCCCTCGTCCACGCTCGCCGCCGAGACGAAGGCGAGGCTGCGTTCGAAGTCCCGGGACTCTTCGGGCGACGGAAGACGACCCCGATGGGTGAGGAAGGTTCGCTCACTCCAGCCGTAGTGGAGAGCCAAGTCACCATCGAGATCGTAGCCACGAACTCTGGGTGCAGGCCCCGGCTTCACGACCCGCGCCGTCCAGGCTTCGACCCACTCTCCGTCTTCGATCGGACCTCGAAAGCTCACTTGGTGAACCCTGCGATGGTCTTAGCCCGGTCGCCGAGCGGGGGCGAGATCCGTCCGTCCACCCGAACCTCGATGAGGCTCGGGCCTCTATGAGCCAAAGCCTCTTGCAGCGCGCCCTGCATCTGTCCGGGTTGGTCGACGATCTGCGCCATCAGTCCCATCGCCCTTGCGATCCCTGCCACCTCGACTGGCTTCTTGTAGCGAACGGCCTCCATCGCCTTCCCCTCTCCGACCATCTTGGACCCGTGCCAGGTTATCCCATGCATGTTGTTGTTCTCGACGATCCAAACCACCCGCACGCCGTATTCGGCCGCGGTGAGGAGGTCCATTCCGTTCATCGTGAAGCAGCCATCGCCGATGATTGCGACCGTAGGTCGACCAGGATGGGCGAGTGCGGCGCCGATGGGACTGATCGTCCCGTGGCCCATCGAGCCAAAGCCCAGGTTGAGTACGAAGCGTTGGCCTTCCCGGATGCGTAGTTCGTGGATGTTGAACAGCATGTGTCCACCGATGTCGCTGAAGATCAGTGCGTCATCGGGCAGGGCAGCCTGCAGATCGGCTCTCCAGCGTTGCGGTGTCACGGGTACGGCTGCCGAGCGGGCGAGCTCGTTCATGGCCTGTGGCTCCACCAAGCTGATCTCTCCCCACCGAGAGTTGGGTCGACGACCGTCCCGTATCAGTCTGTGCGCATGGTAGGTGATCTCGGTCAGGATGGTCTGGGCGTCGCCCACGAGCGGGACTTCGACGGGGTAGTTCCTGCCGATCCGGTCGGGGTCCACGTCCAGCTGGAGAAGCGCTCTACTCGGGCGAAGAGCCGGGCTCCAGTTGAAGGTCGTCGTCTCGTTCAGTGAAGCCCCCGTCGTCATGAGGACGTCGCAGTCGGGACCGAGGATCGTCTGTCGCGCCGGACCGTGGCCTGCGAAGCCCAGCACGCCCAGCGAAAGGGGATGGTCTTCAGGGAAAAGGCCCTTTCCCCGAGGGCTGGTGGCGACCCGAGCCGGAAGGAGCTCGGCAAGGGTCCGCAGATGCTCTTCGGCTCCGGCCGAGGCGATGCCCGATCCTGCCAGGAGGACCGGACGCTCGGCCTCCATCAGCGCTTCCGCCGCCCGCTGGACGGCCAGGCGATCGAACATGTGGGAGGGTGGCCGATAGGTAGAGGGATCGAACCAGGCTTCGTCCGCCGTCTGCTCCCAGATCTCGACCGGGATGTTCAGGTGGACGGGGCCAGGACGGCCACTCAAGGCTAGTCGCAGGGCTCGCCTGACGTGATGACCCAGGTCTGCGGCGTGGGTCACCATGACTGAGTACTTCGTCACCGGCTGGAACATGCCGACGATGTCGATGTCCTCTCGCTGGGTCTCCTGTGCAGCTCCCTTGCCCAGTGCTCGGCTGTTTGCCTGACCGGTGACGATGAGCATGGGGACGCCATCGGCGTGCGCGCAGGCCACACCGGTCAGCATGTTGGTCGCGCCCGGCCCGGAGGTCCCGGCGCAGACCGCCAGTTGGCGAGAGGTGCGGGCGTAGCCATCGGCCATGAACGCCGCCCCTTCCTCATGTTTACTGACGACCAGCTCGAAATCTTCGCTCTGTTCGACGGCTTCGAAAAACGGATGAAGGAGCCCGCCCGGAATCCCGAAGACCACCTTGCAGCGCTCGGCTGAAAGGTACTGGAGGAACACGTCGACGACGCGCTGTGGACGGGGTTGGAAGTTGGGTGAAAGAATGGGTGCCTGTGCCATAGGTCACCCTAAGCGCGCATCGATCGGAGAGGAAACGGGTTCTAGCTCGTTTACATATTCGATTGAATGGAACGCATCGACGCACGGTCGACATAGTCAATTTGGATTGCGTATCGTCACCACGCGATCAAAGGCGCGCTGGTTGGGTTCAGCCACCCGCAGTCGGAGCGCTTCGGGAAAATGTGCCCAGAAGGTGGTTCCCCGACCCAAACGCGACATGACTTCGAGCCGGCCTCCGATTTGATCCAGAAGCTGGACCACGACCGACAGGCCAACCCCAAAGCTCCGCGGTCCGCGAAGGTGGGCGGGTGTGGCCTCGGCCCGAAAGATCTTCTCGATGTCTTCGTCCGCGATGCCCTTACCACTGTCCGAAACCTTCACTGTCAGGAAGCCCGGGGTGCCGCCCACCTCGACGATGATGGACCCCGATTCGGTGTACTTGGCCGCGTTGGAGAGCACGTTGTCCAACACGCGGTCCATCAGGAGGGGATCACAAGAGACCTGCTCGGGAGCCTCTCGAGTGCTGAAGACGCTGACTCGCACCGGGCGGCCGTGCGTGAGGGCTCGAAGACGCCGGCGGAGACGTTCCACCATCGGCGGTACGTCGACCCGCTCCGGTTTTACCTCGAGGAGCGAAAGCTCAGAGGAGGCACTGCGGATGAGCGCGCCCAGCATGCCGTCCATGCGCTCCACTGCCTGGCGCATGTCGTTTAGATCGTCTCGCTCCGCGACCCCTTCTTCCATGGCGTCCAGACCGCACTGGATCACCGATAGTGGGTTTCGAAGGTCGTGGGTGACGCCTCGGAGGGTGACCTCGCGATCTTCTTGCAGGCCTCGGATGTCTTCGACCACCTGCTGCAAGGTCGCCGTTCGGTCCCGCACCTGCTCTTCCATAAGCCGAGCCCACTCCCGCTGACGCTGGTGCATGGACTGAAGTTCGGTCCGGGCTTCGGTTTCGTTTCGGGCCACCTCACGAAGCGCACCCGTCACGTCTTCGCCGAATCCCAGGTTCTTCCGGTAGGTTCGTCGGTTCTCCCAGCCCGACCCGATGGCTGCGCCAGCGGTCGTGAAGCTGACGAAGAGCCACGGCAAAGGCTCACTGAGCGAAGCCAGCAAGGCGAGCCCCAGGCCGGCCAGGCCGCCGAGTACGGTGGGCATCCACGTCGACCGGGCGTAGAGCCGAAGGTGGATTTCGTCGAACTGCGCTCCGTCGGCGAGGAGCGCCGCCACCTCCATCTGGGCCTCGGGCAGGCCCCATAGGGTAGGAAGAGCTCGAGCTTGCGCCAGTCGCGACAGGCACATGCGCCGGGTCTCCGGGCGGCTCGAGTGATAGCGCGCGTGGATAGAAGTTTGGGTGCTCTCGATGATCTCCCAGCGGGAGACCGAGCTCATGAGATGCATGTGCCGCGCGGCCATCTCCAATACCCGCTGAGGCGTGGTGGCCCACAGAACGAATCGTAGCGGACCGTAGACTTCGGGTAGGCGGTGGATCGAAGCCCGTTCGAAGTCACCGTCGTCAGGGACGAAGCGGGACATGGCCTGAAGGAAGCGATCGAACTGGTCGAAGGACATCCAACCTGGACGTCGAGCCGTGATCGCCTCACGCTCCAGCTCGCAAGCCCTCAGGCACTCGGCAGCCGCTTCTTTGCTGATCCGATCCTCTAGGTACCAAAGGAGGGGTTTGAGAATCTGAGCGTTGTAGTCGGCGTCCCCTCGGCCCGCCCGGAGACTGACGACCTCCCCGCTCACGGCTCACCATTAGCATGGAGGGCCGAAGAGGGAATCCCAAACCGATGCCGTTGACGTCCCGGGGTCTCGGTCCGAAGCTCCCGGCCATGAAGCCGACGGAGGCCGTCAGGGAATACGGTCAAAGTATCTGGTACGATTTCATCGAGCGCCGGATGATCTGGAGTGGGCGCCTTCATCACATGGTTGCGCAGGAGGGCTTGCGAGGGGTCACGAGTAACCCTTCCATTTTTGAGAAGGCCATGGGTGGATCCGAGGACTACGGGCCCGCGATGGCGGCGCTGGCCCGGGCCGGCGCCACCCCGGCCGAGACCTTCGAAGCCCTTGCGGTGGAGGACATCCAGTGGGCCTGCGATGTTTTTCGCGAGGTCTACGACAGCTCTAAGGGCCTGGATGGCTACGTCAGCCTCGAGGTCTCGCCCCACCTGGCCTATGACGCCCTGGGCACCATCGAGGACGCCCATCGCCTGTGGTCGACGGTCTCTCGGGACAACCTGATGGTGAAAGTCCCTGGGACCGAGCCCGGACTCGAGGCCATCGAGCAGCTTCTGGCCGATGGCCTCAACATCAACGTCACCCTGCTCTTCTCCGTCGAGCGCTACCAGCAGGTGTTTAGGGCTCATGAGCGGGCGCTCCATCGACGCCTGGCGGCCGGACTTCCCGTGGATCACGTGGCCAGCGTGGCGAGCTTTTTTGTCAGCCGAATCGACGGCGTCGTCGATCCTCTCTTGGTCGAGAAGGCCCCCCGACTTCATGGCAAAGTCGCCATCGCCAATGCCGAGCGAGCCCACGCTTTCTATCGCCACGCCATCGAAACCCCCGAACACAAAACCCTGGTCCAGGCCGGGGCGAAACCCCAACGTCTCCTCTGGGCCAGCACTTCGACTAAGAACCCGAGTTACCCCGATACCCTCTACGTCGACCGTTTGATCGGCCCGGACACGGTCAACACCGTACCGGCCGCGACCTACGAGGCCTTCAACGATCACGGCAGCCCGAAACCGGGACTCGAGGGGGACGGCGGCCGCGTCCTGGACGAGCTGCCGGGCTTAGGCGTGGACCTCAGCCAGATCTGCGCCGATCTCGAAACCAAGGGCGTGCTTCAGTTCGCCGACGCTTTCGATCGGCTGATAGGCGCCGTGGCCCAGCGCCGTAGCGCGCTGCTCGACGGGCGCTTGTGCACCCTGAACTTGGAGCTGGGCGCTCTCCAGTCGGCTTATGAGGGCACCTGCGCTCGTTTGGACGAGGCCAGCGTCGCGCGTCGTCTTTGGGAGCGAGACGGACACCTCTTTTCTTCCGACGACGGTACGGCCCAAGGCGCGGCCGCCTACATGGGCTGGTTGGACGCGGTGGACGACATGGAGGCCCGGATTGAGGAGCTCGACGAACTGCAGGACGACATTCTGGAGTCAGGTGTCGAGTCCGTCGTGCTCATGGGGATGGGGGGTTCGAGTCTCGCTCCTGACGTCTTCCGTCGGATGCTTCCCCAGGTGGACCAGGCTCCCGAGCTGGTTGTCTTGGATGGTACCCACCCGGCCTCCGTTCAGCGGGTACTGGACCTGATGGCGGAGGGCGAGCTGGCCTTCATCGTCGCGTCGAAGAGTGGAGGGACGGCCGAGGTGGTCGCCTTCCACGACGTGGTAGCCGCCAACGTGCAGGTCGAAGAAGACGAGGTTCCTGGCGATCGTTTCATCGCTATCACCGATCCCGGTACCGCCCTCGAGGAGCGGGCAGTGGACGAGGACTTCTGGGCCGTCATCCACGGAGACCCCGAGATTGGAGGTCGCTTCTCCGCCCTCTCACCCTTTGGTCTCGTGCCCGCCGTGGCCATGGGCCTGGACGCGGCAGATCTACTGGAGCGGGCTCGACTGATGGTCGGCAGTTGCGGTCCCGAGCTTCGCTCCGCCGACAACGAGGGCCTTCGCCTGGCAGCCGCCCTAGGCGCCGGGGTCGAGGCCGGCCGAAACAAGCTTGTCCTGCATTGCTCCCCGGGTGCTGAGCCTCTCGGCGACTGGCTCGAGCAGCTCATCATGGAGAGTACGGGCAAGAGCGGGAAGGGCGTCGTGGTCGTGCAGGGACGGTCGGAGTCCGATGGGCCCGACCGAATGCACGTTTGCTTCGCGGTGGGCGAAGAGCCGATGCCCGAGGTCGAGGGGCCGCAGGTCGGCATTCGGATGCCCGAGGCCGCCGACCTGGTTCAAGAGATGTTCCGCTGGGAGTTTGCGACCGCAGCCTTGGGTCACCTCCTGGGCATCAACCCCTTCGACCAACCTGACGTCCAGGCTTCAAAGACGATCACCAAGGAGCTTTTGGCCACCGAGGGGTCGCTTCCGACGCCGACGTCGGCGCGCGCGGTGGCAGAAGAGGGTCCTTGGAAGCTCGAGACCTTTTCCGACGATGCGCCCTCGGGGGAGCTGGTCGCCAGCCTCGGTGCGCTTGCTTCTTCGGTCGGGGTCCCCGCTTACCTTGCCGTTCACGCCTTCATCGACATGAGCGAAGAGGCCCGGGCGGCGGTAGGGAGCTTTCGGGACGCGCTGGCGAGAAAGACGGAAGCCGTCACGACCTTTGGGTTTGGGCCGCGCTATCTTCACTCGACCGGCCAGCTTCACAAGGGCGGCCCCGACGGGGGCGTATTTTTGCAGCTCTGGGACGAACCTGAGCAGGACGTCGCGCTTCCGGGCCGTGACTACGGCTTCGAGCGCCTGTTGCGTGCCCAGGAGCTCGGTGACCTTCAGGCCCTGCTCGATGCAGGGCGAAGGGTCTTTCGCTTGGGCTTGGGGAGGGACCCGGTCAAGGCATTGCGAGCCCTCACCGACCGGCTCAACGCCGGAAACTGAGGAAGCCTTCGGCTACGAAGAAGAGGGTCATGGCCAGGAGCAACAGCGAAGCCGTTCGCTTCGGGTCCCAACCAGGTGCGTCGGCGTCGACCCGCGCCACTTCGAGCTCTCCTGTGTCGCCCGACAGCAGGGCTTCGACTTCTTCGCTGGGCAGGCGCCTCAAGTCGGACTCGGCCACGTCCACGTTGACGGGGAAGTCCAGGCCTTCCACATCCGGTCGACCAGGCGCGTCGACCTCGTAGATGCCGGGTCGACCATTGGGGCGAAACTCGAAGTCGCTCGTCGGCCTGGCTCGCCGTAGAGGGATGGGTTCGCCCTCGGGCGGACGAACTAAGAGCGATTCGACCTCCAACTCGACCTCGATGCGATGGGCCTGACCCAGGACTGCGCCTTCTCTTCGCCGTTCGTCCAGGCTTCGGGCGAGCCAAAGCATGCTGCGACGAAGCAGGGGTACGAAGCCGGGACGGATGGGTAAGTCGCTCATGTCCCGGTCGAGGGACGTCGTGAGCAGCATCAGCCGTCCACGCTCCACGCTCCGGGCCATGAGCGCAGGCTGTCCGTCGGAAAAGCGGACGAGGTCCACACCTTCGGCTTCGGCCGAAGGCTCCAGGAGAATGAAGCTCGAGCTGCGGGCCGACTCCAGTCCTTCGCGCCCCTCTCCTTCGAAGACTTCCAGCACTGGATGCTCGGGCCGCAGAAGCTCAAAGCCCGCGGATTCTCCCGAGCCCACGGCGTCGCCGAGGCGTTTCAGTCCACGGAGGGGACGGGGAAGGACCGAGCCCAAGAGCTCGTTGTAGGCGTCCACGTCCACGCTTTCCGTCATGGAGATGAAGACGCCGCCGCCTTCGTTCAGGAAACGAATTAGGCTCTGGGCGAGAGGCTCGCTCAGGTTGGGCACGCCAACCAAGAAGACCACTTCGAAGTCCTGCAGGCGCACCTCGGTCAGCTCGTCGGCCGTCACCACCACGGGTGCCGGGTGATCGGGGGCACCCACTCTGAGGGCGCTCTCGACGTAGAAAACCTCGTCCTGTTTCGGGATGCCCGAAGGTGCGCCGTCGACGAGAAGGGTTCGCACGCTAGCCTGAACCCGCGCCACGCCGAAGCGTTCGTCGTCTGCTCGAAGCCGGTCGGGTTTCAAGTGGATCCGAATGGGAACGAAACCGGCCGAAGGAAAGCTCGGGCTCAGCGTCCTTTCGCCGATGGTCCCGGGGACGAGATCCATCCAGGTGCTGCTGAGGACATTGGCCCCGCTGGACAGACTGAGCTCCAGGCGGCGGGCCTCTCCACCAGACGGCGCATGGCTTCGGGCGAGGGCCCGAACGCGCAGGGTCCTGGGTTCGGGGGCGGGGCTGAGCTCCATACCCGTCAGCGCAATGTTACTTCGCTCCGCGGTTTCAGGGACGACGTCGATGAGTTCGATGCGGACTCCCTCGGGCAGGACGGCCGAGGAGCGGATCGATGAGGTCGTGAAGTCCGAGTAGATCCGGATGCTTCGTTCCACTTCAGGACGAGGCTCGGCCAGAGATCGCCCCGCCACCGTAACCGCCCGACCCAGCTCGGCCGGGCCCCACTCCACCTCCAACCCTTCCAGGGTAGCCTCGACGTCGGCTCGGCGTGGGCTTGGGGCAAGGGCCAAGCGAGGCTCGGCGCCGGCCAGGACGACGCCCAGTCGGTCCTGGGGGCCCATGTCGGCGGCGTCTTTCTTGGCCCGGGCCACGGCTCGCTCGAAAGCGCTGGTGCCGTCGTAGGCCGCCTGCATCGACATCGATGCATCCAGCACCTGGATTCGATGCTGGGGCCCCCGGGCCACCACCTTGCCTCCGAGCTCCTCGGGCTTGGGGACGAAGGGTCGACTGGCCGCTAAGACGAGGGCGGCCAAGAGCAGGACCCTGACCGCAAGGAGAAGCAGGCGTCGCAGTCGCCATCGGCGCTCCATGCGCTCAACGGAGCGGAGCAGCAGCTCGATGGCCGGGAAGGGCTGACGTCTTGGTCGACTCCTGAAGATCAAGTGAATGACGATGGGCAGGGCGGCGGTGAGCAAACCCAACAGCATCCACGGCTGGAGAAAGCTCATCGAACGCTGGCCCGAGCGCTGGCTCGCTCGTCGAGGAAGCGACCGAGGAGAGGGCCCACCGGTGCGTCCGTCCTGAGAAGTCGGTAGTCGACCCGGGCCGAGGCACAGGAAGTCGACGCCTGCTGGCGGAAGCGTTCCATCTCGTCGAGGTAGGCACGGCGTACGCTGCGGCCATCAATTTGCAGCTCCCTGTCGTCCTCCATGGAAAGAAAGCGCGTAGCATCTTCGAAGGGGAACTCCAGCTCATCGGGGTCGAGCACGTGAAAGAGAGCGACGTCGTGCTTGCGGGCGCGGAGCCTCGAGAGCGCGCCCAGGGCCTCCAGCCCGCCGTCCAGCAGGTCCGAGAAGAGCAGCACGACCGAGCGCTGCCGCAGTCCTTCGGCAAGGCTGTCCAGGACCGGCCCCAGTCGCGAGGGGCCGCTCGCCTCCAGACCGGCCAAGATCTGCATGATTTCCTGCATCTGGCCCCGGCGAGCCCGGCTGGGCACCCGGATCACGAGCTGATCATCGTGGGTTGCCAGACCGACGGCGTCGCCCTGCCGGTTCAATACGTAGGAGAGGGCTGCAGCCGCCAGGGCGGCGACTCTGAGTTTGGAGGGTCGCTCGGCATCGGCCGGGTAGCCCATGGAGCCAGAAGTATCGAGGACGCACAAGGCTCGGAGGTTCGACTCGTCTTCGAATCGCTTCACGTAGTGCCGATCGTTTCGAGCGAAGGCCCGCCAGTCCAGGTCCTTCAGGTTGTCTCCTGGAGCATACTCCTTGTGTTCGGCGAACTCTGCGCTCGTGCCGTGATGACGAGAGCGATGGACACCGGCCACGACCGAGTCGGCCAACACTCGGGCTCGGTAGCCGAAGGCCTCGACGTCCGACAGGGTTCCGGGATCGAGCAGCTCGGTCTCGGGTCGAGCCACTAGATGGCCTCCAGCGCGGTCCTCACCAGGTCGACGGGTCGAACGCCGCTCGCTTCGGCATGGAAGTTGGTCACGATCCGGTGGCTGAGCACCGGGACCGCGACCGCTCGAACGTCCTCGATTGTGGCGGATGGACGGCCGTCGAGGGCGGCCCGAGCCTTGGCGCCCAAGACAAGGTACTGAGAGGCCCGTGGTCCGGCGCCGTAGGCGACGAACTCCTTCATCCGCTCGGCCGTTTTGCCCTCTCCAATGGGACGAGTGGAGCGCACCAGATCGACTGCTTTGCCCACGACGTTTTCAGCAACGGGAATGCGGCGCACCAACTTTTGCATTTGAAGGATCTTCTCAGGGCTCAGGACCTTGGGCGGAGCGGCGCTGGGGGCACCGGTGGTGCTCCGCACGATCTCGACCTCTTCGTCACGACTCGGGTAGCCGACGTCGAGCATGAACATGAATCGGTCCATCTGGGCTTCTGGGAGAGGATAGGTGCCCTCCTGCTCGATTGGGTTCTGAGTTGCGAAGACGTGAAAAGGAGGCTCGAGGCGATGGGTGTGGCCGGAGGCCGTGACCTGCTGCTCCTGCATGGCTTGAAGCAGGGCAGCCTGGGTCTTGGGAGGCGTTCGATTGATCTCGTCGGCCAGCAAGACGTTGGCGAAGATCGGACCAGGGACGAAGCGGAAGCTTCGCCGTCCGTCGGCGTCCTGATCCAGGACGTCGGTTCCCGTCACGTCGGAGGGCATCAGGTCGGGCGTGAACTGAATTCGATTGAATCGAAGGTCCAGCACGTCGGCCAAGGTCGATATGAGAAGGGTCTTGGCGAGGCCCGGGACACCGACGAAGAGTGCGTGACCTCGGGCGAAGAGTGCGATCAGCAGATGCTCGACCGCTTCTTGTTGGCCGATGATCCGGGTCTTGATGCCTTCTCTGGCGCCGCGGGCGGCTTGGGCCAGCTCTTCGAGGAGGGCCTCGTCCGAGGCTTCGAGGGCGGGGCTGGGTTCTACGCTCATGATGTTCTCTTCAAGAGCCGGTGGGCTCTGTGACGATGGGCTGGACTTCGGACCCGGGTTGGACCCGAATGTCCCGAGTGGTGGGTGGTCCCGACGGAGGGTGGAGGCGCAGCCGATAGCGTCCCGGGCTCAGATCGATGTCTCGGGTCGGGGTGAGAGCCAGGGTCGAGGTCCACTCTTCCTGGCGTCCGGCCTCGTCTAGACGGGCGAGGCTCACGCGGTGAAAGGGCGGGCCTTCCACGCGAATCTTGGCCCCAACCCCTAGGCTGCGAGAAGGAGGACGACTGGGGGCCGACATCAATGCCACAGCAGCCTGGGCCGCCCGAGCCCTCGGGCTGTCTTGCTTCTCTTCGACGACCAAGAGCGCTTCGTGGATCCTGGGGTCGAAGGGGTTCACGTCGATGGCCCGCTCCAAAGGGAGCTCGGCCTCCTTCAGCTTGCCCTGCTGGATGAGCACCTGGGCCAGGATGACGTGAGGCCCGGCCGATCGAGCGTCGAGCGATGCGGTTCGGGCGGCCGCCTCCGCAGCCTCTAGGTCTCCGGCCTGAAGTGCGACGAAGGCTAGCTTGCCGGCAAGTTGAGGGCTGGGGGATCGGAGCTGGGCCTTCTGGAGTTCCTTCTTGGCGGCATCGATCCGTCCTCGGGCGTAGAGCAGGTCAGCGGCCCGGGCAAAACGTCGGGCCTCCTCGTCGAGGCCGGCCAGTTCGTCGTCTGGGGTTTCGGCACTTCGTTTCAGCTCGATTGGTTGGGCGCCCTTGACCGGGCGTCCGTCCGAAGGCCGAAGAATGGGACGCTTCGGGAGCCGCGCCTGCCACTGGCGCTCCAAGCTCGAAAAAGGCAGGCCGTGGACGCGCTCGATGGCCTGGACGTCGGTCAAGCCCTCAGCCAAGGCATCAAGCACGCTTCGAATCCCGGCCCAGCCTCTTCGCTCGACCAGGAACTCGATGAAGGTGAAGACCTCGGAGAAGGCGAGGCTGGTCTGCTCTTGAGTCGGTAGCTTCGCCATCGAAGGGTGCATCTTCTCGAAGGGGATGAGCTCGCCCGCCTCGGCGGCTCGGCGCAAAGCCTCCTGCTGCGCGACTGAGATGCCCTGTCCTGGTGTGCCTCGCCAGGCCGTCTCGAGAAACTTGGCCAGACCCTCCTGCAGCCAGATGGGCGCGTTGTTGCGGGAGGCCCCGCCGATGATCAGATGGGCGAGTTCGTGGGACACCGTGTCTCGCCAGGCGTAGCCGAAGGCCACCGCTCTCGGCGTGGTGACCATCAAGCGGTTCCACTTGCAGAGGGCGATGGTGCCGCTATTTTCGATGTCTGCCTCGGTCAGAGACGAGACCTTGGCCAGGGTCTTGGCCGAGGGATAGAACTCCACGACCACCCGGCCCTCGGGCGTGAAGCCCAGGTAGCGTGCGTGGGCAGCCAGGGCTCGATTGAGGGTCTGCATCGCGAAAGGGACAAGAATGGCGTCCCGGCCCGGCACATGGCGGATGACGAAGTGCTCACCGACCGTCTCTTCGTAGCCTTGGGTCGCGGCGGCGGCCGCTGCTGCCAAAGACTCGTTACGCAGCAATACCTCGGGTACTCCGGCTTCGCGGGCCCTTCGGTAAAGGTCGACGGCGCCCTCGTAGTCCCCGTGGAAAAGCTTGGCGTCGGCGAGGGCTGCGAAGCTGAGGGGGTCGTCGGGACGCTTCTCGAAGATGTTGCTGGCGCGTGTGCGCGCCTCGTCGAAACGCCAGTCTCTAAGGGACTGCATGACGCCTGACACCGCGTCCACGCTCGGGTGGACCGGGCTCTGGGCCAGACTGAGGCCGAGAAGAAGGGGTGCGAGCCCGCTCATTGGACCAACTCTTCGTAGTACCGTCGGACGGCGTCTTTGTAGGCTTCGACGGTCCCTTTCTTGGCCGCCTCCAGAAGCTCTTCTCGGAACTCGGTCGGGGCCTCGAAAGCCTCCGGCTTGGGGATCTCGACCCGTTCCCGGCTCTGCATCTCTTTACCGCTGCCCCCTTCGCCGCCGGACGCTTGGCCGGTGCCGAAAGGCAAGGGGACGCCGCCTCCACCACCGCTCCCTCCGCCTTGACCCATCTGTTCGAGCTGGCCTCGGAGCCCTCGCAGTCCTTCCAGGGCCCGTCTTTCCTGACTCAGCCCCCCGGGTGCGTCAGACTGTCCCAGTCGGGCCTGGGCTTCGCCCATCGCCTGCTGCACCTCCTGCATGGTCTCACCCACCTCCTCGCCGACGATCGGGAGCTGTTCTCCCAGCTCGGACAGCTGCTGCTCCAGCTGATTGGCTCTCTGTCCGAGCTCGGCCTGCTCCTGCTCCATCCGCTCCAGGCGCCGGCGCTCTTCGCTGGACAGCACTGACTCGGGGCTCGGGGTGAGCGCCTCCAGATCTTCCAGTACTCTCTCGGTGGGACGCCGCGCCTGTTGGAGGCTGTCTTCGACCGATTCCAAGTCTTCGAAGCCCTGAAAGAGCTCGCCGAAGCGACGGACCTGCTCCAAGCGTCGGCGTGCTTCTCGCTCCAAGCGATCAAGCTCGGCTACCCCTTGTTTCAACACGTCCTGGGCAGCGCCGAAGTCCTTGGCCTCGAGGGCGGTCCGGGCGTCCTCCAGTCGTTGCAGGCCGGCTTCGAAGCCCTCCGCGTCCGGCAAGGGCGCCGCGTTGCGGCCTCCCTGCAGGGCTTCGGTCGCTCGGTCGAGGCGAGCCATTTGCCGGTCGATGAAGCCGTCGGTGGCGTCGACCTTGGCGTCCAGCCGCGCACGCGCTGCTCGGGCCACCTCCTCCGTGCGTCGGCTGAGCTCTTCCTGCCGCATAGTCAGGTCTTCGAGGTCCTGCCAGATCTCCTCGGCGCGCTGGCCTATCTCGGAATACTCCCGTGCGCCCAGAGTCTCCCGGCCTTCCTGCAGCTGGGCCAACATCCGCTCAGATTGCTGGAGCATCCGATCCACCTGACTGAGGGCGTCATCGATGTTTCCCTCCTCGAGCATTTGGGAGAGGCCATCCATCGCCTGCCAATCCTGATTGAGAGCCTCTCGATTCATGTAGTCCTGAGGGATGGTCGATTGAAGCCCGGCCAGCTCCTGCATCATCTCTCGAATGCGGTTCTGCATCGATTGAATGGAAGCGCGGATGGCCGCTTTCGCTTCTTCGCTCGGCGCCGTCTTGTACTCTTCCAGTAGGGCCTTGAGCGCCTGCTGCTCCTCCCTCAGAGCTTCGGCTAGTTTCTCGGCGTCGATCATGCGCTGATCGTCGAGAAGGTCGGCCAGGTACACAGCGTTCTGTTCCAGGAAGCCTGTCGTGTCGTCGTCCACCCGCTGAATCCGCTTCCCGATCGAGGGCTTCGGGCTTCGGCGGGCCAAGCGGAGGGCTCGGGCACTCTTGCGGCTTCGCTCGCCGAGGCCCACTCGAGTACGGGCGAAGGCGGCCGCGACCTGGGGGCGACCCAATGGATCCTCCCGGGAGGCCGCCTCGGCCGCAACGAGGAGTTCTCGCGCCGTGCCTGCGCGCTCCAGGCGCTTCTCCGCCGACTGTAGGGAGTTCTCGAAACGCTCCACGCTGAAGGGGCGCTCAAGATGGTCACCCAAAAGGTGAACGAGCTCGTCCAGGGCCTTCATTTGCTCGGATAGAACCTTCTTGTGATGGTCCCGCTGGGAGTAGACTCGGAGTTCCAAGGTGCGGCTGCCCCCGAATTTGGGGCCGTTGATACGGTCCCCGTCCGAGACCTCGACCGAATAGGCCACGCGGTCTCCGGGCTGGAGCGCCATGTCGGACAGAGGGATCCGCGAAGTGGACCGGGCCCGCTTCCTGTCCGTGAAACTCGCCAATGGGATGCTCCCGGCGCGTTCGCTCCCGAGAACGCGCCAGCGAAGGACGGCCTCGGCCAGGCCGTAGTCATCTTCGGCCGTGTACTCCAGCTCCAGCTGGTCGCTGGCGTCGACTTCCATCGGCGATTCGCTTGGCCGAAGGAGTCGCACCCGAGGCGGCTCGTCGAGGTCCAGGCGGATGAGGTGGCCTCGTCGTTCTTCCTCGACTCGACCATTGGCATCGACCGTCTTGATTCGGTAGCGGCCCGGCCTTCGAAGAACGAAGGTCGCCCGAAGCCGAGGCCCGTCCACTTCTGCCGCGACCTGCTGTTCGATCTCGCCTTCTTCGCCCTCCAAGCTAAGGGCCAAAGCCGCCTGACGAAGGTCCTTGGACGCTTCGGTTTCGATCTCTACTTCGGTGCCCGGTAAGGCCTGCAGGCTTCCGTCGGTGCTACGGAGGGTCTGAGGCGGCCGACCAGCGTAGTCCGGGAAGCGGTAGGTGATGCGGTAATCGCCTAGACGGGGTTCGGGCGGCACGGTCTCGAAAGGGTCCTCGAAGGACTGAACCGAAGCCCATGCGGATGCGCCCTGGCCCACCGCGCGCGGGGCAAGGACGGCAGCGCCGAGCAGAGCCAGGGCAGAGACCCCGAATCCGAGCCACGCCCGTTTCTCGAGGCCAAGCCGGTGGGCCTCCCATCGGCCGTCCAGCCCCTCTTGCTCAGCGAGGGCGAGCTGCCGCTTAAGCGCCGCTTCGGTCAGACCCTCGGAGGCGCCAAAGCGATGACGGTCTCGTTCCAGCTCTACCGCGTCCTGAAGCGCGCTCCCCAGCACTTCGTCTAGCCTGGCCGCCGTTTGGACTGCGTCGTCCCCGAAGCGTCGCCGACCTTGGAGCCAGATCATGACAAGCCCGGTGACGAGCCCGGCCAAAAGGATGGCCTGCAGGATGGCCACGCCGGCGTCGCTCAGGCCGAGGGCGACCGCGCTGGCCGAAAAGAGAAGGATGCTGCAGAACCCGGCCGCCGCGCCGGCCAGGAGGCCGCGCAGAAGGGCGGTTCGGGTCGTGCTCCGGATGCGGGACAGGAGCGGCTCGACCGACGCCGACATCGGTTTCGAGGCTAGCATGGGCCCGTCAGGCCTCCGACCGAACTCCACCTCCGAGAGATGGCGGATGAGAAGTTTGAATATTCGGTCTCGCCCTAGCGTCGAACCGACCGTGAGCACTGCGGAGACCCGAGCGCGGGAAAAGGCTCGAGACCGGGCCTGGGTCGAGGCCGCGAGACGAGGGGATCGCCGGGCCTATGGGAAGCTCGTCGACGCTTACCAGCGGAGGGTCTACGCCCTCGCCTTCGGTATCGTCCGCCAGCCCGACGACGCCTGGGACGTGGCCCAAGAGGCCTTCGTCAAAGCCTACCGGAACCTGGAGGCCTTCAACGGTGAGTCTTCCTTTTTCACCTGGCTCTATCGCATCACCACCAACCTCGCCATCGACCACGTCCGGGCCCGTAAGCGCCGACGAACCGACGGTCTGGATGCAGCACCGGAGTTGCCCGCCGACGCTTCGGCCGACCCGGACCACCACCTGGGACGTGACGAGTTGGCGAGGGTGCTCAGAGCCGCCATGGACCAGCTCTCGGAGAAGCACCGGGCCATCATCGTCCTCCGAGAGATCGAGGGTCTCAGCTACGACGAGATGGCCGAGGTCTTGGGCATTCGGAAGGGAACCGTCATGAGCCGGCTCTTCCACGCTCGTCAGAATCTGCAGGAAATCTTGCGACCCTATGTCGCGGAGGGCGACGGGGTACCCGGCGTGCTGCGCCTTTCGGAGCCCAAGGACTCATGAAGGATTCCATCGATACCAGCCAACTCCTCCAAGAGGAGGTTCAGGAAGAGCTGGCCCGTCGAGAGGGCCACTGGACGGCCTTTTCCACCCAGCTCTTCGAGCGGCTGGACAAGGAGAGCCGGCAGGCCGAAGCCGAGGGTCTAGAAGCGCGGGCGGTCGCCCAGTTGGCGGCCGACGTCGATCAGTCTTTGGTCGAGCTCGAGCCTCGAATGGCCAAGGCCTTCCGGGAAGAGGTGGAGGCGCGGGTCTTTCGCTCTGGCATGAGTCCAGAGCCCTGGTGGCGACGGCGTTGGCTGCACCTGATGCCGGCACCCTTGGCCCTGGCGGCGGCGGCGGCTCTTCTGCTGGTGGTGCCGACGCCTGAGATGGGTCCACGCGGGGTTGTGGTCGAGCGTCTGAGCGTCGAGGGTGCAGCGACGGTGTTTGCCGACGAGGGCGTCACCGTGGTCTGGATGGAGGTCGAGTGATGGGACGTTGGTTCATCGCCTTCTGGCTGGTCTTTGGTCTGGGCTTCATGGCTACTCCTGCCTGGGCCGCCACTTCGGTCAGGGTCGTCGTCCTCTCCTTGGAGAAGGCCAGCGCGATGGACGTGGACGGTCGGCTTCGGGGACGCCTGGGCCAGGACGTCAGGAAGAGCCTAGCCAACAGCCCCTACAAGAAGACGCGGATCCTGAAGGACGCCCGATTCCGGCTCGAAGAGGGCGCCAGCGCCGAGGTGCCGATCCCACTCGCCAAGGGTCAGACCAAACTTCGGGTCGAACTGCTCGAAGCCGGACCGCAAAAGACCAAGATGCGCCTTCGCTGTCCGGGCATCGACAACTTGAACACAGTCACCTCCCACGCCAACGGCGGTACGTTGCTACTCGCCGTTCCCGGTAAAGGACGGGCCATCGCCATCGTTCCTGGTCTCTGAGAGGCTTGGGATCAGCGCCGTCGGCCGCCCTTGTGCTCCATGTCTCGGACGTAGGCCAAGAAGTCGGCTTGATTGTCGATGTCCGGGTTGCCGCGAGGCCCGCCCCGCCGGCCACCCTTTCTTCGAGGTCCGCGCTCTTCTCTCGGCGCCGCCGGCTCTGGGCGCTGGGTCGGGGTCTCGGAGGCTGCTTGCCCCATCATTCGTCCGATACCGTGGGCGATGAGCTGAAGCGCGAGGGACTCGGGACTGACGTCCTCGGCCCGAGCCAGGTAAACCAGGTCTCGAGTCAGGGCGCCGGAGAGCGGAAGCGTCAGGGACTGCGGCGCAGACTCGCTCAACGGCGGGGGCAGGGTCTCGCCGCGAACGGCAGCTTCTTCCACGGCCGATTCCACGGCGGCTCGGGCACCGGCCACCGCCGAAGCTTCGTCATCGGCTTCGTAGCGAACCCCGAGCTCGTTCACCCGGGCCACGAAGCGAGGGTCTTCGAAGTCCAAGGTCAGTCGGTAGGCGCGGTCGTCCGGCATGCCGGGGACCTAAGCTGAGCGTCGCCTCTCGGTCGAGGCTCAGTTTTGATCCGAGCCGGAACGCCAGGGTCGGTCGACTCGGCCTTTACCTGAGCTGCTGGCGATGGACCGGGCCACCTGAAGCGCTTCGCGGAGGCGCTTGTGGGGGTTGAGCGCATCAGAGCTCTCACCATCTCGGCCGGATTCGGCAGCCTGGCTGAGTTTCTGCCGCGCTCCATCCAGGAGCCCGCGAAGGTCCATCCGCGGAAGGATGTCGGCCGACGGGACGGGACGGTCGTGGTACTCGAAGGTTCCCCAACGCCAGTCCAGCACCTCTTGCAGCCGGGCCGACAGGTTGTTGCCGAGCTCGACCTCCAGCCGTTCGCGATCGAGGGCGCCCTGCTCGAGCAAGGTCTGAGTCAAGGAGCGGGCCGAACGCTCCGAGTCTTCGAGGGCCTCCTCCAGCTCCTCCCGGCTAATGATCCGGGCTTTGACCAAGTGCTCGCCGATGAGCTCCATCCCCATGTTCGAGGTGATGCCCGTCGGCTTGCCCTTATCTAGGCGGACCCGCTTCCAGATGAGGCCGCATCGAAATTCGAGGACCCCGGAAGCCTCGTTTGCGGCGTAGGCATCGATGAGCTCGACGGCCGGGATCTCTTCGAGCTTGCCGGAGCTGGGTGGATTCGAGGGATCGAATTGGACCGGTGCGCTCTCGGTCTTGTGTTGACCGGGATCGGAAGGCGAGACGTCCCGGGTCTCGGACCTGGAGACGTCGTCGACCGCCCCGACGGCGGTGCGGACGGTCGAAGGGTCCGGCGGCTCTTCCTCCTCGGCTTCGGTGCGGGGGACGTCGACGGAGGAGGCCGAGGACGCCAGGCCTTGGGCAAGCTCGTTCTGACTAGGCGCATCCTCAGGCTCCATCGAGACCTCGAGCTCGACGGAAGGCTCTGGTCCTTCCGTTTCGGGCGTCGCGTCGGCGGGCTCGCCCGCCGCGAAATCTTGGGCGACCGGGGCCCGAGCGCCGTTGTCGTCGAGCACCTGTTCGGGGAGGCGCTCGTCGACCGGGAACTCCTCGAGCTCCGGCATAGGGGTGAGCTCGCTGAACGCGATCTCGTCCCTCATCTCCAGCTCGGCCCGGATGGGCGTCGGTGTCGGATCCACCCATTGGTCTTCCCCGGGTCGGCTGGTCGACACCGAGAAGCCTCGCGCCTTGGCGCCCCGGGCCGGCGCGTCCGAGGCCTGAAGCCCGGGCTCGATGTCCTGGGTACCGGCGCTGCTGAGCTCCCTGAGCTCGACGGGGCTCATGGGCGGCGCCCGAGCGGGCTCCGGCTTCGCGGCCTCTTCACCCGCCGGTGGAAGCGCTTCTTGGAGATTGGCCAAGGGCGGCATGGCCGGCGGCCGCTCCTCAGGGCCAGGAAGCAGACCGTGGCGATCGAAAAAGACCGAGAGCACCCAGGGCGTTGCATGGCGGCGGTTCCGCACCATCCACGCTTCCACGGCATTGGCCATGTCCTGGGCCGAGCGATAGCGCTGCTCAGGGTCCATGGCGGTGGCACGCTCGACGATGCGTCGCAGATCCTCTGGGGCGCCTTCTCTGTCCAGGCGGTAGAGCGGAACCCCCTTGTTCACGATCTTCCACATCACCTCGTAGGCGCTCTTCCCGGTGTAGCACTCTCGCCCCGTCAGCAGTTCGAAGAGCATCACCCCGGCCGCGTACAGGTCGGTGCGCACGCTGCACGGTCCGCCGGCGATGTACTCGGGCGCAAGGTAAGCGTACTTGCCCTTCACAAGGCCGGGCTCCGTCTTGCTCTGGACCCGCTCCCGCATGCGGACGACGCCGAAGTCCGTGAGCTTCACGTGTCCGGTCTGGCTGATCAGAACGTTGGAAGGATTCACGTCGCGATGGACGATCTCGAGAGGGGCGCCCGCGCCATCGGTGCAGGTGTGGGCGTGGTGGAGACCCCGGAGCACCTCGGCCGTGATGAAGCAGGCGAGCTCGAAGGGAAGGGCTTCGCGTCGGCTCCGAAGCTTGGCGTTCACCCGCTTCAGGTCGGTGCCGTCGACGTACTCCATCGCCAGGTAGACCCCATCCTCATCCTCACCGACGTCTTGGAGGGCCACCAGGTTGGGGTGGTCGAAGAAGGCCATGGCCTGCGCCTCGTCGAGGAGCATCTCCTGGAGCATCGGGGCGTCAGGTCGGTTCCGGTTGACCCGCTTGATGACGTTGCGCTGGACGAAGCCGAAGCGGCAGCGACGGTTCGCGACGTAGATGGTCGCCATGGAGCCGCCTCCCAGGAGCCCGATCACGCGGTAGGGACCGATCTGAACCGGGTGCGGGCTGGCGGTGCGCGCGATGTCGACGAAGCCTCCGTCGAGGTCGCCCGTCGTTCCGCTGCTGCTCACCCTCAGATGGAACACGCTCCCAGAGAAGGGGTCAACGGAGCTCGGCCGTTGATGGTCAGGAGGTGAGCTGCTAGCCCGCACTCGTGGTCGTGGTGGCCTACTTCGCGGTGCTGGCCGTCCTGGCCCTCTGGGGCCTGGAGCGGGCTCTGCTCGGGCTGAACGCCCTCCGTCCCACACCCCAGGTCATGACCTCTAAGGCGCGGCCACAGGTCTTGGTCCAGCTGCCCCTTTTCAACGAACGAACCGTGGCCG
The DNA here is from genome assembly GCA_039024635.1 of Myxococcota bacterium. GTDB lineage: Bacteria > Myxococcota > Kuafuiibacteriia > Kuafuiibacteriales > Kuafuiibacteriaceae > Kuafuiihalomonas. The sequence continues at coordinate 116,987 of JBCCQA010000002.1, read as the reverse complement.
AGCGCTTGCTTCAGGCGACGGATCGCCTCGTTTGGCCCCGGGACCGACTGCGGGTCCAGGTCCTCGACGACTCCACCGACGACACACGCCTCATCGTGGATCGTTGGGCCGAGCTTCTTAGGGCCCGTGGCCTCCAGATCGAAGTCTGCCGTCGGAGCGGGCGGGACGGCTACAAGGCGGGGGCGCTGGCCCACGGGTTGAAGGCCGCCCCAGAGGAGCCCTTCGTGGCCATCTTCGACGCCGATTTCATTCCTGGTCCAGACTTCTTGGTGCGGACGATGGGGGCCTTCGGTGATCCGGAAGTGGGCCTCGTCCAAGCCCGCTGGACCCATCTCAACCGGGACGAGAGCTGGCTGACTCGAGCGCAAGCCGTCTTTCTGGACGGCCACTTCGGTGTCGAGCACGCAGGTCGACAGGCTCGAGGCGCACCCTTCAACTTCAACGGAACGGCGGGCGTCTGGCGCCGTCGCGCCATCGAGGCGGCCGGGGGTTGGAGCGGCGACACCATCACCGAGGATCTCGACCTCTCCTTTCGGGCCCAGATGGTGGGCGCACGCTTCGTATATGCCCATGGGGTCGAGACTCCAGCCGAGCTCCCCAACTCCATGAGTGCCTTTCGTACCCAGCAGGCCCGATGGGTCCGGGGCTCGGCCCAAACCGCGCGAAAGCTCCTCCCCCGGATCTGGCGGGCTCCCCGCCTGAGCTTCGGTTTTCGCTGGGCGGCCACGCTCCATCTGGCAACCAACTTTACCTACGTCTTCATGGCCGCCCTCGCCCTGCTGCTGCCCTGGGCGGTAGTGCTTCGGGACCAGCAAGGCTGGCGCGTCGTCGGCGGCCAGGCGCTTCTCTCCGGTCTGGACTTGGCCTCTCTCGGCGCCGGCACTCTGGCCATGCTGATGTTCTACGCCATCGGTCTAGGGCGTTGCGGCGTGGGGGGGTGGCGCCGCTGGGTCGACGTCCCCTGGGCGCTCTGTCTGGGGGCCGGACTCTCCTGGTCCAACGCCCGAGAGGTCCTCCGGGGTCTGGGTCGTCAGGATCGAGTCTTCGTCCGGACGCCCAAGCGCGGCGAAGGCCGGGGAAGCTACTCGGCGCCTTTGGTCCGCCATGGATGGGAGCTCTTGCTGGCGGCCTACCACGGCGTGGCCGCCGGCTACGCCATCGTTCAGGGGCTTTGGGGCGCCATCCCCTTCCTGCTGATGTACGCGATAGGGTTCGGGGCCATTGCGGTGGGCAGCCTACGGGAGGCGGCCCAGGCCCGGTCCAAGTCGCCGTCGCCTCAACCCGAAACGGCGTGATCCTCAGCTGCGAAGCTTGTCGAGGATGCTCTTGTCTTCGAGGGTCGTGATGTCGCCCGTCAGCTCTCGGCCGGCCGCGATATCCTTGAGGAGTCGTCGCATGATCTTCCCGGACCGCGTCTTGGGGAGAGCCTCGGCCATCTTGATGTCGTCGGGTTTGGCGAGCGCACCGATCTGCTGACCCACGAAGTCTCGCAGCTCCTTCTTGAGGGCATCGGTGACCTCGACCCCGGTCTTGACCGTCACGAAGGCCACAACCGCCTGACCCTTCAAATCATCGGGTCGCCCGACCACCGCCGCTTCGGCCACAGCCTCGTGCTGCACGAGCGCGCTCTCGATTTCCGCGGTCCCCAGCCGGTGCCCGGAGACGTTCAAAACGTCGTCGACTCGGCCCATGATCCAGAAGTAGCCGTCCTCGTCTTTCCGGCAGCTGTCTCCGGCGAAGTAGACCTGTCCGTCGTAGCGGTTCCAGTAGGTCTTCTCGTAGCGAGCATTGTCGCCCCAGATGGTCCGGAGCATCGAGGGCCACGGCCTCTTCACCACGAGGTAGCCGCCCTCGTTTGCCTTGGCCGGTGTCCCGTCCTCGAGAAGAACCTCGGCGTCGATCCCGAGGAAGGGACGGGTGGCGCTCCCGGGCTTGGTGGAGGTGACGCCGGGCATGGGCGTGATCATGATGGCCCCGGTTTCGGTCTGCCACCAGGTGTCGACGATGGGGCAACGCTCCTTGCCAATCACCGTGTGGTACCACATCCAAGCTTCTGGATTGATGGGCTCGCCCACCGAGCCCAGTAGCCGCAGGGAGCTCAGATCCCGACCATTCGGGAACTCGTCGCCCGCCTTGATGAAGGCCCGGATGGCGGTGGGTGCGGTGTAGAAGACCGTCACTTTGTGGCGCTCTACGATGTCCCAAAAACGTCCCCAGTCGGGCGTGTTTGGGGCGCCCTCGTACATGAGCACGGTGGCACCGTTGGAGAGGGGTCCGTAGACGATGTAGCTGTGGCCGGTGATCCAGCCGACATCGGCCGTGCACCAGTACACGTCGTCCTCTTTGAGATCGAAGACGTGCCGGCTGCTGAGGGTCGTACCGACCATGTAGCCGGCGGTGCTGTGCTGGATGCCTTTCGGCTTGCCGGTCGAACCCGATGTATAGAGGAGGAAGAGCGGGTGCTCGGCCTCCATGGGCTGGGCCTTGTGCTCTGCGCTCGCCTTGTCCACGGTGTCGTGCCACCAGTGGTCGCGGCCTGCTTCCATTGTCACGTCTTGCTTGGTTCGCTGGAGGACGAGGACCTTCTTCACGCTGGGGCAACGGCCTTCGGCCAAGGCTTCATCCACCTGCGCCTTGAGCGCCAGCGGCTTACCGCGACGGAAGCCGCCGTCGGAAGTAATCACGGCCGCACACTCGGCGTCGTTGATCCGATCTCGGAGCGAGTCGGCCGAGAAGCCTCCGAAAACCACGTTATGAGGACAGCCGAGGCGTGCGCAAGCGAGCATGGCGATAGCCGCTTCGGGAACCATGGGCATGTAGATGGCGACCCGGTCGCCCTTCATCAGGCCCATCGCCTCCAGGGCGTTGGCCGCCTTGCAAATCTCGGCATGGAGCTTGGCGTAGGTCAGCTTGCGAACGTCCCCGGGCTCGCCCTCGAAAAGGATGGCCACCTTGTCCTTGCGATCGGTCTTCAGATGCTGGTCGACGCAGATCCAAGAAGCGTTGGTCTCACCGTCGACGAACCACTTCGCGTAGGGCCGCTCCCACTGAAGGGTCTTGGTGAAGGGCTTCATCCACGGGATGAGACTCTTCGCTTGCTCGGCCCACCAGTTCTCGGCGTCGTCGATCGAGCGTCGATACTCGGCCTCGAAGGCTTCTGCACTGCCGAAGCTCGCGGCCTTCGAAAACTCGGCATTGGGTTCGAATTTGCGGTCTTCGGATAGGGTCGACTTGATAGCGTCGCTCATGCCCTCGGCTTATGAGGGCGGTGCGCGCGTTGCAACACGCTCCCCCCATGATTCGGTGCTGGCGCGACGCGTCAAAGGTTCGGTCTCTTTAACCGCTTACATCTCGGGGACGCAGGCCCCGAACTCCTCGAAGGGCGGGCCCAGGGTCGCGCAGTCGAAGCCCGCGTCGCACATGTTGAACATATTGCAAGGCTCCCTGCATGCGGCCATGCCGGCCGGACCGACGCAGATGAGTCCGGCCTGGCAGCCATTCGATCCGCCGCACAGGTTGCCCTCCGCCCCGGTGCCTTCCTCGATGCAGACGGGGAAGTCGAAGGCGCCGGTCAGACCGCAAGCCTGGCCCTCGGCGCAGCTGCTGACGTCGAAGAGATTGCACTCGGGAATCGAGCCGCAGAAACCGAAGTCAAGGGGTACGCCCTCACCGTCGACCAGGGAGAGGCAGAACAGCATGTCTGGGCAGCAAGTGTCGGCGTCTGGGACCGCTGAATTGCAGATCTGCTCGCAGCGCGCGTCGTCGGCGCCGCCAATGCAGGCCAAGCCCGCCTGACAATCGTCGGCGGCTTGGCAGGCCGAGCCTTGGAGCCCGTCGCCGGTGGGCAGACACTGTCGGCTACGCCCTCCGGCGTCGAAGCAGGCCTCATTCGGGCCACAGTCGGTGGCCAGGGTGCAGCTATCAGGTTGGAAGAGCTCGCAGCTATCGATGCAGACACCGAAGCGATCGCCAGCCTGAAGGCCTTGGCAAAAGCTGTCGGCCGCACAACCCCGGTCCGACTCCATCAGCTCGCATAGCGGGACGCAGGTGGGGTCGCCGGGAAGGGCGCCGCAGATTAGGCCGCCGTCGCAGTCCTGGGTCATGACGTCGCAGCTCTGACCTTCGGCTTGGGAGCCGGCGGGAACGATGCAAACCCCGTCGTCGAAGGTCTGGAGGTTGAGGCCGCAGATCTCGGTCTCGCTGCAGCCCGTGTCGTCAACAGGATCACAGGTCAGCTGAGGGGGACCCATGTCGACGCCGCCGTCGAGCCCCCCGCCCATATCGAGCCTGCTGTTTCCACTGCCATTGCCGCTCCCCATCCCGCTGCCGTTTCCATTTCCGGCGCCGCTACCGTTTTGGTCGTCGCCACAAGCCAAGAGAAGAGAGCTCGTGAGGATGGGGATCATCCAGGCGAATCGCATGCTTCCATTCGCCTGATGGAGCCCCTTCCTTGCAAGCTTGAAGTATGTCCCTGGTGTGAAACCCATCTTTCGCTTTTGGGGAATGAAGCCTTGCGGCCAACTTCGCTTGGCGCTACAGGCGCCCCGGAGCGGCACCGTGGCAACCCGTACGAAGATCAGCACGAAGAAGAAGACTGCGACCAAGAAGAAGGCGAAGAAGACGTCGGCCAAGAAGGCTGGCGTCAAACGGAGCGGCTCGCCTGTCCCCAGCAACAAGGCTTTGCCACCTCGGGCCAACGGCGCGATCCGAAAGGCGGCAGACGAGCTGTGGGGCGTGGGCGTCGCACCCCACACGCTGCTCCAGGAGCTCCACGAAGTGCTGCTGCTCCGCTGCCTCAAGGAGGCCGAGGGCAACTACGCGGCCGCGGCTGGGCTCTTTGGGCCGAGCCGCCAGTCGGTTCAGCAATACGCCAACAGTCCCCTCCGTGATGATCGGTGGAAAACCTATCAGCAGAACCGGCGACGCAGTCGCAGCTGATACGCCACTCAAACCGATAGGGCCGGCACGAAGGTGATGACGGCCAGGGCCCCCAAGAGAAGGGCGATGAAGGGCAGGGTGGCCCGGTAGACCTCCGGCAGCGGCTTCTCGAATCGAAAGGCGCTCAGGAATAGGTTCATCCCTACGGGCGGCGTCATGTAACCGATCTCGAGGTTGGTTAAAAAGACCACCCCCAGGTGGAGGGGGTGCACCTGGTAGGCCTCCAAAAGGGGGAGCAACAGGGGCACCACTACGATGATGGCGCTGAAGACGTCGAGCAAGCAGCCCACGGCGAGCAGGAAGAGGTTCAATCCCAGCAGAAAGGCCCAGCGGGAAGAGACCACCGACTGAAGCCATTCCAGGATGAGGTCCGGGACGAAGGCCAGGACCAGGACGTTGGTGAGCCCCAAAGCCACCCCGAAGATGAGGAGGATGGCGCCGACGAGAACGGCCGAGTCGGCGCCCACCCGCAGGACGTCTCGTGGACTCAGGTCGCGATGGATAAAGACGTTGACGACCACGACGGCGAGCGCGGTGAAGACCGCGGCTTCGTCCACCAACAGGACGCCCCCGTAGATACCGGCCACGACGATGCCCGGGATCGACAGGTCCCAGCTCGCAGAGGCGCCGGCCTGAAGAAGCTCGGTTCCTGAGAACGGCTGACGTCGAGCTCCGCTCCTTGCGGCGACCCAGGCTGCATACATCCCCAGCACCGCCAGCAAGAGCAAGCCCGGCAGGAGGGCGGCTCGAAAGAGCGCCTCGTAGTTCACGCCAGCCACCACCGCGTAGAGGATCACCGGTAGTGAGGGTGGAAAGAGAAGGCCCAGAGATCCCCCGCTGGTGAGCAAGCCGAGGCTGAATCGCTCAGGAAGTCCCTCGTCGAGAAGAACCGGGTACAGCAGTCCACCGAGGGCGATGATGGTCACCCCCGAGGCACCGGTGAACGCGGTGAAGAGGGCGCAGGCGCCGACACTCACGAAGGCCACCCCTCCAGGCAGCCAGCCCAGCGCCGCTCGAGCGACCCGGACCACCCGAGCGGGTGCCTTGGATTCGGCCAAGACGTAGCCGGCAAAGGTGAAGATTGGCACCGCGACCAGGGTCTCTTGGGTTGAGAGCCGCGCCATCTCGATGAAGAGCAGGGCGGGCTCTGCGTCCAGGACCAGGAAGCCCACGATCGTGAGGCCGCCGATGACGAGAAACAGCGGGAGGCCGGCCAGGGCGGCGACGAGGGCCAGACCCCCGGTCAGTGCCATCATCGCCGCAGGACCCCCACCAGGAAGTGGAAGCTCATCAGCGCGAAGGCGACGGGCAGGATCGAGAGAAGGGCAGCTTCGGGCAGGCCCGCCTGCGTGCGCCCGAACGCCCACTCCTCCCGTACGAAGCCCGCGGCCGCATGGGTGGCGCCTGCACACATCGCGGCGGCTAGAACACTGCTCGCCCGCCCTACGATTCTCGCGCTCCCTTGGGGCAAGACGCGTACGACGGCGTCGATGGCGAGGTGACGCTGGCGCTGGGTCGCCAAGGCTCCGCCCAGGGCCGCCATCCAAAGGACCCCGAAGCGCACCAAGATCTCCACCTCTCCACTGGTGGTCGCGCCTGCCGTTCGAATCAGCCACTGAGCTGCGGAGGCCAAGATCATGAAGCTCAAGACGAGGCCCACCCCGGCCGCTTCGACTCGGGCCAGGAGCCGATCCAGTCGCAGGATAGCGCTCACGAAGCTGGCCCAAAGACTGGAGGCGAACGATAGGGGATGGGGCCTCGATGGGCAGCACAGGCCGCAGGAATCGGGGGTGGGTCGACGAGGAAGAAGCGGTCCATTTGGGCCCAGAGGCGACAAGTCCGTCGTTTGGCCAGGCGGTCGAAGAGCGGCCTGGGGCCGATCGCGGCGTCGAGTATGAACTGGGCTTCTCGTCGGAAGCCTTCCTCGTCGCCCGTCTGCGCGAGGACGTACTCGAGGATGTAGGCCCGGGGGAGCAGGTTTCGGCCCCGCTCCGCCGCTCGATGCAGGGCTTGGCGTGCGCCTTCGGGATCGCCACCGAGGGCCGGGGCACGGAAGCCCTTGAGGCCCCCTTCCAGGAGGTCCGGGCCCATCTCGAAGAAAACATCTTCGTCCAGGGTCCGGGTTCGCGCCAGGATGGCCTGGATCTTGGGGAGTTGAGTGGCGGAGGCGGCGTCACCGGCGATTTGAACCGAGCCGGCCCAAGCGAAGGCGAGCCAAAACAAGGCTTCGGCTTGGTCGTTGGAGAGCCCTTCCAATGCCTGACGAAGGGTTTCGAGCTCTGCGGTCTCTTCGTCGCCCACAGAGAGGGACCAGTCCCGACCCAAGGCCTGGCGTGCCAAGCTTCGGCTGAGGGCGAAGTGGTCCTTCATGCTCCGCTCGAGTTCAGCGATGCGGGCGGTCCGCTCGGGCTGACTCCATCGAACGGCCTGCCACTCGTCCTGAAGAAATCCGAACGCGTAGGTCGCCCGCGCCATGGCGGCCCGGACCTTGAGCCCGGAGTCATCGGGAAAGCGCTGCTGCACGGCGTCCACCAGCTTGAGCTGTCCGGCCAGGGCGACCTGGGCGAGCTCTGGGTCAGGCTCACCGGCGAAGGCCTCAATCCCTTGGTCCAATATGGGCCGAATACCGGTCTTGGTCGCTCCGTGGACCAGACCACAGCCGGGCATCAGCGCGAGCAGGACGAATCCGCGCTTCACTCCAGTGCGCCTTGCACCTTGGCGAGGAGCGCCTCGGCCTTCAGTTGACGAGCGAGCTCGCTCCAGTGGGTTCGCGCCACGGCCGCCAGCTCATCGTATCGCGCTTTGGGGATGCTCACCCCCTCCAGTCCACCCCCAGGGCCGGTCAATCGGGCCAGGGTTTCAGCGTTGTCGCTTCTAATCCGTTCAATGATCTGCTGGCCGAAGGCCTCCGCAACTTCTCGGAGCACCGCTTGGTCCTCGAGGCTGAGTCGGAGAAAACTCCGAGAGGTCATCAGGGAGCCTCCGGATGCATAGGCCAAGGGTCGCTCGGTCACGGTTTTCAGATCACCCGTCCAGCCCAGGGCCACCGCCCCTGCGGCCGAGTTGTAGACCGTGTCGACCCCTCCCGTCTTGAGCTGTTGGACGACGCTCAGGATGTCGAGGGGCCGGGGGGAGATTTCAAAAATCTGCAGCGTTCGGGCGGCGATCAAGTCGCCCTCCCAAACCCAGACCCGGGCCTCTCGCAGGGCAGGGAGGCCGTCGATTCTGGACTTGCTGAACAGCCGGACCATGCCGGTCTCTCCTGGGCCGAGGAGAACGTACGGGGTCTGGCTCGCGACACCTTCGACGAGCTCATCCCAGATGGCGGCCCGCGCGCGGTCCGCGTCCTCCAAGGAGCCGATCAGGAAGGGCAGCTCCAGCACACGCACGGGCGGATGGACAAGTCCCAGGCCTTGGCCGGTGAGGAACGCGCCATCCAGGCCTCGACCGAGCTTCTTGATGACGGTGGCTTCGTCGCCAAGCTTGCCGTCGAGGTACATCTTGAGGACCACTCTTCCCTCGGTCTTGCGCTCGATGACACGAGCCATCTGGTCGAGCAACTTGCCCCAAGCGCTATGACTAGGGGCAAGGGAAGCGAAGCGAAGGGTCGTCGCATGGGCCGAGGTCGACAGCGCCATGAGCGCGACGAAGAACAGAGCACGCACCGGGAGAGGCTAGCACCTTCTTCCTCGGTTTGACTTGGGTGTGACCGAGGTCTAGCGAGAGCCCATGCCAGGCAGGGGGCGGACACGGTGAAGAAGAAGGGGTCCAAGAAAAAGGCCGCAGTTCGGAACAAGAAGGTCCCTGCCAAGAAGTCGCCTGCGAGGAAGAAGGCGGTCGCCAAGAAAGCGCCTGCTAAGAAGAAGGCGGTCGCCAAGAAGTCGCTGGCGAAGAAGAAGGCAGTCGCCAAGAAGTCGCCTGCGAAGAAGAAAGCGGTCGCCAAGAAGTCGCTGGCGAAGAAGAAGGCAGTCGCCAAGAAAGCGCCTGCTAAGAAGAAGGCAGTCGCCAAGAAGTCGCCTGCGAAGAAGGCGGTCGCCAAGAAGTCGCCTGCGAAGAAGAAAGCGGTCGCCAAGAAGTCGCCTGCGAAGAAGGCGGTCGCCAAGAAGTCGCCGGCGAAGAAGAAAGCGGTCGCCAAGAAATCGCCTGCGAGGAAGAAGGCGGTCGCCAAGAAGTCACCGGCGAAGAAGAAAGCGGTCGCCAAGAAGTCGCCTGCGAGGAAGAAGGCGGTCGCCAAGAAGTCACCGGCGAAGAAGCAAGCGGTCGCCAAGAAGTCGCCCGCGAGGAAGAAGGCGGTCGCCAAGAAGTCGCCGGCGACGAAGAAGAAGGCACCCGTCAGAGAGGCGCCCGCCCCGGAGAGTGCGGTCGGGCCGGTGGCGCCGCCGGAAGCGCCTTCCTCCGAGCCCGAGGCCCCTCGTAAAGAGCTCAGGAGTGCCGCCGGACCGGAAAGAGACCCGCATCGACATGCGCCCGATGCTGACCCCCGAAGGGCTCGACCCGAGCGCTTGGGACGGAAGCCCAAGCGATCCGCGACCGAACCCAGCCGCCCAGCCCTCGGAGAACCCAAGGAAGCTGTAGCCCCCATCGCGGCCGACCTTCCAGACGACGGAACTCCAGCCGAGGTCGCCGAGGATGAAGACCCCACGAGCTCGGCGGAAGACCTCCAGCCGGTCGAGGAAGCCACAGCTCGGCCCGAGACATGGGGAGAATCCGAGCCAGCGGAAGAACCGCCTCCGACACAGGACCTCGAAGGCGAGGTCGAAGAGGCCCCCGAGCTCAGCGACAGTGAGGCGGCCCAGCTTCTTCAGGCGCTCAAGCTGAGCGGGCTCGGGGTCGGCGTGCCGTCGGATGAAGACGAAGACGAAGAGGCGTCCGATGGGGGGGATGAAGACCTGCAGGTGGGCGCCGACCTGGCTTCGGTCCTCGGAGGCGATGACGACGAGGCGGAGGAGGAGGGCCCAGCCAGCGCCGATTCAGAGAACGGGTCGTCCGAGCGCCAGGCCGCGTCGCCGGTGCCGATGCCCGGCGACGCGGATTATCGAGTCCCCAGCATCGACGACGACGAGCTTGAGCCCGAGCCTGAAGACATGGACGACGATGGGGATGCGGCAGCTGAAGACCTCGGGGTCGTCAGTCGTCCTGGCCCCGAGCCCGAAAATGCAGGGAGCGAGGAGGAGGACGAAGACGAGGACGAGGAGACGCCTGAGATAGACTTCGAGCGCCATCAGCTTGGGCTCGAAGACGAGTTGCCCTCGACCGACGACGACGACGACGAGGACGAAGAGCCCGGCTATGGGGAGTCGACTGACGACGATTGGTAGTCGGGTTGACGCGTCCACCATTCGCTCCAGCGCGCTTTGACTTCTTCTCGCCTACGGCGCGGTGCCTCGGGATCGAAGCCAAAGTCCTCTCCCGTCACGGCACGGAGCTCGTCGCTGGCGCTTCTTCGAAGGGCTGACTCTCGGGCGGACAGGCCCTCGATGAGCCACTCTATCCGTGAACGCTCGCCGTGGCGTTCGAACCAGGTCCGCCATCGCTTGGGCGCAGGCCCAAAGTTCTGCTTGGTGATCTCGGCCAGGGCATCGACGGCGACGTCGCTCACCGCTCTGTCCTTTTGTTCGATGAGCCGGATCAGAATCGGGATGGCGGTGACGTCACGGAACAACCCGACCAGGTAGGACGCATGGCGTCGCGCCGCCGGCGATTCGGAGGCCATCCGACCGTGAAGGTGCTCTAGGAGCAGGGAGAAGTCGGGATGGTCCCGATATCCGAATAGGGTTCGGGCTGCCACCATGCACACCCGCGGCTCTCCGTCGTGGAGGCGCTGGATCAAGCGAGGGATGACTTCGGGGACGAACACGCTGGAGTAAAAGTACGCGGCGAAGAATCGATGGGCTGCATCATCGGCCTCGAGTTTCTGGGCCACGTGGGGGTGGGACTCTCGTCCGAATCGCGCCACGAGCTCCAGCAAGGGTCCGCAAGCTTCGAAGCTGGGGAGCTCTGCCCGGCCGAGAGGATCGACCTCCAGCCGACCGGGAAAAGCGGCCATGAGTCGAGGCAGCACGGCCGGACCACGTTCCAGCAGAACCTCCCTGGCCTCGCGTACCTGGGCCCGGACGCCGCTTCCCAGCTGTTCGACCCAGTCTGAGCCATCGTCCTCGCCGAGGTCGATCGAAGGCTCGTCTACACGTTCCGTAAGAAGCACCGGCTGACTCTCGGCGGGGTCATCGAGACCCTCACCAACGTCGCTCCATTCTGGAGAGGGACTCGGTGCCCAGTCTTCGGCCGAGCCAAAGTTGGGTCCGCTCGCGTCCTCGGGCCAAGTGATCTCTTCCGGGCTCGGCTCTTCGACGATCTCCAGAGGCGCCTGGGGCGCCGATGTTTCCTGGTCAGCTGCGGGGGTCGTCGCCAGAAAGCTCGGAAGGTCTCGCGAGCTCCGGGGCGCCGTGGCGATGGGCATGGGCTCCGGCGACTTGGCTGCTTCCACCACGTGGGGCGCGACGAGTTCATAGCCCTGGGCGTGGTTGGCTCGGGCAACGGCGACCGGCTCCCAGTCGTCCTCGTCTTCCGTGTAGATCGGTTCGTCCGGTAGCTCCGCCTGAGCGGATTCGCCAAAAGCGGGCTCTTCGATGGGAAGATCGAAGTCTTCCGACTCGTCGAGCTCGACCTCGTTCTGGGTCAGTGCTTCGGGTTCCCCGTCGATGGCTATGCTCTCCGCCGCAGCTTCGGGCTGAGGTTCCGGCGCATGGGGGGGCACCGCTTCGGTAGGCTCAGGCTCAAGTACCGCCTCGGGAATGGGAAGGGCGCCGAGGTCCGTATCATCTTCCTCTGGAGCAGGCGCGGCGGCTTCGAGCTGAGAGAGGGTCTCGGCCTTTCGACGCAGCAGCAGGGCTTCCAGGCTTTGCTGGGCCTTGTTCATCAACAGGCCGAGGTCCTCGGCAAAAGAGGGGGGCACCGGCTCCAGACCATCGTCCCCGTACAGCAGCGCCACTGTCCGGTCCCGGATCCGCAGGGGCGCCAAAACCATATGCGGGCTTGGTTCCCGTCCGAGCTCACGAGCCAAGGCCTCGTCCCCAGGGCCAATGTACAGAGAAGAAGACTCCAGGACCCGAGCGGGGCCAGGGAGTCGGTCCACGGGAACGTCCAGCTTCAGGACTTCCAGCTGGGGTCCGGACTGCATCCAGCCCCGGATTCGTCCGGCTTGAACGACCACCAGCGCGGCGTAGGCAATGTGGCTTCCCGAATAGCCCAGAAGCGCTCTCGCGACCTCGTCTCTCGAATCGGCGACCTCCAGACGTTCCTTGGCCTCTCGAAAGGGCAGGACCTCCATTGCCCGAGCCCCAGGCCGAAGGGCGGCGAAGCGTGGCGCCAAGGGCAGCTCGTAGATCCTGGACAGAGCCCTCTGCGCGTCCAACTCGAGGGCGATGCGCGGCTCGAGCTGAAGGTCCAGCAGCTCTCCCAATCGGAGTAGCAGGGCGAGGTCCGCCGGGGCGGGCGAGAGCAGGGTCAGGACGCGTCCGCCGTCATCGAGCCGAAGAGGCACGAGTTGGTGGCGTCGTGCCCACTGCTCCGGAAAGGCGCGGAGTGCCCTGGGCTCGGCCGTCGTTGCCAGATCCTCGGGGGTGGCAAAGCGCGTTTCATAGGCCTGGGCCATGGCCATCCGAAGGCGGCCCGGGTCGACGCCATGCTCGAGAAGAGCACTGTCCAAGGCCCCACCCATCTGGACCTGACGGGCCTCGGCCGCGTTAGCCTCTTCCCGGCTGATCTCTTCCTGTTGGACCAGCATTTCGCATAGGCGATCCGACATTCCCCAGCTCCATCCACCCGCTACCGAATCTCGGCCTCGGATGCCAGAATACCGCCGTGCTCGGGCCCGTGCTTCTCGCCCTTCTCGCCACACCAACCGAAGATGCGCCGGCGCGGATCCGGGCCGCTCGGGCGGTTCACCCCGCTCGAGAGGGGGCCTGGGAGGGCTTGGCGGCGGGCCTGGGACTGGTAGAGCTCTTCGGGCCGGACTTGGCCCCTCGCCTTCGTCGCAAGGCTCAGGAGCGTCCTCTCCGCGTCGAGACCTTCGTCGACCTGGCCACCCAGCGCCTCTTGGTGCAGGTGGACGACCCCTCCGGCCTTCTGAACCGAGTGGAGGTCGTGCACGAAGCGCAGGGCGGTCCGGCGCAGGCTCTGGCCGTCGTTCCGATTCGAGACGGTCGTCGTTCGGTGGCGCTGCCCCTGGGATGGCCGACGGAGGGCCGGCTCTTCGTCGAGCTGGGTTCGGAGCTCGTTCCAGGAGGTGCTCTGTGGCGCCGACAGGTAGCCCCCCCGTCGTTGCCTCCCCGGGTCCAAGTGGCGCCCACCCTCCCTTCTGTGCCGCCTCCGCCGGAGCAGATCTCCGTCGGTCCACCCCCGTGGACCTGGGTGCTCGCAGGCGCCCTCACCGTCGGCTTGGTCGGCGCTGCGGTGTGGCAAGAAACCCGCTGAGCTCCAATGAAGACAAGATCAAGGCACGGCCTGGAGGCTCAGCTGGATGCGCTGTGTTTCCGCTCGCCGAAGCTCCAGCTCGAGGCTTCGCAGCTCTCGCGGCCATGCCTGGGCCATGGCTTGCACGCTCTGCAGCCACCCGAGCTCCGGTCGCGCCATCGCTGGTTCGGGGATGGCGTTTAGTGCGGCCTTGATAGCGTGCAGGTCGATACGCGCGTGAACGAGCAGCTCGTCGGGCACGATGAGCGGACTGCAGTTCTCCAGGCGACGGACGGCGGCTGCGCCAGCGCCGTGGCCATAGCCCATGACCATAACCCCGTCACGGTCCAAGAGCTCCAATGGGGTTCCGGCCACGTCGCGTTTCAAATGGACGGTCGTGGTGCTTGAGGATGCGCTGGGCGCGGCGAGTGCGCTCGAGAGCATGGCCCCCATTCGATGGGCGACCCCGAGCTCGGCCTCGGGCCTGTGGTAGGGGTCGACGCCGAAGGCCGCGAGGGCGTAGCCGCCGTCGATCCGGATCGATGGCCCGTCCCCCAAACCCAGTGGTTTCGTCCAGCCGGCGACCAGGCTGCTGCCGAGACGGCTGAAGCCGCTCAGCAGTGCAGGCCCCATCGTCCAGCCGGCAATCCTCGGATCGATCGGAACCGTCGCCTCGTCGAGCCGGCCTGCCGCGCTCGGACTCAGGTTCAGCTCAAGGCGCAGTTCTCCTTCGTCTCGAATCAGCAGGATGTCTTGCACATCGCGGAGAAGCTCGCCCCTTGCCTGGGCCCGCCGTGCCGCGGCTCGTCGCCGAGCCCGCCGGCCTTCGGGGGATTCGAAGTGCATGGCCCGCTGGGCCCGGGCCAGCTCCCATCGCAGAAGCCACCGCGTCAGTCGGGATGCGTGGGCGCGAAGGGCCCAGCGCCCCTCCGGAGGGGGACTGGGCTCGGCCTCTGTGGCTTTGCGGAGAGGTCGGACGCCCTCTTCGCCTACGCCGATTTGGCACCACAGGTGGGCCTCTCGACGGGCACACAGGGCCTCGGGCGCGTGGGCCCAAACTAAATGGATGCCCGCTTCAGGTTCCTCGAGCTGAGAACTGAGCCATTCATCCACTGCCTCTCGGTCGGCCACGTGCAGCCCCACGAGGATGACGCCGCTCTGAATCAAGCGCAGCTCGGCCGGGGCGTCGGCCTCGAGTCCCGGAGGCGGCGTTGTGTCGGCCAGGATCCGCGGTACCCGGGCGCGAACGAGGGGATGGACCCGGCGAAGCTCGTCCAGGACGTCTCGAGCGGTCGAGGCCCGGAAGACCAGGGCATCTTCGGCGAGGGCCTGCACCGAAGGGAGGAGCAGGAGCGGGATGACCCAAGCGCGGATCACGGGCTCCAGAACGGACGAGGGCAGAGGCTCATTCCGAAGGTCCGACCTGGGTCCGAGTCAGCAGATCGTGCAGGGCACGTTGACGAGGGGTGAGGAGAATCCATGCGGGGCCGACGAAGAAGAGAAGCGCACCCAAGCCCGCGAGGGCGCTGCGCGCGGCCAGTCGCTTCGGCGTCGCGGGGGCGCCGGCATGGAGCACGGTCGCCCCGAGCAGCATCTTTCCGGGGCTGCTTCCTGTCAGGCCGTGGCACAGCCCGTGGAGCAGGGTGGAGAGGGCGACCGTCCCGATCAATACGGTGATGAGGCCCCCGCCTTGGATGAGGGGCAGCCATTCATCCGGTTCCAGCCAATCGGTGCCGGCCGCGGCCTGGCCGAACACGCCCCCCCAAATACAGAGAGCGGCCACCGCGCCCAGAAGGGCCGCGTCGACCAATACGCCTAGGAGGCGTCGTGACAAAGGCACGGCCTGAGGCTAGTGCTCCCTTGCGCCTAGATCGAGCCCCAATGAACGGGCCCACGAAATCCAGCGAGTCGGGGTGGGGGCCTCGATGGTGGGCCTCCACCAGTCCAGGCGCCGCGCGTGGAGCAACAGGTGTTTGGGTGTGGGGCGCCCTTCGCTTCGACACTTCATTCTGAATTGGCGGTTGGCCCCGAAATCCCCGTGCTTGTCGTCCATCCATACCGGGTGGCCCACGGCACTTAGGTGACGTCGGATCTGATGAAAGCGGCCGGTGTCGAGGCGCAGCTCCAAATGGCTGGCCCCTTCGGCCTGCTGAAGGCACTGGACCTCGGTCCGCGCGCCCAGGCTCCGGCCCTCACCGTCGTCCAATGGGCTGTCGATGGTCGTGGGGCCAGTCCAATAGCCGACCACGAGGGCCTCATAGGTCTTGGTGCTCTTGTGCCAAGCTTCACCTGCCCAGGCCGCCGCCGAGCGGCTCTTGGCCAGGAGCAGGACGCCGCTGGTGGGGGCGTCGAGGCGATGCACGGGCCGAAGGCCGTTCGGGAGCCGGGCGAGAACGGTGGCGACCTTGGTCTTCGCCCCGCCATGCACGGGAATCCCTGCCGGCTTCAGAATGGCGAGGAAGTCGTCGTCCTCGTAGAGGACGTCCAGAGGTCTAGCCCGGGCGGGCATTCCGCGTCATCGCCCCGGCCGGCAGAAATGTACAGCGAGCATGGATTCGAAGGGGCTGGCGTGCGATCCGTGCACCCGTGGAGCCCCTCTGGGACCGGAAGCTGGTCATGGTCACCGGCAAGGGAGGCGTAGGGAAAACAACTATCACGGCTGCGCTGGTTCGCCGGGCCGCGGAGGCCGGGCGACGCGTGCTGGCGGCAGAAGTTTCGAACGATGCATCGACCGGCTCCCCCCTGATGCAGCGGCTCGGTCGATCCGAGCTCCGAGGGACCGAGCCCGTCTCCCTCGGGCTCAACATCGACGGCGTTCGCCTCGTGCCTTCGGCCGGTCATAGGCAGTTTCTGCAGGCCGCCCTGCGCGTTCGGGTGCTGGTAGACGCGGCGATGCGGAGCGCAGCGCTCAAGCGCTTTCTCATGGCCGCCCCCGCTTTTCCTGAGGTCGGGACCCTCTTTCAGCTGGTCGAGCTCCTGCGGCGGGACACCTATGACCACGTGATCATCGATCTCCCTGCCACGGGCCATGCCTTGGGCCTTGCTTCGCTGCCTCGAACCGTTCTCAAGGTCGTACCGGGCGGACTCATTGGCAACGCCATTCGGGAGGGTCTCGACACCATGACTGATCCTCAGCGGAGTCACGCCGTCCTCGCCTCGCTGCCCGAGGCCATGCCCGTCTCGGAGACGGTGGAGCTTCATCGGGGCCTGGAGAAGCTCGGTATTCGGGTGGGGGGCCTGATCCTCAATCGACTTCCCCTTGACCCCTTCACAGACGCGGAGCGGGATGCCCTGGACCTGCACCTGGCCCAGGGCGAGCGCCGACTCATGGGCTCCCGGGAGTTCCGCAGGCTGGATCGGGCGCGGACGGCGAGGCAGCGTTTTCTGAACGAGGCGCCCAACGGGACCCCGCAACTGCACCTGCCGGAGATCGGCGGTGACGATCAGGCCGTCCTCGAGGGCGTCATTCGAGAGCTGGGAGGCCCCCGTTGAAGCTTGCCCGCCACGTACGAGAGCGCCGCGTCATCGTCGTGTGCGGAGCGGGAGGCGTTGGCAAGACGACGACCTCAGCCGCTCTGGCCCTGGCAGCGGCTCGCTCCGGACGTCGGGCTCTGGTCCTCACCATCGATCCCGCCCGTCGCTTGGCCCAGGCCTTGGGCATCCCACCGACGGGGAAAGCGCCTTTCGACATCCCCGAGGAGCGGCTCCTCGACGCGGGTGTTCACCTGCCGCCCAACGGCTTGCTGTCGGCCTGGATGCTGGATCCTAGAGTGGTGCTAGAGTCGGTCGTCGATCGCTTCGCGCCCAGTCCCGAAGACGCCCAGGCCATCCGTGAGACCAGGCTCTACCAAGCGCTCTCCGAGGTCATGACGGGTCTGCAGGAGTATACGGCAGCCGAGGCCCTCTACGCCTTTCAAGAAGAGGGGCGCTACGATCTCATCGTCCTCGATACCCCACCCTCCCGAAACGCCCTGGACTTTCTGGATGCGCCCCGCCGCCTGGCCCGCTTCCTCGACGAGCGCACCCTGGCCATCTTCGCGCCCGAGACCGCCGAGCGAGCCGGGGCCATGATCCGCGCCGCGTCCAAAGTCGTGTCCACGGCCCTGGCCAAGACCTTCGGCGAGTCCTTCGCCCTCGAGCTCCGCCAGTTCTTGGGCGCCTTCGGCAAGCTCTTCAATCGAATGCGCGTTCACGCCAGCGGCGTGCGGGAGCTACTCCAGTCGGATCAAGCAGCCTTCCTCGTGGTGACCAGCCCCGACGAGGCGGCTTTGGAGGAGGCCCGCTATTTTCAGCATCGCATCGGCGAGCTCGGTCTTCGAAACGAGGGCTTTATCCTGAATCGAAGCTACGCGTCCCAAGACCCGGTGGATGCGCCCAAGGATCGACAGGACGGCCACCAAGATGCGGTTCTGGTGGCGGCGCTGGAGAAGCTCATCCCCCTCGCTTTGACCGAGTCCGAGAAGCTGGAGGCCCATCGCAGCCTCCGCAGCGCGCTGGAGGACGAGAGCCGAGCCGAAGGGGGCGAAGGTGCGGTGGCCCTTCCCTACCTGGATGCCGCGGTGGAGTCGGTCGAGGCCTTGGATCTGTTGTCGACCGCTATCCTGACCGCCGAGAGCTGACTCCCAGGAATGGGCGTCGGGCTCGGTCGCCGCCGTCTTCGCGTACAACCCTAGTGGGACATGCGAAAGAGACGGACGTAAACGGGCCACGCGATGTCCACGCGACGCTCGGGATCGCCCAAGGCTTGGGCGAAGGTCTTGGCGAAGCGATCGAGCAGGTCGCCAGACCCCGATGCTCGAGCTCTTCGAACGGCGGACCAGGTGCCGACGTAGCCGATGATTTGGTCCTGAGCCCAGGCGGCCCGGATCTCGAGGTCAAGACTCGGCAGCTCAGCGAACGGTAGCTGAAGGCTTTGGTAGCCTTCGTCCACCAGCGCCCTCTCCGGCGACCAGTAGGGTCCGAGCGTCTCCAAGTAAAAGGACTCGAAGAGGGGATGGATCCGGTCCTCCAGTCGGCAGGCACCGTAGGCGATGAGGGCCAGTACGCCGTCCGGCGAAAGAACGCGCCGAGCTTCAGCGCAGAAGCGGTCGAGCTCGAACCAGTGAACGGCCTGGGCCGCGGTCATCAAAGCGGCCGTGCCGTCGTCCAGGGGCATCGATTCCGCGGATGCCTCCCGGTAGTCGATTCGAGGATGCTCGGGCGCGTGCTGGAGCTGACTGCGACTGGGGTCGAGGGCGTAGACCTCATCGAAGCGGGATGCGAGCGCCAAGCTCAACTGGCCGGTCCCGCAGCCCACGTCCACGGCTACGTCGCTGCGCGGGGCCTGGGCGCACAGCGCCTGGAGCAGCTCGTCTGGGTAGCTCGGCCGATAGCGAGCGTAGCTCTCATTGTCTCGGTCGAACCAGTTGGGTCGCGGCACGAAGCCCTTCTAGCAAGTTCCGCCGCTCCAGGCAGTCCGGTACTCTGGGGCGGTCTCAGGATAGGATGGAAGACAAGCGCTGAGATAGCTCGGTGAGAGACGCCGCGCTCTCTCCGTTCTCCCGACCGATGCGGCCCACCTTCTGTGCGCCGTCCTTCAGGTTTTCCAAGCTGCTGGCGATGCGCTCGGCCTCGGACTCGGCGCTGCGGGAGAAGCGAGCCACCTCTCGGATCGTGGCGTGCTGCTCTTCCACTGCGCCCGCGATGCTCGTCTGCATGTCGTTGATGTCGTTGATGATGGAGGTTATCTCGGTGGTCGCCTCCATACTCGAAGCGGTGCTCTTTTGAATGGCGTCGATCTTCTCGCTGATGCTCTCGGTGGCCCGCGCCGTCTCTTTGGCCAGCTCCTTGACCTCATTGGCGACAACGGCAAAGCCCTTTCCAGCCTCACCGGCCCGCGCCGCTTCGATGGTGGCGTTGAGGGCGAGCAAGTTCGTCTGCTCGGCGATGGAGATGATCAGCTTCGTCACGTTGCCGATCTCCTGGCTGCTGACGTCCAGGGTCTGCATGGTGCTGTTGGCTCGCTGAACCTGACTCACCCCTCGGCTCGCCACCGCGCTGGCGCGGCTTGCGTTCTCGGCGATCTCTCGCACAACGCTTTCCAGATCTGCCGTGCTAGTACTCATCTGGTGAACGCTCTCATGGACAGTCGATGCCGACTCGGAGGCGAGTCTGGCGTCTTCGGCCGTCTGGTCGCTGGCCGCCTTGAGCTCCTGGCTTCCGGCTTGGATGCGTCCCGTCGATTCGTGCAGCCGACCCATCACGCTGTCGATGGCGGCCAGCATGTCTTGCTCCTTGGTCACATCCCGAAGAAGACCTGCGAAGCGGATGGGCCGACCCTCGTCGGAGCGCAAGGTGGCGCCTGTCCCGTGAAAGGACCGGAGCCCATCCGGGGTAGTCATTCGAAAGCGCAGGTCGAAGGCCTCGGCGCCCGAATCGAGGACGTGGCTTCGAAAGGCCTCTTCGAAGAGGGGGCGGTCCTCCTCGTGGATGAGCTCCAGCCAGGCTCCGGAACGAGAGGCTGCTTCGTCGAGTCCGAGATGGCGACGAAAGCTGTCGGAGAACCAGCACAGGTTGTCGGCTGACAAGGGATCGGCGTGCTCGAAGGCCACATCCCATAGTCCGTCCCGAGTGGACTTGAGGAGCAGCTCGAATCGGGCGACGGCGAGCTGAATCTGCTGGTTGAGTTCTCGGGCCAGGGCTTGGGCGCGTTCGGCCCGCTCGCCCGGAGTCGAAGAGGACATGGCCTCCCCAGAATCGGTCGCCTGCCCCGGAGTATGAGCTTGTTAGGAGACCTGGCCCCCCTCTCGGAGCATCGGGTCAGGCTCGGGCGCGGCCCAAAGAGGCCTCGCTCTCGCTCTCGTCCTCTTCTGCGCCGTGGGCCAGCGTGACCGGGGTCTCACCTCGAACGGGCACCCAGGACTCGTCCGGGATGGGGTCGGGGAGGATGAGGGGCGTTCCGTCGTAGCGCAGGCGCCTACCCGGCCAGACCAGCGCCCGGAGCCCGTAACCGAAGAGGGAGGCCTGGTCGAGGTTCGGGTGGTTGAAGGGGGCCACCTCAAGCTCATGGGCTTTTCGGAGGAGGCTCCAGTGCATGCTTGGGTGCATGTGGTGAATGGCGTGAAAGCCATTGTTGAACAGCCACCAATTGGTCAGGTGACCGGTGAAGTTGCGGCTGTGGTTGTGGGGATGGTGTTCATCGCAGCCGTCGTGCTGGAAGAAGTTGATGCCGATGATCCCCCAGGCCGCGAACTGATAGGGGATGATGACGAAGAGAAGCAGCTTCCAGAAGTCCAGGATCCCCAGGGCCACCACGAAGGCGACGAGGGCTACGGTCTCGATCATCAACTGTCTGAACCAGCGCGGCCGTTCCGTTCGCATGCGCGAGCAGTACTCCCACTCGCCCTTCATGATGGATCCGCTCACGACCAGGGGGTGGAACAGCTGATTGAGGAGGTTCCACCGAAACCGAAGCTTTGTCGTTCGCATCACGTCCCGGGCCGATTGGGGAGCGTGGTGATGGGCCAAGTTGTGGCCGGGGACGAAGGAGCTCACCGGGTGGCCGTAGGTCAGGGTCAACACGATCTGGGTCAGCTTGTTGAGCCAGCGGCTCTTGAACATCGGGCAGTGGATCGTGTTGTGGGTGATGACGGCGCACACGAAGGACAGCTGCGCGATGACGAAGGTCGCCATAAGCTGGGACCAGCCCCAAGGCAGCTGCCAGGCGGCCGCGATGAGGGCAAAAAAGGTCGCCATCACCATCAGGGTCCGGATATCTGCCCGGTACTTCAGCACAGGCCCGGGCTAACACGCTGATTCAGGAGAGCAAAGCCGAAGGCGATCACGCGACCTCGATGGGGCCCTCGAGGCCATAAAGAGGTCCATCGGGCGCGAAGGGCGCCCTTTGGGGCCATACCTGCATAGGGCGGACGATCGTCCGCCAAGCGTCCGCGCCGAGCCCCACCATGCGGAGGCGATGGGGTGAGACCGCTTCGTTCAGGATCTCTCGAAGGGGGGCGGCGAAGCGTCCGAAGAGCCAGAGCTCACCTTGCCGGTCCCGGGGAAGGGCTTGAAGGCCACCGTGGGCGAAGTTCAGGGCCTCGAAGGACCGGGCGGCGCCCGCGCCCAGAAGTTCGAGAAGGGTCCACGCCGTCAGTTCGGCGAAGAGGCGGGCCCATGGCCGGCCGTCGTGGAGCAGAGCGACGGGGGGCCGAGCGGAGCCACTCTCGGCTGCGGCGCCTTCGTCAGCGTTCGACAAGAGCGCCTGCAGTGCCTCGATTTGGGCCAGAGGGCCTTCGATTCGCAATCCGCCCTCCCGGGTGGCTCGGGTTTGGATCCATTCAGCTTCGGCCAAGATGGGCCTCGGGTCGGTGGATCCGCAGACGACGCAATGGGCGTAGCCGGGGCCGGATCGGATGGCCAGACGAGCGTGGGGGCTCAAGCTCTGGCTCAGAACGAGCAGTTGTTGCTTCTCTCGGTCCGGGTCCCGGTCCAAGAACAGCGCCGGCCCGACGAAGCGAGCCCGACCCGGCCAGGCGTCGGCAAACCAGCGGCCGATGCAGCCCGAGAGTCCGGCCCCGGTCACGACCAGTGGAAGGTCCGGCTTCATGATTCCTCGTCCCTGAAAGCGTTCCGTGGGACAAGCCAAGCCGTGGCGAAGAGGACACGCATTCGCCCCTATCGCGGTAACGAGTCCGGATACCGCGTGATCCACGACGGTGAACGCCATCTGGTGGTGGACAAGGGCCCCGGGCTCTTGGTGCAGCGCGCGCAGGGTGCGCCGGATCCGTGCCTGCTCGATCTCTTAGGGGCAGAATGGGGCTTCGTTCACTCGGTACATCGTCTGGACCGCGACGTCTCGGGACTCATGGTCTTCGCCCGAGACAAGGCGGCGGCGGAGCAGCTCCGGCGTCAGTTCCGGGCGCGCACGGCCGAGCGGCGCTATCTGGCCGCGGTCCACGGGCGACCGGCTGCGGAACAAGGCCGCCTCGAGCATCACCTAGCCCAAAACACAGGGAACTACCGAATGTATGCCGTGCCGCCCGGCAAGGGAAAGCAGGCGGTCTTGCACTGGTTCGTGGTGGAAGGCCACGCTGACAGCGCCCTGCTGGAGGTCGTCCTCGAGACCGGGGTCAAGAACCAGATTCGGGTTCAGCTCGCACTGGCAGGGCATCCGCTCCAGGGGGAGCAGAAGTACACCGGTGAATCGAGCCGTCAGATGGATCGAATCTTCCTGCACGCCGCGCTCCTGAGTTTTGACGCGCCAGGCAGCGGAGACCGAGAGGAGTGGTCCTCGCCCCTTCCTCGGGACCTGCTTCGCTGGCGAGAACGACTCAGGGAAGGTCGAAGTTCGAAACCGCCCGCCGGGCCCTCGCCACGTCGCCCGGGGCGGCCCCGCCGACGGCGGTGACCGACAGCCTTTCGCGTCGGAAGACCTTCTTCGCCGTGCGCCGGATGTCCTCGCCGTCCAAGGCCAGGACCCGGGCCAGCCGTTCTTCTGGTCCCTCGAGCGCCCCGAAGAGCGCACCGACGCCGTACCAGTGGGCGAGGTCTTGGGGCGCATCGAGCATCCCCCCGAAGCTGCTCCGCGCTCGTCGTTTGATGGCTTCCACTTCCTCGGATCCGAAGTGACGCCGGCGCACGTCATCGATGAGATGACCTAGCTCTCGGACCGCGAGGGGCAGCTTCTCGTTGGCGACCGTGAGCTCGAAGTCGAACACCCCGGCGTCGGAGTAGCTGTCGATCCCGGCCGCCACTTCATAGGCCAGACCCAGGCGGTCGACGAGTTCCACCTGGAGCCGGGCCGAAAGCCCCCCGTCGAACCATCGGCGAAGCCAAACCAGGGCGGCAAAGTCTCGGTGCCGCTCGGGGAAGGCTCGAAAGCTGAAGCGAATCCGGGTCTGAGGTCCCCGGTGCCGGACGAAGCGAAACGCGTGGCTCGGACTGGGCGGTCGAGGGCCGTCCCCCCGCTTGCGGCCGGCGGGAATGTCGAAGCTGGCCTCGGCGCGACGCTGGATTCGGGCGGGGTGCACCGGACCCGCCACGACCAGGACGGCGTTGCGCGCGCCGTAGAAGCGGCGCCGGTGCTCGTTCAGGGCGTCGACGTCGAAGCGGGGTAGGTTTCTTCGCGTTCCTTCGATGGGCTGTCCCAGGCTGTGTCCGGGGAAGTGCTGGGCATGGGCCAGGGCGTCGAGCTCGATCCGGCGGCCTCGCTCGTCCAAGGCCTCCAGCATTTCCTCCCTCACCACCCTACGCTCGACGTCGAGGCCCTTCATGCGAGGTCGACGGATCATCTGACCGAGCACCTCCAAGGCCTCTTCGACCGCCTCGGGCACGACCGAGGTTTGGTATCCGGTGTAGTCTCGCGCCGTGAAGCCATCCAGGCTCCCGCCCAGGTCTTCCAGGGCGCCGTTGAGAAGGCGAGAGGATGGGTAAGCCTCGCAGCCCCGAAAGAAGACGTGCTCCAGGAAGTGGCTGACGCCGT
Source organism: Myxococcota bacterium (assembly GCA_039024635.1). Classification (GTDB taxonomy): domain Bacteria; phylum Myxococcota; class Kuafuiibacteriia; order Kuafuiibacteriales; family Kuafuiibacteriaceae; genus Kuafuiihalomonas. Next base: position 93,136 of record JBCCQA010000002.1, on the reverse strand, counting down.
TCAGCTCGGGGGCTTCGTGACGACTCCCGACCCGCACGAAGAGTCCTAGGGAGGCGGTGTGCAGGTGGTCCATGCGAAGGACGTGCACTGGCAGGCCGGCGGAGTTGGTCTGCAGCGAGTGGACGTAGGGTGGGGCGTCCTTCCCTCGAGAGCGATTCGGCCCGCGTCGTCCCCGCATCGTCGGCCCGATATACACGTCGGGCGCCCCGCCCCCGATGACAAAGTTCGAATCGCTCGAACTCGACTTGCGGCGAGGGGACCGAGCGATGCGTCCAGGGTTTCGGCCTGACCGTTCCGAGAGAGGTGGCCCTAGGGATGAGCAGGATAGGCATGACCCAGGGCAGTGGCGACGCCGGATTGCGCGCCCGCGGCGGATCGTTCAGACCTGTAGGTGGTGCTCTCGGACCTTCAACGTCTCCGACGGATGACCCGAATCGTCGGGAAGTACGGCTATGAGGGCTTCGCCCGGAAGTCGCCCGGCTTCCCTCAGGAGCTCGGGAGTCGGGACTTCGATTCTGATCAGCCGCCACCGCCGGCCGAGGGTGCCCGACGCTTCCGGCTCATGTTGGAGGAGCTTGGTCCAACCTTCATCAAGTTCGGCCAGGTCTTGGCCTCTCGGGCCGACCTGGTCGCGCCCGACTACGTGACCGAGCTGAAGCTGCTCCAGGATCATTGCGAGCCCGTCGACTTTGCGCTCATCGAGCAGGCCTTGGGCGAGGAGCTGGGGCCGAAGGCCTTTGCCTCGGTGGAGACCGGGCCCTTGGCGACCGCCTCCATCGCTCAGGTTCATCGGGCCACCACCCACGAGGGCGACGAGGTCGTGGTCAAGGTACGTCGTCCCGGGATCATGGAGTCGATTCAGGCCGACATCGACATCCTTTAAAAGCTGGCTCGGGTGTTCGACGCCGTCTTCGAGGAGTCTCGTCTCGCCGATCCCGTGGCCCTCGTCGAGGCTTTCGAGCGCTCGATGGACCAGGAGCTCAACTTCCGCCACGAAGCGGCGAACGTTCGTCGCTTTGCCGCCCTCCACGAGAAACGAGAGCGGATCGTCGTGCCCGCGCTGTACCCCGAACTGAGCAGCGCCTCCGTGCTCACCATTCAGTTTCTGGATGGCGTTCCACTCAGTCGACTTCCGCCCGAAGCCGACAAGGCCCGCATCGCCCGCCACGTGATCGAAGAGGCCTTCACCGAGGTCTTCGTAGACGGCGTTTTTCACGCCGACCCCCACGCTGGGAACCTCCTCTACCTCGGCGAGGACCGCTACGGGATCCTCGACTTTGGCCTCATCGGTCAGCTCAACCCCCAGATGCAGGAGACCCTGGTCGTCCTCGCCCTCGCCGTGGCTCTGCGAGATCCCGATTCGGTCGCCCGGACCATCGTGCGGCTGGGCCGAGCCGAGCACCGCATCGATCTGGGTGCCCTGCGAAGAGACGTGGCCGAGCTGTTCGAAGAGGCCCTCGACCGCTCGATATCTGAGGTCGACAGTCGGGTTCTGGTGGCCAAGCTGGTTGACCTAGGGCTTGGCCACGGGATTCGTTTGCCCGCCGACTATGCGCTCTTGGCCCGGGCCAGCGCGACCATCGAAGGCGTGGTGCGGAGTCTGGACCCCGACATCGACGTGGCCTCGGTGGCCCGGCCCTTCGCCGAGCGGCTGCTCATGGAGCGCGTCGCTCCCGAGAACGTTCAGGGCGGGCTGTACCGAGCCCTTCTTCAGCTTCAGGGACTGCAGGATGAGCTGCCGCTCCAGCTCAGTCAGATCATGTCCGACCTGGCGGGCGGTCGATTGGGAGTCAGCGTGGGCGGCCGCGAAGTCGAGCGGCTCCGGGAAGTCATTGCCACTTCCGCGAACACCCTGGCCGGTGCCGTTCTGGCCGGAGCCTTCATCATCGGTGCCTTCATCGGGCTTGCCCGTCTCGAAGGTACCCTGTTCGGTGTCCCTATCGTGGGCATCGTTGGCGCTCTCGTGGGTATGGTCGTGCTCGTCTTCCTCCTCGCCTATGCCCTAGTGCGTCCCCGGGTCCGCAAGCTCCGACTGCGAGGCTGGCTGTCTCGCAAGTCACATTGACTGTATTTTTCTTGGTCACCGCTTTTCCCAGCCACCCTCGGGTAGCGAGTGCTAGTTGGCTTGCATAAGCCTGCGATCTGACTGTGGATTTGCTCTCGGCCCCGAGGAACTGGTCGCAGTGGTTGCACTGGAGATGAGTCAAGTGTCTGAAATGATTGGGTTTGGTGCGTTGAACTTTGGCCTGCGCCAGCCGAATCATGAATGTGATGAGTGCGGCACTCCGAGATCTGTTCACCGAAGCCCTCCAGGCGGTCGACGCGGATGGGATCGACGAGACCCGGACCTACCTGGTCAACTTGTGCTGCCATTGCGCGACGCCCGAGATCTTCCGGAGCGAGCGACCCGAGACTGGCACCCCGGCTCTGACCTGGCTCTACGCCGAAGCCAGGGCTCGTCCCAGTGTCGAGACCTGGCGCCGCATGGGGGACGTCGCCCTCGCGGTGGGCGGTCTTTTTGCGCCTCACGTGGAGCGTCCTCGAGCCTTGGTCGGTCGGCGCTACTACGAATCGATGGGTTCGGCGGCCTACGCCACCGCGGCTGGCCACGCCCGCCACGATGCCTTCGGTCAGCTGCTTCAGAGCTTGGCTCGCTACTTTCGGGCCTCTATGGACGCTCTCAACCAGGTCGCCCGCCAGCTCGGCCTCCCCGGGGTCGATGCCACTGAGCTGCTCGTACAGCGTCTCGTCGACGACCCGGCTTCGGTCGATGGCCATCGAGCCTTGGGTGCCCAGGGGCTCGGCTTGGTTTGGTCCAGCGGCCAAGCATGACGGCCTCCATCGAGTCCATACTGCAGGTCGAGTTGCAGAGCCTGTACCGAATCGACGGCTGCCCTCCGGTGGACCCTTTTCGGGTTCGGGCTCCCGAACACGGTCGGGAGGCGCTGCTCGTCCGCCACGCCGAAGACGGCGTCGTGGATCTGGGCCTTCACCTGGCGCCCGAGGTGCGGGCCAGCGCCGAAGCGGCGCTGGTCTCTCGGGAAGTCGACCTCGACGGCCTGTGCGCCGCCATCGAGGGGGTCTCTCACTTCGTCTACTTCACCCGCTGGACCGAGCATCGGCCCATGTCTCGCCTGGAGCTGGAACTCCAGGCCGAGATCGACAAGTTCCTGGTGCTCTGGTCCAGCCTCGACGGTCGCGCGCTGTTCCTTCGCCTCTTCGAAGAGGTTCGGCTCGCGGACGAGGATCGCTACCGGGTCGCCCACCGAGAAGGTCGACGCTACGCGAGCTGGCTACTTCGTCAGCGCCAGGCCGGCCGCACGGCCGAAGCCCTCGAGGACGCCCGCCGCCTCTACCGAAGCCCGCTCCCCCAAAAACTGGACCGCATCGCCCGTGCCGCCTGAAGCTCATCCCCGTCGGCTGTGACACGGAACGACGTCGACTCGGAGCACGGTCCCGCCGAGTTTCAATGGACTGAGTGCCCGTTAAGGTCAGTGACGAGCGCTGCTCAGGGGTTGGTCAAGGGGCGACTGGCGGCACGGCGTCGACGCACTGCGGGCTCGAGGCGTGGCGTCGGTTGATCTGCAGGCGGACGTGGCTTTGTTGCGCCCGGAGTCGGGTCCGCTTCGTTCGAAGCCGGCTGACCTCGCTGCGGGCTCCCCGCCGCCCGCGGCGCGCTTGGCTGCGGGCCCGAGAGAGTTGGCGGTTCACGGCATCTTCTAGTCGTTCCAGCCTTCGCTCCCGAGCCTTCAGTTGCGAAGCCGAGCGCGTCCATGGGCAGGATTCAGCTTCGGGTGCGGCCGCCTCTGCGAACCCATAGGCAGACGGGGCACCGGCGGCGAGCGCCGCGGCGGAAGCGATCACACAAACGGCAAGCACTGGGAGTCTGAGTCGCCTCACGTATCTCACCATAGCCATCCATCCCCCTTTGAGGGAACTGTGTGTGCGGAACCACATGAAAGGGTCATAGACAGACCCAGTGGCTGGTCACCCGTCCCGTCTTTTTCACCCGAAGAACGGAAACCAACGTGGTTCGGATGCAGCGAAGCCGACACGATCTTCAAGTAGCCGTGCGAGTACATCAGCGGGGCATTGTATACAACGCTCAAGCGCTTGTCCGCGACTTCGGGAAGCCGCCCATTGCGATTCGAGTGTACGTCGTCAGCCAGAGTTGCCCTCGATGGTGGTCTCGCCTCGAACATCCACCTGCCTGGCGATGACCTCGATAGCCGCGGTCGGAAGACTGCGGTTGCCGGTGACGGTCATGAAGTCGTGGATGACCTCCAGCTTGCTCAATGCAGCAATATCGCGCAGCCACCGGTTGTCAGACAGGTTCAACGCGCCGAGCTCACAAAGGGACTCGAGACCATGCAACGATGTGAAGCGACCGTTACTGTCGTCGTTGTCGATGGATAGAAGCCCGCCCACGGATTCCAGCTTGGAAAGTACGCTGAGGTCGGCGAGCGCGTGATTTCGAAAGATAGTCAGCCTTCCATCGATTCTGCGGAGCCCGGATAGGAGAGCGAGATCCTCTTCTCTCGTGGCATCTGGAATGTGAATGCTGCCTCTGAATCGAGTACAGCTGTCCAATCTAGACTCATCGCCTAACCCGAAGGTCAGCTGCTCGTCGGATTCGCCACAAACGACTTCATCCGGTTGGTTTCGGTAAGGCTGACAGGTCCGCGGTTGAGGTTCCCAGTCGAGGGCGCCACCCATGTCCAATGCCTGTCCCATTTCGAATGCAGGTCCCGCATCCGTGAGCTCCTGCACTTCGCCGCAGGCCCAAAGGCCACACAACGCCAAGGTCGCGCTGGCCGCTCTCATGGCCCCTGGTTCGGCGCCTGGGGCGCCTGGGGCGGCAGGCGGCAACCGGGCGTTTGGCCGCGCACGGTCGTGTCCTCGAGTAGGAGCTCGCTGTCTGGGGTGCAGAAGACGCTCCAGGGTTCGCCTTGGGCCAGGCCTCCAGAGAGCTCGGCTCGGCTGCTTCCGAAAAGTTGGAGCCCGCTCATGAAGCGGCCCTCTTTGGCTTGGAGCTCTCCGAGCTGGGCGCCGACCACCGAGCAAGCTTCGAAGCGTACGTAGTCGATGCGGACCCAGGCGCGCTCGAAGCGTAGGCCGGCTTCGCCGAAGCAGCCACGCACCAGGCTTCGCGCCAGGTGGCTGCGGCCTCGAAAGCCGTCTTGCACCCACAGCCCGCCTCCGCTCGGGCCGATGGTCGAGCTGTCTACCTGTAGCGCCGCATCTTGGGTCAGCACGACGGCCCAGCCTGACGTGCCGCCGATCCGGGTCCGCTTCAGCTGGGCTCGGCTGCGCGCACCGTGCAGTACGAGGCCGTCTCGGCTCAGGGCCCCACCCAAGAGCGCTAGGTCCACGGCCTCCACCTCTGCGTCGGTCACGAGAAGGCCGTCGGACTGGGCGAAGGCGATGGTGCTGCTGTCCAAGCTCAGCCTGCTTCCGACGGCGACGCTGACGCCGCCCCCTTCGGCCTCGACCTCGGAGCGAGCGAGGCTCAGGGTCGAACCGTTGGCGCCGAGTCCGAAGACCTGGCTCCTCTCCAGCCTGGAGTCCTCGACGTCGAGCTCGCTCTGGTTGGCCAAGAGGGCGTGGCGGAGGCCGGCTAGTCGACTGTGCTCGAAGCGAAGACGGCTGGCCTTGGCCACCCATCCCACGCGGGCGCTGGAGCTGGTGCGGACCTGGGTCAGGCGCCCGCGACTCTCGGAGCTGATGGCGTGGGCCAACGTGGCTTGGTCGAGATCGACTTCGACCAGCCGAAGACGACTGCCCTCGCTCACAAGGCTGCGTTGGGTCGGTCCGCTGATCCCCACCCGGGACAGGCTCAAGGTCGAACCTAGGGCGTAGACCCCGGCCCTGGGTCCCGCCTGAATCTGGACGTCCCGCAGCTCCACTCGGGCTCGGTAGGCATTGAGCGCATCCTCTTCACCCGCTGCCCCGATGGTGCTGCTTTGCACCCGCGCCCGGCCGGTTCGGAGTTCCAGCCCTCCTTCCAGCCAGAGGCCCTCTACACTCACGGTCGAACCGGAGACCAAGAGTCGTCCTGCGACCCGGGCGCCTCGCTCCCCAAGCAAGGCGACGTCTCGGGCCAGAGGTGCCTCGGGCGCCGCGTGCCGGCCTGGCGCGAGCTGAAGGCGGTGCTCACCCTCGGCCAGGGCCCGGGCCAGGCTTCCAAAGGGTCGGGCTGCGCTGCCGTCTCCGCCAGTGGCACCGGGACGAACGAGACTGACGGGGGGGCCGACCTCGGGCGCCGGGATGTTTCCGCGGCAGGCGAGCATCCAAAGAGCGACCCAGACCAGACGCCTCACGGCCGTTTCTCGGGGGGCCGGACGTCGACCAGATCCCAGGCCTCCACGGGGCCCGAAGGCTCGGCCACCTTCTCGAACCACAGTCGATGGATGGGCTCGGCCTCTCGTTCATGCTGGCGTTCCCACTCCGTCTGCTCGGGAATGGGCGGTGGTCCGGCCGGCAGCAACTGCCCCCGAAGGGCCGGCTCTCTTTCGAGAAAGGCGAGCATCTCCTGAGCCAAAGGTTCGACGTCCGACTGGGCGTAGACGACGCCGCCGATGGGAAGGACTTCGGCCATGGCCCGAACCAATGGGGGCTGGAGGATCCGCCGCTTTCGGTGCTTCTTCTTGAAGCAGGGATCGGGGAAGTGGACGTGGAACATCACGACCTCGCCCGGCGCGATCAGGTCGCGGACGTTGATATGGACGTTGGCGTGAAAGGCGCTCAGGTTGCTCAAGCCCTCGCGCTGGGCCCGGACTCGGATCTGCTCCACCAGCGGTCGTCGGACCTCCAGCCCCACGAAATCTCGTCCAGGGTGGCGACGGGCCCGCTCGGTGATGAGGGCTCCGCCGCCGCAGCCCAGGTCCACTTCGACCGGCGCCTCCCGTCCGAACAGGGCGAGCCGATCCAGTCGGCCGAGCTCGGTCGTCACGTTGAAGGGATTCGCGTGCTTTCGAATCCGTCGGGACACAACGGGGCGTCTATCGGGGCCCGTGGGTGGAGGCAACGCGGATGGGGGCGAAGGGCACGACCTCTCTCAAGCTGGACCGATCGAGGACCTTCATGAAGAGGCGGTCCAGACCCACCGCGATTCCGGCCGAAGGCGGCATGGCCGCGACGCCCCTCATGAAGCCCTCGTCCACCGGCGCCACCGCTTTGCCTCGTCGTCGCCGCTCGTCGAGATCGAGTTCGAGCCGTCGACGTTGCTCCACCGGATCGACGAGCTCCTGATAGCCGTTTCCAAGCTCGAGCTTCCCCCAGAAAACCTCGCTGCGCAGAGCTCGGCGGGGATCGTCGGGGTCGACTTCGGCTAGGGCGGCCATCGAGCTGGGGTAGCCGCCCAGGACCCGAAGCTCGTCGTCGGCCCAGCTCGGCTCGACGTGCTCGTAGAAGGCCCGAAACAGAACGTCGTCGAAGGCGTCACCGTCCACTTCACGGACCCCGAGCTGCTCGGCCGCGTTCTCGGCGTCGCACAGGTCCAGTGGGTCAGGTAGGCCTCGCTCCAGGAAGGCCTCGCTCATGCTGAGTCTGATCACTCGTTCGGGCCCGCGGCCACCCACGGCCTCGACGACGGCCTCAATCAGGCTCAGGACGTCGTCTTCGATCTCCGACAGTCGGCCTCGCCGACGATAGAACTCCAGCATGGAGAACTCGGGCAGATGGGTGTCCGAGAGCTCGTCGTTTCGAAAGACGCGACTGATTTGGTAGCAGCTCGGCGTGCCCCGCCCAAGGAGGCGCTTCATGGCGTACTCGGGCGAGGTGTGAAGGAAGCGGCGGTGGCGAGCGCCTTCCGGGGTTCTCAGCTCGGCCTCGAACCAGTCCAGGTGCACCTCCAGTCCAGGGTTGGGGACCAGTATCGGCGTTTCTACCTCGAGAAACCCGCGCTGGTCGAAGAAGCGGCGCACGGCGTCCTTCATTCGTTTTCGCGCCCGGAGCAGCCCAAGGGGCGGAGGCCCCCCGTCGGCGAGCGTGCCGGATCCCGACATGAGGGCTTCTTTAGCAGAGGCGTTGACCCGTCGGAGCGTCGGCGAGACACGGGCGAGCATGAAAGTGTTCCTCACCGGAGGGGCGGGAATGCTCGGACGAAGCCTGCGCGCGTCCTGGGGTGGGCAGCACGAGCTGGTCGCGCCGCTTCGCCGAGAGCTGGAGCTCTTGGATTTCGAGGCCACACGCGCTGCTTTCCGGGCCGCAGACCCCGAGGTGGTGGTTCACGCGGCGGCCTTCACCCAAGTCGACGAGGCTGAGCGCAACCCCGATGCGGCCTTCGCCGGCAACGCAGAGGTGAGCGCCAACGTGGCCCGCGTGTGCGAGGAGCTCGACGTCCCCTTGATCGCGATGTCGACGGACTACGTCTTCTCGGGGCAGCTGAACCGTCCTCATCACGAGTGGGATCCAGTCGGACCGCCCAGCGTCTATGGCGCCTCGAAGCTCGCGGCGGAAGAGGCGATTCGCAGCCACGCGCCCAAGCACACCATCGTGCGCATCGCCTGGCTTTATGGCCCGGGCGGGCCGAGCCTTCTTCATACCCTTGCTCGGCTGGTGGCCAAGTCGACCGGGCCCCTGCCCATGGTCGACGACCAGCTGGGCAACCCCACCAGCTGTGCGGTCGTGGCCCAGGCCCTGGGGCATCTCTTGGCGAATCCCATACCGGGTGTGGTGCACGCGACCTGTGAAGGTGAGGCGACTTGGTATGGCTTTGCACAAGAGGCCCTCCGACTGTTGGGCTCTTCGGCCGAGCTTCGACCCTGCACCACGGATGTTTTTCCACGCCCCGCGCCGCGCCCGGCCAACAGTCGTCTCGACAATCGTCGACTTCGCCTTCGGGGCCATCCAGCTCTTCCCACTTGGCAGGATGCTTTGCGGGACTTCGTGAACGATCACGGCGAAGAGCTCAGGAACTTCGACTGACGGCGGAACTCGATCTCGGAAGCCGGGCCCGATGGAAGGGGCGGCTTGCCTGCTCGCTTGGCCAGAAGGCGTGCGCTGCGCCCGCTAGCACGGGCCCTAGGGCCGCCCACTTCGCTTGGCCCGGTAGAACCCAAACCCAGTACAGGGCCACCGCCACCGGCCATAGGGTCCAGACGCGTCGCTGCCAGCCGGACTGTAGCCAGGCCAACGCCCAGGCCTCAGGAGCCAGGAACAGGGGCAGGAGGGCCAGCACCAAGAGTTTGAGCATGTCGCTCGGCGTCCCCGAGCCCTCGGCGGGCACGGGCTGGAACTCGGTCGGCACCATGACCAACACGCCGCGCGTGGTGGGGGGTGGCGCCCAGCGCCAGCGGACCAGTCGGGTGACCTCGACGCCGAAGGCCTCCTCGAAGGGCAAGGCTTCGGCGGGGCTCAGCTCCAAGGCGCAGTTGGCCACCCACTCTTCGGTGGCGAGGGCTTGACGTCGCCAGGGCGTCGTCGACCAGCGGACCGGCTGATCTTTGGGCTGCCAGGCCTCGTTGGCCAGGCTGATGAGCTCCAATTCCTCCCCCGGACCAGGGATGGGGACGGGCAGCACCGTCGTTGCCGACGGGAAGCGCGTGCGGACCGGGCCGATGCGGTGGGGTCCCGGGCCTTCGCCCTGGTAGAGCGTCGCCACTACCGTGCCCCCGCTGTTCAGAGATTGGGCGACTTGGCGGATGGTGGAGATGGACGGTTCCAAGCCGTGCCGGGCCATGAGTCCGCTCAGCGCCTCCGGCCATACGAAGCCGCCTCGCGCCACGGTCGATGAAATGACAGGCCCACTCACCACCCGCCGGCTCGTAGCGGCGAGGGTTTCAGGCTCCGGACGCTCGATGATGGGCGGCGGTGCCGGGGCATCCGGGAGCAGAAGACTGGCCAGGGAGGGGCCCAGTGGGCGTCGTTGGGCCTTTCGGTACAGGGGCTCGGACGTCGTGCACAACTCGGCCAGGTTGGACTGCAGTCGAGGTACGAAGGCCTCAACTTCGGGGGGGCTCGGAAAGCTCTCGAGATGAACGAAGGGGCCGGCGGCGCCTTCCAGGGTCCAGGTCTGGACCAGGGTCTCAACGCCGTCCTCGGGCATCAGCAGGACATTCCGACGGACGTTCCGGGGCGGTTCTCCGTCGCTTGTGACCCAGGTCTCGGCCGAGGCCAGACCCGGGAGCGTCCAGAGCAGGCATAGGACCGAGACCCGCACGACCCGTTCATAGGACCGCGTGCCAGTCCGGTCCAAAAAACTCATGGATTCCCTCGAATTTCCGAAGAGATCAGGGGTCGAGGCGCCCTGAATGCCCGGGGGGAACATGCAGTCCGGGCGGCTCGTTGCTACATTGGAGGTGGCGGATGTTCGGATTCGAAGAAGACCCAATGGAGAAAGGTTGGCCCTGCCAGCGGCTGCGCCTGGGCTACGGCCTGGTCATGTTCTTCGTCTTCGAGGTCACTTGGGGCCGCCAGCTTCCCGAGGCTCTGCCCTTCGTGATGCTCGGGCTCGGCCTCGCCCTGCTCGCTTCGGCCTTTGAGTCCATCCGCGGCTGGCAGCTCCACGCGAAAATTCGTCTGATCCAAGAGGCGGTCGAGGAGGCCCGGCAGACGGGCCGCGCTTGACAAACCCACCCTGGCGTCTAGTTTCCGCCGCCATGTCTCAGTTCGGCGACTTCATTTCCGAGCACTCGATCCAGCCCGAAGCGATCGTGGCCCAGTCCAGCGTGATGGAGAAGGTCGACGACGAGGTTCGCGCCCTGCGCAACAAGCGGGCCGAGGCCCGACGGGCAAAGAAGAGCTACGAAGAGTTCGAGGCCCCCAAGCCCGAGGCTTTGGGGCGCGGCGTTTCCAAGCGCATCGTGGTCGCCGCGGTCGACGGACGACCACTGACCCGGGTCAACCGCAAGAAGCTCGTTCGCGCGGTCAACGCCATCCTGAGCCACGAGAAGAAGGATCCCATCGACATCTCCTTGTTCTCGGACATCCCGAAGAAGGCCAAGAAGGACTGAGTCCGCCGCTTGCTCGCCCCTGATAGCCGAGGGAGAGTGGGCCCATGACCGACCGCCGCAAGTCCTGGCGCGAGATCGACCAAGCCAAGAGTAAGGGCGCGAGCCGACGACCGGACGAGGCCGAACGCAACCGAGAGAAGGCGTCCAAGACCCACGCCTACTCGGCCTACAAGTCCCAGCTCGACAGGTTGTTCACCCCTGGGGGTGCTGCTCTGCCCGAGTCGATGCGAGACAAGCTCGGCCCCGCCTCGGAAGAGAGTAAGGCCCAGCGAAAGGCCCTCAACGCCCTGACCAAGGACCCCAGCGAAGCCAAGCTCAAGGCTCTCCTCGAAACCGGAGGGAGCCTACCCACGGATCCTCGCCTGGTCCTCCGGCTGGTGGACGCCAGGGATCCGCAGCTGGTCGTCGTCGTCCTTCAGCATCTCGCCGCGCTCATCGAGGACGGCGCGAGACTAAGCAAACCCCTCCTGCAGCAGCGCCTTCAAGCCGTGCTCAACCAGCACGACGACGAAGAAGTCGTGGCCGCCGTCGAAGCTCTCCGCTGAACGGCCTGGAAGGCGGCTGCCTGCCTTTCAGGCTAGCGAACAGTGGGCGCATCGAGACGCCGGTCCGACGCACCGCCAAGTCTTGGCTCGACCAAAATCAGATCTATACGCATGTTGCGTGGATACACCCGTTCAGTTAGGGTGATCGCGTGCAAGGATTGACCCGCCGACAGGAGCAGATCCTCCAGTTCATCACGCAGCGGATCGAAGAGCAGGGCTACCCGCCTACGATCCGCGAGATCGGCGAGGAGATGGGGATTCGCTCCACGAACGGGGTCAATGACCATCTCAAGGCCTTGGAGCGAAAAGGGGCCCTGGTTCGAGACGGCCTCAAGAGCCGGGCCCTCCGACCCGTGGACGTGGAGACGTCGAGTCCGATTCGCGGCGAGGTCACTTCCGCCGTCATCCCCGGTCAGGGCGACACGGTGGGCGTACCGGTCCTCGGCCGGGTCGCGGCCGGTGCCCCCATCCTGGCCGACGAGAACCCCGAGGCCACCGTCTACGTCGACCGCTTCTTCGTCGGCCCCACTAGGGACGATCAGCTCTACGCGCTGCGGGTATCGGGCGACTCGATGATCGAAGCCGGCATTCACGACGGCGACTACATCTTCGTGCGCAAGCAGCTGCAGGCTCGAAGAGGCGACATCGTTGTGGCGATGATCGACGGAGAAGCCACCGTGAAGCGCTACGAGCCCGACGGGGACGTGATTCGTTTTGTACCCGAGAACGCTTCGATGGAGCCCATCGTGGTTCGCAAGTCTGATTTCAGAGCCACCTCTTTGCTCGGTATCGTCGTTGGCGTCTATCGCAAGATGTTCTGACGCCGACGACGGGGCGGAACGTATTCGGCCCGCGGCGTATCCAGCTCCGGGCGCGCCGAGGGGCGCGTGGCCAAAGCAGACCGGACCGGCGCCTGAAAGCGGAGTCCGGTGGGGCGTCGAGGCAGGGCACCGAAAGGAAAGCCGTCTCCCCCTTCGGCCATGAATTCGGGCATCAGGACCTGGATGATCCGGTCGTCGCCGATCATCCAACCGTCCCGATGCTGGAGCTGGCTCGCTCGTCGGCCGCCCTTGGACTGGGCGTAGCGCCAGCGAAGTCCGCCTACGATTGGACCTTGGGCCAGAGCCTCCGCCAGCTGGGCCCCCGACAGTCGGACAACGACCAGTTCGTCGTCGTAGGGGAGGGCGTCGCGAAGTTGCCCTTCGGTCACCTCGCCCCGGAGCAACGGTTTGGCCAAGGCGCCGGCGTTCAGGAGGGCAACGTCGGCTCGCGGGACGGCCTCGAGCCACGCATCCACCACGAAATGGCCGAGAGGGGAGACGTGGAAGTCGCCGACCGGCAGCGCCTGGGGCGCCTGGCCGATGACGGCGTCGAGGCGGGCCTGGGCTTCCTGAAGTGATCGCTCGAGTTCGGGGTGGGCTTCGGATTCGGTGGGCTTGGCGTCCAGCCACACGCGGTCGATGTGGGCCTGGCCGCGGTCCCGAATGACCCGCGCCAGAGCGACGGAGCGGCCTCGACCGCCGGGCTGAACGAGAGGGATGCCGCCGATTCGCGTCTTGAACCCAGGCTGGCCGTCGGACGCAACGACGAGGTCTGCGGATACGGAGTGTTGGGCCATGAACAAGCGCACCCGGGCCGGATCTTCATGCACCAGGACCACTACCAGCTCGGCGCCGGCCGCCCTGACTTCGCCCACTGCTTGATCCCAAGCCTCGGCCAGGTTTCGGAAGTGGAGGTCCTCGATGTGTAGGGCCCGGGTCTGAAGCCCGAGCTCTGGGGACTGTAGCCCGACGACGCCCACTCGGAACCCACCTCGCTCGATGATCGTCCAGGCTGGACCCAAGGCAGGCTCGGCTTCGACGCTGCCTGCGAGCAGGGTGAAGGAGGCCTCGGACACCATTCTTCGCAAGGCAGTTTGCCCAAAGTCGAACTCATGGTTGCCAAGGTTCACGACCTCGACCCCCATCCGTTCGAAGGCTTCGAGCACCGGCTGTCCTTCGAGGACGTTCGAGGCCGAGCTTCCAAAGAAAGCGTCTCCGTTGTCGAGCACCAGTCGGGGCTCCGGGACCCGTTTCACTCGGGCTTCGAGGGCCGCGAGCCCGCTTCGACGTCCGGACCGAAGCTCGATCTCGCCGCTGAGGTTCGTGCTCAACACCAAGGTCAGGCCCGGCGCTGGCGACCGGGTCGGACGAAGCGAGGGCGGCGGGGCCTCGATGATCTGGACAGGCGGAACCCGGCCTCCGCAGTGGCTGAGGAGCAGCCCGGCCAGGAGCCAAGCCGGACCGTTGACCCGTTTCACGCCTCATGGTCGATCGAATGCATCGCTGAGAGAAGTCCGTTGCCCAGCTCCGAAGAGGCCTATTTCGACCACTACGGTGACTTGGAGCTGCAGCGCCGCATGGTCACCGACGAAGCCCGGACTCGGGCCTTCGTGGAGGCGGTGGAGCGTTTAGCCCCAGGGCGGCGGGTCTTGGACCTGGGCTGCGGGACCGGGATTCTGGCCATGGCGGCGGCCCGAGCGGGGGCGGAGTCGGTGCTCGCCATCGACCGGAGCCCCGTCGCACAAGTGGCCGCCAACTTGGTCAAAGCCCACGGATACGGCGACAGGGTGCAGGTCCTTCGGGGCGACGTCCGAGAACTGGAGGTGGAGCCGGTCGACCTACTGGTCAGCGAGTGGCTCGGGAATTTCGCCTTCGTCGAAGACATGTGGCCGGCGGTCGTCAGCGCCCGGGACCGGCTCCTGGCCCCGAAGGGTCTTCTCATTCCGGGTCGAGTCCGGCTTTGGATCGCCCCCGTCGATGATTCCTTTCTCTATTTCGGCGAAGGCCCCGGCGCCTGGCGACGGCCCGTGTGCGGCTTCGACCTGAGCGCTTTGGAGCGACTGGAACTCGGTCAAGGCCACGCCCAGCAGACCAAGGTCGAGCCCAGCAGTCTGATGGGCCCGCCGGTCGTGCTAACCGAACTCGATGCGGGGCTTGCCGGTCCCGACGCCTGTGAGTTCGACGTCGAGGTCGACGTCGAGCTCGCGAGAGGGGGGTCGCTGGTAGGCTGGGTGGCGGGATTCGATCTCGAGCTCGCCCCCGAGCTCGAGCTCAGCACCCGACCCCAAGCACCGTTCACGCACTGGCAGCAGACCTTCCTTCCTTGGCCTGCACAAACCGTCGAAGCCGGCCAATGCAGGCTTCGGCTCAGCCACGGACGCCACCCCGAAGTCACCCACACCTCCCTCTGCGCTTTGACTTGGGGTGAAGAGAGGATCGGGTTTCATATCGAGTGATGAGTTCTTCGGAGCGATGGCCCGCCCCGCTGCCGCCGCTCGATGATCGGTTGGCGCTCCTGCGGCGAACGGCCGAGAGCCTGAGGAAGGCGGCGCCGGCCTGGGTCCGATCGGGCAGCGAAGCCAAGGGCTTGCCGCCCGATCATGCGGAGGAGTGGCTGGTGGGGCCTGTTCCGGTCCTTCGACACGTTCGGCTTCTGACCGGCTCTTTGGACCGGATCCAAAACGGTCGACCCACCATTGATCCGTCCTCGGTGAAGGGCGACGAGGCCGAAGGGCCGTTGCGGGTGAGGATTCTGCCCTTCGACGCTCGAGACCGTCTCCTGTTCCGGGGGTTTTCGGCCGAAGCCCGAATGCAGCGCGGAGTTGATGCGGGCGAGCTCCTGGCTCGGGGCGGTGCCGTCCATCGTCGCCGGACCCCTCGGGGGCCAGCTTTGATATTGGGGGCTGGAAACGTGTCCTCGATTCCGGCCATGGATGCGCTGACCCAGATTTTCGGTGAGGGCCGAGCGGCCATGGTCAAGACCTCGCCTGTGAACGCTTGGGTAGGGCCCCACTTGGAAGCCGGCTTTGCACCGCTGGTGGAAGCGGGGCTCTTGGCCGTGGTCGACGGGGACGCTCAACGGGGGGCGGAGCTGGTCGCCGACGAGCGCTTCGAGCACGTGCACCTCACCGGCTCAATTCGAACCCATGACCGGATCGTGTGGGGCGAGAACGAGGAGGAAAGGGCGCGGCGCAAGGCCGAAGACCGACCTTTGCTTCAAAAGTCTCTCAGCTCCGAGCTCGGCAACGTGAGCCCCATGGCCGTGGTCCCCGGTTACTACGGCGCCCGAGAGTTGGACTTCGTAGTAGAGACGATCGCCGCCTCCGTGACCAACAACGCCGGCTTCAACTGCAACGCCACCCGTCTGCTGATAGTTGCCGCCGGTTGGCACCAAAAGAACGCGCTCTTCGAGCGGTTACGTCTCCGCCTGGAGCGAATTCCGATGCGAAAGGCCTACTATCCAGGGGCCGAAGCTGCCTGGGCTTCGGCCATCGAGGGTCGTGAAACTGTGCTCCAGCTGGGAGCGCGAAGCGAGGGCGTGCTGCCCTGGACTCTGCTCTTTGGACTGTCGGCCGAAGACTCCGAGCCTTTTTTTGAGCGAGAGCACTTCTGTCCGGTGTTGGGCGTCGTCGAACTCGACGTCCCCGGAAGTCTCAGCTTCATCGAAGCGTCTACCCGCTTCATGAACGAGCGGCTTTGGGGAACGCTGAACGCGAGCTGGATGATCCCCCCTGCATTGGCCGCCGCTCCGGATCATGATCAGGCCCTGGAGCTAGCCATTGCGTCCCTTCGCTACGGGACGGTGGCCGTCAATCAGTGGCCGGCCCTGGGCTACGCCTGGGCCGGTCCACCCTGGGGTGGCCATCCAAGCGCCACACTGGCCGATGCCCAGAGCGGGCTGGGATGGGTGCACAACGCCCACCTTCTGGAAGGCGTCGAAAAGGTCGTCTTGCGTGGCCCGCTTCCGGCTTGGCCGAAGCCGATCTGGTTCGCCGATCACCGAGGTGCCGCCGAGGCCGGTCGCCAGCTCGTAGACTATGAGGCCCAGGCGTCGTGGTGGCGGGCAGCCCGGGTCGCCGTACCTGCGGTGCTCGGATGAGCCTCGCCCTACCCCGAGACGGGCGCCTCGACCGAGGGGTGGCCGAGGCGCTTCGGGCCGATGGACGGCGTGTCAGTGTTCGCGAAGTTCGGGCCGCGATCCAGAGCGGGCGTATCCGCGTCGTCGGGGCAGGCACGCGCCCAGGGGACCGAGGTCGACGGGGTCAGCCTATACGGCTCGAGGGCTTTGTGCCCCGAGCGGAGGCGCGGATTCGACCCTCGTCCGAGGCCGCGCAGGCGGCCCAGGTCGTGGAGGAGGGGCCAGACTGGCTGGCCCTCGACAAGCCGCCCGGCCTGCCGACCTTGCCGCTGACCCCCTACGAGGACCGCAGTCTGCTCCACGTTGCCTGCGCGCTTCGGCCCGAGGTGGCCGAGGTGGGACCGCCGCTGGAGGGAGGCTGTGTGCATCGCCTCGACAACGAAGCCAGCGGGCTGGTGCTCTTCGCCAAGACCGCGGCCGCCCGAAGCCGATTCCGGGCGGCCTTCGCAGGCCACCAAATCGAAAAGGTTTACGAAGCCAAGGTGCAGCCGCCGTCGGCCCCCATCCGCGTTTGGGTCGCTCGGGACATTCAGAGCCACGGCCGATCTAAGAGCCGTCTCGGGCCCGAGATCGAGCCGGGTGTGGGACCGTGTTCCGAGGTCGACATCGACGAGGGGGGACGGGCCGTGGTCCGCACGCGGTGGGGCCGACGTCACCAGGTGCGGCTGCACCTGCTCGCCCTCGGCCATCCCATCGAGGGAGACACGCTCTACGGAGGCCCCCCAGGACCGCGGCTGGCGCTTCATGGGAGCCGGCTCGCGGGAGAAGGATGGGCCTTGTGCTGTCCCGCCGACTTTTTCTGATCGGGGGGGCCCTCCTCCTGGGCTGCGCCAGCGGCGGTGCACAGCTCTCCTCGGACAGGATGGCTTGGCGCTACCGAGAGCTGAATGGGGGCTTCGGCAGTCTGGCCACTTGGCGAGGCCAGCCTCTGCTCGTTCACGTGTTGGCTACCTGGTCCGGACCTGCCCTCTTGGAAGTGCCCATGTTGCGGGAACTTCACTTGGCGGGACGGGTGCGCGTCCTCTGCGTCGTGGTGGATCAGGAGCCCCAGACCGCCGGCATCTTCGCCCGAAGCTTTGAGCTGCCCTACCCGGTGGTGCGGCCTGACGAGCTTCGGCGCTTCTTGGGCGAGAACGGGCCCTTTGGTCCCGTCTCGATCCTTCCGACCTCCCTGCTCCTCGACGCCGAGGGGCGGGTCGTGGCCCGGAACGAAGGAACGTGGTCCCCAGCCACCCTCCGACGCCTCCTCCAGAAAATTGAAGGGCCTGCCGCCAGGGAGTAGCGTCTGGGCCGTGTTCGAGCGGGTTGCTGGCATCTTGGGATTGGTCGTCACCGTGGGGCTGGGAAGCGCCGTCCTCGATCGCTCCGGTCTCCCTCGGCACGGCCGACTGCGGGCTGACCTCATTCGGCTTCGCACCGAGTCGGCTCGATTGCAGGCTGAGAACGAGGCCCTACGCGCCGAGATCGAC
Source organism: Myxococcota bacterium (assembly GCA_039024635.1). GTDB lineage: Bacteria > Myxococcota > Kuafuiibacteriia > Kuafuiibacteriales > Kuafuiibacteriaceae > Kuafuiihalomonas. The sequence continues at coordinate 75,208 of JBCCQA010000002.1, read as the reverse complement.
GGGCTTCGGCGAAGCCCGGCCTTGATCGAGTCGGCGGTTCGGGAGGAGCTGGGCTGGGTGCGGCCTGGCGAAGTGGTCCTACGCCCTTCTCGGGTCCGCTGACCCCGAAAACCCCCCTAGACCATGCCTCGGGCGCGTTGCCCTCCGACCTGGCCATCGGCTAGTTCAGGGGCCAGGTCGCCCATTGAGGAAAAACTTCGTCCTCGACACCAACGTGCTCCTGCACGACCCCGGCGCGCTCCACGCGTTCGCGGACAACTGTGTCGTCGTCCCCATCTACGTCATCGAAGAGATCGACCGCTTCAAGCGGGATCTTTCGGAGCTCGGTCGCTCGGCCCGCGAGGTCAGTCGGACCCTCGACGACCTCCGCAAACTGGGTGACATCCGCCAAGGGGTCCCCCTGGACGAAACAGGCACCGTCCGGGTCGCTTTCAGTGATCGCGAGATCCCCATCGCCCAGGTGCAGGGGAGTCATGTGGCCGACAATCGGATCTTGGCCGTGGCCCTGGACGTTCAGGAAGGCGAGCCTGAGATTCCCGCCATCCTGGTCTCGAAGGACGTCAACCTTCGGATCCGGGCCGATGCCTTGGGGCTCAACGCCGAGGACTACGACCACGAGCGAACCGAGATCAACGAGCTTTGGACCGGCGTCATCGACATCGAGGCCAACCCAGAGGAGGTCGACCAGTTTTACAGCCGGGGCTTTGTCGGTCTCGAGGGCAAGGATCAACCGCCCAACCAGTTCGTCCACCTGAAGAACCGGATGAATCCCAGCCATTCAGCGCTGGGGAAGGTGAGCCTGGATCAGGAGCGCGTCGTCCCCATTACGCGGCTCAAGGACGGAGTGTGGGGCGTTCGGCCTCGCAACAAGGAGCAGTCCTTCGCCGTCGACCTGTTGATGGACGACAGCATCAAGCTGGTCACCTTGGTCGGCAAGGCGGGGACCGGAAAGACCCTCCTCGCCATCGCGGCCGGCCTTCACAAGGCTACCGAAGAGGCGATTTACCAGCGGGTCCTGGTCTCGCGGCCCATCTTTCCCCTCGGAAAGGACCTGGGCTACCTACCCGGAACCGTCGAAGAGAAGCTCTCGCCCTGGATGCAGCCGATTTTCGACAACGTCGAGTTCCTGATGGGCCTCTCGAACGACGAGAAAAAGGGCGGTCGAAGTTATCGGGAGCTCATCGACCTCGGCATCCTTCAGATCGAACCCCTGACCTACATTCGCGGCCGCTCGATACCCAACCAGTTCATGGTGGTGGACGAGGCCCAGAACCTGACGCCCCACGAGGTCAAGACCATCGTCTCGCGCGCCGGTGAAGGCACGAAGATCGTGCTCACCGGCGATCCCTACCAAATAGACAATCCTTATATGGACTCGACCAACAACGGTCTGGTCCACGTGGTGAATCGCTTCCGTCTGGAGAAAATCGCGGGCCACGTCACCATGTTCAAGGGTGAGCGCTCCGAACTGGCGGAGCTGGCGGCCAACCTTCTCTGACCCGGTCCTCCTCCCGTGCTAGGCCGAGCCTCGCCCATGGCGCGGAACGGTCTTGGTCCGCTTCTCTGCTTGTGCCTCCTCGCCTGTGCGAGCAGCGCGCCGTTTCGGTTCTCGGATCGGGGGCCGGTTTGGCGCATCGATGACCGGCGGCCCTACGCGAAGCCACCCAAGCCCTTCTATTCTCCCTATGTCTGGGATGGTGCCAACTACGCCTTCTTTCGCAAGCTGGCCTACCCCCTGTCCTTTCCCGCCGAAGGCGAATCGGAGGACGTCAACGCGGTGGACGAGGTGCCGAACTCGTCCTGGTTCACCAATCGGCTGTCGATTCGTGAGATGAGCCCCGAGGAGGTGAAGCTGGGCGCCTGCGCAGACTTGGACGACGACGCCAAGGTTCCGTGGATGGTGGTGGGCGGGAAGCCCGACGGCGCCAACCCCGGATTTCAGGCCAAGGACACGCGAGGACGACGCTTCTTGGTCAAGGTCGACGGTGTCCTCCAACCCGAGCGCGCCACCCTCGCCGACACATTCGGTGCGCTTCTCTTTCACGCCGCCGGTTATTGGGTGCCCTGCAATCGCGTGGTCTTCATTCGAGAAGAGGATCTCCGTCTGAAGCCCGGGGCCATGGTCAAGCGGACCAACGGAACGAAGGAGCCTTTGACCCAAGCCGCCGTCGACGCCGTCCTCTCCAAGGCGACCCGCCTCTTGGACGGCCGTTATCGGGTGTCGGTCTCCGAGTTCATCGAGGGTTGGCCCATATCGCCCTGGCGGTACGAAGGGGTGCGCAAGGACGATCCCAACGACGCGATTCCCCATGAGGATCGGAGGGAACTGCGGGCAATGCGGCTCTTGGCTAGCCTCTTCGACCACGTCGACACCCGGCAGGAGAACACCCTGCTCTCGTGGATCGAGACGGACGAGGGACTCGGCTACACACGGCACTACCGCATCGACTGGGGCGAAGGCTTCGGCTTCGTCGGAGGCTTCGAAGGCATTCCGCAGCGACTCGGCCACGCGGGCTACTTTGACGTGGGCGAGATCCTGGTCGACTTCGTGAGCTTCGGCTTCCTGGCTCGGCCCTGGCATGACCCGAGCTACGGTTTGGCCGGAGCGTCCCTCGGCTACTACGACGCCGAGGACTTCGATCCAGCGGGCTGGAGGCCTGGCTATCCCAACCCCGCCTTCGAGCGGGCGACGGAGCGGGACGCGGCGTGGATGGCTCGAATCATCGCTCGCCTCACGCCGGCCCACTTCGAAGCCATGGTCGAGCGGGCCCACCTGTCCCAGGTCGAACACATGGAGGCTGAGGTGCTGCGCATCCTCCTCAGTCGTAGGCAGGCCGTCTTGGAGCGCTATCTAACCCACGTCTCGCCCCTGACCTGGCCTCGCCTGGAGGAGGGTCGGCTTTGTCTACAGGACTTGGCCACCCGGACCGGCCTGGTCCCCCAGAGCGAGCGTAAACTGCAGGCTAAACTGCATCAAGAGAGCGGGGTTCGGGCCTTGGCCCTGACCCTGGATCCTGAGGACTGGGTGTGTGTCGCTCTCCCCGAGCTCGACGAGTATGGGGTGGTGGACGTCCAGGGTCGTCCCGAGAAGGGACCGGCCCGGGTCCACCTCAGTCCCAGCCCGGAGGGGCTGAAGGTCGTGGGCTTGGAGCGTCCCTACGACGCGAAGGAGCCTCGGCTTTGAACTCGGTGCTGGGCCTCCTCGGCCTCCTCCTGGCCGCCGAGCCGACCGCCACCTCAACCGTAAGCGCCCCCGAAGTCGTGGTCGGGGCCCCCTTGCCGGTCGAAGAGGATGGGGGGGTGCAGCGTGTCGATCCGCCCGACATGGGCGGTCCCGTCGAGTCTCCACCGCCGACGCGAGCCCTACTATGGGTCCCTCAGGTCCTGCTGGCGCCCGTCTACGCCGTCAACGAGTACGTCATCCGCCGACCGGTGGGCTGGCTGGTCACGACAGCCGAGCGGGAACGCTGGCCCACCTTCTTCATCGACCTTTTCACCTTCGGTGAGGAGCGCAAGGTGGGCCTGGTGCCGACCGCCATTTTCGACTTCGGCTTCCGTCCCAGCTTTGGCTTCTATTTTTTCGCCAACGACGCCTGGATTAAAGGCCATGAGCTTCGACTCCGGGCAGCTTTCGGGGGTCCGGATTGGTACCAGCTCGCCTTCACAGAGCGCTGGCGGACCTGGACGGGGGGACAGCTCGAGTACGGCTTCAGTTTCCTGGACCGTCCGGATTGGCAGTTCAACGGGCTTGGGCCCGACACGCTGAACGAGGTCCGGGCTCGCTTCGGACGCCGGATCGTCGCCGGACATGTGGCCCACCGGCAGCGCTTCCTGGAGCACGCCCACTTCGAAGCGAGGCTGACCGTGGAAGAGAACAGCTTTGATCTTCGCCGTACGGTCTTCGGCGATCCCTCGGTGGCCGACGCGGTGGCGCTGGGCATTTTGGATCAACCCTCGGGGGCGGAAGGCTACTTCGTATTGAAGGCGGGGGGAGAGTTCAACATCGACACCCGCAAAGAGCTTCGAAGAAACGGCACCGGGGTCAGCGCCCGACTGCGAAGCGAAGTCGCAGTGGATCTCAACGATCCCGGCCGCAGGGCTTGGATGGTCAACGGCGGTGGATTCGCAGGCCATCTGGATGTCGGGCGAAATCGCATCTTGAGCCTGGCCGGCGTCGCTAGCCACGCCGCTCGGTTCGGCAGAGTCGATATACCCTTCGTCGAGCTGCCGCTGTCGGGGCGGGCCCTCTACAGCCTGGGGGGCTTCCGACCCGGTCGCCTAGTCGGCGAGAGCCTGGCCACTGTGACCCTGGAGTGGCGCTGGGAGGTTTGGGCGCTGATGGACGGACGCCTCTTCGCCCAGGTCGGGAATGTGTTTGGCACCGACTTCGAGGGCTTTGGCCTCGAACGGACCCGTCTATCCTACGGCTTGGGCATGGCCTCGATCTTCGATCCCGAAAGCAGCTTCAACGTCCTCTTCGCCGTTGCTCACCAGACGTTCGATCAGGGCGCCGACCCGGAGGCCTTCCGCTTCCTGATAGGTTTCCAGCCCGATCTATAGTGCGCGCTTTCATCGTGAGCTTGTCGTCCCCACCCGCTACGCTCAGCAGCATGGGCGTACAAATCGACGTGGACTATTCAGGCGGGCTCCGATGCCGGCTGAAGCACGGTCCCTCGGGCTCTATGGTCGAGACGGACGCTCCCAAGGACAACGCAGGTAAGGGCGAAGCCTTCTCCCCCACCGATCTCCTGGCCGCTTCCCTGGTCTCCTGTGCGCTCACGACCATAGCCATCAAGGCGCCCGGCGAAGGCATCGAGTTTGGGTCGGCCGATGCACACATCGAGAAGATCATGAGCGATTCCGCCCCCCGTCGCGTGGCCCGACTCGTGGCGGAGCTTCACTTGCCGGCCGCTCTCCCCAGTGCCGATCGCGAAAAGCTGGAGGCCATCGGGAGGGGCTGCCCCGTCGCCCTGAGTCTATCTTCGGAGATCGAAGTCGAGCTCCGCTTCATCTATGACCGTTGAGGGGCGCTGAGCTGATACGTGTGCCGGTCATGAAGTTCGATCAGTGTCCCGTCGAGGGCCGGCGGGACGGTCTGAACTCCGTGATCGGTCCTCTAGAGCCGTCGCATCAGGACCCGGCCGTTTCGGCTCTCCCGAACGATGCGCGCCCGAACCGAATTTGGCGCTTCGGCCCCGGCCTCTTCAAAGCCGCAAACCCTTGTGAAGAAGGGCGCAGTCTGGGTCGAAGCAGCGAAGAGGCGTTCAGCCCCTTTCTCTCGCGCGCGGTCTGAGGCCCATTCGACCAAGGCTCGACCGATGCCTCGGCCCCCGTAGGTCGGCTGTACGTAGAGACTCATCAGCTCTAGAGCTCCGGGGGCCTCATCGATGGGAGCCAGGCGACCACAGCCCACGATGGTCCCGTCGATCTCGTAGACGAAGTACGAGGGGGCCGCCCGTTCGATCTCCTCCTGGGTGCGTTGCCGGAGCGCTTCGTCCTTGGCCCCGACCTTGGTGAGACGGTGGATGGCTCGTGCGTCGACTTTTTGAGCGGGCCGGATCTCGGCGTAGGGGTTGGCGTGGATCATGGTGCCAACCCCGACGGTGGAGAAGATCTCGGTCAGGAGGGCATCGGGGAGTCGAGCGTCGAGCAGATGCGCACGCGGAACGCCGGCCCGGATGGTCTTGATGGCCCATCGCCCCTTCGAGCCTACGGCTTCGTCGATACAGCCGGGATCTTGGGCCAGCCGCTGCTCCAGCTCCTCGACCGAGAGGTTGAGCTGGAATTCGCCTCGAAGGGTCAAGCCCGTGTGGGGCTGAAGGAAGATGAGCTTGCTCGCCCCCATGGCCACGGCCAGCCCGCTGGCCAGTTCGTCACTGTTGAGTCGGAGGGCTTGGCCATCTCGGTCGAAGGCGATGGGCCCCAGGACCGGGACCATGCCTTGTTGGAGTAGAGCGCGCAGGGCTTCACCGTCGACTCGGTCCACCTTGCCGGCCAAGGCCTGGTCCACGCCCCCGATCACGCCCCGCTCGGTGGCCCGAACCGCGTTGGGCACGGCACAGGGTATTCGATTCTGGGTCAGGGCTTGGAGCAAGTGATGTTGCACTTGGCCATTGATTCTCACCGCCAACCCAAGCGTAGCCGGGTCGACAGGACCCTCGCCCTTGGCATCGGTGATGCTCAGCTCGGCGCGTCGGGCTTCTTCGGCCATGGGGCCGCCGATCCCGTAGCTGAGCACGAGCCGGATCCCTAGATTGTGCAGGACGGCCACCTCGACCGCGATGCTGCCGAGGCCCTGGCCATCGACGATGGCGCCGTCCAGCGCGACCACGAAGGTGTGGTCCCGCCACATGGGCACGTACTCCAGGATGCCCCGGAGGTCGGCGGGCTGGAGCTCGCGCGCGCGGGCGCGGGCGCGGGAGGGTTCAGGCGGGGGCGCCATGGGTAAAAAAGATGGCGGACGGAGCGGGATTCGAACCCGCGGTACGGTTGCCCGTACACTGGTTTAGCAAACCAGCGCCTTCAGCCACTCGGCCATCCGTCCTAATGGGACCCCGCCCCGGCGAAGCCGGATGCGACCCATCTTCGTTCGGCTCCGGCCTTTTGGCCTTTGCCTCTCTGCGTGAGCCTTAGACCGCTACGCGGTCTTCGGCTCGTTTCTTGGGACCCCGCCCCGGCGAAGCCGGACGCGACCCCTGCTTGGGGGCCCGGTCCGGGCCAAGCCCGTCCCACCCCGCTACGTTCTCCGCGTAGAGCCAGGGCTCTCGCCCGACCCTACTCCACTTACTGCGCGCGGGAGACAGCGCTCCGCGCCGCCTTCAACTTTGCGCAGCACTCCAGCTTCGTCGGCTGGAGCCTTGCTGCCACGCCGCAGGCCGGCCCATGGCTGCCTGCGGCCGTTGCGTGACCGGACGGAGCAGGAGGGATTCGAACCCCCGGTACGCTCTCACGTACGGCGGTTTTCAAAACCGCTGCCTTCGACCACTCGGCCACTGCTCCGAGAGCCCAGCCCTCGGGGCATGCAGGGCTATCGGATCAGCGCGCGGGGTGCAAGCTTGGGGGCCCTGACCGGTTTCCCTGGGACTCCGGCCCATGTAGCAGTCCTGGGCATGGCGCTCCCGTCATGGGCCGAAGAGCTCCGCTCCTCTTACCTGCGGGGCGAGTCCACGGTCTTCCTGCTCCACGGCAACGTCGACGATTTGGTTCTTCACGCCGGGGCCCTCCTGCCGCTGGAGGCCTTTCTGCAGGATGTTCTCTTGGCCAAGAAGGACGCTCTGCTCGTCTACAATCCCTCGGCTGGGATCCGGATATTGGCTCGGAAGCGGCCCCTGGTCGGGGCCGAGGAGCTGGTCGGCTTGCGAGAGCCCGACCGGGCACTCCCGGCATTGGAGCGATTCCTTCGCGCCAACGACGGCGTTGGCCTGCTCATTGACTACGCCGACATGCTTGCCCCAGGAGGAGAGGCCAGCCTCCTCACCCAGAGCGATCGCCGGGCGGTCATGACCCTGCACCGCTGGTCCTTGGACCCTGGTCTCGAGAGTTCGGACAACTTGGTCCTCCTCCTTTGCGAGCAGCTCACAACCCTGTCGCCCAAGCTCGTGGGCAACCCCCGGGTTACCGCCCTCGCCTTGCCCATTCCGGACGAAGAGGAGCGGGCCGCGGTCATTCGTCTCCTCGAACCCGGTGCGAATCCGACGGAAGTCGAGCGCCTCGCGGTCCGGTCGGCCGGGCTCAAGGCCATCCAGATTCGCGCCATCCTTCTCCCGGCCGAGGACTCCGAAGACGACTATGGCGCGCGCTACGAAATGGCTCGAGAGAGCCTGAACAATCATCCCGAGGCCGGGCCCCGGGCCGCCAAGCTGGCTCGGATGTTCTCAGGACAGCCCCTGGAGCGGCTGGCAAGCTATCTGCGGGCCCAGGGCCACGCGGTGGCCGGGAACGAGGATCGCTATGGGGTGGTGTTGAATCTCCTCGAGCAGCGAAAACGCGCCCTCCTCGAGCGGGAGTGTATGGGGCTGATCGAATTCGTGGAGCCGGACCATGACTTTTCCGACGTCGGCGGCATGGTCGCCATCAAGGCCGAGCTCGCCGCCATCGCCGGCCATATCCGGGAAGGTCGAACGCGACGGGTGCCCATGGGCATGCTCTTCGTCGGGCCGATGGGCACCGGCAAGACCTTCGTCGCCGAGGCCTTCGCCAAGTCCTCGGGTCTGACGGCCATCAAGCTCAAGAATTTCCGCAGTCGATGGGTCGGCGCCACCGAGGGGAACCTGGAGCGAATCTTGGCCGTAATTCGGGCCATCGGGCAGGTCCTCGTCATCATCGACGAGGGGGACCGGGCCTTCGGTGAAGGTGGAGAGACTGACGGCGGGACCAGCAGCCGCGTCATGGCTCGCTTGAAGAGCTTCATGAGCGACCCCACCAACCGGGGGCGGGTCCTCTTCGTCCTCATGACCAACCGTCCCGACAAGCTGGACGTCGACCTCAAGCGGGCCGGTCGGCTCGATCGCAAGATACCCTTCTTCCATCCGGACGCGCCCGAGGACGTCGAGCCGGTCCTGGAGGCGCAGCTTCGGCGCCACGCCATCCCCCACGACCTAGCGTTTCCCCGAGACCGGGAGGCGCTGAGTGCTCGCCTGGTGGGCTGGTCCAACGCCGATGTCGAGGCCGTGGTCCTGGCCGCTTGGGACCTGGCTGAGGGGGAGACCTTGAGCGAAGGCACCCTCAGGGCGGCCATCGACGACTATTTGCCTTCTCGGGACGGGACCATGCTGGAGTACATGGAACTCCTCGCCGCCTTTGAGGCCTCCTCCCGGCGTCTCCTCCCTGCTCGCTACGCCGACCTGGAGGTCGACCTGCTCCAGGCCCGAATCCGGGAGCTGTCCCTGGGCCTTCGCAGAGCGTGAGCCAGCGCAAAAGCCCGGACCTCTGTTCCCCAATCGCGGCAACTTTGCTTAGGTCCCGCGCCATGACGTCGAACCAGCGGGACATTCAGGTCTCCTACGACGTGTCCAACGAGTTCTTCCGGCTGTGGCTGGATGAGAACATGCACTACACCTCGGCCAGCTATCTGACCGGGGGCGAAACTCTGGAGCAGGCCCAGATTCAAAAGTGCAAGATCCTCTACGACTACGCCGAGATGACGCCGGACAAGCTCGTCCTCGACATCGGATGTGGTTGGGGCGCGAACCTGCAGTATCACGTGTACGACCGCGGTACGAAGCAGGCCCACGGCATCACCCTCTCTCCCGAGCAGGCCAAGGAGATCGAACGGCGTGAGTTGCCTGGCGTGACCGTCCATGTCGTGGACTACAAGGACTTCGAGCCCGAGGTGAAGTACGATGCACTGCAGTCTATCGAGATGATCGACCACCTTTGCAGTCCGGCCCAGGCGCGAGATGGCAAAGCCGTCGACTTGTACCGAACCTACTTCGAGAAGGCCGCTCGATGGGTGAAGCCGGGCGCTTGCTTCGGCTTTCAGGCCATTCTCCGGAACGTCGTTCCGCGCACCCGAAAAGCCCTTGAAGACCTCCAGTTCACGGCCGACGTCATCTTCCCGGGTGGTTTGAACCCCCGGTTGGAAGAGATGGTCATGGCGGCCCAACCCGCCTGGGAGGTCCTCGAAGTTCGGACTCAGCGCGAAAGCTACGGCAAGACCACGGGTGAGTGGCTGCGTCGCATGCGGAGCCATGAGGACCACATTCGGAAGACCTGGGGAGACCAGCTCTTCGACGACTACGAGCGCTATCTCGACACCTGCGTCCGGGCCTTCGCCAACCATTGGTCCAGCGACGTGCAGATGAAGCTCCGCAAGGTCTGATCGGCCGATGGCCGAGGCCTTCGGACCGTACTGCCTCCTCGAAGCTCTCGCCACTGGCGGCATGGGGGAGGTCTTCTTGGCCCTCGACCCGCGGGATGACCTCTGCGTCATCAAGCGGATCCTCAGCGGGCGAGACGACGATCCGGAATTCCAGACCATGTTCGTGGCCGAAGGCCGCCTCTTGGAGCGCTTCGACCACCCGCACATCGCCCGGGTGCATCGCGTCGGAGAGGTCGAAGGCCGGGCCTTCATCGAGATGGAGTACGTGCCCGGCATCGGGCTCCGAGAGCTACTCGACGTGCTCGAGCAAGAGGGCAAGCGCCTTCCGGGTCGCCTCGCGCTCGACGTAACCGCTCAGGTCCTGGATGGCCTCGACCACGCCCACCAAGGAACCGACGGCTTCGATCGGCCGCTCTCGGTGGTCCACAAGGACGTCAATCCCCAGAACGTGCTCCTCGACTGGAACGGTGACGTTCGGCTGATCGACTTCGGCATCGCCCACTCCGAGGAGGAGGCGGTCGAGGTCGGAAACGGGACCGTCAAAGGCAAGTTCGCTTACATGTCGCCCGAGCAGTCGGCGGCCGAGCCGCTCGACCGGCGCTCCGACATCTTCTCGTCCGGGATCCTCCTGCGGCAGCTCGCCACCCTCGAGAACCCCTTTGCTCGGCCTCAGGTCATTCTGACCCTGGAGGCCATCCAAAGCCTCGAGCCCGAGCCCCTGGCGCGCCGCTTCCCGGAGTTGGCCGCCCTCGACCCGGTCCTTCGCAAAGCCTTGCGAAAAGAGCCGGCCCGCCGCTACGCCACGGCCAAGGACATGCGTCGTGCCTTGGCCGACGTACGACCTCGACTCCCCGAAGCGCCCCAGTCCTTGGCTGAGGTCATCGAGCACTTCTTTGGGGCGCGACGCCTCGGCATGGAAAGCCGGCTCGGTGTCGAGCGCCTGGATAGGGCGGTCGTCCGCCGCAGGAACTCGACCCCCCCATCGCCGATGGTACGCCGAGGATTCTTGGCTCGGTTGAAACGGTCCTAGGGTCCCGGTCCGGGCAGAGCCCGGCCCACCCTTCTTCGTTCGGCTCCGGCCTGGCGGCCTTTGCCTCTCTGCGCGCGCCTCTGGCCTCTGCGCGGTCTGCGGCGCTTTGCGGTCTTGGGGTCCTGGTCCGGGCAGAGCCCGGCCCACCCTTCTTGGTTCGGCTCCGGCCTGGCGGCCTTTGCCTCTCTGCGCGCGCCCCTGGCCCCTGCGCGGTTCTGGGAGGTGGGCTTTGATGGACCAAAAACACGAACTTGCCTCTTGTCGATTCGGAAGGGGCTCGATAGCGCGCGGGCATGGAATTGAACCCCGAGCTCCTGGAAACGATCATCAGTTACGGCCTCAACGTGGTCGGAGCCCTGGCGATCTTGGTCGTCGGTCTCTTCGTGGCCGGTAGGGTCGCGAACCTCATTCGTAAGACCTCCGACAAGCGTGAGCTGGACGCGACTCTGTCTCGTTTCTTCGCCAACATCGCCCGCTATGTGATCGTGGTCTTGGCCGCTATCTCGGCCCTCGGCTACTTCGGCGTCGAAACGACCAGCTTCGCAGCCGTCTTGGGTGCAGCCGGTCTTGCCGTAGGTCTCGCTCTCCAGGGCACCTTGGGCAACGTCGCCGCCGGCGTCATGCTGATCATATTCCGGCCCTTCAAAGTCGGTGACTTCGTCTCCACTGCGGGCCAGTCGGGCACGGTGTACGAGGTCAGCCTCTTCGCCGTCACGCTGATCACTCCGGACAACCGGGTCATCACCGTGCCCAACGGCGCTGTCTTCGGCTCGACCATCGAGAACGTCAGCGCTCGCGATACTCGCCGGGTGCAGATCACAGTCGGCGTCGACTACTCCGCCGACCTGGATCGAACGCGGGAGATCCTCCTGGGGGTCATGAACGCGGTGGAGAACCGCCTGCAGGACCCCGCCCCGGCCGTGGTCTGTGCCGGCCTCGGGGCTTCGTCGGTCGATTGGCACTGCCGAGTCTGGGTGCCTTCATCCGAGTTCTGGCCCACCACGGACAAAGCGACGGTCGCCATCAAGAAGGCCCTCGATGAGGCCCAAATCGGCATCCCTTTCCCGCAGATGGACGTACACCTGGACAAGGTCGCCAACAACTGAACGCGTTTCGAGCACGATCCAAAAAAGCCCGAACGGGCTGGGAGCTAAGGTGGCTGCATGAAGACCACGCACCCCAGCCTCCAGTCTTTGCGTCTTGCCGCGACGCCCAGCGCCGCCCGACGAACGCCCCGGCAAAGCTTTGGTTCCGCGATGCACCAAGGCCTTGTCGGTGCCACTCGGGTCGCCCAACAGGGCCTTGCGGTGGCTGCTCCCGCCCTCCCCGGAGGCTTCGTGGCCTCGGCCGCTCTGGCCGGGCTTTCGGGGCCCAGTCTGCCCGTATCGGCCGCCAATCCACAGCTACAAGGTCAGCGAGATCTCGTGCAGCTACAGACCGACTCCTCCCTGCAGCTCATCGCTCTCCAACAACGGATCCAGGAGGAGACCCGAGCCTTCACCATGACCTCCAACGTCCTCAAGGCGCGCCACGACGCGGCCAAGAACGCCGTGGGGAACATGCGATGAGGCCTCTCGAGGCACGTCTTCCCGAGCTTCGTCGCTGGGCCCGCCGCTACGCCTCGGGCCCGCTGTCCGCGGACGATCTGGTAGCTTGGGCCGCTCTGGGCATCCTTGAAGCCGGGGCCGAGCACGATGGCCGCTTTGGCTTGCGCGCCCGAGGCGCCATGCTGGATGCCCTCCGAAGGGAATGCGGGCGGGGGCGCTCTTCTCATCAGGGCGAAGACCTTCCGGCGCCCCTCTGGACCGATGAACGCTGGGAGGCCCGCCGTCGCCTGCGTCGTCTGTTTCAGGGCTTTGAAGACTTGGACCCGGAGAGTCGCGGATGGCTTCGAGCCCAGTGGGAAGGCGCGCAAGACCTTGGGCCTGTGACGGCCTCCGGCCGCAGAAAACGGGCCCGAAGGGTGAGGTCGCGTCTCGCCCTACTCTGCGGAGGTCAAGCTTGATTCGCTCCGTTGGCGGTGTTCCGCCGGTCACAATCCGCCCTGGCTTTGAAACAGGGGAGGGCCCCGACTTTCGGACCTTCTTCGAGGCGGCCTTCGAGGGTCAGCGCAGGCTCGCCGAGGTCGAAGACCTGGTCGCCGCCAAAGACGGGCTCTTGGGTCTTCAGGTCGAGGTCTTCCGGGCCACCCAACAGATCGAGCTCAGCGCTCGGCTCGTCCAGTCCTCGGTCGAGACCACCCGAAAGCTCCTCGAAACCCCGGTTTGATTCTGCTCAGATGGCGGCGTGCGCGCCACGCTTTGCCTGCTCCTTTTCCTCGTACCCCTAGCTGCTCGGGCCCAGGATGCTCTCTCGCTCGAAGTCCGGGACCGCGCCCTCGAAGGCGGCCCCCCCAATGCCCTCATTCTTCGGGTGCATGAGCCCTTACGCCGCGTGAGTCTCGAAGGAGCTACCGGGAGAATCGGACTTCGCACTGGGCTGTCGAGCGGCGATGAGGTCGAGTTTCGTCTGCCGGCGCCCAGACCCGGACGACATCGCTTCGAGGGCGTCTTGAAAGTCGTGTTTCCCGACGGTCGCTCGGCAGAGCGACGGCTGGCCTTCGACTACCAGCTGGTCGCACCCCTAAGCTACGACGTGGACGCCACCCCGGATTCGGTGGCGGCGGGTCGATTGCAGGTGAGAGCCGAAGGCCGGGCCTTGGAACGGTTCGAGATGGTCCTGTTCGGCGCTGGCCAGCGGGAGTTGGCCCGGCTGGAAGGTCCGATGCCCGCCGAAGGTCGACTGCGCTGGGCCCCCCCCGACGACAAGGTCTACCGGATACAGCTCGTCGTCCACGCCGCCGACGGCGCCTTTCGCGAAGTCGCTCTCCATCCTTGGAAGCTCGACGTCCCCCACGAAGAGGTCCTGTTCGAGACCGGGTCGGCCGATATTCGCGAGAGCGAAGTCCCGAAGCTGCAGGCTTCATTGCAAGCGATCCGCAAAGCCCTGGACGAGGTTCGCCCTTGGGCCGACGCCCAGCTGTTCATCGCCGGCCACACAGATACGGTCGGTGAGGCCTCGGCGAACGCTCGCCTGTCTGGTCGCCGGAGTTTGGCCATCGGCCGATGGTTTCAGGCCCACGGGCTGACGGTTTCCGTGTGGACGGTGGGCGTCGGCGAAGCCTCCTTGGCCGTCCCCACCGCCGATGAGGTCGAAGAGGCCCGAAACCGACGCGTGGAGTACATCATCGCCGTGGACCGCCCTGGATTACCCGCGAGCTTCGCCTGGCGAAGGCTGCGCGGTGGATGACGGTCGGGGTAAGGACGCTCCGTGGAGGCGGTGAACTTCAGCGCTGGTCCGGCCGCGATGCCCGAGCAGGTCCTCGCCCGGACCCGAGAAGCGCTGGCCGAGCCTGTGCCGCTGTGCACCCGCTCCCATCGAAGCCCCGAGTTCCAGGCTGTTTTCGAACGGGTACGGACCCGGCTTCGGCGCCTCCTCGGTCTGGGGGAAGGCTTTGAAGTCTTCCTGCTTCAGGGCGGCGCTACCCAGATGTTCGCGACGGTGCCTCTCAACTTCTTGCAAGAGGGTCAGGCCGCCGACTACGTCATGACCGGTCCTTGGTCCGACAAGGCTTTGGCGGAAGCGCTGATCATCGGCGCTGCCTCGGGCGGTGAAGTCCGGGCCATCTCCAGTGGAAAGACCGAAGCCGGCTACGCCTTCATCCCTACCGACGACGAGCTCGGAGCTGATCCTGAGGCCAGCTACGTTCACATCACCACCAACAACACCATCGTTGGCAGCCAGTTTCATCGCACCCCGCGCATCGAAGCCCCGCTAGTGGCGGACATGAGCTCCGACATCCTCTCTCGGCCCCTGGTCGATCCCGACCGCTTCGGCGTCATCTACGCCGGGGCACAGAAGAACATTGGCCCCGCTGGTCTCACCGTTGCCTGCGTGCGGCGGGACATGCTTCAGCGCCCTTCGCCGGGGCCCAAGATCCTGTCCTTCGCCCAATGGGCCCAAAGTCCGATGCTGAATACGCCCCCGAGTCTATCCGTCCAGATGGCCGACTTCGTCTTGGAGTGGCTCGAGGACGAGGGCGGGGTCGAGGAGATGGCTCGCCGCAACGAAGCCAAGCAAGCGGCGCTGTATCGGGTCATCGACGCTGACCCCGACTTCTATCGCACGGTGGTTTGGCCACGGGACCGCTCCTGGATGAACGTCACATTCCGTCTTCCGACCTTCGACCTGGAGGCGGCCCTGATCACGGAGGCCGAGTCCGCTGGCCTCTTCGGGCTCAAAGGCCACCGTTCCGTTGGTGGGCTCCGCGTCAGTTTGTACAATGCCGTACCGCTTGAGGGGGTTCATCGCCTAATCGAGCTCATGGAGTCCTTCCGGCGCCGACATCGCTCATGAGTAGCTTCCTTCGCATCCTTCCCCCTCTATTCTTCATCGCTCTTGGAGCCTTCGCCTGGTGGATCTCGACGCTCCCCGAGGACATGAAGATCGAGCGGAGTCTCCATGTCGAGGCGGAGCCTCAAGCGGTTTTCGAGCGCGTTGCCTACATCCGCCGATGGGAGGGTTGGTTCGTCGGACAAGATCAGGAGGTCCGCTTCCAAGGACCGGACGGGGGGCCCGGTGGGGTCCTGGTCATGACGGTGGAGGAGCGTGATGTGACCTTGGTCTTGACCGAGACCTCGACCCCGAGCGCGGTGCGCTACCAGTTCTGGGAGGGCGGACCCGACGCCAAAGTCGACGCCGACATGAAGACCCAGGGTGAGATCGCTATCGCGGCTTCGGACGGCGGGGCCACGGTTAGCATCGTTGAAGAAGCCCACATCGGCGGAACCTTCGGCCGCTGGATGGTCTATCTGTTGGGGGACTTCATGGTGGGTTCCATTCTCGAGCGTCAGCTGCACAACCTGAAGAGCGCGCTGGAGACCGGCGCCTCTCACGGCTGACGTGCTCACGCCTCCTTTCGACGCCCACGCCCTTCGAAGCTGGCTTGGCGCCGAGCCTCCGGCTGCCCTGCAGGACTTCTTGCTCGGACTTCAGGAGCGAGTGGGGGACCGGGCCGCCGCTTTCGACGACGCCCTCGACGAGCTTACCCACACTCGGCTCAGTGACCAGGACGACGTGGACGTCGACCTGCCCCTGGACGTGGTGCCGGTCCTGGACGGTCCCGACTTCGTGCTCGGCTTTCTGGATGCCGCCCCAGAGCTTAGAGCGCTCGACCGTCCCTGCTTCATTCTCCTGGGTGGGCAGCTCCGACCGTTCGCGCCGACCATGGCCCAGGGCTTGTCTCGCCTGGTCAGAAATCGACTGGAGCGAGCGGATGAAGAAGAGCCCGACATGGAAGCTCTACACTGGGTTCAGACCGTCCTCCCGGCCCCGGACGAGACTCGCTTTCGCTGGCCGCCCTCCCTCCCCAACGGTCATCGCCACGTCGACACCCTCGACAGGCTAGGCGTTCTGGCGCCCCATCGAGCTTTCGATCCACGGGTCCTTCGAGGCGACCCGAACCTCTCACTGGACGAGCTCGACCAGTGGGTGACCCATCTTCTCCACGAAGGGAATCCAGGCTCAGCCCTCGTCGTCCTGCGGGATGCGCTCTACGCCGGCCGGCGGCAGCCTTCGACCTGGAACCGCCTCGGTCGGGCGCTGGAGGAGACCTTCCTCACCCTAGGCCGAGCCTCTTGCGCCTATCGAGCCCGTCGCCGGATCGCCCGCCACGGTTGATCCGCGAGGCGACGGAGAGACAGGTCTAGGTCGTGGTGGGACGGCTGAGCTTCGGGATCTTTGCTCTGGCGCTCTGCTGCAGCGAAGGGGTCGAACCCTTCGAGTCCGTCGGGGTGCCTGAGCCGCCGCCGGAACAGCCCACTGGCTTTCCGGAAGGGACCGCCCTCATCGATGTGTCCTCTGCGTCCAGGTCACTCCTTCTCCTCGTTCAGAGCACCGAGCTCATTCGCTTCGATCTCGATGCAGGCACCGTACGCGTCCTGAGTGAACGAATCCACTGGCAAGGAAGCCTGCGTCGGAGGGCGAAGTTCGTGGCCGGGGGCGATGCCGTCCTGTTCCGAGCCCGGGACGATGTCGAGTCGCCATCGCCGTTGGAGGTCCACTACGCTGACGGCGAAGTGCTGACGCTGTCTCGCTTCACGGGCGTGTTCTTCGAAGACGCGCCACGGCCTTTGCGCCTGGCCGCGTTCACCGGCGCGACAGAGGTCACCGTCGTGAATCTGTTGGCTCGAAGCCAAAGACGCTTTGATGCTCCTTGGGATCGGGTCGACGTGTTCGAAACCGAGCAGCTTCGCCGCAGTGAGATCGGACGGGCCGAGACGATCCGCTTCATCGATCGGCCCTTCGTCGCTCCGCTGGCATTCGGGGCCGGGGTCGTCTTGCCTCAGGGTGGCTATGAGCCGCTGCCTGAGTTCAACGCTGCCGACTTCGCCGGCCGACCGCCTCTACCGCAAGAAGAGGCCTTCTGTGGCGTGTCCGCCGCGGGTTCCCTCCTTCGCCTCGACTTGCAGAGTTTGCAGGTCGAGGAGCTGGCAGGTGACTTCATCGCCCCGGCCGTTGCCCAAGGTCCTTTGTGTTTGGGCCTCTCCGATGCGCCCGAGGGACTTCAGCTGACGGCCCTGGGGCCCAACGGGCACGAAGCGTTCATCATCCCGGACCGGACCGAAGCCGAGTGCAGATTTTCGGGAAGCAGGAGCGGCGCGGTCCTGATCGAAGCTTGCGATCTAGCCATCGTCGACGGACGCCCGTTCGAATGGCCTTTCGCGGGCCTGTTCCTCGGCCCGCCCGAGCAACCCCTGGTGCGCGAGGATGTGACCGGTCAGTTCGGTCCATGGGCCGGCATCTTCCTGGGCCAGGTGGACGACAAGGTGGGGCTGAGCGTATGGCGCGCCTCCGCCTCGGGCCCTGAGCTGGACCGGCGAGACTTCCCAAAGGTGATCGGTCCCTGCGGTTTCGAGCTCGTGCCGACTGTGGAGCCGAAGTTCATCCTGTCTCAGGACGAACAGGGCCGGCTTGGACAGTTCGGACGTAGGACCATCTTCTTGACCGAGGGCGGACGCTACCTTCGTTGCGTTTCCTCGGCCGATGTCGACGGTGCGGAGCTTTGGTTGGGGGAGGCTTTGCGCGTTCGGGAGCGGCGCCTCACCGACGTCCCGGTCCAGACTGACCTGAACGGCTTCGCATTCTCGGACCGGGTGCTCTTTCATCCGGACATGACGGTGGTCCTGGACGAAGAGGGCGCCGAGCCCGGTCGGCTTAGGCTGCGCGTGTTCGATCACCCTCGCGACTGAGTCAGGAAAGCAGATTGTCGTAGAGAAGGAAGCTCGTCATCAGGGGACCATTGGGCATGGACTTCTGCATTTTCGGTTGGCGGCCGAAGATGAGCTGTACCAGGTCTCGGGGTGCGATGAGTCCGAGGCGCCAGCCTGGCCCCAGGGTCATGAACCAGGTCCTGAGATCTTCTAGGACCCTGAGCGCCTCGTCCTCGTCTTCGAGCCGCTCCCCGTAGGGTGGGTTTGTGAGTACGACGCCGGCCTCGGGCAGCGGGATGTCCAGACCCTCTAGTCGGTCACTCAAGACCGTGGCTTCGCCACCCAGCCGAGACAGAGTCTCTTCGGTCGCTCGACGACGATGCCGGTCGGGTTCGCTTCCCCAGACTTGCGGCGCCATCTTGGGGCGGAGCGGGCGCTGGACCGGTAGTCCGAAGCGATGGGTTCGGCGAACCGGGAGGCCTCGGGCCCAGCCGATGGCCTCGGCCAGCAGCGTCCCGGAGCCGCACATCGGGTCCACGAAGGCCTCTCGATCTGGTCGCCACCCCGAGAGGGCGACCATCTGGGCCGCCAGGTGTTCGCGCAAGGGCGCTTGCTGACCACGGGGTCGCAGGTGGTGGTGGCTCAAGGAGCCGGCCAGGTCCTCTCCGATGACCAGGGCCTCGTCCTCGATACGAACCGAAACCCGCAGCTCGGGATCTTTGGGGTCCAGTCGGGCCCCCAAAACCTCACGGAGCACGCTCATGACTGTCCCCCGGACTTGGAGCGGGCCTGCTTCGACGCGTTCGGCCGACACGATGCGCACGCTGGCCGTCAGATCTCGAGGGAGTTCGGGCCGGCCCGACAAGGCCTCGGCCAAGGCCTCGGCCAGGGGCTCCAAGCGCACATGGGTCAGCTTCGCCCAGTCCCAGTACAGTCGGCTCGGGGTGCGGGCGTAGTCGCAGAGCGCATGGGCCCAGGATGGGTCCCAATCCCGGGCTAGCGCGTGCCGAGCCTGGTTTCGCCAGCCTTTTTTGGGGAGACCGAGGGCGCCACCGATTCGGGCAGCCTCGATCCGCATGGCTCGGGCTGCGTCCTGGCTGCCGGCCAGAACCAAGCGGTTGAGCCGAGTGTCTGGCCTCAACCGCCAGGGCTCTCGCTGAGCTCGGCCCGCTTGTCTTCGACGTCCTTGAACTTGTCGGCCTCGGGAAGCGGGTCTTTCTTCGCGCTCAGCCCCGGCCAGTCCACCGCCAAGCGCTCGTTGAGGTCCTTGTACTCACTCCACTTCTCCGGCAGGTCATCTTCGCTGAAGATGGCTGCGGTCGGACACTCCGGTTCGCACGCTCCGCAATCGATGCACTCGTCGGGGTCGATGACGAGCATGTTTTCCCCCTCGTGGAAGCAGTCCACGGGGCACACGTCCACGCAGTCGGTGTACTTGCACTTGATGCAAGGCTCGGCGACGACAAAAGCCATGCCGGGCCCGTACCCCCGCGACGCCGGCTGATCAACAATCCTCGTCGTTTCCGACCTGGTCCGATTCGGCCTTCTGTTCGGCGTCTTCGGCTCTCCGCTCGGCCTCCAGTTTTCGGTAGATGGTCCGGGCCGCAATTCCCAAGAGCTGGGCGGCTAGGCTTTTGTCGCCCTGAGTCTCCTCTAGAGTGGCTCGAATCAAGACGCGCTCCACCTCGTCCAGGCGGGTCCCGACCGGGATGACGATCTGAGAGCCCTCCCGTCGGATACCGGGACCCTCGGTGGCCGGATTCCGGAGCGGGGCGGGTAGATCGCCCAGCTCGATGGTCCCTCGCCGGTCCAGGACCACCGCTCGCTCGACGACGTTCTCCAGCTCCCGCACGTTTCCGGGCCAGGCATAGCGACTCAGGGCTGCCCGGACCTCGGGCGTGAGGTGCGGAACCTCTCGCTGGTTCTTGGCGGCGTAGCGATCCAAGAAGTGCTCGACCAACAGCGGTATGTCCTCGGGCCGTTCCCGCAGGGCGGGCAGGCGGATACCGATGACGTTCAGTCGGTAGAATAGATCTTCCCGGAAGGCGCCTTCGCGAATCTGGGCCTCCAGGTCTCGGTTCGTGGCGGCCACCAGGCGAAAGTCGACCTGCACTGGCTCGTGACCTCCGAGTCGCTCGAACTCGCCCTCTTGAAGAACGCGCAGAAGCTTGGCCTGTACGGCGGGAGAGAGCTCCCCCACCTCGTCCAAGAACAGGGTCCCGCCTTGGGCGCGCTCGATTCGACCCTCTTTCCGCTGGTTGGCGCCGGTGAAGGCGCCCTTCTCGTAGCCGAAGAGTTCAGACTCCAAGATCGTCTCGGGCAACGCGGCGCAGTTCACGATGACGAAGGGGCCTGCGACGCGCTGAGACTGCTCGTGGAGCGCGCGGGCCAACAGCTCTTTGCCGGTGCCCGACTCTCCGTGAAGAAGGACGGTGGCGGTGGAGGGCGCGGCCTGCTGGACCGTCTCCATGGTCTCGGTCATGGCGGGGGAGCGACCGACGATCGCCCGTCCTCGAACCGCGTCTGGCGCCGCTCGTGAAAGCTCCTGTCGCAGATAGGTGTTTTCGGCTCGGAGCCGCTGATGATCCAGGGCCCGCTCCACGACCCGGAGAATCACCGCCGACTTGATGGGCTTTTGGACGAAATCGTAGGCCCCGTCCCGCATGGATTCGACCGCGTTCTCCACCGTTCCATAGGCGGTCATCAGGATGACATCGACGTCGGGCCGAGCAAGTCGGGCCGCGCGGAGAAAGCCCCGGCCATCCAGGCCCGGCATCATCAGGTCGACCAGAGCGATCTGAATGGGCGCCTCCCGTAGGGTCTCCAGGCCCGCGCTGCCCGAGGTCGCAGTCCAAACACGGCCGCCCTCCCTCTCGAAGAGGCGCTGGAGCGAGGTGACGTGAGAGGGCTCGTCGTCGACGACGAGAATCGCGGCCTCGGGGAGACGGGGGTCCGACACGGGGTGCAGGCTTGGCCGCCCCGCCCAGGACGTCAAGGTCGGCGTTGACTGAGATTCGACGAGCGGAGCAGGACCGGCCTGATGATCCCGCGGGAAAAAGACAACATCGTTTACATCGACACCGACAGCGCGCCCCGGATCATCCACAGCGGAGAAGACTTCCTGTACGAGCATCTCCCCGTCGGAACTCGGGTCATTTATCCCAACCCACCGATGCGCGGCCTTCCCCAGCCCGATGCCGCCATCCGGTATGCCCTGAATCATCCCGAGGACATGGAGCCTCTTCACGCTCTGTTGCGGCCTTCGATGAAGGTCACGATAGTAATGGACGACATCTCCCTTCCGCTTCCGCCCATGCAGCGGCCGGACGTGCGAGAGCGCATCTTGAAGATCGTCCTTCAGATTTTGGGAGACCACGGCGTGGACGACATTGATCTCCTTGTCGCCAATGCGCTCCACCGAAGGATGACCCCGGGCGAGATGAAGCGAATGGTGGGGACCGACATCTTCAAACGTTTCCACCCCAAGCGCTTCATCAATCATGATGCGGAGGATCCGCAGGCCATGGTCGAGTTGGGCCGGACGGAGCTGGGGGAGGTCGTCAAGACCCATAGACTCTGCGCCGAAGCCGATTTGGTCATCTACGTGAACATCAACCTGGTCCCGATGGACGGGGGTCATAAGTCGATGGGCATCGGCACCACCGACTACGAGGGGCTGAAAGCCCACCACAACCCCAAGACCATGCTCGAGGTCGATTCGTACATGGACCCCGACAAGTCGGAGCTCGCCCACAGCGGCAATCGAATCGGCCGCATCTTGGAGGAGCACGTAAAGGTCTTTCATATCGAGACGGCGCTCAATAATCGAATGTACGACCGGACGATGAACTTCCTCGCCAAGAACGAGGATGACTTCACCGAGCTCGACCGGTTGGCCTTTCGCTCTTTGAAGTGGACGCTCGACCGGCTGCCCCGAGGGGCCAAACGAGAAGTCTTTCAGCGAGTGCCGGCGCCCTACGAGGTCATTGCTGTCCATGCGGGGGCGGTGGAGCCTACCCACGCCAAGATCTTGGCCAAGAACTTCGAGCAGTACTGTGTTCCGGTCAAAGGCCAGGCCGACGTCGTGGTCAGCGGGATCCCATTCATCAGTCCGTACAACGTGAACACGAACCTGAATCCGCTCTTGGTCCAGGTCATGGCCCTTGGCTACCTGTACAATTTGTACCGGCATGCGCCCTTGCTGAAAGACGGTGGGGTTCTGATCATCACCCATCCCCTGGCGGACGAGTTCGACCAGAAGATCCATCCCAGCTACATCGAATTCTTTCATCGCTGCTTGCCCGAGACGCGGGACAGTTTCGAACTCCATCGGCGCTGGGAACGGGAGTTCGCGCAGAATCCGACCTACATAGAGATGTATCGCCGAGGGAACGCCTTCCACGGCGCTCACCCCTTTTACATGTGGTACTGGGGTGATGCCGGTCGAAGTCGGGTGGGTACGGTCATCTGCGTCGGAGCCGAAGAGCCTCACGTCGCCGAAATCCTGGGCTGGGAGACCGCGCCTACTCTTCAGGAAGCCCTCGATCGGGCTCAAGACCTCACCAAGCCCAACCCCGAGGTTTCGATGGTCCACATTCCTTCCATTCTGATGTGTGATGTGACGCCGTGAGCGCCTGGCGTCCGGAAGGAGAGGGCTTCGAGCCCGGCACGGAGAGCGGACGTGATGGAGCCTCTCGGCCCAAGGCGGCCGCCTTCTTCGACATGGACGGGACCTTGGTCCGAAGCAACCTGGTTCAGTCTTTCCTTTTCCTGACCCGACACGAGCCATCGCTGCCCGAATCCATCGCCAAGACTGCCCTTGGTCTCGCCAAGATTCCGGTCTTTGCGGCCGTGGACCGACGCAGCCGCACTGCCTTCAATGAGATGCTCTTCGCGGGCCTCAAAGGCTGCTTCTTCGATGATCTCCTCGAAGTGGCGGAGCTTCACTTCGAGAAGCTCCTCATGCCAAACCTCTTCCCTGGGGCCCCGGATCTCGTCGCCCGGGGAAAGAAGATGGGCCTCCATCAGGTCATCATCAGCGGCAACCTAGACTTTCTGGTGGCACCGCTCGTTCGCCATTTGGGTCTGGATGCACAGATCACGAATCGCCTGGAGGTGGTGGACGGGGTGTGCACCGGCCGCGCGCTCAAGCCCCTGGTGGCCTCAGCTGCCAAGGCCCAGATGGTCCGGGAGTACGCCCAAGCCGGGGGATTCGACCTTTCCAAGTCCTTCGCCTACTCGGACAGCCACTCGGACCTGCCCATGCTGTCGGTAGTCGGTCGACCGGCCGCCGTTCACCCCGACGGCCGGCTTGCTCGCGTGGCTAGGGAAATGAGGTGGCCTATCTTGTCGCTCGATGACGCGCCGAGCTGGAAGAGGTGGGTTCCGCGATGACACCGCTGATCGCCGTCGACGCGATGGGGGGAGACCAGGGCCTCGAGGCGGTGGTTCCAGGAGTGGCCGAGGCCTCCTTGTCCACCGGCGCCCACATCTTGGTGGTTGGTGACGAAGAGCAGATCGCTCGCGCTCTGGACCAAGTGGAGCACGATCCGGGCCGCATCGAGATTCGCCACGCTCCCGACGCCATCTCCATGGATGCTTCGCCTCGAAAGGCCTTGGAGACCTTTCCCGACGCCTCCCTGCCTAGCGCGGCCCGTCTTGTAGCGGCGGAAGGAGGGCCCGATGCTCTGGTGAGCGCAGGAAACACCGGCGCCGTGGTCTTGGCCTGTGCCCAGGCCTTTCAGCTCTTGCCTCGAATCCGACGGAGCGCTCTCGCGGCCGTCATCCCGACCGAGCTCCCCCACGGGCCCAAGGGCGACCCGTTCGCCCTCTTGCTCGATGCGGGGGCGACGGTGCGGGTCGAGGCCAAAGACCTTCTGGCCTTCGGCCTCATGGGCTCGGCGTATGCACGTTTGATCAGCAGCAACGAGTCGCCTCGGGTCGCGCTTCTCAGCAACGGGAGCGAAGCCAACAAGGGCACGCCGGAGGTGGTCCAAGCCCATCGACTGCTCGAGTCGGCGGAAGACGTCCAGTTCATGGGCAACATCGAAGGCGTCGACATCACCCACGGGCGGGCCGACGTCATCGTGACCGATGGCTTCGTCGGCAACATCACCCTCAAGATGCTGGAGGGCGTGTCCGAGACGGTCATGGAGCTGGCGCGCTACGCCCACCGCAGTCGCGTGAGCTGGCGGGTCGCGATGTGGCTCCTCAAGAACGGCCTCGATCGACTCAAGGAAGTCACGGACTGGCAGCAGTACGGCGGTGCCCCCGTCCTGGGCTTCGACCGGCTCTGTATCAAAGCCCACGGCCGCTCCAACCCTCGCGCGATTCGGAACGCCATTCGCGTGGCGGAACGGTGTGTCCGCAATCAACTCACGACCGAAATCGCCGAATCCCTCCAGAAGACAGTGAGCTAGATCCCGTCCCTGGGTTTTTTTTCGGGAATCGTCACCGCTGTGCGCGGGTTCACTGAAACGAGCGGAGAAGATCCTAAGCTTCGCGACCAGAGGACCGAATGATGACCGACGTGAGCGACAAGCTGCTTTTGCTCTCCCCGGACGAGCACGACTTCTTGTTCAACCTGCTGCTCGACCACGGAGCCCGAGGTGGGAACCGTGACCTGCGCAACCAGCTTGTCCACAAGCTCTCTCGACCCATGCGGGTCGAGGACGCTGGACCCATGCGCGAGACCGCCAAGCTGCGGGAGCCCTGGGAGCAAGGCGAAGAGCTCTCCGAGCCCAGCCGCAGCCCCGACCAGCTTGGTTCCCTCCAGCACGAGCCCGCCTGAGCCCCTCCTTCCAAGGAGAAAATCCCATCCCGAGGGTCCGCTTCGTATGTACTAGCTCCCTCGAGACGCTGTGGCATCCTCCCGCGGCATGAGCTCCGCCACTGAGAACAACTTGGCCCTCCAGAGGGCAATCGATGTCGCCAAGCTGCCTGGGTCTTTGCTCCGCCGTGTGCAGCGACCAGACGCCGTGATCCGCTACCACGTCCCCTATCAGCGAGATGACGGAGAGACCCACTGGGTTGAGGGCTATCGTGTGCAGCACTCCAGGGCGCGAGGAGTCTACAAAGGGGGCCTTCGGTTCCATCCTGGGGTGAACGAAGGAGAGGTCAAGGAGCTGGCCTTCCTCATGGCACTCAAGACTGCGGTGTGTGATGCCCCAGCCGGGGGCGGCAAAGGTGGCCTCGTCGTCGACCCCAAGAAACTGAGCGAGAGCGAACTGGAGCGACTGTCCAAGGCATTTGGAGCGCGCCTCGCCGTGCATATCGGTCCCGATCGCGATGTGCCCGCCGGCGACGTCGGGACGCCGCCCAAGGTCATGCGATGGCTGCTGGAGGGCGGCCAACTTCCCCCCGCCTCCATCACCTCAAAGCCGGTCGAAGACGGTGGCGATCCCTTTCGAGATGCGTCGACGGGTTTCGGTACGGCGCTCTGCGTTCGCCGACACGAAGAACGCTTGGGTCGAGCTCTCGAGGGTCAGCGGGTCGTCATCCAAGGCTTCGGGAACGTCGGAAGCTGGTGCGCACGGACCCTGCAGGGGTGGGGCGCCCGAATCATCGGCATCTCGAACTCCCGGCTGAGCATCCACGACGGGGCCGGCTTTTCGGCAGATGCTCTGGTGGAACTCGCCGACCGCATGCCCCGGGACGAGAAGAGCGCGTCGAAGTACGGCCGGGTCGCTGGGCCCGAGGAGGCACTCACGACGGCTTGTGAGATCTTGGCGCCTTGCGCTGTCGGCGGTGCGATCAATGCGTCCAACGTGGACAAGGTCGACGCCCGCGTCATCGTCGAAGGCGCGAACGGTCCCGTGACGCAAGAGGCTGACGCGGTCCTCGAAGGGCGAGGGGTCCCCGTCCTCCCAGGGGTGCTTGCCAACGGCGGAGGGGTCTGTTGCTCCATGTACGAGTGGGAGGCGAACAAGGCGAACCGGAGCATCGCCGATGACGAGTCCAGGCCTCGCCTCGAAGAGCAGCTTGGCCGGGCCTTCGACCGAGTCGCCGCGGTCCAAGAGAGCCACGGATTGAGTTTCAGGGTGGCGGCCTACATGGTCGCGGTCCAGGTCTTGGCCGAAGCCGAGGCCTGAGACTTCCTGGCCCAGCAAGGGCTCAGCCCGAATCCAGGCCCAGCGCTCGAAGGTCCGCGACGAGGGCTTGGACGTCTTCGTTTCGAAGGATGGAAGACATGCCGACCGCTCGGGCGGCTTCGACGTTGACGGAGCGATCGTCGACGAAGACGCACTCCCCGGGCGGCACATCGAGGCGTCTCGCGGCCCCGAGATAGGCTTCGGGGTCGGGCTTTCGGAGCCCGGTTCGACACGAGACGAAGTCCCAGCTCAGGTAGCGCGAAAGGCCGGTGGCCTCTTCGATCATCTCGTACCAATCGCTGTAGTTGGACAGCGCATGCATGGATAGTCCTTGCTCCGACAGGCGATCAAGGATGGGTTCGATGCCGGGCAGCAGGGCATAGGCCTCGCGCATGACGCGTTTGAGGCCCTCTTTGTCGACCGGGGTCTGGTCGGCGAAGAAGCGACGGATGTACTCGTCCTCGTCTATCCGGCCGTGCTCGAACTCAATCCAGGAGTCTCGATCTTTTCGCGCCAGCATTTCTTCAAAGCTCATCCCCAAGAAACGCGGCATCGCTTCTTTGAAGGGCTCCGTCACCAGGGTCCCCATGACGTCCCACAAGATCACTCGAGGCGTACTCACGCCTCCTCCTCCTCGAGATCTGCGGTTCGCACTTCATTGCGCCCTGCTCGCTTAGCGGCATACATGCGCTGGTCGGCGAACTCGAGTAGCGACTCGGCCGACCCAGCGTCTTGGGGAAAGCAGGCGACCCCGATCGAAGCGGTGAGCTCGGTTCGGATGTCCTCGAAGTTCTTGGCCCAGTGCTCGATGGCGTTTCGGATTCGCTCCGCGGCCTCCATGGCTTGGGCGCGCTCCGTTTCGATCAGGCAGATGACGAACTCGTCTCCGCCGTAGCGAAAAGCGTGGTCCGAACTTCTCAGCTTGCGTCGCAGGACTTGGCCCACCTGGGCGAGGAGGCGCGTGCCCGCCGAATGACCGAGAGAATCGTTGACGGCCTTGAAGTGGTCGAGGTCGACGAAGAGCACCGAGAAGTTGCGTCCAAAGCGGCGGCAACGAGCGACCTCTTGGTCCAACACGTATTGCAGATGGCGGGCGTTGAAGAGGCCCGTCACTTCGTCCAAAGTCGTCAGAGCCCGCGCCCTCTCTTGCTCCATGACCCTAGGCCAAGCCGTCTCCAAGATGGTCCAGGCAGCCTCGTCGATCTCCACGCTCTCGACTTCGACGGCTAGATCCGAAGCGGCTTGCCGCCAGCTGGGCGACAGGTCGACCGGGGAGTTCGGGGTGGTGGAGGCGGTAGCCTCAGCCTTCTTGACGAGCCGAACCCACCCGTCACCGGACCGTCGAAAGGTCACGGAGCGACCTTCGGGATCCACGACGCTCAGGTATCGCTCCCAGGCATCCAGCAAACCCCTGGTGTCCCGGGCCGCGACGGCATCGAGCCAGAACTGCTCGAGGGGCGAGATAGGGGCCCACACCAGGCAAGTGTCGCACCCTCGCAGCGGCCTTGGTAGGCTCTCGGGAGTGGACGCGCATTTGTGGGCGCTGCTGCCCATGTGGTTCGTGGCCTTCCTGCTCTCGCTGACCTGCCACGAGGCGGCCCACGCCCTGGCGGCCAAGCTCGGGGGCGACTCGACGGCGGCCGAGGGCGGACAGGTCAGCCTGAACCCTATCCCTCACATCCAGCGAGAGCCTCTGGGGACCATCGTCGTGCCCCTCGTGACCTACTTCCTCAACGGAGGGGGCTGGATGCTGGGCTGGGCCAGTGCGCCCTACGACCCCTACTGGGCCGCCCGTCATCCCCGGCGTGCGGCCTGGATGGCGCTGGCTGGGCCCGGGGCCAACCTCGGTCTTGCTCTCCTGGTCGGGCTGTTGATCAAGCTAGGCCTTCTTACGGGCCTGTTTACTTTGGGTCCGGGCGACTTCACTTCGCTCATCGTCGGCCAAGAAGGGGCTCACACCGCGGCCACGGTCTTCCTGTCCATTCTCTTCACGCTGAATCTCCTCCTCTTCAGCTTTAACTTGCTCCCGGTCCCCCCGCTGGATGGCCACTCGGTCTTGGGTCTCTTCCTCTCCGAGAACGCTGCCCGCCGCTGGGCCGAGTTCGGGCGGGATCCGACCTTCAACATCCTGGGGTTGCTCCTGGCATGGAAGTTCTTCGGGTACGTCTGGGGTCCAGTGTTCGGGGTCGCCTACCGCCTCTTGCTGCTCTGAGAAGCGGCTGCTACGGCCGCCGCATGCGACGGGTCCTCTGGCTGCCGCTCCTACTTCTGGTCGGTTGCGACGGGTGTGGTTCCCGGAAGGCCGATGAACTTCCGCCGGCCTCCGTTCTTCCCAAGAATGACGAGCTGGTCTTCGACCTTCCCACCACTGCTCTTGTGGACATCGAAGCGCGCTTCGCGCCTCTCGTGAAGGCCATCATCACCGAGCCCCAGCGAAAGCAGCTCGGGGACGAACTGACGATGGCTCTCGGCTTCGACCCCACCACGGCGGTTGGATTGAGCTCGGCCGGCTTGGATCTGAACGGTCGCTGGGCTGGCAGTTTCCGCGACGACGAGGTGCTTTTGGCAGTACCGACCCAAGACTTGGCCACGGCGAAAGAGACGGTGGCCGACGCTCTGGAGCGGAGGTTTGGAACGGCCGTGCCCCTGGACGGAGGCATGGTCCGCTTCGATCGGAGCTTTGGTCCCGAGACCATCGAGGCTGCCGCCTTGGGCCAGCGTGGTCGACTACTCTTGGTTGCTTTCGGCGAGCGCGCGAGCGCTCGGGTCGGACAGGCTCGTAGCCTGGCTGCCGCCGATGGGGCTGCCGGGCTACTGCCCGGTGGATCCGATGATCTCCTTCGAGTTCGTACGCCGGACCCCAAGCGCTTGGCAGAGCGGACCCTCGATTCCCTCCCACCCGCAGCCACGGCCGGTCTCGACCGCGAGAAGGTCGACCTCGTCCTTGCCTCGGTCCGTCGAAGTGCACTCGACCTGCGCTGGGTCGACGATGGTCTGCGGCTCTCGGCTGAAAGCGCTTTCGAGGGCGCCGAGGCCATCGACCCTTACGTGGAGCCGATAGGCCCAGTGCCCCCCGCGCTCAGCACTCTTGTCTCCGAGGAGGCCATCATCAGTCTGCGCTTGGCGCTCGGTCCCGACGCGATCTTCGACGCCCTCCTGCCGCCCAACAGTCCAGGCCGACAGGCCATCGACAAGGCTCGGGCCGAAGGGAAGCTCCGGCTCGACTTCGAACAGGACGTCTTGCCCCTTCTTTCCGGGCACCTCGGAATTGCCCTCGGGGCCTCGGATCTGCGCGAAGTCCCCTTCCGCCAGATCGTCGGAGACCCGCTCTCGGTCAGCTGGATGGGCATCGGTGTAGGGACCAAGGAAGGCGCCGACCTCATGGCACCCTTCGCGGCCCAGATGGCGGCGGACTCTCGGGTCAAGGTGAAGACCCGGACTGTGGGCGAACGCCAAGTGTCGAGCTTCTTGCTCGGTGAGACCCGCGTGGTCGAGGCGGCCGAGACGTCTCGAGCGCTGCTGTTCGGTACGGACCAGGCCGTGATGGATCGCGTATTGACCGCTGAGGCCAAGGCGCGGACCGCCGTCCCCTTCGAGCTCTCCCTGCGCTTCGACCCCCTCGAGGAAGTGGCGCGTAGCTTCCCCGGCTCCAAGCTGCCCTTGGTCTTCAGAGGCCTCTGGGCCCGAACGCTCGACGGTATCGCTGCCCTCCAATCATTGGAGGCACGGGTCGTTCGAGAGGCGGATACGGTCCAGTTGACCATCGACCTCAGTCTCAACGAGGCCGAGGCCACGAAAGACCCGTGAGTCTCAGCGTTTGTCTTCAGGGCGTGAGCAAGCAGGGCCCCGACGGTCGATCGATCCTCTCGGGAGTGGATCTCGCACTGGAGCCCGGTGCGTGGAGCGCGGTCATGGGCCCATCGGGCGGAGGCAAGACCACTCTGCTGTCCATCGTGGCCGGTCTCGATGGTTCCTTTGAAGGTAGTGCGCTCGTATTCGGGACAGAGCTTCGTGAGGCTAGTGACGAGGTCCGCACCCAGCTTCGGCGTCGCCGCATCGGCTTCGTTCACCAGTCCTTTCATCTGTTGGAGTCGTGGACTGTGGGCGAGAACGTTTCGGCGCCCCTGTGGTTGGAGGGGCGCAACGTCGGAGACGAGGTCCGGTCCATCCTGGAGCGGGTCGGGATGGCGGAGCGAGTCGACGACGGGGTCAAGGGCCTTTCGGGCGGAGAGCGTCAGAGGGTAGCCATCGCTCGCGCGCTCGTTCATCGACCCGGTCTACTCATCGCCGACGAGCCGACCGGAAACCTGGACGATGGGACCAGCACCTCCATTCTCGATTTGGTCGAGGCTCTGCGTGCGGACCAACCTGAACTCGCCGTCCTCATGGCCACCCATGACCCTCGGGTGTCGGGCCGGGCCGACACCGTCTTGCGGTTGGAGAAAGGGGTCCTAGGATGACTGGGCCCTTCATTCGGCTCGAGCTCACTCGCCGGCCGGGTCGCTCTTTGCTGGTGGTCCTTGCGGTCACGGTGGTCGTCGCCGTGGTCACGGGCGCCGGCGGCCTCATGTGGGGCGTCTATACCCAAGCCGTGAGGCCGCTCCTCCCTCAGCTTCCGCTCGACATGTTCGCCATCGAGGGCCGTCGTGTCGATGTCGGCATCTTGTCCTTCGGCTCCATCGGCGGAGGCTTGGACGAGGCGGCGGTGGGGCGCGTGGAAGGCTTGCAAGGCGTACGGGCTGTGCATCCGGTGCGCTCGGCCAACGTCCCCATGCGGGCGGCCGGTGGCCAGGAAGTACTGGGTCGAAGCATTAGTACCGACGTCTTCGCTCTCGGTGTTCCTCCGGCTCTCGTGGAAGAGGACTTGCCGGACGGTCTTCGCTTCGAGGACGGCTCGCCGGTCCCGGTCGTCCTGAGTCGAAGGCTTCTCGACATCTACAACGGGACGGTGGCGCCCGTTCTCGACAAACCTCGCCTCTCTGCGGAGGCGGTCCGGGGACTTCGCTTCGAGATTTTGCTCGGGACCTCGGCCACCCGAGGTCGCGCCGACGGTCCCGTACGTCGGGAGGTCGCTGAGGTGGTCGCGCTCTCGGACCAGGCGGGGCTGGCCGGGCTCACCGTGCCCGCCGCCACCGTCGCTCGCTGGGATGGCCTCTACGGCACCGCATCACCCATTACCAGTGCCTGGGTGGAAGTCGAAGACCCTGACCGAGCCGGCCGCGTCGCGAGCGCGGTCGAGCAAGCCGGTTTTCGAGTGGACGAAACGCCGAAGTTGATCGGCTGGGCTCTCGCCCTGGCCGCAGGACTGGGTGTCGGTCTGGCCGGCCTGCTTGGCCTTCTCGGAGGTGCATCCAGCTTTCTCGCATTCACCCTCATGGTGAGCGAGCGGCGGTCGGAGATCGCCATCCTGAGGGCCTTGGGCGCCGAACGGGGTCGGGTCCAGCGCTGGTTCCTCGGTCAAGCTCTCCTGCTTGGGCTGGCGGGCGGTTTGCTCGGAAGCCTGGCCGGCTGGTCCGTGGCCTTTGCTGGCGGCAAGTTGCTGACCCAAGGTCTGGAAGGTCTAAGCGCCGAGATGGCTCCGATTCTCTCTTTCCCCCCCTGGATGTGGTTGCTTGGCCTCCTTCTCGGTACAGGCTCGGCCCTTCTCGGCTCGATAGGCCCGGCTCGCCGGGCGGCCCGGGCAGATCCGGCCCTGAGCCTTCGCAGCTGACTACCGCCGGGGCCCGTCCTTTGCTTGAATGTCGGCCGTGACACCCGAGACCTTCGGGCCCTTTCTGCTCCTGGACCGGATCAACGTCGGCGGCATGGCCGAAGTCTTTCGGGGCAAGGCACAAGGGGTGGCCGGCTTCGAGCGCCTGGTCGCGCTCAAGCGTATCCTTCCATCGGTTTCACAGGATCCCGACTTCATCGAGATGTTCGTCGACGAAGCGAAGATCGCGGTTCAGCTTCAGCACGCCAACATTGCCCAGACCTACGACCTCGGTGAGGTCGCTGGGCAATACTACATCGCGATGGAGTACGTCTCCGGGGTCGATGTAAAGACTCTTTGGTCTCGGGCTCGACAACGAAAGCGCCTCCTCCCCATCCCCATGAGCCTGCACATCGTCCAGAAGATGTGCGAAGGCCTCGACTTCGCGCACCGAAAGGCCGACGAGACGGGCCGAAAAATCGGCCTCGTGCACCGCGATGTGTCGCCCCACAACGTGCTGTGCTCCTTCGATGGCGAGATCAAGGTCATCGACTTCGGCATCGCCAAGGTCCAGAACAAGGTCTCGAAGACTCAGGCCGGGGCTCTCAAGGGCAAGTTCGGATACATGTCCCCTGAGCAGGTGCGCGGTCTCGAGCCCGACCACCGCGTTGACGTCTTCGCTTGCGGCATCGTCCTCTACGAGCTGCTCGTGGGTCGTCGAATGTTCAGAGGGAACAGCGAGTTCTCCATTCTGGAGAAGGTGCGCAACGTCGACTTCGTTCCACCGACCGAGATCAACACCCAGCTCGATCCCGACCTGGCGGCGATCATCATGAAGGCCCTCGCCAAGGACAAGGAGGACCGATGGGAGTGGGCCTCGGACATGGCGAAGGCCATCCAGGATCACGCATACGCTACGGGGCAGCTCTTTCAGCGAGCAGACCTAGTCCGCTACCTGTCGACTCACTTCGCAGAAGAAAAGGAGGCGGAGCGGGAGCGGCTTCAACGCTACCGACAGCTCTCGGTCCCTGGTACCCAGGCCGAGTCCTCGCCGTCGCCTCCCCAGCCGGCCGCCCCCGCCGCGCCGGCCGAGACGGCCCCAGCCGCCTTCCGCCTCCCCGAGGTGGCCCGAGAGCGGGTCGACGCGACTTGGACCCAGACCCGGAGCGGAGAGCCCAAGCCCCCCTCGGAGGCCCCCCGGGTCACCGTCTCGGCCTTGAAGCCCCCCGTAGCTCAACGCCCTCGACTTCCGATCTGGGCCGCCATGCTGCTCGGGGCTCTGGGTGTCGTGGCTGTCTTGGGGGTGGGAAGCGCCATCTGGCTCGGCCAGAAGGCGAGTGCCCTTGAAGTCCAGGTCCGACCGAACCATGCCGACATCTACGTCGACGACCGCTACCTAGGCTCGGGCGAGGTTTCGATCGAGGGGCTCAGCCAGGGAAGCCACATTCTTCGAGTCGAGGCCGAGGGCCGAGAGACCCTCGTCAAGACGATCGAGCTTCGTCCGGGTCAGTCTCGGGTCGAGGTCCTAGAGTTGCCGCCCGCAGCTGGCGCTCCTCCTCCCCCAAAGACTGAATCGCCTCCATGATTCGTTCTGCCACCGCTCGGTGAGCTCTCGAAGTCGCCGGCCCGTCCATCAAGCTATCCAGCTCGACTGGGGCTCCGAACACCACATGGATTGGGGGCCCGTCCCCTCGCACGTTTCCCAGGATCTGACGCCTGATGTCGTTCAACAATCCGTTCACGAACACGGGGAGCACCGGCACTCCCGAGGCCCGAACTAGGCGCCCGATTCCGCTTTGCGGGGGCAGGAGCGTGTAGGGATTCGAGTCCGTGTTCCGGCGGCCCTCAGGGTGGACACCGGCGCTCCGACCAGCCTGGGCGAGGGCTCGTCCCAAGGCCTCGAAGCTCTGATGGTTCAGGGCGGCCCGCTTGCGGTCTCGAAAGACAGGTGGATACATGGAAAAGAAGCTAACCAAGCCATTGACGAAGAAGCCGGGCAGGCTGTCGTAGAAAAAGTTGGCCCTGACTGGGAACAGGAAGCGTCTTCGAAAGCCACCCTCGCGGTAGAGGACGGCGTTGATCAGAAACATGTCGAAGAAGCTCCGATGATTGGCGACGAGGAGAATGGGGCGCTCGCGGTAGGGAAGGATGCGGTCCAGACCGTGGACGTGGCGAAGGCGTCGGGTACAGGCGTCAATCCAGCGCGCGCCCACCTTGCGCTGCAGCCAGGTCAGGACGGCGTCGGCGCGCCGGTTCCGTAGGCTCCACTCCACCAGCTGGACGTGAAAGCGCTCGAGCGTCGAGAGCTTGCTCCCGCCTTGACTCATCGCTTCGTCAATAGCCCGATCTGAAGGTGCTGTGGATGGTCTTGGCGGCTGCGCCGAGTTTGGGCGGCTTGGTGCGAATGGAGGCCGAGGTGCCGCCTCGCCCTGCCGTGGACATGTCGGCCGACCCGGCGTGTCGCTCGGGCCGCTCCGAGCGGAGCTTCGTCCTCGACGACGATCGCTTGGCCAACGTCTTCGTGTGGATTGAGGGCGCGCCGGCGCAGCCCGAGGACGCGCCGGTCGAGCTCGAGCTGGTGATGGAGGACTGCAGTTTCGAGCCGCGCGTCGTCGGTGCTCGCATAGGCGATCGGCTTTGGGTTCGAAACGAAGACCGAACCCTCCACGTGGTCCACGCTGAAGACTTCTTTCACTGGGTCATGCCCAAAGGTGCGCCCCCTCGGAGCCATCGGCTAGAGGTGGCGAGGGTGATGGTCGAGATCGAGGACGACGTCCACCCTTGGATGCGCAGCTACCTGGGGGTGCTCCCCCACCGTCGCTTCGCCGTGACCGACGAGCACGGCCGATTCACGATCGATCTGAAAGGCCTTCCCGCCGGTCGGTGGATAATCCGTTTTTGGCATGAGCGCCTTGGTCCCAGGAGCCGCAGCTTCGAGTGGAGCGGGGAGACGATGCAGGTTGAATTGACATACACCTTCGGTCGAGAAGAGCTTGTGAAACCGCCGCCCTTGCAGTGACCTCTGGCCGTGTTCGGACGTTCCCTAGCCGCGATGGCTTTGTGCCTCGTCGCCGGCTGCCGCGCCCCGCCCCCCGAGGCTCTGTTTCCCACCGAGCCCTTCCAACTCGTGGATGCCCGTGGGCGGCCCTTCGGCAGCGCCAACCTGTCGGGGAAAGTCTGGGTTGCCGACTTCTTCTTCACGACCTGCCCGGGCGTTTGTGAAGAGCTGACCAAGACCATGGTTGCCCTTGCGGATCGGCTCGAGGTCGAGGCCCCTGAGGTCGAGCTCGTGTCATTCACCGTCGATCCGGAGACCGACGACCCGGCTGCTCTGCTGGCCTACGCCCAAAAGTTCGGTGCGGAGCGGCCAAACTGGCACTTCCTGACCGGCGAGCCCGATGAGTTGCGAGCGGTCGTGGTGGGCAACTTCAAGCAGCCCATGGAAGTCGAGGCCCAGGATGAGGACCAGGCCATGATGCGGATCGCACACGGCGTCCGTTTCGTGCTCATGGATGGTGAAGGACGGGTCCGAGGCCTCTACGACGCCAAGCCCGAAGCCCTTGATCCCCTGATTCAGGCCGCACGTGCCCTCTAACGGTTGACTGGTAGGCCGCGAAAACTTACGCGTACGGTCGCGTGGAGTCCGCCCATCCGGCCTTGGACCGGCCCTCTTCACTAGAGCGTTTGGCCGCCTACAAGGAGCTCAGCAAGCCGAACCTCACCCATCTCGTCGTGGTGACGGCGGTCTTTGGATATTGGCTGGCTTCGGTTCGGATGGGCTGGTTCGACTGGCCCCGCTTCCTCTTCACCATCGTCGGGACCTGGCTGACGAGCGCCGGCGCCTGCGCCAGCAACATGGTGATCGAGGGCGAGAACGACCGGAAGATGCGCCGAACCCAAGGCCGACCCATTCCTTCGGGTCGAGTAAGCGCTGGCGAAGCCGGGGTCGTGGCGGCGCTGTTATTCGTCACCGGCTTTCTCGTCTTGGCTTTGGGTGCCGGCTGGCTTCCAGCAGGCCTGAGCCTCGCCACCCTGGTCTTCTACGCCGTGATCTACACGCCTTTGAAGCGAAGGGGCGGACTGGCCATCGCGCTCGGCGCCGTCCCGGGCGCCCTGCCACCCGTCATCGGCTGGAGCGCGGCTCAGGGCTCATTGGATTGGGGTGCCCTCATACTCTTCGTCTTGCTCTTCGCTTGGCAGTATCCTCACTTTCTGGCTCTGGCGTACATCTATCGCCAGGACTACGCGCGGGGCGGCTTCGAGTTCATTCCCCTCTCCGAGAGTGAGCGCCGGACCGGAATCCAAATGTCCTTCGGCTGCCAGCTCGCAGTTCTTGCCTCACTCTTCCCCGTCCTCTCCGGACTGGTAGGCCCCGTCTACGCGGTCGGCGCCGGTCTGGCCGGCGGTGCCTTTTGCACTCTCGGTGTGCAAGCTGCTCTGCATCTTCACGCCAAAGCGGCGCGGGCTGTCTTCTTGGGTTCGATCGCCTACTTACCCGCTCTGCTTCTATTGACCGTCGTCGACCACGTCCTGCGCTGATTCCAGACCCGGACGGCCAGTTTTTGGACGGGACCGACGGAGGCCTCTAGCCTCCGGGACGTGGACGCTGCGCCATTCCTGAAGTGGGCCGGGGGGAAGACGAAGCTGCTGGACGACATCCTCCCCCAGCTACCGGCGCAGATGGCCTGCTACTACGAGCCCTTCCTGGGGGGTGGGGCGGTCTTCTTTGCCCTGGCTCGGGCTCGCCGTTTCCGACGGGCCGTCTTGAGTGACGTGAACCCCGAACTCGTCCACCTCTACCGGACGGTGCGGGACGACGTGGAGGGTCTGATCGAGGCCCTCGAACCTCTGAGTAGGCGCGTCGATGCCGAGAGCTTCTACGAGCTTCGGGCCATGGAGCCTGAGCAGATGGCGCCCCAAGCAAGGGCTGCTCGGTTCATCTTCCTGAACAAGACCTGTTTCAACGGCCTCTATCGGGTGAACCGACGGGGTCGATTCAACGTTCCCTTCGGCCGCTACGTTCGGCCCAAGGTCCTCGATGCGAAGCGACTTCGGGCCTGTGCCGAGGCCCTGGTCGGCGTCGAAGTCCACGAAAGGGACTTCGAGATCAGCCTTCGTTTGGCGCGTCCAGGGGATGCCATCTACCTCGATCCGCCCTACGTCCCGGTCTCCTCCACGGCCTCCTTCACCAGCTACGCCAAGGGGCCTTTCGGACCAACCGAACAAGAGCGACTCTGCTCGGCCTTCATTGCCGCCCTCCACCGCGGGGCTCGAGGGATCCTTTCAAACTCGGATACCCCCAACACGCGCGCTCTCTACGCCGGCTTGGAGGTCAGGACAGTCCAGGTGGCGAGAGCCATCAACCGGGATCCTGCCCGTCGAGGTCCGGTTGGTGAGCTCTTGGTATGCGGCCTTCCGCCCAAGTCCGCCAGCTCGGCTTCGGGTCGGTCCGCCCGTCGTCGGGCCGTAGCCGGATGAACCCGACTTGGGTCTAGGCCAGAGTCTCGCTAGCGTCGGGGCGTGGGCCTCGGCGAGTGGAAGCTGCTTCGTCAGGCTGTCGATGTCGACGACTATCCTTTTGGGCTGATGGGTCCCTACCGCGTCGGCCACAAGGTCCAGGCGACGCGTCACGGAGAGCGCCGGCTCGCCATCATGGAAGACGACCCTAGAGTCGTCGAGCTCGAGTGGCTGGCCCAAGAAGAGGTCGGCGACCGAGAACAAGCGGTTCTGAGGAGTATCGACCGAAGCCTCGGACTCGAACACCGGCATCTGGCGCCTTTGCTGGGGGCAGGACTCCATGAAGGCATCCTGTACTTGGCCCGGCCTCACCGCTTGGGGCGAAGCCTGGCTCAGGTGATGCGAGAGGCCGACGGCCACGCCGAGCTTGCGCCCGGCATCCTCTATGCCCTGGCCGAGGTGGTCAGTTTCCTGGCCGACGAAGGGCCGGAGCCAGGCAGCTGCTCAGCCGGGGGCTTCGACGCCGAAGACGTTGGTCTGGGCTTTGACGGGGTCCTCTGGCTTCGGGCGGGCACCCAGGCCCTCCGAGAGGCCGAGGCGCCAGCAGAGGCCGATCGGGTCAGTCTTCTTGGGCTCTGCGAAGCCGTGGGCGCATGGGCCGGATGGGTCGGCCCAACGCCCGAGGTGGGTGAGCCGATTCAGAGCTGGAGTCTGCGCCTACGGAAGGCCCATCGGCAGGCCTGCGGCGAGCGTCGCGTTCTCCTGGGGACCCATCTTCGACGCCACTACGCCAGTGCCATTCGGATCGAGCGAGCTCGTTTCGGGCTGTCGCCGCTCCAGTGATACCTTGCCCGATGAGCTCCACAAGGCGAGTCTGCCTAGGTGACGCTCACCGAATCTCGCTTTGAGAACCTGGCCGACGAGGCTTTGGGGCGCATGGTCGACCAGCTCGACGATATGGAAGACGAAGCTTTCGAAGCCGAGCTCGAGAGTGGGGTCCTTTCGATTCGATTCTCCGATGGCAGTACCTACGTGGTGAACAGCCATCGGGCAGCCCGTCAGATCTGGATGTCGGCCGACTCGGTGGCCTGGCACTTCGACTGGGAGAACGGTCAGTGGACGGCCAAGAAGTCGGGCGACGAGATGTGGTCGACGCTGTCTTCTCGGCTCAGCGCCAAGCTGGGACGTTCGATCCAACTGAAATGAGCCGGTCCGTCTCCGGGTGAGATTGAGCACATTGATCGTTTCGCCGTGACCCGTCGCGCCTCCAGCCCGATGTGGAAGCGCCGATCGGCGAGAGTGGATGGCTGAGTTCAGTCAAGAGGAGCTGCCCGCGGCCCTGTGGGCAGGTCTGGGGGCCCCTGCTCCAAGAGCGCTGGTCATGACCGGGCACGCCGTGACTCTGGCCGCCGAGCGCGCAGGCCTCCGCTTTGCGCGAGGGCCGGCCGCCTTGCGCTTCCCCATGGACGAATGGTCGACGGTGGCCTTCAGCAGTCCGTGGGGACCGGTGCGAGTGGCCTGCCGCGTCGCCCGTCGGTTGGTTTCCGACGAAGACGTCTTCTTGAGCGTCGAGTTCGAGCGGACCCCCCGAAGCGTGGCCGATCTCGAAGAGATGGTCCGCAGCTTGCGAGAGGGGGCGCGAGCCCCGGAGTGGCGTGCCGAGGCCTCGCCCATCGAGGTCGGGGTCGAGACGGCCGATCTATGCGACTGGGCCGAGGCCCTGCGCTGCGGCCGGCGCCGCGCCCTGATGAAGATCCGGCGCTCATCGAGCACAAGCCAGCGGATCACTGCGACCCGCGAAGGGCTGGAGGCAGATCTCGAGATCGACCGCGCCTTGGCCGGTTGCCGGGAGCAATCGCGTTGAGCTGAGGCTCCGCTCCTGCCACAGTCGGCGAAGTGACCGGAGACATCCCGTCGTTTCGCGTCCCCTGTGCCGGAACCGAGATGAACGTCCGGACCGCCGGAAGCGGGCCTTGGACCATTGTCCTGGATGGGGGTTGGCTCCAGTGGTCACCCCTTTGGGCCCGGGTGCAGGAGAGCTTGGCTCAACACCACCGAACCGTGGCCATCGACCGCTTGGGGCTGGGGGAGAGTGGTCGTGGTCCCATGCCTCGGAGCGCCTATCAGATCGTCGACGAGCTCCAGGAAGCACTGGCTGTACTCGAGGTCGAGGGGCCACTCATCGCCGTGGGCGCCGGTTTCGGCGCCGTCCATGCCCGCGTACTTGCGCACCGAGAATCCAGCGTGCGGGGTTTGGTCTTGGTCGATCCGGTGGTGGAGGTGTTGGCGCGAACCAAGCGATTCTCCAGCTATCGCGATCGCCTGGACGCTGAGCTACAGAAGAACTGGGGTCCCTTCAAGGCGCTTCTTCAGGACTGGCCGGGCGGAATGCGCGGGCTGCCAAAGGCGGCGGCCTTGGCCATCCGGACTCAGCTTTCTTCGGAGAACCTCTTTGCGATGCGGGCCGAACTAGGGGCCCTCGAAGAGAGCATCCAGCAGCTGGCGACCCTGGGCCGCCCAGTCATTCCTTGCGGCGTGCTCTCCCGCCCTCGTTCCGACATCTCCTTCGCCCAGGCGGGCTCCAGCGAGGATGCATCCGTGACCATGCAGCGGAAGCTGGCCGAGCAGTCCGAAGGCGGTCTGCACGAAGTGGTGGACGCCAAGCGCTTCCTCCCCATCGCCGCCCCCGATGCGGTGGTTCGAATCGTCGAACAGCTCACCCAACAGGATCCCGAGCACGCCCCAACGACCTCGCCCGGCGGACCGCCACTGGGGGTGGAGTGAGCACCTCGCTTTGGTTCAGGAGTGGCTTGGGCAGTTTGTCGGGTCTGGGTTTGGGCTGGAGTCTCGCCAGGCTGAGCAATGATCTCCTGGGGACGGCTGGCCTGGGCCTGGGCTGTGCTCTACTAATTCCGCCTCTGAGCGCGGGTTCGAACTGGGCCGCTCGCATCCGGGCGGCCGTGCTTCACGGGGCCTGGATGGCTGGAGCGATCCTCTTGGGCCTCGGCGTTCATCGGCCCTTGGATGCTCTTCTTTTCGTGCTGGTCGACGTCGCGCTGCTTGCTTTGGCATGCCACGGGGCAAGGCTCAGGGTGGCGCCCATCGGCTTGTGCTTGATGCTGAGCGGGACCTTGGCCCGGGCCGAGTGTCCGACCCAAGCCCCTCTGTTCGGCCTGCCCCTGGCACCGACCCTCGACAAGGCCGTACCCGTCGACAATCTCAGACGTTTCGCCTTCGAGAGCGATGCTCATCGGACCGACGCGGTCGTGGTGCTTCGAGACGGTGAGCTCGTCTTCGAGGCCTACGCCCATGGCTTCACGGCCTCGATGCCTCATCTGGCCTGGTCAGTCTCCAAGTCGATAAGCTCTGCGCTCCTCGGCGTTGCGATTCAGGAGGGTCGGCTCACCCTCAGCGACTCCATATGCGATCACCTGGACGCGCCAGAGGACAAGTGCGGAATCCAGGTGCTGGACCTCCTTCGCTGGTCGTCCGGTTTGGACTGGACGGAAACCTACGAGGAGGATGAGTCGGCCCAGGCTTCTTCGGTGCTGGCCATGCTCTACGGTGAAGGCCGACGTGACATGGCTAGATTCGTCCTGGAGCACCCTTTTCGAGCTCCTCCAGGGGCGACATGGATGTACTCCTCGGGCGATGCCCATCTCATGATGGCCGTCGTGGGTGCAGCGATGGAGCCCCATCACGGGGCCTTGTTCCCCTGGTCCGTTCTCTTCGATACCCTCGGGATGGAGGGCGCCGTGTTCGAGCAGGACGCAGCGGGAGACTACGTGGGCGCCTCCTACTTCCATGGTACGGCCCGTGACTTGGCTCGTTTTGGACAGCTCTACGTTCAAGACGGCTGCTGGAACGGGAAGCGCATCTTGCCCGAAGGGTGGGTCAAGGACGCCGGCCAGGTCTCAGCGCCATTCTCGATCAAGCGTGTGGCCCGAAGCGATCCACGGGATGTGGGCGGGCGCTCCTGGTGGCTCAACCGTCCCGTTCCGGAGGCCAACATCGAGAAGCCCTGGCCCTCGATACCCGAGGACGCTCTCGTAGCCAGGGGTCACTGGGGTCAGTTCGTCATCGTTGCGCCCCGCCAGCGCGTCGTCGCGGTTCGGCTGGGCGAAGACCGAGACGGGCTTCGATTCGATCTCGACGCCTTTGCGCGCCTCGCCTTCACGGCGGCCGGGGTACTCCCGTGAGGAAGGCTTGCACGATCTTGATGCTTCTCGTGGGGGCTTGTCGCGACGGATATTCGGCCAGTGACCTCCAACTGGTGACGGCCTACCGAGCGAAGGAG
This sequence comes from Myxococcota bacterium, assembly GCA_039024635.1. GTDB lineage: Bacteria > Myxococcota > Kuafuiibacteriia > Kuafuiibacteriales > Kuafuiibacteriaceae > Kuafuiihalomonas. The sequence continues at coordinate 33,575 of JBCCQA010000002.1, read as the reverse complement.
CTATGCTCTTGTCTGTTCGTGACCGGGCAGTCCGAAGAGTTCTGCCTGCGCTATACTTCCGAAGATCCAAACGTGGCTTTGCCCCGCATCGACCGATCGCGAAAGACCGTCAGCACGGCGGCCTTCTTGCTTTGGGGGGCCAGGGCCCGATTCGATGGGCCTCGAACGGGATGCGTGCTCGACTGAGCTCAGTTGGGTCGGACCCCAAGGGATGTAAAGGCAGCGCCGGGCTCTGGGGCTGCCCGAAGTCCGTGGGCGCCTCGGGTCAAGAAGACCTTAGCCCGTCCGTCTTCGTTCAGGGCAACGATCTCGCCGTCCACTTCGACCCGTACAGAGCCGCTTCCCTTCAGCTCCAGTTTGTAGACCCCTGCCTGTGGAGCTACGAGCATCCACGCCCACCACCTTCGCCCCGAAGCACCCCACAGGCGTTCCCAGGTCGAGGGGCTTCTCCCCATCGTCCAGTCGGCATTCCCTGGCCCGAGCTCGACCGGCAAGCGTTGACCATGTGTGACCTCGGCTGGGAGGCGACGCGTCGTTCGTATGAGGCTCTTCATCAGAGGCCGTTCCGCCGCGCCCATTGGGTCGAAAATAGAGAAGAAGGTGTACACGCCCCATACATTCATGAAGCTACCGCTTTCGAACCAGGTGTCGACCATGCGATCGTTGAGCGATCCGACCTCCTCCAGGTTGAACTTCGTCCACGTCTGCAGCGGGACCTGGTCGAAGTCGCCGCCTACGGACCAACCCGCCTCATAGGCCACGACCGGTAGACCAAAGCTACGGGAGAAGGTGGCCTGAATGTTGAAGCGTTCGGCGAGTCGGTCCTGACCTACTTGTCCCGTGGCCTCACCTCTGGCGAAGCCCGAGCTCACGATCGCCTCGGCTCGAGCGAGCTTCACTTCGTCGATCAAGACCCAGGCTTTCCGCTCCGTCTCGACGGCCCGAAAGCCGATCGTGTGTCGGCCAGGCTTGACCACTTCGAAGGGTGAGCTTCCGTAGACTCGTCGAAGACGCGACACCTCGTTTCGGTAGTGCTGCAGGGCGAAGCCGCCTCCGCTTCGCGCTACGCCCTCCTGTCGCTGCGGAGATACGCTTTCGCCGTCGACTTCGACGTCGAATGGAAGATGCCTGGGCCATCCCTCTTCGCCTCCGCCCGCTGCCTTGAAGACAATCGCATAGTGACCTGGCTTCGTGATCTCTACGTTCTGAGAAAAGGAGCCGCCAGGCATCATCATGGCCACTTGAAGCCCATCCTGAGGTACGGGTGGCTTCTCGATGGGCCCCGTTGGCTCGTCCTCTTCCAATCGAGCCAGACCCGCCGCGCCCTTGAATGTCCACGCATGACTGGGGATGGGACCCAGTCGCATCCTGGACGAGGACAGTGCATGGGTTTCGAAGCTTGCGTCGTCCACGACGATCTCTGGATCCAGTCCCCGCTTGTTCTCGACGCCGTAGTAGCTGGCTCCGCCCGAACCCCAGATCCAGTGGCTCACTGGGACCGGTCTCTGCCCCCGTGCTCTGGCTTCGTGCCAAAGCCAAGTGTCGAGAAAGTCGAGTGATGCTTCGGCCGTCCGTTGATGGTTGATGTACTGGTAGTGGATGACGGGACGAAAGCGATGACCCATGCCTTCGTCTCCAAAGACAGTCCTTAGGGCCTGGCTCGCCCTCAGAGTTCTCAGCGCATGCCAACGCCGGATGGAGTCGATACTGCCCGGATCAGATAGCCTATCGTCGTGATTGATGATCGCCCATTGATCCGTGTTCTTGGCAGCGATGGCCAGCGCCCGCGCTTTAGTCGTCGAGGGGAAGATCCAGTTCCAGATCTCGTTACCGACTTCGATGTAGACCCGGAGGTTCGAGTTGAGCGGTGGAAAACGCGCCTTCGGCGTAGGTTCGGTGTAAGGCGTCTCGCCGTCGGAGCCATAGCGCAGAAGAAGGGCCAAGTTTCGAAAGTAGGCATCGTCAGCCCCGATGGGCGTCGTGATCATCAGGTCCTTCCCCGTCTCGTTGGCGAGCATGACGAGGTACTCCCAGTTTTCGACTCCGTTCGAGCCGTGAAACTTGGCGTGGTCAGGCAAGCTACGATCCTCCCAGCGATCTTCACCTTCGCGATTGGCTCCCGCCAGCCAGCGGATGGCTGTGAAGTGATCCCGAACGATCTGGGAAAAGAGACGATGAACGACCTCGTCGGGCCGATGGGCCTCTTCCGAACCTGGGAACAAAGGGCGGGCGACCGTCATCTCCCTCACGAAGGCCTCGTCATCGGGCGTGTCCGACAGATCATCCATGACAAGGAAGATTCGAGAACACGGCGCAAAAAAGCTTGCCGAAGTGCGATTGGTCTTTGGGTCGTAGGCGCCGTCAGGCAGCTCATTCACTCTTCGCTCATCGTCCGCCTCGAAGACTATGCTCTTGCAACAGCAGCTGTGGTTGACGCTCGCTCGACCCTCGAAGCTCAATCGATGACGGCCTCGGATATGGGGGTCTGAGCCCTTCGATTCGCTGAGGACGAGCTGCACGCCGTCTTTGGTTGGGTAGCCCAGGGCGTCCAAGGCGTCTTCCTTCTTGTTCGGATTCCAGAATCGACGACTCTTGAGCGCGTTTGCCCACACCATTTCGCGGTAGCTCGCCGCGTTTACACCCTGTTGAACGACGGGGTCGATGACTTCGCTTGGCGTGCTCGGACTTCGCCAGCTCAGTCGAAGACCTCCTCGCGCCTTGCGCTGTACATACTCGATCCGAACCCCGATCGCCTGGCCTCGGCGCAAGGAAAGGGCTTCGCTTTGGAAGGGGCCGTCCTCCAGCCAGCGATTCACCAGCATTTGCTCCTCTTCGCCCTCGGGCTGGATCCAGATCCTGAGTCCCCCCTCGGCGACGCCCCGGAGGACGTAGGCCTCTGAGTGTCGGGGCAGCAGGACGCCACGCCAGCGAATCGAAAATCCCTGGTTCGGGAAGTTGGCGAAGTCTCGATTCGAAGATCCGCCCACTGGAGCGCCTGGTCCCCAGTGGAAGTCGAGGCGAACATCTCGACGAAGGAAGTCGGGCTCGCCCGCGAGCTTGGGGTTGGAGAAGTAGGTCCCCAGAATCCCGTTGTCGGTCCACCCGCCCCCGACGGCATCGGGCGTTCGGGCCATTCCTGTCGCCGATGCACCGAGGAGGTGGGCGACCATCAGCAGGCCGGCCATGACGTGCATTCGCATGGGTGCGGAGACTAGCCGAGGGACGAAGGTCGGGCCAGCCGCGCCTGGCTCCGATCGTCGACAGGCGTTAGGGTAGAGGGGGAATGGGAGAAGGGCGAAGCGCTTTTCGAAGCGTGCCGAGAACCGGCGTCATCTTCGTGAGCAGCGAGGCGGGGGCTCGGGGCTTTCAGCGGGGGGATGCCGACTGGGCCAATCTCGGACAGGGGCAGCCCGAGACCGGGCGGATTGAGTCGGAGCAGAGGGTTGGTGAGGTGGCGGTCCAGGTCGACGACTTGGAGTACGCACCGGTAGCTGGCATCTGGGAGCTGCGAGAAGCCGTGGCTCATCTATACAACCAGCGATACCGTCGAGGCCTACCCGGGCAATACTCGGCCGAGAATGTGGCCATCAGCGGCGGTGGGCGTGCCGCCCTCACTCGGGCCGCGGCCGCTCTAGGTTCCGTGAATCTTGGTCACTTCCTGCCCGACTACACTGCCTATGAAGAGCTCCTCGAGATCTTCAGACTCTTCACGCCCATCCCGATCGCCCTCGATCCCAAGCGAGGCTACACCTTTGGACCGGAAGAACTCGAAGCCGAGATCGAGGGAAGAGGACTGGGCGCGCTTCTGCTGTCGAACCCAGGGAACCCCACCGGCCGGGTAGTTCAGGGCGAAGAGATGAGTCGTTGGCTCGCCGTGGCCCGCAAGCATGACTGCGCCCTTCTGTTCGACGAGTTCTACGCCCACTACGTGTGGACGGAAGCCGCGCCCTTGGCTGTGAGCGCGGCGGCGCAGGTCGAAGATGTCGATCGAGACCCGGTCCTAGTTTTCGACGGGCTGACCAAGAACTGGCGCTACCCGGGCTGGCGTACGACCTGGGCTCTGGGTCCCAAGCCGGTGGTTGAAGCGATGACCAGTGCTGGCTCCTTTCTCGACGGTGGTGGTGCGCGGCCGCTTCAGCGTGCGGCAATTCCACTCTTGGATCCGGCTCGCGCCGATGAAGAGGCCCGCTTGATTCGACGTCGATTCAAGCCCAAGCGGGATCGAGCCGTCGAGCGTATGCGCGACATGGGCTTCGAGGTCGAGCCTCCCCCTGATGGGACCTTCTACGTCTGGGCTTCCTGCGCCAAGCTCCCTGAAGGTCTACGGGATGGCATGCGCCTCTTCGAAAGGGCCTTGGACGAGAAGCTCATCCTCGTCCCCGGCGAGTTCTTCGACGTGAATCCGGGGCGTCGCCGTCGAGCCTCACGCTTCCAAGGCCACGTCCGCATCTCCTTTGGACCGGAGCCGGATGTTCTGGCGCGCGGCTTCGACCGGCTGGAGAAGATCCTGCGAACATAGAGTGTCGACGATGTCGTACGCCCAAGTACCGCAGTCGCTCGCCACTGTTCGAAGATCTTGGCCTAGACCCTGCGGCGCCGTCGGGGGGAAGGACTTGCCTTGGCTCCGTCCTCAGATGATGCCCCGAGCCTTGACCTCGAGGTAGCGAGCAACGACGGCCGAGGTGAGGTCTGGAGCCGCCACCTCCACCACGAGAAGTCTCCGCTGGCGCATTCCTTCCAGCGCTCGACGTCGGTCGTGTCGAAGCTGGATCGCCGCTGCCTGTACGAACAGGTCAGTCCCCGTGGCTTCACTTCGGGCCCGCTCTTCGATGTCCGAGTCCTGAAGGAGCGCTACCAGGGGAATGTGGCGCGGTATGAGCTCTGCGCACAGACCCTGGATTCGCTCCGCGGTCTGGTCGTCCAGGGCGTGGGTCAACAGAACGACCAGACTTCGCCGGCGCACCCGGATCTGGAGGGTTCGGAACGCCTCCTCATAGGCAGGTTCCACCATACGCGGAAACAAGTCGTAGGTGGCCCTGGCCAGAGCTTGGGTGGCGGTCCGACCACCGGTGGGTACTACGACCCGTTCCACCCGTTCGCCGAAGGCAATGAGCCCCGCTCGGTCCCCTCGGCGCACGGCAACCTGACTCAGCATGAGGACCGCGTTGAGGGCGTGGTCCAGACCGGTGTGGCCCGCCCAGCGGGTCGTCATGAGCCGCCCGCAATCGACCATGCACACCACGTTCTGGTTCTGTTCGATCTGATAGTCCCGAACGGTCAGCTTGCCCCTCCGGGCCGAGGCCCTCCAATCCACTCGGCGGAGCTCGTCGTCTCGGGTGTGATCGCGCAGCCGCTCGAACTCTGTCTCGCCGCCTCGATGTCTGGCTAGTCTGGATAGGGCGTGGGTTCGATCCATCTTGGCCACGAGGTCATATCGGCGGGCCGCCATCAGATCCGGGTAGACGTGGACCTCGTCTGCCGCCGGCAGTCTGAGCTGTCGGGTCCAGAGTCCAAGGCGTGAGGGATAACGGACGAAGTGATCGCCGATGGCTTTCGGCCCTCGGGCTTCGGAACGGATCGATAGGTGAATCCTCTCGGTGCTACGAGGTCGGAGGACGCGATGCAGCGGCAGGTCGGCGCATCGTGCCTCAGAGAACAGATCCAGCTGAATCTCGACGTTCAGGGCTCGTTCGCTTTCGTTGGAAATGCTGAGTTTGGCGGAGAAGGGGCGGGATAGGGAGGCCGTTCCATCCACGCTCCGGTCGAGACGGACCAAAGCCCTCCGAGACCATCCAAGATCAAGGAGCGCTACTCCGAGCAGGGTGGCGTCGACGACGAGCAATGGAGCCCATAGCTCGGGCGCCACCATCACGGGAAAGGCCAAGGCCAAGGGAATGAAGCTGGCTAGGATAAGCGGTCGCCGCGGGAGAAAGCCGATCATTCCGGTTGGGCTTCGGCCGCTTCTGCGCCGGGGACCGGCGTCGATTCGAGCACGTTTCGAACCACGTCGAGGGCGGTCGTCCCCTCGATCTCGGCGTCGGGCTGCAGGATGATGCGATGACCAAGAACCCAAGCCGCATTCTGCTTCACATCGTCGGGAATCGCATACTCACGGCCCTCGGCCGCTGCTTCGACCTGGGCCGTACGGAGTAGACCGATGGCCGCTCGAGGGGATGCACCCACCTGGACGAGCGGGCTTTCTCGAGTCTTGGCGACAAGTTCGACCACGTAGTCCACGAGGCGATCGTCGACGTGCACCCTCTCGGCCAGATCCTGAAGACTAGAGACGTCGACCGACGTCACCACGGGTCGGGCGCGGCTCACGTCCATCGGGGCCAGGCCGTCTCGCAGCGACCGAAGAAGCTTCGTTTCCACGGACCGGGAAGGGTGGGTGATGGTGATCTTGAATAGGAAGCGATCGAGCTGGGCCTCGGGCAGAGGATAGGTACCTGCGCTCTCGATGGGATTCTGGGTGGCCAATACGAAGAAAGGCTCTGGCAGAACCCGTGTCTCGCCGTCGTTGGTGACCGCCCGTTCCTGCATGGCTTCCAGCATCGAGGACTGGGTCTTGGCCGGCGCTCGGTTTACTTCGTCGGCCAGAAGGAGCTGCGTGAAGATGGGACCCTTCCTGAATTCGAAGTCGCCTCGGCGCTCCGAATAGATACTCGAGCCTGTCACATCGGAGGGCATCAGGTCGGGGGTGAATTGGATCCGTCGATGGCTGCAGCCCAGGGTCCGGCCTAGAGCGCGAACGAGGAGAGTCTTGCCGACGCCTGGCACACCTTCCAGGAGCACGTGTCCTCGAGCGAGGATGGCCACCAAGACTCCGTGGACGACGTCCTCGTGGCCCAAGAAGACCCGCTGAACCTCCGCCTCCACGCTGGCGAATCGTTCGGCGAACTCCGAGAAGTCTTCTCCCATCATCGTCCCTCGTGGATCAGGCGGGAAAGGACCTTGGCCACCTCCATCGGATCGGTGTTGAAAGGCTCTTCGCGAGTCGCGGCCAGACTCTGGGCCATGAGATCGTGGGATACGCCGAGTTCCTTTGCCAAGGCCTGAGTTCGGCGCGGATCCAGGACCCTAGGGCCGAGGGCCTGAGCCAACGTGCGGACCAGGTGGTGGATTCCGGCGGAGCCACTGGCGGCATAGTGGCCACCAAGCGCCTCGGCGTGCTCGACGAAGGGCCGCTCCTCGCTCTGCGTTGGATCTCTCAAGACGCCGAAGCTCATGCCTCGGGCCCAGTACCACAGCAGGAGACACAGTCCGAGCTGGAGCAGCACGGGCAGGGCCGGACTGCTCTGGAGCTGGGCTCGGTTCGGCTCGCCGTCATTCGCAAGCCCCAATGCGTCGACGACCGCGATTCTTCCCCGGTTGGGAGCGAGTCCGGCCATGAGACTGAGGACGAAGGCTCTATTCTCGGGTCGAGTGAGGGCCTCGTTGGAAGCCAGCGCGCTGGATGCGAAGTGTACAACACAGGTATCCACGACGTAGTCCGTGTCTTCGAAACGGAAGGTGTATAGGTTGGCGATGGAACGGGTCTCTTCGTTCTCGATGCGGCTCGCGAGAGCATGGGTCGTCATCTCGATCGTCGAGTCCTCGATCCGGGGAAGCTCGCCTTCGAGCCAACCGAGCTCCTCCATGAAGGGGACTTCGAGGGCGACCTCCTCCTGCTCTAAGAAGAAGCGAGGGTCGACGCCGCAACTCGAGGTCCTGCTGAGCCCGTAGAGCGTCGAAGGTGCCGCAGGCGTCGACCTTCGAGAGGGTCCGTCCACGACCTGAACGAGAGCCTCTGCATCGTCGAGGATCACCATCGGCCAGCCTTCCAAGGCCCGTTCGTAGACCGAGTACGAGAGAGAACCGCCCAGTTCATCGTAGTTGACGAAGGGAACGGTTCTTGCGATCAACAGGTCGTAGTCCGTATCTGGGTCGACCTCCCCGACGAAGAGTTCGACCTCGTAGCCCCAGGCCCGGAGCATGTCGATGAGGGCGCTCAGCCCGTTGGGCTCGTGACTGTCGAAGCTGGGAGGTCTTGGTCCGCCGCTGCATGCGACGCTGAAGAGCATGACCCAGCCCAGCATCAAGCTGCGGCAGCGAGCCAGGAGCTCCACGAGGCCGTTCCGATCGACCGCCCCGTCGCCGAAGCGCATCCGGTTGGCCATGACGGCGAAGGGTCGGTAGACCGCCGCCAGCTCAGGACGCCGTCGAAGGTGCCGTAGGTAGTCTCGATGGGTGAGGGCGGGGTCGAAAGCGAGGATCTTATGGTCTTGGATGTATCGCTGCAGGCCTTGCTGCACGAGGGCCAGCGCTCGCGGAGGATCGTCCCCGCGAAGAGCATTCTCGGCCTCTTCGAAGATAGCTCTTGCCGGCGTGTTGGGCAGGATGACGGACCGTCGCAGTTGCCGCACCACGGATTCGGTCTGGCTCTTTGCTTGGGGAGGGCCTCTCAGTCGTCGCAGTTGATTGGCTAGAAGCAGCAGTAGCACAACGAGGACCAACCATCGTAGCGGTTCGGCCCAGGCTCCCAGGCTCCAAGTCGTTGCCTGGTCCGGCTCCTTGGCAGGGGTGAGCTCGTCGCATGCGGAGGCCAAGCCGGGACAGTCGCCATGGCTCGGCAAGGAAGCGAGGGCACATGTTCGGAGGGTCACGTAGCGGGGTCGATGGTCCGAGCGACAGAACGCATAGGCCTCGTCCTCAAAGACCGAAGCGGCAGCGTCACCGTCGAAGTACAGGATGTCTTCGTTCTGGACGGGTGGCGCGCCCAGGAAGCAAAGGCTCATCAAGGCAGGAAGAATGGTCACGTTCGGGGCCCCCAGTGTCGGGCTGCCAGCGCACGAAAACGAACCTGCAAATCCCAGGCGTCGGTCTGGATGCGGAGGGATACATACTCGAACAGACGGAAGTTCGCGACACCCATGCCTGCGATGATCCAGGCGCTTAGGGTCACGACCGAGCTCCCAGCGCCGCTGCCAAGGGATTGGGGCGTGCCCAGCTGTAGGACGAAGCCCCACAGGAAGACATGGGCCATCTCGGCAACGGCGACGAAGGCTAGGCGCAGACAGAAGCTCAGGACGAGAAAGCCCGTCAACCTTCCGAACTCGTGACTGCTGAGGATGCTAGACCGCTTCAGCGCCCGGCCGACGCCATGCCCCTCCAGGACGGCACTCGTGCTGGTGAGTGCCCAACGAGCCACCACGAAGGGCCATGCCATCCCAACGACGGCGCCGGCGCCGATCAGGGTGGCGCCGAGCTCGTCATCTCCCCGTTCGAAGCCCGCCAGCATCACGAGTAGGGGCATCATGGGAAGCAAACAGGCGCCCAGAGCCGAGAATGGCTGAGCCCCTGCTCGCCGAAGCGCGCCTCCCAAGCCAACGTCAGCACCCACCAGGCGACTGCCGAGGAGCGCAGTCGCCAGTCTTTCGAATAGAGGCGTGAGGAGAACGACTCCAATCCACTGGCGCAGAGGCTCTCCGTCCAGACTTTCCTGGAGGGCCCAGGCCACGAGGACTGCAGCTGTAAAGGGCATGAGGAGACAGCGGGATTCTCGACCCAGGAAGGCCAAGGCCAAATCCATGGACTCCAGGAGTGCCCGGGGCCTAAGGACCACGCGAAGCTGTTCAGCCATCCCGGACGTCCTCGGGTAGCGGACGTCGCCGTCCGGAGAAGATTAGGATCCAGCCTACGAGGACCGCACCAACGATGCCGCATGACAGCTTCACCCAGGCTGGGGCCGAAGTGGCCGACCACAGACCCTCGATGAGGGCAGCAACGAGCAGAAAAGCGGCGATCCCCAGCACCTGACGCATCAGCTCTGGGCCCACGCGACGCAGGCGCCCAAGGCGAGTATGCCGCCCTGGGGCGATGACGGCCCAGCCCATCTGAAGCCCTGCCGCTCCAGCCAGCCCTATGGCGGTCAACTCCCAGGGCGCGTGGCTCACCACGAAGGCGCCGATGTTCCCCCCTGCGCCGATTCTCACCAGGTGCCCGGCTACGGCGCCCAAGTTGAGGCCGTTGAAGACCATGTAGAAGATGGGCCCGATGCCGAGCAGGAAGCCGGTTGCGAAGCAGCGGAATGCGATGCCAACGTTGTTGAAGACGTAGAACCCCGTCATCGTCAGGTTGGCCTCGACGCTTCGCACGGCGGCCTCGCCATACATGTCCTCCATCAGCAGTACCTGCTGTGGCCCCAGGATGGCCTCGGCGTAGACCTGATCGAACCAGGCCAGAAGCCCGCCGACGAGGGTGGTTCCGTAGAAGAGTCCCAGCGCTATGAGCACCCAAGCGCGGTTTCGTCGAACCGCACCCGGGAAGTCGAGGAGCTGAGACAAGAGTCCGGACTGGCGACTTGCTTGGCCTTTGTGCAGGAGGCGATGGGCCTCGGAGGCCAGTCGCTCCAGACGGAGCTCCATCTCAGAACCGAAACGCTCTCGCTTGACCCACATCAAGTCGGCAGCGAGACCTCGGTATAGTTTGGAGAGCTGCCAAACCTCACTTGGACCAAGCTGACCCAAGCCAGGAGCTCTTCGCCGGGCTTTCGCGAGCAGGGATTCGAGGCGAGTCCACTGCGGTTCCCTGCGAGCCGCAAACTGGTCAGGCCCCACGGGTCTGCTCCTCTCTTCGACGGCCTCGAGCCCAGAGGGCGAGCAGGAACTCGCTGGGCTCCCGCGGTGCAGGCCGTCCAAGCCGGCGGGCATAGACCGGTGCCAAGATAGCCGCCAGCTCAGCTCGACGATGAGGCCCGAGGTGGCGCCTTGCGGCAAAGCCATCCAGAGCCTCCAAGTCGTTTCGATCGAGCGGCAGAATGGGTGGGAGCCCCCGAAGGGACTCGGCTGAAGGGCGCGCAAAGGCCCGGATCGGACGATCGCGAGGCTCGGCGGTGACGATGGTTCCCGCGAGCATATCGCCGAACCTCCGCATCCGGCGATCGAAGATCATCGGCAATACGCCTAGCGGCAGGATGCCGCCCGCCGGTAGCAGGAGCAGGTCGGCTCCGCGAAGGAGGTTTCGCAAAAGCGCCTGCCGTGAAGAAACGGGAAGGCCATCCTCGCTGAGCACCTGGAGCCGGAGCACTCGTTTGCCGGGAGAGCGCCCCTGCATCGTCACTTCGAAAAGCGCGAAATAGAGCCAGGTGAAGAAGAACAGAGCCACGAAGAGCAGCCCTTGGCCCAGGCCTCCCAGTCCGCCGAGGGCCCAAGCCAAGACGCCTAGGAGCAGGGCTTGGAGGACGACGTCCAGCAGCCAGGCCAAACCTCGGCGGACCGGTCCCGCCAGGTGGACGCGAAAGCCTAGTTGCTCCGGGGTTTCGATCCAGGCCACTCCGTCGAGCGGGGCGCGCACCCGACAAGCTAGGCACAATCGCAGATGAGGCTCAACGAATGGGAAAGTCGAAGTAGCGTTTCGGATGGGGCTCTTCACGAAGTGTGTAGTGCCACCACTCCTTGCGGTAGTTTCTAAAGCCGGCCTCGCTCATCACTTTCCGTAGCAGAAGCCGACGGGCGCGGGCCGCAGGCGGTACCATGTCTGATTCGGTCGCAGAGGCCTCACTGAAACAGTCCCAGGGTGTGCCCATGTTGAGTCCTCGGGCCCCGTCCCCGGGTGGAGAAGGACAGTCGACGAAGGGGGTCTCGTCGGGCCTTCGACCGTCGAGCGCAGTCAGGGTCAAGTCGACGGTGCTGCCTCGGCTGTGCCCGGACCGGTGGGCGATGTACTGCAAAGCGAACAAGCGGCTCTTGTCCACCTTGGGAAAGAACAAGGGCTTCATGGAGGCCTCGGGGGACTTCGCCCAGGACGCGAAGTCGTCGACGGCCCGCTGCGGTCGGTAGCAGTCATGGACCAGGAGCCCTAGACTCTGGCTCCGCAGTCTGGCCTGGACCCTAGCCAAAGCTTCGGCGGCAGGAACGGTGAGAAGACACTTGGGCGCCTCGTAGCCTCTCACTCTTCGACCCATGAAGTTGCGCTTGCCGGCGTAGCGCATGTCGATCTCGACTTCGGGCGCTATGGTCTTCAGGTCCGCGAAGCCTTGGGGATGCTGTGCCAAGAGGACGATGAGCAAGGTAGAGAGCCCTGGGCTCATGAGGCTCAGACTAGCAGGTTCAGAAGGCATCCAAGGCTGCTTTGGCCTGCTGGTGACAACTTTGGCACTGCGCGAGATAGGCCCCCATGACCTCAACCCGCGCATTGGGACTGCGGGCCGAGCTTGCTGCCGCTTGAAGCTTCGCGAAGGCCGCCTTGGCCTTGGCCATGCTCGCGGGGGGATTCTTCATCTGGGGAGGCAGCACCGAGGCCTGCCCGAGTGAGGAAGCGCCCATGGACCAAAGCTCGTCCGACTGACTGACGACCGAGTCCCAGAGGCGCTCGGCGGCCCACATGTGGTGTTCGAGAGGAGCATGGTCCGCAGGCTCAGGCTCGGCGCCCAAGTGGACTTGTGCGTGATTGGCGATGTGACAACTCCCACAGGTGCCGGCCACTCGGGCCGCGTCGAGGGCGGCCTCAGCCAGAGTCTGCTCCTCCATGAGCTTTCGGGCCTGGCTGCGCATCATCTCGAAGTAGGGCTCCCAACCCCTTGGAAGTTCGGAATGGGGCGGATGCTCGGCCAGCCACCTGGCCAGTGATCGGGCCTTGTCGACGTCGCCTCTGACGAGAGCGAGTCGCATCTCATCGACCCGAACGAAGTGTTCCTGCATGTGAGCGTGTAGTCCGGCCTTCGCTGCGTGGGCGCTGTCTTTTTCGTCGTGATGCCCCACTGTCGCTTTCTTCTCTGCTTTCTGGGCGAGAGCTTCGGGGGGAGACTTCGCGTCATGGGACGAAGTCGAATCGGTCGGCTCCGAACAGCTGAGTCCAAAGCTCCCAGACAGCGCGAGACACAGACCAAGGAACGGAAAGGACTTCATGTACCCAGTCTCTGCTCGCGGTCGAAGCCTACTCAAGACGCTCTGCGTCGCAACTTCAGAGGCGAAGGGCTTGCAGCAACCTCAGCTCGCGAGCAGCGCTGCCATGAAGAAGCCGCACGACAGGATGGAGGCCAGCGTTCTGGAATGGTTGTACCGTGTCCACACCTTCAAGTAGCGCTTCCAGAATCGCGTCGCCTCCTCGCCTGCGGGCGCTCGCTCCAGGCCTTCGTTCAGGGGCACGTTGAAGATGCCCGTGCAAGCAAACATGCCGAGCAGATACGTCAGACTACCGGCCAAAGTCGGAAGGGCGGCTGCGCTCTGCCAGGCCCACACCGCCCAGCCTCCAAGCAGCAGGCTGAGTCCTGAGCTGAAGGTGAAGAGGGGCAGAAAGCTCGATCGAAGAATGACGCGATTGATGGACCGCATGGCGGCGAGGCCTTCATCCGGTGGTCTCTCGCCCAAGGCATTCATAATGAAGCTCGAGAAAGCGAAGAACACCCCGGCCATGAGGCCAGCCGAGAGCGTCGCCGTCCAAAGACTGGCGGTGAGGATCGTCGTCATCATCGGGCGGCCTTCGCGGCGAAGTGCTCAAAATCCGTCGCCGGCCGACCGAGCACCTGCTCGACACCGTTGGTGGGCGCTGAGTTGTAGCCGTCCATCAGGCTGACGAAGAGCTCCACCATGAATTCGACTTCGGACCGGCGCATGTGCGGGACCAAGACTTCGGCATAGGCCTCCGGCGACACGGGCTGACGCCAGGTCGAGGGATCCTGCCAGTCGAAGCGGATCTCCGTCGACCGTCCCAGGGACCGGACGGCTTCGCCTCGGGCCTCCAAGCGGGCCGTGATTCGGCGTCCGGTCTTTCCGTTGCCGCCTATGATCGCGTGGGTGTGCTTGTTGTTCATGGTCGTGTCTTCCTGTTGGCGGGAGAACCATCTACCTTGCGAAGAGACCTGGAAATGGTCAAATCAGCAGGTTATCTTTGCGCATGTGCAAGGAAAACCTCATTGGGACGACGTCCGCCTTCTGCTCGCTCTGGGTCGATCCAGGCATCTAGGGGAGGCCGGTCGGCGACTTGGGCTCGATCCTTCCACCGTCAGTCGTCGCTTGACGGCTCTGGAGGCGGTCTTGGGCGCGACGCTCTTTGAGCGAGGTCGCTCGGGCATCGAGGCAACCGATGCGGCCCACCGACTGATGGTCGTGGCCGAGGAGATAGAGCATGGAATGGCTCGCTTTTCGGGCACAGTCGACGCTTTGGAGCGAGAGGTCAGCGGGACAGTTCGGCTTTCCTGTCCGCCCGACGCTGCGGAGGTGTTGCTGGTACCCTTGCTCCCAGGGCTGCGGGCGCTTCACCCAGGCCTCCGGATTCAGCTCATCCCGAGTGAGGCGGTCCTGGACTTGAGCCGAAGGGCTGCGGATCTTGCTCTTCGTATCGTCCGACCTGAGCAAGGTGACCTGCAGATGACCCGACTTCGCAGCGTCCCCTGGGTCGCGGCGGGATCTCCCGACTATGCGGCCTCAGCGGGTGCGCTTCGGAAGTGGCAGGACGTAGACTGGATGGGTTGGGGCGATGGCCTGGCCCAGATAGGGCCAGCGCGATGGCTGCACGAAGCCATTCCGAACTTCGATCCCATCCTTCGCAGTGACAGCATAAAGCTTCAGATCAGCGCAGTTGCTCGAGGATTGGGCGCTGCCCTTCTGCCTGAGCCGAGCGTGGCCCACTTCGGACTCGTTCCGCTCGAGCTGGCGCCTCGACTACGGAGGACCATGCAGCCTTGGCCAACGGATGAACTCTACCTCGTGATGCCCAGAGCCCTGCGTCAGGTTCCCCGCGTTCGAGCGGTCTGGTCTCACCTTGTCGAAGAGCTCCGCCAGGTTCACCACCCTATTCGAGCTGGTCGTTGCTAGGGTTCAGTTCTACCACTCGGGTTCCTGACCAGCGATCGTGCAGGCCGGCTCTGGAAAAGAGAAAGGTCACGGATTCGTAGGGTACGAGTCGAAGGATGGTTCGCAAGATAGCCTGCCACCACGTTATGGCAGAACCATCGAGACGAACAACCTTCGTTCCCGTAATGTACTTTCCCAAGGTGCGCCCCGTCCAAGCCTCCATGCCGGCCAAGTAGGCTAGGAAGACCAAAGCTAGAACAAAGGGCCAAGCGACGATGACGGGCGAAGAACCGACGACTTCGGCCTCTTCACCCAGGATCCTACCCATCTCGAGGAGCACGATCGCAAGAGCAATAGACAAGCTATCGATGAGAGAGTTCATCATTCGCTTGCTTCTGCTGGCCAAAGGAAGTGCCGAGCCCGCTTCCATCGAGGGCTTCAGCTTCTCGTCCTTGTTCGGGGCGTCGAAGGCCTCGAATGCTTGTCCTCCGGCCATGGCCCATTAGGCCCTCTTATGGAGACGGCTCGCAACGCTTCGATTTATCCGGGCGCCCCTTTGATTCCGCTGCCTTGAGCCCTAATGCAAGGGGTGCTAGCCCGGCTCCTTGCGATGAACCGAGACAGATGAAGGCCTTGTTCGGGGGTCTACTAGGCGTTCTGCTGGTCCTCGGTCTGGGGCTGGCTTCGTTGTTCGTGCTGCAGCGGCGGCTGATCTACTTTCCTGACCCCTCAGTTCCAGGCCTCCCGTCGGTCGATCGAGAAGCGGGGCTGAAGGAGGTCTTTTTCGATTCGGGTGACGGCGTCCAGCTCCGAGCATGGCACAACCCGGCTCTTCCAGGCGCGGCCACGGTTCTCATCTTGCACGGCAACGGAGGTCATCGTGGCGGTCGCTTGGACCTCATCCGTCACCTTCTTGGACTCCAACTGGGCGTTTTTGCCCTCGATTATCGCGGCTACGGCGGCAGCGCCGGGACGCCTAGCGAGAGCGGACTCTACACTGACGCCAAGGCCGCGGTCGATTGGCTGGAGAGTCGGGGGTTCGATCGGCTCGTCTATTTTGGTGAGTCCTTGGGCACGGGCGTTGCGGTCGAACTCGCGCTACGCCGTCCGCCTAGCAAGCTCGTTCTTCAAGCGCCTTTCGACTCCCTAGCTGCGGTAGGGGCCCGCGCCTACCCCTTCCTACCCGTCGACTGGATTCTCCGAGATCGCTTTGCCTCCCTGGAGAAGATCGATCGCGTCGAGGCGTCGCTCTTGATCCTCCACGGTGTGGATGACCGTATCGTCCCCATCGCCCACGGTCGACGCCTCTTCGATCAAGCCCGGGAGCCCAAACGTTTCATCGCCATCGAGGGTGCAGGCCACAATGATCTTCGTCTCGTCGGAGACCGATTCTTCAACCCTCTGGATGACTTCCTCGTTCCTTGACCACTGGATGTGGAGCTGAAGCCCGAAAAGCCATTCGGGCCGTCTGCTCTCTTCAATGGCTTCCGAGGATGGCGCCCATGATGGTCAGAGCGAGCGCTCCGTAAGCGCCGTTGACGAGCCACAGGCTAAGTGATCGACGCTCGAACAGATAGGTCACACCAAGGAGAGTCGCGAACCAGCCTACGCCGGCTGCGAGCCCCGCCATGGCCCCGAAGCGGAGGGTGGCCTGTGGTCCAATGAACAAGGCCAGGTCGACGGCTGCCAAGAGCATGAGTAGGAAGGCTCCGCCGAAGACCAATGGCATGTTTCGCTCGGAGAGCGCCTCCTCACTGATGCCCACGTGGTACTGCCAGACCTTCCCGAACAGAGGCCCGTACCACAGACCGCCGAGAACGAAGGCGGAAAACGCGGCAAAGAAGATGGCGATGAAGTCAATGTGCGTTGAAGCTCCGTCCATGTCCTAGCGGCTTCGATTGGTAGCGGCCGGAGGCTCCTAGCGATTGAACAAAATTAACCTATGGGGAAGAAGTTGGTCCGTTCCGGAGCGCTTCCCGTCCCGAGGAGGGCCGTCGGATTGAAGCCACTGAAGTGCCGAAAATCTCGGATGAAGTGGGCTTGGTCAGCATAGCCACAGTGATGGGCCACTGCGGACCAAGGGACTTCGACATGATTCTCTAGCTGTCGAAAGACTTCGCTGAAGCGGAGGATACGCTGGAAGTACTTCGGCGTGATTCCGACGTAGCGTCGAAACTCGCTGATGAGGTGCTTCCTGCTGTTTGGATAGGCCTCGATGACTTCGGCCAGGCGCTCTCCCGGTGTGCGAGACAAGCCCTCCAGTACTTTCAGGATTTGGAGTGGAGGCTGGAGCTCTTCGCGGAAATGCTGCCGTAGCCACGTTTCAGCGACCTCGAACTTCTCTTCACGAGTCCCGGCTTCCAAGAGCCGCGTCCTCAGAAGGGAGGGTTCATCGCCCCATATGTCTTGAGCTGGAACGACGCGATCAGCGATGGAGTCCATGGAGACCCTGAGGAAAGGACGGGCGCCTCCGGGACGGAACTGGACGACGAACATCTCGGAGTCTTGGTGGGCGGAAATGGAGATGTACCCACGCAGCATTCCGCAGATCCATGCCCCACGAAATGTCGATTCTATCTCGAGGGTAGCATTGTGATAGGTGCGGCGCTCCATCCCATCCAGCTCCATCACGAGGAAGCACCGTCCGTTCGGGACAACGCGCTCGATGGCGTGCACAGGTCGATAGGCTCGATAGTGAATGAGTTGCTCGATGTGGGCGTCTAGTGGAGGGCCCGGCGTGTAGGTGGCGAGATCCATGCCTTTACACGTCCTCTAGATGCGTAGCTTCCGACATCCAGCTCCATTCCACGTCCGTCATGAACCAGGTGTAGGCCTCGAGATCGCTGACGCCCCATTCCTGGTAGCCTCGTACGGCATCGAAGAGAGCGCTTCCGGCGGCACTATTCGGTGTCTCTAGGAGCTGCGTGAAGAGCTTCATCATCGCAGGCGGCTTGTCGGGTGCAGACTCCAGGGTTCGGCTCAGCCACTTGTGAAAGGGGAATAAGATCCGATTATGGGCGAGGATCAGGCGGGCGGAAAAAAGAGCTAGCTGAGAGGCTGCTCGGCGAATCGTATACAGGTTCTGGTGGCGCTGGGCTTCCTGCAGGAGCC
The DNA here is from genome assembly GCA_039024635.1 of Myxococcota bacterium. Lineage (GTDB taxonomy): Bacteria > Myxococcota > Kuafuiibacteriia > Kuafuiibacteriales > Kuafuiibacteriaceae > Kuafuiihalomonas. The sequence goes on along the minus strand of JBCCQA010000002.1, from coordinate 15,690 downwards.
AGCGCTGAATGAAGGCCATGCTATAGAATGCGCGCACACGTTCTGAATGGCCTCGTTCAGGATACACGGGGATCCGCGGCAAGAGAGCATCCAGGTCTGCCATGCGAGAGAAGCAGGCGAAGGCTCCTTGAAAAGCGGCCCGAGAGGGTTCATTGCCGCGTTCCGCGACGCTCCGGAGGAAGGTTTCGTTGACGATCTTGCCGTCGACGTAGCCCCCTTCGTAGTCACACAAGTCGCTGCGATTGATGAAGAGATCCCGATCTCGAAGCCTTTGTTCAAAGACCTCGTCCGTCGCTACGATCATGAAATCGACGTCCGAGTCGGGACGGGCGAAGCCCTTCGCCACCGAGCCTCCGATGATCAGGGCTAGGAAGTCTTCATTGTCGCGATAGGCGTCACTCAATCTGTCGATGGCCCGCTGATGGTGCTCGAGGATGGACATGGCTTCTGTGCTTGTCCGGGCTCTAGCTCAACCGGTAGCAACCGCCTAGTGTGCCGGTCACGGAGTTCGATCAGTTTTCCGTCGGGAGGCGACCGGAACCTTCATCGGCACACGAGCTTCTCGATGAGGAGGCGCCTCATGACGCAGCATCGCCTAGGCCCTGAAACCCGTCGGCTCGTTCTCCGAGCCTTCGAGCCGCAGGATGCGCCCGACTTCTACGCTTTGAACAGTCACCCAGACGTTCTTCGATTCACGGGCGAGCCACCTCTGACGGACGTGAAGGCTGCGCGGGATGCCATTATCGGCTACCCGGACTGGGTTCGCCATGGCTTCGGTCGTTGGGCATGCGTTCTCAAGGAAACCGGCCGTGCCATAGGCTTCTGCGGGTTCAAGCGACTCGACGATCTACATGAAGTGGATCTTGGCTATCGCTTTCTGCCCGAACACTGGGGTCGAGGCTTGGCCACCGAAGCTGCAGAGGCCTCGATGAACTACGGACGAGAGGTACTGGCTCTGAGCCGCGTCGTTGGGCTCGTCGTGAAAGGGAACCGGGCTTCCATTCGGGTCCTGGAAAAGGTGGGGATGCGCTATGAGCGCGACATCGTGTACATGGGTGACAGTTGTCGGCTCTACCGCCAGCATGCTTGAGGCGAAAGTCTCGGAACCACCGGCCAGAACGGAGCTCAGACCTCGACTTGTTTCCAGCGTCCGCGTCGGACCAATAACACGCCCCAGACGGCGGCCACGGTGTAGCTCAGCGAGGCTGCTGCAAATACGCCCGCGATGCCCAGCTCGGCCGGAATGGCCAAAGAGTAGGCGAGGGGAATCTGAAGTACCCAAAAGCAGCCGATGTTGATCACGGCCGGACTCTGGGTGTCACCGGCCCCGTTGAGTGCTTGCTGGGTGACCATCTGCCAGCCGTAGAAGACGTAGCCGAAAGCGAGGGCGTACAAGCCCCCTTGGGCAGCCTGAACGACCTCAGGGTCGTTGGAGAAGCCCGCGGCAAGGGTCGTTGGAAATAGGGTGAACAGCAGAGTGACGGCAAAGAGAAACGGAGATGCGTAGAAGCCAGACAGCCACACTGCCCGCTCCGCTCTCGACGGATCTCGGGCGCCGAGACTCTGGCCAACCAAGGTTGCGGTAGCGTTCGAGAAGCCCCAAGCCGGCATCAAGAAGAACATAGCGAGTCGGACCGTGATGGTGTAGGCGGCCAGGTGGGCGCTGCCCAGGTCCGCCACCACTCGGACGAGAGCGATCCAGCTTCCGATCTCGACCAAGTGCTGCACGGCGGCTCCGATGGAGAGCAACGCGATGCGACCCATGACCGACAGCTGAACTCGGGTCTGTTGGGCGAGGGCGATGAGTGGACCCCTCCACAGGTGAACGAGCTGGTAGAGCACGCCACATCCTCGCCCGACTAGTGTGGCCACCGCGGCCCCACTCACGCCGAGGTCTGGGAAGGGTCCCCATCCGAAGATCAAGCAAGGGTCGAGCAGGATGTTCAGGCCGTTGGCCAGCCACATTGCGCGCATGGCGCGCCGAGGATCACCGGCGCCTCTGAAAACTGCGCCATGTACGAACAAAAGCGTGATGAAGGGCGAACCCAACAGAGAGATCTCCATGAAGCCTCTGCCAGCCGCCATCACGTCGGCCTGGGCACCCATCAGTGCCAAGAGTTGCGGCGCCAGGAACACCGAGCATGCCAGGAGTCCGCCGACGAGCAACGCGAGCCACACGGCTTGGACGGCAGTACGAGAGGCACCCTCGGGGTCGCCTTCCCCGATACGTCGGGCCACCATGGCGCCTGTTGGCATCGCCAGGCCAAAGGCCACGGCGTAGACGATGGCGATGATGGACTCGGTCATGCCCACCGCAGCCACGGCCGGCGCGCCAAGTTGGGCGACGAAGTAGACGTCGCTGAGGGCAAAGAGGGATTCCATGGCCATCTCGAGGACCATCGGGATGGCCAGAAGCGGAATGGCGCGTCGAAGAGGGCCCTTGGCGGCGTTGTCGCCGCCCGCCGTCAGGGCCCGACCTATGAATCGGATTAGCCGTCGGAGATCCGACGGTTCGGTGTCGAAGACTGAAGAGGGCAAGACACATGCTCCTGGCCCGTTCGTTTTGGGCTACCTGCGCTTCGGAAAGCGCAACAAAGGGAGTCACATTCGAAGGACTACGACCGGTCCGAAGTCTGGACGAGTCGTACGTGCTTCAGCGTCGCTGCCAGGACATGGCCTGAGCGTGCCCACCAAGAGCCTTCCCGGTCAACACCTTCGGACTTCGTCAGGATTCGAGACTTCGGTGGCCTGCCGGCATTGATGGCGTCTCACGCTCGTCCACTCCTGTTTCGGGAAAGGAGTAGCCTACGAGTCTTCCGACGAACACGGTCAGGTAGAGCTGACCAAACACACCCTCCATGACGGCGATTCTTCGAGCCAAAAGGGAGACAGGACTGATGTCGCCGTAGCCTACGCTGGAGAGGGTTACGAAGCTGAAGTACTGCAGCCTTTCGACGATGAGTTCGTCCGAAGACACATGGCTGAAGCTCCCGGGTTGGAAGTGCTCCACGAGGACGAAGAGCATCGCGAACAAGTAGCCGAAGAGGAGGTAGATCGCGATCCCGCCCATCAGCACGTCGGGCTCGATTCGTCGGGCCCCCAAGACCTCGACGATGACGACCCAAAGAACGAAGCCGAGAAATAGGGCGGCTGCCCCGACCGAAGCAGCCCTCACTGAAGCAGAGCTGAGCCCTAAGTCCAGGAGCTGGAGCCCCAAAACGGGCGCTAGCATCAGCAGTACCCCAAGCCTCTTGCGGGTACCTCGACCAAGGGCATAGGCCGCTGCGGCCAAGGTCCCGCCCCTGACGGCGACCTCGAGCCAACGGGCTTCGATGAGTTCCAGAGGACCCATGGAAAGCACCAGCACCAACACCAAGGGTGTAAAACGACGTTCCAGCACGGTGGGCCGAGCCTAGCCTCAAGCGCCCTGTGGATGCAGGACCGTCTCTGGGGCTCAGCCGAGTTTGGCCACCGGCTAGGCGCAACTATCTTCCACGAAGGGAGCTTTCCTTCCCGTTCATTGGAGGCGCACGGCAAAGCAGGCGTCATCGACGAAGAAGTTCCGGAACTCTTGGGCCTCTCGGTTGACGGTCTCTTCGAGAGCCCTGAGCTCGACGGCGGCGTAGCGGCTGCCTCGCGGCACGTCGCCGAGCAACTCTAGGGGGCGCCACGAGCCGCGGTCGATGATGCTCTCTCGGACCCTGAACACGTCGACCTGGGTACGCATCACATAGGCTTCAGGGAAGTTCGCTGGCTCCCAGTCGAAGAACCATACCATAACCTCAGCGTCGACATTGCTGGGTTGGCGTCGGTCGGTACGCGCGAACCACGCGCGGGCCTGAAACACCCCCGCACCGTCTGGAAGCTCCGCGAGCTGCCAAATCTGGGACGCCAAGGCTTGGCCTCCGCCGGGACCATTGGCCGCGGACAAGAACTCCAGAGCGTGTAGACCCTCGTCCTGGGGCTTGCTCCCAAGATCTGAGACGTCGATGGATAATGCGTCCAGAGTCAGGCCCAGGTCCTTGGGGTCTTCAAGATTGCTGAAGCCTGAGTCTGAACAGGCAGCCGCAAGAACCAAGCACGAGCTCGCCCTTGGGATGCTCCGACGAGGAAAAGAATCGGACTGGAAATTCCGGCCGTCCGAGCGCCTCATGACGACGCACTGCTGGCGATAGATCGGGCCTCTACTCCACCGGTGATTCGACAGACTCTGGTGAGGTCCGAGTCATACGCACTTGCGTCTTCGTAACGATCGAACCTGGGCCCGACGCCGGACCCGTCGTCTCCGTAGGTACAGCCGTTCCCTTCGGTGGCGGGCTCATCACTGCCCCGAGCAACAGGGGGCAAGACGAGCGCAGTAACTCGGCCACGCATGGCCTCCGTGTGGCCCAGGCGACGGCCCTGTCCAGCCGTGCTCTGAAGGATGATGCCCGTCTTCGGGCCAATCGTTTTCAGCGGAACAAGCAGCTGCCTACGGTGGTCTCGGGACTATCGATCCGAGCGGCCTTGATGCCGGCATCAGAGATCGCGTAGGCGAACTCGTCGGCCATCAGGCCACGCCGAACCGTGGGACTGTAGGCCCAGTCCGGTTCTTCTTCGGGGTGAGGATAGAGGTCACGCACGTCGATAGCGCCTCTTGAAGAGATCCCGTCGTGCAGATCGATCTCGAAGAGCTGAAGCTCGCTGCGGAAGCTCTCCCAGCCACGACCCCATCGGGAGATGGGAATGGCCAAGGTGTTCTGGGTCTGGAAGTACGTGAATGCCTTGGGGTCCCAACTGGCTTCGCTGTAACCCTCGCCCAGGTAGGCTACGTGAAGCTCCGTCGGTTGCGCGAAGTCGCTCACGTCGAAAACGCTGAGCTTGAGCCCCCGGGGAAAGTTGTCGGGGGCGGCCGGGTCCGGGATGTGCTCGCCAATGGTCAGCAGATGATCGGGTCCGAGAGGATGGATGTAGGTCGAGAAGCCTGGGACCTTGAGCTCTCCGATGACGCGGGGGTTTGTGGGATCCGATAGATCCAGAGTGAACAGAGGATCGACGCGTTCGAAGGTCACGAGGAAGCCTCGGTCTCCGTCCAGACGGGCCGAGAAGATCTGCTCGTTGGGCGCCAGATCCGGCGTGCGCCCGGTTCGAGTGAAGCCGAAGGGATCTCTACGAAGTACGGTGACTCGATTGAATAGTTCGGGGGCCTGCCATCTAGCCTCGCTATGACGGAAGCGAAGAACGTGGGTCGCGACGCGTACGTGATCTTCATGTTCGTCGATGGAGTAGGGATCGAGAACGTGACCCGGTATGCCAAATGAGCCTCGGTAGACGGTGCGAGTGGCCAAGGTCAGGTCGAAGGCATGGACGTAGGTGTGGGTGCTGTCGCCGTCTCGTGGGAGCCACCAATGGTGAGGGCTTGCGATGTAGAGTGTGTCTTCCGACGCGTAGGTCAAGCTTGCCTGACCAAAGACGGAGGTGCGGTCCAAGGTGTTGAGATCGAGATTCAGGGTCCACACCGAACTCAGCCCAAGAGGGACGGCCGCGTTCGGTCGATGAAAGCGTGCACACTCCTGAGGGAGAACCGTCTCATTCCCCAGTGGGTCGATAACTGTGGAATGGGGAAGGAACTCCGACAGCGACCGAGCTCTGATCTTGGCTACGTTCTCGAGCTCGAGTTGAGCGAGCGCCTCTAGCCAGCGTCCCCGGTTGCGACTCGGATCGAAGTCGCCCTCTGGCCAGTAGCGAAGGTCCTGCGGACCGTAGATGGGCTCTGTGCCGACGATTCGAATGGCGTCGTCGATGCGACGTGAGGTCTGGTAATGGCCATTGAGCTGGACTTCTCTTTGGATGGCGAGTTCGGGGCCAGAGGCATCGATGATGGTGATTCGGCTGATGGGCCGGCCATGATAGCCGCAACGACCCTCTTCGCAGGGCAGAGCGACATCCTCGGCCCCTTCGCCCGGGATGGTCCCGTCGTATTCGATCCAGTCATCCGAAAAGACCACGACGATGTCGTCGACGAGGAACATCTCTCGCGGATATCCATCGATGGGGAGGCTGTCGACCACTCGCAGCTCGTGGGCCGGCCAAGATTGCGTAGCGTAGAGTTTCTTGCCTGCGAGAACGAAGGTGCGAACACCGTCGGTCTTTACGAAGTCGGCCTCATCGACACCTGCCTCTCTGGTGTTGGTGTCGGTGAATTCGCCGGGGCCACCCTGCTCGCCCCCTCCATTGGTCGGGGCGCCCACGCGGTCGTCGAATCCAGCCTCAGGCCATCCGAAGCCGCCATTCTGCCGAAGAGCGTCAAAATGGCGTGCCATGTCTTCGATGAAGCGATCTTCGATGTAGCGCTCGACCTCGGGGCAGCTTTGAAGCCGGGTGAGTGCAATCTTCTCGGTGATCGATTCGGGCGTGAGTTCCGAGTTACCGCAGGCAACGGTCAGGAGAAGGGGGCAGAGGCGAAGGAACGGCTTCATCCCCTCATGTTATTGCGAGGTGCGTGCCAACCGGACGCTCACTCGTTTCGCCCCCTCGAACGTCGGAATTCCGAAACGGCGGCTTTGGAACCTGAGGGGCGAACCTGGGGCCGAGTCGGCGTCTCACTTCGGGCGAGCGACTTGGGATGCGCGTCGACAAGCCTCCCACGAAGAGCCCCCCGACATGAGTCGGTGTCCTGGTCGTCTAGTCTGAGGTATCTACTCTTCCAGCGGTACAGAGGACGCCGACGCGGCCACAGTGCTTAGGGCCGTGCCTTGGAGTAGGACGCCTGCATCTTCGCGGGCTCGAGTCCGAGCCTCTGTCCGCTTCGGCTCCCAGCAATCGACTCGGCCAGCAAAGCATTGAGTGGGGCGAGGGGCTGAAAGTGATCCGCGCCCGCTATCTGGACGAACTTCAGGTTGGTGTTGTTCGACACTAGCTCCAGCCCGCGGAGAGCCATGATGTTCCCGTACTCGCCCTCGATGACGTAGGTCTCAGAGCGGATGCTGTCTAGGTAGTGGATGGGCGCTCTTCTCCGTGTTTCTTCATGATCTGCCGGGTCGAAGTGCAACGCCTCTTCCCCGTACATCAGAGGGTCGCTGACCGGCCCAAAGGCAAAGACGCCCGCAAATTCATCGGTCGCCGCGGCTGCAAGGAGAGCGAGCGTGGCGCTGGTGCTGTGTCCACCAAGAAAGACACGCTCTGGATCCACATCGTTTCGAGCCTTGAGATAAGAGAGAGCCGCGATAACATCGTCGACCTCCCCATAGAAGCTCTCTTGCAGTCCAGGATTTCCAAAGGCTCCGCGAAAGCTCGGAAACAGGGTCAGGACATCCGCCTTCCTGTAGGCCTGGGCCGTCTGGTCATTTGCGGTCGGAGCTTCGGAGACCAGATGGATACCGAAGCCGCCCGGCGGAAATCCACCCACGATCCAGATGATGGCTGGCCGTTTTTAATCGTCGGCTTGGTGCACGCTCACGTAGGCTGCGAGGACGCCGACCGGCGATGCATAGCGCACCAGTTGAAAGACATCCGGTGGTGGCACTTCCGGAGGAGTCAGGTTTCGGACTCTTGTGACGAGGGTCGTCGCGAAACCATCGCGATCTTGGACGAAATCCGTCTGCGCCTGGACAGAGCTACTGAGGACGCATAGTCCGCCCAAAACCTGAAGCGGTCGACAAGCAATGCTCGACGGTCGAATCCTCACTCGCCATCAGCTTAGAAGTCGAGATCCAACGTGGACAAGCCTCGTTCTCGAAATGGGCCTTGGAATGGAGGAGGGAGTCCATCGAACTTCGGACCAGCCCGAGGGTTCTTGGGCGCAACTTCCGTCCGTTTATCGTGATTGAACAGCTATGCTTTGGGCCTTGCTTCCTTCGAGTCTTCAAGGTGCCACCCTCGAACGCAGTAAGTCCTTCGTCGTTGCGCTGGGAGTGCTTGGGCTCTCAGGTTTCGGCGTCGTTGCTTGCTCGGAGGACTTGGAAGGCGCCAATCGTAGATTGGGTGATGTCGGCAGCCCCTCGCCCGAGCAAGGAGAGGAAGACGCTGGTACCGACCTAGGAGTGGTCGAAGCGACCCTCGACCTAGGCTCTTCAGATCTGGGCTCCTTCGAAGCGCCGGTCGTTTCGGCCGAAGCCCTCTACCCGGTCGCCGTTTCGACACAGGTGTACGGTGTAGGACTGCGGCACTCCGAGTGGGGCGGAGGAACGACGGAGGCCATGGACCTATTGGTGGACGTCTTCCAGCCCGAAGGCGCCCCGCCGGGTCGACCCGCTTTGGTCTGCATTCACGGGGGCGGCTTTACGGGAGGCTCTCGTCGAGCTGCTCAAATGCTCACCTTTGCTGAGTACTTTGCAGAAAGAGGTTGGGTGGCCATTTCCATCGACTACCGCAAAGTCCAAGACCGGGGCACGGTATCCGCTGCCTGGCTCGAGTACGTCGACCGTCTCCAGCTGGGAAACGCCAGAGACCAAGGCCTCGCTCTCTATCCGGCTGCCCGAGACGCCAAGGCGGCAATCCGCTGGCTCAACGCCGAGGCCGAAGCGCTGCAGCTCGATCAGGGCTACATTACCGTGCTCGGGGGGTCGGCGGGTTCCTTCCTCGCCATCATGCTGGGCGTCAGCGAGCCCGAGGACTTTAGGGACGAGATCGACCTCGCCGAGGATCCGACTCTGTCGAGCACGCACCTGAATCAACCTGCCGTCGTTCACACTGTCATCGACCACTGGGGCGGGCTTGCTCATCTTGAGGCGCTGGAGGCCCTCGATGGTCGTTCCCGTTTCGACGAAAGTGATGCACCGGTCAGCATCGTCCACGGCACTCAGGACCGGACCGTTGCCTTCTCAGAAGCTGAGGCCCTTAGGGATGCCTACATGCAGACCGGCGTCCCCTTCGCCTTTCATCCCCTCGAAGGGGCCGGTCATGGCCCATGGAGCGCGGAAGTGAATGGTATGAGCTTGCCCGAACTCGCCTTCGAGTTCGTCGTAGAGCAACAGGCTCTCCAAGTTTCCCGCTAGCGCAGCGTCCCAGGCCAGTTTGACACGAATGGCCCCGATGCGCAGTGAGGGCCCGTGGAAGAGGTTATTCTCTATGGCTGGCCATATCTCGGGCTGGTCATCATGTTCGCCCTCTTCGCCTACCTCGTTCTCGAACCCCGCGTGGGTCTCCGCCGAGCCGACCCAAGCTTCGTGCTTCCGATGGTCTGGCCCATGTATCTTCTGCATCAGTTCGAAGAGCACGGCATCGATGCACTCGGTCGGAAGTTTGCCTTCCTGGATTCGCTATGTGCGACCCTTGGCTTCGACTTAGGGACCTGCCCAGGCGATGCTTCATTCATCTTTGCCGTGAACGCGGTGGCTTGTTGGCTCTGCTTTGCCTTGGCATTGATCTATCGACGTCGGCGCCCTCTGGTCGCGGCTTGTGCCTGGGGCATTCCATTCGTGAACTTCTTCGCCCACGTCGGTCCTGCCCTCGCGACCCAGAGCTACAATCCGGGCCTGGTGACGACCGTCCTCCTCTTCGTCCCAATAAGTACTTGGATGATGAGGGTGACGGTTGCTTCGAAGCAGCTTCGTCCCTTGGAGATGGGTTGGGTACTTCTTTGTGGGCTCCTCATCCACATCGTCCTGATTGCTTCACTCCAGCTTCGGGCCCAGGGTCTGATATCCGAATCCGTCCTGCTGATAGCCAACGGGCTCAATGGGCTTTGGCCACTCGTGATCGGCCTCATGGCCGAAGGAGTACGGGGCATGTCGGCTCGGAGCTCATCCTCTGCCTGATGCAAATGCAGAGCTGCCACGGTTGGATGACGGACCGAGAGTGAGACGACGGAGTCAACAAGCATCTTGGCCTCAGTTTTCAGGTATGGCCGCATGGTGGACGCATGATGACGATAGCAAGGTCCTTCTCACTCATCCTCACATCGGTCTTCTTGGAGGTGAGCGCAACGAGCGGATGCGTACATCCCGACAGTCCCGCGGGTCGGGCCGCTGAAGATGCGAAGAAGGCGCTCCGCAAAGCAGGCGACAAGACTACCGAAACCGCCACCAAGGCTAGCGATCAGTTCGAGCAGGCGGCCAGAAAAGCCGGGGACGCCATCAGCGACGCTGTCGACGACGTACGAGACGCCACGAACACGAATTCAAAGAAGGAAGACGAGGAAGAGTAGGCGCGGGTCTCGTTGCTTCGTAAACACTGAGAGTCCGGTCTGTCGTGGGTGAGCTGGGCGCCCTTGCCAAGCTTGGGCCCGACACCGCTAGGTGATCCGGTTTTTCCCATGAGGAATGCCGTGGAGGGTGGCACCGTCCAGAACCCGCCCCTCGGTACCTCACCGACGGCTATCCCGCCTCCAAACGGCTGGCGGAAGAGGTGGCCCGCGAAATCAGGGGGCGGGGTGCGCCCATCTGTATTACGCACCCTGGCGCCATCCTCGGCGCGCCCGATCCTGGGCCTGGCGAACAGAGGCACACGTTGGCCGGCTTCCTCGGCAACCGCTACCCTTTCTTGATCTGGGGGGCCGCGATGCGCTTCGTCGACGTTCATTGGTGTGCCCGGGCCCATGTCGCCATGTTTCGATCTGGGGTGGAGCCTCCGCCTCATCTCCTCCTGTCGGGTCACGTAGTGCCATGGAACGAGCTCTTCTCGATCCTGCGCAGACTGACCGGTCGTTCCCTGCCGCAGCTCTTTCCCTCCATCGAGCTGACGACGGCGGTCATCTCTCGGGGCGCAGACGTGCTCCAGCGGGTCCTGCCGCTGCGTCTCCCCCTCTCCTATCAGAAAGCCATGGTGCCTCACTTCACACGCCCCATGGACAACGCCGTTGCTGAGGGCCTCGTTGGACCCCAGCCCCCCATCGAGGAATCGCTGGCCGAGGCCATTCGATGGCTCGGCGCTGAGGGCCATCTACCTCGTGGTTGGCTCGGCCGATTGAATGAGCAGGTCAAGTTGACGAGTGAAGGTGTAGCGCCCCAATGAGGGCTGGCTGCGGCCTCGTCGAACAGCGGGCGCGACTTGAAACTACAGTCGTGCCTCCCGGTGGCGGAAGTGCTTGGATGCCTGGGTGGAGCCTTCCCTTCACCAACTGATCGGAGACTTCGTCTCATCGGACTCTAGCCGACAGGTGAGCCTCGCGGCCTTGGTTCGGGCGCGGATACCATCGATGCCGGTCCGGCTCGACGTGCTCGACCTGGGTTGCGGCGGGGGGCGCTCGCAGGACTTTTTTCGTCAGCTCCGGCCAGAGGCGGAATGGACAGGGGTCGACGTAGAGTCTTCACCGGAAGTAGACGCGCGCCGACGCAGCGACGGACGCTTTGTGACCTTCGATGGGATCCACCTACCGTTCGAAGATGGCAGCTTCGACCTCGTCTACTCCAATCAGGTCTTGGAGCATGTTCGCCACCCCGAGGCTCTCCTGGCCGAGGTCAGAAGGGTGTTGCGGCCGAACGGTCGATTCCTCGGATCGACCTCCCACCTCGAGCCCTACCATTCATTGTCCTACACGTGCTTCAGTCCCTGGGGCTTTACCGTTCTCCTGCGTGGCGCCGGTCTGAAGCCTCTGAGGCTTCACCCAGGGATAGATGGTCTGACGCTCATTCTTCGGCGTCTGCTGGGCCGACCGCGATTCATGTCTCGCTACTTCAGGGTCGAGTCTCCGCTCAATACACTTCTGGAGTGGACGGGGCGACTTGGCCGTCGTTCGGTCGCCGAGCGCAACCTCTCCAAGCTTCAGTACTGTGGTCAATTTCGTTTCGAAGCCGAGGTGGCGTCCGGCGACGCCACGACAGGCGCACCAGGCGATGGGGCCTGATGCGCCTAGTTTCGGTCATCTGTCGAGCTTGACCTTCAGACTATCGGCCATGCCCATGTGGCCGTAGATGCCTTCGGTCACCTGAGCGAGGAGGTCATTGTACGGCTTGATGGCGTCTCCCATTCCGATGGCGTCGACTACGGTTCGGAAGGGAAGCTTCCCTCGCTCGGCTTCGACGCTTGCGACGATGGCTTTGATGACGTCTTCCGGATCCTGGGCAGGCGTGTTCCGGAGCATCTCGCCAAATCCGCGAAGAGAGGCCTCCGGTGCTTGCGCCATGTCACCGTAGTCTTCGCTTCGATTCGTATCACTGGGACGAATCAAGCTGTCCATGAAGGCCGTTGGGTAGCCGCCTGGCTCGATCAAGCAGGACTCGATGCCAAAGCCCGACAGCTCGGTGCGGTAGTTCTCGGCCACCGCCTCCAAGGCCCACTTCGTGGCGTTGTAAGGTCCATAGAAAGGGATTGTCATCCGCCCGAGCAGGCTGGAGATGTGAACCAAGCGGCCCCGCCGCTGGGATCGGAAGTGGGGGAGGACGGCACGATTCATTCGCTGCACGCCGAATACGTTGATGTCGAAAACGCGTTGAAAGTCTTCGGGAGTAAAAGCCTCTTGTAGGCCCAACACGCCGACTCCCGCGTTGTTGATCAAGACATCGAGGCCGTCCAAGGCTTCGAGGGCGGCGGCAACGCCTTTGTTCACGCTTTGCGTGTCCGTCACGTCGATCTCGAAGATCTTGGCCCCGAGCTCTTGTAGCTTGTCGGCGGCTTCGCGGTTGCGGCCCTCGACGGCTCGCATGGTGGCGGCGACTTCATGGCCTGCCGCTCGGAGCTCTTCAACGGCTCGAGCGCCGAAGCCTGTGCTGGTTCCGGTGATGAGGATTCTCTGGGTCATGGCATGTCTCCTTGACGACGAAGCTAGAGCGTGGAACCAACGAGAACAATATGGCAAAATGGAACATATGGTTTCTGATTCGAGAACACTCTCGTTCTTGGAACTGCGCTGTTTCACCGAGGTCGCCCGCTGCGGTGGTGTGACGCCCGCCGGGGCCCGATTAGGCCTCTCGAAGTCGGTGGTCAGCAAGTACGTGTCTCGGCTCGAGCAGCGACTGGCTGTTCAACTCCTTGAACGCTCCTCCCGATCGGTCAAGCCGACCCCGGAAGGTGCCCGCCTGCTGCCACGAATCGAATCGCTCATCGCCGAGTGTGAGCTCATGCTGGAGCACGCTGCCTCGGAACATCGTGAACCCGAAGGCCTGGTTCGCATCGCCGCGACCCCTGAGCTGGGTGTCGAAGTGGCCCGAAGCTTCTTTCCCCTCGTCCGAGCCCAGCTACCCAAGGTCAGACTCGCCATGACTTCGGCCTACGCCTTCGAAGACCTTCAAGATCCCGAGTTCGACCTCGCGATCCGTGTGGGCAGCGTGAGTGATGACCGCTTGGTTGCTCACGCCCTTGGCGCGTTCAGACGGATTCTGGTGGCTGCGCCCGACTTTGGCCCGAAGCTCCGCCGCCTGTCCGACCTGGAGCGCGCCAATAGCTTCCTCTTCTCCGGTCGGCAGCTCGAACGGTCGTGGACGCTCGTGTCCACTCGGGATGGGGAGCAACGGACGATCCCTATCCAGGCGGTGGCCGCCATTCAGAACTTCTCAGCTTTGGTGGCACTCGCGGAAGCAGGGCAAGGTGTGGCCTATGTGCCCGATTTCGTGGCTGCCCTCGGCCTGGAGCGCGGAACCTTGATACGCGTATTGCCGCGTTGGCACTCTAAGCCGACCAAGGTGTATCTAGTTCACCGTCCGAGTGTTCGTCGCGTGGCTCGAGTACGAGCGGTTCGCGATCTAGGATTGGCCCATCTCCCCGGTCTGCTGAGCGAGGGTCATGCGACGGGCTAGCTCAGGACCCTAGTACAGCTTGGCCTTGCGCCGGTACTCTTCGACGTCCTTGTATGTGCTGTCTCGAACCCCAAACTTGACCAGGTTCCGAGCGGTACCAAGCCGCTGTTCGTAAGAGCCCAGTCATTCGATGGCCGCGAACGACGCTTCGCGACGGAGCAGTACGAGGGGCCCGCCGACCGCAGTCTGCCAGACGAAGGGGAGGGTCGTGAGCGTGGCGAGCCAGCCATGGAGCTCCAGGCGAGCAAGCCAGTCTCCCAGGTAGGTGGCCGCGATCCCCAGCCCGGCAACGGGCCCGGCCAGCCGCCAGAGACCGCTGATGCCGTTCCACCGAGAGAGCTCACGAGGAACACGGCGATGAAGAGCAGTCCGGTGATCGATGATCTGCACCAGTTCGAGTTCTCGACCGGGGAGAGTAGACGAGTGAGCACGACTCCGAACGTAAACGGCATCAACAAGATGGGTAGGGGCGAGAGCTCAGCTCCGTAGACGATCAGCGCTGAGAACGCCCAATTGACCGCCACCAGAACGATCAACCCGAAGAAGCTCCCCACCGGGGGACTCTATCTTGATGCGAAGACCGAGGTCGATGTTCAAACTCGATACCCGTACAAGCCGCAGACAGCGATCGGACTCGAACGGACCTCGGAAATCTGAGAGGGGTCTCGACCCTCAGGGGGAGTCGTCTTGATCGGTATGCTTCTCGCTATTGGTAAAAGGATGGGCGGCAAATGGCGCATGGCTTTGGTCAACGTGGGGCTCGGGTTGGCGGCTTGTTCGGACGGAGCGGGACGGCTCCCGGCGGGAGGCCGGCCGTCTTCCACCGCCCCTGGAGACTCTGGCGTTTCGCTGGGACCTGACTTTGGTCTGCCAGGGCCTGACACGGGAAGCCGCTCCGGTTCCGAAGACCTGGGGCCTAGGGACCAGGGAAGTGCGCCAGCGCCCTGTTTCACTGCCGAGGAGCCAGAACCCCGAGAGATCCCGACCGCCGTCGACTGTCCTGATGATCCCGACATCACGCCTGAGTTCGCCTGGTCTCCATCTGCATCCTACTTTGGGGAGCTTGCTGCCATTCAGCTCTCAGACGCCTTTCATGCGCCTCGAGCGCTGTATATGAGAACCCGGGAGGAGGCCTGCCGTATCGTTGCGACTGACCCCAGATTGGTGGCCTTCGAGTCACCTTGGATCAACAAAGACCTGAGTCCATCGCTCGTGGTCTCTGCTGATCCCGACGTCATCTCACAAATGACCCGGGGCGAATACGAGCCCTGGCGATGTCTGATGGCAACGCTGGAGGCCGAGGTCCGATTGTCCCCCAATCGCGACGATACCGCATTGGTCTACTTCGAACCCCATGTGAACATGCAGCGGTTGGTGCGCAGGGTCCTGGAGATGCCTGGGATTTTGAGCGCGATCCAACCGATTCGTCTGGGGATCTCGGGAACGCTGTCCTGTATCTTCGAACGAGACGGCGTGCACCACTACATTCTTGCCCTCATCGAGGCGACCACCCTGCCGGAGATTCATCGCACTTACTGGTACTTCGAAGCCAACGAGGATGGCAGAGTCGACCTGATCGAGCTGTGGGAAGGCACAAACGAGGACGAGCGACCCGACGTATTCCGCCAGGACGCATGCTTTTAGTGTGCTGGCTAAGCGCTCATCGCCTGCATTCCGCCCGAGATGCCCGATCTTTCGGAGTCCATTCCTCATAAGGTCTGCGATTTCCGCCGCCATCGGAGCCCGTATTGGGGCCGGAGATGCCGAGGTCACGAGCGTCCGCGTGGACCTGAGAGAGCTTTCCGACCTCGGATGTGACTTCCGTCCCGGCATGAAAGCGCACTTGCCATGGCCAATAGTGCCATGGCGTTCCTGACGGCCGAACTGGGCGGGTAGTCCCGCACTGAGACCCTACGAACTCCAGGAGTTTAGCTTCCGGTTTGGTCGGGCTACTCTCTTCGACCGACCAACAGCCATTGAACCACTGGTCTCGGCGTGAGAACGCTGTGCTATGTTCATCTCAACTCTTGCCGCCGTT
>JBCCQA010000001.1:0-345602 GCA_039024635.1 Myxococcota bacterium | reverse complement strand
CCAAGCCCTTGGGCGTCGGGGCCAAGGCCGCCGTATCCAGGACCGCGACTCGTGCGCCTTTCTCTTCCAAGGCCAGAGCCTGCTCGAGTGTGAATCGCATCCGCCCAGGGGCCTCAGGCGACGGAAATCCAGGCGTAACGACGAGAAGGTTCACGCGTCGACCAGCGAGCGTAGGAAGATGTCGAAGCGGGTGCCTCTGGAGCTGGTGTGGAAGCGAATGGAGCCTCCATGAGCCTCGACGATGCGTTTGGCGGCGGGAAGTCCGAGTCCCATCCCGACCCGCCGCCCGTCCCGTTTGATGCGGGGCTCGAATAGCTCGTGTCGGAGTGGTTCCAGGATGCCCGGCCCGTTGTCCTGGATGCAGATACGTACGCCCTCATTGGCCTCGAAGAGGCCTACCTGCACCTCTCCGTCCTGACCCACCGCCTCGAAGGCATTCTCGAGGATCACGTAGAGCGCTTGATTGAGGGCTTGCGGACGACAATAGAAATGGCAGTCCTCCGGCAGATCGAGGCGGAGACGAACCCCAGCCCGAGTAGACTCCGGCACCATGTCGATGAGGCTTCGCAGCTTCTCCGCCATGCAGACCCGGTCCCGCTCCGACTGGTCCAAGCGGGCAAAGGCGCGAAGGCGACGAACTAGCGTGTCGATGCGCTCCGCGGCTTGGGCCGAGGTCTCGGCCCCGGCGCTCAAGGCGTCGAGGGCTCGACCCTCGACCCCTTCCTCTCGAAGTCTTTGCGTCGCACGACGCTGGGTACTCTGGCTGCTGAGAAGTGCGCCCAGAGGACCGTTGATCTCGTGAGCGAGCCCCGCCACCAGCTTGGTCAGGCCCTCCAGCCGCCCCTCCATGACGAGCTCTGCCTGCTCGCGCTGGTTCTCGGCCGCGGCGACCTGGGTCTCGACTGCTTCCCGTAGCGTCAATCGAGCGGCGTAGGTGAGGCGAGCCAGCATCCATGCCATGACGACGAGAGTGAAGACCCGAAAGACGAAGACCGGGATGTGCACCGCATCGCTGAGGAATGTTTCGAGCAGACGGTCGCTGAACCGCACCCGCTCGTCGTAGCTCGCAAACACGAGGAGCACGACGTGCATGGCCGCCGAGCCGAATCCAAGCATCATGGGATAGAGGGGACGGACGGTCAGCGTGTTGACGATAATGATCAATACGCAGATGGCGAAGTACTCGTTCTTCAGCAGGAAGGCTGGATTGACCTCGGAACCACCCACGCTGATGTACCAAGAGATGGGCAAGGTGAGGAGAATGAGCAGGTCGTACAGAGCGGCCGTCATCGCCACTTGTCGCAGTCGCTCCCGCCTTCGAGCGCGGACGATACCCCAAGCGCACAGAACGAACCCGAAGCCGATGAGCACGAGAGTGTAGACCTGGTCGAAGCGCCCCTCGGAGATGAAGGGAACGGAGAGCAAACCCGCCACCATCGCGATCGCGCGGGCCATCATCGACCACAGCAGCCCGATGGATTCACGCTGATCGAGAAGCGCCTGAACGTCGGCGGTAGGCGCCTCGGGCGGCATGGGAGGCGGGGCGAGCTCGCTCCAGGTCGTCAACTCTCCCACGCCGTGGAGACCTTGCCGTTGGGCTTTGGAGTTATCCAGCGCTGAAAGCGCGCGGCAGTGGAGTCGAGCAATGAGTACATCACCGGGACGATGACCAGGGTGAGGAAGGTCGCGAAGGTGAGTCCAGAGATGATGGCCGTCCCCATCGGGCCCCAGAACTGGGTGTTGGCCGAACCGATCTGAAAGTTCGGATCGAAGCGGGTGAGAAGTCCAACGAAGTCGATGTTAATGCCGAAGGTCAGAGGAATGAGCCCGAGCACGGTGGTGAAAGCGGTCAAAATCACCGGTCGGAGACGGGTCGCACCGGCTTCGATGATGGCGGCCTGCTTTTCCATGCCCCGATCCCGAAGCTGAACGGTGTAGTCGATGAGCACGATGTTGTTGTTCACCACGATACCGGCCAGGCTGATGATCCCGATGAAGGAGAAGAGACCGAAGGGCGTCCGCGTCAAGATCAGCCCCAGCTGGACGCCGATCATGCTCAGTCCAACCGCGATCATGATGATGAGCGGGCCCATGACCGAGTTGAACTGAGCGATCAGGATCATGCTGATTAGCGAGACGCCCACTGCGAGGGCCGTGCTCAGGAAAGCGAAGCTCTCCTGCTGCTCTTCGTTCTCCCCCGTGTACTGAAGTGCATAGCCCGAGGGCAGATCCGCCTCCAAGGGCTGAAGATAGGTCTGAACTCGACCCAAGAGTTCCTGGGCGTTCACGCCGGGCGACGCGTCGCCCTCCACCACCGCAACGCGCTCCAAGTCTAGCCGGGTCAAGGAGCCCAGACTCCCACCGACCGTTAAGTCGGCGACCGACACCAAGGGTACAGACTTGCCGTCAGCGTGGATCATCAGGCCTTCGAGGCTGTCGAGGCTGGAGCGATCCTCTTCCCGTAGTCGAACTCGAATGTCGTACTCGTCTTCGCCCGTCCTCCAGGTACTGGCCTCCTCGCCTTGTATGGCGGTCCGAACGTTCGTCGCTACGTCCAAGGTGCTCAAACCGAACTGTGCAACTCGGGCTCGATCGATGTCGACCTGAAGCTCGGGACGCCCAGTGTCGAGGTTGTCGCGGACGTCGACCAGCCCCTCGAGCTCACCCTCCTCCACGCCTACACGAAGCCGAGCTTTAACCTCCTCAGCCAACCGCATCAGCTCTTCGAAGGAGGGCCCCACGATCTCGATGTTGACCGGAGGTCCAGTGGGTGGCCCCTGATCATCTTTCTGAATCTCCAGCTCGATGCCGGGCAGGCCTTGGAGTCGCTCCCGAACCCGAGCCAGAGTGTCCGAGCTGGACTCGTTCCGGGCCTCGAAGTCGACGAGGTTGAGGGTGACCGACGACTCCTGGGCCGACTCCGAACCGCCCCCGAATAGGGCGTCACCGCCGATGCCCACGTTCACCACCAGGTTCTTCACGTTCTCTTCCGTCTCGGGACTGCTTCCGAAGAGGTCCAGGAGGCGGTCCTGAATGATCTTCGCCACCCGGTTACTGGTCTCGATGTTCTGGCCCACGGGACCCGTCGCCACGACGCGAACCTGGTTGGGGTCGGTGTCGGGGAAGAACTCGACGCCCGTCGGTGCCACCGCAAACATGACGACGATGGCGAGCAACATGCCGAGCACCCCATTCATGAGGCGGGCTCGGTTGTCGGTCAAAAAGAGCTGCTTACGGTCCCCTAGGAGCAGAGCTCCGATCGCGCCCATGACCACCATGAGCAGCGGGACGAGAAGGAGGCTGAGGACGGTGCTGAAGTCGACCTTCTCCGTGGCCAAGGACATGAGACCCATCAACACAAGGACCCCGAGCCCAGCCGCCGCTCCGGCGCGAATGCTCTGCCCGCGACCCAGGGCCATGACCTCGAGGCAATGGACGACGATGCCGATCAGCCCCACCACCAAACAGAGCCCGGCCGGCACCAGTACCACCATGGCCGGCGCGGGACCGAGGGCGACAAAGAGGAGGCCACCCAAGACAAGGCCTCCGAGACCCCCTGCGAAGCTGCCCAGCCCCAGTGCATTGCGCAGGAGCCCCCGCCGAACCTGATAGTCCCGTCGGAGCATCCAGGTGAGAAACACCCGGTAGCGAGCTACCAGCCTGGGCAGTCCTGTCCGTACGAAGCCCCCCGCCACCGGCTGAAGGGCGTAGCGATAAACCAGGGCCGACAAGAGGCCGCCCACGGTGAGGACTACGAAGCTCACCCAGTTGGTCAGCGCGACCAACACGAGCAAGACGGCCCCGATTCCCCGGGCCGCCCAGATGGGTCCTGGGGGACGACGGACCGGTCCATCCGCGCCATCCACCTGCATGAAGAGGCCGGTGATGACAGGATTGATGACCAGGGCCACGAAGAGGGAGGCCGAGAGTGTCACGATGAGCGTGTAGGGCATGTAGCCCATGAACTCTCCGATGATACCGGGCCAGAAGAGCATGGGGACGAAGGCCGCCACGGTGGTCGCGGTCGAAGCCACGACTGCCGTTCCGACCTCATTGGTAGCCCTGCGCGCCGCTTCCCACCGCTCGACTCCCTGCTCTCGATAGCGGTAGATGTTCTCGACGATGACAACCGCGTTGTCGACCAGCATGCCGAGGGCGATGATGAGGCTGAAGAGGATGATGAAGTTCAGCGTCTGCCCCATGGCCATGAAGACGACGAAGGAGACGAACATGGAAAGCGGGATGGCGACGCCCACGAGCACGGAGGTCCGCACGCCCAAGAAGAAGAGCAGCACCGCCACCACGAAGAGCAGCCCGCTGATGATGTTGTTCTCGAGATCCTTGACCAGGGTCTCGACCTGCTCCGACTGATCGCCGGTGATGAGCACTTCGGTCCCGGGTGGGAAGGCGAAGTCTTCGATGACCTCATCCACCTCGTTCGCCACGATCAGAATGTTGTCGCCACTCCGCTTCTTGACGTTGAGGGAGATGACCTGTTTGAAGCTCTGGTCCTCGACGACCCGGAGCTCGCCGAATTCGAGCTCCTCCCGCAGGATTCCCAAACGAGCGTAGGTAGCGGCTTCCTCGAAGCCGAAGCGGACTTCGGCTACGTCGCGAATCAATACCGGTCGCTCATCGAAGCTGGTCACGACCAGGTCCTCGATTTGGGAGGGACGCTCGAATTGCCCATCGACTCGGATGAGGAAACTCATCCGGTCCACGTCGATGCTCCCTCCGGGGAGGTTGGTGTTTTCGTTTCGTATCGTATCGACGAGGTCGGAAAGCGCGAGCCCAAAGCCTTGGAGCGCCTCCAGGTTGACGTCGACCTGGACCTCTCGCTCCAGGCCTCCCACCCGGTCCACCTCGAGCACCGAAGCCAAGGCCTCCAGCTCGTCCTGGAGGTCTTCGGCCACCTCCTTGAGTTGCGCGAGGGGATAGTCGGCCGCCAGGTTGACGGTCATGATCGGGAACTCCGAGAAGTCGATCTCCGAAATGATGGGCTCCTCGACATCGGCCGGAAGATCCGGCTTGGCTAGGTCGACCTTGTCCCGAACCTTTTGGGTCGCATCGTCGAGGTCCACGTCGGGCGTGAACTCGACAAGGATGGTAGAAACGCCCTCCACGGAGGTCGATCGGATCTCCTCGATGCCGTTGACCGACTGCACTTCCTGCTCGATGACCTGGGTGATTAGGTTCTCGATGTCGCTCGGACTCGCACCAGGGTAGAGGGTCGTGACGACGATGGTCGGGATCTCGATGCTGGGATTCGCTTCTTTGGGCAGCGTGACGTAGGAAAAGATGCCGCCCAGGCAGACGAGTACGGTAAGGACGATGACCGTTGGCCGGTAGGCGATGGCGGTGTCGACGAGCTTCACGCCTCAGCCCTCGCCGCCGACGACCTCGACCACCTCGCCTCCGGCGAGGGTCGTCTGCCCCACGATCACGACCGACTCACCGGCCTCGAGTCCTTTCGTCACCACGACCCGCCCCGAGGAGCGGGCGCCGGTCTCCACTCGACGACGCTCCGCGATGGAAAGGCCGTCTCGCTCCTCCACGACGAAGACCGAGTTTCCGACTTCGTCGCTAAGCAGCGCCGTCTGCGGGACCGAAAGGGCATCTTCGAAGGACCCTTTCTCGAGGACCATGCGAGCCACCATCTCGGGCCTGAGCAGTCCGTCCTCGTTTTGGAGACGAAGCTCGACGGGGAAGGTCCGGCTTCGTGGGTCCAGGGCCTGCCCCAAGAAGGAGATCTCGCTCCTCCTGGGGGGGAGATCATAGGCTCGAAAACGGACCGTTGCTTTGTCGCCCAATCGGATGTCTTTGGCGTAGCGCTCCGGAACCGCTCCTCGAACCCTGACCTCGGACAGATCGACCAAGCGAAGGATGGGCGTGCCGAGGCCTAGCTGCTCTCCCACCTCGGCAAAGCGAGCCTCCACGACCCCGGCGCGGGGGGCCACGACGCGGGTGAGCCTAAGCTGTTCGCGAGCCTGGCGCACGGTCGCGTCGGCCTGTGCGACGTTGGCATCGGCCTGGTCGAGCTCGGCCTCGATGGCCTCGAACTCGGTGGCGCTGATGACCTCCTTCTCCATCAAGGGCTTCTGCCGTTCGTAGCGGGAGCGGGCCAGCCGTGCCCGGGCCCGAGCGACCTTGGCCCCCGCCTCGGCCTGGGCCAGTGCGGCTCGGGCCAGCGCGGGGTCGAGTTCGGCAACCAGCGCGCCCTTCTCGACCTGGGCCCCCAGGGCGGCGAGTCGCTCCAAGGTACCGGAAACTCGCGCACTGAGGGTGACGTCACCATCGGTGAGGACGGTAGCGTTGACGTCGACCAGCTCGACGAAGGTCGTGGGCTGGAGCCGCTCGGTTTCGACCCGTTGACCCTTGGGTGCCTCTTCGGCACCGGCACTCGATTCGCTCGCTTGGGGCCTCGAAGACTCGCAGCCTCCAAGGAGCAACCAGCTGGCGGCTACTGCCGCTCGACTAATCCGCCTCACCTCCATGTCCTTCCTGGGTCGCTTCCGGCAGCTCGCCGTCCGGCAGGGGCGGCTCTCCGATGGCGACCCGATACTGCACCTCGGCCACGCGATAGTCACGAACGGCGTTCAGGTAGTTGAGCCGGCTGTCGTCCAGAAGCTCGCTCGCATCTCGGAGTTCCACCTGGCTGGAGACCCCTTGCTCGACACGGACGTTGGCGTCCTCGTAGTTCGTCTCCGCCCGGTTCACGTTCTTGGTTTGGGATTCGATTTGGTCGAAGGCGGTCTGTAGGTTTCGAACCTCCGACTCGACCTCGGCTCGAATGCGCGCGCTGAGAAGGTTTTGCGCGAGCCGGTTGCGGCGCTCGGCGATCTTCTGCTGCGCCACCCTAGCCGCGGTCTCGAAGCCGTTGAATAGGTTCCAACGCAGTTGGAGGCCGGCAGTGATGTTGGGGCCCCAGAAGTCACCGGAGAAAAAGCCCCTACTCACCGTCTCACCCTCGACGAACTCGAAGCTGCCGTCGGGGTTCAAAACCGTCGACCCCAAGCCCTGCGCGGTGCGCTCGTCCGGGACCTGACCGTTGATCTCGGCGGTGAAGAAAGCCTCCAGGATGGGCAGATAGCTCGCAAACTCGACCTTTCGCTCCACTTCCGAAAGCTCGACCGCCAGGGCCGCAGCTTCCAGATCGGGACGCTCGGCGTAGGCGGTCGCGACGGACTGCTCTAGGTCGGGGTTCATGGGCGTATCGACGGGGTCGAGGCCGTCGCTGAGCACGAGCTGAAGACCGACCGGGACCCCGAGCAGGATATTGAGCTGGTCCTTGGCCGTCGCGGCCGCATTCTCGGCCCGAAGCCGCTGGGTCTGGATGTTGGCGAGCTGCACCTCGGCCGTGAGCAAAGAGAAGCGAGGTTGGGTGCCCTGTTCTACCCGGGCCCGAGCATCGGCGACCTCCTGCTCGGAGCGGGCCTCACTCCGGCGCAGGACATCGGCTTGGGCTTCGGCCAAGACCACGTCGTAGTAGGCCTGAGTGACGTCCCGCACCGTCTGTCGAGCCTGGTCGCGGAACAGAGCCCTGGCTTGCTTTTGGAGAGCCTGGGCCCCGCGAATGGCGGCAAAGGCGCCCCCGTCATAGAGAAGCTGGGTGACGGTCAGACCTAGGGCAAAGCGGTTCTCGATGAAGAAGGGGTTGTCCGAAAGATCGGTGATCGGCTGAACGCCAACGAAAGACTGAAAGTCATCTTGCGTCAGGGGATTGAGGGCAAGGAAGCCCTCCGCCGCACCGCCGCCGAAGAAAGCGGCGCCAGCAGTGGAACCGGCGAACGGGTTGAGCTGATCGATCTGACGGGTGTAGGAGGCGTTCCCGTCGATCCGAGGGTAGACGGTTCCGTAGGCCTGGCGCACCTGCTGCCCCGAGGTCTCGACGTCGAGCCGGCGCTGGTTGAGGACGTAGCTTCGAACGATGGCTAGGCGAAGGGCCTGGTCGAGCGAGATGGGCAGGGGCCCGCCCGCTTCTTGGGAACGGCGGAGGTCTTCATCGGATATCGGCGCCTGGGCCAGGGCCGGGCCCAGGCCGCTCAGCATCGAGAGGGTCACTAGAACAATCGGGAGGGCGCGCATGGGGAGTTCTCGCGGGCGATGGACACGGGCCGTACACCACGCGGAGCGGCTCTATTCCTGTCGGAGCGAGGCGCCAAACCTTTTTCGATTGCTCATGACTGAACTTTTTTTCAGTATACAAGGATGGCGCGGGCGAAAGCCAATCCACGCAATCGATTCGCGACCGAGCAACTCGAGTACGAAGAGGTGGAAGGCCCCTCGGCCTTGGTGGAGGTCGCGCGCGATAGTTCACGCAGCATCCTCTCACGAAACGACAGCCCGGACCTCGGCTTCAAGTGGTCCGTGAATCCTTACCGAGGCTGCTTTCACGGCTGCGCCTACTGCTACGCGCGACCCAGTCACGAGTACCTCGGCCTCGGCGCGGGCACCGACTTCGAACGCAAGTTGACCATCAAACCCGAGGCCCCTGCTCTTCTACGAGCCGCCTTCGATCACCCGAGCTGGAAGGGTCAGCTCGTCCTCTTCTCCGGCGTGACAGACTGCTATCAGCCTCTCGAAGCCGAGCACGAGTTGACGCGAGGCTGCTTGGAAGTCTGTGCCGAGTACCGCAACCCAGTCGGCATCGTGACCAAGTCGACCCTCGTCACTCGGGACATCGACCTCCTGTGTCGTCTCCGGGACGAAGCTTCGGTCACGGTCTCGATGTCGATTCCCGTGTTCGAGACGGACCGGGCCCGTGCGGTCGAGCCCTACGTGCCCAGCCCCGTCCGACGCCTGAAGGTCATCGAACGCCTGGCCGAGGCCGGGATCGAAGTCTGCCTCAACGTGGCACCGGTCATTCCGGGGCTGAGCGAACACGGGCTCGAGGGGCTGTTGCGAACTGCGGCGGACGCGGGTGCCGCGCGAGCCTGGTACACGCTTCTGCGCCTACCGGGTGCGGTCGCCCCCGTGTTCGAAGGGGCGCTTCGGGAACGTCTGCCACTCACCGCCGACAAGACTCTGGCCCGGATCCGAGAGGCTCGAGGTGGAAGGATCAACGACCCTCGCTTTCATACGCGTATGACCGGAGAGGGCGCCTATGCTCGGACCTTCGCCTTACTATTCGAGCGCCTTCTCGAGAAACATGGCCTTACCCGAAGAGAGGTGTTCGAGATGCCCAACAGCTTCCGACGCCCGACGCCCCAGCTCAGCCTCTTCAGCTTGGACTAGGGAGCAGCGCTCGTGCTGGTCGCGCAGGCTCCACGGAGACTGGCCGGCGACTCTCTCTCTGTGACGTAAGCCACCGAGAGAGACTCGAGCTCTCCCGGCGCGGCCCCGCCCAAGAATCGAATGGAGCGCCCTTCGTCCTCGATCCGAAAATCGACGCCGTTCACCAGCTCCCTCACTACGCCGTTGGCGCCCGTGATTCGGGCGGTGACGCCTTCCGGATTCTCGGCTGGGGGGTCGAGTGCGAAGTTTTCAGAGAGAACCAGCTCCCGAGCAATGGTGGCCAGTGTCTCGCTGAAGTTGGTCTGACAGATGGCATCGACCACGCAGAAGGTCTGCTGTCCCGACTGCACTCGGCAGTCGATTCGATCCTGAGCGCTTCCCGAGGCTCGAGCTCCTGCTCGCTCCGCGAACTCGACGTAGCCGAAGCCAGGTCGAGCGCTGCAGCAGTCTTCTGTGGCGTAGAATGTACAGTCTCCGCAGCGAAGATCGTCGTTGGGCGCCTGAAGAAGGGGTTCGGCAGCTGGATTGATGCACCTGGTCTGGCCGCCTCCCGGGTTCCGACAGACTTCACCATTTGAGCAGTCACCATCGTTGTTGCAGCCATCCCGACTTCCCGGGTCGGGTGGCGCATCACAGACGAGCGCACCACAGCTCGCAGTGGCGGCGCCGGTCTCGTCGGCGCGACACACCGAAGCCTCACCCTCGATGGCGCCCACGATGGCCGCCACACGCACCTTCGAGAAGTCGCCCCCCTTGGCAAAGGCCAGGTCGTCCAAGTAGTCGATGGGGTCGTCCCCGCTGAAGTCCGGCTCGTCGGACACGAAAACGACGATTAGGTTGGCCTCGGGCCGAATGAAGCCCTGATTGCAGCCCTCTCCTCCCACGAAGGCCAGCGCCTCCCGCATCGCTTCCAAGCCCCTCTCCACGCCCGAACCACAGGAACCAATGCGAACATTGGCGCCAAACTGCTGAACAACCGTCTCCGGCTCGGTGGTGGCCGTGCGGATGAAGCCCCCCGACTCGGAACCGATAAAGCAGTTGAAAGGTATGTCACTGTCCATGCAGGCGGATTGATCGGTGTTCTGAAGAGCGAAGGGGAATTCGGAGAGTCGGTTCTGAACCGCCAAGCCCTCGCACTCCGAGCGGCGACCGCAGCCGTCTCCGCCCACGCCCACGTCGGTGGTCGCGACCGCGATGTGGTAGTCGCCGGCGCCGGAGGCCAAGACGTCGATGAAGGCTCCGAAGTTCAGGGCCAGGTTCTCCTGCTCATCGGCCATCGAACCCGAGTTGTCGATCACGAACAGAATGTCTGCGGGCGCCGGTGCCAAAGCCGGGATGGTCCGATCAACTTCGGCGATGCCAGCTGGGCAGACCTGATCAAACAGGTACTGCTGACAGCCTCCGAGCGGGACGAGGAACAGCGCGAGCGGCAGCAGGGTTCGCACGCCGCCATCCTCGAACGGACCGGCCTTGAATTCAATTCTGGGGTGTTCCGAGGGTCGCCCGCCCGCCCATGTAGGAGCGGAGCGCCTCAGGTACGCTGATGCTCCCATCCGGGAGCTGGTGTTGCTCCAGAATGGCGATCGCGCAGCGGCCGATGGCCACACCGGAACCGTTGAGGGTGTGCAGGAGCTTCGGCTTGCCCTTTGGCGCCTCTCGAAAACGGATCGCCCCTCTGCGCGCCTGGTAGTCGGTCACGTTCGAGCAGCTCGAGATTTCGCGATAGCGTCCTTCGCCAGGCAGCCACACCTCCAGATCGTAGCACTTGGCCGCGTTGGGGCTCATGTCGCCTGCGCACAGGAGGGTTACCTGGTGATGGAGCTCCAGGCGCTCCAGGACCTTCGCGGCATGTCGCACCATGAGCTCAAGCTCGTCGTAGGAGCCTTCAGGATGAGCGAAGCGAACCAGCTCCACCTTGTGGAATTGGTGCTGGCGCATCAGCCCTCGGGTGTCGCGGCCGGCCGCCCCGGCCTCCTTACGAAAACACGGGGTGAGCGCGCAGTAGCCAAGGGGCAGGTCGGTTTCGACGATGGCTCGAGCGTGGAGGTTGGTGAGGGGTACCTCCGCCGTTGGGATCAGCCAGTAGTCTGTCGCATCGCTGAAGGGCACCCGGAACAGGTCCTCGCCAAACTTCGGGAGCTGACCGGTGTGGGTTAGGGAGGCGCTGTTGACCAGGTACGGGACGGACACTTCCCGGTAGCCATGCTCGCTCGTATGCAAATCGAGCATGAACTGCCCGAGGGCCCGCTCCAGTCGCGCCAAATCGTCCATCAGGATGGCGAAGCGCGCGCCCGTCATCTGTGCGGCCGCCTCGAAGTCGAGCTGACCCCACAGGTCTTGGCCGATGCTGACGTGGTCCCTGACTGGCTCGGCCAAGCGCGGCTTGTCCCCCCACTGGCGGACGACCACGTTGGCAGTCTCGTCGGCGCCATCGGGCACCGAGTCATCGGGGTAGTTCGGGATCGTGTACATCAGGGCTTCGAGGTCTTGCTCAATGCGCCGAACGCTCTCTTCACCGGCCTGGATGTCTTCGTTCAGCTTCTTTTGAGCCTGTCGGGCCTCGGCCTTCTCGGCGTCCGACCCCGACTTGAACACCTTCGACAGCGTCTTCCCCTGGGTGTTCTTCTCGGTCTTGAGCTCTTGCGTCCGGGTGAGGACTTGGCTTCGATTGCTGACCAGGGACTGCACCCGGTCCAGGGTCGAGACCTCAAAGCTCGGTCGGCGTGCGAGACGCCGCTTGGCCGCCTCCAGGTCCGCCGCCACCTCGCGGAAATCGAGCATGCAACGCTCCCTACACCCCTCCTCGGCCGGGGCAAAGGGCCGGGGTCCGGCGGGGATCTCCGCGGAAGATGACCCGAATGGAATCATGTGCACTGGGCCCGCGTGCTAGTCTTGGGAGGCATGGGAAAGCTGCTGGAAGCGAGCCTCGAGCCCGCCCATGAACCAGAAGCGGACCGGATCCGATCCCTGACCCGGGATCTGGAGCGTGTCGAAGGCGTCAACCTTGAGTTCTACGAGGCCTTCTCTGCCAAGGACCTGGACCGCATGTCGCGCCTGTGGGCCAAGACGCCCCACGTGCGCTGTGTTCATCCCGGATGGGAACTGGTCACGGGCTACGGCGAGGTGCTCCGAAGCTGGCAGGATATCTTTTCCTCCATTGAGGACGTCGAGGTCACCATCAACGATGTACAGATCGAGGTCATCGGACAGGCCGCTTGGGTGAACCAGATCGTCGACTTGGCCATCACCACAGAAGAGGAAGAGACCTTCGAAGCCAGCGTCGTGACCACGAACCTCTTCGAGTACGCCCAGGGCTCGTGGCTCTTGGTGCTGCACCACAGCTCCAACTTCGTCGAGGCCGATGACGAGGACGAGGGTGAGGGCGAAGAGACCGAAGACAACACGCGGGTCTTCGGTCTGGGCCCCCGGGGTCACACCTCGAACTAGTCAGTCGGGAGGCCAGCAGCCCCGAATGCGAAGACCGTCGCCGTCGAGCGCTGCCTCCAGAGGATGAAGCCGACGACCCACACATGGACCTCGGGTGCACTCGCCGCTTCGTGGATCGTAGATTGCGCCGTGGGTCGAACACTGCAATCGATCGAGCTGCCCCGTCCCGCCGGCGAGGGGGATGGGCAGATGGCGACACAGATTGCAGTAGGCCCTGACCTCGTCGCCGTCGATCCAGAGCAGGAGCGTTCGGCGAGGCCCGACGGAGTGGACCGTGATGCCTGAGGGTTGGGGCCATCTCAGCTTGATGTCGATACTGCTGGGGGCGGCCTGCATGACGGAGAGGCCGGCGTGCCCGGAGGGCGAGGTACTTGTCCAGGGCGCATCGACATGTCGCCCCCTCTGCCGGAGCAAGGAGGCCTGCCCCCACGGCGAACGATGCGTGCCTGGAGATCAGGGAGGACTGGCCGTCTGCCTCCCACGCAGACCCCCTTGTTCGTCAGCTTGCCCGCCCTCCACCCGATGCGGCGCCGCTGGGCGATGCGTACCGGAGACTGCGCCTTGTGGGGCTGGCCCATGTGGGAACCGTAAGGCCTGCATCGAAAGCGAGAACGGCCCGAGCTGCGCGGACGTCTGCGAACGGGATGGGGACTGCCCACAGCCGCAGCGCTGCGTCGGCCAGGTGCGTTCAGGGGCCCGTGTTTGCCTGCGCTGATTCGATCGCTAGAAAGCGAACTCTTCAACCCCTAGCCCCTGTGAAATGCAGGTTTCGAGCTGCGCGTATGGCTTGGCACGCAACCTGCTCACGTAGCGGGGGCCAGTGTCGCTTGATGAATGAACATCAGTCCCGTCCCAGGTCCGCGCGACGTTGGTGAAGGGTCCGGAGATAGGCTCCGGACCCTTTTTTATGAGCTGCGGGATGTCGCGCGATCGTTCAGCCCTTCTTCGAGCTCTTCTTGGGAATGGGCGTCACGTTGTTGGGGGGCTCGCTGGGCTGATTCTCGGATCCATCCACGCCCACCAAACCGAAGTGCTGGCGGACCTTTTGCTCGATGTCCCGGGCCGTATCTTTGTGCTCTTCGAGGTAGCTCCGAGCGTTCTCGCGGCCTTGGCCGATCCGGTCTTGCTGATATGAGAACCAAGCACCCGCCTTGTCCACGATCCCGAGGTCGGTCCCCAAGTCGACCAACTCACCCGACTTGGAGATGCCACGCCCGTAGAGAATGTCGAACTCGACCTCTCGGAAGGGCGGGGCGAGCTTGTTCTTGACCACACGTACCCGGGTTCGGTTGCCGATGCTCTCATCGGCCTTCTTGATGGAGCCGATGCGTCGAATGTCGAGACGCTGGGAGGCGTAGAACTTGAGCGCGTTTCCGCCGGTCGTCGTCTCCGGCGAACCAAACATCACGCCGATCTTCATTCGAATCTGGTTGATGAACGCGACGCAGGTTTTCGACTTGGAGATCGTACCCGTCAGCTTTCGAAGTGCCTGGCTCATGAGCCGGGCCTGGAGGCCGACGTGGGTGTCGCCCATCTCACCTTCGATTTCGGCCTTGGGAACCAGGGCGGCGACGGAGTCGATGACCACCAGGTCGACGGCGTTGGAGCGGACCAGCATATCCGTGATCTCCAGCGCCTGCTCACCGGTATCGGGCTGGGCGATCAATAGGTCGGCGGTATTCACGCCAAGCTTCTTGGCGTAGCCCACGTCCAGGGCGTGCTCGGCGTCGATGAAGGCGCAGACGCCACCTGCCTTTTGGGCTTCGGCTACGGCGTGGAGTGTGAGGGTCGTCTTGCCCGAGGACTCAGGCCCGTAGATCTCGACGATCCGTCCTCGAGGAAGTCCGCCGATCCCCAAAGCGATGTCGAGGCCCAGAGAACCTGTCGAGATCGTATCGACGGCGATAATGGGCTGGCCGTCGCCCATCCGCATGATGGCGCCCTTGCCGAACTGCTTCTCGATCGTGGCCAGGGTCAGTTCGATCGTCTTGTTCCGATCCTCGGACTCTTTCTCTCCGCTCTTGGGCATGACAGGTACCCTGACAGGTGTTCAGCACCAGGTCAATGGGAGCACTGCATGAGGGTGTGTTGGAAGCCTGACCCCCTATATCTTGGGGAGTCGCTCCAAGAGACCGCCGAGGACGGCCTGGACCGTCAGCCAGCGGATCAAGTCCCGACGCTCCGGGGGCAGGCTCAGACGGCGGGCCGTCGCGCCCGCTTCCTCCGCCCAAGCGATCCACACCGTCCCGACCGGCTTTTCTGGGCTCCCACCACCCGGTCCAGCAACCCCCGTCGTGGACACCCCCCAGCTCGCACCCAACCGAGTCCGAACGCCTTTCGCCATGGCCAGGGCGACCTCTTCGCTGACTGCGCCATGCCGTTCGAGCACGGAAGCAGGAACGCCCAGGAGTCCGGACTTGACCTCGTTGGCGTAGGCGACCACGCCCCCGAGAACGTAGCGAGAGGAGCCTGGGGTCGCCGTGAGGGTCTGGGCTATCCAGCCCCCGGTGCAGCTCTCTGCCACCGCCAACGTCGCGCCGTTGGCGGCCAGGCGCTCACCAAGGACCGCCTCCAGGGCCGCCCCATCTCGAGCAAACAGCCCGTCCCCCAGCTTGGAAGCCGCCGCCTCCACGTCGGCGTCGAGGTTCGCGCCGTCTCGAGACGACAGACGGACGTGATTCACCAGTCCATCGTTTCGGATCCCGTAGCGCGTTTGGGCGGACAGGACCGGAGTGATCAGGCCATCGACTTCGGACTCGCTTTGCCCGAAGACCGAGAGCTCCCGTCGGCGGACGGACGAGTTTCGAGGCAAATGCGCCTCCAGCTGCTCCAACATCACCCGCATCTCCCCAGGCACACCGGGAAGGACACAAACGAGGCAGCCATCGTGTCGGGTCATCGAGCCCGGCGCTGCACCCACTTCGTTGACCAATACGACGGCGCCTTCAGGCACGGCAGCCATCTGAAGCTGGGCGGGGGTCGCCGTTCTTCCTCGGGCCGACAGGCGCTCTTGGATCCGTCTCGCGGCCTCCTCGTCGACCACCAAGTCCCGTCCCAAGGCACCTGCCACTGCGCGATGGGTGCGGTCATCGAGGGTTGGGCCTAGCCCGCCGGTGGTGATCAACCAGTCCGCTCGGCCCGACAGCTCGGTCACCGTTCGACGGATGGCCGCTTCGTCGTCGGGGACGAGGCGTCGCTCGACCAACTCGATGCCTCGGGCCTCGAGAAAGGCTCGAACATGGTCCCCATTTCCGTCCTCGATCGCGCCGCTCATCAGCTCGTCGCCGATGGCGACGAAGGCGGCACGGGCGGACTTCGTCACGGTGAGCAAACGTCAGAGTACGTGACTTCGACCCGAGCTCCCGGCCCGGGCACCGAGCTCCCATTGAAGGTGATGAGGTTGGTCCGGGAGTCGTACTCGTAGCCGTCGATGGCGTCGGCCGAGACCGCCAGTCCATCGACGAAAACCTGGAGCGTCAGCGGATCGGCCACTTTGCTCAGCCCGAACTGGTCCCGGGGCTGGAAGGTATCGAGACCCAACTGGGTCAGGATCGGACTCCAGTCTTCCTCGCAGATGTTGAAGAAGATTCCGCCCGTCGACTCGACGAGCCGGAAGTATCGAAAGCCTTCCTGCACGTCGAAGAAGCCGTCCCGAGGGCAGGGCTCGGTGACCGGACCGGCGATCGCGTGCACCTTTACGTCGTCGGCGCGTCCAGGCCCCTTGATGGTGTCGAAGAAGTTGGCGAAGAGCCTATCCGACTCCACCGAGAAGTCGTCCTCGTCGCTCATGATGACGACCGCGAGGTCTGCGTCTTCCCGCAGAAAGCCTGCGTTCGTCCCAGGGTTGTCCGAAGAAGCCCGAATCAGAGCGTTACGGGCTGCCGCCATGCCGGCCTCGATGCCCGAGCCGTTGGTCCCGACCTGGAAAGTACAGCGGAAGGCCTCGGCCCGATCGAAGTATGTCCCAGAGATGACCCGCGGGTGAGGGAAGCAACGCTCGAACTGACCCGAGGTCGAACCGGTTCCAAGGGTCGTCACGACCGCCATCTGATAGTCGGCGCTCTGGGAATCAGCGAACTGCGTAAAGCCCTCGAGGTTGTCGACGAGTCTGAGCTGCTCGTCGATCATCGAACAGCTGTCGTCGATGACCCACAGGAGGTCGACCTGGGGTCCAGGGGCCTGACGAAACTCGTCGAAGACCGGTATGTCGGGGGTCGCGAAACCCGTGAGCAAGATCCGATTCAGGCGCTGCTCTCCATCGTGTTCGATCCGGAGGGTGGCTTCGTGCTCTGGCTCGACCACGGAAGTCGGGAAGAACTGGAGAACGATCCTCAGATTCTGCCCGATGTTGACCCGAATCGGAGATTCGATGTCGACCACCGGCTCCGAGTCCTGACCGTTCTCGAGGAATACACCCTGGATGGAGAAGAGCTCGTCGCCCTCTTCCTCCACCTCGAGATTGCTGACGGTGAGCGGCGCGTTCCCCTGCGAGAAGACGAAGACCTCTCGAGTGGCGGAGCTGCACTCGGAGCGCCCAACCTGGCCCACAGGGTTCCGAAATGTGACTTCACCGAAGTCCAGCTCGTCGGGGAAGATGGCGGCGATCGGCGGTTCGCCCCGACCAAATAGAAAGAGCTCGGTGCGGAGGTTGTTGGCGTCTTCGCTGAGGACGAAGAGCTGACCCTCCACCGCGTCGGCGATGATGGGCGTGAAGCGCACCGGCACCACGACCGTTTCCAGACCCGCAATGCTGAACGCGCCCGCGAAGTTGGGGTCGGGGATGGAGTAGCTTTCGTCTCCGAAGGGGATGGTGACGTTCCGGATCCGGATCGGGTCCTCGCATGTGTTCACGATTCGGATTCCGAGGGTGGTGAAGGAACCCAAGGGGGTACCGGGATAGATGAGGTCTCGAGGCGTGATCTCGAGGCAGCCGGCCAGGGGCGCCTGACCCTCGAAGCGGACCGTACCGCGGCCGCCATCGCTATCGATGGCGATCAGCTGGGCCGTAGGCACGCCGGCCTGCAGGGGATTGTCGCCGTGGAGTACGCTCACTTCAGCCGTATCTCGGGCCGGAATGGAGAATGGCAGCTGGGGAGGATCGATCAATTCGAAGTAGGGGCTGGCCGTGGTCAGGGCGGTCACCACGCACTCCGAATTGCTGGTGGACGCGAGACGTACTCGGCGGGTCTCGCCCAAGACGAAGCTCTGGACCGGCGGCTCCATGACCAGGTCGCAGGGGTCCCGGGCATCGCCCTGAAGCCTGAAGCGTAGCTCGGGGTTCTCGCGGTCGTTGGTCTGGAGCACGAGCTCGGCCTCCATCAAGCCGTGAACTTCGGGCTCGAAGCGAATGAAGATGGCGTCGGTCTGCCCCGGGTTCAGCAGGCTAGGGGCGTCCGTAATACGGAACTGACTCCCGTTGGCGCCCTCGATGGCGATGCGCGTGAACTGAATCCCCACGCCCCCCACGTTTCGGACCTCCACGGTCTGGAAGTCGACTTCGTCCGTTCTCTGAAGGACCCAGTCGTCGAATTCGATGAGTTCACCCGGCAAGGGCGTAGTCTCGAGCTCGCCAGCCACCGAGGAAACCGGGCTGTCGTCGCAAGCGCCCAAACTGAAGGCGCTGATGAGAAGAGCGGGGCGCACAAGGCTTCGGAATCGGTACTCGTTCATGCCAGGTCCTCCGGCGTTCCGGACTGCACGGGGTGCCTACATACAGGTTTCGGGCCGAATGTGATCGCTCATCCATCCCGCCCCTACGGTTTTCCCGCCGGCGTGCAGATGCTTACGCTTCGAGGGCCAAGCCGTCGAGGAAATCAGGTTTTCTCCTTTGGGATTGGCGCTTGAGCGCGCGTTCGTGTCTCAGGGCGTCCCCCCGTGTGAAGGGTCCCGCGCTGCCCACCAGCTCGAAGGGCCCCCGACCCCGGGTGTAGCGGGCGCCGCGGCCCTCTTCATGGGCTTGGATTCGAGCCGGTACGTCGTTGCTGATTCCGGCGTACAGGCTGCCGTCCCGGCAACGAAGCAGGTAAACGAACCAGTCGTCCGGTCGCGCGTCAGCCTCCCCCATCTGCAGGGGCGAGGTTATCGAAGCGGGTGAACTCGTGGAAGAACTTGGTGCGAACGGTCCCCACCGGGCCGTTGCGCTGCTTGCCGACGATGATTTCGGCCACGCCCTTGTCCTCGGTCTCTTTGTTGTAAACCTCGTCTCGGTACACGAACATGATGACGTCAGCGTCTTGCTCGATGGCGCCGGACTCTCGGAGGTCGGCCAGCACCGGCCGCTTGTCGACCCGGTTCTCCACCGCCCGATTCAGCTGAGAAAGAGCGACCACAGGCACGTTCAGCTCCTTGGCCAGGGCCTTCAGACTCCTGGAGATCTCCGAGATCTCCTGCTCGCGACTCTGGGCGTTGGGCGAGCCCCTCATCAGCTGGAGATAGTCGACGATCACGAGGTCGAGCCCTGCCTCGGCCGAGAGGCGACGACACTTGGCCCGCAGCTCCAAGGAAGAGAGGGAGCCGGTGTCATCGATGAAGATTTTCGCTTCGCTGATTCGCCCCGCGGCGCGGGCCAGTTTGGGCCAGTCGTCTTCGTTCAGGAAGCCGCCGCGGAGCCGGGAGGAGTCGATACGGCCGTCGCTGCACAGCATGCGGGTCACCAGGCTCTCCTTGGACATCTCCAAGGAGAACACGGCGACGACCCGGTCGTCGGTCACGGCGGCGTGAAGTCCGATGCCGAGGCTGAGGGCGGTCTTTCCCATCGAAGGTCGACCGGCCACGATGATGAGGTCCGCCGGCTGCAGACCCGCCGTCTTGATGTCCACGGCGTGAAGGCCGGTGGAGACCCCCGTGATGGGCTTCTTCTCCTCGGCCAGCTTCTCGATGCGCTGAAACGCGGTCTGGACGACCTCGTGGATGGGCGTGATGCCCTTCTGGGCTCGTCGCTTCGCGACGTCGAAGATCGCCTTCTCGGCCGAGTCGACCGTGTCTTCGGGCTCCGTCGAGTCGTAGGCTTCGGTGGCGATGTTGGTCGCCGCCTGGATCAGCTTCCGGAGCATCGAGCGGTCACGGACGATGCCCAGGTAATAGGCCACGTTGGCGGCGGTCGGGACGACTTCAGCCAACTCCACGAGGGTCGAAGCACCACCGACCTCTTCGAGGTGATTGGCCGCCTTCAGGTGAGCGTTCAGGGTGACGACGTCGATGGGCTGGCTCTTCTTCGCCAGCTCGGTCATGGCGCCAAAGATCAGCCGATGGCTCGGCTTGTAGAAGTCGTCGGCTTCGATGGTTTCGAGGGCGGCGTCGATGGCCCGCCCGTTGATCATGATGCTCCCCAGGACGGCGCGCTCGGCGTCCAAATCCTGGGGCAGCACGCGGCCCGGACCGCTGGGTCGCTCGCCGTTCAAGCCTCGGCGGTGCTCTCGTCGCCCGCGGTGTCTCCGGTGTCCTTGGCGGCCTCGACCACTTCGGCGGCCTTCTCAGCCTCAGCGGCCTTGGCCGCCTCGGCTTCAGCAGCGGCGGCCGCCGCTGCTTCTGCTTCGGCCACGGCCTCCTCGATGCGCTTCTTCTCCGCTTCGACGTCGGCGGTGCCTTCGGGAAGCACCCAGAAAGGAAGCTGGGCCTCGATGCCGCCGTCGAGCCGGACCTTCGCCTGGTAGCTACCGACCGCTCGAACCGGCGCCGACAGAGTCACGCGACGATGGTCCACCTTGACGTCGGCCTGGGCCAAGGCCTTGGCAAGATCACGGTTGGTGATGGAGCCAAAGAGCTTGGGGCGGGCCTCGACGATGGGCTCGCCGTCCTCACCGATCTGCGGCGGGGCGACCTTCGCCTCCATGGTGATGGACAGACCCTCGATCTGGCTTCGGGCCTTGGTCGCCTCTTCGGTCTTGATGGCACGTTGGTGCTCGGCAAGTCGCTGCTGATGGTCGAGCTCCTTGATGGAGCGAACCGATGCGAAGACCGCCTTGCCCTGGGGGATGAGGAAGTTTCGAGCATAGCCGTCCTTGACCGAGACCAGGTCGCCAACGACGCCCAGGTGGGGGACGTCTTCCTGCAGAATGATCTTCATCATGACGCGTCTCCTCGGGCTTCGCTGGCCCCGCCCTCCTGCTCGGCCTGGGCCGCTGCGGCCGCCGCAGCTTCTTCTTCCTGCTTCTGCCGGGCCGCTTTCTCCCGAACCATCTTCTCGATGTCGGCTCGGCGGGCCTCGACGTCCTGGACCTCGCCCAATCGGCTGGTCATGAAGCGCATTACCTTGTCGGAGTTGCGCAGTGAGCGCTCCAGTTCGGCTACGCTGGTGGCGGGCGCCGCGTAGTGGAGCACCAGGTAGGCCCCGCGACTGGTCTTGTCGACGTCGTAGGCGAACTTGCGCTTACCCCAGCTGTCCTCGCGCAGGATGCTGCCTTCGTTTTTCTCGATGACATCGCGGAAGCGGCCGAACAGCTCGGCAATCGCTTCCTCCGTCATCTCGGCCCCGGTCACGAAGACCGTCTCGTACTCTCTCAGCTTTCCAAGCGTCTGGCTCATCTTCTCTACTCTCGGCGCCTTCGGCGCCTCAGCCGGCATCCTTCTCAGGATCCCGGTTGAATCGATTCATCGCCCGGCCGATTCCCTCGGCCAGGATGGTTTTCACCGCATCTGCGGCTTCGTCCACGGCACCGTCCACTGAGCTCGCCTCCTCGCTCCCGAACCGTCCGAGAACGTAGGAGGAGGTATCCCAGCGAGGCGGCGGCCGGCCTATCCCGATCCTAACCCGGGCGTAGCCCGAACTGGGAAGGTGCTGGGCCAAGCTCCGCAACCCATTGTGACCGCCATGGCCACCGCCCTTCTTGAGCTTGAGCCGCCCGACATCGAGGTCGAGGTCGTCGTGAATGACGATCAGGTGGTCGACGGAGGTCTTGTGGAAACCGAGGGCCGGTCCGACGGACTCGCCGGAGAGGTTCATGAACGTCTCCGGCTTCATGAGGATGCAGTCCTCGCCGCCAACTCGGGCCCGGGCCAGCCGTGCCTTGAACTTCTTTTCAAAGACCGTGACACCCGCTTCGTCGGCCAGCCGGTCGATGACCCAAAAGCCGACGTTGTGGCGGGTGTCCGCGTACTTCGCGCCGGGGTTTCCCAATCCGACGACGAAGTGCACGTCTCAACTCTCTTCGCCGTCCGCCTGGGCCTCCGCCGCCGCCTGCTGGCGGCTCCGACGAGACTCCTTCACCGCCACGATGGCGAGTCGGGCGCTCTCGATGGGCTCCACACCCTGAGGAAGCTCGACGTCGCCCACTCGAACCGTGTCCCCGAGCTGCATCGGGGTCACGTCGAGCTCTACGGACTTTGGGATCTGGAAGGGACTACACTTTACGCGCAGCGTCCTCTTGGCCCGCTGCAGGCTGCCCCCGGCCACGACGCCCACCGCTCGGCCGTGGACGTTCACCGGGATGTCCACCACCACCTGGTCGGTCTCCCTAACCTCGAGGAAGTCCAGGTGGAGCAGGTCCCAGCGGACCGGGTCCTGCTGCATCTCCTTGATGAGGCAGGTGGCCTCACGGCCCAGGCCCTTCACCTTGAAGATCGTGTTCTTGCCCATGCCGGTGCCCCGGAGGGTCTGGAAGAAGACCTTGGGGTCGACCGAGAATTTCACCGGCTGTTCTTTGTGCCCGTACAGAACGCCAGGAACACGACCCGACGCCCGAAGCTTTCGACTCGGCCCCTTGCCGAGCTGGTCGCGAGGCGCGACCTCGATTTCCGTCACCGACATGGCAATGCTCTCCGGCCCTCTGGGCTCGGCGGAAGCGGGGGCGTAGCACCCGCACCCAGGCTCGTCAACGGCTACTGGGTTTACGGAAGCCTGGGTGTAAACCCGTGATCAGACGAAGAGGGAGGAGACGCTGTCCCCATGATGGATGCGGCGGATGGCTTCGGCGATGAGAGGCGCCACCGAGACCGCCTCGATGTTGTTTGGAACGTCGGGAGAATGGGGGATGGTGTTGGTGACCACGACTTTGTCCAGGTTGGAACCACCAATCCGCTCCAGGGCCGGACCGCTGAAGACGGCGTGGGTGGCGTAGGCGAAGATGCGCTTCGCGCCCCGGTCCTTGAGCGCAGTGGCGGCGGCGGTGAGCGTCCCAGCAGTATCGATCATGTCGTCGATGATGATGACGTCCTTGTCCTTCACTTCGCCGATCACGTGCATGACCCGGGCCTCGTTCGGCTGAGGCCGACGCTTGTCGATCATGCCGATGTGGCAGTTGAGCCGCTTGCCAAAGGCGCGCGCCCTCTCCACTCCGCCCGCGTCCGGGCTGATGATTACGGCCTGCTCCGAGAAGTTCTGGCGCATGTGATCGAGCAGCACCGGCATCGCGTAGAGGTGGTCGAATGGAATGTTGAAGAAGCCCTGAATTTGGCCTGCGTGCATGTCGATGGAGAGCACTCGAGTAGCGCCCGCGGTGGCGATAAGGTCGGCGGTGAGCTTGGCGCTGATCGGTGTCCGGGGGGCGACCTTTCGGTCCTGGCGCGCATAACCGTAGTAGGGAATGACGGCGGTGATGTGCTCGGCCGAGGCACGTCGCAAGGCGTCGATCATCACCAAGAGCTCCATCAGGTTCTCGTTGGCGGGAGACGAGGTCGACTGAACGAGAAAGACGTCAGAGGCCCGGACGTTCTCTCCGATCGTGACGTTGATCTCTCCGTCGGAAAAGCGTCCGACGGTGGCCCTGCCTAGGGGCACGTCGAGCTGCCTCACCACCTGCTCGGCCAGGGCCGGGTTGCTGTTACCTGCGAAGATTTTGAGTACGTTTCCGACCAATCGGGACTCCGAAGCGTTGGATTGGGGTGGCAGGATTCGAACCTGCGAATGGCGGCACCAAAAACCGCTGCCTTACCGCTTGGCTACACCCCAGCCGCGCAGGCGATACAAAGGATTCACAGCCCCCCTGTCAATGTGTAGCCTGCCGCGGTGCGGCCCATCTGGATATCGGCGCTCCTCGCCGTCCTTGGCGCCTGCACCGAGGTGGAAACGCCGGAGGCCGCCCTCGACGCTTTCTTGGAGGACGCCCGGCGGGGTCGATGGGAGCAAGCATCCCGTCGGGTCTCGAAGGAGACCATGGCTTGGCTCCGTGCCCGACATCGCGCTCTCGTCGGGGAAGAAGATGCGGCCACCGCGAAAGCGGAAGCACTCTTCGACAGCCTAGGTCTACGGGTAGAGCAGGTTCCGCGTTCGATCGTGGTCGTATCTCCCATCGGCGCTCGGGTCACCCTTCGGGCCACGGTCGAAGAAGGCCGCTCGGCCGAGTTCCCGATGGTCGAGGAAGGCGGGGGCTGGAGGGTGGACTTGAGCCGGGCGCTTCAGCCGGCGGGCGGCGTTCGAGGCAGCGAACGCGCCGTCTCCAAGTAGAGGGTGCGCAGCTCGTAGAGCACCGAGTTGAGGAGGTCTTCCTCGTCCTTGCTCAGATTGTTTCGAGTCTTGGCCTGGAGCATGCCCAGGATGTCGATGTTCTGGGCCGCCATCCGGAGATTCACCTGGCCGGGGACCACGACCTCGCCCGCGCCCGGTTCTCGCCCCAGATAGGCCAGGGCGGTGGTCGCGACCGACATCACGAGCTCCGAAAAGCCAATGGAGCCCTCCCCCGAAGCTTCGGGCGGGGGCGGAGGCGAAGGGGCAGGGGGGGGCTCGTCCACCTTCGCCTCGGCTTGGCGAGCCTGGACCTCCTCGGGGGGGCGCCAGTCAGGCCCCTGGCCGTCGGCCGGCTCGTCGTCGGCGGGGCGGACGTTGCCTTCGGCGTCGAACCGACGCCGGTCTTTGACCACGAACCCTTTGGACTCGTCTTCGGACATGGTCGCCCTCAGATGGTGGAGCCGCCCGCGCCGTCGGTGCCCGGGTCGTAGGTGCCTGGCATTGGGCCAAATCCGTAGTTCGGTGGCCTGTCGGAGGAGGGCTCGTTGACGAAGACGGGGGTCGGGGGCGGGGGAGCCGCGGCCTCTTCCCGCTGGAACATGGACTCGTAGTCGACGAATTCCGACGCCTCCTCCAGGTCGGGAAGCGCCTGAAGAGCCTGTTCGTATTGGTCCTTTTTCACGACGCCCTCCCTCATGTTGCGGGCTACTGTGCGGACATCGAGTTGACGAGGATCCATTCCCTTGGCGACCTACGCACGAGCTCTCATCGAGTCAAGGCATCGCCGTGAATCGCCCAGCCGAACCCGTGGCTCCGGATCTCCGAGCCCTCCTCGACACCATCCGCAGCGAGACGACGGTCTTGCAGGAGCTCCGGGACAGCCTGAGCCAAGTCGTCGTCGGCCAACGCCGGATGATGGACCGGCTGCTCATCGGGCTGTTGAGCGGGGGGCACGTCCTGCTCGAAGGCGTGCCCGGCCTAGCCAAGACCCTCACCGTCCGTGCCTTGGCCCAATCCTTGGGCCTAAGTTTCTCTCGGCTCCAGTTCACCCCCGACCTCCTTCCGGCCGACTTGACCGGGGCTATGGTCTACGACCCGCGAAGCCAGAGCTTCGTGTCCCGCAAGGGGCCGGTCTTCGCCCACCTCGTCCTCGCCGACGAAGTGAACCGAGCCCCGGCCAAGGTGCAGAGCGCGCTCCTGGAGGCCATGCAGGAAAAGCAGGTCACCATCGGCGACGAGACCTATTCCCTGCCCCAACCCTTCTTGGTGATGGCGACCCAAAATCCGGTCGAGCAGGAGGGCACCTATCCTCTCCCCGAAGCCCAGCAGGACCGCTTCATGCTCCACGTCGAGGTGGACTACCCGACGCGGGAAGAAGAGCGGGCCCTGCTCGATCGGCCGCCCCCCGACCCGGCCACCCTGGGGACCATCCTCGAGGCCGAGGGTCTCACACGCCTCAAGGCCCTAGCCCGGAGGATCCACTGCGATGCACGGATCAAGGACTACATCATCGACGTGGTATGGGCGACTCGGCGCCCAGGCGACGTAGGCTTGTCGAACATGGAAGGCCTGATCGAGCTCGGCGCTTCTCCCCGGGCCACCCTGGCCCTCGAGGCCGGGGCCCGGGCCCACGCCCTGCTCCAAGGACGCCCCGCGGTCTTTCCGGAAGACGTCAAGGCCGTCGGTCTGAACGTGCTTCGCCACCGGATCAAGCGCACCTTCGAAGCCGAGGCCGAGAATGTGGCCGTCGCCGACTTGGTTCGGCGCATCTTCGACGCGGTCCGCGTCCCCTGAAGACCGAGCTCGTGGAATCCGCCCGAGAGATCCTCAAGGCCGTTCGCCGCATCGAGCTCGGGACGCGGCGGGTGGTGCAGTCCAGGCTCACCGGCTCCTATCACTCGGCCTTCAAAGGACAGGGCATGGCTTTCGAAGACGTTCGTCCCTACGTGCCCGGCGACGACGTCCGCCACATCGACTGGAACGTCTCGGCCCGACATCCCGACGTGCAAGGTTCGGCCCTCTTCGTTCGGACCTTTCGAGAAG
Source organism: Myxococcota bacterium (assembly GCA_039024635.1). GTDB lineage: Bacteria > Myxococcota > Kuafuiibacteriia > Kuafuiibacteriales > Kuafuiibacteriaceae > Kuafuiihalomonas. Next base: position 319,498 of record JBCCQA010000001.1, on the reverse strand, counting down.
AGCGAGAGCTGACCGTACTGCTCATGGTCGACGTCTCGGGCTCGGCCAGCTTTGGCACCCGACGCCGAAGCAAGCTCCGCCTCCAGGCCGAGCTGGCGGCCATGCTCGCTTTCTCGGCCCTCCGAAACAACGACCGGGTCGGCCTGCTCCGCTTTTCGGACCGAGTCGAGCAGTGGCTCCCGCCCCGAAAGGGGCGAAGCCACGGACTGCGGGTCATTCGTGACGTGGTCGAGGGGGAGGCCGAGAGCCGCCGTACCTGCTTGCGCCGCGCCCTCGAGACCCTGAATCGAGTCCAGCGCCGCAGGGCTGTCGTCTTTTTGTGCACCGACTTCATGGACGAAGGATGGGAAGACGGCCTGAGAGCGGCGGCTTCGCGGCACGACGTCGTGGCCTTTCGCCTGTACGATCCGGCGGAGTTCGTTCTTCCGGATCTAGGCCTGGTCCACTGGGCGGACCTGGAAACCGGCGAGCGCCGGTGGGTCGATCTCGGGAACCGCCGCAATCGACAGCTCTACGCCGAGGCCAGCCGAAGAAGAGGCCAAGAGGTCACCCGCCGCCTTCGTCAGCTCGACGTGGACGTGGTCGATCTGGACACCCGCGAAGAACTCGTGACGCCCCTCGCGCGCTTCTTCGAGGAGCGAAGGCGACGGAGATGAAGCTGCTCCTCCTTTGGACCCTGGCCGCCGCACCCGAAGTCACGGTCGACATGCGGCCGGTCGACGGCCACCTCCTCGACCTCGGTCGGCCGACGGATATCGTTTTGGAGCTGAGACACCCTGGTCCCGGCGTCGCGGTATGGCCCGAACCCCTCGAACTCCCAGAAGAGATGGAGCTCGAGTCACGGCGCGTGGAGCGCGCCCGAGCTGGCGAGCAGGTGGTCGACCGGCTGTACCTTCGGGTCCGCCCTTTTCTGCCGGGACCCCAGAGTCTGGCCCCCTTTGCCGTCCAGCTCGGCGAGACAGACGTTCAGGTCCCGGCCACCCGGTTTCACGTGCGCTCTCCCCTGCCCGAAGAGCTGGCCCAGACCCTCACCGCCACCGCCCTTTCCCCCGAGCTCGCGCCTCGCCTGGAGGCGATGATGGCACCCGACACCCCGCCGCCGGTGCCGAGCGAGTGGGATCCGGTGGCGCTGCTCAGCCTGGGGGGACTTGCGGGTGTTCTGGTCGTGGCCCTCAGCCTGGTGGGGTGGTCGCGAAGACGTCGACCTGCGGTACAGGTGGAGGTCCCGGACCTCGAGGCCGAGACCATCCAGGCCTTGGACGAGCTCCTTGGGTCCATTCGAGCCCAGCCAGAAGGGATGCCCGTCCACCACGCCCGATTGTCGAGCCTCCTGCGTCGGAGCGTCGGCCTACCCGACGCCCGAAAGGGAGAGGCCTTGGACAAGTCGGAGCTGTCGGCGGCCTTCCGCCCCTCCGAAGCCCGGGCGCGACTCATTCGAATCCTAGAGACTGCGGATTGGGTGAGGTTCGCGCGAACGCCGGCCAGCGTTTCCAATGCGGAGCGCACCGTGGCCGAAGCAAAGGTCTGGATCCGAGACGACCTTCACCGCTTGGAGACCGCACCGAGAAAGCCACGCTCGACCCGGCCCCCGCCTGCTGCCTGGCCGGGACCTTCGGTCACGCCCCCACCCTCGCCGGGCTATGAGAAGGAAGCTGGATCGTGAGCTACCGTTTCGCCGACCCCGGGTGGCTCCTCCTGTTCGTACCCTTCGTCCTGGGCGGGCTTTGGGTCTTTCTCCGACGGGAGCGGCCCGCGCTGGGGATCTCGGGTCTGCCACTGCTGGATGAGCTGCGCCCGACCCTGTGGAGTCGGGGCCGATTCTTACCCGGGCTGCTTTTTGCCGCGGGCTGCAGCTTGGTCTGCTTCGCCATGGCCCGACCCCAGCGTCTGAGCAAGCCCGCCGCCCGGACCGTCGAGGCGATCGACGTGATCGTCGCTCTCGACGTGAGCACGTCGATGCGGGCCGCCGACTTTCAGCCTCGGGACCGCTTGAACGTGGCCAAGCAGTCGGTGGCCGACTTCGTGGCCCAACGGAGCGAAGACCGGATCGGCCTCCTCGTCTTCGCGGGGGAAGCGACCTCCTGGACACCGCTCACCCTGGACTACGCGCTCGTCTTGGAGCTCTTGGAAGAGGTCGAAGCCGGCATGCTTCCCGACGGGACCGCCATCGGGACGGCCATCGGGACCGCGCTCCTTCACCTCGAAGACTCGCAGGCCGAAACCAAGGCCATCGTGCTCATCACTGACGGGGACAGCACTTTGGGCAACATCACCCCTCGTCGGGCCGCCGAACTGGCCGCAGAGGCCGAGGTCAAGATCTACACCATCGCCATCGGTCGTGGCGGCTACGTTCCCTTCCCGCAGGGTAAAGATCTCTTCGGGAACGTGCGCTACGCCAAGACCCTCATCAAGGTGGACCGGGCGCTTCTGAAGGACATAGCTGACACCACGGGCGGCGGCGCCTTCGAAGCCAAGGACGGACAGCAGCTCGACTCGGGCTTGGCCGAGATCCTCGACTCTTTGGATCGCACGCGGCTGGAGTCTGGACTTCAGGACGCGGCCTGGGACGATCTCTTTCCCCTCTTCCTCCGTCTCGCCTTCGGCCTCTTCGTCCTGTCCGCTCTCCTTCGCGCCACTCGCTTGGGAGGCTATCCTTGATCCACTTCGCCGAACCTTGGTGGCTGATCAGCCTGGGCCTGCTGCCTATGGGCTGGCTCCTCATCGGTCAGGCCGCCCGACGACGTCAGGCCCACTTCGCCCGGCTGGCCGACGAGGGCTTTGCGGACCGACTGGGCGTCGGGCCCAGCTTGGAGCTCGCCCGACGACGCGAGGCCTGGCTCTTCGTGGCCGGACTGAGTCTGCTCGGGGCTTCGCTGAGCCGACCCCAGCTTGGCTACACAACCGAGCTGCAGCGGAGCGAAGGGAGCGACCTCGTGGTGGCGCTGGACCTGTCTCGCTCCATGCTGGCCGAGGACCTGGCGCCCAGTCGTCTGGAGAGGGCCAAGATCGAAATCCGCCAGCTCCTGGAGGCGCTAGCCGGCGACCGGCTCGGGCTGGTGGGCTTCACCACCGTGGCCAAGCCGCTCAGTCCTTTGACCACCGACGGTCGCCACGTGGCTCTGCAGCTGGAGCGCATCCAGCCCGAGTCTCTGCCCAGCGGCGGGACCTCCATCGGGGCAGGCATCGAAGGGGCCCTGCGTCTTCTGGAGCGGACCGCAGACGGCGATACTCGGGCTGAGCGGGCCATCGTGGTGTTCACCGACGGTGAAGACCACGCAGCGGACGGCCAGGCTCAGGCCAGGACCGCCCTGGAGAAAGGTATCAGGGTCCACGTCGTCGGCTTGGGAAGTGATGAAGGCGAACCCATTCCTCTGCTTCGCGACGGGCGCCGGGCGGGCTACGTGAAGGACGCCATGGGACGTACGGTCCTCACCCGCCTCGAGCCCGAGGGGATTCGGACCGTCGCCGAGGCCGGCGGCGGGGTGGCCGTGGTCCAGGAGCCGGGCCGGGGTCTGGCCATGGGCCCCCTGCGAAAGGCGGTCGAGGAGATGCGGGGCGTGGAGCGAGAGGCCAAGCGAAGTCGCCGAATCTACAACGAGCGCTATCGGTGGTTCCTGGCCCCGGGCCTTCTTCTACTCGGCGCCGCAGCATGGCTTCGCTTCGGGGCCATCCTGCTCCTCGTGCTCGTGATGGAGCCCGGGCCCTCGGCTGCGCAGGCACTGGACCCTTCGCCAGCCGAGTCCGGGAACGAGGCACCGCCCCTGCTTCGCCGATGGGTCCCCGAACTCGCATCTGCGCGGCGCGCGCTTCGGGACGGGGCGCCGAACGCTGCGCTCAAAGACTACGAAGCCGCGGCCTTGCGGCTGGGCACGCGCCCCGAGGTCCTGCTCGGTCGTGGACTGGCGCGCATTCAGGCCCAGAAGAAGACCGAGTCCGAGGTCCAAGCACCCTCATCGGACCCAACGCCGCCTACGCTCCCACCCGAAGCCCTGCGGGATCTGCAGCAGGCGTCCGAACGGGCAAGGACCCCCGGGCTCCGCGCCCGCGCCCTGACCTCCTTCGGAAACGCGCTGAGGCTGAGCGGCGACCTGGATGCGGCGATCGAAGCCTACAAAGAGGCGCTGCGTACCGACCCGGACAACGAGGACGCTCGGAAGAACCTCGCTTTGAGCCAGGCGCTGCGCCGCATCGAGCAGCCGCCCCCTTCTCCCGAACAGGGCCAATCCGAACAAGAGCAGGAGAGCCAAGGCGACGAGGAAGGGAACGAAGGGGAGTCCCAGCAAGAAGAGGAGGACTCGTCTTCGGAGTCGGACGCAGAGTCCGAGTCCGAATCGGAGTCAGAGTCCGATTCGGAGCTTCAAAAGGACCAAGGCGCAGGCGACGACGAGAGCGCCCAGGAAGATGCGCAGAAGGAACAGGCTGGGGCGTCGGGAGAAGAGGGCCAGGACGAGTCCGCGAAACCCGGCGCCGAAGGACGGGAGGCGGAGGAAAGCGAAGCGATCCCTGAAGGCGAGGATGCGGCCGCTCGAATCCTGCGCTCTTTGGAGCAGAAGGAGCAGGAGCTTCAGCGCAAGCGCCTGCTCAAACGCCTTCAGGCCCCTCGGGTGAGGAAGCCATGGTGAGCGCGGGCCTGCTTCTGTTGGCCCTGGGCCAGGTCACGGTCGAAGTCAGCGTCTCGACCCAGCGCCTGGAGCCAGACGAGTTCCTGAACGTTCAAATCAGAGCCGTCGGACGGGGTTCCGGGCGCTTGGACATCGACGTGCCCCCCGTCGATGGCTTGAGCGAAGTCGGGCGCGCTCGACGCGAAGGCACCTCTTTTTCGATCTCCAGCTCGGGTCGGACCATGACGCGGGAGCTCGTGATGAGCCTCGACTACTCGGCGGACAGAACAGGCGCCATCACCTTTCCCTCCGTGCGGGCCCACATGGGCGACGAAGAGGCCTTCTCCAAGCCCCTCCAGCTTCGGGTCGGCGGCGCCAAGACGCCGGCTCCGGCCCCCGTGCCGCCGGCGGCCCTGCCCAAGGGGGCGGTCAGTCCTCCCAGGCCCGACGAGCGGGACGTCTTCCTCCGCTACGTCCTCTCCAAAGACCGGGCCTTCACGGGGGACCAGGTGTTGGTGGACATGGTGCTGTATAGCCGAAGCCTCCCCAGAGACGTGGATCCCGATCCGACGCCCTCGCCCGACGGCGCCTGGCGCCAGATGCTGGGCGACGCTCGGCGTCTGGCCCAGGGTCGGGCGCAGGTGGGCGGCAAGGCCTACCGGACCGTTCGACTGTGGCGAATGGCTCTGTTCGGACTTCAGCCAGGCCTCATCGAACTCCCCGCTTACGAAGCAGGCATCTGGATGAATAGCGGACCCTTCGCCCGGGGAAAGCGCCTCCGACGAAGCGCGGTGCCCAGGCAGCTCGAGATCCTTCCGCTGCCCGAAGCCGGTCGCCCGCCGGGCTTTTCGGCCGGGAATGTGGGGCGCTATCGCTTTCGCGCCTCCGTCGATCAGCGGGAGGTCGACGCGAGCCGAGGACTGGTTCTGACCCTTGAGGCCCAAGGGACCGGAAACCTGCCCCAGCTTCAGCTCCCCTCCATCGAGGGTCTCGACGACTGGCGGGTCTTTCCACCGACCATCACCTCGGATCTCGAAGCCAGCGCAGACGAAGTCCGAGGCGTGAAGCGTGCCCAAATCCTGCTCACCCCCACCCGAACCGGATCTCTCGAGATCCCGTCGTTCAGCCTCGCCACCTTCGACGCCGAACGAAGGGTCTACGCCGAGCTCGAGACCCGACCCATTCCCATCACGGTGAGTGGACGACTGGCCCCGCCCCGCGCGCCCGCCCAGGACGAGAACGCCGAGGCGAGCGACGCCCCACCCTCGGCGACGGCGGAGAAGGCCCCCCCCGCCCCCAACCTCCGGCCCATCCTCCCCGACCCCGAGCCGATGGCGGAGCTGGACCGCATTCCCCTTTGGGCGCTGCTCGGGAGCTTCGGGACACCCTGGGCGACAGCCCTGATGCTGGTGCTCTTTCGTCGGCGACGTTCGGCCCCCCCCATGGTCGCGTCGGGCGCCGATGAGATCTTGGAGGCGGCCCGGGCCGGGCGACCCGAGGCCTGGCGCTCGGCCCGGGATCTTCTCCTGGAGCGATGCGGCTTCGACCCCGCCCGTCCGCCTGGCCTCGAAGACCTCCAAGCCGAGCTTCGCGCCAGGGGCGCGGGGGCAGCCGAGCAGGCCATGGTCGCCCGTACCTGGGCCCAGGCCGATGCTGCGCGGTTCGCCCCCAGCCTGGTGGAAGCGCCCGATGTCGAGGCCCTTCGAGCCATTCTGCTGGGCAGGGGGCTCGAGCCATGAAGACGGCCTGGGTCCTCATGCTCGTAGGCTCGACGGCGCTGGAGGCCGACCTGGACACGGCCTACCAAGCGTGGCGAAGCGGCGACCTTGCCGCGGCCTCCACCCTGTATCAGGGCGCGGTCGAAGGGGGCGCCGACTCGGCCGACGTCCTGTTCAACCTCGGCACTTTGGAGCTGGAGCGCGGTCGAAAAGACGAGGCGACCCGACACCTGCTGGCCGCCCTCCGGCGGAATCCGTGGCATCCGGAGGCGCGCTTCAACCTGGAGCTCGTTCAGCCAGCGTGGGCGGAGCATCGGCTTTGGGTCGGACCCCTGGGAGACTTCGCGGGCTGGCTTCCGCTTCCGGGCTGGCTGTTGCTCCTGGCCATGGCCAACCTCGGGCTGGTCTTCACCCTGCTACGTCGGCGGTGGCGAACGGGTCTCACACTCATCGTGGTCCTCGGCGCCCCGGCCGTCCTCGCCCTCGCCATCCGGCACGTCGAGGCCCAGCGGCCCCTGGCCGTGGCCAAAGACCACACACCCCTGCGCCAAGGACCGGCCCTTCGCTATGCGAGCGCCACGGAACTCGAAGCGGGCGACGTCCTTCGCCCCACCGACGCAAGACCCGGCTGGGTCGAGGTCGAGACGGCCGAAGGCACCCTGGGCTGGCTCCCCGAGGCCAAACTCCATCCCGTCCCGCCCATCTCGATGCTGACGCGCTGAGCGGGCTAGCCGGGCGCTTTCGAAGAGACAATCCGAAAGAAGTCGGCCCCCAGGACGTTAGCCCTTTGCCGGACCGATGGACGGTCCGATCGAGAAACGCCCTGCTCGGAGTATGAGCATGGGTTGCAGCCGCCGAAGCGGCGCGAGAGAAAGGCGCAGGCATGAAAGACGAACTGACGGAGATCGTGCTGGTAGTGGACCGAAGCGGATCCATGAACTCCATCAGGAGGACGCACAGGGCGGCATCAACGCCTTGATCGGTCGGCACGCCCAAGAGCCTGGCGAGGCCCGCGTGACCCTCATGCAGATGGGCATGCAATTGGGCTCTGCCGGCGTTTACTCCCGAAGCCGGACGCGCGCCGCCTATCGTGCGGCCAGCGACAAGCTGGCCCGCCTTCGGGCCATGAGGCTCGCCGGCGCCGAGCTCCGCAACGACTTCACTCAAGAAGAGAGAGCGCGCATGGTCGACAAAGACAGGGAGTTGTGAAGACGAGCCCGGGCGACTGGAACGGTGCCGTTCGGTCGGGTCGCGCTCAAGAGCCGAAAGGTACTTCCGGAAGGGTGCAGCCAGAAGGCGCTGGAGGCGCCCGACTGCACGCGTAACGCTCAAAGGCTACTGCGCGATACGCCGGACGTAGACCGCGCCGCTGCTCTCGGCGTCGTTGTTGAAGGGGTCTCCATTGACGCCAGTCGCGGCGCTATCCTCGAACTGGAGGCCGAAGGCCAAGGTGTCGCCGTAGAGCGCAAGGCTCAAGTCGAACAAGCTATCGGAAGGATCTGGGTTCGACGCCTTGACGTAGGCCTGCTGCCGCCAGCTCATGCCAGATCGTGCGAAAAGGTACACTGCCCCACTTCGCAAAGCGTCGTTGTTGAACTGGTCGCCATTGACGCCGGTCGCGGCGCTGCTCTCGGTGGCGCCCACGGCCAGGATGTCGCCGTCTAGCGCCACGCTGACGCCAAACTGATCTTGGTTGTCCGCGTTCGAGGCCTTCAGATAGGCGCTTTGACGCCACATAGAACCCGATCGCCTAAAGACGTACACGGCACCGCTTTGCACTAGATCATTGTTTGTCTGGTCCCCGTCAACGCCAGTGGCCGCGCTCCTTTCGTTTTGGGCGCCGACGGCCAGGGTGTCGCCGTGCAGCGCAACGCTGGAACCGAAGCGATCTCCCGACTCCGTGTTCGAGGCTTTGAGGTAGGCTTCCTGTTGCCAGGTCGCTCCCAAACGCCTGAACACGTATACGGCGCCGCTGAAGAAAGCTCCGTTGCTGGTCTGGTCTCCGTTTACGCCAGTGGCGGCGCTGTTCTCCCCTGTCGCCGCGACGGCCAGGGCGTCGCCATCGAGCGCGACGTCGGAGCCGAAGCTGTCTCCGGGATCCGTATTCGAGGCCTTGAGATAGGCTTCTTGACGCCAGCTCGTGCCTGTACGCAAAAAGACGTACACGGCGCCGCTCAACCGCGCGTCGTCGTTGGCTTGGTCACCGTCCACCCCGCTGGCAGCGCTATCTTCGTCGGCAGCGCCTACGGCCAAAGTGTCGTCGTCGAGGGCGAGCGTCGCCCCGAATTGGTCAGCGAACTCCTGATCGGAGGTCCCGCCGCCAGTATTCGAGGCCTTGATGTAGGCCTCTTGGCGCCAGGTCGTTCCTGAGCGGGTGAAGACGTAGACCGCGCCGCTGTCTTCTGCATCGTCGTTCGTTTCGTCTCCGTTCACGCCCGTTGCGGCGCTGTCCTCACCGGGCGCCCCGACGGCCAGGATGTCCTCATCGAGGGCTACACCGACCCCAAAGCGATCGCCTGTGCCGGTGTTCGAAGCCTTGATGTAGGCCTCCTGCCGCCAAGTCTCAGCATCCCTCGTGAAGACGTAGACCGCACCACTGCCCAGGGCGCTGCTGTCGTCGCTCTGGTCGCCGTTCACGCCGGTCGCGACGCTGTCTTCCAGAGCGGCTCCAACGGCTAAGGTGTCTTCGTCGAGGGCGATGCTAATGCCAAAGAAGTCGAACTCAGTGGTATTCGAGGCTTTCAGGTAGGCCTCCTCGAACCTCTCACAAGACACGCCCAAGGCCTGCGTGCAGGCGTCAGACGCACACATGGTGTCCGAACCCGAGGCGTCGTCGCCTTCCTCGTTGATGGAGCCCTCGGGGCAGTCACGACACTCGTTGGCCGAAACGAACTGATTCGGTCCGCAGATGATGGGGTCACAACTCGTATCCGGGCCCGAGGCGTCGTCACCGGAGGCATTCGTGCTTCCCGGCATACAGCTCGTGCAGGTATTGGAAATGACTCGCTCGTCCTCTATGCATGAGACGGGGTCGCAGTCGGTGTCTGGACCGGACGCTTCGTCGCCGCCACCGTTCTCCGTCCCGGGTGGACAGCCTAAGCAGGCGTTGGCGTCCACGCGCTCGTCGGCCGCGCAAAGGACCGGATCGCAGACCGTGTCGACGCCTCCTGTATCGTCGCCCGGAGCGTTTCGAGTCCCCGGCGGACAAGCGCTGCACACACCTGCAACGACCCGCTCATCGACGCCGCAAAGAAGGACCCGTCCAGGACTGAGACCGCCGGTAGCCGAATCACACGCGAACAGGAATCCGAACAGGGCGCTCGATGCCCAAGGCCCACTGCGGTTCACGCCCCCGAACTACCGCTCATCTCGGACCACTGGCAACAGATGGAAGATGCAAGCGGGAGCGGGGGGCCCTATTCAACGAAGCCTAACCCACACCCTCGACGACAGCGACGAGCAACTTCGACGTGAACGTCGCAGAGCAACCGTAGGGTGCCGGTTCATCCTCCCCGCGGCGTCCGAGCTTGTCCGGGACTCCTCCAACGGCGTCATGGTCGTTGAATACCGAGTCTTCGCATGCGCGAGCGGAGCGTGCTCGGGTTGAGACCGAGTCGAGCCGCGGCGCCTTCCTCCCCTTCGATTTGGCCGCGCGCCAGATTGAGCACCCGCCGGACATGGCGCCGAATCACGGCGTCGAGTTCGAGCGACGGGAGCTCGCTCGTCTCTTCAGGGGCGCCCAGCGCATCTCTGAAGTGCAGCACCGATTCGCCTCGGCAGAGAATCAGCGCGCGTTCGATCACGTGCTCGAGTTCGCGGACGTTGCCCGGCCAGGCGTATCGTTCGAGTGGAGCGAGCGCGCCGGCTACGAGAGGAGGGGGCGCGCCGAGCTTGAGGCGCCGCGCCTTGTTTTCGACGAAGTGCTGCACGAGCGACGGAAGATCCTCGAGACGATCGCGAAGCGCGGGGACATGAATCGGAAATACATTCAATCGATACCAAAGATCTTCCCGAAACCGTCCGTCCCTGACCATGTCTTCCAGGGACTCGTGGGTAGCCGTGACGACGCGAACGTCGATCGATACGGGCTCGGTTCCGCCGACGCGCTCGATCTCCCGATTCTGGAGGGCCCGCAGGAGCCGGATCTGAGCAGCGGGAGCCAACTCGCCCACCTCGTCCAGAAAGAGCGTGCCGCCATGGGCGCGCTCGAAGCGGCCGCGACGCCGGCTGAGAGCGCCGGTGAAGGCGCCCTTCTCGTAGCCGAAGAGCTCACTGTCCAGCAGCGACTCGGGGATGGCGCCGCAGTTCACGGTCACGAAGGGGCCGTGGCTGCGGGGCGACATGCGGTGAAGGGCCCGAGCGAGCACGTCCTTACCCACTCCAGTCTCTCCTTGCAGCAGCACCGCGCTATCGGTGGGCGCCACCTTCCCCAGGGCCGACATCACGGCCCGCAGTCCGCGACCGGCGCCGATGATCTCCGAACCGAGTCCGGCCTCCAGCTGGTCCTTCAGGTAGCGATTGTCGTCGGCGAGGAGCCGACTCAGACGGAGCACCTCGCGGTGCTCCAGGGCGTTGGACATGGCTATGGTGAACAGCTCGCGCAGAGGTACGAGTAGCTCTGCGTGCTCCTTGGTGAATCTCGAGCCCTCGCTGATGAAGACCACGTTGCCCAGCGGCGCATCGGGGGCGCCCAAGAAGAGAAGCAGCCCAGCCGCGTCGAGATCGATGCCGTGGAAGCGATACATCTCGACGGCCACCGGTTGGGCTCGCGCGTCGTTGAAGATGGAGTAGGGCGGCGCCTCTTTGGGTCGCGGTTGTTCGATCAAGGCCCGAGCCTCGGGGGAGAGCGCGGTCAAGGAGTCGGGGGCCCGACCCCCGCGATCATCGGCGCTCGCGATGGTCCGCATCGCGCCCGTCCCATGGTCGAAGGCTTGTAGAAAGACCCGGTCTACGGGGATGCGGGTTCGCAGGAGAAGCAGGCACCGCGACAGGCCTTCGTGCACCTCCAAATGCCCGCAGATGCGGAGGGCCGCCTCTCGGAAGAACAGTGCCGCCGCCTCGTCTCCCGTCATGGTCGCTCTATCTCACGGCGGCCGACTGGAGCCCGCGAAATATCACGGGCTTCCTCAGGATGGTCCTGGAACCCAGCCTTCTTAGGCTCCGGTGCGCTTGGCCCGCTTCCTGCTGATTAGGGCGCCAGGAGCCCGTAGTGAAGGAAGGAAGGCGCATCGCCGTCACAGGATCGACCGGCTACCTCGGCAGCAACGTCGCACGTGCGCTGGCTGCCAAGGGCCACCTCATCCGGGCCCTGGTTCGCGACAAGAGTCGGCTCGGTCCGGCGAGGTCTTCGAGGGCCAAGCGACCAAGCCGGAGACCCTCCGCAGGCTGGCCGATGGCGTGGACATCGTGTTCAGCGCCATGGGCGTACGGCAGCTGTCGCGCCACCCGAGCTTTTGGCAGGTGGACCGCGACGCCAACCTCGCGCTGGTCGAGGAGGCGGAGCGGGCGGGCGTCATGAATCATCCGCTGACCATCACCTACTACGGCTACAACGGCTTCATCATTCGTTCCGGCGACCACAAGCTCGCGATCGACCCAGGCGCGAAGCTGTTCCTCCTGGGCCTCGGGCCCGTGATCCCAAGACAAGATTGGAACGGAGTGACCCACGTTCTGGTGACCCACGCCGACCCCGACCACTACTGGCATGCGGACCGCCTGCTCGCGCACTGTGGTGCCCCCCTGGTCTGCGGCGACGAGCTCATCGAGATCACGGACGGACGAGCATTCATGGCGCACCCTCGCCGGCCGAAGCTGGACTACTCGATTCTGGTCGAGCGTGCGTACCCGCTCCGGCAGGGAGAGCTCGTCGACCTCGACGGCGTTCAGGTCCGGTCGATCCCCGCGTTTCATGGAGATCTTCGACTGTCCTTCATGTTCGGCGCGGTCCGAAAAACCGTCGTGCGAGAGCCCGACACCCTGTTTGCCAAGGGCGAGACCGGCTTCGTCATCGAGCTCGGCGGGGTCACCGTGGCCAACCTCGGCGATTCGCTCCTGATGCCCGACTGGGAAGGGCTCCGACCCCACGTGTTGATGATCCCGATCGGCGGGCGAGAGATCGGCAACACCATGGATGAGGATCATGCGCTCGAAGCGGTGACCAGCATCCAGCCGAAACTCGTCATCCCATGCCACTACGACTGCGGGGTCCTGTTCAGGAAGAACGCCAACCCGGCGGACGCTCAGTCGTTCAAGAGACGGTGCGAAGCCGTGGGCGTGGACTGCGTGCTGTTGGAGCCCGGGCAGTCCACTACTTACCTCGAGAACACTCAGCTCAGCCTGGTGGAGGCTCGAGGCGGGCCCGGCGTCCCCACCTCGGTGTCATGACAGGAGCGCCATCAAGAAGGGGCCAAGACGATGAAACGGATTGCGGTCTTCGGTGCCACCGGCCACGCCGGTCGGCTGATATGTCAGCTACTCCTCGAGTCGGAGGCGTTCGAGATCCTCGCCTGCTCCCGCACCCCCGAGAAGCTGGTCAAACTGCAGACCTTGCTGGATCCATCGGGTTCCAGGCTGAGCACTCGAGCTGCAGATCTCCACCGAGCAGCCGACGTGGACCACGTCCTCGGACGGGTCGACATGGTAGTCGGTGCAACCAGCCAGTGGCAGGATGCACCGGCCCTGGCCGCGCGAGCTGCGGAGTCATCCACGCACTTTTGCGGCATCTACCTTTCCAATCAAGAGAAGTGGCAAGGGCTCCGAGAGCTGCACGACACCTGTGTCGAGCGCGGCGTGATGGTCATCGACGACTGCGGCACCCATCCAGGCCTGCCGGGCGTGATGATGCGGCGGATGAACGAATGCACGCCCCTTCGCGCCGCCTGGGTGGGCGCCAAGTTCGACCTCGAGTGGGATGCTCTCAGCCTGAGTGATCAGACGATCTCGGACTTCATGTCGGAGATCGAGATGGCCGATCCGTCGGTCTTCACCGAGGGCCATTGGGAGCGTGGATACAGCCTCACCCGACAGTTCGATTTCGGCCGGGGACCCGTGGCATGTACCCCCATGCTGATGGAAGAGATCCGCGAAGTCGTGAAAACTGAATCGCTGGACTCAGCGGGTTTCTACATCGGGGGTCTCGGCCCCTTCGTAGACTACGTCGTCATCCCGGCTTCCATCGCGCTGTCCAAGATCAACCGAAGGATGAGTCGAACTCTGCTTTGGTGGGGGCTCCGACGGCATGCTTCTCGAACTGGGGTCGCCGTCGTCCAACTGGAGGGCGAACGCGCGGATGGCGGTGGCTCGGTGAAGATGACCGTTTCCCACCCTGACCCCTACTTCGCCACCGCAGTTCCGGTCGTGGCGACCATTCGACAAGCCCTCGAGACCCCCAAGCCCGGAGTTTGGACGCAAGCGGCCTTCGTTGCGCCCGGTCCCTTCTTCGACAGGATACGAGAGATGGGCCTCCAGGTGAGCTCTCGGCCAGAGCTCCGAACTCATGCCGAGCTTTGACGTCGTCCTCCACGGGCCACGGGTTCACGGGTCGCCTCACCGCCAGCTACCTGGCCGCCGCGCTCCACTCCAACCCCTTCGTCGTCGCACTCAAGCCGAGCGCTCATATCGGGAGCAGACCGTGCCCCCAGAGATGTGTTGGCCATCCGAGACGGTGGCCCCGTGAGCTTCCGCTTCCTCCCCGTCGGGGAGCCCTTCCAACCGCTGTGCTTGACGGACGGCGACCGAGGTCGGGCTCGACTGGCCGCGCGACTCAGGCGGCGTTCTTGGCGAGGGTGACCAGCTCGCCCCAGGCTTTGGGGTCGGAGGTGGCGATGTCGGCGAGGGCCTTGCGGTCGAGTTCGACCTCGCTCTTCTTGAGGCCGTACATGAAGGTGCTGTAGCTGAGGCCATGCTCCCGGGCGGCGGCGTTTATCCGCTGGATCCAGAGGGCGCGGTAGTTCCGCTTGTTGAGCTTGCGCGCGACGTAGGCGTGCTGAAGCCCCTTCTCGGCCGTGGCCTTGGCAGCCTTGATGATGTTCTTGCGTCGACCCTGGGCGCCCTTTGCGAGCTTCAGCCACTTCTTGTGGCGACGACGTCCTTTGAATCCTCGGGTTGCTCTCGCCATGACTCAGGCTCCTCGGACGCGGGCATAGGGGAGCATGCGCAACACGCGCTCCTCATCGGAAGGGTGCACGAGCTTCATGCCCAGCAGGTTGCGCTTACGGGTGCGGCTCTTGTTGGAGAGATTGTGGCGCTTCCCCTTACGGGCGTGCTTGAACTTGCCGACGCCGGTCACCCGGAACCGCTTGGCAGCGCCCCTCTTGCTCTTCATCTTGGGCATGGAGTCCTCCCGTCTCCGCGACGGAGCCGAGGGTGCTATCACCCCACGGCGCGAACGCCAAGCTTCAACGTCGGCTTTGGTTCCAGATGTCGCATACCTTCCGGATTCCGCATTCTCGACACACGGCCGGCTCCGACCGAGACGGACAGGCGCCCGATATCCCCATGTGGCAAAGGGCCATGTCGTAGCGGAGCGGATCCTCGGGGCAGAGCTCGGCCAGGGCCTCCGTGATGTCTTCGGCCATCGGTAGACCGGGGGACAGTCTTCGGGTCAACCCTAGGTGTCGACCGAGACGGGCCACGTGGGTGTCGAGCGGCATCAAGAGAGCGGCCGGGGGCAGAGCCCCCCGCCAAGTCCCCAGGTCAGTGCCATCGGCCGGCCGAACCATCCACCGGAAGTAGAGCGCCAAGCGCTTGGCCGCACCCCCGCCCGCAAGCGGAGAAGGCAGCAGATAGCGAAGGCCGTAACTGAGCTCACCGCGAAGCTGGGCCCTGAGCGCGGCCGACAGACGCCCCATGGCCTCGATGCCCGTTCGACACGAGGGCCCCGATGCGGGCGCCATCCCCTCGGGCGCGGCCCAGGTCGACAACGGCGCCTCCGCCCGCAGGCGACCGATGGCCTCGGCGAAAAGCGAAAGGTCGGTCCCGCGCTGAAAGCGGTACACGAAGCCGTTCAGACGGCGGAGTCGGCTCCGGGAGGCAACGCCTCGGGCGGGCGAAGGGCCGAGCGCCTCGAGCAGGGCCCCGGCCTTGGCCCGCACCACCGAGGCGCGGCCATAAGCCAGCATGGCGACGAGGAGGCCGGCCACCTCTTGATCCGCGGGGTCCTCATATCGATGCACCAGCTCGACGGGGTCGGCCCGAAGCTGAGCCTGTCGGTCGACCCCCGCCAGCAGGCCCTCGAGCTCGGCCTTCAAACGAGCCCGGGGAACGTGTTTCCCGCGCCCGCGCTTGCCGGCGGCCCGGCCCAGCTCGACGATGCTCGTCCCCATGCGAACGCTCGTGGTGGAAGATCAGCCGCGCTTCCTCAAGTCCGTCCTGACCCTTTTGCGGGGGGCCCCCGACTTCGTCGTGAGCGGGGTCGCACGAAGCGCCGCCGAGGCCCGGGCCCAGCTGGACGCCGAACCGGGCTGGCAGCTCGTCCTCCTCGACCTCGGCTTGCCTGACGAGGACGGTCTTCGCCTCGTGCCCGCCGCCCGCCGAGCCGGGGCCGAGGTCGTGGTTTGGACGGTGGACGACGACCCGAGCCGAGGGCTCCAGGCCCTCCGGGCCGGCGCGGCCGGCTACCTGGTCAAGGGTGCCCGGGCCGAGGAGGTGCTGGAGGGCCTTCGGGCCGTGGCCGCAGGCGGGGCGGTGCTCCAGCCTCGGCTCGCCCGGGCTCTTCTCGAGACCTTCGGCCCTGAGCCCAGGGACGGGGCGGCCCGGGTGTTGAGCCCACGGGAGCGGGAGATCCTGGAGGTCGTGGCCAAGGGCTTTTCGAACCCGGAGATCGCCTCCATCCTCGGCCTCTCCGCCGCCACCGTTCGCACCCACCTCGAGCACGTATTCGAAAAACTGGACGTCAGCAGCCGCGTCGAGGCCGTGACCGAAGCCATCCGAAGAGGCATCATTGCCGTCTAGTGTCCGTCCTCCTGCTCCCGCTCCTCTTCGTCGCTGCCCCGGCGGATCCACCCGACGTGGCCGGGCTTCGGAACCTCGACGTCGAGGCGCTCTCCGAAGCCCAGGCGGCCGAAGATGCCGGCCGTCCTGCAGACGCTCTGGAGCGACTGCGAAGGATGAATCCCAAAGGCCTGGAGGATCGGGTCGCCCTCCTCCGGGGGGAAGCGCTCTTCGCCCTCGGCGAAACCGAAGCGGCGCTGAAGGCCTATGCCGAAGCCGAAGCAGAGGCCCGCCTTTCGAGCCTTCGTCGGCGTGCCCAAGAAGGGCAGGCCGAGGTGTACGGCGCGACAGGCGCTCACGCCGAACGGATCCGGGTCTTTGCGCGGCTTCGCCCCTCGGATCCGGACCTCCGCTTTCGGTGGGCCGACAGCCTCCTCGCTGTTGACGAAAAGGAAGAAGCTCAGACGCTATTGATGGACCTCTACCTAAAGCGTCCGCGCCGTTGGCTCGACGATGCAGTGCGCGAAAGGCTCGTGGACCTGAACGTCACGCTCAGTCCCGCGCAACGAGAGCGCCGAATCGAAGCGCTGCTCGCCCGCCGCTACACCAATCGCGCGCGGACCGAGCTTGCCCGACTGAAGCCCAGCGGCCGGTCCAAGCTTTGGTGGGACTATCGCCTGGCCGACGCCAGCGGCCGCGCGGCAGCCGCCGCACTCGACGCCTTGCGAAAAGACGACCCCAAAGGCGAGCACGGGGACGAGGTCCTCTTCCAGCTCGGTCGCGCAGCCCTGGGTGCTGACGACAATGAGCGAGCTCGGGACCTCTTCGACGAGCTGTTTCAGAGCTTCCCCAAGAGCCAACGAAGCGCCGAAGCCGAGTACCTCGCGGGCTGGATCGAGTACGCCGGCGGGCGCTACTTGGCGGCGCGGAAGCGGATGAGCGCCTACTCGAGCCGAAGGCCGAAGGATCGAAGGGTCACCGAAGCCCTCTGGTATGCGGCTTGGTCGAGCTACCTCGGCGAGCATTGGGATGAAGCGCTGGCCGACTTCGACGGCCTCTTGAAGCGCCATCCTCGCTCGGACCTAGTTCCCTTTGCCTGGTACTGGTCGGCCCGGGTCCACGCCCGCCGAGGCCAAAGCGAAGAGGCGACTCGAGCCTACCAATCGGCAAACAAGGCGGCCCCATTCAGCTACTACGGTTTCTGGGCCCGACGGCGACTGCGTGCCATGGGCGTCGACGCACCGGAGCCCAAGGCCAAAGATCCCATCCTTCGCTTCGATGTTCCTCAGATCCTCTCCGCCCTGGGCCCTGAGAGACCCTTGACCATCGACCGGGCCATCGAGTTCAGCCGCATCGGCCGAGACGCCTGGGCTGAGGAAGAGCTGAAGGCGGGCTTGGACGCGTTAGGCCCCCCCGACAGCTTTCGACGACAGGTCATGCGGGCCGACCTGTGCCGCGAGGTTAGCGGTCACCGCTTGGCCTTCAAGCTTGCGCTCCGTATGAACGCCCCCGCCCGCAAAGCAGCCGAGGGTGATTTTTGGGCCTGGCGAACCTATCAACATCGCTTCCCGGACGCTTTCTCAGAGGCCGTTCGCGCCGCTTCGACCGAGCATCGAGTCTCACCCGAGCTCATCTGGGCCGTGATGCGAACCGAAAGTCACTACCGTCCCGACGTCCGCAGCGCGGCCGGAGCCGTCGGCCTGATGCAGCTCCTCCCCGCCACTGCCCGCTCCATCGCCGGGCGGGTACCCGAGGCCCGCCCCCTCACCCGCAATCTTCGAGATCCCGCAGCCAACGTATGGTTGGGCAGCTGGTACCTCGGCCAGTTGGCCGAACGCTTCCCCGGCTTTCTGCCCGCGCAAATCGCCGCCTACAACGCCGGCCCCACCGCGACCCAGAGCTGGGTGGATGGGCTGGCCGACGAGCCGACGGACGAGTTCGTCGAACGTATCAGTTACCGTGAGACGCGACGCTACGTGCGAAGAGTGCTCGAGACGATGTGGACCTACCAGGTCCTCTATGGGCAGCCGCTGACCTTGCTCTCGGCGCGGGCTGAGGTGTCGCCGCCCAAGCAGAACTCTGTCCACTTCTGAGCTGACGACTTTCTTTTGGTCTCGCCGAACCCCGGTGCCCAAGGGCCGACCTGCCCACGGTCGGAGAATTCGGCCGAATTATCGAATCGGCCTGGTAGGTTGGCCTCGTGCCGGACCTCGCCACTCTTCTCAATCCTGAGCAGCTGCGGGCGGCGCGCCACGTCGATGGACCGCTCCTGATCCTCGCGGGGGCGGGCTCCGGCAAGACCCGGGTCCTGGTGCATCGGGTCTACAACCTCATCGAAATCGAAGCAGCCAAGCCCTGGCAGATCATGGCCGTCACCTTCACCAACAAAGCGGCCCAAGAGATGAAGGACCGACTGCAGAAGCTGCTCGGCCCCTCGGTCCGAGACGCATGGATTGGAACCTTTCACTCCATCTGTGCCCGGCTCCTGCGAATCGAGGGGGAGCGGCTCGGCTTCGACCGCAGCTTCACCATCTACGACGTGGATGATGCGCGCCGCCTCGTGAAGTCCATCTTGCAGGAGGTCGGCCACGAGGCGGCGAGCAAGGCCGCTATGGTCAATGGAGTACTCAACGAGATCGATCGGGCCAAGAACGACGCCGTCGAGGCGGCAGAGTTTGCCGAGCAGTCCTCCCCCTACGATACGCCCCAGCGACGAGCAGCCCGCAAAGTCTATCCGCGCTACCAGCGCGCCTTGATGCGCTCCAACGCAATGGACTTCGGCGACCTCTTGCTGTGGACGGTGCACCTCCTGAAGAAGGAAGGAGAGGTTCGGGAACGACTCGGCGAGCGCTTTCGCTTCGTCATGGTGGATGAGTTTCAGGACACCAACAGAGTCCAGTACGACTTCTTGAGGCTCCTCGTCGCTACCCACCGCAACCTCGCCGTCGTGGGTGACGACGATCAGAGCATCTATCGGTGGCGAGGCGCCGACGTGAGCAACATCCTCGACTTTCCTCAGGCCTTTCCCACGGCCGAAGTCGTGAAGTTGGAAACCAACTATCGGAGCAGTCGCCACATCCTGGGCGCCGCCAACGCCGTCATTCGACATAACAGTCGTCGCCACCCCAAGACGCTACGCACCGACGCCGAGGACGGTGCGCCGGTGAAGCTAGCCTTGGTAAACCGGAGCGAAGAGGAGGCCGCCCTCGTGGCACGGACCATCACTGACTCTGGGCGTCCCCCCTCCGACTTCGCCGTCCTCTACCGCAGCAACGCCCAGTCTCGGCTCTTCGAAGAGGCCTTCATGCGGGCCGAGATCCCCTACGCCCTCGTCGGCGGGACTGGTTTCTACGAGCGCATGGAGGTGAAGGATATCCTCGCCTACCTGCGCGTCACCGCCAACCCCAGCTCCCGAAGCGACTTTGCCCGCATCGTCAACACGCCCACTCGCGGGATCGGCACCAAGACGGTGGAGCGACTTCGGAAGGCGGGCGAAGCCCACGACCGAGAAGGGGCGGAGCTTCTGAGCCTGCCCGATGGGGTGCTCACGGACGCTGGTTTGTCGGCGGGTGCCATCAAGAAGCTCCGAGTCCTGGACCGGAAGCTGAGCGACTGGCGCGAGCTCGCGGAGACTACGAGCGCGACCGAGGTCGCCAGTCGAATCATCGAGGACCTCGACTACCTCGGCCATCTCGAAAAGTCGGACCCGACCACGGCCGAGGACAGGGCCGCCAACGTGTCCGAGCTCGTGAACTCCATCGCCGAGTTCGAAGATCAGATCCAGGACAGCGACGGGGAAGAAGGCATCGGCCTGGCCGGCGCTCGTACGCCCCTTCAGGCCTTTCTCGACGGGGCCGCCCTCGTGAGCCCCGCCGACACGACGGCCGATGGACGGCAGGTCATGTTGATGACCCTGCACAGCGCCAAGGGGCTGGAGTTCCCGGTCGTCTTCATGGTCGGAATGGAGGAGCGAACCTTTCCCAGCCAGCGAGCGGTCGATGACCTCGATCCCGAGTCACTCGAGGAAGAGCGACGTCTTTGCTACGTGGGCATGACGCGGGCCGAAGAGGAGCTGATCCTGGTCGCCGCGAGATTCCGTCGCATGTACGGCCGGGAGGAGGTGCGGCTGGCCTCGCGCTTTCTCGGAGAGCTGCCGGACGGCATCGTCGAGACCTTGGGGGGCGCTCGACTGGAAGACTTGGAGTGGAGTTCGGGTCGCGCTCAGGAACACGGACCGAGCGAGCCTTACGTCGAGTACGACCTTTCCTTTCAAGGGGAGCCCGATCCCTACAGCGCCCCAGAACCGACGCGGCGCGGGGGCTCGGGTGCCCTGCAGCCTGGCGCCCAGGTCGTTCACAACTTGTTCGGCACTGGGACCGTGGTGGAGTCCGACGGCGGCGGCTCGGACGCGCGGCTGACCATCGACTTTCCCGACGCCGGTCGAAAGCGAGTGGTCGCCCGCTTCGTCCGACCGGTGGCCTGAGGGCCGGGCTGTCCATTGGGATGAAGGGTCCCCTGTGCTAGTTCTTCCCCGGTGGAAGTCCGCTGTAGCCGATGCTCGACGGACTACGTCTTCGACGGATCCCGAGTCGGTCCCCGCGGGGTCTCGGTCAAGTGCGCGGCCTGCGGCCACGTCTTTCGCGTCTACCGCCCGGAAGAGGGACCCCGTCAGTGGCAAGTCCGCCACGCGGACGGTCGGCGGGTCGAGTTCAAGGAGCTGACCACCCTTCAGCGGTGGATCGTCGAGGGCCGAATCAAACGAGACCACGAGATCTCGCGCGGGGGCGGAACCTGGAAGTCCCTGGGTGAGATCAAAGAGCTCGAACCCTTCTTCGACGTCGTCGAGCGGGCAGAGAGAGCCGAACGCACCAGCGGCGACCTGCTATCGGCCCCCATCGCTCCCATGAGCTCCGACCGTTCCAGCGCTCTTCGCAGCCACATTTACAGCCCTGCCGAACTGGAGCCGATCCGGGAGGCGGCGCGCCAAGAAAGCGAGGCGAACGACACTGAACCCAACGGCAACCCTCGCCCCAGCGTTCTTCCGCCTCCGGAACAGTTCCCGACTTCTTTCTCGGCCGAAATCACCGGCGATGCCCCCCGCCCGCCCGGGCGTGGCGGCGGCGTCTGGGCTGCGTTGGTGGTCCTTCTCTTGGTGGGGGCTAGCGGATTGGTGTGGTGGAGCAGCGGTCGCGACACCAAGAGCGGGACTCTTCCGCCCGCGGCCCGACGGTCTGGGTCGACGCCTCCCGCGAAACCCATGACCGATGCGGCGCCTGCGCCCGAAGCGAGCTCAGAGATGCCGCGCGAAGACGCAAACCCATCAAAGGCAGCCTCAACGCCCGTCGACCCGCCCCCGGAGGAGATCGCCAAGGCCGAGCCCACGCCCGCCCAAGAAGCATCTTCGCTGCCTCGTGAGCCGGCGTTGCGGCGAGAATCGCGACGCGCTGCTTCAGTGGGCATACCGGAGATGCTGGCCGTGGGACGCCGCGCACTCGCCGACCAGGGCTGGTCCGATGCCCTCGATGCTTTCGGTCGGGCCAGTGAGCTCAGTCCACAGCTCCCCGAGCCTCACGCCGGCAAAGGAAGCGCCTACTTGGGCATGGGTCGCGCCGACCTCGCCCTGGACGCGTATCGGACGGCCCTTCGTCTGGACCCGGACTTCGTGAGCGCACGTCTGGGCGTCGGACGCGCACTGCTCTCGTCGGGCGACGAAGAGAACGCGCGCTTGGCCATTCGTGCCTTCCTCAAGCGGGCGCCCGAGAACCACCCCGAACGAGAAGCGGCGCAGACCTTGCTGCAACCGGGTCCGTGAAGTCGATCCAGCACTGGCTCCGGCTCGCCAACCTAGAGCACGAGGCAGCTCCGCTGGCCTGGACGGAAGACGCGTTGTCGGCCCTCGAGCAGAGGATGCTCGCCCTGCGCAAGCTGGCCGAGAGCCTCCCGGAAACGGAGGTCGATGAAGAAGTGCCCCTGCAAGCCTGGCCGGCCGAGGCTCGGCCCCTGGTCCAGGCGCCCGACGCGCTGCCCCGAGAAGAGGCCGGCTATCTGACCGTCCCCCCGTCGCCACACCATGACTGAGGGCCAGAAGGAGGCCTCGCCCAGTCCGAACTCCGTCACCCCTGCGGAGCGTATTCTCGCTCCGGATCCCTTCAATGCATTCGTGAGCCGAATTGGCGAGGACCGGCCGGCTCGGTCCGAAGGCCCCCTCCAAGGCGTCCTTCTCGCCGTGAAGGACAACTTGCTCACCCCAGACTTCCCGACCACCGCCGGCACCCGACTCCTCCATGATTGGGTGCCCCCCTTCGAGGCGACGGCCGTTCTTCGTTCGAGAGCGGCAGGCGCGCTCGTGGTCGGCAAGACGAACCTCGACGCCTTCGGAATGGGGAGCACCGGAGAAGCCTCCGCCTTTGGTGCGACCTCGAACCCCATCGCGCCGGACCGTGTGCCCGGCGGCTCCTCGAGCGGAAGCGCTGCCGCGGTGGCCGGAGGATTGGCCGATCTAGCGCTGGGCTCCGACACGGGCGGCTCGGTCCGACTGCCGGCCGCCTTCTGCGGCCTCTTCGGCCTCCGGCCGACCTGGGGCCGGGTCTCTCGTCACGGCCTGGTCGCCTTCGCCAGCTCGATGGACGTCGTGGGCCTCATGGCGCGGGATCTCGACCTGCTCCAGACCGGCTTCTTCGCCTTGGAAGGCCGCGACCCCCTGGACCCCACGAGCTTCGACGCCCAGGTCCCACCGGCTTTGCCAGCCCGCGTGGCCTGGATCCCCGAGTGGGGCGCGGCCTTGCCCCAGGGGTTCCGGGAGCGGGCCTGGCCCTTCTTGGAGGCGCTTCCCGAGGTGACGATTCCGGGGCTCGAGCACAGCCTTGCCGCCTACCACGTGCTGGCGGCGGCCGAAGCCTCGTCCAACCTCGCCCGCTACGATGGCGTACGCTTCGGCGAGCGCGTCGAGGCAAAGGATCATCGTCGCAGCGTCGTCGAAACCCGGCGACGCGGCCTCGGTCTGGAGGTCATGAGCCGGATAGGACTCGGCGCCGCCGTTCTGTCCGAAGGCTATGAACGAAGATGGTACGACCGGGCCCAGAGCGTTCGGCGACGCCTGCGTCGAGTCATGCTCAGAGCCTTCGAGAACTTCGATGTCTTGGTGGGACCGACCGGACCCGAGCCGCCTCCCTTCGGCGCTCGGCCTGAGATCCTCTACGAGCTGGACCGGTTCACGGCCTTGGCCAGTCTGGCTGGTCTCCCTGCGCTCAGCCTGCCCCTCCCCTCTGAGGGTCCGCCTCTCGGCCTTCAGCTCATCGCGCTTCGGGAAGAGACCCTGTTTGAGCTGACTCGGCGCTGGCTCGCTCCCCGTACAGTAGGGAGCCCAGGTCTTCGACCACCAGGTACAGAGCGGGAACGATCAACAGGATCACGAAGGTCGCAAAGAGAACGCCGAAGCCCAGGCTGATGGCCATCGGGATGAGGAAGCGGGCCTGGACCGAGGTCTCGAAAATCATGGGCGCCAGTCCGAAGAAGGTGGTCAGCGAAGTCAGAAGAATGGGCCGCAGTCTCCGAGCCCCGGCGGCCTGGACCGCCTGGGCCGGACTCATCCCGCCGTCTCGGAATTCGTTGGCCGCGTGGACCAAGACCAGGCTGTCGTTCACCACGATCCCCGACAAGGCGACGATACCGAAGACGCTGATCAAGGAGAGATCATAGCCCATGATCAGGTGCCCCCCGGCCGCGCCCACGATGCCAAAGGGAATGGCGCTCATCACCACCGCAGGCTGAACGTAGGAACGGAAGGGAATGGCCAAGAGCGCAAAGATGACGAAGAGAGCGAGCACGTAGTTCTGCTTCAGGCTGTCCAGTGACTCGGCCTGGCGCCTCGAGTCACCCTCGAAGCTCACGCTCATGCCCCGGTAGTCGCCGACGATCTCCGGAATCACGCCCGCGCTGAGAACCGACAGAACCTGCTGCGCGTTGGTCCCCGCGTCGACGTCGGCCTTGACGGTGATGACCCGCTGTCCTTCCGCCCGGTCGATGCTCGTGTAGGCCCGACCCCGCTCGACCTCGGCTGCGACCGCGAGGGGCATCTCTCCCCCACCCGGCGTCGTGAGCATCAGGCTCTCCACATCGAACTCGCTCTTCCGCTCCGACTCGGGTCGCCGAACCATGACCTTGATTTCGTCCCTTCCTCGCTGCTGGCGAAGGGCTTCTGCGCCGTAGAAGGCTGAGCGCACCTGCCTGGCCAGGTCGTCGACCGTCAGCCCTAGAGTTCGAGCCTCGGGCCGGAGCTGGAAGTCCAGCTGGGGCTTTCCGGCCGCAAAGCCATCGTTGATGTCCTTGACCCCAGGATAGCTGCGGAGCTCGTCAGCCAGCCGCTCCGCGGCTTCCTCGAGGATTGCAATGCTGGGATGAGAAAGCTGGACCTCGATCGCGGAGTCTCCCCCCGGACCGGTGCTATAGATGAACGTCAGAGCCTCCAGCCCTGGTAGCTCGCCTACCTCTTCGCGCCACAGCTGGGCGAAGCGTGAGGCAGCATAGCCTCGAGACTCCGAGGACTCGAGGAAGACCTGGACGTTCGCCAGGTGCCCGCCGCTCGATTCGATGAAGACCCCTGGGCCGGTGGCCGTGTTCAGACTCGAGCCCACGAGTGAGTAGATGCCCTTGGCGTTTTCTGCCCCTCCCATCCGCTCCAATACCCGTCGCCCCGCCTGGTCGAGCTGGTCTCGGACCTGCACGCCGGCCTCGACAGGCGAACCGTAGGGAAGCACCGCCTTGGCGGTGACCACGTCGGTGTCGACTTTGGGCAAGAAGGTGAAGGCGAGACGACCACTGGCCAAGAAGCCAAAGGTGGCGAAGAGAATGGCGACGCCGGTGGCAATGGTCAGATAGCGCTGCTCGGTGCATACCTTCACCACCGGCGTGTAGACCTGATCGATGAAGCGCTGAAGACGATGGGAGAAGGCCCGTTGGGGCGCGTTCAGCAGACGCAGCAGCCCGCCTTCCGGCCTCTCCTCGCCGCCGTCCTCCCTCTCGACGACTTCAGTCCGAGCCCGGGCGCTGAAGGGATAGAGGAAGAAGCGCTTCAGTCCCGCGATGAAGTGGCCCCGATGACCCAAGTGAGCAGGAAGGACGAACAAGGACTCGACGAGGGAGATAAGGAGGACGGCGACCACGATGGCGGGAATGACGCGAAAGAACTTCCCCGAAGCGCCGGGCACCAGAAGCAGAGGCATGAAGGCAGCGACCGTGGTCAGCACCGAAAAGACCACCGGCATCGAGATTCGTCGAGCGCCCTCCACCGCCGCTTCCATTCGGCTCATCCCTCGCTGACGCATCTCGTAGACGTTCTCGCCCACCACGATCGCGTCATCGACAACGATGCCCAAGGTGATGATGAAGGCGAAGAGCGAGATCATGTTGATTGAGACGTCGAGGCCCGGAAGCAAGATGAGCGACCCGAGAAAGCTGATCGGGATACCCATCGTCACCCAAAAGGCGAGCCGAGCCTCCAAGAAGACCGCGAGAACGATCAGCACGAGGAGCAGCCCCACCATCGCGTTCCGACGGAGGAGATCGACGCGCTCTCGGTACATGACCGACTGGTCATTGAGCACGACCAAAGACAGCCCTGGAGGAAGGTAGGCCTCGTTCTCGGAGATGTAGTCGTTGACCGCGTCCGATACGGAGATTGGGGTCTCGTTTCCGCTTCGAAAGACCCGAATCACAACCGCAGGCTGACCATCGAACTCGGCAAAGAGGTCGACGTCGGCGAAGTCGTCTCGGACCCTAGCCAGTTCCCCCAGCCGAACGACGGTCCCGTCGGCCGTGGTCACGACGGGGATGGACTCGAATTGGGCGCCAAAGTCTCGCCGCTCGGCCGTCCGGACCAAGACCTCGCCCGACTCCGTCTTCACGCCGCCGGCCGGAAGCTCCAGAGCCGTCCGCCGAATGATGTCGGCCACCATGGGGAGCGTGAGGCCATAGCGTCGAAGCTCGACTTGCGGGACCTCTACCGCGATCTCTCGCTCTTTGACGCCGCTGAGCTCGACGTAGGTAATGTCGGGGCTCTGAAGCAACTCCAGCCGAATCCGCTCCGCCAACTCCTTCAGTACGTGTTCGGTTTGCTCGCCGTAGAGGGCCAAGCTGATGACCTCCCTTCGGTTGGAAAGCAGCGAGATCTGGGGCCGCTCCGCCTCCTCGGGGAAGGAGGTGATGCGATCGACGGCGCTCTTGACGTCGTTGAGGCTCTTGTTGGCGTCCACTCCCGACGCAAGCTCGATTACAACGCTTCCAGCCCCTTCGCCGGCGGCAGCGGTCACTCGCTTTACTCCGTCGATGCTTTGGGTCTCCTCTTCCACCGCCAGCAAGATGCCTTGCTCGACCTCTTCCGGGCTCGCGCCCGGGTAGGGGACGGTCACGATGACGAAGTCGAGCTGAAACTCCGGAAAGACCTCCTGCTTGACCTGACCGGCGGTGGCAATTCCGCCAGCGATCAACACGATCATGAGAAGGTTGGCGGCCACGTGATTCTGGGTCATCCAAGCGATGGGCCCTTTCCGCTCTTCGATCCTCTCCTGACTCATTGATGCGTCCTCACAGAGCGGCGGCCGGCGTACCCGGCTCGCTGTCGCTGGTGCGAAGCGCCATGCCCGGCACCGGCGTTGCGATGCGGGAGGTCACTAGCCTCTCCCCCGCCTTCAAGCCGCGCTGCACGTAGACCTCGTCCCGGCCCCGCCAAACGATCTCCACATCCCGTATCTCGAGTCGGTCTTCGGCATCCATCAGCCAAACCTCATCCTCACCCCGGAGTGCAGGTCTCGGAATGACGGCGACATCCTGCACGGCCCGGCCCTCCAGACTGGCTTCCACGAAGGCGCCGAGCAGCAGCGGCTGGCGGTCGGCCTCCGGGCGATCGAGATGAAGTGGGTCTTCGATGGCGACCAGGACGCGGGCCATACGACCGACTTGGTCCAGGTCGGACAGTACTTCGATCACTTCGCCCCGACGCTCCAGTATCTGGCCGGTGCTGGTCTGGCGCAGCGTGGCCGGCGTCCCCCGTCTTAGCCAGCTGAGGGACGAGACCGGCACCTTGATCTGAACCCAGAAGACCTCGGTTCCAACCAGGCGAGCGAGGACCGACTGGGGGCCGACCAGCTGCCCAAGGTCGACCGACTCGGTCTGTACGAAGGCGTCGAAGGGGGCACGAATCCGGGTGCGGGCCACGTCCAGCTTGGCCTTGTCGTGGGCGCTTTCGGCTGCCCGCACCGAGGCTTCGGCTTTGCGGAGGTGAGGCTCACGAAGAGCGAGGCCCTTTTCCTCCGGGCTCATGTTCTCGTCCGTTCGAAGGAGCTCGAACTCCTTCTGAGCGATGCGCTGTCGTCCCTTCTCTAGCGTCAGCTCAAAGCGAGCTTGTTCGAGGGAGGCTTCAGCTTGAGCCAGCGCAGCCTGGTAGTCTCGAGAATCAAGGGTCAAGAGGAGCGCCCCCGATTCAACAGTCCCTCCCGGTCGGAGCTGAGCGTGGTGTGCCCGAACCCGGCCGGTCACTTCGGGCAGGAGCTCCACCTGCCGAGCCGAGACCACCTCCCCCGTCCCTTGCACTTCGACCGGCCGCTCTTCGGTGGTGACGAGCGCCACGTCGACGCGCGTGGGGAGAGGCTCAGGCACGACCCTCTCCGGCGAGCTCCGGCTCAGAATGAAGAGGACGGCCAGGCCGGCTCCGAAGAGCATCACGACCAGAGGCGCTGCGTAGCGAATGGACTGGTTCACGAAGAGCTTCCTTCCGAATCCGAACCGCCGTCGGCGAGACTCGGATTTTCGATGTCGGCGGCCCAAGTGCCGCCCAGAGCGCGATGGAGTTCGACCTGGGCCGACAGGAGCTGTCGGCGAGCGGTCAGGAGCCGGCGCTGAGTCTCCTGCTGGGCGCGCAGGGCCTCCAGCACCGGGAGGTACTCGGCCAAGCCGTTGCCGTAGCGTAGGCGCGCCTCCTCGAGGGTGGCGACAGCGGCCTCGAGCTCGGTTTCGATGCTGGCGACCAGGGCCTCAGCGGCACGACGGACGCTGAGGGCGTCCTCCAGCTCCCGAAGTGCCGTCAAGACAACTTGCGCATAGGCGGCGAGCTGCTCCTCCAGGAGGCCCCGATTCCGCTCCACCTCTGCCCTGAGGCGTCCCCCCGCGAACAGGGTACCTGTCAGTCCGGCGGTGAGGTTGCGAATGTACTCCTCGAAGAGCGCGCTCACCGGGAAGCCGCGGGTCCCGACGCTGGCAGCCAGGTTCAAGGCCGGCAGCTGCGCCGCGATGGCCGAGCCGACTCGATGATCGGCACCCACGACCCGCTCCAGTGCGGCCTTCACGTCAGGGCGCTGGAGGAGGACGGCGCTCGGGATGCCGGCTTCGGGCATGGGCGGCAGGTCAGGGAGAGCTTCGACGCTCGGCAGTCCCTGCCCGGGCGGTTGGCCGAGCAAGACCGAGAGCTGATGCTCCAAGAGCTCGATCCCTTGCCGGGCCGTCGGCAATAGGTTTCGGGTCGAAGCCAGCTGCTGCCGCTGCTGAAACACGTCGAGGCCGCTCGAAACGCCCTGGTCAAAGCGAAACTCCACAAGCTCCAGGTAGGTCTCCGACACTTCGAGCTGCTCTTGAACGAGGGCGAAGTTGGCCCTCTGTTCAGCCAGCTGAAGGTAGGTGTCCACGACGGTGGCGGCCAAGGTCATGGCCGCCGACTCGACCTCGGCCTCGGTGGCCCGAAAGTCCGCCCGGGCGCCTCGGTAGGCGTGGGCAATTCGGCCCCAGACGTCGACCTCGTACTGGGCCGAAGCCTGGAGGGTGGTGGTGGTGATGGTGTTGCTGAAAGGGTCGCCCATCTGACCGAAGGCTGCAGGGTCCGAGACGTTGCGGTTGGAGTTGACGGTGGCGTCGGCGGTGATGGTCGGAAAGAAGCCCGAGCGCTGGGTCTTCACGCCGGCCTGGGCCTGACGCAGCCGAGCGAAGGCCTGTCCGAGGGTGGGGCTCCGGTCGAAAGCCTCCTCGACGAGGCCGTCGATGGTCGGGCTGCCGAAGGTGGACCACCATTGACCATCGTAGGGGGTGGTGCTCGTAGCGGTGCCGATGCCGGCCCAGACGCTGGGGGGCTCGACGGGTGGAGGCGGCGTCTGATCCACGCGATGAAGAACTCCCCCGCAGCCGATCAGCAGCAGCAGTAGACCCAAGCCATGGCGCTTCAAGCCGGAACTCCTCGGCTCCCGTCGAGCAGCGTCCGAACCGCATCGCGGGCATAGTTCTCCAGAGGCAGGTCGGCCTGATCGTGCGCCGGATGCTCAGTGAGGCCGGTAGCCTCCAAGAAGACGAAGTGGGTGCACAGGCCCAAGATCATGCGGGCGAAGACTTGAGGATCAGGGGCCGAGAGTACGCCCGCCTCCACCCGCGACCGGACCCAGCGCTCGAGACCCGAGAGCAGTCGAAGCGGGGGCGGTGACTCCATCGACTGGAAGAAGGCCCGGGGCGTGACGCTGGCCCACATCAGCATCATGCGCGGGAAGACCACGCGCATTTTATGCACGAGTCGAACAACCAGGCCCTCCAGGGCCTCCTCGATGGTGCCTGCGGCGTCGAGGCTCAACATGGCCTCCTCCAGACTGGCCATCGAATCGAAGGTCATGGCCTGGGCGAAGAGCCCTTCCTTGGAGCTGAAGCGGTTGAATAGGGTGCCTTCCGAGACCCCTGCTCGCTGGGCCAGCAGCGCGGTGGGCGCCCGGATGCCGTGCTCCATGAACACCTGTCGAGCGGCCTCCAAGATCTGCTCGTCGGTGATACTGGGGGTGCGGCCCATTAATTAGTGAGTACTCACTCAATTATCTGAGTGTCCATCCAAATCGTCGACTTCCAGAGGCAGCCCGAGATTTCCCGTGCCTTCGACCAAGGAGAGCCGTCCTACCGCCTGGTGTCGCCCATGGCGAAGCTCTTCGATTCTCCGGGCCGTCGTGAGGGTTAGGCGGTGGTCCCCCCGGTCTCGGCCTTTGCGGAAGAGAGCAAAGGCCGCCTCCAGCCGGATCCAGTTCGGCAGGGCGCCATCCTCGAGGACCCGGGCCAAGGCCGCCTCGTCGCCAGAGCGGGTCAGGTGCAGAGCGGCGAGAGCCCGCACCCTGGGGTCCGGGTCCCGGGCCGGGTCGGGGGCCGCGTTCCATCGAGGATGGGTCAAGAGCTCCAGGGACTCGAAGAGCGCCGGTCGCCATCGAGGACGGAGGAGGATCAGATGGTCGGGACGAAGCCGAAGGGCCGAACCCCCAGGCAGGACGAGCCATCGGACCAGGGCCCGGGCCGAGGCATTCATCCAGCGACGCACCTCGGACTCGGGCCCCTCGATGCGGATGTCACCGTCGAAGGCCAGGTCGCCGGTCTCTGGGCCATCGGACCCCGAGAGGGGACGTGACCAGAAGCTCAAGGCCTGTTCCGGACCACCGACCATGGGCCAAGTGATCCGCAGCCGACGTCGGGATGCGTCGACTCGACGGTCGGCGGGCCCTCGCCAGCGGCCGGGCTGAGTTTGGCGGAGGCCGTAGGCGCGCAGCGCCGTGTTGAGATGCTCGAGTGGGCCCATCAGCTTCGGTCTTCGACGATGCGGTTGACGCCGGGGCACCAGGCGTTTAGGCCCGCCTCTCGGTGGGCGCTGCACCCATCTGGAGACGTGGCCGAGTCCGGTTGAAGGCGCTTGATTCGAAATCAAGTATACGGGCAACCGTATCGGGGGTTCGAATCCCTCCGTCTCCGTAGCGCACCGCGTCGAGGAACCCCATGAATCTCGTCAACAGCCTGAGCCGATTCATCGAAAATTCGACGGCTGACCACATGCCCGACGCCGCAACCCGGCTGGTCGAGCTGCTGGAGGCTGACGAGGTGGAGCCCCTGAAGAGCCCGGGCAAAGCGGTCAACGCCGAGGACGTAGCCGAGCGCTTGGAGGATCGGGTCGAGAAGCTGCGAAATCGAGGCGCCGATGGGCTGGACCTCATCGAAGATGCCATCGCCCACCTGAGAGCGGCCGACGGCCTTCGGTTGGAGCCCTGGACCTTCGAGGACAGCGACGGCATTCGCTGGTTCGTTCTCGCCGACGAGGAAGAGGACGTCGTGGCCTGCTACACCTCGGCCCCCTTCATCGAATCCGACGTCTGACGTTCGCCGTCCGTCGGGTCGCGCGCCATGTCTCTTCGCGCCTCGATTGATCATCCAACCCGCCAAATTTCGAGCGCATTTCGGCCCAAGGTCCGTCGACCGGTTCCTTGACCCAAAAACCGCAAAGTTCGGTATGGAGCGGTGCTCATGAGGACCTTCACGCGGATGCCCCGGCTCGCCCTCCTCGCCCTTCCTTTGGCCCTTTCGGCCTGCGGCGGTGAAGACGGCAACGATGATGGACCGGGGACCACCCCACTTCCCCTGACCGACGTGCGCTTCCTGCACTTCCTGGACGTCACGTCGAACCCGATCGACATCTACCTGCAGAGCGATCTCCTCGACACCGAGAGCGCGCCCTCCCCTCTCCTCAGCAACGTGGCGCCCGACGCCTTCTCGGAGACCATTCAGCTCGAGGCCCGGACGACCAGCTTCGCCATCACCAACACGGGTCAGGATCCACTCGTCGCGGCCAACATCATCGCCGCCGCGACGGGAGCCATCCTTCGAGAGGACGAGCAGAACCTCATCCTCCTCTTTACCGACCCGGCCACCGCCCAGCCGACGTCGAGAACCCTTCGGGAAGATCTCATGGCCCCAGCCACCGGAGCCCGCTACCGCTTCGTGCACATCTCGGAGAACTTCACGGGCTCGATTCAGCTCTTCGACGCGAACGACAACGTAAATCCCGCGCCCGTGGGCAGCAGCATCACGGTCGGAAGTGCCCAAGACATCGACCTCCCCGTTGCTGGGGACGGGCGCTACATCCTCGGCCTGGCCTCGGCCAGTAGCGCCACGCCGCGGGTCGAGTTCCCCCTCACCCTCACCAACGGCGACGCCTTCACCGCCTTCATCCGAGGGGCCGGAACCGACATGGAGCAGCTGGTGCTCATCGGCGCCGGAGACGCCCGCTCCACCATCGACTCCCGCCCCTTCATGGAGCCCGGTTCGGGCCAAATCAACGTGGTCAACCTGGCCGACGACAGCGGTGAGTTGACCCTGACCGCCGAGGGTCCGGAGACCCAGACCCTGTCGGTGCCCTTTGGCAACGGCTCGACGCCTCGTCCCATCTTGGAGGGCAGCTACGACATCACGGTCCAGGACGCCGCCAACAACGACGTCGTGACCCTAGAAGGCTTTGAGGTCGAGCCAGGCGACTTCTTCACCCTCGTCCTCTACGACGACCCCAGCGGTGACGTAATCCTGGAGCCGCTCCAGGAGGACGACAGCATGCCCCCAGTGGGACAGTCCCGGCTTCGGATCATTCACATCGCCCCCGACGTGACCGACCCCATCGATCTGTTGGACGCGACTGGTCCGACCCCCCTCACCGGCTATCAAGGCGTGACCTTCGGCGACGTGGGTCCGGCCTTCAACCTCACCGGCAGCATCGAGCTCGGCATTGACGCCGACGACCGAGACGATCTGGAGTTCACGTTCGCTGCCCCCACCATCGACGCGGGACGGGTGGTCAACCTCTTCATCGACAGCCAGGAGGCCTTGGGTGAGCTGACCCTACGGCTGGTGGCCCAGCCTATTACGGGCAGCACCCAGCCCGCCATCACAGGCTCGGTTGTGCCGGACCCGAGCTTCGTTCGCGGCATCAACCTGGCTTTGCTCCTCCAGCCGCCGGGCCAGGTCGACTTCTTCGAGTCCAGCAACCTCAACACCCCCGCTCAGGCCAGCATCGCCTTCGGCGCCAGCGGGATGGGCTATGTCCAGGTCGACGCCGACTCGAGCGCCCAGGTCCTTTTCACCCCGCCGGGCGAGCAGGGCACCGTGATCGCTCAAGGCCCGGCCTCTTTCGGCGTGGATGACAGCCACACCGCTGCCATCTACGGGACGGCGGGCAGCTACGAGACGAGCGTGTACGTGGACGAACTCGATCCACCCCCCGGTCCAGGTGAAGTTCGACTTCGATTGATCAACTCGGCCGTCGGCGTCGGGTCCATCTCCGGTACCTTCGAGGGTTCGAACCTCGGCTCCAACCTTGGCTTTGGCGACGCCGGCCCCTACGTCACCGTGGTTCCTGGCGCCGACCCCGAGCTGACCCTCCAGACTGGGCAGACCTTCACCCTGACCTTGAGCAGCGTGACCGGGGGCCGAGTGTACAACGTGTTCTTCGTCAACGACCCCCAGAACGGGCAGCAGTTCGTCGTCGTGCAGGACGACATCGGCAATACTGAGAGCACCTTCCGCCCGGCCGACGTCCGCGTTCTGAACCTCATCTCGGATCCCATGAACGAGGAGGTCGCGGTGGCCAGCCTCGGCGGCACGGCCATCGGCACCAACATCCCTCAGAACACCGTATCTCAGGTGACCGAGGTGCAGGAGGGCAGCTTCCCGGCCCTGTGCGGGCTCAACAGTGGCTTCACAGTCCAGGGTCAGATCAGCGCGGTCTTCGGCGATTTGACCACCGTCGTCTGCCAGGGCTTCAGCCAGGCCACGGGCGGCGTCTTTTCGGCTGTCGAGAAGCCCGTCAGCACGGCGGGCACTGGCGAGATCGAATGGCGCTTTGCCAACTTCGCCACCAACTTTCCCCAGAGCGGTTTGGCGGTGAACGTGCTGGATCCGACCGACCCGATGAACCCCTTCGCCCTCGGCGTGACGGCGAATCAGGTGCCGCCCACATTCCTGACCGGCGACGCCGCCGGCTTCCCGATCATAGTGGAGATCAACCCAGGGACGCCGCAGAGCGAAGAGGTCTTCTTCGAGGTCCCAGCCCTGCCCGACCAGACGGCCTACACCTTCTACATCAGCCGCGCTCCGAATCCGATGACCTTGGGTCCGGTTCAGCTGGTCATCGTCAGCAGCGACCCGTCGGCGACCCCGGTCGCGGTGGGCGCCAACGGAGACGTGACCACCTTCCACGCCTCGCCCAACGTGGCGCCGCTGGACATCTTCGCCGACCAGGATCCGACGCCGATCGTGACCAACTTGGGCTTTGGAGAGGCCAGCGACTCGGTGGCCGTCGAGGGGGGCGAGACCCGAATCGATGCGGCCCTGACCGGAAACACCATCATGGATTCGGTCTTCGACTTCACGGGGACGGTCACCGGCCGCTCCGACAACACGGTGGTATTGTTCGGCGAGACCACGGTCCAGGGCGCCATCTTCAACAACCCCGGCGTGGGCGGCGGCGGACCGAGCACAGTCAACGTTCGAATCCTCCACACTTCGAGCGAGCTCGGCCAGGTCGACCTCTACGACGTTGCGACAGGACAGCTCATCAACGGGATGACGATGGGGCCCTGGGAAGATCTGCTTCCCGGCCAGGCCACCTCCTACGCGGCTGTCGACAGCAACCTCCCCATCACGGTGGGCGTCGACGTGGAGAGCACCAACTCCGGACTGCCCGGCGCCTCGTCCCCGGCCTACGACTACTTCGTCGATCTGAACTTGGGCGCCCTCGGCGTCCAAAGCGGGACGGCCAACTTGGTCTTGGTCCACGACGTGGCCAACAACGACCTGAGCTTCCGGCTCCAGCTCACGGAGCCCTCAGGGTCTCCGGTCCTGCCTTTCGGTCCCACCAGCCGGATCCGATTGGTGAATGCCTCCGGGCCCGACGCTTCCATCGACCTCTTCATCAACGGCTTTGTCGGTCCCACCGGCAGCGTGGACCTGGGTGAAGCTTCGGACTGGGAGGCCATCATCCCCGCCGCCGGCCAGACCTTGGACATCGTGCCCGCGGGTCAGACGCCCGGTGTAGGGGTCACCCTTGCCTCCTTGAGCAACGTCATTTTGGATTCGGGTCGGTCCTACACGGTGGTCTACAACCGGGCCGGGGGCGGAGCAAACATCCTACTCCTGGACGACAACTACGCCGGTCTCGGCACGACCGAGACCACGGTTCGTTTCGTCCACGCTGGCCCCGGCTTCGGTCAGGTCGACGTATACGACGTTTCCACCGTGCCTCCGACCTTGCTGGCTGAGAACCTCGACGAGGGCGTCGCCTCAGGAACGGTGCAGCTCGACCCGACGTCTCTACCGCCGACCGTGCCCATCGGCGTGGACCAAGACGACGACCCGACCACGGTCGTCGGCGCGGCCATCGACAACGGGGTGTTCTCGCCCGGCAACTTTCTGCACGTCATCCTCTTCACCAATGCCTCGAGTCTTCCTCAGGGTTTGGTGCTCTTGAGCGACGGCTTTCAGGACACCGAGTCCGTTCAGTAGACGTCGGCCCCTGGCTCGACGGCGCTTGCCTTTACGCGCTGCGTCGTCGAGCCTCTCCTCGTTGTTCGCGAAAGTGCAGCGCTTCGCCATGGCTCGGCGGGGCTTTCGCAGCCGGATGGTCCCGACCTCGTTCGGCCGAATCCACGCCTACGAGGGTCGCGGCCAGGGTGCCCTGCCCATCGGCGTCTTTCTTCACGGGTTTTCGGCTTCCGGCGCGCAGTTCGGCCGCCTGATGAGTCGCTTGACCGGTTCCTTCCAGCGGCTGGTCGCCATCGACCTGCCCGCCCACGGACTCAGTGAAGTGCCCCGGCGCCAGGTGGACTACGCAGCCCTCAGAGACGGTCTCGTCGAGGCTCTGGATACGCTGCTCCCTTACGGAGCCCGAGCTTCGATCATCGGAAACTCGATGGGAGGCTTTGCGGCCATCCGCTACGCCAACTTTCGACCGGAGCGGGTCGAAAGTCTGGTCCTGGTCTCGCCGGGGGGCGCGGCCATGGCCCCAGAGGAACTGGACGAGCTCCGGAGCCTCTTCGAGATGGAGAACATGGCCGACGCCATCGACTTCCTGGATCGGCTCTTTGCCAAACGTCCCCCCCTACGCCGGCTCATAGCCCGTTTCCTGATGCGCCACATGGGCCGACCCCAGTTCCGATCGCTGATCGGAAGTCTGGACACTTCCATTCTCCTTCGGCCCGAGGAGCTCTCCGGCCTTCGCTGCCCCACCCTCTTCGTATGGGGGGGCCAAGATGATATTTTGCCCCCGGCCTCCCGAGACTTCTTCCTCGCCCACCTGCCGAGCCATGCGGTGATCCGGCAGCCCCCCGAATTCGGACATAGTCCTCAGCTCGAGCATCCGAAACCGCTGGCCCAGCTCATCGTACAGTTCTTGAAAGCCCTCGAAGCCACCCAGCTCAGACCAGCATCGGCGCCGGGAGGTCTTGGGTCGTTCGTTCCCGAACCTCGTGAGGCACGACCAGCACCGGGCAAGGCGCTCGGTTGAGCACGTAGTTGGCGGTCGAGCCCAGAATCATCCGGTGCCAAGCGCCCTGGCCGCTGGTGCCGAGCACTATCAGCTGAGCCCCGACCATAGAGGCCACATCGATGATCACGTTCGCGGCGGGGGCCTTGCTCATGACCTCCACATCGACTTCGACCCCGTGGGTCGGCACCCGGCCCACCAACTCCACGACGTGTTGGCGATGGGTCTCACCCAAGGCTTCGACCTCTTCTGGCGTCACGGCCCGGGGTAGCAAGGCGTCCTTTGACGAGGACAAGAAGGGGTGTTCGTACAGGGAGAGGACTTGAACCCGGGACCCCGGCTTGCCTGAGCTCTGGGGTGCCCCAAGGCGGAAAGCCGAGTCGAGGACGTTCAGGGAGACCGGCGAAAGATCGACCGCGGCTACGATACGCTCGAATTGGGCGTCGACGGGCCCGTGGACCACCAGGACCGGACAGCTTGCGACCCGGATGAGGCTGCTCGCCACCGAGCCCAAAAACATCTCGGCCAGGACCCCGTGACCCCGACCCGCGACGACGATGACGTCCGCCCCGACCTGCTCCGCTGCAGCGACTAACTCGCGGGCGGGGATGCCGCTTCGAATTTCCCTGGTCACGGGGTGCACGTTGTCCAGTTCGAGGGTGGCCAGGCGGTCTCGAGCCCGAGCCCGTGCGCTCTCCGAGACCTCCTTCGGGATCGGTACAATGCCGTCGGGAAGGGGAAGAACGTGGACCAAGTGAACGCGCTTTGCCTCGTAGGCCTCCGCTATCCGACCCACGGCCTCGAGGGCCACCGGGGTCGCCTTGGAGAAATCAATGCCGACGACGATGGTTCGGAGCACGAGCGGAGGCTACTGGGCCCGATGCAAGCCGCCAATCCCCTCGATGCCTTGACCGACGCCGACGAGCGGCCGAGCGTCCGTCGACGTGGAAGCCTACCATTCGGTCGTTCGAGAAGTACTGGAACGGGGATCGCGGAAGCCGAACCGAACGGGGGTCGATACACTGTCCGCCTTCAACATCAACTACACCGTCGATCTTCGCGAGGGCTTTCCCTTGCTCACCACCAAGGAGATCAGCTGGAAGAACATCGTGGTCGAAAACCTCTGGTTCCTCTCGGGGCAGCGGGACATTGCCATGCTTCGACGTCACGGCTGCAAGTTCTGGGACCCCTGGGCTGGCGAGGACGGCAGGGTGCCCAGCGCCTACGGGAACTTCTGGCGTCATTTCCCGGCTCCTGAAGGCGAGCACTTCGTGGACCAGGTCCGGACCGTTCTTCAGGAACTCCGCCGCAACCCCGGCAGTCGAAGGCTGGTCATCTCGGCCTGGGCCCCCCACAACGCCCTGCACTCAG
The DNA here is from genome assembly GCA_039024635.1 of Myxococcota bacterium. Taxonomy (GTDB): domain Bacteria; phylum Myxococcota; class Kuafuiibacteriia; order Kuafuiibacteriales; family Kuafuiibacteriaceae; genus Kuafuiihalomonas. Next base: position 281,579 of record JBCCQA010000001.1, on the reverse strand, counting down.
CCCTTCCCCCCTGCCACCTCCTTTGGATCCTCAACGTCCAATACGACGAGGCCGGCCTGCCCGTTCTGAACCTCCACTTGACCCAGCGAAGCGCCGACGTCGCCTTAGGAGTGCCCTACAACATCGCGGGCTACGCATTTCTGCTCAGTCTCTTCGCGCGCTGGACCGACATGAGGGCCGGGATCTTTGCCCACACCCTCGTCGATGCCCACATCTATACGGCCAAGCCGGACGGCTCGATGGCCGAGCACGACCACGTGCCAGGCCTGAGGACCCAGCTCGAGCGTTCCTCCCGCCCGCTTCCCCAGCTCAGCATCGATCCAAGCGTGAAGGATCTGTCCGACGTCGAGGCTCTGTACGAAGCCGACACCGAAACCCTTTTGAGCACCTTCCGGCTCGACGGCTACGACCCCCATCCTGCGCTCAAGTTCAAGGTCGCGGTCTGATGCGAGGGATGATCGTAGCCCTCGACCGAAACCGGATCATGGGGGTGAACGGCCAGCTGCCCTGGCATCACTCCGCAGATCTGCGCCGCTTCAAGCGCCTCACTTCGGGAGGCACGGTGCTGATGGGGCGCAAGACCTTCGAGTCCATCGGACGACCTCTGCCCAAGCGTCGTAACCTGGTCGTGAGCCGAAGCTTGGGCCCAGTCGATGGCGTCGAGATTTTTGCCGACTTCGAGAAGGCCGTGGAAGCCGCAGCAGGGGACCTTTGGTTCATAGGGGGCCGCCAGATTTACGAATCCGCCATGTCCGAGACCGATGTCATCGACGTCACTTGGGTTCCGGATGAGCTGGAGCTCAGGCCAGAAGACGAGGTCGTGTATTTTCCGGAGCTCGACCCAGCCTTCGAAGCGGGGCCGATTCAGAACTTCCCGGAGCCGGGTGGCGAAGACCTGAAAGTTCAGCGCTTCGCACGGGTGCCCAAGACCTCGCAGTGAAAGAAGAGGCATTGACGGGCGGAGGGGTTCGGTCAAGTTGTCCGAGTGTCGCAAGGCCCGACGATGTTCGAGTGTCTGGACCGGATGAACGCCATCATCCGGCAAGGCGACTTTCCCCATCTTCAGGCGCTTTCTCCGGGCCTTCGCGCCGCCCGGCAGAACGCCCTCGAGAGCCAAGCACCCGGACCCTTTCTTCCTGAGCTTCGAGCGCTCTACGCCTGGCGCGACGGCGGCGCCGACCTCTTGCCGGGGAACCGCTGGTATTCTCTGAAGAACGCCTTGCAGCGAGCCCAAACCCTGCAGCTCGAGTACGCGGCGCTGCCGCTGTTTCGACAGGGCGACTCGGCTGACCTGGTGATCTACCTCGACGGGAAGGATCAACGATCGGCTATCGCGCGCGTCGTCGACGGATCCACCAAGGGCGTGCTTGAGTACGAGAGTCTCACCCACCTGATGGCGGTCGTCGCCGACGGCTACTCGCGAGGAGGCTTCTTCCTTCGGGGTGGCGTGCTCGACGTCATGCCCATGACCGTCAAGGCATCGTGGATGCGCCACGCGAGTGCGGGCATGCAGCAGGCCATCGAGGGTGCATGGACCCGACTTCAGCTGGAGGCGGAAGAGATCGAGCGACGAGAGTCAATCCAAGGCCGGGTGCAGCTCATCGACAAGCTGACGCTGTCCTGCGACCCGCGCGCCTTGCCCATACTTCGCCGGCAGCTCGAGTTCCGGTCCCCAGAGGTGAAGGCTGCCGCCATCCGAGCTTTGGGGACCCTGCGCGATCGAGGTGCGAAGGAGCGAATTCAGGTCGCCCTGACCGATGGCCACGACGCCATTCGGCGCAACGCAGCCTACGCCATGACCCTGCTCGTCGAGCGGGGCGATGAGCACCTCCTCGAGTCCCTCATCTTTCTTCTCGACGATCGCCTGTCGGAGGTCCGCTGCCGTGCCGCCGAGAGCTTGGGCCTGCTCGGCATCCCAAACGCCGGTCCCGCCCTTACCCCTCGTCTGGACGATGAAGACACCGCGGTCCGAATCGAAGTGGTCCGAGCCCTGGGCCGCCTCGCCCAAAAAGACGCGGCCGACGCAATCCGCGAGACCATGGACGCCAGCCTAGAGTCCGACCCCCTGAGCGCTGCGCTCCGGGACGCCTGCTCCCAGGCTCTCCAAGCCCTCCGCACCCCTTAGTCAGAAGGCCCCTCGAGCTGTCGGAGTGGAGCGCCCATGAGGCGCTGCGACCCTGGACCTCGATCGTCGCTGAGGTCGCTCAGCCTTCCGTGGGGCGTAGACTCAGGCGTCCGGCGAGATGAAAGACGAGGGCGAGGCCAACTGTAACGCCGCAGCCCAGGACGTTGAACCAGAGGAAGCCGAGCTCGGTGAAGAAGAAGGCCGCGATGACCAGGGCCTCACCCACCAGGGCGGCGTAGAAGGTCGGTCCAGGGCCGATGCGGCGAAGACCGAAGCCCACGATGAACAGTCCGAGGACCGTCCCGTAGAAGAGGGAGCCCAGGATGTTCACGGCCTCGATGAGGTTGTCGAGAAGACTGGCAAACGTTGCAAAGGCCAGCGCCACTAGGCCCCAGAAGACGGTGAAGGCTTTGGAGGCGAGGAGCGTCGTCGCGTCATCGGCAGACGGGTTCACGAGCCGTCGATAGAGATCGATGGTGGTCGTCGATCCCAAGGCGCTCAGCTCGCTGGCAGTGGAAGACATGGCGGCGGAGAGGATGACGGCGATCAGAAGTCCAATCAGGCCGTGGGGCAGTAGCTCTACTACGACCGAGATGAAGACGTAGTCTCCGTCCTCGGTCTCGGCGTCGGGGGCGCTGTTTGCGACCAGGCTTCGAGCGTTTCTTCGCAGGCCTTGGTAACGAGCGTCGGCGGCCTCGAAGTCGGCTCGAGCGCCGGCTGGGTCGCCATCAGCTTCGACAAAGGCCAGAGCGGCGCGCGAACGAAGGGCCTGGACTTCGGCCAGCTCGCTCTCCAAGCCTTCGACCGCCACCGGGCTTTCGGCTCGGGCTCGCGCCCAGGCCGGCTCGTTGAAGAAGGCCGGCGCGGGTTCGAAGACGTGGAGTACGAAGACCAAGATCCCGACGCCGAGAATGAAGAACTGCATCGGAATCTTGGCAATCCCGTTGAAAAGGAGACCGAGCCGCATCTCGGTCACCGATCGGCCCGAAAGGTAGCGCTGCACCTGGCTCTGGTCAGTGCCGAAGTAGGACAGAGCCAAGAAGAAGCCCCCCGTCAGCCCGGACCAAAAGTTGTAGCGATCTTCGAAGTCGAAAGAGAAGTCGACCACTTCCATTCGGCCGGTGGCGCCCGCGATCCGCGCCACGTCGCCCAAACCCACTGCCTCCGGAAGCCGCATGAAGAGAACGACCGCGGCTAGGACCATGCCGGTCATGATCACGATCATCTGCTGCTTCTGAGTCTGGCTGACCGCCTTGGTGCCGCCTGAGACGGTATAGATGATGACCGCAATCCCGATCACCAAGTTGGTGAGGTCGAGTCGCCAACCGAGCAGAGTCGACAGGACGATGGCGGGGGCATAGATCGTGATGCCCGCCGCGAGGCCACGCTGGACGAGAAAGAGCAGCGCGCCCAGCACCCGGACCCGAACGTCGAATCGCCGCTCCAAATACTCGTAGGCCGTGAAGACCTGAAGTCGATGGTAGATGGGAATGGCGACGGCGGAGATGAGCACCATCGCCAAGGGCAGCCCGAAGTAGAACTGCACGAAGCGCATGCCGTCGTCGTAGGCCTGTCCAGGGGTACTGAGAAAGGTGATGGCGCTAGCCTGGGTGGCCATGACCGAAAGACCGATGGTCGGCCAGCGCAGATCCTTGTCACCCTTCAGAAAGCCCGCCGTCGTTTTGACGCCGCGGGTCTTCAAGACGCCATAGGCGACGATGGTGGCCAGGGTGACGGCGAGGACCGCCCAATCGAGGACGTTCACGAAGCCCACACGCTGAGGGCCCAGTACATGAGCACCTGAAGGAAGAGGAATCCGAGGACGACCGCGTACAGTCCGTTCCAGCTTCCCATGATCGGAGGGGAGTCGTCCCTCTCCTCCCGGGATGGCTCCGAGCTCACGTCCGGGCTCCGAGCAGGTTCAAAAAGAGCCGGGCCGCGCCGGGAACACCGGCCGGGAGCTGTCTGAAGAAGGACAGACCGGTGAAGACGACGTGGCCCTTGCCATGCCGAAGAACGAGCAGACTGCCTTGGGTCGGTGACTCCTGGGGATCTTCGAGCTCAAGCAGGGGTGTCCACGCCTCGTCCCACTCGTGGGCGAAGTAGAGGCCTCTCTCCTGCACCCATCCTCGGAAATCCGGGGGACCGATGCGGTGCGGCGAGGCCAGGAAGGGATGCTCCGGCTCTAGGATACGGACGGGCGACTCCTCGTTGGTGACCCGAGTGCGATCGACGCCGATCGACTTGGGCCCGAGCTGGGCTTCGAGCTTCGAGTACCAGCTGTTGGTGTTGTACTGGACGATGAGCCGTCCACCCTTCTTCACCCAGTCAAAGAGTGCAGGTTCCGCCGCGGTGACCTCGGATCGGACGTTATGGGCGCGGACGCCAAGGATGATGACGTCCAGGCCGTCGAATCTACGTCGGCGCAGCATCTCGTCGTCGAGAATGGCCACCTCCACGCCCAGACCCTTCAGGGCCTGGGGCACCCGGTCCCCCGAACCCATGAGGTAGCCCACCCGGGCCTTGACCCGCTCCACCTCCACCGGCGCGACGCGCACAGTCGAGGGCTGGAGAATGGTCCTTGGTCGAATGTGGGGATAGGCCAGGGTCCGCCGGGCAAAGAGAGACTCGCCCGTGCTCGTCACTAGCTGAAGATCGCTCGGCTCGGCGCCCTCGGGTGGACGGATGGTGAAGCGGACGCGCGCCTGCTCCGCATCTTGGAGGTCGACGTCCCGAAAGCCGGGACTGACGGCCCAGCCCGAAGGAGCGTCGACCTGAACCCGAGTCTGGAGTTCGGCCCCGGTCCGCCCCACCGTCCACTCCACGGTAGCCGACCCTCGGGCCCACACCACTTCGGAGCTCGGCTGCGCCACCACGGTGGGAAGGGCCGCGACGGGATCTTCGCGTTCGCCAAAAGTCCGGTCGACCCACGGATACACCACGGGTCGCCGGACCTTGAGGCGCTCACCTCGAATCGCAAGCTCGATGCTCGCCGTCAGGGGATCCTCAGCTAGGTTGGGGTCCGCCGACTCTGAGAGCCGGTAGCTCCCAGACGTCTCGGGCTCCAAGAGCCAGGCCGGTACGCCGTCGCCTGCGGCGAAGCTTCGCTCGAAGCCGTATTCGAAGGCTTCGCCAAGGGCGAGGATAGGCGCTTCGAGCAGCTCGCGGCGACCACCCGCTTGCACCGCGGTCACCTGCAGTTCAGGACCTCGATGCTGAAGGACACGCAGGACGAGGGGGACCGTGCTTCCTCCGGTCAAGACCCGAGAGGGCGCCTCGACCCGAACCCAGGCGCCAAGGGCCGAAATGATGATCTCGTCCAGGGCTCCCAGTCCATCCCGCACGCGAGGCAGCTCGACATTGAGTTCGTTCAGAGCTGCTCGGGCGACCATGAGCTCGGGCAAGGCTTCCGAAGGCTCGAAGCCGAGGGCCGCCGAGGCCGCCGCCAGGGCTGCATCGACCTGCTCACCCCCTTCGAAGCGGGCCCACCCAGCCGGCACCCCTTCGAGCGGATCCTTCTCGGCCCTCTCGCCGAATGTGTGCTCGAAGTACTCCAGCTGGGGGCCTCGTCGCGGCGCCGAACCGAAGGCCTGGCTTCGGTGCATGGAGCGACTCAGCGCGGCCACTTCGGGGTGACTCTGGCCCCGAAGAGCGGACCATCCGGATACGTCGAGGGCGAAGTCGCCTACGTCGTCGTCGTTACGCCACCGCGGCACATTCACCAGGATCCGAGTGGCCTTCCAAGGAGGAAGCGCAGTCTCGCCGTAACTGGGGTCCGCCGCCAGCTCGAAGGCGAGCTGGGCTATCCGGGCCGAGGCTAGGTGGTGTCCGTGGGTTCGGCCCTTGGGCCGAAAACGCGTGATGATGACGTCAGGACGAAAGCCGCGAACGACGCGGACCGCGTCGGCCACGACCTGGCGCTCGCTCCAGATTCTAAGCGTCTCCTCCGAAGTCTTCGAGTAGCCGAAGTCTCGGGCGCGGGTGAAGAACTGACGAGCTCCGTCGATACGACGCGCCGCCAACAGCTCCTCGGTGCGAAGAACGCTCAGCAACCCACCTTGCTCGTCACCGATTACGTTCTGGCCGCCACCACCCCGCGTCAAAGACAAGTAGGCAGCCTCGATGCCTCGTCCTCCGGTGAGATAGGCAAGGAGCCGAGTGTTCTCGTCGTCCGGATGGGCGGCCACGTAGAGCACCCGCTGAGTCGACCGAAGTCGCTCCAGTTCGAACTTTAGGGTGGCAGGATCGGATGCGGTCGCAAGGAGGAGGGTCAGGCTGGCCATCATGATGGGCGTCTCACGAGCCGGGCGTACAGGTTCTCGTAGGCATCGACCGAAGCAGCAGGTCCGAAGCGGAGGGCTCGGGACCGGCCGGCCTCGCCCATCCGGCGACGAAGCTCGGGCCCATCCATCAGCTGGCGCACCCTGTCGGCGAGAGCATCGACGTCCCTCGAAGGAAATAGAAGCCCCGACACGCCGTCTTCCACCACTTCTGGCAGGCCCCCGACGTCGCTCGCGACCACCGGCAGACCGCAAGCCGAAGCCTCGAGGGCGGCAAGACCAAAGCTCTCGACCTGAGACGGAAAGACGAAGACGTCGCTCGAACGAAGGATGTCGGGGACGTCGTTCCGACGTCCAAAGAACCGGACCCGTTCCTGCAGACGAAGCGTTCGGGTCAAAGACTCGAGCTGGCCTCGCTGCGGGCCTTCACCTACGACGTTCAGGCGGACCCGGGGAGGCAGTCGAGTCATAGCGTACAAGATGTCCTGCACGCGCTTCACGATTCGAAGATTCGAGACGTGGACGAGGTTCAGCGTAGGTCCGTCGGGCCGATGCTCCCGAGGGGGATGGTTCAGATCAGGATCCACGAAGTTCGGGACCTCCGCCACCTGCTCAGCCTCGAGTTGAAACGCAGCCCGAGCCTCTCGCGCCAAGAAGGCCGAAGGCACCGTGACGCCCTGGGCCGAATGAAGGGCGAGCTTGGTCGCCCGGGCACAGGCGCGCATCGGCCCTCTCCGCACGACGTCGGTCCCGTGGAGCGTGACCACGAAGGGGACCTCTCGGCCCGTCTCCATTCGGATGATCTGCTTGGCGAGATGTGCGGAGTTTGCGTGAGGAATGGCATAGTGGGCGTGAATGAGGTCGACATCCTGGAGCTCGGCGACCTTAGAGGCCATGGCGAGACTGTAGGGCGCATGGGGCAGCGCGGCGTAGGACTCGACCTCGACCGGGACCCAAGGGGTCGGAGAGTCGACGGACAGGTGAGCGGGGCGCGCGCTTGCGAAGACCTGGACGTGGTGGCCTCTGTCCCGAAGGCGGTCTGATAGATCAGCCGCGATGCGGCCCGAGCCTCCGAGACCGGGTAGACAGAGGGTGGCGATGGTCAGGCTCCTCACGCGCCACCACCGGTCATAAAGAAGCCGGGCCCACGAATGGGGCCGGAGAATGAGGGCGCCGCCTGGTCGAAGCCCAGCAGACCTTCACACCACATAGGTTCGGCAGTTTCGACGGCCAGGCAGGCACCGAAGTAGCGGTCTCGGGCTTCGATGGCTGCGAGGCTTCCGGACCGAGCGAGGAGCGTCTGGGGGCCCGAACCGGTCGAGAGCTGGCTCGCATAGCATTCGATAGCGCGGCGTTTCCGTTCGGCGGTGCCGCTGGTGTTGAGCAAGAAGCTCGGCCTGAGCTCGACTCGCATCAGGTAGGCACACCAGAACTCCACGCGATGTCGGGGTGACGCGCTCTTCCATCCCCCGACCCCAGCTCGAAACACCGCGTCTCTGACCAGATGGTGGGCGGCAAAGTGGTCAGGATGACGGGCCTTGGGCGGGGGACTCCACACAAGTCGAGGGCGATGGCGGCGAATACACTCCGTGACCACCGCCAGCTGGGTCTCGTCGCTGGCATTCAGCGCCAAGTCGGGCAACTCCAGGTTCTCCCGCTCGGCCAGGCCGAGGACTTCGGCCGCCCTCGAAGCCTCTTGGGCCCTGAGCTCGGGCGTGCCGCGGCTGGCCCGCTCTCCGGCCGTCAGATCGGCCACCACGACCCGCTGACCCTGGTCGACGGCGCGGAGGATGGCGCCACCGCAGAAGAGCTCTACATCGTCGGGATGGGGCCCGAAAACCAGGACGTCGGCCGGCGGGCTCACAACTCGACGTCCACCGTCTGGACCTCGCCCGGCGACCAGTGGGACTTCAAGCAGCTCATGACGTGATCTCGACCATAACGGGCGAAGTAGCCCACGAAGCCTACGAAGCGCTCTTGAGGACCTCGCCCAGGTGCCAAGCTCCCTTGCAAGCGCCGAGCAGCCTCGTAGGCGTCCGTGTCGCTCCGGCGACGGAGCGTCTCGTACTTTTTGACGAATCGCTCGAAGCTTCGCGCCAATTTTCGGTCCAAGGCGCCCATCGGTCCTGAGACGTCGAGCTTTTCGCTCTGCTTCTGCAACCTCGCTCGTACAGCCGAACGGACCTCGGCCAAGCCAGAGGCCACCTGGGCGGCGGGCGCACCCAATTGCCCCGCCCCCATTCGGTCGAGGAAGGCCGCTTCTCCCACTTCCACATCGGCAGGAGAAAGGGCCCAGCGATTCAAGAGTCGCCGCGCCCAGGGTTCGAGCAAACGGGCCCGGGCCCGGGGAACGACGCGGGGCATGAGCACTCCGAAGGCGCGATACAGCGGCTCCAGCTGGGCCCAGTAGGCCGCCTCTCCCGGACCGGCCACGTAGGCGACGGTCGGGAGCAATCTGTCCTGCAGTATGGGGCGAAGGAGGGCCGAGCTGGTGAAGCGACGCGGATCCTCGGAGAGCCATCGCCTCAGGACGGCTGGGGACACTGTTCGTCCGTCGGGCGCTTGGGCCATTCCGGATTCCAGCCAGGCCAGTCGCTGCCGACCCCCATCGAACCCGTCCAAGTGGACGAAGCTGAGCGTTTCGGGGCGAACGGGGACCTGGACCCGAAAGCCCGCCCCTGCAATGAGCTCGGCCCGACGAGCGAGGGCCGTCTCCAGCTCTCGGGCCCCGAACAAGGCCTGCTCGTGAAGCGGCGCGACTGCGGCGGCAGCAGTCGGGTGGCGCGGGTCGAAGAGCAGGAGATCCTCGGCGGCAAAGGCCCAGCGAAGAATATCACAGTAGGCCTGGGTCCAAGACAGCCCGGGACGCCAGCAGCGTTCGAGTTGAGCCAGCACCTCCTCGCCATGAGGACAGGGTCCGAGGCTGTCGGCATAGGACCGCAAGCGCTCCGATATCTCCTCAGGAACCAGCCGTTCCGACACGCTGACACGGCAATGATCCGACCGATCAGAAAGCTCGACCCTGCCCCCGCCGGGTTGGCCACACCACGCCACCTCGGCGAAATCGTGGTCCTCCGTCTGAAGCCAGAACACGGCCCGAACTCGGATGCCCCACTTCTTGGACAGCGCTCGGGCCCAGGCCACGGCGGTCCAGGCCTTGTAGAGCGTGAAGCAGGGACCGCCGAAGAGGCCCAGCTGCTGCCCGGTCACGACGGCCGCGTCCATGGCTAGTTCGGCGTCGGGGTTCAGGGCCGCGAGGACCTCTCGGCAAGCCTGGCCGGGTGCCCGGACGGACGGCTGCACCATCGCGTCCGGAAACGGAGGCGCTTCGAGAAGGGAAGCGGCGGACGGGTCACCCCGCAGCCACGCCGGGCCCAGGGCCTGCACAGGCTCAGTCGACGGCTTCGAAAGCGAGCGGGACCGACAGCTTGCCCCAACGCAGAACTACGGCACCGTCGCGACCCTCGAAAAGGAGGGCCTCCGCCATGGAGCCCGAGGCTGGCTTAGCCTTCACCCGGGCCACGTCGGCGCTCGCGTCGTACTTGTACGCGCCCCACTGCTTGGCCTGCCGATTCAAGATCCATGTCCATTCGTTCTTTCCTGGGATCGTGAAGAGGGCGTATGTCCCAGCTGCCACCTTCTTGCCGTCGAGGCGGACGTCCTTGGTGAAGGTGATGGTGGTCGCCTCGTCGGCGCCCGTTCGCCAGATCTTTCCGTACTGGACCAGGCCCCCCCAGACCTTGCGACCTCTGACCGACGGCCGACCGTAGGTCACGACGACCTTCACGCCTTCCGCTTCGTGATCCAGGCGCCCATTCTTGCTCTTACGCTCCGCGTCGTCGCCCCGGGCGGGGATCCCGTCCAACAATTCCTTGTGGTGAGAGGCCTGGACTTCGATGCCCGTCCCCAATACCAGCGCCACGGCGGCGCTCATCATCGATGCTCGCATGTTCTCTTCCGGCGCCTACCCAACCCCCATCCCTTGGCCAACATTTCCGGGCTGATCATCGGTTTGCGCCCGAAATTCCAGCGAGGCCCTGGGGGCCCGGCGACGGCGAAGCCGCCGCCACTCCGTTTTTTTCGTAGGCCGCGCTGCCTGCGACGCTTCGCGTCGTCTTGATTTCTTGCGATCTTTGGAGCTTTGGCCCCTGATTTGAGGTCGTGTCCTTCATCAGCGTCTTCGACCTGTTCAAGGTCGGCGTGGGGCCGAGTTCTTCCCACACGATGGGGCCCATGGTGGCCGGGCGGAGCTTCATAGAGAGCCTGGGCCCAGCGCTGAACGAAGTGGACCGGGTCGAGGCGCGTCTCGTCGGCTCCTTGGCCCATACTGGCCGAGGACATCACACGGATCAGGCCGTGCTGTGGGGTCTGAGCGGACTGCGGGCCGAAGACCTTCAGCCGGCTCGGGCCCAGGCGGTCTTGGAGGCGGCCTATACACGATCCGAGCTGGTCCTGGGTGGTCAGCGACCCATCCGCTTCGAAACCGCCCGCGACCTGGTCTTCGATTGCGAGGCCGAGGTCAGCATTCATCCCAACGAGCTCCGCTTCCTAGCCTTCGACAAGGCCGGGGCTCTCCTGGGTGAAGGCACCTACTTCAGCATCGGAGGAGGCTTCATCGCGACCCACGACGAGTTGGTCAGGGAGGTCGTCGCATCGATCGAAGTGCCCGTTCCCTTTCCCTTCAAGAGCGGGGCGGAACTTCTCGCCCAGGCGAAGGACTCGGGGCTGAGCATCGCAGCGCTGGTGGCCGCCAACGAGCTCGAAGTGCGGAGCGAAGCCAAGCTCCATGCGGGTCTGGCCCGAATCGGTCAGGTCATGAATGACTGCATCGACCGAGGTCTGAGAACGGAGGGGATCTTGCCGGGCGGGCTCGAGGTTCGTCGTCGGGCCTCCACCTTGATGCGGCGGCTCGAAGACCGGTCGCCCGAGGACCCGGCGGGTCCCGTCACCCACATGGATTACGTTCATCTGTGGGCGATGGCAGTAAACGAAGAGAACGCGGCGGGTGGGCAGGTCGTGACCGCGCCCACCAACGGAGCGGCCGGCATTGTCCCCGCTGTCCTTCGTTACCACTTCACCCGGCTCGAGTTGGCCGAGGCCCAGGGACGGCAGGCCACCCGGGACTACCTTCTCACCGCCTCCGCCATCGGGAGCCTCTTCAAGCGGAACGCCTCGATTTCCGGGGCCGAGGTGGGCTGCCAAGGCGAGGTCGGGGCCGCTTCCTCCATGGCCGCGGGCGGGCTATGCGCGCTCATGGGCGGCAGCCCGGCTCAAATTGAGAACGCTGCCGAGATCGCCATCGAGCACAGCTTGGGCCTGACCTGCGATCCGATCGGCGGCTTGGTCCAGGTACCTTGCATCGAGCGAAACGGCTTCGGGGCCGTCAAGGCGATCGGCGCGGCTAGGCTCGCCCTGCTGGGCGACGGCAGCCACCGGGTCAGCCTCGACCAGGCCATTTCGACGATGCGCCAAACCGGCTTCGACATGCACGCGAAGTACAAGGAAACGGCTCTGGGGGGACTCGCCGTGACCTTCGTCGAATGCTGACGCGTGGGACGGCGATTGGCGAGCAGGCCAGGTTCCCTTTGCTCAGGATTGACCAGGAGGCCCGACCCAAATGACTCTTCGCCGGGTGCCGACGGGAAAGCCCATCTTCGATGACGAAGAGCTGATCGGCTTCCTGCGTCCTGGTTTCGACGGTGAGTGGTGGCTGACGCTCATTGGCACCGTCGAGACGACCCTGGGCCCGGACGCCGACCCGACCAACCTCATCGAGCGAGCCCGAGCTGCCCACCGTCGCTACAGCTCGGACGATTTCCAGACCCTGGACGACTGAAGCCAGGCACGACAGCCTCGTCATACCGAGGGTGAGTCTCCCCCGGCCATCCACCCCATTTTCGCATCTTCGGAATCAAGGCTCTCCCCGCCATCGTTGCTCTTCATGGATGCTCACCGCCCAGGTCGAACAGCCCGTCCTCGTCGAGGACGAAGGCCGCACGATCGCCACCATCGTCCGAGGTGAGGACGGCAGCTGGTGGGCGACCCTGTCCGGCCGTGTGCCGACCACCCTCGGTCCGAGCCGGCGCCTGGCCCCGCTCTTGGCCCGAGTGCGGCAGACTTGGCGGCTCCTCAACGACTGAGAGTGTCCTTCTTCCCACGGCTGCACTAAGCCAGGCGCCATGGAGCTGCTCATGACGCCGACCTCGCCCTTCGCCCGGAAGGTTCGGGTCTTCGCCCGGGAGCGGGGCCTGGTCCTGACCGAGACCCCAGTCTCTCCCCTGGAGGACGATTCCCGGCTGCTCGAAGCCCATCCACTTGGCAGGGTTCCCTGTTTGCTGGACGGCCTGCGCTCCATCGTGGACAGCCGGGTCATCGTTCAGCACCTCGGGCAGGGGGAGGACGGGCGTCGCACCCTCGAGGATCGCGTCCTGGAGGCCGAGGCTGACGGGATCATGGACGCAGGGGTCGCCATCGTGATGGAGCGTCGTCGCCCCGTGCAGACCCGAAGCGAAGACTGGATCGAGCGTCAGACCCTGAAGATCGTACGAAGCCTCCAGACCCGTCCGATCTTTTCTGTGGAAACGCCCATCTCCGTTGGTGCCCTCGCCTTTGGCTGTGCCCTCGGATACATCGACTTTCGACTGCCGGAGGTGCTCTGGCGTGAGCAAAGGGGCGAGCTTGCCGATCTATTCAGTCGCTTGGCCCAACGCCCTTCCTTCGTCGAAACCATGCCGCCAGCCGATCGTTGAGCGAGTGAACTTTCGTCCGAAGCGATCCCGCAGCTCTCCGCTTGACTTTGTTGCGTGCGTGACTACTTTACGCGCGTTCCGGACTGCCTCGCGGCTCTGAGCGAGGTGCTCCCACACCGGGTTTTTCGCCAGTTTGGACGAACCTGGAACAAGCGGGGCTTCCCAGGCGTCATCTGACGCCGCCCGGTGGTGTGGCGCAACACAGAGTACGAAGGAGATAGGCAGACAGAATGGCGAGAAAGCGAAGCGGCGGACGAAGAGGTGGACGTTCGGTGAAGTTCCGGACCAGCAATTTCCGAGCAACCTGCAGCGAGTGCGGGAAAGAGGAGCGGGTGCCGGCTAAGCCTCCTCCGGGCGTGCAGTTGCTGTGCATGGAATGCCTGAGCAAGCGGGACGCTCAACCCTCCTGAAGCTTCGGTTTCGAGCGAGACTGCTCGACCTGCTCCAAAAGGCCGCCCCGAGCGGCCTTTTGGCGTTTTGGGGGTCATTCCTGTCCCCTGGGCCGCTCCTGAGATAGCGAGCCCCCATGAGCACCCCTGCTGGCGCCGAGCGCTCCTTTGACGTGGTCGTCTTCGGCGCCACCGGCTTCACGGGCCGACTCGTCGCCGACTATCTGAGCCGAAACGCCCCGTCCTCCCTTCGCTGGGCCATAGCAGGACGAAGCGAGGAGAAGCTAGCAGGTATCCGAAAGGGCTTGAGCGGGCGACCACCCGACGGACTTCTGGTCGCCGACTCCAAGGATCCCTCGAGCCTGCGGACCATGGCCCAGCAAACCCGAGCGGTGGCTACGACGGTCGGACCCTACGCTCGGTACGGGGCCGAGCTCGTCGCAGCCTGCGTCGCGGAGGCGACCCACTACTGCGACCTGACCGGAGAGGTCGCCTTCATGAGGGACATGATCGAGCAGCACCACGAAGCGGCTCGGAGCAGCGGAGCCCGAATCGTCCATGCCTGCGGCTTTGACTCCATCCCGAGCGACCTTGGCGTCTTCGTCCTTCAAAATGGCCTTCAGGCCCGAGGCGAAGCGCCCTGCGAGCACGTGAAGTTCATCCTCCTGGGAGGCAAGGGAGGCTTCAGTGGCGGAACCCTGGAGAGCATGGCCATGATGATCGAGGCCGTACGTGACCCCGAGACTCGGAAGCGGGTCGGCCACCCCTACGCGCTGAATCCAGAAGGGGAACGTCGCGGCCCTGACCGGGGCGATCAGATGGGTGCCGCCTACGACGAAGTCAGCGGATGGTGGACGGGCCCCTTCCTGATGGCGGCGGTGAACACCCGGGTCGTGCGCCGAAGCCACGCCCTCACCGGATGGGCCTACGGACGCGACTTCAGGTACGACGAAGTAATGCGCTTCGGGTCGGGGCTCGCGGGTCGAGCCAAGGCCACGGCTTTCGTTGCGGGCCTGGGGGCCTTCCTCGGGGGGATGGCGCTTCCGCCGGTTCGAACCCTGATGCAGAAGACGTTTTTGCCGTCGGCAGGAGAGGGACCCAGTCCGGAGGCCATCGAATCGGGCTTCTTCAAGATCCTGCTCTCGGGTCGTCGAGAGGGCCGAGAGTTCGCCCGCGTCACCGTGACCGGTCGCAGGGATCCGGGCTACGGCGCCACCGCCTGCATGCTGTCCGAATCGGCGATCTGTCTCGCCGCTCAGCCCGCGACGCCGGGGTCGGGCGGCGTCCTAACCCCAGCCACCGCCATGGGGACAGAGCTGGTCGAGCGCCTCAACGAGAGCGATGTCGGCTTCGAGTTCGAGGCGTGAAGGGGATCAGGCCCGCAGCAGCTCGGCCATGTCTTCGCCGGTGCCGAATCGCGGATCTCCAAAGCGCTCGGCCTGAACCCCAAAGCCGCGGGCGATGGTGAGCAAGAGATCGTTGTAGGGGGTGCGGTTGTCGGTCCTCAACACCTGACCCGTCTCGAAGACCTCACCTCCAGATCCGAAGAGCACGATGGGGAGCTGGGAGCGGTCCCAATGATCGCCTTCCTCCATCTCCTGGATCCAGAGGACGAGGGTGTTGTCGAAGACGCTCCGCCCGTCCACGTCCGGAATGCCCTTTAGGCGCTCAAGAAAGGCCGAGATCATCTCTGCGTGCTGAAGACTCAAGGCCCGCCACTGGGCACGACGACTCTCGACCAAGGCGGAGGCTTCAGCCTCGTCGATGCCCTCGGGCAGGTCCAAGGCCGCGCTCTGATGGGCCAGACCGTGGGCCCCGACCACGTCGAAGCCCTCTAACCAGTCCACCTGGACGCCGTCCGCGCCACTCATCGCGAACTGCAGACATGCAACGCGGCTCAAGTCACAGGCAAAGCTGCTCGCAATCAGCTCCAAGTGGGCCTCGTTCGCTTCGATGTAGCCCACCCCTGATCCGGGCGTGCCCGGCGTACAGGCCCCCTTGGCCAGGGCGAGCTGCTCCAGGCTCGACTCCAGCCGTCGAATGCTTCCCAGATGCGCCTCCAGCTTGTCCCGTTGCGCAGCGGGGAGCCGGGACCGCAGGGCGCCGATGTCCGAAGCGACGTGGTCGAGGACGCTGCGTCGACGTTGCAAGGACTCCAGGACCGGCTCGCCTCCCGTCCAGTCCCCGAACACGAACTGATGGGCGTCGATGGGATCGACGATGGCGGGGATGGGCGCCCCATCGGTCCCGAAGCTCACGTAGCCTCTTCGATTGGCGAAGTAGGGGGTGCCGGACAGGACGAGGGACTGGCGGAGGGTCTCGCTCCCGATCCGATCTGCGACGAGCTGGTCGATGGACGGGCCCATGCCGAGCTCGACTTCGGCGGGAAGCCTCCCCGTGAGGAGGATGTAGTTCTTGTGGTCGGTGATGTTGAGCGCGCGGTACGCATCGTCATTGACCAGCCGATCGTGCTCCGTCCCGTCGGGCAGATCACCGCCGACGAACTGGTCAGGGGGCAAGCCAGGTCCCCAAACGATTTGGGTTTCGTTTCGATGGGCCGCGAGAGGCGCCATCAAAGGCGCCAGCTCGAAGTCGCGCCAGGCCCGAGGTGAAGAGGGTGCAGCCACCAGCCCCTCTTCGGGCCGAGAGAAGGGACCTCGGGGCCAGAACTCCTCCCGCAGGGTGCCGTTGGGCGTGAAGAGCACCACTAGCCTCCGAGGTGCGCCCTGCTCTTCTGCCCGTAGGGCGCGGTGGAGCAGCGTGCTCCCAAGAAGCCCCGCCGCTCCTCCCAGGAACCGGCGGCGTCCGAACTGGAGGCTCATGGGGCCCGCACCTGCTGCAGCGGATGGCTCAGCATCGAAAAGACCAGCCCGTCGAGGTCGCGCCCTTCGGCGAGCTCCTCCGCCCATTGGTCGAGCAAGGGTGTTTCGATGGGTCGAGGGGTCCGACGCAGAAACCAACGGAAAGTCTTCTCGACGAAGCAGCGCCGGGCCGCGGTCGACTCGGCGATGGCTTCGGCCAGCTCGACCGCACCTGCCACCGGTTCTTCCACGCCGCCGTAGAGCAGGGCACCGGAAGAATCGATGGGGACGCCGTTCTCTTCGGTGCGCCAGGCCCCGACTTCGTCGAAGGCTTCGAGGGCGAAGCCCATCGGATCGAAGCGGGCGTGGCAGCTGTTGCAGAGCGGGTCCTTGGCCAAGGCTTCGAAGCGGGCGCGGGTGGTCAAACCGGCGACCGGGGGCGGCAAACTCATGTCCACTTCACCTGGGAGCGGGACCCGGACCTCTTCGCATAGGAGGCGTTCCATGATCGCGATCCCGCGCCGAGTGGGCGAAGTCGCTTCGGCGTTGGCAAAGGTGGAAAGAAAAGCGGGGTGGGTGAGGATGCCGGCCCGGGGCCCATCCTCGGGAAGGTCCCAGTCACCGGTGAGGAGGGCCTGCAGGCCGGGTTTTTGGGCCCAGGTGGCCAACCAAGCCTCGGCCTCGGATGCAAGCTCAGCGAGGTCGTAGTCGGGATGACGAAGGGGGTCTCGGACGGCCTGCTGAAGCCGGTCCAGACCGAGCCACTCCCAGGCGAAGCGCCGTAGGTGGGTCCGGTAGCGAGGGTCGGACTGGAGGCGTCGAATCTCGGAGGCCATGTCGAGCGTCCCAGCATCGGCGGCAGCAGAGAGCGCGTCGTCCGGCGGCGCGCCCCACAGCGCCAAGGCCAGCGCGGCCGCGCGCGTGTGATCGTCGAGCCGGCCGTCCGCGCCCGGGAGCTCTACATGGAACAGGAAGTAGGGAGACTGAAACAGCGCTTCGAACACCGCCCGCGAACCATGGGTCCCTTGCAGGCCCACCAGCCTCTGCACCTCGACCTCCTCGAGCATGCGACGATAGGCTCGGCGGCCCGCGCTCCGAACGCAGTCGGCGTCACAGGTCGAGGGAGCCAGGGCCTCCGCCATCAGGCGCGCCCTTCGCTCCAGCGCGACGGCCTCGGCCTCGCCCACCGTGGATCGCCCCATTCCGGTCGAAAAGCCGGTGTCGGTGGATTCGACGGGCAGAGCTGGCCAATCGTTGGGCAGCGTTCCGAGCCAGGATCGCGCAGCGGCATCGAGCTCCTGCCGGCTCAAGCGACCGATACGCGCCGGGGGAGGTGGGTGGGGCCGAGCGGCCGATGGACCTGGGTCGCTGGGCGCGACGACGGGGGCAGGCGCGGGTCGGGGGCCATGGGCCTCGTCGGGCTCCAGCCCGGCGCTGCAGCCGGTGAGCAGCCCCATGAGCGAGATCCACCGCACGGCCGAACCATCGTTTCTGGCGGTCAGGGAGGCAAGGCTTGGGTAACCTCTCCTTACCGGAGCCGTTAGATGAGTGTCATGAAGATCGCCTTCGTCGTCTTGACCCTGGCCGGGCTGGCCGCGGCCTGCACCGCTCTCGCCAAACCAGGCGAGCACCCTAAGGGTGGACCCTATGCCCTCGAGAAGAGCGAAGCCGAGTGGCGGAAGCAGCTTTCGGACCTCGAGTTCCGGATCCTGCGAGAGTCCGGAACGGAGCGCGCATTCACGGGCGAGTTCCACGATCACCACGCCGATGGCACCTATGTGTGCGGCGGCTGCGGCCAAGCTCTATTCTCATCGAAGACCAAATTCGACAGCGGGACCGGCTGGCCCAGCTTCTTCCAGCCCTTGAAGTCCGAAGCCATAGAACGGCTACGGGACCACAGCTACGGCATGACCCGCACCGAGGTCCGCTGCAGCCACTGCGGCGGCCACTTGGGCCACGTGTTCCGCGACGGCCCGGCCCCCACGGGTCTTCGCTACTGCATCAACTCGGCTTCCTTGGACTTCAAAGACCGCGCGCCTCAGACGAGAACGGCGCCGGCCAAGGTCCAAACGGCGGCCAAAGACGCTGCCTCTGCCGCAGACTGAGCCCAGTCCTCCGCGGTCCCTTTGCCGCTCATGTTTGGGACGAGTCCCTTCGGAGGCGATGGCAGCGTGGAGACGCCGCCCTCGGAGGCTGTTTCAAGGGTAGGCCCCCCGCGCTAGCCTCCCGCCATGAGCGGGACCATCCTCGCCCTCGACCAGGGAACCACGAGCAGTCGGGCCATCCTCTTCGACCGGGCCGGGCTGGCCGTGAAGACGGCCCAGCGTGAGTTCGAGCAGCTGTTTCCCCAACCCGGCTGGGTCGAACACGACCCAGAGGCCATCTGGGCCAGCCAGCTCGCCGTGGCCCAGGAGGTCATGGACGGCGTTCAGGACGTTCGCGCCTTGGGCATCACCAACCAGCGGGAGACGACGCTGATCTGGGACCGTCGCAGCGGACGTCCGATTCACAACGCCATCGTTTGGCAGGACCGCCGGACGGCGGGCTTCTGCGATGGGCTTCGCGCCGAGGGGCTTCAGCCCGAAGTTCAGCGCCGAACCGGCCTCGTCATCGACGCCTACTTCTCGGCATCGAAGATCCGATGGCTCCTGGACCAGGTGCCTGGAGCCCGCGCCGACGCCGAGGCCGGGCACCTGGCCTTTGGCACCATCGACTCTTGGCTCATCTGGAAGCTAACCGGCGGACGGGTGCACGTGACCGACGTCAGCAACGCGTCTCGAACCATGCTCTTCAATCTGTCCGAAGACGCTTGGGATCCCTGGCTGCTCGACAGGCTCGATATTCCCGCCGCCCTTCTCCCCGAAGTGAGGGGCTCTTCGGAGATCGTGGGCGAGACCAACTCCGGGCTCTTCGGTCAGGCCCTCCCGATCGCCGGAATCGGCGGGGACCAGCAGGCAGCGCTGTTCGGACAGACCTGCTTCGAAGTCGGCGCCGCCAAGAACACCTACGGCACGGGCTGCTTCCTTCTCATGAACGTGGGCGAGCGCCCTCGACCTTCGAACCATCGGCTGCTGTCCACGGCGGGGTGGCGCAGGGCGGAGGACCAGCGGACCTATGCGCTGGAAGGGAGCGTGTTCATCGGAGGCGCAGTCGTTCAGTGGCTACGGGACGGGCTGGGCCTCTTTGCCTCGTCCCACGAAGTGGAGGATCTGGCGGCTTCGGTGGAGGACAATGGCGGTGTCTATCTGGTCCCCGCCTTCGCGGGACTGGGCGCACCGCACTGGGACCAGTATGCCCGAGGACTCATGGTCGGCATGACCCGCGGCACGACCAAAGCCCATGTCGCTCGCGCCGCCCTGGAAGGTATCGCCTATCAGGTGGCCGACGTAGCCGAAGCCATGAAGGCCGACGCCTCCACCGAGTTGACCGAACTTCGGGTCGACGGTGGAGCCGCCGCCAACGATCTCCTGATGCAGTTTCAGTCCGACATCCTCCAAGTGCCCGTCGTACGTCCAAAGGTCATCGAGACCACGGCCCTCGGCGCAGCCTACCTGGCCGGGCTCGCGGTGGGCTTTTGGAGAGATCTGGACGATGTACGCGCCAACTTCGCCGTCGACCGTAGCTTCGAGCCCCTCATGAAGGCGGAAGAAGCGCGACGCCTTCGAGGGCGATGGAGCGAGGCGTTGAAGCGGGCTCGAGGTTGGGAGCCCATAGACCAAGAAGGCGCGTGACATCCCCTCCCTTGTCGCTGGACTTCAAAGAGGAGAGCGCGCCGTCGACTTCAGCTCGACGGCCGTGTGCTTTGGACCCTACCCCGGCCTGGGCCAGGACGAAGCACTGACATCACGTCGACGGGCGATCCTTCGCGGTCGACGGCGCCCGTTTGATCCACTTGTTCCCGACGAGCCTTGCTTCGGTGGACGCCTCGGCGGAGGACTTGGTCAAGCGTGCGAGTGAGCGGTCGGGCTTGGTCCTGGACGGTTTCGACCTCGCGCCCGCATGGGAGAACGAGTGAGCGATTTCACCAACCCGATCCCGGCCAAGGAGCTGACCATGACGGTGCTCATGACGCCGGACAAGGCCAACTTCTCGGGCAACGTCCACGGCGGCGCACTCCTCAAGATGCTGGACGAAGTCGCCTACGCCTGCGCCTCCCGGTACTCGGGGCGCTACGTGGTCACAGTTTCCGTAGACCAGGTCGAGTTCCGGCAGCCGATCCACGTCGGGGACCTCGTGACTTTCTTGGCCGCCGTGAACTACACGGGTCGGTCAAGCATGGAGATCGGAATCAAGGTCGTCACCGAGGACGTGAAGACTCGGCGCTCGACCCACGCCGTGACCTGCTACTTCACCATGGTGGCCAAGTCGGGCCGCGACTCTGTTTCGGTGCCCCCTTTCGTGCCCGAGACGGGCGTGGAGCGGCGACGAAATGCGGAAGCGAAACTCCGTCGCGAACTCCGGACCGACATCCGGCGCCGCCTGGAAGAGATCAAGGAAGAGGCCCAGTACTAGGGGCCGAAGGTAGAGGCAGGATTTCGACCTTTCCGCCCGCTGCGCCGTCGAATGAGAGGGCGCGCACCCTCGATCGACGCCCCTTGCGGTGGATGCGGAGCGGAGCTAAGTCGCCGGTCATGACGAGAATCCCCTTCGCGCTGGGCGCGATCTGTCTGATTCCAATGATCGGCTGCGGCGACGAGGATCCCGAGCTGACCCCTTGCACCGACTTCACCGAGTGCGGGGCCACCGAGATCTGCAGTCCGGCCGGCTTCTGCGTGGACGAGGGCGAAACCACATGCACGACCGACGAGGAATGCATGGCGGTGGGCGGCACTTGCGACACGTCGGTCGGCATCTGCGCAAGCGGGAACGGCGGCGGCGGCTGCACAGACGCCAGCGACTGTGGTGGGGGCGAGATCTGCGACAATGGCCAGTGCGTACCCGACTCGATGACTGGCGACTGCACGGACGCAACCGACTGCAATTTCGGTGAGGTCTGCGCGGACATGAGCTGCGTCGTACCAAGCTGCAACTCGGTCACGGACTGTGCGCCCACCGGTGATCTCTGTCAGGACGACCCCGACAACCCGGACTTCGACATGTGCGTAGCGGCCGACGACGTCAGCTCCGGCTGTGCACCCACTCTGGTTTGGGGAGAGGCTCGAGAGCCCGGCGGTCCCGTCATCACGAATGTCGGTTTCTTGGGCAACGCAGATCTCGAGGGAGACGAGTCGAACTGCACCGCCGCCAACGCCCTTAGCTTCCAGGCCACCGTCTACAGCGAGGACGGCCTGCCAACCGCCATCAACAGCCAGGGTATCCGGCAGATTCGGGGTTCCGACCCGGGTATGGATGCAGAGCGCTTCGTTTTCTCGAACGGGGTGGGCACCCCCAGCCACCCCTCGGTGGCCGACCTCGGAAACAACGAATTCAACGTCGTCTTCAGCCTCTGCCGGGCCTCCATGATGGAGGATGTTTTCGCGGTCATGGTGCTCGACGTCGATGGAGAGCAGTCCAACGGGTTCTGCTTCAACGTCGGCAACATGTGAGCTAGGCGGCTCCGGTGCCTCCCGGGGAGACCCTCCGGGAGGCCCAGGAAACGTCTCACATGAAGTTCAAGACTGCACTCACCCTCACCGCTTTCCTCGTCGGCTGCGCCGGCAACAAGAGTTCCGATGAAGGCCCCGGCGGCGGCTCGGCCCCCGCTTCCCAGCCTGCCGCCTCGGCTCCGGCCGCCGCCGGCGGCGACATCGTCGACGTGGCCGTCGGCGCGGGCTTCAACACCTTGGCCGCGGCCCTCAAGGCCGGCGGTCTGGTCGGCGCGCTCAAGGGCCCCGGACCCTTCACGGTCTTTGCCCCCACCGACGCCGCCTTCGAGAAGCTGCCCGCCGGCACCCTGGACAGCCTGCTCAAGCCCGAGAACAAGGACCAGCTCGTCGGAATCCTCACCTACCACGTCGTCGAAGGTAAGGTCCCCGCCAAGCAGGTCATGGACCTGTCCAGCGCCTCGACCCTCAGCGGCAACAAAGTCAGCGTGGCCGTTCGCGACGGCAAGGTCGTCCTCAACGACGCCGCCGTCGTGACCCAGGCCGACGTCAAGGCCTCCAACGGCATCATCCACGTCATCGACACCGTGCTCCTCCCCGAGTGAGCCCGGGGGCGATGTCCGACTGCCCCGCGGCGCTCTTGGGCGCTCGCGGGCTTTATTGTTTTCAGCTTGGGCGCAGGATGCGCCGGACCGAGACCAAGGCGGCTACGAAGAGCCCGACGCAGATCGTTCCATAGGCTCCGTGCATGGCTCCGAGGAAAGCCTCGGGCGCGGCCTCGACCCCTGCTTTGCCCAAGGCGAGCGAGATCGAGAGCGAGGTCAGCAGCATCCCCCCGAGCATCCCGATGGAGCGCGCCATCGCCGCCCAAGAGCCCGCCCTGCCCGACTGGCCGGGCTGCACCGCCCCCATGATGGTCGTCATGTTCGAGGAGCTGAACATCCCAAAGCCTGCGCCGTGGCCACCCATGATGGCCAAAGGCCCCCAAAGCCCCCAGGCCGGTCGAAGCACCGCGCCCAGGCCGGCGCTGAGCAGGACGAAAGCGACGCCGACCGCGGCCACGCGGAGGGGTCCGAAGCGGTCGGCGAGCCCGCCCGAGAGGGGGGCCATGACCGCCATGAAGGCGGTCCCGCCCGCTAAGACGAAGCCCGCATCACGGGGCGGCGCCCCGAGCACCTGCTGCAGGTAGAGGCTCAGCATGAAGACCGACGCGAAGGCGTGCAGGTACAGCATCACCTGAATGAGCAGCGCGTCCCGGAGGGCCAAGTTGCCGATGATGCTGCCCAGGTCGAGGAGAGGGCGCTCGCTTAACAGCTGTCGCCGCACGAACAGGCCGACCAGGAGAACGCCCAAGCCGAGGAGACCGGGCCCGAAGATCGTGTTCACCTCGGCCGTTCCGAGGACGAGGCTGAGGACAGCGCCGCCGCTCAGCGCGACCCCGTCCAGAGGGGGTCGACGAAGGAGCGGAGGGAGGCCTGAGCGCAAGAAGAGCTGCACCAGAGCCAGACCCACGAAGAGCACCAGCCCACCGATGGTGAACACCGCGCGCCACCCCAGACTCTGGACGATCAGACCGGCACAAACGGGCCCGAAGGCCAGCCCCAGATAGGTGGAGGCGATCGAAGCTCCAAAGGCCCGCCCCCGCTGATGGGACGGGACCAGCTCCGTCAGCATGCCCGGACCGGTGGCGGCACAGGTCGCGGCGCACACGCCCTGGAGGAGACGAATCCCGAGGATGACGGGCATGGAGCTGGACATCGCCACGGCGAGGGAGGTGAGGGCGAAGCCGCTCAATCCCAACTTGAACAAGCTTCGCTTGTCCCAGGCGTCGGCCAACAAGCCAGCGGGCAGGAGCATCGAAAGGCTGCCGCCCAAGAAGAGGGTCTCGACCAAACCCAGCGCCACGGAGCCCGCGCCCAGCTCCGCCCCCAGATGGGGCAAGATCACCGCGACTCCCGAGAACATGAAGGTCGGTGCGAACTGAACCGCCACCACCGCCCAAACGGCGACCGAGCCAAGACCGGGCACGTCTTCGCTCGGGGCAGCTTCGCTGAAAGAGGCTTGGTTCATCGGGTCGCCTGGAGCCCCTTCCATCCATTGGGTCTTGGATCCGCCGTCTGGCGGAGCCTGACCGGCGGAGGCTCTCCGGTATCCAGGCCCAAGGCCAGGAGAAGCGCCCATCGAACTAGGGCGCCTCGTTCAAAACGGCGCGAAGCTTCTCCACCGAGACGATGCGCACGTCGCCATGCTGAGCCACGGTCGCTTTGGGGCCGAGCCGCGCCAGCGCGAATCCACCCCTTCTTCGGCTTTGGCGATAGCGGGATCGAACACGGGCGCCGAAGGGGCGCATGTAGCCGAAAGGCTCCTCATCGAAGTGGCGGTCGTCGACGAGAAAGTGGGTCACGCCATAAGTCTCGGCGAAGGCGATGATGCGACCGGGCTCGTGCGCGAGATAGGCGTCGAAGAAAGCGTACAGCCTCGGCCGAAGCTGCTCCAAGTAGCCCTTGTGGT
This sequence comes from Myxococcota bacterium, assembly GCA_039024635.1. Classification (GTDB taxonomy): domain Bacteria; phylum Myxococcota; class Kuafuiibacteriia; order Kuafuiibacteriales; family Kuafuiibacteriaceae; genus Kuafuiihalomonas. Next base: position 257,181 of record JBCCQA010000001.1, on the reverse strand, counting down.
GAGGAATGTGCATCTCGCCCGTCATGAAGGCTTGCCGTCCGCTGATCCACGCCAAGTTGCTCATGTCGTCGCTCGGCAAGCCGGCCACCAGGGTGGACGGAGGCAGGGCTGCGACGAAGCGCCCCAGTGCGAGGTCCTCTTCGGGTCGCTGAAACACGAAGCCGGCCCGGGCGTCGCCGGGGCCCGACATGGCGGCCAAGACGAAGCCGAATACGGTCCAACGAAGCACCCAGGGACCATGTCGGTACATGGGTCGAGGAGACGGGAAGAGGTCTCTGGCCGCCGCCCAGCTGCCGATCCTGCGTAAGCCGACGTTGAGCCGACGGCTGAGTTCGGTCGCGCCACACACTACGGCCAGAAGAAAGAAGGGCGGCCACACATAGGTGAGAGAACGGGTCGGAACGTACATCCAGGGATAGAAGAGTCGGGTCACCCAGTGGCCGAAGAGCGCGGCCGCTCCGAGCAGAAGGAAGCGTCGGGCCCGGGGATTGCGGCGGGCACTGAGCCCAAGGAGGCCGAAGGCCAGGTAGAAGATCGTGTCTTCGAACAGCGGGCCGCCCAGAGTCTGGCGAGGACCCTCGAGCCACGGTCCGTCGTCGAAGAGGCGGCTCTGGACGCTGTTCAGCTCATGGAGCACGCTTCGCCAGGGATAGAGGTTGTTCGGGCCCAAGATCCCCCCTGGACCGGCCTCCGGGTACTGGCCCCAATCAGCGGGCGAGGTGGTCTCACCGAACTCGGCCAGCCGAACCACGGTGGGAACGAGGAGCAAAACGGACAGCCCCCCCACGATGGCCACCGTTCGGACGCGGTGTCGCAGAGGCTCCGAGCTCGTGGCGAAGAGCCGCCATCCAGCGAAGCCGAAACCAAGGGCCGCCGCAACCGTCGGATAGAAGCCAGCGAGTACGATGACGGCCGCCCCGGCCTCCCGGGGCCGGTCGCGCACCAGTCCATGGGCGAACCAGAATACGGCGGGGAAGCACAGAGCCCGGGACAACAGTCCGGAGATCCGCTCCGGGTAGATGGGTACGCAAAGCACCAGGGTGGCGGCGAGGAGGGCACCGGGCCACCGCCCGAGCGCGGCCCCCACCCGAGCGGCGAGCAGGCTCGTGAGCACCCACAGCACCGGGGGGCCGAACTGGGTGAGCTCCCGAAGAAGGCCCATCTTGGCGAAGGCCGCGACCAGCGCCCAGTGGAGAAAGGGAGACTGAGCCCGAGAGTAGGCGCCGACCACGTCGTCTTGGCGGAACGCCTCCGGCGTCTGGTAGACGAAGAAGCCCAGGAGGTTGCGGACGTCGTCGGTGTAGTAGCCGTCCCGGGCCGAGTTCGCCCAGTAGCTGGCTAGCCACCCGCCGTGCAGGAGCATGAGCGCGGCGAGGAGGGCGAGCCCACCGCCCAGGGTGCGCAGCCCTCGCCAGCGGTGATGGACATCCGGACCCGACATCACCCAGCCCCGTAGCACAGCCGAGCCTCGCGCGACTTCGCCATCGGCCCGTCTCCGAAGGGCGCCCGGGGACCGCCGGCCATTGCCCAAGGATCATCGTTTACCATCCCCATGCGAAGGAGCCGGGACCGCTCTCGCGAGGCGAAGGCTCTTCTGCTTGCGCCATGGGCCTGAGGATCCGATGACCCGGGCGTGACCGACGCTGACTCGCCTTCGGTCTGTCGGGACTGCGGGGCCTCCAGGGCCCCTGGCCCTTGTCCTCGCTGTCTGCCCGGCCCCCTGGAGTCGGGCACCTTGCTCCAGGGCCGCTACCTGGTGGCTGCGCTGCGCCGACGGGACCCCCTCGGCTTCTCCCATTTCGGCGTCGACCAGCAGACCGAGAGCTTGGTGAGCATCCGAGAGTACGCGCCCCTCGGCCTCGCCACCCGAGAGGAAGAGGGCCGGCTCGTCGTAGCGCCCGAAGACCAGGCCCGCTGGGGACGAGGACTTCGGGGCTTTCTGCTCCGCTGCGATCGAATGGCGGCCCTGCAGGGAGAGGGTCTGGTCGGCCTTCGGGCCAAACCCATGTTCAACGGGACCAGCTATGCCATCCTCGAGTACGAAGCGGGCGCCCGCCTCGGGGAGCTACTCCAACAGGGGGAGCGTTTCCGCGATGGGGCTCTGGAGTCCATCGTGCAGGATATCCTGCGAAGCCTCGTCCCCTTCCACCGCCGAGGCGTCGCCTACATGGGCGTGAACCCGTGGACCGTCGCCCTGACTAAAGGCGGCCAGGCCCGCCTGGTGGACGTGGGCTGGTTCGAGCCCGAACTGAGCCAGGGCATGACCGAGTCGGAGCGCCTGTGCCTTCCTCCGGAGGCCCTCGACCAGCCCCTCGCCTGGCAGCCCGCGGGAGACCTATATAGCCTTGGCGCTCTGGCGGTGGCGCTCGAACACGGCGAGCCCTTGGAAGCGGCGCGGATGGAAGCCGCGCGAAACGGCGATGGTCCGCCTTGGCTTCAGCGACTCTTGCAGCCCAAGCCCGGGGACCGTCCCCACGACGCCGACGAGCTCTTGGAATCTTGGGAGGCGCCGCCGCCCGACCCTCCGTCGCCCGGACTCGTCGACGTGGTACGGACCCGGCTTCAAGTAGCCCAAGACCAGCCTCCTCCCCCCGCGGCGAGACGGGCCCTGCTCGTCGGCTCTGGTGCGCTCCTAGCCGGAGCGGCGGCCGGTTTGACGTTCCTTTTGGCGCCGCGGGATCCACTCGCCGGCCTGCTCGGCCCGTGGCGGGGCGCGCCCGGCGGCGTGACCGTGTTCCCAGAGTACGCCGGCGAGGCGAAATGGCCCGCCGCCAGGGCGGTCGCGATCCGCTCCCGCGGAGCCCGCCTTCGACTCACGACTGACCGTCTTCGCTTCGAAGCCCTCGACCAAGGCCTCATGGTGGACCAGACCATCCGCATCGTGCCCATGGCCGAGGGCGAGTTCGAACTCCGGGTCTCGCCCGAGACCCGCTACAAAGTCGAGCTTCGAGAGGGCCTCCTCCGACTGATGCCGCCGGACGGAATGGACCGGGTGTTTCGACCCGCCCCGTCCGGCTGACCTCGTCGGGCGTAAGGGCTATGGAGGAGGATATGCTTCGGCTCCCGCCATGGATGGCTGCTCTTGCGACCGCCGCCTGCACTACGGTCGCCGCCCCTCAGCCTCGCACCCCGGCCTTTCCGAGCCCAGCTTCGCTGCGGGCCTTCCAAACCGACACGGCTTCCGCGACCCGTTCCTTCGCCGACAGACCAACCCTGAAGCGCTTCGAACTCGAAGGTCCAGGGTTCACGAGCGTGCAGACCCTCCCTCCTCCCGAAGAGCTGCAGCCCAGTTTCGATCGGCGGCGCGCCCCCGACTGGCTCTATACGCGGGCGATGGTCTGTGCGGCCGAGAAGGTCGCCGGCTACCTGGCGGAGGCCCAGGGCCCCCCGCCCCTTCACGTCCTTCAGCGTGTCGGCCCAGTGTGCGGCACCACGGCCTCCCACCTGAACCATCGGTATTGGGTCCTGGAGAATGCCCCGGAACTGAGCGTCGAGCGGGTCGGGGCGGTGACGGCGCGCATTTTCGAGGAAGGCCTGGACGAGCTCCAAGAGAACGGTCGCCTCGAGCTCGGCTACGGCGTCCATGAAGCCGAGGCGCAGCTGTATCTTGTCCTGGCCTGGGGGGGCGTTTCGGCCCTGGTCGAGACGGCCCAGCTCGAAGAGACCGAGCTGACCGTCGCGGGTCGCCTTCAAGGGCCGGTCGACATCGTGATCGCCTCGGTAACCCATGGGCCCTTAGGCTACCGAGACTGCACATCCGACCCTGAGCTCTCGCTCCCGCGATTCCGGGTCGTGTGTCCCGTCGACAAGAACGATCTTGAGCTTCGATTCAATCTATCGAGCGCCCCCCAAGGGAGGATCTTGGCCGACCTGGATCTGAGCCTGGCCTTCAGCCGGAACGAGAGGCTGGGCCCCGAGATCCTGCGACCTACGGATTCCGATGGAGGTCCTACGCCGCAGGCCCTGACGGACGCCATCAACGAAGCACGCAAGCGAGCGGACCTCCCTCCGCTCGAGCTCCAGTCCTCCCAGAGCGCCTTCAACAAGTCCGTGACCCCGCGCTTCTTCGAGGAACAGGAAGGCGGCGACGCCGAGGTGCTGGAGACCATCATGCGGGGCGTAGTCGCGGGATATCAGGTCTCGGGGCCCATCTTGAACGCCGACTTCACGTCACGCGTGCTGCCCTGGAGCACCAGCACAGTCGCCGTCCTGAGCGCCCTGCTCGAGGAACCCAGCAGTCGCCGCCTGCTGATGTCACCCGAGGCCGACCGCGTAGCCTTTGGACTGGGCGGAGATCCATCGTCCGGGGTCTTGGGCCTCCTGATCTCAAGCTACCAGGGCTTCGAGCCCGAGGACGCCGAGGCATATCGAGCCCGAGCGATGGAGATTTTGGACCGAGAGCGAAGCGCCCGCGGTCTGGAGCCGCTTCAGCCCATCGAGCTCGTGGGCAACAAGTCGATGGCGGAGCGCGTGATTCGTCAGGAGGTGGGCGTCCAAGCTCTGGTCCGAGACTACATCCGCCAGGGCACACGGCGTCGTCCCGGTCAGGCCGTCGGAGTGATTGCCCAAGAAGTCCACGATCTGGAGCGCTGGGTCCCCGACCCGGAACTCCTCAGTACTTCCGCCCTTGCCGCCGAAGTCGATCTCATCATCTTCCGCCCGTTGGGCGCCCGTTGGCACACCATCCTGATCGTGGTCACGCGCACCCAGTCCTCAGCAGCGGGAGACGTGCTTGACCCGAGCCAGACTTCAGCTGCTGCGACGGACCAGAGCCGGGCGGGCATCGAGCTCGCCGGAAGCGAACGCCCCGCTCGGCCTCAGGGCGTGGCGGAGCCAGAAGCCCAGAGTCGAAGCCAAGAGTTCGACAAACTCGGCGTGGTGGGAGGGCTTCTCGATGAAGGCATTGGCTCCTAGGTCATAGGCCTCCAGGACCTCTCGCCCTTCGGCGCCGCCTGACACCATGATGACGGGCACGAGTCCCCCGTACTTCTCGCGAACCGCACGGAGGATCTGAAGGCCGCCCACCGGCGTCATGCGAAGGTCCAGAATGATGAGGTCCGGAACATCACCCTGCTCGAGGAGCTCCATGGCCTGGACACCGGACTCGATGAAAGAAGGGGTGCAAAGCCTCTCGTGCTTCCGTAGGAAACGACGGAAGACCTGGAGGTCATCCTCGGCGTCGTCGATGATCCAGAGCCTGGCTTCAGACGATTCCATGACGAGCGCCTCCTGCGTCGTTCGCCGACCCCGGCAGCTCCAAGATGAAGCGGGCTCCGCCTCCAGGTCGGTTCTCGTATCGCAGCTCTCCGCCGTGACGTCGCGCGATCTCTCGACTCAAGAATAGGCCCAGACCGCTTTGTCCTCGAGCGGACCCCAAGCTGGTGGAGGCACCTTTCTCGAAGAGCTGACGCCGAAAGCTGGCGGGCACGCCGGGACCCCGATCGCAGACCTCGATGCGCAGCCAGCTGCCCAGTCCCGCTGCGGCCACGTCGATCTCGATCGAAGAGCCCCGGGTCGAGAAGCGAAGGGCGTTGCTGAGGAGGTTGCCCAGAACGCGGGACAGTTCCACGCCATCCCCTCGGACCGGACCCAGCTGAGCGTCCATCCGAACCTTGACCGGAACCCCAAGCTCGTCGGCACGAAGCGCCTGCAGGCTCACGACCTCGCGGGTCAGCTGGCCGAGGTCGACCTCGTCGATTCGCATCCTCGACTGGCCGTCGATGAGACCAGTCGAGCGCATGAGTCGTTCCAGCAAGCCCTCCATCGATTGGGCTCCTCGTTCGGCCACCTCCAGAAGCTCCAAGAAGGCAGGATCGAGCTGCGGCGAGTTCTTGAGTAGGCTGAGCGAGGCGACGACCGAGGTCAAAGGTGTCCGAAGGTCATGGCAGCTCATGGCCACCTCATCGACCGGCATGAGCTCGGCCGATTGGGCTTCGCCTTCTTCCAGAGTCAGCGTCATCAGGCCCCCTTCTCGACGACCGACCAGGACCCGAAGGTCGAGGTCCGCGCCTGCTCCGGTCTTGAGCCGCACCGTTTGAGCGCTGCCTTCGATGAGAGCGAGGGAGCGAGGAAAGTGGGCATCCAAATTCGAACCCCGCACGAAGCCGACCACCGGGGCGAGGAGCTTCCGGGCCTGTTCGTTCATGCCCTCGATGCGGCGGGTCTTGGCGTCCACGACGACGAGGGCACGGCGACTCCCCTGATAGGCGACGGCGGCGAGCCTCATCTCTCGGAGACGCCGCTCTGCGGTCGGGAGTCGGCTTCGGCCCATGAGGACTACCCTCTCCTCCACCCGCATCCCTTCGAACTCGAAGCGCATGGGTGCATGGCGCCTCGAGCTCAGCTGGAGCTCGAACTGGGCGAACTTCGCGGTCGAGAGGGAGAGATAGGCCAGGTGATGTTGCCAGGCCAACCGGTCAGCCTCGACCACCAGCTCGTGGAAGGGACGACGGACGAGCTCGTCTTCGTCGTAATCGAAGTGGACCGTCCAACCGAGGTTGAACCACTGGATACGATCGTCGGGCGGAGTGAAGGCGCAGCAGGCAAAGGGCAAGGCGTCGAATGCGGCTTCTACCCTCATGGGATCAAAGCTAAGCGAGAGGGGCCCCGGTGGGTAGCGACCTCCAGGTACAGGCCCTCATCGCCAGGAATAACCCGCCCAGTTCTTGAGCATCGTCCATTAAATCGACCCCGAAATCCCTCAATGGTGCATCGAGTGAACGGTTGGGGCGAAACGACGAAGCCCTCCGCTCGGCAGGCCGAGGGAGGGCTTCGACGAGGGGCCGCCCACGAAGGAACGGCCCGGGGCTCAGGCGTGGATTAGTAGTCCATACCCATGCCGCCCATGCCGCCCATGCCGCCGGGGGCACCGCCCGCCGCGGGCTCTTCCTTCTTGGGCTTCTCGGCTACGAGGGCCTCGGTGGTCAGGAGCAGACCCGCTACCGACGAAGCGTTCTCGAGCGCGGTGCGCACGACCTTGGTGGGGTCGATGACGCCGTTCTCGACGAGGTTCTCGTAGGTCTCGGTGAAGGCGTTGTAGCCATTCGGACCGTCGGCGTTGGCCACCTTGTCCAGGACGACCGAGCCCTCCTGGCCCGCGTTTGTCGCGATCTGGCGCAGAGGAGCCTCACAGGCCCGGTGCAGCAACTGCGCGCCGGCCTTCTGGCTCTCGCTCAGACCACTGATGCTATCGATGGCCTTGCGGGCCCGGATGAGGGCCACGCCGCCGCCGGGGACGATGCCCTCTTCCCGTGCAGCACGGGTGGCGTACATCGCGTCCTCGACGCGAGCCTTCTTTTCCTTCATCTCGACTTCGGTCGCGGCGCCAACGTTGATGACGGCCACGCCGCCCACCAGCTTGGCCAGACGCTCCTGCAGCTTCTCTCGGTCGTAGTCCGAGGAGGTCTCCTCGATCTGAGCCTTGATCTGCTTGATGCGGGCCTGAAGGTCGGCGTCCTGACCGGCGCCGTCGACGACGGTGGTGTTGTCCTTGTCGATGGTGATGCGCTTGGCCTCACCGAGGTCCTTCAGCGTGATGTTCTCCAGCTTGATGCCCAGGTCCTCGCTCACGACCTGACCGCCGGTCAGGATGGCGATGTCCTGGAGCATGGCCTTGCGGCGATCACCAAAGCCGGGGGCCTTCACGGCCGCGACCTGCAGAGTACCGCGCAGCTTGTTGACAACCAGGGTGGCCAGCGCCTCGCCCTCGATGTCCTCGGCGATGATGAGGAGCGGACGACCGCCCTTCGCCACCTGCTCCAGCACGGGGAGGAGGTCCTTCATGTTCGAGACCTTCTTCTCGTTGAGAAGGATGTAGGGGTTGTCGAGGACGACCTCCATCCGCTCCGCATCGGTCACGAAGTAGGGGGACAGGTAGCCGCGGTCGAACTGCATACCCTCGACGAAGTCGAGGGTGGTCTCGAGGCTCTTGGCCTCTTCGACCGTGATCACGCCGTCCTTGCCGACCTTGTCCATGGCCTCGGCGATGATCTCACCGATGGTCTTGTCGCCGTTGGCCGAGATGGTACCGACCGAAGCGATATCCTTCTTGGTCTTGCACTCGGAGGCGTTCTTCGGGAGCTCCTCGATGATCTGGCCAAGAGCCCACTCGATGCCTCGCTTGAGCTCCATGGGGTCGTGACCAGCGGCCACCAGCTTGAGGCCTTCGTTGAAGATGGCCTGCGCCAGCACGGTGGCGGTGGTAGTGCCATCGCCGGCCTTGTCGGAGGTCTTCGAAGCGACCTCCTTCACCATCTGGGCGCCCATGTTCTCGAACTTGTTCTCGAGCTCGACCTCCTTGGCGACGGTGACGCCGTCCTTGGTGACGAGGGGAGCGCCAAAGCTCTTCTCGATGACGACGTTGCGGCCCTTGGGACCGAGGGTCACCTTGACGGCGTTGGCCAGCGCGTTGACGCCCTTCAGGATTTCCTGACGGGCGTCCATGTTGAAGTGAATTTCCTTTGCAGACATGTGTGTGTCTCTCCTTTCAGTAGGGTCGGATGACTATTCGAGCACGCCGAGGACTTCGTCCTCGCGCAGGATGATGTGCTCGTCGCCTTCGATCTTGATCTCGGTCCCGCTGTACTTGCCGAACAGGATCTTCTCGCCGACCTTGATCTCGAGGGGACGGGACTTGCCATCCTCCAGGATCTTGCCGTTGCCCACGGCGATGACTTCGCCCTCGATGGGCTTCTCCTTGGCGGAGTCGGGAATGATGATGCCTCCCTTGGACTTTTCCTCGGCTTCGACGCGCTTGACGAGGAGACGGTCGTGGAGTGGACGGAACTTTGCCATTTTCTCTGTTACCTCTCAGATGAGACGGCCGACTAAGCGACCGGAATCATTGCTTCTTTTCTCTGACCTTAGCCACCACGCTGGTGTGGCTGCCAGGTCGCGCGCGGACACTTAGTCACGGCAGCCGAGCCGTCAAGCGTAGCTTGGACGAAAATCGACAATCAGGTCTTTCCCGGACTCCCTTTCCAGGTGTTTGGGGCCGAGAAATCCGGGCGCTCACTTGACGCCCCGGGTGGGTGGCTAGACTGCCTTCGTCGGTCGTCGGCATGTCAACGCCACTCAATGGAACGGCCGGCAGGAGGTTTGCATGATTTTGACGAAGAGGCCCTCGGGCCTGCTGGACCCGTTCGCCCTGATGAATGGGTTCATGAGCACGCCAGAGGCGTTCTTCGGCGGCTTCACGGAGAGCGGGCGTGGACCCCGCATTCACGTGGACGATCGAGACGAGCAGATCGAGATCTCGGTCGACATTCCGGGCCTGGCACCGGAGCACGTGAAGGTCGAAGTCCGAGACGATCGTTTGAGCGTCTCGGCCCATCGAACGCCCCAAACGCCCCAAACGCCGGAGGGCTATCAGGTCCGGCGACGAGAGCGGCTCGCTCCGAGCTTCGAGCGAAGCTGGCGTCTTGGCGCCGAGATCGACCGAGAGGGCATCGAGGCGCAGTTCGCCGACGGTGTTCTGACCCTGCAGCTGCCCAAGCGAGCGCCCTCGCGGCGCAGCATCCCTGTCGCGGTCCGAAGCGGAAAGGAAGAGAAGTCATGAGCGAAGGAAGAAAGAGCGAGACGGTCGAAGCCTTCGGCAGCTTTCCCGTCGACCTGCTCGAAAACGAGCGGGGGACCCTGATCCTCGCCGACCTGCCGGGGGTGACTCGGGAGGCGCTCGCGGTATCTCTTAAAGACGATGAGCTGACCATCGAGGGTCGTCGACATCTTGGAGGCGAGACCCTTAGGCTTCGCCGTCGGTTCCGCGTGGATCCGGAGGCGGTCGACGCCGAGACCATCGTGGCCAAGCTGGAGCATGGAGTCCTCAGGCTGGAGCTGCCGAAGCCGGCCGCCCAACAGCCCCGACGCATTGAAGTCCGGGTCGGATGACCTCGCTCTCCGCGTCGGGCTCCGGCCCGGCGCGGCCATCCACCCACGCTTCCCCGTTGCATGCGGGCGGCACCCGTTGCAGAGCCGTGGGGTGCGCTACGCCTTCCTTTTCGTCCTCGGTCTGGCGAGCTGCGACAACCGTTGCGACAGACTTCAGGAGTGCTGCGAGGCCTTCACAAGCGACCGGGAAGGCTTCGATGCCGCGTTCTGCGACATTCCTCCCAACAACGACGGTGAACAGTGTGAGCTGTCCCGCAGAACCTTCCAGGTCGGCCCCAACATCCCCGAGGCCTGCCTGGACTAGTGTTTTAGGCCGGCCCTCGATCGAGCTTTCTCAGCGGAGGCCCACTGGCGTGGAGGACAGTCGAGGCCCGGCTCGGCGGCCTACTCCGGAAATTGTCGCATGAGCGCACTTCATCTGCGGTCACAGCCGCGCTAACCCGGAGCTCTATGAAGCAACTTGCTCTCACCCTGACCCTTCTCTTCGCCAGCTCGGTGGGCCTCACGGCCTGCGGCGGCGGCTGCGATACGCTGGCAGACTGCAACGATGCCCTCAGAGAAGCCGGGTTCACCACGCTCATCGAAATCACGGGCAACGATGACTTCTGTGACGCCCAGCTGGACGCCTATCGAGACGCCCGAGCCTCCATCGAAGCGGCCATCCAAACTTTCCCTTCCGAGTGCGAATGACCCCGCTTGCTGGCGGCTCTCGACAGGATCGGGCGCCTCCGGCCAGCGCTCGGCCACTTTCCTTTGACCGCCTGGCTGAGCCCACCGACCCTAGGGTGTGTTCCTCCCGGTCGGTGACACGCCGAACCCTCCGAACTTCAAACCCTGGGTGAACCACGCGCTTCTCGCCCTCAACGTGGGGGTGTTCGTGCTCGTGACTCTTCCCCTGGCCAACCAAGGCGCCCGGGCCGACATGGAGGGTTTCCGGGAATACCTCCAGGCCCTGGGTCAGCGCCCCAAGAGTGCCTACGACCTCTTCATCTTCAACAACGGCTTCAAGCCCGCTGCGCCCTCCCTGGGCGATCTCTTCAGCTCGATGTTCCTCCACGGCGGCTTCGGCCACCTGGCCGGGAACATGCTCTTCCTCTGGATCTATGGCGACAACGTCGAGCACTACCTGGGCCGCCTCCGCTACCTGCTGAGCTACATCGCCACCGGCGTGGCAGCGACCCTCACCTTCGCCCTCTTCGCCGGCAACTCGATGGTGCCCATGGTCGGTGCCTCAGGCGCCATCAGTGGCGTGCTCGGCTTTTACTTTCTCCTTTTTCCACGCAACCGAGTGAAGGTCTTCGTTCTCCTCTTTCCCTTCTTCTTCGACGTGCTCCTGATCCCGGCTCGAGTGGTTCTGGGCATCTATCTCGTCTTGGACAACTTCATCCCGGTCCTCTTCGGGGCCCAGACCGGCGTGGCCTATGGGGCCCACATCGGCGGCTTCTTTGGCGGCCTGGCCATCGCCTTTGCCGCCGAGCGGATGGGCTGGGGCGGCCGTCGTCGAAAGCCCTCCGCCGAAACCCCGCGACCCGTGTTCCGGACCCCAGCTGGCGCGCCCGAAGCAGGGTCGCAAGACGCGCTCGAACAAGTCAGGGACGGACTAGAGCAAGGTCGACGGGGAGAGGCGGTGGCCGCGGCACTGAATGCCGGTCCGGGGCGACTCCGGGCACTCCGCCTGCGCGAGATCACCCAGCTGGCCGAATGGATGAACGAGCTAGGACAACGGGCTTCGGCCATGGCGCTCTTGCGTCAAACCTTGGCCGAGAATCAAACCGACCCCAGCGCCATGGCCGAGATCTTCCTCGCCCTAGCCAAGATGAGGATGGAGGAGGGCCAATCCACAGCGGCCTATCAGCATCTGATGGCGGTCTTGGACCACGCCCCCGGCAGCCCCGCCGCCCAGGAAGCCAAAGAACTACTTCGTCGCCATCTGAATTGAGCAGTCCGGTTCTCGACCCTGGGGGGGCACGAGGGCAGCATCCGCGGATGCTCCAATCTCAGTTCAGCTTCGAGAACGGCCGTGGCGAGACGCTGTCGGGCCGCCTCGAAGAGCCCTACGACGACTGTCGGGGCTACGCACTGTTCGCCCACTGCTTCACATGCTCGAAGGACATCGCGGCCGCAACCCGGGTCAGCCGGGCCCTGGTCGACCGGGGGATTGGCGTCCTGCGCTTCGACTTCACGGGTCTGGGGAACTCCGAGGGCGACTTCGCCAACGAGAACTTCAGCTCCAACGTCCAAGACCTTCTCGTTGCGGCTCGGGCCCTCAACGAAGCGAGCAAAGAAGTCGATCTCCTGATCGGTCACTCCCTGGGTGGGGCGGCCGTCCTGGCCGCCGCGCCCGAGCTGAAGACCGTGAAGGCCGTCGTCACCATCGCCGCGCCGGCAAGCCCCGGCCACGTGACCCATCTCCTTCGGGACGGCCTGGACGAGATCAACGCCCGCGGAGAGGCCGAAGTCGACCTGGCCGGTCGACGCTTCACCATCAAGAAACAGTTCGTGGACGACCTTCAGGACCAGCGCCTGGAGGCCCAGATCCGCCGGATTCGTCGCCCTCTTCTCGTCCTTCACGCGCCGACCGACGAATTGGTAGGGGTCGACGAGGCCCGGAAGATCTTCGAGGCCGCGACCCATCCCAAGTCCTTCATCAGTCTCGACGACGCGGATCACCTTCTGACGCGGCCTCGGGACTCCCAGTATGTGGCCGACGTGGTCTCAGCTTGGGCGAGCCGCTTCTTGCCGGAGCGACGTTCGCAGGACGAAGACGAAGGCCTCGTTCGGGTGAGCGCCCTCCCCAAGCTGGCGCAGCGCGTCCAGGCCCGACGACACGTACTCCGAGGCGACGAGCCCAAGTCTTTGGGCGGCGACGACAGCGGCATCACGCCCTACGAATTCTTGCTCGCCGCCCTCGGCACCTGCACCTCGATGACCCTTCGGATGTACGCCAAGCGGAAAGCCTGGCCCTTGGAGGAAGTCGACGTCCTTCTCCGGCACGAGCGAAGTCACCAAGAGGACGCCGAGGGCCAGAGCGGACGGGTCGAAAGGCTTCACCGTCAGCTTCGGATCCAAGGTCCACTGGACGAGGCCCAAAGAGCGCGGCTGCGGGAGATCGCAGATCGCTGTCCGGTTCATCGCACTCTGGAGGCCTGCCCCGAGATCGTGACGGACATGACGTCCTCGGAGGAGTGATCTCCAGGCTGCACTTCACCGAAGATGCTGTGCTACCCCTCCCCAGGTGCTGGTCTGCTCCCTCTGTGGCTCCACCTATACGAGGTCCCAGGAGTTCTGCGGGCTAGACGGTACGCCCCTCGGCACACTTGACCCTCTTCCCCTCATCGACCGACTCATCGACCGATACCGAATCGTAGACGTCATCGGGTCCGGGGGCATGGCGATGGTCTACCGGGCCCTTCACACCCGGCTCGAGAAGCACTTCGCCTTCAAGGCGCTTCACGGCCAGATGGCTTCGGACCAGATGCTGGCCAAACGCTTCCACCGGGAGGCGAAGGTACTGAGCCGACTGAACCACCCCAACATCGTCGCCGTCAGCGACTTCGGGAGCACCGAGCACGGTGTCCCATACATGGTCATGGAGCTCCTAGAGGGTGAGTCCCTGTGGACCCGTTCCCGGGAGCGGGGCCCGATTCCTCCCGGAACAGTAGCCGAGTGGACCCTTCAGATCGCATCGGGACTCGCCATCGCCCATCGAAAGGGCTTCGTGCACCGAGACCTGAAGCCCCAGAACATCATGCTGGTGCCCGACCCCGGTAAGGACGGGGAGCAGATCAAGATCTTGGACTTCGGCTTGGTGGGCATCATGGAGCCCGACCCGGGCCAGCACACGCAGCTGACCCAAGAAGGGATGTTCTTCGGAACCCCGGCCTACATGTCCCCCGAGCAGATCACCGGGGGCGAGGTGAAGGCGACGGCCGATCTCTACGCCCTGGGCGTCCTCATGTATCTGCTTCTGACTGGCGAGGTCCCCTTTCGAGGTGACGTAAGGGAGCTCGCCCACCAGCACGTGAGCAGCGAGCCTAGTCGTCCCCTTTTGGAGTACGGTGGCCTGACGCCCATCGTGATGAGGCTGCTGGAGAAGGACCCCAAGCGGCGTCTCCCCAACGCTCTGGCCTTGATGCGCGCCATCGACGAAACCGGCCTGTTGGGACGCAGTCTCGACCTCGGACCCAGTTCGAGCCGAGACACCCGGGTCGATCGTCAGTCGCCCCTTCAATTCTCGGATGCTGACGACGGTCCCGAGCTCACTTTCGGGGAGCCGAACGAGATCGAGGTTCCGAAGGCGCCGAGCCCCCCCGCTCGACCATCCGCGGGCGCGACTTGGTGGTGGGCGAGTGGCGCCGTCGTGCTGGCCACCGTGCTCGCGCTGCGCTTTGGCTGGGACCGGGTCTTGCCGGGTCCAAAGGTCGAGCCCGTGAACGGGAGCCAGGCCTCCGCTCTCGAAGGCGAGCCACCCAAGAAGCCCAAGGCAGAGCGGGCCCAGCCAAAGCCTGCACCCAAGCCGAAACCCAGGCCAAAGGCCGCGGCAGCAGCGACGGACCCGCCCGACCCCAACGCCAAAACTACCCCAACCGCTGACCGAATCGACAAGCCACCCTCCCAGCCTCCTCCGTCGACCGAGGGGACGACCGATAGCCGGGCCCTCTTCGAGTCTCTGGACCAGGCCCTCACGGCCGAGATCACCGCCCAAGAGGTCGCTTGGTCCGATGTCGAAGCCCAGGCGAGGCGGGCCGCCTTCCGCTGGGGGGCCTGGTACCGAGACCCCACAGGGGCAGATCCGGCAGCGATGCGCCGAATCCAGGCCGAGCTCATGGCGACCGTCGCCCGCCTGGGCGCAGAGATCCCAAAACGAGACGGATCCGCTCGAAATGAGAAGGAAGAGGCCGGAGCCGCCGATCAAGCGGCTCAAAACGAGCCAGTGACCGCACCGAGCGAAGCCTCTTCACCTCAAAACGAGACACCCGAAGAGGACTCAACAGTTACGACGGATCCAACGTCTGCGGGTCCTTCTCAAAACGAGACCAAGCCCTCTCAATCCGAGACCGACGAAGGCGAAGCTCCAGAAGACGGTCTGGATCCGCCCACTGAGGACGCTCTGGACCGATCCTTGAAGAAGCTCCAGACCGATACCAGCAGCCGCCCCTAGTGTGCGAGCTAGCCCGCGTCAGACGGGCAGGCTTGCGGGGGGACGCAGCGACCGTCGTAGCAGCCGTCGGCCACCACCGGGACCATGCCCTCTGGGCAGGGCGGTGCATCGAGGTCGCACATTGCGCCGTCGCAGAGTGGTTGCTGGGACGAGCACCCCAAGAACTCGGGGCACAAACAGTCGGGGCTGAGGCCGCAGTCACACGGGACCATTAGATGAAAGGGGGTGCACGAAGCGTCCAAGCAGGCCTCCGGCTCGAGGATGACCTGGCAAGGGTCCTGAAAGCAGGGCAAGAGCGGGCAAGGCAGGGGGGGACGGTCGCCCACCTCGATGCAGATCTCGAACAGAGGCCCATCGCAGCCGTTACATCCATGAACCTGGCAATCGGCTCGGTCTTCGCAGGCATCGAGGTCGAGGCCTGTGCACTCCGAAGAACCCACGTCCGACGTCGATCCAAGGTCCGTCTGCGTCCCCAGGTCTCCACTCAGAACGAAACCGGCGTCGGGGCCCGCTCCCAGATCCACGCCTGAGCGCGCGCCATTCAGCCCACCACTCGGCTCGCTGGCACAGGCCAAGAGGAACAGGCACAGGAGTTCGGCACGACGCATGGTCCAGGTCTGTTCAAGAGGCAGGCCAATGGCGTCCCCACCCTTTTCAGTTCCTCTCATCAGAGATTTGACGGGTCTTCTTCCCATCCTAGGGTGCCGGTCATGAAGTTCGATCAGCTTCCCGTCGAGTCATCGGCCGTCCTGGTGGACCAGCTTCGGGGGGAGTTGGGTGGGCCCCAGGGACTGAGAAGCCCGAAAGGGCGGCCGTAGGCCGCTGGGCCGGCAGGGTGTCGAGGGCCGGCGGGAAGCGATCTGAACTCTGTGATCGGTACACTAGGCGAGGGCAGACGTCCGAGGGCGAAAGGACTTGGAGCGGCCGCCGACCCCGTCCAGGCTTTGTCCATGTCAAAATCAGAAGCAGGTCGGTACCTCCTCATCGGCGGGGGGGGCGACATCGGCCAGGCCCTAGCGGCTCGACTACAGGCGGGCGGCCACCGGGTGCTCTTGGCGGGCCGGGACGGAGAGCGTCTCCGGCAGGCCGGTCAGCGCTTCGACGCTGCACCCATCATCTTCGACGCGCGGGACCCGAGTGCGGTCGAAGCGGGGGTGCAGGCGGCGGCGAGGCGTCACGATGGTCTGGACGGCGTCGTGAATCTGGTGGGCTCGATCATGCTCAAGGCGGCCCACATGACAAAAGACGAAGAGTTCGAAGAGGTCCTACGAACGAATCTCTTCTCGGCATTCGGCACCGTTCGCGGGGCGGCCAAAGTCCTTCGCAAGACCGGAGGCTCGGTGGTGCTCCTGTCGAGCGCGGCGGCCCGAGTGGGTTTGCCCAATCACGAGAGCATCTCGGCCGCGAAGGCCGGTGTGCAGGGACTGGCGCTTTCGGCCGCGGCTACCTACAGCCGCTACGGCGTCCGCTTCAACGTAGTGGCGCCAGGACTCGTGGAGACCAAGCTCGCCGAGTCCATCACGAGCAACGAGATGTCTCGCAACGCCTCCCTGACCATGCATCCTCTGCAGCGCCTGGGGACGGCGGACGACGTCGCTTCGATGATCGACTGGCTGCTTCAACCCAGCCAGAGCTGGGTGAGCGGTCAGATCTTCGGGGTGGACGGCGGCCTGTCCACCCTGAAAGTTCAGAAGTGATGCCTCCCCTCCTTCTGGCTCACGTCTTCGCGACCTTCGCCATGACGGGCGTGATCTGGATGGTCCAGGTCGTTCACTACCCACTCTTTGCGCAGGTGGGGCCCGAAGCCTTCGCGAGTTATCACGAGGCCCACACCCGGCTGATCACTTGGATCGTCTTGCCCCTCATGTGCATGGAGGCGGGAACGGCGGCCCTCTTCGCCGTTCAGCCGCCACGCCCCCTCGCCGGCTGGGCTGCCTGGCTGGGTCTGGCTCTGGTGAGTCTGATCTGGGCCGTGACCTTCTTTCACAGCATCCCCCGGCACGGCCTCTTGGCCGGCGCCTTCGACCCCAGAGCCCACACTGAGCTCGTGGCCGGAAATTGGCTTCGAACCCTGAGCTGGACCCTGCGGAGCGGCCTGATGTTGTGGTGCCTGAGCAGGCCTCCAGTGTCCTGAGGACACCAGCTCTCAGCGACTGAAGAGCCAGGCCTTGGAGAGTGCCGCCCGGGCCGTCCGACGGCCGCCGATGGCGGTGGCCAAGGTGCTCTGCCCCGGGAAGACCGAGTCACCGACCAGGTAGAGCCCGTCTTCGACCGGTCTCGGGAACACGCCCGAGTAGTGCTGGAGGCTGCGGCGTCGGGGAATCCCGCCGACGAAGCCTTGGCTGCGCCCCGTGAAGCGCTGGAAGGTCCGAGGCGAAGCCGTCATCTCGAATCGTCGTCGCTGCCACCAATCCGGAAGAAGGGCGCCCAAGCCCTGTCGCATCCGCTCTTGAACCTCGGCCACATAGCGGCCTCCCTCCTCCTGGAGCCGAGCCATGTGGACGTGGGTGGAGGTGGTGACAGTTCGAAGCCCCTCAGGCGCTCGGCCTTCGTCTTCTTCCCCGCTGATCGATACGAAGAGATGGTTCCCATCGGTCAGGGGAAGCGCCTCGTCCTGGACGAGCTCGTAGTGGCGAGGCCCCCCCTCGCTCGAAGAAGGAGGGGGCTCGACGACCCAGTAGAGCATGGCCGCTCCCCAGCCCGCTTCGACGCGCTGTTGAAGCGCCTCCATCCGCGTGTCGGGCACGTCGTTTCGAAGTCGTTCCAGGTCGGCGGGCAACAGGTTGGCCAACAGCTTCGCGCCGCGGAAGCGGCGACCTCGAGCCTCGACGACCCACTCCCCTTCCTCTCGACGTATGCATTTCACGCGATGAGCGAGCAGCACGTCTTGGCCGAGTCCCTGAATGGTCTCGACGAAGGCCCAGGCCAGCCGACCGATCCCGCCTCGCACGTGCCCGGTCCCCCGGAAATAGTAGTCCATGGTGCCGAGGGCGAAGGTCGACTCGGCTTCTTCGGCCGAGCACTGAATGGTGATCTGGCACAGGGCGTTGAGATAGGTCCGGAGGCCCGATGTCTCGGGCACGCCCCACGCCTGTAGGCAAGCGCCCAAGCTTCGACCGAGATAGGGAAGGAGCATCAGGTAGCGAGGCGAACGCCGCAGATGAGCAAGCAGGGCGCTGGGCTTCATGGGCGGGAGCTCATCGGGATTGTCCAAGAGCTCCCACAGAACGTCCGCGACCTGCCGTTGGGCCCTCTCCAGCTGGACGATGGACTCCATCGGAGTGTCGGGCAAGCTGGCCAAAGACCGGAAGAAGTCGGTCCGGTTGCGGCTGACGTCCAACGACCAACTCGGCGTCCGAAAATGGACGACCGGATCCATGAAATCGATGCTGACGCTCATGCCGTGCCGCTCCATCCAGTCGTGGAAGAGCTGACCTGGCCCAAAGCCAGAGAACAGCGTCGCGCCGGCTTCGAAGGCATAGCCAGAGCGCTGAAACGTGGAAGCGCAGCCACCGGGGTAGTTCAAGGACTCCAGAAGCAGAACCCGGGCTCCTCGTTCCGCCGCGGTCAGGGCCGCGCCAAGGCCACCGAAGCCCGCGCCCACAACGATGACGTCGTACCGTTCGGTCGGCGCCTCCATCGACTCGGGATGGTCGGGTCCACCCCTCGCAGGCCCAAGGACAAAGCGACTTCGTTGCGGCGCTTGACGGACGAGGCCGGCGAGTCCACAGGCACCGGATGGCGCGTCGCAAGGCCGTGCTCGTCACCGGCGCCGGCGGCGAGATGGGTACGGGTCTCATCGAACGAATGTCCGACAAGTCGGAGTACGATCTGCTCGGTTTGGACATCCGGGAGCTCGCCGAGCCCGTAGCCTCTCGCTGTCACGCCCGCATCGTGGGTGACGTTCTCGATCAAAGGCTCCTCGACCGACTCGTCAGCGAGTTCGAGATCCACGCCATCTTTCACCTGGCGGCCTTGCTTTCCACTCGCGCCGAGTTCACGCCAGAAACGGCCCACGAGGTGAACGTCAAGGGGACCCTCAACCTCCTCAAGCTGGCGGTGGAGCAATCTCGATGGCACGGCGCTCCGGTCCGCTTTCTCTTTCCAAGCTCGATCGCGGTGTACGGACTTCCCGACCGAGCGACCAAGGAGGCTGTGGGCCGGGTGCCCGAAGATGCCCACCTGATGCCCACCACCATGTACGGCTGCAACAAGCTGTACTGTGAGCACTTGGGTCGCTATTACGCCCACCATTACCGACAGCTGTCGGCCGAACCCGAGCTGGCCGGGGTGGACTTCCGCTCCATTCGCTTTCCGGGACTCATCAGCGCCTTCACCGTGCCCCATGGCGGCACGAGCGACTACGCCCCCGAGATGCTCCACGCAGCGGCCAAGAAGGAGCCCTACGCCTGCTTCGTCAGGGAGGATGCCCGCATTCCATTCATGGCCATGCCCGACGCCATCGACGCGCTCCTGAGGCTCATGGAGGCCCCTCGGGAGAGGCTGAGCACCGAGGTCTACAACATCTCCGCCTTCTCACCGACCGCTCTCGAGCTTGCTGACCTGGTCCGCCATGCGATGCCGGCCGCCGACATCAGCTTCGCACCTGACGCCAAGCGGCAGCAGATCATCGACAGCTGGCCAGGTCAGGTCGACGACGATCGGGCGCGACGAGACTGGGGGCTTTCGCCGGCCCATGACCTCGATCGCGCCTTCAGCGAGTACCTGCTCCCGAACATCCGGCGACGCTACGCCTGACCGCGATTCCTGCGCCGAGGACTCGACACTGGTCACAGGCGTCCGATGACAGGACGCATGCACTTGCCCCTCAAGTCCGACTCGGGAGACTTTGATCACGTGCTCGAAGTCCAAGAGCTGATGACGCCTTCGCCCAGCGCGGTGGCGATGGAGACCCCGCTCTTGGACGCTCTCGACCTCATGGTTCAGGAGCGTTTTCGACACCTGCCTGTCGTGGATGACCACGGCAAGCTGGTGGGAATCGTCTCGGATAGAGACCTCAAAGCTGCTCTTCCCGACCGGACCCGGTCCCGCAGCTACTTCGACGAGTTCGCCCGCCAAACCCGAATCGCCGACATCATGACCCGAGATCCGCTGACCATCGGCGCGCGCTCACCCCTCATGAACGCCATCGCAGTAATGCTGAGCTGCCGGGTGGGGGCCCTGCCCGTGGTGGACAAGGAGCGACTGGTCGGCATCCTGACACAGAGCGACGTCATTCGGCGCTACGCCGAAGACCTTTCCCGGGCTCAGCGAGAACCGCCACTGCACGAGACCCCGACCGGACCCTTGGATCACGAGGACGTCGACCCGGGAACCCTCCGCATCTTCATGGCCAGTCCTGACCACCGCATGCGGGACATTCTCGCTGCGCCGCTCAGCGATGCGGGCTACCAGGTGCAGAGCTTCGACAGCATCCCCGAGCTCATGACGGTCTGGCACCTCGTGCTTCCGGACCTCCTCATCATCGACGGGGCCTTCGACGACCATCCTAACCAACACATCCTCACCCGCAACGGGACACCTAGGGTCAGAGTTCATCGGGACGGTCAGGCCCGGCGACTGGTGACCGAAGAAGGCACCGCCCTGGAGCTGCCCGTGCCCGATGCGCAGCTCCGTCGGCTCTTCGCCCGCCTGATGGGCACCACTCGGATCAGCCAGGACCTCTCCGTAAAGACCAAGGAACGAACGGTTTTGGTGGCGGAAGACGACCACGTCATCCGTCGAATCCTGAGTCACCATCTGGGCCGTCACGGCTTCAAGATGATCGAGGCCCAAGACGGGCGAGAAGCCACGGCGCTGCTTGCCGAGCGTAGCTATGACCTGCTGATCCTCGACATCAACATGCCCTTCTTTTCGGGCCTCGATATCTTGCGCCAGCTCCGCAGGGCCGGTCATCCGACCAAGCGGATCATCCTGTCCTCGAGCCACCAGGACGAAA
The DNA here is from genome assembly GCA_039024635.1 of Myxococcota bacterium. Lineage (GTDB taxonomy): Bacteria > Myxococcota > Kuafuiibacteriia > Kuafuiibacteriales > Kuafuiibacteriaceae > Kuafuiihalomonas. The sequence continues at coordinate 236,176 of JBCCQA010000001.1, read as the reverse complement.
CAGTGATGGAGGCCTTTCAGCTCGGCGCCGACGATTTCGTCAAGAAGCCCTTCAATCCGGAAGTCCTGGTCCGCCGCATCGACCGCCTGCTGGAGCGGACCTGAGCGGTTGCCTTTGTTTTGACTCCCGCTTCTTCCTCGGAGGAAGGAGAATGGACATGAGCTACCAGACCTACCGCTTTCTGCACCTGCTGGGGATGATCTTGCTGTTCCTGTCCCTGGGTGGCGTCATCATCCAGGCCAAGCTGGGCGGCAAGAGTGGTCGGGCCATGCTGGTGGCAGGTCACGGCACTGGCCTCTTGGTGGTGCTCGTAGCCGGGTTCGGAATGCTGGCCAAGGGCGGGGAGCTGGGGCTTCCGGGCTGGGTCATTGCCAAACTCGTCGTCTGGCTAGTCCTTGGTGGCATAACGGTCGCCATCAAGCGCAAGGCGGAGGCTGCCGGCATGTGGTACACGACTGTGGTCGGACTGGGTCTGGTCGCGGTCGTCATGGGAGTCTACAAACCCTTGTGACCTGGACGCATCGGCTGCTCTTCATCGGTCTCGCGAGTGTTTTCTTTTGGAGCTGTGGAGCCGTCACCGCGCTTCCGCCCCTTCCAACCGAGAACGGGCGCTCGGGTCTGCTCATCCAGGGGGGCAACGAGCCTGCGGTCTTTGCTTTCGCCCTCGGTCCTGGACAACCCGCGCCCACCCGCGCGTCCTTCACCACCGACCGCGTTCCCTCCTTCGGCTGGCTCGTCTTCTCTTGTCCACTTTCCGAGCTCGCCCTTTCACCCGGTCGCCAGACTCTGAATCAGGAGCCAACGGACAGGCCTCTGCTACCGGAGTCCGCCCGCAGCTACACCCTCAGCAAGGGCGACTGGACCGAAACCACGCTAGGTCCCGAGATCGAGAACGTGCTTCGGCGCCTTCCCCTCGACGTCGAGAGCTTCTGCCCCGGCTCGACCCGGGGGGTCGAGATCGAAAACCGACTGCTCGTCGGAGGTGAGCGTAGCGATGAAGTGGCATTCGCTCGCATCCTGCCGGTCGGCCGACAGGCCCTGGTGCTTCGGGCCCTGGTCGACGAGCAGGAGCGGGAGGTCGACGTTTTGGTCGGAGGCTCCACCGTGACCATCACGGAAGAGGTCTTGCGCATCGTGGGCGGGCAAGTTCACGACGTCGCACTGGATGGCCCCGGTATGGCGACCACTCTTCGTGCGGACTCGGACGAGCTTCCATTTCTCGAGGGCACGACCGACGGCCAAGGCGCCACACTCTGGGGCCCAGGACAAAGAGCCCGCTTCAATCCGGGCCTGCGGACGGCGAGGATCATCGACGAAGCCCTGCTTCAGGGCGTCCAGGCCATTCGAGGCCTGGGCTGGTCCCAAGCCGGAGCGGCACTCGCTCTTCTGGTAGTGGACGAGGAGGCCACCCCGACCGACCCCCCGCAGGAGGTTCAGGGTGAAGGGCGTGTGCGGCGTCTTCGTCTCTTGGGAGATGTCGACGAAAGACTGGAGAGCCTAGCCGTGATCGAGCTTCCCTACGCCGAGCCCAACCCGGTCCGACTGTCGCGCTTGGAAGACGACCGCATCCTGGTTCGGAGCTGGGGCGAAGACGGACTCTTGGTGCGTTTCCTCGAGGGTGGGTTCACGGTGGAGCCACGCAGCATTCCGGGAGGCGCCCTTCGCCAGATCGAAGGGCGAACCTACCTGCTCCGGGAGCGCGGCCCTAGTTTCGTCTACGAGTCGGGTTTGTTCGTCGCCCTTCCGGAGCCACCAAGCTGGCCTTTCCTGGACGAAGTGGACCGCCAGCTGAGCTTGGGGGGGCGCCCGCTCTTCAATCAAGGCGGCCTGATCGCAGAGCGGGTGGACGCCCAATCGGTCTGCCCAGTGGCGGACCTCGGACGCTCCCAGTGGGACGCAGTGAGTCCTTGGGCCGACCGCTGGGCTTTCTTGGAGCCCGGTGACGGCCGGGAAGCTGGACTCTTTCTGGTCCGAAGCGTCGACCGCCTTCCCACCTGTGGCCCTCAGGCCATGTCGGACGACGGCTGATTCAGAATGCGAAGAGCAGCCGTGCCGGATCCTGGAGCACCTTGATCAGCGCGTCGAAGAATCGGGCGCCATCGGCGCCGTCGAGCATACGGTGGTCCGTCGAAAGGGACAGCGGCATCATCAGACGTCCGTCGGCATTGGTCTTTGCGCGCCCAACGCCGAGAATGGCCACCTCAGGCGGATTGATGATGGGTGTGAAGTGGCCGATGCCCAGACCACCCAGGTTGCTGACCGAGAAGGTGCCGCCGCTCATCTCTTCGCGGGACAGCTTGCCGTCCCGGGCCTTGCCGGCCAAAGCGGAGATCTCGTCGGCCACCTGGACGTGACTCTTGCTCGGTACATCTTGGATGACCGGAACCAACAGGCCCCGATCCGTGTCGGTGGCGAAGCCGACGTTGACCCGGCCATGGTACACGATCTGCTGCTTCTCCAGATCGATGGAGGCGTTCACCTTCGGGAACTCCTGGAGGACTCTGCCACACACCTTCACCAAGATGGAGGTCATGGTGAGCCGGGCCCCTTCGGGCGCGGCTTGCTTGAAGGCCTTTCGCATCGCCTCCAGCTCGGTGACGTCCGCCTCTCGATAGAGAACGACATGGGGTATGGTCTGCCAGGCCTGGGTCAGGCGCTCGGCGATGATTCTTCTGACGTTGGGGAGCTTCTCGACCCGGTCTTCGAGGCTCGGCGGAGGAACGGCGACAGGGGTCGGAGCCGGGCCGGAGCTCGGCATCGGAGTGGGGCGTGCAGACTGGTCCAAGTAGCTCTGCACGTCGTCCTTGCTGATCCGACCCCCAGGACCGGTGCCGGGCACGCTCCGGATGTCCACGCCTTGTTGACGCGCAAACATCCGAACCGAAGGTGCAGCAAAGACCGCTCGGCCAGGCGGCACCCGTCGGTCCGCAATCTGGACCGACTCCGCGGCCCGAGTCGAAGGGCTGGATTCGATGGCGGGCGCAGCAGCAGGGACGGGCGTAAGCGCAGGCCGATCGCCGCCCTCAAAACGCAGGATGGCTTGTCCGACGGTAACGCTGTCGCCGGCCGATACCAGGACCTCGACCACTTTCCCTCCCACGTCGCTGGGAACCTCCACCGTAGCCTTGTCGGACTCCACTTCGATGACGGACTGACCCGCTTCGACCTCTTCTCCGACCGAGACCAGGACGTTGACCACGTCGGCCGACTCGACGCCCTCGCCGATGTCCGGAATGCTGAACACCTTGTCGGAAGCGCCGTTGGATGGAGGAGGAGGCGGCGCAGGGGCATCGGCAGCGCCAGCTGAAAGCGTCAGGATGAGCTGACCGGGGGATACCGAGTCACCGCTCGTGACGTGGAGCTTCTCCACCACTCCAGCCACTTGGGAAGGGACCTCTACCGTCGCCTTGTCCGACTCCACCTCCAGGACGGACTGCCCCTCCTCTATCTGGTCGCCTTCCCGAACGAGGACGTTGACGATGTCGGCAGACTCGACGCCCTCGCCGAGCTCGGGAAGCTTGAATTCGATGGCCATGTTCTCTCTCGTCTCTTGTCCGCGGCTCAGGAGCGCATCGGATTCATCTTGTCGGGGTCGATGCCGAGCGCGGACTGCGCCTTGCTGAGCGTCTTCGCCTCGATGTCCCCCTTACGATACAGGGCGACCAAGGTCGACCAGGCGACGTGAGCTGCATCCACTTCGAAGAAGCGACGAAGTGCTTCACGGGTCTCGCTGCGGCCGAAGCCATCCGTTCCTAGGGCCACCATGGGTACCTGAACCCAGGGGCGAATCCCGTCGGCCAGGATCTTCATGTAGTCCGAGGACGCAACGACCACGCCCGAATCGGGCCCGAGGCATTGGCCCACGTAGGAGAGCTCCGGCGTCTCGGTCGGTCGAAGAAGGTTGCGACGTTCGACGTCCAGGGCCTGCTTTCGAAGCTCGGTGTAGCTCGTGACCGACCAGACCTCGGCCGCTATGTCGTAGTCTTCGGCCAGGATCCGCTGGGCTTCGAGCACGCCGCCCATGATGGCCCCCGAGCCCAGGAGCTGGGCCACCGGCCTCTTCTTCTTGCGACTCCTCGGAGCCGGTCGCAGCTTGTACATCCCCTTGATGACGCCTTCTCGCACGCCGTTCTCGCCCCGGTCAGGGAGAGGCAGCTGGGGATAGGCCTCGTTCTCGACCGTCATGTAGTAGAAGACGTCCTCATCTTCGACCAACATTCTTCGCAATCCGTCCTGCACGACGATCGCAATTTCGGAGGCGAAGGTAAGGTCGTAGGCCTTCAGATTGGGGACGGTCGAGGCGAGCACGTGGCTGTGACCGTCTTCGTGCTGAAGCCCCTCGCCGTTCAGCGTCGTTCGTCCCGCCGTGCCCCCGACCAGGAAACCACGCGCTCGACTATCGCCAGCCGCCCACGCCAGATCCCCGATGCGCTGAAACCCAAACATCGAGTAGAATACATAGAAGGGAATCATGGGTTCATCGACGCTGGAGTAGGAGGTGGAGGCGGCGATGAAGGAGCTCATGGCACCCGCCTCGGTGATGCCCTCCTCCAAGAGCTGACCATCGGCCGACTCGCGATAGTAGAGCAGTCCACCGGCGTCGACGGGCTCATAGAGCTGGCCCATCTTGGAGTAGATGCCGATCTGACGGAAGAGACCGTCCATGCCAAAGGTCCGTGCCTCGTCTGGGATGATGGGGACGATGCGACGACCCAGCTCCTTGTCTCGAAGAAGCTTGGCCAAGACCCGCACGAAGGCGGCCGTGGTGCTGGCCGCTCTATCGCTGCCGTCCAGGAACTCGTCGATAATCTCGTCCCCTGGAATCTGTAGTCGAACAGAAGACTTGGTTCGGCGCTGGGGCAGCCATCCGCTGAGGGCCTGGCGCCGCTCCTTCATGTAGCGAACTTCTTCGGACTCCTCACCCGGATGGAAGAAGCCCACCCTTTCGGCGATCTCGTCCGTGACCGGAACCTCGAAGCGCTGTCGGAAGTACTCGACCTGTTCCGGAGTCAGCTTTTTCTGCTGGTGGGTGATGTTCAGACCCTCTCCCGCCGAGCCCATGCCGAAGCCCTTGATGGTCTTGGCCAGGATGACGGTCGGCCGCTCAGTTTCGGCTTCCGCCGCCTTGTAGGCCGCGTACATCTTCACCGGGTCGTGACCGCCGGTGGGGAGGGACAGAAGTTCATCGTCCGATAGATGGGCAACCATGGCCGCCAGCTTGGGGTCGGCGCCGAAGATCTTCTCCCGCATGTAGCCGCCACCTTCGACCCGACACTTCTGCCACTCTCCGTCTAGGAGGTTGGTGAGTCGGGCAGCGAGCAGGCCCTCTTCGTCCTGGGCGAAGATAGGGTCCCAATCCGAACCCCACAAAACCTTGATGACGTTCCAGCCTGCACCCCGGAAGTTCCGCTCCAATTCTTGCACGACCTTGGCGTTGCCGCGCACCGGTCCATCTAGCCGTTGGAGGTTACAGTTGACGATCCAGCACAGGTTGCCCAGCCCTTCCCGGGCGGCGAAGTTGACCACGCCGGTCGACTCGGGTTCGTCCATCTCGCCATCGCCCAGGAAGGCATAGACCGTGCCCGCGGCCTTCTCCCCGAAGCCGCGACGACGCAGATACTGAAAGAAGCGTGCCTGGTAGGCCGACATGATGGGCCCAAGACCCATCGAGACGGTCGGGTACTGCCAAAACTCGGGCATCAGCCACGGGTGGGGATAGGACGATAGGCCGCCCCCTTCCGCCAGCTCCAATCGGAAGTTCCGAAGAAGCTCGGCCGAGATTCGTCCCTCCAGAAAGGCCCGGGCGTAGATGCCGGGGGAGGCGTGGCCTTGGATGTAGAGATGGTCCCCTCCGCTCGGATGCTCCGGCCCTCGGAACACGTGAAAGAAGCCGGTCTCGAAAATGTTGGCCACCGAGGCGTAGGTGGCGATGTGGCCCCCGATTCCGTCGTTGCGTTTGTTGCCCTGGACGACCATGGCCATGGCGTTCCAGCGGAGGATGTTCTTGATGCGCTCCTCCAGCTCCAGATCACCGGGGTAGCTCGGGTCCCGTTGGGCCGAGAGCGTGTTGACGTAGGGCAGGTTGGCCAGGCTGGGAACCGGGAGCCCCCGCCTCTGGGCGTAGTCGCCCATCGCCTGGATGAGCTGGCCCGCTCGTTCGTGGCCTCGGAGCGCCACCGCGTCGCCCAATGATTCGGTCCAGTCCTGCACCTCCAAGGCGGTGACCTGGTTCTCGTTCGCGTCGCTCATCGATCTTCTGCTGGGAATCATCCGGGGGCTTCGGTCTCAACAAAAAAACCGTGGCGGTTCTCGGTTCGCAATGCGTCAATCCCCAGGCATGCGGGAACGGCTGGAGGCCTTGGCGGCCCTTCACGGGGTCGAAACTGGGTACCACGACATCGAGGGCCGATGGCACGCCGCTGAGGACGGGCACTTGCTCCACGTCCTTCAGCTACTTGGCGCCCCCTTGAGCGGCCCCGAAGAGGCCGAGGAGGCCCTGCGCTTCGAGGCCTGGGTACAGCTGAATCGCGTCCTGGAGCCGGTTCAGGTGGTTTGGGAGGGGGGTACTTCGAAAGCCTTCTTGCAGGTCCTCTCCTCCGCGGCCACCGGACCCTTCCGGCTCCGCATCGAGGGGGAGCAGGATGTGCACATCGTCGAGGGCCAGCTCCAGGACGCTCGCGTAGCCGACCATTCCGACCACGAAGGACGGACTTGGCTTCGGCTCGAGGTCGACCTGCCCCGGCTGGCTCTCGGCTACCACCGCCTCACCCTGAGTCTGGGGAGGCTGGAGGCGCTCGGGACCCTGATCGTGGCTCCGGCCACCACCCACGCCCCCGAGGGCGAACGATGCTGGGGGGTGTTCGCGCCCACCTACGCCCTTCGGGCCGAGGGCGACCGCGGCGTGGGCGACTTTGGCCACTTGAGACGCCTCGCCCAGCAAGTCGCCGATGCGGGCGGGCATCTGGTCGCCACCCTGCCTCTCCTCTCCACCTTCCTCGACCACCCCGTCGAACCCAGCCCCTACGTCCCTGCCTCCCGGCTGTTCTGGAACGAGCTGTTCTTGGACCTGGAACGGCTCCCCGAAGCCCAGGCGCCCGAGCTGGCGCGGATGCTCGAAGACCCAGCCTTCCGAAGAGAGGCCGCCCGTCTTCGGGAGCGGAGCCACGTAGACCACGCCCGGGCCTATCAGCTCATCGAGCCCATTCTCTCCGCCTTCGCTCGCGCGGCCTGGGACAGCTCGACCGCGGCCGCCATCGAGACCTGGGCCGAGGGCCGGACTCGGGCGTGGGACTACGCCCGGTTCCGCGCCGCCACCTTGGAGAGGAGACAGGTCTGGCATCAATGGCCGCTCCACGAGCGACGCGGCAGCACCTTGAAGGTCGATGACGAGGCTAGGGTCCGGCAGCACCTCTATGTGCAGTTCCGACTCGACGAGCAGCTTCGCCAACTAGGTGAGCCTTTGGCCTCGGTCGGAGGGGGGCTGTATCTCGACCTTCCCCTGGGCGTACATCCCGACGGCTACGATGCCTGGGCGGACCAACACGTCTTCGTTCACGGCATCTCGTCAGGTGCGCCACCCGATGCACTGGCTCCTGAAGGTCAGGACTGGGGCTTTCGGCCCTTTCATCCCCGACGGCTTCGAGAAAGCGGCTACGCCTACCTGATCGAAGTGATGAGGCGCCAGGCCGAGATCGCCTCGACCCTTCGCATCGACCACGTCATGGGCCTTCATCGCATCTTCGGCGTCCCGTGGAGCCTCGGCGCCAAGGGTGGCACCTACCTCCGCTACCGAGAGGACGAGCTTTGGGCGATCGTCTGCGTCGAGAGCCAGCGCCACCGCTGTCGCGTCGTCGGCGAAGATCTGGGGACGGTCCCTCCTGCGGTTCGAGAGCGGATGGCCCGCCACCGGGCCCAGCGAATGTACGTGGCTCAGTTCGAGATGGAGCCCAACCCCAACGCCGCCTTGCGGCCCATTCCCGAGCACGCCGCGGCGAGCGTCAACACCCACGACACTCCCACTTTCATGGGCTTCTGGTCCCACGGCGACATCGAGGAGCGGGTCGAGCGGGGAGTGGCGACGGCCGAAGAGGCTTCACACGAGCACTCGCTTCGAAACCAACGGGTCGATGCGCTCCGGACGGCCCTGGGCGAAGGTCGCCCGCTGGAGGCGCCCTTGGACGTGTGGGTGGAGCTCGCCATGCGCCTCGCCCGCAGCTCGGCGCCCCTCCTGCTGCTCAACCTCGAAGACCTGTGGCTGGAGCCGGAACCGCAGAACGTGCCCGGGACCCGGGACGAGCGCCCGAATTGGTCGCGGCGCCTTCGTTTGGGCCTCGAGAACATCGAACAGAGCCCCGAACTCCGGGATCTTCTTCGGGCCCTGTCCGAGGCGCGGAGCGGCTCTTCCCTTTGATGGTGCCGTGAAAACGTGAGAATGCCCATCGGTGGCCGACGATCCCAAGGGCCCTGCCGGACCGGACCGGGACGTCCTGATCCCCGCGCCGAGATCCATGGGCAGCGCCGCCGAGCTGGAGTCGGTGGGGCCGTGGAGCGTTCTCCGGCGCCTTCTTAGGGCACCCGGGGTCGATCTGTATGAGGCCGAGCAGGGCAAGACACGGGCCCTGCTCCAAGTCGTCGACCTGCGACCCGCTCGGCCCCACGAGGACGAGGCCCGGGTCAAGTTCACCCAGTCCGTCCAGCAGCTGACGGCGGCGTCGACCCCCGACCCCGATGCCGAGCTTCTTGATCACGGGGTGAGCGAGCGAGCCCAAGGCGGCAGCGCCCTGTACTGGGCCCTACCTTGGGAAGCCGATGCGGCGCTCTTGGCCGCCTCCGGCCCCGAACTCGAAGCAGCGGACGAGCTCGTGATCCTAGCCCACGATCTCTTGGAGCGCCTCGTCCGGCGGCACGAGAAGAAACGTCGTGACCCACTTCTCAGCGAAGCCTTGATCGCCACCCAGGGTGAACGGGGTGTGCACCTCATGGGCTTTCCCATCGTGGTCGACCCCCGGTGGAGCGACGACGAGATGACGCCCCCCCGCTTTGCTCGGCCTGAAATCCGACCCGAGGGCCCTCTGGCCCGACCCGAGGGGGACCTGTTCCGACTCGGCCGCTGTCTGGAGGAGATCGGTCATCGACTGGAGTCGGTCCCAGAGCCCCTGGTCGAGATGATCCGACGCTTCCAGAAGCCCCCGGCGGGCGAAGGCTACGGAAGCGCCAGGGAGGCCATCGAGTGGCTGGAAGAGAAGGACGCCACCGGTCAGCTGGGCGTGCGCTCCAAGACCCTCTCCCGTCCCCGGATCGCCTCGGCTCAGACCATCGTCGAGACTCGGGGTCCGGGCTTGGACGTAGAGATGCTTCGGGAGAGCACGCCCTGGACAACCGCCGATCACACGCTCGACGACCCCGAGGTCGTGGATCAGCCCGACGAGAAGACCCAAGCCACCGTGGCGCCGGCCAAGACCCAGATCGTCCCCAGCCCTCAGGGCAGGGACAGCGAGAAGACGATCCGGGTGAAGCGCTCCAGCCCTCCGGAAGACGCGGAGACTCGGGTCGAGGCGCCGAGCGACGGGCCGCTCGACAAGACGGAGACCGGCGTTCCGGGCCTGGTGCCCAGACCCAGTGGGGCGCCCAACGACGGAGGTCCGGAAGGCACCATCGTCGGAGTCAGGGTCCCGACCCGAAACGAGCTCGCGCGCCCCTTGGCGCCAGGCGGAAGCCCGGTCCCAGAGCCGCGACGACGCGCCCAGTATCCGGCGGCCCTTCCTCAGCCCATCCCCCCTTCGCCCCGCTCTCTTCCGGCAACGACCGGTCCCTACCCAAACGTACTTCCCGGTGCGGTTCCCCCAGGGGCCGGGGGGACTTCGGACGAAGAGGACGAAGAGCTGCCCGACGTCACGATGAGCAGTCGGGCGCCGCTCTACATCGCGCTCGGTCTGTTCTTGACCGGCTTGTCGACCTTCGTAGCCTCGGAGTTCTTGGGCCCCCAACCCACCGAGGACGAGCGGACCCGAGAACGAGCCGAGGTCCAGATGCTGCGCCCGCCTTTGGACGTTTGGGTGAAGGTAAAGCCGGAGAACGCCAGTCTCTACAGCTCGGAGGACGGAACCTTTCTCGGCGCCGGGCAGGCTCGCATCATGACCGGCTCCGAGCTCCCGAAGTTGGTGGCCGCCGCGCCGGGCTACGTGCCGGCTCAGATTCCGCTCCCCCAGCGGGGCACGGTGTCGGTGGAGCTGACCCGAGTCGAAGAGGAGACGGCCTGCTCCGTCGAGATCCGGCGACCCGCCGGCGTCCAACTCTCGCCAGTGGCGGGGAGCGCCGAGCGGAGCTCCAACGCGGATGGGGACGAGATCTGGTCCTTTCGCGGCGCAGCCCTCCTCGTGGCGGAAGTCGGTCGGGGGGCTTGGGTGGTGGACTGCCCGTCCCCGGGCGCGACCCCTCGCCTCAGCCTGCCCCGACGCAGCCCGGCGACCGAGGTCGAACTCGAGGTGACCTGGCCCACACGAGGGGAGATCTTCATCGATGGCGAGCCGCAGGGCAGCGCGCCTCTGAAGCGGACGGTGCCCAACCGCTTCGTCAGCCTTAGAGCCGAAACCCCGGATGGCGAGGTCGAACGCTGGATTCCCGCCTTCCGAAACTCCCAGATCGAGCTCCCGGATCCTTGAGCGAAGTCGTGATCGCGGTCGTACCCGGTCTTCAGGCCGAAGAATCGAATTCGAGCCAAGAGTAGGTCACCATTGAGGTGATGCGGCGCTTCATTCTCGCCTTCGCGAGCCTCGGCCTAAGCACTTCGGCCTTCGCCCAGACCACCAGCGTCCAGATTCAGCTGAATCCTGGCGCCCAGCAGGTTGCCAACCAGCTCAACGTCAGCTCGGAAGAGCTCCAAAACCTGATCGACGAACAGATCAGGGCCCTTTACGGACTTACCGACATCCAGCAGTTCCTGACGCTCTCGGCCAATGCCCAGAACATGATCAACAAGGGCATTGGCGTCGACTACGCCAGTCTACCCAAGGGGTTCCTCTTCGGGCTCGCGGTGTCCGGAGCCTTCGACGCCGGCGACAGCGACATCGACGACTTGCAGTCCATAAGCTTCGCCGACTTCGAACGAGCCGTCCCTGTCGGCGTGGGCGCCCAGGCCAGCCTGATGCTGGGCTACAACTTCACCGAGCAGGGCGCTCCCTGGCTGACGCTGTACCTGAGCGGGCTCGGCTTCCAGCTGGGCATCGACGAGTACGACGGTGACTTCTACAACGTTGGCTTTCACTCCCAGTTCAAGCTGCTCAAACCCTTGGGGCGAAAGACCTTGCTCTGGGGCGGCCTGGACTTCACGACCGGTATCGAGTTCTCCGAGATGATCCTCCGAGCCGAGCGCGCCATCGAGACCAATACCGCTCTCGGCGAAGGAGTCAGTCTGCTCACATCGTCGTCCCCGGACGAAACCGAGCTGCGACTTCGACAGACCGCCCTCACCTTTCCATTCGAGGTCACGACGAGTGCGCGCATCGCCTACTTCCTCGGCCTCTACGGCGGCATCGGCGTCGACGTCCAGCTCGGCGGCGCCGAGCTGAGCGGCAACGTCAACAGCACGCTCTTCGCAGACGGCGGCGGCTTCGACGAGGAAGAGATCGGAACAGTCTCCATCTCTGCCAATGACCAAAGCGAGCCGACCCAGGCCCTCTTCAGGATCATCACCGGCGTCCAAATCCACCTCGGGCCCATCAAGGCCTTCGGCCAGCTCAACTTCCTGACCGAAGATCTGACCGTCGGCGGCACGGTTGGCCTACGCTACGTCCCCGAAGCCAAACCAAGCTGACGGTCACTGGGTGGGAAGTCCGGCCAAGTATCTCTCAAACCACTCCACCGCGTGAATCTCACGGCAGTGAGCCATCGCAAAGTCGAAGGCCCTTAGACCCATCTCTTCCGCGGCCGAGCGATCCGACCACAGCTTGTCGACCGAGTCAGCCAACTCTTGGGCGCTCCCAAACATCAGGCATGACTCGCCTTCTGTCACATAGTCATCAAAAGCTGGAGAACGAGAGACGACCATGGGTCGCCTGGCGAACATACCAAGGACCAGCGCGCCGTGGCCGAGTGGCGCATCGGCCCGCTTCAGCGGGATCACGCTGATCCGGGCCGAGTTCACAAGCCGACGAACCTCCTCGAAAGGAATGTCGGTTCTCACCTCTACATTCTTGGGTATCTCTAGCCCCTGTAGGTTATCTTTAGAAGCGACGACGATGGCTCGGATTCCAGGAAGCAGACGCATCGCATCCATGAACGTGGCGTAGTCACGACCGCTTCGACCAACGGCCAAGACGTAGTCCTCGATCCGATTCTCGTCTGTCTGATGCACGTATCGCCGCGTCCAGTGCAGAAAGTGAATCTTCTCACGATCGATACCGAAATATTCGGAGTAAAGATCGATCTCAAATGTCGAATATACGACGAATCCATCTATGAATCCGACAACGGACTTGAACATTTCAAGTCGAAGTCCTTTTGGAAGCTCCGTAAAGTTCCAGGAAAACGCAAGATGATGCGTGGGCCTCTGCGGCGACAGCGCCCGAAGGAAGGGCGCGACCTTGACCGACATCGTGGGCAAATGACTGACGACAATGCTGGCCTTCTCGGCCTTGGAAGCTACAGCAGCGTCAAAGCTGGCCTTGTATTTCAGAAGACTCTTCACGCCGATTGCCTTCTCGACGGGAGACTTGGGAACAGCCCCGAACGCGAGAAAGCGCGTAGGTAGACCAGGCGACATGCGACCGCTGAGCCAAGGACCGCCATCCGTCGAGACATTGATGATCGTGCGCTCCCCCATGCCACTTCATATGACTTGATTTGCTGGGTAGATCAATTTGCGTGGGCGTCGCTCGCCTCACCGAGGCTTCGAATTCAAGCGACTTGGGCCTTGAACAACGACTGCAAGGGCGCGGTGCGACGAAGACCTCGTAGATGTCGCCCTGACGTAGCTCGGTCTACTCTACATTTCGACCCTGCACGGTGCCTTCGAGAGGACCCATACTGGAGTCACCAAGGGATGGGTTGGCGGTCCCAGGCGAAGAAGGCCCCACTCTCCTTGGGTCGAAGGGAGTCGACGATCTCGAGGAGCTGCTGGGCGGCGCGCTCGACGGTGAAGAGACCGTGCTTCGGAACCGAGCGCTGAAAGGGCTTGGACAGTTCGGTGTCGACGGTACCCGGGTGGAGCGCAACCACGATGGCTTCGGGGCTCTTGCGCCGAAACTCGTGAGCCATGGTTCTCAGGAACTGATTCTGGGCAGCCTTGGAGGCACGATAGGCGTACCAGCCGCCGAGACCGTTGTCGGCGATGCTTCCGATGCGGGCCGAGAGGCTGGCGAAGACGGCTCGCTCGCCATGGCAAAGAAGGTCTCGGAAGTGCTTGCCCATGAGCGCGGGGCCGATGGCGTTCACGGCAAAGGCCTTCTGAAGACTTTCGGGCCTCAGATCCTCGAGCCTTCTCTCGGGTCTCATGCCTGGACCATGAAGGATCCCCGTCACGTTGAGGAGGATGTCCAGGCGGCCTTCCCGGTCGGCCACCCCCTGGGCGACGCGCGCGATATCCGCTTCCTCGGTCACATCGAGGCGCTCCAGGCGGAGCCGTCGGTTCGCCAACCGAGCTAGACCATCCGAGGCGTCGGGAGCCCTCGCCGTGGCGATGACCTCCTCACCCCGATCCAGGAGCTGCCGGACGAATTCGAGCCCGATGCCCCGGGATGCGCCCTGCACCAAGACCTTCATGGGACAAGCCTGCACGGCCTCAGCGAGGGACGAAACGAAAAGCCAGCCGAGAGACTTCGGATATGAGAGCTAGGGGAGACAGAAGCCCTGGGAACAGCCTCCCACGCAGTCGTCGTCGCTCTGACAGCTGGCGAGCCGGAGAAGCTCGAAGTCCTCGCCGTCCTGGCCCTCGCCCTCAGGCGCGTCGGCGCTGCCTCCTCGACCCGCCAGCTCGGCCCCCGCGTTGACCGGCGGCAGAGCCGTCGGAGGCAGAGACGCGTCGCCAAAGATGAGGCGACCGATGGAGGAGCCTCCACATCCACCTCCGCCCGTCCCGCCGGGCCCGCCGTTTCCGCCATCGCCTCCCAGTCCTCCAGTGGAGCCGGCAAAGGAGGTCGGCAGGCCACCGCTTCCGCCCAGCCCTCCGACACCGCCTTCACCGCCTCGGCCGCCGCTGCCTCCTGCACCACCAACGCCGCGGAGGAGCCGATTCCCAAACACCCCCCCGAGCGTCGACGGTGTGCGGAGAGCTAGGCTGACAGCCAGACCGCCTGGCCCACCGGCCCCGCCCGGCTCGCCGCCGCAACCACCGGCACCACCACCACCGCCCGTACTTCCAAGGTCGAAGCGTGGACATCCGCCGGCGGGGAAGGCCGCCGTTCCGCCGCCAGCTCCACCGCCACCGCCGCCTCCACCGGCGTCGCCGCTTCGACCTGAGCTGCCTCGAGTCGGAGCCAGCAGTCGGGTGCCCACCTCGACGGCTGAGAACAATCCTCGGCAGCCCTCTCCGTCACTTCCCCGACCGCCATCGGACCCATCGGCGCCGTCCTGACCGTTGTTGGATTGAAAGTCCGAAGGAAAGCCGGACTCGGTGATGTGGTTGCAGCCTGGACCGCTTATGTCGTCGTAGCTCCAGTGAAAACCACCCAGACCATCTCCACCTACTGGAGACTGGAACTCGGCCTGGCCGCCCCGAACGGGGTTGGTTCCGAAGTCAAAGCTCGGGCAGCCGGCATCACCACCGTCCCGACCGTTTGCAACGGCGCAGCTCGCGTTGAGGCCACCCTGTCCCCCTGTCGTGAAGGCGTTTGTGCAGGGGGCGAATTGTTGACTCTGGTCGATGCCGGCTCGACCCGAGCGACCATTCCCCCCGTCGAAGCCCGACGATCCTCGGGCCCCATCTTCGCCCTGGCCGGCAACGATGAGGTTGTTGGCAACGCGCAAGCTCTCGTCCGCACCCTCTACGAGGAGTGCTACCGAGTTCCGACCGTCTCCCCCCGGGCCTGCGGCACCGGACCACGCCACGCCCTGGATGCGAAAACCCACCAGGTCCAAAACTCGTCCGTCGTCACTGGGACTGACGCGCACCGCCACTTCGCTGGCCGCCACGAGAGCGGTCGCAAAGCGGACCACATCGCGACGCAAGAAGTCGGTCGAGTAGCCCCCGAAGAGTCGGTCGCCTCCACTGAGGGTCCAAGGCTGAGCACCACCATCATAGACGCCTTCGGCGACCAAGACGTAGTCACCCTGGCCTTGCCGAAGCGCACTCAAGCCCGCCGACAGGTCCCGAAGCGGCGCGCCCTGGCTCCCGTCTCCGCCGGCCGGTGCCGAAGCCGACACGAAAACGGCACGCTCTCGATCGCCATCGACACCGTCGCAGTCCGCGTCGTCGAAGGCGGTCCCCAGGTCTGGGAAAGCATCGAACACGTCGGGTGCATCGACCTGGACCCCGACCCGTCGACGACACTCACAGCCATCATCGATCAATCCATTCAGGTCTACGAACTCGAAATCGACGCCCTCCACCGTCTCTCGGGCGCACGCTGCGATGACGCATTCGGGGCGGCCGTCGTCGAAGCCGCATGCGCCGAGTGCATGGTCTTCAACTGTGAAGCGAGTCGTACAGTCCGAGTTACAGGCTCCGCAGTGTTGATCCGATACGTAGCGCCCGTCGTCGTCCCGAAAGTCCTCGTCCACTCTCCCGTCGCAGTCGTTGTCCAAAGCGTCGCAGGTCTCGATGTTGGCGCTGATGTCACAGCTCGACCAGGCGAAGCCGCTCGGGCCTGCTTCGCAGACCTCGAAGCCCCCGCATACGTCGACAGCGCAAGCCCGGACCGCTCCTTCCGAGCCGGGACCACAGCGACAGGTGCCGGAGCTGGGACGGCACTGACCGGAGATGCAGTCGAAGCCTTCGGGGCAGGGGCCGAGGTCGCCGTCCGGATCACCGGCCGGACCACAAGCGCGACCGCAGGCGAACTCACCCTCTCCTAGATCCAGGCAGGCGCTTCCCGGAAGTGGGCAATCGCTGCCGGCGCCGCAGGCCTCGCAGAGCCCATCCTGTCGCAACAGACACTGGGATCCGTCGAGGGCCGGCACCCGACCGTCGACGCAAGAGAGAGCCGTACAAGATCCTTCGTCTCGGCACTCCAGCTCGACCGCTCCGGGAATGAGGGCGGTGCAGTCTCGACCGCAGCCTCCGCAGTGGGCCACCTGGCTGTAGCGGCCTTGCTCGTCGACGAAGCCCTCATCGGCCTCGCCGTCACAGTCATTGTCGATGCCATCGCAAATTTCCTCGCTCGGCGCCGGCGCATCGCAGACCCAGCCTCGCTCGCCCTCGCAGAGCTCAGTGCCCGAACAGACGAGCGCCCCCTGTTCGACTTCGCAGGCCCTAGCCACCAGGCCGTCGTCGATGAGGCCATCGCAGTCGTCGTCTCGACCGTTGCAAACCTCTTCGCTGGCGCCGCGCTCCAGGCAGTCCCGGACGTCGGCCCGAAGGACACACTGGTTGTCGATGCAGACGAACTCGTCGGACGGACAGTCCTCATCGAAGACGCAGGGACACACCTCGTCCACGCAGGGCTCGACCTCGAGAGGCGTGCGTCCGCAGGCGAGCAGGGTCGAGCCCAGCGCGAAGGCCAAGCCGGCCCAGGATGCCCAATGGCCGGTCATCTACAGGTTCCTCCAGGGACCGGCCAGACCATCAGCCCCGTCCTCGCCGGTGGTACCGACGCTTCCGGATTGTCCACCTCGTCCTCCCAGACCAGCCCGGGCCTGGCCCACGAAGTCGTTGTCGGCGGCGAAGTCCTCTGCCGCCAGACCCACCAGGCCAAAGGCCAAGCCGCCACACCCGGCGCCTCCGCCGCCCCCGCTTCCGCCGCTACCGCCTCGACCGCCGGCACCTCCGTAGCCCGCGCACCAGGAAGGGGACTGGGCGATACCGCCCGCGCCGCCAGGGCCACCACCGCCGCCCCCGCCTCCATCGCCGCCGTCGCCGCCGTCGCCGCCGATCCCCAGGATGATCCGATTGCCCCTGATGACTGGGGGAGAGTCTGAAGGGAAGATATCCACCACAATGCCGAAAGAGGCACCGCCGCTTCCGCCCCGACGCCCCCCTTCTCCGCCGCAGCCGCCCGATCCCCCGCCTCCGCCCGACGCGCCGAGGTCCCCCACTCGATTCCCGATCGAGCAGCCCACGCCGTTCTGATTGATGACGCAGCCCCCGGCGCCTCCCCCGCCGCCGCCTTGGCCAGCCGACCCAGAGGAACCGGGAAAGCTTGCCTCGGGAGTCCAGGCGCCGGCCACGAAGCGCCCCAGAGAATCCGAACAGCCAGCGCCCCCCGTTCCCGTACTGCCGCTGTCACCGTCCAGGGCGTCTCCCCCCTCGAGGTTGCCGGCGATGATGCAATCGTACTTGCAGAGGTCCTCGAATCCGGGGTTCAGGTTGTTGCGGTAGCGAGCGTTGACGCCGCCTTGACCGTCAAGACCGGCCCCAGAATAGGCTTGTTGGGGGAGAGCAGGATTGGCGTCGGCGCCGTCGCGACCACCGGCGCCGCAGCTCGCCACTCCCGCTTCACCCCCCCGGTTGATCTCGGCCTGACAGCCCGGAGTCCCACACTCGCGGGCGTCTCGGCCATCCCCGCCCCGAACACCACCCGCGCCCTCACTTCCTCGAACTCCCGTTCCGCCGTCTTGACCTCGACCGGCCCGAATGACGCTGTTGACGAGGCGGACGCGGCCGTCCACTCGAACCATCGATACTGCTTCACTGTTGGCCCCATTGCCCCCAGCCCCCGCTCGGCGTCCACGGTCTACGCCCTCGATGATGAAGCCGGCCACCGTGACCGGACCGTCGGGGTCGACGACTTCGAGCGAAGCGGAACCGGTCAACTGCTCGGTCAAGGGGGCGATGGTGGAAGGGAAACTCGCGACGTCGCGGCTCAGAAAGTCCGGTGCGTAGCCTCCGTAGAAAGAGATGGGCGCCGTAATACGAACGGCCTCCACGTAGGTACCGGCCGCCACCAGTACGTAGTCGTGGCGAGCCGGGTCGAAGGCCGCCATTGCTTCGGCCAGGGTCCGGAAGGGCTCAATGCGGGTACCCCGGGATGAAGCCGAGGCCGCCGAAACGAAGAGAGCCCGGGCCCCAACCCCGTCCACACCGTCGCAGTTGGCGTCTCGGCTGGGGACGCCCGCGACAGGGAAAGCGTCGAAGATATCCGGAAGGTCCTCGCCGTTGTCTTCGGCCGGACACTCGCAGCCATCGCTGACCGCCCCATCCAGGTCGACGTAGTCGAAGCGACGCCCGCAGACTCCATCTACGCAGCTGATCCCGTCTTCAGGACAGTCGAGGTCTCCGTCGCAGGGGCGTCCACATCGTCCGTCGACGCAGGCGCCGTCCGGGCATTGGCCGTCGTTCGAGCAACTCCGCACGCACATGAAGTGGCGACTGTCGCAGCGAAAGCCCGGCGAACAATCGGTGTCGAGCCGACAAAGGGCCGCGCCCACGAATCGTTCGCTCCGACAGCGGTCGATGGCGCAGCTTGGCCCTCCGGGACCGGCCGCGCAGATGCCATCGGCGTTGGGCAGCTCTAGGCAGCTGCTGAAGCAGCGGCCGCAGTGAGCGTCCACGTCGTAGGTTCCGGTGCCCTGGCGGTCGAAAAACGGGTCGTCCACCACGCCGTCGCAGTCGTTGTCGGCCCCGTCGCAAACCTCGGCCGAAGTCTCGTCGGCGGTGCAGCTCGACCACTCGGGTCCCCCCGAACCGAGCTGACACAACTCCTGCCCCAGACAGGCGCCATCGCCCAAAGACACGAAGCAGGGTCGCGTGGCGCCCAAACGGTCCTGTGTGCATCCGCAGGAGCCACTGCTGGGACGACATAGACCGCCGGTGCAAAGAAAACCCCCCGGGCAGCAGTCCTGAACACCTTCGGCGCCGGTGCAGCCCGGGTAGGGCGCATCGACTCCGCAGGCCTGGGCGCAGGCCCCGCCCTCGAGGGCGCCCTGATCCAGACAGCGGTTGTCGGCAAAGCGACAGTCGTCGTCGTCGCCACAAGCCTGGCACTGCACCGTGGCCGCGGGAACGCAGGCCACTGCCTGCCCCTCGGGAAAGGGCGTGAAGCCAGGTCGGCAAACGGAGGGGCGGCAGACCCCGAGATCACAGACAGCGGCGTCCGTCCGCACCTCGCCCATCTCATCTACGGCGAGATCGCTGAGAACGCTGCGACAGTCGTTGCCACATCCACCGCAATGCTCGGGCTGGTCGTAGACGCCGTCGGGATTTCGGAAGGGCTCGTCCACGCCCCCGCTACAGTCGTTGTCGAGGCCGTCGCAGCGTTCCATCTCGGGGGCTCGCGGCACGCAGGCGAAGGCAAAGCCTTCGCCTTCGTCGCGACAGCTCCAGCTCCCCTCGCAGCCCGACGCAACCCCGATTTGACAAGCCGGGTAACCGGGAGCGGGCGCGGTGTCGAGGTCCGGGTCCTCCTCGTCGACCCGGCCGTCGCAGTCCTCGTCCGCGCCGCTACAGACTTCGGCTGCAGGGGCGGGCGCGTCGCAGGCCCCCAGTCCTCCGCCGACGCCGCAAGTCTGCCTGCCCAAGCAGGCCCCGGTCCCATCGCGGCAGGCCTGCTGTCGATCTGCGCTCCCGGGCCGACATGAGCAATCGCCGTCGAGGGGGATGCACTGGCTAGCCTCGCCGCACGCGTAGCCTTCTGGACATCCGCCCTCGGGACAGCCTTGGGCACACCGACCGTCTACGCAGCGATCGGTCCCGGCTGGATGGCAATCCAAGTCGTCTTGGCAGAGAAGGCAAAGGCTGAAGCGATCTTCAACGCAGAGAAAGCGTGTTCCGTCGAAGCCGCAGCGCGTCCCTCCGGGGCAGCCGACCTCGCAGCTCACGGTGCAGCGTCCGTAGCTTCCGTCCCCCGACGGCGCGCACAAGCCGCTGCGGCAGTCCTCGTCCTCCTGGCAGATGGTCCCGAAGCTCGCCGGGCCCGTCACCTGGCTCAGGTCAGCACAGCGACCGTCGACGCAGGACAGGCCGGGCGGACAGTCGTCGCCGCTCACGCAAAGACAGCTCGCATCATCCAGGCAGTCGCTGGCCAGACCCGTCGGACCCGATCGTCCGGTGCAGGCGGCCAGGCTCAACAACAGCAGCGGGGCCCGACGCACCGTACGAGCCTAGCAGTTCGGATCCGAGAGTGGGCCCCTCAGTGATTCGTCGTCATTAAATGATCGGAGCTCAGGCTTCGCCAGCCTTGATCCAATCGGCGATGCGTTCGCCCATCATGAAGATGGTGACGTTGGTATTGCTGCTGGTGATTGTGGGCATCAGGCTGGCGTCTGCAACCACCAAACCGTCCACGCCTCGAACTCGACCATGGGAATCGCAGGCCGCCCAAGACTCCGGACCCATCGGGACCGTCCCGCAGGGGTGATATCCGGAGTCGCACACCTTACGGGCGTGCTCGGCCAGGCCCTCTTTCGTCCAGCTGCTCCGACGAGGCAGGAAGGGCGATCCCATGTCCCGCATCGACGAGGCCTGGTAGACCTCCAGACCCATCTGGAGCCCCTCTACCATCTGATCCAGGTCCACAGGATCATCGAAGAAGCGTGACCGAATCACGGGCTTCGCCTTGGGGTCGGCAGAGGTCCAATGAATGGAACCCACGCTGCGTGGCTTACAGAGCGGAACGAGGATGCCGAGTCCATAGCCCGCCATGAACTTTAGGGGCATGGTCGAAGCAGGCTGGACCTGCATGTCGTCCCAGGGGGCGCCAACGGAGGCCTTGAAGCGCAGCAGGGTTTGGATGAGGGGGTCCTCTTTCTTCGAGATCCCGGGTCGAGCGATGAACATCAGGGCCGAACCCGGGTGATCGAACAGACGGCTGGCTACACCCTTGTTGTCGGCGACCGGCTCGACCCCGAGGCGCTCCAGCTCTCGCTTGGGCCCCACTCCCGAACGGAGGAGGAGACCGGGTGTCGCGATGGCGCCGGCGGCCAGCACCACGCGGTCCGTGGACACGGTTTCGATCTTGCCGAAGCGCTCGAACTCCAGGCCGACGACCTTGCGTCCTCTGAAGAGGATGCGACGGACCAGAGCTTCGCCCATGACGCGAAGGTTGGGGCGGGCGCGAACGCTGGCCGGAAGGTAGGCCTCGGCCGCGTTGATGCGACGACCCTCGATCTTGTTCATCGCGTGGGGGCCGTACCCGTAGTCGCTCGGGTGGTTGTGGTCGGGGCATTTCGGTTGGCCGAGCTTGTCGCAGCCTTCCATGAAACCCGCCTGCCAGGGAACGAGTTCGTCCGGTGTATGGCGACGGATGGGAAGAGGCCCATCCTTTCCGTGGAAGTCGTCGTCAAAGTCGAGGTCCTTCTCCAGCTTCTTGAAGTAGGGCAGGCAGTGCTCCCAGCGCCACTCGGGCAGATCGAAGCTCGCCCACTCTTCGAAGTCTTCGGGTCGACCTCGAAGGGCGATGCAGGTGTTCACGGCCGAGGAGCCGCCCATGACGCGACCTCGCGGGTACCGAAACTTGAAATGCGACTTGGTCGGTCGGTGTCTCAGTCCCCAGTCGTGCATGAAAAGCGAGTTCCGAGCCCCATCGGCAAGATCCTTGGGGATGGCTCGGGTCGGCCCGTAGTCCGGCCCTGCCTCGAGGAGCAAGACCTCTTGGCCCCCGTCTTCACTGAGTCGGCTCGCGACGACGGCGCCGGCAGTCCCGGCGCCAACCACCACCGTCTGGAAGCCACGTGCCTGCATCGCAGGGGGAGAAACACAATGCCCGCGGAGGAACAAGCTTCCGTTGCAGTCCGAGGGGCGTCATCCTCGACGTGATGGCGCGCCCATTTCGAATCCTCGGCCTTCAGCAGGTCGCGGTTGGTCACCCCGACCTCGACCGACTTCGTTCCCTTTGGGTAGATCTCTTGGGGGTCCCCGAGTCCTCGCGCTACGAGAGCGAAACGGAGAACGTCCGAGAGCTGATTCTCGAAGTCGGAGATGGTGACACCAAGGTCGAAATCGACCTCATGACGCCGCTGGATCCGAACAAGAAGCCTCAGGTCGACCAGCCCCCTCTCAACCACATCGGTCTCTGGGTCGACGACCTCCCGAAGGCAGTCGAGTGGCTGAGCGCCCAGGGCGTCCGCTTCACCCCCGGCGGCATCCGCACAGGTGCCGCCGGCCACGACGTCTGCTTCATCCACCCCAAGGGCAACGACGCCGCACCCCATGGCGGAGAAGGGGTCCTCATCGAACTCGTTCAGTATCCTGGGGGCCGCAAAGCGCAGGGGACCGCGTAGAGGTCCTCTGCGCGCGCAGTGAGCGGACGTAGGAAAACGCGAAGCGTTTGTCGGAGGGAGCGAACGTAGAGGGGTGGGCCCGGCTTCGCCGGGACCGGGCCCCCAACACCCGCAAAGCGCAGGGGACCGCGTAGAGGTCCTCTGCGCGCGCAGTGAGCGGACGTAGGAAAACGCGAAGCGTTTGTCGGAGGGAGCGAGCGTAGAGGGGTGGGCCCGGCTTCGCCCGGGACCGGGGCCCCAAGACTCATAGTCGTTCGACGTAGGCGAGGGCTGCCTTGCGGACTTCAGGGTCGACGTCGGTGACGAGGCTGACCAGAAGGTCGCCCGCGCTGGGAAGGCTGCTGGCGCCGATGGCCTCCATGGCGAGGATCTTCTCGTCCAGAGGTGCCGTTCGAACGTGGTCCACGAGCTGGCGAAGCGTGGGCTCGGTCCGGGCCGGGTGAAGGCTCTCCAGGGCCAAGCGCCGCACACCGGGATCCTCCGAGACGAGCAAGCGTTGGGCGAGCAGCTCCACGAAGGCCGGGTCCTTGCGGACCCGAGCGCCCTCCAGCAGGCCGCTCTGGGCCTCGACCGAGAGCTCAGGGACCATTGCCGAAAGCTGGGCGTCCATGGATTCACTCGGGAGCTGAGCCAGTGCCCGTGCCGCGGCGCGCTGGACCCGCCCCGACTCGTCGCGGAGCAGCTCGAGTCGACCGGAAGCCGCGGGAAGACCCTCGATGGCGATGAGCGCCCCCGCGGCCCCCGCCCTGACTTCGTCTTCGCCGGTCCGAAGGGCGGCTTCCAGCTCTCGCTCTAAGGTCTCGGGATCTTCGCCTCGGCGAAGTTCGACCAGGGCCCGGCGCCGAAGGGATGGGGAAGGGGCCCCCAAGGCGGCCACCAAGGCAGGACGAGCTCGGGACCCGAGGCCGGTCACAGCCCCCTCGGCCACCCGGCGCTCCCGAACTGAAGTGCGGTCGAGGCCCTCGACCCAAGCCGTTGCTTCCCCCTCGGCCGGCTCGGCCATTCGAAGGCGGCGAGCCACGTACTGGGGCCCGTCGGGCCGGCGCCCCAGACCCGTAAATAGGTCTTCCCAGGCCTTCTCTCTTCGCAAGGCATCGAAAGCGAGGTCTTCTACCTGGGGATCATGGTCGCCCCCGGCCAGAACCTCACTCAACCGGTCCCGGCTGCCCCGGGCCCCCAAGGCCGCCGTCGCCTCGACGGCCGCACGAGCGACCTCGGGGTGGGGCGAGGCGATGAGTCCCGCGACCGAGGCCGCGCTGCCGCTTCGCTTGGCCTGCGCCGCCAGCCGAATCGCCAGCACCTGAACCTGGGGGCGCTGGTCGTTGAGTCCCAGGGTCAATCCGGTGGACGTCAAGACCGGGTCCCGCGCCACCAGGGCGACGGTCAGGCCGGCCGCCCGGTCCGCAGGGTCGCGGATGAGTTCCATCAATGCCGAACGCATGGGCTCGGCCTGCTGGGCGGCCGCCTCGGCCGCCACCTGCAAGTAGACGGGATCGCCCTGGAGCGCCTCGATGAGCACGCCTTCGGCCAGGGCCCCACCCAGTCGCCCGAAGCCTAAAAGCGCCCCCTCCTTGGCATCCGGGTCCTCGTCTTGCCAAGCCGAGCGGAGCGCCCACTCGGCCCCCTCGGTACTCAGCTCGCCCATGGCGGCCACCAGCCGAACCTGCTCCGGGCCGTCCACCTTCTTGGCAGCACCGTTGAGCGCCCACAGTCCCTTGCGGCCTTTGGCGTTCAGATAGGCGATGGCCGAACGTCGTTGAGGGCCTGCTTCTCGAACCGCATCCAGAGCCTCCCGGAAGGAGCTCACGGAGCCGACGCTTCCGAGAGCGAGGCCGACACATAGAAGGGCGCTCATGCGGCGGAACCGTAGCACCCATTAGGGGGGGCTGCTCGGTATGCACCAGCTTTTCCGCAGGCTTTCTCTCGGTCATTTGGGAGCCGGCGCGCCCCGGTGTAGGGCTGAGTACGATGGCCATCCGATTCGTCCTGGTCGACATCGAGGGCACCACCTCCTCCATCGACTTCGTGAAGAAGACCCTCTTCCCATACAGCCGGGAGCGCCTGCCCGACTACGTCCGGGCCCACGCAGACGAGCGCCTGGTGCGGAGTCAGCTGGCCCTCGTCGACGATGACGTGGAGAAGGCGATCGACAAGCTCCTTGAGTGGCTGGACGAAGACCGGAAGGCCACGCCCCTCAAGACCCTCCAAGGGATGGTGTGGCGGGTGGGCTACGAAGACGGAAGCCTCCGGGCCCACATGTACGCCGACACTCCGATCGCGCTCCGGACTTGGCGCGACGCAGGACTGGCGCTGGGAGTCTACAGCTCAGGCTCGGTGGCCGCCCAGAAGCTCATGTTCAAGTACTCGGAGGTCGGCGACCTGACCGACCTCTTCAAGCATCACTTCGACACTACGGTGGGGAAGAAGATCGAGCCCGAGAGCTACGGGCGCATCTTAGCCGAGGTGGGCTATGGCCCTCGGGAGGTCACCTTTCTGAGCGACAGCGAAGCGGAGCTGGATGCGGCCTCCTCACTCGGGATTTCCACGATCCAGATCGTTCGGCCCGAGGACGGCACGCCCCGGACCTTGCGGCACCGGACCGCCAACTCCATGGGGGTGGTCAACGTCGCCGATCTTTGACTCACGCTTGGCGAATGCTCCGCCAGCTGGCAGCCTGACGATGTGCACGTCAGTAGACTGCTGCTTCCCTTCGTCCTCCTGACGGGCTGCGGCGAGGAAGCCGAGCCCTTCCAGGGCGACATGTTCTCACCCCTTCGCCTAGAAGAAGTGGATGACCGAGGGGCCTTTCTTCGTTTCACGACCGCCCTCGAGACGAGCTGCGAAGCCGAGCTGGGACTGAGCCCTGCAGTCCTCGACCAGACTTTCCTCGACCCGAACATGGACCCCGACAATCCGTATGCGTTCGACCACGAGGTTCCTCTGGTCGGCCTCGACCCGGATACCGAGTATTACGTTCGGGCCCGGGCCGAGGACCGTAGCGGATTCGTTTATCTCTCCGAGACCCTGAGCTTCCGGACGCGCCCCGAGGACGCGTCCCCGACTCTCGTACCTGGCACCCTCGTGAACGTCGCGAGCCGCGACCACGGGACCACGGTGGCCATGGTGTCCAGCAACTTTGGCCCCAGCGAGGACCTGGACAGCGGCTTCGGGCTCCATAAGGCCCTGGACGGCGATATGCGCAGCGCGTGGTCCACCCATTTCGATGGTGACGAGGCGGCCTTCGAGCTGGACCTCGGTCAGCCCCGACGAATTCAGCGCGTGGGCTTTCAAAGTCGGCAGATGACGGACGGCACGTCCATCATTCGCTCCTTCGAGCTTCAGATCGGCGGAGAGAGCTTCGGCCCCTTTGCGACCCCGAACCCTGACCAGCGCTACGAGTTCGAAATCGATGCGCTGGGTCGACAGGTTCGCTTCGACGCCGTGGAAACGAGCGGTGGCAACACCGGGGCCATGGAGTTCGAGCTCTTTGCTCCCCTGGATTGACGCTACTCAGCCTGGGCCGGCCGGTGCCGTGTTCCCGTCCTGTCGACAAATGCGGCCAATCGCCGGCGGCGACAGAGGCGTGCGCGTCCGGACGTAGTCGACCAAGGCATCCACGTCCTTGCCGTGCACCACCGCTCCCCGACCACGGTCGAAGGGCGGCTTTTGGGCCAGGTAGGAATTGAGCGCGACGACGTAGGTGGCGTCGGGCTCGAGCTGACGTCCCCGCACCTTGACCGAGGCGGCCTCGATCTTCGCCCCTGGCATGCCGTTGGGTCGGTAGCAGTAGGTCAAGGTCTCGGAGACCTGGAAGAGCCCGTGCTCGTTGGTCCCGCCCCACTGGGCCTCCAGTATCTGAAGGATCTCTCGGCCGGTGTACTCTTTGGTCACGAGACGGTTGTCGAAGGGTTGAATGCGGAACAAGTCGCCGTAAGTCACGGCGTCCTTCTCCAAACCGAGGTCGTCTCGGATACCACCCAGATTCATGAAGGCGAGGTCGGCCTTGGTTGCGGCTCGTTGAGCATCGGCGATGACCGAACCCAAAGGAGACTCGCCCGTGCGGATGGGATCTCGTCGGATGGGTGCGGCAATGAGCCCTACGCCTCGGGCGGCGATGGGTTCGACCCGCTCGGCGTAGCTCTGGACGATGGCCGCCACCCGCGGGTCTTCGCCGTCTTTGGCCAGAACCGGAACGTTCTCGGCCCGGGCGGACACGACGTCTCCCGTCGCCTTCGAGAGTTCGAGCTTTACCCGCGTGATCCATCGGCCGTAGCCGCCGCCGCTCGCCAGCAGTAGGTCCTCTCTAGGACACACGAAGGTCTGCTGGGTGTGTGCAGCCAGGACCACGTCAATCTCCTGAGGAAGCCGGTCTACGACGTCGACGACGGGTCCGTAAAGGCGGTCGCATTCGTTTGGTCCCCCTTCGTGCCAGCCGCCTTCGTGGAGGAGTACAACGAAGGCCTCGACGCCCCGCTCCTTGAGGACGTCGACCCACTGTGTGATGGAGTCCGCTTCGTCGAGGAACTCCACGTCGCCCAGAACCGGCGGGACGATATCCTTCGTGCCCTCGAGGGTGGCGGCTAGAAAAGCGACCTGGACACCGTCGACGTCGACGATGTGGTAGGGCTCGAACACGAGTTCACCCTCGGCGTCGAGCGTGTTGGTGCTCAGGTAGCGGAACTGGCTTCCGCCAAAGCCGCGCTTGGTCCCTTCCAGGCTCGGGTGCGCCCCACCTCGCTGCAGCCGAAGGAGTTCGGCCAGGCCCTCGTCGAACTCGTGGTTCCCCACCCCGAGCATGTCGAGACCGATTTCGTTCATGACCTGGATGGTGGGCTCGTCGTGGAAATGGCTCGAGACCAAGGGGCTGGCCCCGACGAGGTCACCGGCCGAGACCAGGAGCGACGCGTCGGTTCTCATCCGCTTGATGGCCGCGGCCATGGCGGCCGCCCCGCCTTGGCCCGATGCGTCAGAAAAGAGCCGTCCGTGGAAGTCGTTGAATGAAAGGAGTTCCAGCTGGGTCGTGCCCTCGGTCGGGGGGGAGCCGTGCGCACAGGACAGGAGCAGCAGGAGCGGGAAGGCGCGCCGCACCAGAAAGGGATATCATGGCGGTGCGTGCGCATCCTGTCTTTTTCCTGTCTCGCGATGGCTCTCACCTGCCCTGCAGCGGCGACCACCGTCCAGCCCCTGGACCTTCAACAGCGCTTCGACGGCAGCCGCCTCGTCGCCTTGGCGCAGGTCGCATCGGTCCGAAGCTGGCGCCCGGCCGAGCGCTCAGGGGTGGTCTCCGAGATTACCCTAAAGCCTATTCAGATTCTGAAGGGCGAGCACCGGGGGCCCATCCTCGTGCAGCGGGCCGGGGGCGAAGCCGAAGGTCTTCGAACCTGGGCCGACGGACTGTACGACTATCAAGTGGGCGAGGAGGTGCTGCTGTTCTTGGTCCCCTACGGCGGGCGCTGGGTGGCCATCGGCGTCGGCATGGGCACCTTGCCCGCTCGAACACGGAAGAACCTACGTCAAGTTTGGTGGAAGGGCGGCTGGCGAGCGATCGACCAGCTGCTGGTCGATTGGAAGGTGCCAGAGGGCGAGGCGCTGACCCCGCCCTCAAGTACGATTCCAGGTGCTACAGGTACACCTGCACCTGCGCGATGACTTCGTTGAGGAAGCCCTCCAAGCTACCGCCCGTAGTGATGAACTCGCCGCCCTCAAAGATCGTGGCCGATCCCGTGTGAACGGGTCGGGCTCTCCAGTGAAGGGTGAACTTCGCATGGTGGCCGTGGAGGAAATAGTTGAAGCCGGCCTCGACCACCGGGCTCACGTCGTCGAAGGCGTCGAACACCCCGAGCTGGATTCGGTAGTAGGGCTGAATCATGGACTCCTCGGTCAGAGAAAGGGGTCCAGCCGAGAAGGCGTAGCCCGTCTCCAGTACGGCCACCAGCCCGGTACCGGTCGTCGGGAAGCCGGTCCCGAAGACGCTGGAGATGCCGATGTTCCGGACGATGTTGGGACCGAAGTCCGCGTAATACACCGAGGTGTAGAGGGTGAGGGCACCAGGCCCGAGGGGCGAATCGAAGAAGACGTCACCACCGAAGATGTTGAGATCGTGGGTGTCGGTATCGCCGTCGACGTTGATGCTGCTGGAGACGTTCTTCTGATGGTTCCAGCCGGCACCGATGTTGAAGACGCGCTTCTTCCCGAGGTAAGTGCCCACGAAGTAGGGGAGCAAGTTGGACTCCTTGTCGAACAGCTGGACGTTCACGTAGCCCTGCGTGCCCCAGTTGCTCGGCTGGCCAGCGTTGAAGGCGGCCTGGCCCGGCCCCGGCGCACCGACACCATCGAGAGCGTTGCTACTGTTCAGAGGTCGATTGATCGCCATCCGGTAGTCGATGAGCTTACTGAGGGCCTTGCCTTTGATGTAGAAACCAAGCTGACGGGCGAACTGATCCTGAACCTCGATGAGCGGCCAGTTGCTGATGGGTGCATCGAGGGTGAGGAAGTTGAGGGTCGACGCACTCGACTGACGAACGGGCCCGTTCCAGTAGTGGAGGCCCATGCCGGTGCTGAGCTCGAGTATGTCGCTTCGAATCGGCGTGTACTCGGCCCAAGCATCGTGAACGTAGAAGTCACCGTTGCTCCCGTCATTTCGGAAGTTGGTGAAGTTCATGTTGTTGATGCCGGCGTGAAACATCACCAGGATGTCCTTGGTGAGCTGGCTGTAGGTCAGCAGTCGGGCGCGGCGGATCAGGATGTCACCCTGAGAGACGTTGTCCACGCCAGGTGAAGGCGCACCTACCTCTTGCCCTCTCGCCCAGGCCTGAACCCAGGTAATGAAGCGGATGTATCTGGTCTTCTCTTTGTCGTCCCCGAGGTCGATCCTCATACCTTTGCCATAGATGTCCGAGCCCTGGGCAAAGGCCGGCATGGCAAAACAAGTCATGACCGCAACCAAGGCGGCTCGCTTCAGTAGCTTCATCTCTATCTCTCCCTTTTCTATCTCGCCGCTCTAGTGAGCACTGGCAGCACCAGCCCCCTTGGGCACGCGAATGTCCTCGACGATCTGCTGAACTTCGTCGGGCGGCGGCGGCGTCATGTTCGACACCACGAGGGCCACGATGAAGTTGATGATCATGCCGAGTGTTCCGATGCCCTCCGGCGAAATGCCGAAGAGCCACTGGTCCGAAGTCCCTCCGAGGAACTTGAAGTAGATGATGTAGATGGCCGTGAAGCTTATGCCGGTGACCATGCCGGCCAGAGCGCCTTCACGGTTCATCCGCTTGTAGAAGATGCCCAAGATGATGGCGGGGAAGAAGCTCGAGGCCGCCAAGCCGAAGGCGAAGGCCACCACCTGAGCCACGAAGCCCGGCGGGTAGATGCCAAAGAAGCCCGCGATGAAGACCGCACCCGCTGCCGCGAGCCGCGCGTAGAGCAGCTCCTGCTTCTCGGAGATGTCGGGCATCATCGTTCGCTTGAGCAAGTCGTGGCTGACGGAGGTCGATACGACGAGCAGCAGTCCGGCCGCGGTCGACAAGGCGGCAGCCAAGCCACCTGCCGCGACCAACGCAATGACCCAAGCGGGAAGCTGAGCAATCTCGGGGTTGGCCAGGACCATGATGTCGCGGTCGATGTAGAGCTCGTTCTCGTTGTCGGTGAGCTCGTTCTCGACCAATCGCTGGCCGTAGGCGCCGACGTCGGCGGTGTAGTTGGGCTTGCCCGCGAAGGCCGCCCCCTTTCGGTACTGAATCTTGCCGTCTTCATTCTTGTCGACCCAAGCGATGAGGCTGGTGGCCTCCCAGGTCTTGAACCACTGGGGCGTGTCCTTCTCGCCCCCGCCCGCGTAGGTCGACTCGTTGACGGTCTCGATGAGGTTCGTTCGGGCAAAGGCCGCCACCGCGGGGGCGGTGGTGTAGAGAATGCCGATGAACATTAACGCCCAACCAGCGCTGATACGAGCGTCCCGGACCTTGGGAACGGTGTAGAAGCGGATGATGACGTGGGGCAGCCCGGCCGTTCCCACCATGAGGGCCATGGTGATGAAGAAGACGTCGACCATCGGTTTGGAGCCGTCAGTGTAGGGTGCGAAGCCCAGATCCGAGTGAAGCTGATTGAGCTTATCGAGCAGATAGACCTGCTGGCCACCGGAGATGGCGGTACCCACGTCTCCGCCCAGGGAGCCTCCGAAGCCCAACTGGGGGATCGGGTTGCCGGTGAGCAAGATGGAGATGAAGACGGCGGGGACCGTGAAGGCGAAGATCAGGACGCAGTACTGAGCAACCTGGGTGTAAGTGATGCCCTTCATTCCCCCCAGGGTGGCGTAGAAGAAGACCAACACCATGCCGATGATGACGCCGGTGTTGACCGGCACCTCGAGGAATCGGGCGAAGACCACGCCTACGCCGCGCATCTGACCGGCCACGTAGGTGAAGGACACGAAAATCGCGCACAAGACGGCCACGAGCCGGGCAGCGCTGGAGTAGTAGCGGTCACCGATAAAGTCCGGGACCGTGAACTTCCCAAACTTGCGCAAGTAGGGCGCGAGGAGGAGGGCCAGGAGCACGTAGCCTCCGGTCCAGCCCATCAGATACACGGAGCCGTCGTAGCCCAGGAAGGAGATGAGTCCGGCCATTCCGATGAAGGAGGCGGCCGACATCCAGTCGGCGGCGGTTGCCATGCCGTTGGCCAGCGGAGGCACGCCGCCGCTGGCGACGTAGAAGTCCTTCGTGCTGCCCGCGCGGGCCCAAATGGCGATGCCGATGTAGAGCGTGAAGCTCGCGGCGACGATGAGGAAGGTCCAACCCTGAACGCTCATCTCAGTCCTCCCCGACCCCAAACTCCTTATCCAAGGAGTTCATCAGGTAGACGTAGGCGAAGATCAGCAGGATGAAGACGTAGATGGCGCCTTGCTGAGCGAACCAAAAACCGAGCTTGAAGCCCGTGCCGGGGATCGTGATGGCGTTCAGCTGGTTTACGAAGAGAATGCCGCAGCCGTACGAGACGATGAACCAAATGCTGAGTAGGACGACGAGGTAGGTCAGGTTCCGCTTCCAATAAGCCTGGGGAGATTTGTCCGACATGATTTTTCCCTCCATGCCGCGCAAAACGAGCGGCGGCGATGTGCGCTTCGTCTCGCGACTTCGCAGGGCGTGAGTCAACCCACCCCCAAACGCTTTTGCGGGCGCTTCACTTGCTCTTCACGAAGTCGCGATGTCGCCAACGCGCATCAAGCCGCGCTTCTCGGCGCGTCGCAGCAACACGATGAAGGCCAAGGCGGTGGCCCAAGCATCGCCGGATGCCGAATGACGCGACGCAATAGACACCCCAAGTCGCCGACTCATTGCGTCGAGGCTAGGCGGCGCCAGCTCGACTTCACCCGCGGCCCCGGTCACACGATTAAATAGATGCGCGGTGTCGATGCAAGGGTTGACCAGCTCCAAACCGAAGAGATCCATCGTCATTCGATTCATGACCGCGACGTCGAAGTCCACATGGTGGCCAACGAGGACGGCGCCTTTGACGAAGTCCAGAAAGGCCAGACAAGCGCTTCGCTCATCCCGGCCGTCAGCCAGGTCGCGAGGCAAGATGCCGTGGATTCGAGCCGACGGCTCGCCGCCTACGTCGTCCCGCAGAAATAGAAGGTCGAGGTGATCCCAAACCCTCAGCCCGCCCCCCTCCACGCCAACGCCAGAAAGCGAGAGCACGTCATCCTGGTCGACGTCCAATCCTGAGGTCTCGGTGTCGAAGACCACGAAGCGAGCCTCAGACAGATTTGTGTTGAGGAGCCCCTTC
Organism: Myxococcota bacterium; assembly: GCA_039024635.1. Taxonomy (GTDB): domain Bacteria; phylum Myxococcota; class Kuafuiibacteriia; order Kuafuiibacteriales; family Kuafuiibacteriaceae; genus Kuafuiihalomonas. The sequence goes on along the minus strand of JBCCQA010000001.1, from coordinate 204,088 downwards.
CAGTCCGCCCCGACGTAGCGGCTGACGGCGGGCTCCCCCTCGGGCGCTCTCTTCCTTCGCGCGAACCAGCTCATCGGAAAAAGTCGGTACGGTATCGTTGGCGAAGACTCAGCTGGAGGTCCTCGATGATCCGAAATGCGTTGCGCAGCGACTGGCGCTCCAGCTTGCTGAGGCGCTCCACCTCGATGAATCGGCCGCTGTTCCGACATCGAAGTCCTTCTTCGGCCCGAAAGCGGATGAAGAGTTCATAAGCATCGGCGGCTTCCTCGCAAAGTTGCCCGAGAGGTCCCCCTTTTTTTCGAGCGATGGCCCGAAAGCGGGCGACGGTGTTCACGTTCTCGGCCAGCCGAATGTCGTACACCAGAACCCTCGCCGCGTCGCAGAGAGGCATCATGGCCCGAGCCTTTATGTCGAAGCGATCCTTGTGTTCGCCGCTCTGCTCTACGACCACGCTTCTGAAGAAAGACAGAGGCGGGGGATTGGCCTGGGCCGAGTGGGCGAAGAAAGGAAAGAAGGCCCGACTCTGATGGCAGCGGGCGACGAGCCAGTCTCGCAGCTCTCGGGCAAGCTCGAGCTCGCCCGCTACGGCTCGAAAGTCGAAGAAGATGTTGGCGTGCATCAGCGCGACGGGTTCCGGTTTGTCGATCCAAGACTCGAACTGTTTCCGCCAGCCCGCCGTCGACTGCACCCACCGGGGGTTGCTGGCCATGATGTCACCTTCGCAGCGAGCGAAGCCGGCCTCGACCAGGCTGTCGACTACGTGGGAGCCGAGCTCGAGGAAGTACTCCTGATGACCTTCGCCGTCCTCTGCGTACAGGATCGCGTTGTCCTGATCGGTCCTGAGAAGTTGCTCCTCACGCCCGTCGCTGCCCAAGCCCATCCAGCAAAAGTCGCAGGGTTGCGTTCTTCCTTGGTCGGCCAGCTCCGCCTGGGCCCAGGAAATGGCGGTGCGAACCATGGCGTCGTTGATCTGAGAGAGCACGGCGCAAACCAGCTTCATGGTCACTTCCTCCCCCAGGTACTGACCCAGAAGCTCTTCCCCCAAATCTCGGTAGCGCCGCAGCTCGTCTCGATCCTTGGCCTCTCGAAGACCGTCGATGATCACGGACGGCGTCGAGCGTTTCGTGACCAGCACGTCGTGCTCCGATACGACGCCCAAAGCGGCGGAGTCGGCGCTGCCGTCCTCGGTGACCACGAAATGACGGGAGCCCTTTCGAAGGATCTGCTCGGTGAGCTCGTCCACCGTCGGGTCGGGACGAATGGTGGAGACGGGCGACGACATGATGCTACTGACCCGGCTGTCGACGTCGAGGCCCTCGGCCACCACCCTGTTGCGGAGGTCGGTGTCGGTCACCAAGCCGATGGGCCGACCTTCGTCGTCGATGACGAGCATGGAGCCGATACGCTCGTCTCGCATCCGCTGGGCCACGCTTCGCACAGTGGCCTCGGCCTCCGAGGTCACCAGGTCCCGGCCTGGCCGAACCACGTGGTGTTCGCTGCCTCGGGTCGGATGCTCCGCCCAGGCTCGGCGAACGTCCTGGGCCGCCTGTACCAGCCGCTCGCGCAAGGGGGGGAGCTCGGCCGCGAAGCCCGCCGCGAAGAACAGAGAGACCTCGGGCACTCGCTCCATGATCTGAGAGAAGACGCCGTAATCGACGGAGAAGAGCAGGGTCTCTTCGCTGACCGACGCACGGGCCGAATAGCACTGCCCCACGATGAGAGCGCGGATGCCGAAGACGTCACCATCGTCGCAGACGTCGACCAAGTGGCGCTCGCCGTCGATGGTCCGCTCGATCTCAACCCGGCCCTTCTTCACCACGAAGAAGCGGCCCTGCGGCTCGGATGCCTCCGAGAAGATCTCGTCGCCACGATCGAGGTAGCGAACCTCCGAAGCCATCGCGACGGCGCGGAGGTCGTCGTCGTCGAGTCTGTCGAAGGGCGGAATGAGCCGAAGCTCGGCCTCGGCCATGCCCACCAGCGGGTCGGTCTGGCTGGCCATGCTCGAACCAAGCCCATGCGGGGCTCGGCGCCAAGAGCGCCTGCTCGATCCCAGCCACATCGAGGCCCTTGGGTCGAGGCTCCGGGCGACTCGGTCGACCCGTTAACGAACGGCGGCCAAACCTCGGTTCAGGTCTTCGACCAGATCCTCCAGGCCCTCGCAGCCCACGGCCAGACGCAGGAGTCCCTCCCCGATGCCGGCCTTCAGCCGGGCCGCTTCGTCCATGGCCGCATGGGTCATGGTGCGAGGATGACAAACCAGGCTCTCCACCCCGCCCAAACTCTCGGCCAGGGTGAAAAGGCAAAGCGACTCGACGAAGGCTTGGGCCGCTGCTCGGCCTTCCGACAGCTCGAAAGCGAGCATGAAGCCGAAGGAGCTCTGCTGTTCTAGGGCGATCGCGTGCCCGGGGTGGTCTCGGAGGCCAGGAAAATGGACGGCCGCCACTCCTTGGGCCGCTCGCAGTCGAGCGGCCAGATGAAGCGCCGAAGCCTCCATCTGACGAAGACGCATGGGGAGGGTGCGCAGGCCGCGAAGGGTCATGTAGGCATCGAAGGGCGCCTGACATAGTCCGAGACAGTTGGCCCACCACGCGATGTCTTCGCCCTGAGCCTCGGTACGGGCCACCACGGCACCCGCGACCACGTCGCTGTGTCCATTTATGGCCTTGGTCGTGGAGTGCACCACGAAGTCTGCACCGAAACGAAAGGGCTGCTGTCCGAAAGGGGTGAGGAAGGTGTTGTCGACCGCGACTTCGGCCCCCACCGCCCGGGCCCAGGAAATACAGCGTCGGAGGTCGGTTATCCTGAGCAGCGGGTTACTCGGCGTCTCCAGCCACACCAGGTCGGGCCGAAAAGCTCGAAGCCGGGCCTCGGCTTCTTGGGCGCCATAGTCCAGGAAGAGGAGCTCGATCTGCGCCCGCTCGGCCAAGGTGCTCATCAGGCGATGGGTGCCGCCGTAGCCATCGAAGGGCGCAACTAGCCGAGCGCCTGGCCGAAGGCGGCTCAATAGAAGGGTCACGGCGGCCATCCCGGAGGGCGTCGCCACTGCCCGGGTGCCACCTTCCAGTCTGGCCAGTGCCTGCTCCAGCTCCGTGCGGGTCGGGTTGCCGCTTCGGGTGTAGTCGTAGCGATCGGGCACGCCGAAGGACTTGAAACGGAAGTTGCTGGAGAGATGGAGCGGCGGCATGACGGCCCCGTGGGCCGCTTCTTCGGCTACGGCCGCACGCGCGGCCACGGTGCTGAGTCGATGCTGAGAGTCGGAGGGTCTGTTCGTAATCATGGCTTCGTCGAGGCCCGGCCGCTTGCGCGACACTCGACGAGTCTCCCCTGAACAGAGCCGGCCAATGGCCGGGGGCGGAGGTCCTTACGCCTCGACGACCGAGGCACTTCCCTCCGCGCTCATCTGCCGCCCGCTCCACGCGGGCGAAGGAGTTGGCACCGGCCGAGAGGGTGAGTCTCGGTGGTTGCCCCGGCGTCGTCGGGCCTGTCCCTCAGCCGGTCTCGATGAGTGACCTGGAGGATATGCATTCGCGCCCCAGGATCAAGCCATTCGGACGAAATTCGAACGAGCCCGTCCAGCTCGGACGGGGCCTGCGGTGGCACCTTTGGATTCGACGACCACAAAGCTTGGCCCGCCGCTTGAAACGGGACCTGCCGATGACACAGCCCGTGAACGACAGCCTCCCCATCAACGCCCAGCCCGGACCATCCCAGCCGCTTGCGCCACGGCCGACGACTCAAGACCAAGCCACCCGGAGCGTGAACGATAGCCTCCTCCGGTTCGGGACGGGTTTGGGCCTCGTCAGTACGGGTTTGGGACCTGCCGCGTCCATAGGCGCTGGAGCCACCGCCTTCGGGACTGCAGGCTCGGTGGCCTTCGGCGCGACGACGGCCGCCGTCGGCGGCATCCTGACCGGTTTGGCCCTCGACGAGGCCTACACCGCCCTCTCGGGCCGGCACTTCGGCGCCGCCCTCTACGACTGGACCCACGGCGTGGAGGACTGATTGAACTTCATGACAGGCACACTCGCGCGAAGATCCTTCCTCACTGCGTGACGAAGAACATCCGCAACTTTCGAAGTGCCCAGGTCTTCGAAAGATCATGAAGCACATCCGATGGGCCTTGAGCCCACATGTCTTCCTCGTTCTGCCCCTCGCTCTCGCCGCTTGCGGCGACGAGCGAGCTTCGCCCGAGGACTACGACGACATCGCGGTCGCTCTTTCGGCGCTGAGCGTCGATGAAGGCGGCGACGCCGAGTCCGTGATCGACGCGGCCGAGATAGCCCTTGGGGAAGCCGATCTCTCGTCCGAGGGCGAAGGCCGCTTCGATGGCGTCCGCGGCGGGATCGCTTACGCCTATGCAGTCGACTGCTTCAACGCACGAGACGTCCCCCTCGACACCTGTGATTCCAGAACCCGTCGGGCCGAGATCGACGTCGCCATCGACGGCGTTCTGTCGACGCAGCGCCGGCGAGGGACCCTCGACCGCGACGGACGGTGGACCCTCAGTGTGGCCCCGGACCTCGGCTCCGTGACCCTCGACGGCGAGGTCTCCTCCGACGTGGCGAGCAGCTTCGAGGCGCTGCGGCGAGACGAGGAGCGGAGCTTGAACATTAGGGTTCGAGGCATCTACCAGAGCATCGTTTTCGACCGGACGAGCCAGGAGATCGTCGGGGGCCGGATCGTCCTCACCCTATCGGCCCAGCGGATGCGAAGCTCGGCCTTCGTCGAGGTCGAGGCAAGCTTTGACGTCGAGGCCACCATCGAGTTCTCGGCCGACGCTCTGCCTCTGCTGACCCTGGACGGCGAGCGACGCTACGAAATCGTCGATCAGCGCCCGGTGCCCATGCCCCCGGAAGCGAATTGACTCGCCCGGCCCGAGACCCGAGGGGACGGCGGTGAGCCGCCCCTCGATCTCTTGGGCCGTTGGAGGCGCTGGCCTCCTCGCGTCGTGGCTGACGTCGATGGCCCTGGGGGCCGACGCCGTGGCCGGACTGCGCCACGATCCTGCCGAGTACGCGCGCCTCGCCTTCTCCCTGCTCGAGACAGGCCGCCTCCTGAACGCCGACGGCGTCCCGGAGGTGATTCGGACCCCCGGTTACCCGGTCTTCCTCGGGCTTCACTTCGGGGTCTTCGGTCCACGGCTGGGTCCGGTGTGGGTGAGCCACGGGCTCCTTCACGCTGGGTCGGCCCTGCTCGTCCTTCACCTGGCCCGGCAGCTTCGCATGCCCGAAGGCTGGGCCCTCGGCCTCGGCTTCAGCTTCGCCTTCTACCCCTACGCACTCCACGGAGGAGCCCGACTCTTGACCGAGCCGCTGACGTCCTTCTTGCTTCTGGGTGCGAGCTCGCTCTTGCTGTCCAAGAGCAGCGAGCGTGCCCTAGGCGCCGGCGCCCTGGTCGGGCTTTGCGCTTTGGTTCGCCCAAGCTTCAGCCTCCTCCCCTTCGCTTGGGCGGCCGTCCTTCTCTGGCGAGCTGAGCGACGAAGGACCACTCTGTTCCTAAGCGGCGCCTTGCTGCTGATGCTCCCCTGGAGCCTTCGGACGACCCTCGCGGTCGGCGCGCCGGCCGGACTCACGGCGGGCGGTGTCGGCCACAACCTCCACATCGCGAGCTTCGAGTATCGGGACCTCTCCCGAGGCATCCCCGCCACGACCGACTACCAAGGTCCGGCCTTCGAAGAGAGCGACGCCCGCGCTCGAGCCGAGGTCCAGCTTCCCTCGGACAGCGCCCGCTTTCAGCGGGCCCTGGATCAGGCGCGATTGACTCGGGCCCTGGACGAGATCGCCGAGCATCCGGGCCTCTATGTCCGAAGCACCGTTCTTCGCATCGTGAAGCTCTGGGTCAGCCAGTCTGCGCCCGGTCTCCCAGCCTGGGCCGGCCGGCTCAGCGCGCTGTTCTGTATCGTCTTCTTGGGGCTGGGCGTCGCCGGTGCGGTCAGCCTGTGGCCCTGGTCCCGGGACTGGGCCCTGGTCTTGATGCCGGCCCTCTATCTGACCTTGCTCCACGCCCCGCTCCACGCCGAGGCCCGCTACACCCTGCCCGCCCGGGCCTCCCTCCTGCTGGCGGCTGGGGCACTCCTTCAACGGGGCTGGAGCTCCAAGAGGAAGGCGGAGAGCGACTGCACGAGGTCGAAAGACGTCATCGTCTAGCTCGACGCGAAGAACGTGCCGGGCCTAAGTTCGAGGTCGTCCAGCCACGAAAAGGCTGGAATCAGGCTAACCTATCCGCCCCTCACAACCGCTGACGATGTGAACCTCGATGTCGCCCGCTTCACCCATGTCGAAAGCGTGCAACCCGGACGGCAAAGAAGACGGTCACCCCGCGCCGTAGCCTCGTCCGCCACTCGACTGCCCTTGCACGTCGGGCAGTCAACCGACGATGGAGGCCGTCCCCGCTGCATCGAAGAGCAGCCCTTGCGGCCGAGCGCAGGTCCCGCCCACCAAGGAAAGGCACCCATCCATTCCGCAGACGGCGAGCATCAGGCCAAGGGCGCCGTAAAAGCTGCGCTTCACGGTCCCTGGCCTAGTTCGGCCAATCGTAGGCCCCAAGGCTGGAGTTTCGGTCCCCTTCTGGCTTCCCCGTCTTTGCCAATTTCGGCCCGCTTCGCGAGAGTTCGGCTCGTGAACTTCACGGAACGCATCTGACTCCGACTCGGCCGCGCACCCTTGTGGCTCGCGGCGGCCTTCTTGGACGAGCTGTTTTCGGGCGTGCCTTCGGTGGCCTCGCCCGAGCTAGAACGGAGCCTCGGAGTCAGCCACGCCTGGCTGACGGGCGCACTCTTCTTCGTCCCGGGCCTGTTGGCCTTTGTCATCGAGCCCTTCCTTTTCGTGTGGGCGGAGGGGCCCCGTCGGCGCTGGGTTCAGGCGGCCGGGCTCGCCGTTCTGGGCGCTTCCGGGCTGGTAGCGGCCTGGGCAGCAGTTCCTTGGGTCTCCGCCACCGCCATCGCCCTCGCCTTCCTGGCTAGCGGACCCGGCGTGGCCCTGAGCCAGGCTAGCCTCGTCGATTCGACGCCCGAAGCGGATCGGGCCCGGGCCCTCGCGCGATGGTCTTTGGCCAGCGAGCTCGGCGACTTGGCGGCGCCGGCGCTGCTCTTCGCTCTCGGCTTCCTGGGCGGCAACTGGCGCTGGGCCTTGGCAGGCTCGGCGGCCGCCTTCTTGGGACTGGCCGTGCTTTCGACCTTCCGAGGTCCGTCACTGCCAATCCAAGCGGGGGGGACGGACGCACCCTCGCCCCCGCCCATGGCCGCGCTGCGGGAGGCCTTGGCTCGTCGAGGCTTGATGGGCTGGCTAGCCGTCGCCGCTTCCTGCGATCTGACCGACGAGCTCTTGGCCCTTTTGGCCGCCCTTCACCTTGCGGCCCAGGGCGCACCGCCAAGTCTGGTGGCCGGGGTTCTCGGAGCCGGCGTGGTCGGAAGCCTGGTCGGCGCAGCCCTGACCGAACGGGCTCTTGGTTTCCTTTCGGCCCGGACCATCCTCGTGGCTTCGGCCGCGGCCGCCATCGGGCTCTTGGGGGCCTGGGTGGGGGCCGAACCGGGGCTGCTTTCCATCCTCCTGTTCTTCGGGTTGGGGGCCGCAGTGAGCCCCCACTATCCGATCGCGATGGCCGAAGCCTACGGGGCCCACCCCGGGCGCTCGGGCACCGTCAATGCCGCTCTGCACGTCTTCACGCCCATCACCATTACGGCTCCCTTGCTCCTGGGTCTGCTGGCGGACCTCCGTTCACCTGCCTGGGCCCTGGTGGTGATCGGACTCCAGCCCTGTGCACTTGTGGGGCTCGGACTCCGGCCCAATGGGCCTCAGTCACGGAATGCCGACGGGTCGAGTCCGTAGGACTGCATCCAGCGATACACCTGCATTCGGTGCCAGCCGTTGCTGCGGGCGACACGGTTGATGTTGCCGGCGTGCTCCTTGAGGGTGGCGACGAGGACGCTGCGGCTGGGCGGACCTCCTTGGCTCGGCAGTCGTTCGCTAGCTGGATTTGGCCTGGGTGCAGTAGGAGCGTTCTCGATCTTTGGAGAAGCGAAACGGGATCGCAGCTCGGTTGGCAGGTCTCTCTTGTCCAAGGGCTGGCCGGGACGAGCGAGGCGCTGCAGACGGGCAGCCAGCTTCTCCAGCTCACGGACGTTGCCGGGCCAGTCCCAGGAGACCAGGCCTGCATCGAAGTCCGCCGTCGTCTCCATCCCGCCGACGAAGTGGCGGAACAAGGGCAGGACGTCGGCGCGTCGCTCTGACAAAGGGGGGATGCGAACGACCCAGTGGGCGAGACGGGCGTAGAGATCTTCTCGAAATCCGTCGTCCTGCTCCACCGAACGAAGGGTGGCGGCCACGATACGAACGTCCACCGAACGTCCTTCGCCCCCGACCGGGTGGACAACGCCGTCCTGCACCACCCGCAGCAACTTGGACTGCACGGCCGGGGAAAGCTCTCCCAGCTCGTCGAGAAAGAGGGTCCCGCCGTTGGCCTCGACGAAGGCCCCTTTGCGAGCACGGTCGGCTCCCGTGAAGGCGCCCTTGGCATGGCCAAAGAGCAAGGACTCGGCGAGCTCTCCGGGAATGGCGGCGCAGTTGATGGGGACGAAGGCGCCCGCTCGTTCGCTGAGCTCGTGAATGATCTGGGCCGAGACCTCTTTTCCCGAGCCGGTGGGCCCCAAGAGCAGGACCGGACCTTCTGACGTTGCGGCGGTCTCGAGCGCCCGGCGCAGCCGCTCGGCCGCCCAAGAGATGCCCCGAAGGGCCGCCGCTCTTTGGCCGTCCACGTCGTGCGCGACCAGCAGACCGTCGTCGCTCCCCCGTTGTTCGACGACAAAGACGCTCTCGCCGGCCATGACCACGGTTCCGGCCGCCAAGGTCGTCTGGGCGCGAACGGGCTGGCAATCTACGAGGGTGGGATTGGTGGCCCCGAGGTCGGTGAGCTGGGGCGCGTCGCGTTCCGTTTGAACGCTGAAATGCCGGCGAGAGAGGGTGGCATCGGCGAGCTTCCAACCCTCGTCGCAGCTTCGACCGATGACCAGGGGCGAGTCTTCGATGGGACGGGCAGTGCCGATGGCCTCTTGGTCGGGGCTGGAGACCAGACGAAGGACGAGCTCGGACTCACTGACCGGCTCGAAGATGACGCGCCGGCGGGTCGTCTGGCTGTCGTCCACACCCATTCGAAGCAACCTATGACGATTGAAGCCCATGTTGCCAGGGGGTGGTCGCCGAAGCTGCGCCCACCCCCTGGCTTCGTCGACTCAGCGGAAGCCGAGGACTCGCAGCTCATAGTCGACCAGGACTTGGGCGTCGACCGGCGGGACCGAGAAGTAGATTCGGGCGCTCTGGACCTTGGTGTTGTCGATGGTCAGGTTCTGCAGACCTTCGTTGCACAGAGCCATGAGCCCGCCTTCCTCTTCGCCGTCCTCCCACAGCGTGACTCGAACTTGGGCCGTCTCGGAGGGCTGGCCCGAGAACTCGCAGCGGAGCTCCATACGGAGTCGCTGGGCCGAGTTGCTGTTGTTGGGCAGCTCGAACTGGACCCAATCGTCTGCATCTCCGCCCAAGGCCGAAATCTGATCGAAGTAGACCAGCTCCCGGTTGCCGGTGGGCGACATGAACTCCCGGACGGCGGGGTTCTGCAGCGAGTCGTTGTCGAAGGGGGCGATGTAGGGGCTGGGATCGAAGGGCGGCTCCTCGTCCACTGGGGGCTCTTCGTCGACCGGCGGCTCCTCGTCCACCGGGGGCTCTTCGTCGACGGGCTGATCCACGACTGGATTCTCCTCGTCGATGGGCGCGCCGAGGTCGGGCTGCTCGATTTCGTCGCGAGCCTCGTCGCGGCCGAAGTCCTCGCCCGGGACAGGTCCGCCGCAGGCCACGAGGCCGCCGACGAGAAGAATGGAAAGGGGAGTGCTGATGTAGGACATGGTTCTTTTCTCCGTTTCTTGGTTGAAGGCCCCGTGGGGCTCTGGTCCGGAGAAGTGCAGCCGTCGTGCCAAGGCTGATTTGGCGCATTGACGGCCGTCGGGGGCGTCTTGGCCGGTGAGCACCCGGTGCAACGAGCTGCAACGAGCGCAACGAGCGCAACCGAGACTCGGGTCGGCAGCCGGCGTGAGAACGAAGGCAGGCGTAGTCTAAGGTCGGAAGCGGGCCGCATTCTCGGCTTCGAAGCTGGGATCCCGCGCACCGAAGAAGGCGGGCATCGGCTTCGGCAGTCGCAGGGCACGCTGGACTCCGGGGCGAGCATCGATACGATCGAGCCAGGCCTGAAGTCCCTCCAGGCCCGCCACCTCGACCCGAGCCCAGGCGAACGTTCGCGCCCAGGGATAGGTAGCGATGTCGGCGACCGAGAAAGATGTGCCCGCCAACCACTCTCGATCTCGGAGGCGCCGGTCCAAGACCTCCAGCAGCCGCCGAGACTCCTTCACGTAGCGCTCGATGGCGAAGGGAAGCTCGTGGCCGTTGGGGGCGGCAATTCGCTGGAAGTACATCGCCTGGCCCATCATCGGACCCACGCCCCCGACCTGGAACATCAGCCACTGGAGGGTCTCGCTCTGCACCCGGATGTCCGCTTCCAAGAAGACGCCATAGCGCTGAGCGAGGTACCAAAGGATGGCGCCGGACTCGAAGACGACGAAATCGTCCCGACCTCGGTCGACCAAGGTGGGGATCCGTCCGTTTGGATTGAGACGGAGGTAGGCGTCGCTCTTCTGTTCGGCCTTGGAGAGGTTGATAGGCTCGAGCTCATAGGGAAGCTCTGCTTCCTCCATGAAGATGAGCGGCTTCCACCCGTTCATGGTGGGCGCGGTATAAACAAGGATATCGGGCGGGCTCATGTGCCCACTCTAGTTGAGGAGGATGAAGCGGCCTAGCGGCGGCTGAGTTGCCCGCGTCGGGCTTCGGACTCGATGGGAACCAAAGCAAGCTCGGAGGCCGAAGCGTAGGTCTTCATCTCGTGCATCACCACCGCACCGATGAGGGTGAACAGTCCCACCGACAGCAGACCTCCGAGCGGAAAGCGACCCATGAAGAGCTCGCCGAAGACGCCGACCCAGCCCACGAAAGTCAGCCCCCGAACCACCGGGAGAGACCAGCGGTCCACTCGGGGCCCAGACTTTGGGAGATTGGGGCGTGAGCCGACAGCCCTCTCCCTCCGGGGCGGGCGACGCTCCAAGAGACACCAGAAAAGGAGTCCGAAGAGCAGTGCGAAGAGCATTGTCTCAGACTAGAGGATGCCGTGGCCGAGCGCCATCGGAGGAACCCGGAGCCCCGACGCCGAACGGTCCCTGGCCACTCCCCTCAGTCGAGTCGACCCGGGCCTGGACGGCCGGCTTGACGGCGCACCCATCGGCCTCCACTCTCGCGCTGAAAGCGAGCGATCTAGCAGGAACATGAACAAGATTGGATTCGTCGGCACGGGGTTCATCGCAAGGGGAGCAGCCGAGGTGCTTCGGATGGACCCAGAGCTTAGCCTCACCAGCTGCCTAACTCGACGACCCTTGGTGGGCATCGAGGGTTTCTCGTCCGACATCCTGACCCAGGACATCGACCGCTTTCTCGACGCCTGTGACGTGGTCTTCGAAGCCAGCGGAGACCCTGTGCACGCGACTCGTGTGATCGAGAAAGCTCTGCAGGCCGAGAAGAAAGTGGTGACGATGAACTCCGAGTTCCACGTCACCACCGGGTCGTGGTTCGTCGACAAGGGCTACCTGACCGAAAGCGAAGGCGATCAACCGGGGGCCATCGCGGGACTCGTTCACGAAGGTCGAGGCATGGGCTTCGAGCCCCTCGCTCTGGTCAACATCAAGGGATTCTTGAAGCACGACCCTTCCTTGGAGGACATGAAGTACTGGAGCTCACTTCAAGGGCTGAGTCTGCACGAAACGACATCCTTCACCGACGGCACGAAGCTTCACATCGAGCAGGTCTTCGTCGGAAACGGACTCGGCGCGGACATTGCCAAGGAAGGCATGATCGGCGCGTCCATCGAGTCGCTGGCCTCGACGGACTACTTAGCGCGAGAGGCCCGCACGCTTGGGCGTCCGGTCACCGACTACGTGCTTTGCAGGGGTGCGCCTCCTGGAGTCTTCATCGTGGCCGACCACCCGGTTCGGGAGCGCCTCCCGAACTACGGGCCCTATGAGAAACTGTTCACGACCGAAAAGAGCGCCTATGTCCTTCTTCGGCCCTACCATTTGTGCGCGCTGGAAGTAGCCAACAGCTTGCGCAAGGTGGTCCGCGGGGCCCCCGTCCTTCTCGACAACGGCCCGATTCCCCGACTCTCGGTCGCGGGCATCGCCAAGCGGGACATGAAGCAGGACGAGTCGATCGAACGCGCGATCGGAGGCTTTGACGTACGAGGTTCGTCGGTGCGTACGGCCGAGCATATCGATCACGTTCCGCTAGGCCTCATGGACGGCGCTCGACTACGGCGAAAGGTCGAGCCCGGCCAGACCTTGACCTTCGATGACGTCGAGGTTCGACCGAGCCGAGCCTTGGAGCTCTGGATGGAGCTCCGAGACAAAGTGCGGTCGGCCTGACGATGGCTGCGGCCAGATGAGTCCCGTGCGGATTCTTGCGACCATGGTGAATTACAGGGTTGCCAACAGCGCCCTGCGCTGCCTCGAGCCCCTGGTCCAGGACCTGTCCGAGCTACAGGGTCGTGTCCTCGTGGTCGACAACGACCTTCCCGGTGACGACCTTCGCCGTCTCCAGGAAGGCAGCCAGGTCCACGGCGATGCGGTGGAGGTCATCAGCTCGGGCGAGAACGGTGGTTTTGGCTACGGATGCAACATAGGCCTCCGCCGCGGCCTTGGGCTCCGTCCGCGGCCGGACTACTTGATGTTGATCAACCCCGATGCCGAGCCCGAACCGGGGTGCAGCCGGGCCCTCGTCGAGTACATGGACGCTCACCCCGAGGTCGGCATTGCCGCACCCAGGATCCGAGACGATGACGGCGTCGGCACCAGGGTGTCCGGCTTTCGCTTTCCGAACGTCCTTGGCGAGTTCGCCCAGCACACTCGACTGGACCTCTTTTTCAATCTCTTCGCCGAGCATCTCGTGGCCCCAGTGGACGCTTCGAGCCAGCAGCCGGGCCCCACGGACTGGGTCACCGGCGCCTGCATGCTCATTCGGCCCGCGATGCTGGAGGCGATCGGGCTCTTCGACGAGGGCTTCTTTCTGTACTTCGAAGAGGTCGACCTCTGTCTTCGGGCCCACCAGGCCGGCTTCGAACGGCACGTAGTGGGCGATGCCTACATCCGTCACGTCGGCGGCATCGCGACGGGCATCAAGGAGCGGGGACGCCGACTGCCGAGCTACTGGTTCGAGTCCCGCCGTCGCTTCTTTCGCAAGAATCGCGGTCCTGGGTACTCGGCTGCGGTCATGGCAGCATCCTTGGTGGGCCACTCAGTCTTCGCCCTTCAGTACAGCGCCCGGGGCAAGCGTCTAGACTCCCCGCCCAAGTACGCCCGAGACCTCCTTCTGAACGGCTTCTAGCGTCTTCAGGACCGGGTCGCTAGCTCTTGCGAAGCTGCATCTCGAAGGCGACTGAGATGATGTTCGTTCCTTCATCGGTGAGGCGCTCCCATTGGTGGACGGGGCGGGCACCCAAGGCCTGCATCATTCGCCAATAGCGCCTCTGGTCCTCAGGCTCGGCCGCCAGTCCATGCTGGCCTCGGGCCCCCGCCTCTACGAAGGACTTCTGCAGCTTCACCATCAATCCCAGGCCTGTCGTCGGCGGGGCGAGCTCCTTTCGGACCTGCAAATGGGCATGGGCCGGAAAACGGCCCAGATCGATGTACCGCTCCACCGTGGGGTCCCGCATCCCACCCATGGAAAGCCGCCGCGCCCAGTGAGCCAGACTTCGTAGGGCTCCGCGACTGGGAATCGATGTGGGACGAAGGCTGCTCAACAGGTGAGGCAGTCGTCGCAGGAGAAGGCGCCGCTCCAGCCGGCGATGGCGGCGAGTATCAGCGGCCCCAACGGCGTAGCCCACGAGGCCTCGCTCCCCGACCGCCACCCAGCAGTGGGTGGGCTGGAGCTCCAGATAGGGCTCGAGGAAGAGCGGAGGAGCCAGCGCCGGGAAGCTGTGGAAAGGCTCGCCGCCCTTCGCAGCATTCTCGCGACAGAGTCGGGCCATCTCGGGCACATCGGCGCCCGTCGCCAGCCGGAGCTCGACTCCCATGGCGCGCCCGTAGAGGGGACGGCTGGCGGAGTCAAACGCCCATCGGGAAGGCTTGAGTCAGGGGCTCATTCAGTCTTTCATGTCGCGAGATGGAGCGGCTTTTGGGGGTTCTCGCGGAGGCACTGGGCATTCCACGGGCGAGCCTCTCGCCCGAGTCCGAAGCGGGCCAAGTGGAAGGCTGGGATTCGATGGGCACCCTCCAGATCGTGACCGCGGTCCAGGCCGCCTACTCGGTAGAGCTGAGCCTGGACGACATGGCCGAGATGAACGACGTCCCCGCCGTTAAGCGCGTGCTGGAGCGTCTAGGACACGAGATCTCATGACGGACCGCCCGCCCCTGCTCATCGAGCGGCTGGCGGACCACGCTCGGCACACACCAAAGCGCGCCGCCCTATGGTCGGCCGAGACCCAGTTGGACTTCGAGCAGCTCTGGTCGGCGATTTCGGCGGCAGCCGGAGTGCTGCGGTCCATGAACGTCGGCCAAGGCGATCGCGTCGCCATTCAGGGACCCAACCATCCCGCCGTCGCCGTGGCCTACTTTGCCACCCACGCCGTCGGCGCCACCGCCGTCCCGATCGGGCCCGACCTGAATCGGGGCTCGGTGCGAGAGATCATCGAGACGTGCCGCCCCACGCTCTGCTGTACGACCGACGAAGAGGCCGAGGCGGGCTGGCATTCGATCGCCTCTTGGGCGCGACAGAGCGAGGCCCAGGCCGAGCTCGCCGTCGAAGTCGGGCCCGAGCACACGGCGGACCTTCTGTTCACGACCGGAACAACTGGCAAGAAGAAGGGCGTCCTGCTGAGTCAGGCCAACGTGGCGGCCGCGGCCAGGAACATCCTTGGATTCTTACCCGTAGAGCCTGGTGACGTCGAGGTGGTCCCGATTCCTCTGAGCCACTCCTTCGGTCTAGGACGACTGCGCTGCCTTGCGGAGGCGGGCCACTGCTTGGTCCTTGGCGCTCTTCAAAATCCCGCCGCGCTATTGAAGCTAATGCTTTCCTGCAAGGCCACAGGCTTGGCTATCGTCCCCGCCGGCGTCGGTCTTCTGAAGAAGACCGTCGCGCCTTTCGTTCCCAAGCTCGCAGAACAGCTTCGATACATCGAGCTCGGGAGCGCACCCATCGATCCTGAACTGGAGTCCTGGCTGGTCAGCGCCCTCCCCGAGACCCGCATCGTCCATCACTACGGGATGACCGAGGTGTCCCGGGCCGTCTTTCGAGACGTTCGTGACCACCCTGCTTCCTCGAGCAAAGTGGGCCAGCCCTCGCCTCTGTGTCGAATCCGGATTAGGGCGGAGAGTGGCCAAGAAGCGGAACCTGGCGAGGTGGGAGAGGTCGAGGCGACCGGTCCCATGATGTTCCAGGCCTATTGGGACGACGAGGCCCTGACCCGAGCGACCCAGACCGACGACGGTTGGGTGCGGACCGGAGACCTGGGCTCCCTCGACGAAGAGGGACTGTTGAGTCTGATGGGGCGAAAGAACGACGTCATCAACGTGGGCGGACTGAAGGTTGCACCGGAAGAAGTGGAGCGTGAGCTGCGCCGACTGCCCGGCGTCGAGGAGGCAGCGTGTGTGGGCGTTCCCGACCCAGGCGGCATATTGGGCAGTGTCGTGAAGGCCTTCGTGGTGGTGTCGAGCAAGGACTTCGATCCTGGAGCCTCACTGCAAGCGCTCCGAACCACGTTGGTCGATCACCAGCTGCCTCGGAGCTTCGAGGTGGTCGACGAGATCCCCAAGACGAGCTCGGGCAAGCTCCAGCGGGCCAAACTCCGAGGGCCGGGATGACCCGGCTCTGTTTGACCATCGACGATGCGCCGTCGGTCGATGAACCCGGGGTGTCCTTCGAACTCAGTCGCATGGATCGGATGCGTGAGGCCTTGGAAGCCGACGGGTGGAGAGACTGCTGCGCCTTCGTCATCGGATCTCGCGCTGACCCCCCAGCTCTCGAGCGGTGGCTACAGGCCGGCTTTGCCTTGGGTAACCACAGCTGGGATCACGTTCCTGCGACGCGAGCCGGCGCGGATGCCTTCTTGGATTCGGCCGGGAAGTGCGACCGCCGACTCGAAGAGCTGGGCGCATTCGAGCACCACCCCAAGTGGTTTCGCTTTCCTCACCTCGACCGGGGCTCAGATGCGGACGCCCGAAGCCGGATCCAGTCCGGGCTCGAAGAACTTGGCTACGAGTTGGCGCCGGCCAGCGTGGAGGTCCATGATCACTTGTTCGACCCGCGCTTCGAAGGGGCTCGTGACGCCGACGAAGCTCAGGCTGTCCTTAACCGCTACCTGTCGGTGGCCCGCCGAAGTCTGGACGCTGAAATTCAGGCGCGGAAGCGAAACCAGGTCAGCGCGCCCTCCATAGCCTACGTCCACTTCGGCCCCGTCTCGCAAGCGGCCTTTCCGAGGCTCCTTGGGCTCCTACGAGACTTGGGCTTCGTCGAAGCGTCGCTGGGGGAAGCTTTGGGCGACCCCTTCTACCGAGCTATGCTCCGCGACTTCGAATGGAACGGACTCGTGAAAGCCCAAGCCAGGGCGGGACTGGCTCGACGCGTCCTGCGAAGGGCGAACAAGCTCGGCCTTCGGGCGGGTCTCTTCGACCAGGGCCGACTCGGTGATCTCTGGCCGTACCTCTGAGGCGAAGAAGGAGCCCCTAAACAAAGGGCTTGTCGCGAGCCCGAGGGCCAGTAAAGGCAGGGCATGCTGAGCTTGATGCTAGCCGGACTCGCTACGGCTGCGCCTACGGTCGAGGACGGTCAATACTTCTTGAGCCACTCTGAGATAGGCCTGGAGCTCGGAACCTTCGCCCGAGACTCTGCCACGACCTTCGCGCCTCTTCTCCACACTCGACTGCGCGTCATCGAGCCCCTCGTTTTTGAGCTCGACATTCCCTTCGCCATTCAGGACGGCGGCGGGCAGGGCACCTCTGTCATCGGCAACATCGGGTTGAGCGGCCGCTTTCTGGCGAAGCTCGAAGACGTGGGCTTCTTCGAAGTAGGCTTTGGTGTGTCCATCCCGACCGGCTTCATCTCCGAGGACAACGCACTTCAAGACAGCATCGCCCAAGGTCGAGCGGGGTCGCTCCTCGGACTCCAGCCCGCCTACCGATACGGAGAGAACCTCTTCGCCGTCTTCGTGCCCTTGGGACTGGAGCTCGCCTCGAGTGGAAACAGCTACGTCTTGATGGACGGTGAAATGGCCATCCTCGCCAGCACCAGTGACGATGGGGGGAGCATCATCGCCCCGTCGGAAGTTGGCGGAACGATGGCCTTCCTCATCCGGGGAGGCTACCGGCCCGGGCCCTTCGATCTGTCCGTCGGCTTTGGAACCACCGCCTTCCTCGGCGATGGATATGTCTTTTCGGGCGACAACGACATCGAAGCCCAGGTCTTCGTCGAGCCGGGTGTTGCCTTTCGCGTGGGACCCGAGAGTGAGCTTTCGGGCCTCGAGGTCGGGAGTCGCCTGCGGGTCCTCCTCGACGCTCCGCTCGGCGGCAACGGGTTTGAAGACGGATTCTACGGACTCTTCTTCGACGTCCGTCATCGCTTCGATTTCCTGAACTAGTGTGCCGGTCATGAACTTCGACTAGTTTCCCGTCGAGTCATGGGCCGTCCTGGTGGACCAGCTTCGAAGGGAGTTAGGTGGGCCCCAGGCAGCCGGGCCGCCAGGGCGGTCGAGGGCCGGCGGGAAGCGACCTGAACTTCATGGTCGAGTACACTAGGGGGACAGGTTCCAGTGTGCGGCCCCTTGACAGCTTGGCCGGCTCGGACGGCAGTGGACCCCGCGTCCATCGAGACGACGCACCTCATCCATCACTCTAAGCAACGATCTGACCTAGAAGTCAGTCAGTAGGTCTTCGCTGAAGGCGACCTCGGTTCCTTCAACCCCCTCTATGCTCAGACTTTGTACATCGGAGAGCGTGACCCCGAGCTCGAAACTAGAAATCGCGATGGATGTGCCCGGTTGGATGGAAGAGGCGCTGGCCCCGAGGTCCAGTCGAGTCACATTTCCAGCGGTGTCTTCAACGACGATCAAGAGGTTTGAAATGGAAGGCAAGCTCGTGGCCGATGTAAACTCCAGGCTCAAGTCACAGAGATCACCACTGATTCCTTGGCAGCCACAGACCGGACAGTAGATCTCTCCACCTTGAGGCCTGGTCCAAGGAGCATCCAGTAAGCTGAAGAACTGGTCGATGGGACAAGGCTCCGATACAGCGCCTGGTCCTACGACGCTCCGAAGTTCGGAATTGCACGGCCACCCGTATGCCTTTGGCGGCGCCCAATGCGGCGAAGGGAGGACGATCTGACCGGAAGGAGGAGTGAAATTGAGGCCGGTCGCTCGCGCATCTCGACCAGCGCTCGTCGCCGGACAAGACGGAACGAAAGTGCAGTTGCCGCCCAGGTAGCACGCCCTCTGCGTTGCGCGACAAACCGACAGTCGCTTCGTATTCGGACAAGTGCTTCCGTGGCAGACTTCTGCCATACGCCCCAAGTCGACACCTGAATCATAGAGAGTCGCGGCAACATCGTGTGGCGACAGAGATGGAGACAGATCCCAAACGATAGATGAGGCGGCCGAGGCAACCGCGGCCCCAACCGAGGAACCAGTGGAGGGGCCCAGGAAGCCCCCCAAGCCGTTGGTGATGGTGGCGAAGTGAGCAGCCGCCGCCAGGCGAGCCCGAGCTCCCTCGCGCTGGTTGGACAAGTCTAGGTCGCGACCATCCACGCCGGAGACGGCGTAGAGCAATGGGCGGTAGGTGCTGACTGAGCCTGGCGGACCGTGAGACCATCCCAAAGCAATACATCGCGAAGCCGAAGGCGCGGGCTTGTCCTCCCAAGCCGCCGGATACATGGGTCCGATACTAGAGTGCGGCCCTCCTCCTTGGTTCCCAGCAGCGCCGAAGATGAGCGCCCCTGAACAACTCGCGGCCTCGATAACCTCATGCAGAGCACGAACGGGAGGTGATAGCTCGCTGGGACTACTGTGGTACGAGCCTCCGTGGACGCCATCCCAGCCGATGCTCAGATTGACGATGAGATGGTTCGACGAAGAGCCCATTCTGGCCAACCCGCGATGAACGGCAGCCGCGACATCGCCGAAGCTCCCGAAGAAGCCTCCATGGGCCGGAACCCGACGAATGCCATGAACAGGATGGACCTCGATTGGAAGCCCGAGGGTGGAGGCAACGCTTCCGTGGCAAGCTGGACCGGGCAGGGGGCAGGCTAGCGCGTTGATGACTGCCCCCATCATGCGGCCATGGTCGCTCTGCCCAGGTCCAGCCAGCGGGACGCCCTGGTCAGTACTTGCATCGACCACCAGCACCGAGGTCAAAGGTCCAGGAGTCACGGCCTGCGGCAGGACGTTGAGCCGATCGACTTGCTCGAAGAAGGCCGTCTCCAGAGTGGCCGCATTGGCGGAGGCGTACGATGAGCTGAGAGGCGCTACGACGTGACAGTCTCGACCCAAAGCCGTTCCCGGCGACTGAGGCAGCGACCCTAGATCCGGCGCGTTCCCGACGGCCGAAGGCATCCATTGATAAACACAGTAGTCTCGAAGGGCCGTCGGAACGAAGCCGACGCTTGGGTCGAAGAGCTTGCTTCGAGTCCAGCTACCACCAAATGAGGCTCCCGGCGCGGGACAGGTCCCCTTTCCGACCCACCGATCGTCGGGACAGGCTTCGGACCAATGAATGGGGTCCGAGATCGAGAAGGTCGTACCGGACACGGCATCGGAATGGGGTGATGAGCTCAAGCCCTGAACTGTTCGCCCAATGCCCGGTCCATCAGCCGAGCACGAGAGAGCGCAGATGCACGAGGCGTGGAACAATATGGTCTTTTTCATGGTGTCAAAATCCTCAAAGCTCTCCAGTCCGACCCTGGAACCTGCTTCGCTAGGTCTCGGATCGACTTGTGGTGGTTGAGAAGCATGGGTCCACGCTCGGAGAGAAAACGCTGGGCATAGGCCAAGGCCAGCTCGTCTCCGACTCGCCGGGATGGGGCGGCTACAAACTGAGATCCCGCGAGAACGAAGGCCTGGGCGATGCCGAGTCCAATCTCATCCTCGGATCGAGCGGCCTCACATCCAGTGAGAACGATTCGCCGCGGAGACCGTGGAAGGGCAAGGGCGTCGGGAATGGAGAAACGGTCTTTCGGCGCGACCATGAGTGCGCTACCCCAGCCGTCGCGCCCGCCGTACTCGGCGTGTCCGCTGAAGTGAAGATAGTCCGACCGAATGACCGCTTCTCGGAAGCTCAGCCCGGCTGCCGGAATGCCGATCGATTTCTCTATCGAGTAGCCTGATTCTTTCAGTCGGTGGGCAACCAGCCGCCCCTCATCCCGCGCCGACGGAAGGTCCCCCATGGAATCAGCCCAAACGAGCGCTGTTTTCACGGCACCCACCCGGCCTGGACCTGACCGACGCACATCGAGGGCGTGACTGACGGGCACGGCTAGGGCTAGCGGGGTCCCGCGAACCTCAAAGCCATGGAAATCGATGGGTTCCAGTCTAGGATCCACCATCAAGCGAACGAGACGCACGTTCTCCAGGAAGGGTCCTAGCGAGTCCAGGGCTGCGGAATCCCCAGCGGGCCGAGTCTCGAAGAAGGCCAGTTGACCTCTCCTGAGACCGTAAACCAGCCACTCTTCGCCCAATCCGTGTACCCCAACGGAGAGCGTAGAACGGTCGGGTTCGACACCCTTGAATTCCGAGCCCAAGGACCCAAGGCGAGCCAGGGTCCTCTCGACCTCGGCTTCGAGTTCGTCTGCCTTCAGGCGAAGACGTTGAATCTTCGGCGAGGCTGAATCCAGCATCCAAAGCTCTTCAAGAGCCCTACGATGTCGGGTACGCGCCCGACGATAGGCATAGCGCAGTCTTCTCCAACTTCGAATCAGTGCAGGATCACCGAATCGTGCGTCGCGTCGAAGACCGTCTGCGAGGTGGGCAAAGGTAAACCGTCGCAGAGCGCGAGCTTGAATGACGGCCTGCCGATACTGACCGGTCGCGATAAGCACTCGAATCAGGGCATCGGTGGCCTCATTTCCCAAAGCAAGGAACGAGCTTCTCCCGCTTCCCAGTGCGATGGAGATGCTCTGATCCCGGATCTGAGCGATAACGGTCTTGAAGAGAGCAATGGCCTGTTGCCTCTTGCCGAGCTTCGAAAGGAGGCGAGCCATGGCCAAACGTGCGCGCCTGAGATGATCGGACGCCGAGAGGCTCAGGGCGAGCTCGGCGAGCGCCCCATAGGCACCGAGCGCCGACTTGGTCGACTTGCTCTTCTCAGCCAGACGAGCGCTGAGTTCCAAAGCGTCGAGCTCTACGGCCGGAAACTGCCTTGACGCTACTCGAACAGCCTCGAGAGCGGCCTCAGCCGAGGCCACTTCCCCAGTTAGAAGAAGGCTTCGAGCAAGGTTGACCTTGGCGTGCGCTCGAAGACTCCCCGTGCAAGCATCTCTTGTGAGCTCAATCGCTTCTTCGAAGTGCGAGGAAGGGTCTCCTGAACCGACGCCCGACTCTCGTGCCAGGAGCATGATCCATCCACGGTGATTGGCGAGGTTGGCCTCGAAACACGGTGCCTTTGGAAGGGCGGCCAGTCTCTCGATTCGTTCCATCTCGCCCAAGGCCTCGGTCCAAAGGCCCAGGTCCGCGAAGATCTGGCTTCTCAATTGCCGCGCGGAATAGACGAGAAGCTGGTTGTCAAGACGTTCGGCGTCGGCAATGACAGACTCGAGACGGGTAGTGGCTGAACGAAGATCTCCGGTCTCGAGGTCGAGGAAGGCTTTGGCATTCTCCACATGGGCTGGGTCCAACGTGGAGGCAGGAGCTGATGCTGCGGCAGAGCTCAAGATCGCATCGATACCCTCCAGACCACCGCCCTGAGACAGAAGCGTGTAGCCGGCAGCGGCCCATTGTCTGGCCGCGAGAGAGCTCCAACCCTTTCCTATGGCAAGCCGGGCCGCTTCCCCTCGGAGTTGTACGCTCCCTCGCCAGTTTCCACTCTTGTTGGCCGTCCGCGCCGCCTCCATGGCCTGGTTGAATCGCTCGACCGAATCGAGGTCGGATTCTCGCTCCACGGACAAGCGCCAGACAACCTGGTCTTCAAGAGCGACGACAACCTGCTCCTCGACATGGTCGAGACTCAGGCGGGTTCTTCGACCCGGAGCTGCTGCCTCCCATTGCGTCGGCACGCGCTCTCCATCCATCAGGATCTTGGGGGCTTCCGTTTCGATTGAGGTCCAGAGCACGATCTCATCGCCGAGGCGCGCATGACACACGGGTCCTTCCGAAGCGGCCCAGCATCCATCGAACAGGAAACGGGCCCCCTGAGTACTCCGTTCGCTGACCGGAGGATCCTCAGACCCCGGTCTCTCTTCGCAAGACGTGCTCATGGCGATTGAGCAGCTCAAGACGACGCCCCTACCTCGGTTCCTCAACGGCCCGGATGAGAGCATCTACGCGAATCGCCTGCCAAGACGGCCCCGTCTGGGAGCGTCGCATCCCATCCGCCTCCAAGCTGAGCATCTCGGCCGCGATTCGCTCCATATCGGCCTCGGGGCTGCTCGCCACTACCAGGACGACAGAAACGGGTCCGTGGTCTGCGGCAGCTATGGCTCCTACCTCGCCTCGTAGTCTGATGGCCCCGTTGTCGGCCACCTCAGCCGAAACCGGGGAGGCGAATCGACCCCGCTCCGACTGGATCCAGACTACAACGCGCGGCTGTCGGGTCGCCTCTGAAGCGGGACGTAAGAGGACCTCGATGGTCGAGTCGGCCCTCGTTGAGGGCAGCTCTGAGAGGCCTCTAGTCTCGAGCGCAGATCCCCTTTCTACGGCGTCCCCAACTCTCACGGACGCAGTGAAGGCAGGAAGAGGGTCCTCTGCCTCGGGTCTCGAGCCCAAGAAGATCGCGAACGACGCAGCCAAGGCGGAACCAGATACGATCCATCGACGAACCCGCTGCCTCCGGACAGGATTTCCATCCAACGACGCCGCCATCTGTCGAGCCACGCCCTCGTCGATGGGACTGTAGGCCTCGAACTTCCGCGCATCCTCTGGACTCTCCTTTGCTTCCAGTTCGAGCTTCTCTCGTTCCTCTGGGCTGAGGCGCCCCTCTGCAAGCGCAAGCCACTTCTCGTCCGAGTCGTCCAATTCCCTCATGGCTCTTGCAACTCCACGGACGAGGCTTTCATCCTCCACCATAGAGGACTCCTTCCTCCTCTAGCTCTGCCCTGACTTCCGCAACTGCTCGAGAAAGGCGATTCCGCCAAACGTAGAGAGCTCCAGCGGTTGTTTGCATCTGCGTAGCCACTTCCTTGACGGTTCTCTGCTCAACGAACAGAAGCTTGAACACCCGCATGCCGAGTGGCGTGATCCGCTCCGTCAGCCTCTCGGCCATGACTTCCAAGAATTCACTCGACTCAATCTGACCTTGAATGCTCACGGCTCGGGCGTTGATCAGAGACTCGTCGTTCCCTGGCTCTGGGAACTCGGTCCAAGGGCTCCTGGACCTGGAGCGGAGAATGCCAAGGACCTTCCGCTCCGCCACCAGACCGACGTAGCTTCTCAGGCTCATCCCTCGCTGGGGATTCCATCGCCGGAGGATCTTCGAGTCGTCCTCGAAGAGTCGAACCAAGACGTCCTGAGTCAGATCCTCGATGTCCTGCCTGAGTCCGCGACCCTTCGACTTCGACCTCTTGCGGACAAGGACCCGTGCGACTCGACCGTGGATGACTGGGATTAGCGTCAAGGCCAAAGCGTGGCGCTGATGGGGCGCGCCGGTCAGGGCTCCGCGCAGCTCCTCTCGGCTCCGAGGCTCGATGTGGCTTCCGCCCTTGATGTCTTGGGGACGCTTCGACACGACTCCTGGACTCTTCTCCTCGCGCGACGCAGATCTTACAAGAGCGGCTCCTGAGTGAGCCGGAGGTTCACTCAGGAGCACGAAAGCGCCAGTCCTGAAAGTCCCAGTGCTCTCCTGACGCTCGGGGTCACGGCATCTCGATGGCGCCTATGTCGCAGTCTCCTGGGCTCGGCATTGGTCGATTTTGCCCCCTTTGGTCCCGAGCGTAGACGCAATTGAAAGCCCCCCCATCGATCGCGGGGCTGGTCGAAGCCAGCTCATGGGCGTTTTGATGGGGCGCGTTCGGAAGCGGTGTTCCAAGCGCTAGAATCATGGCGCCGACATTGATGAGATCAGTTCCTAGAGAGAGGAAGGTGCAGGCGTTGTCGTCCTCCAGGAGATTGTACCCCGTCGATTTCAGAGGACCCCCGGCGCACAGCTGTGGATTGATGTTCGTACCATTGTCGCTGAAGAGCACGTGATTCACTTCATAGCTAGCAAACGTATTGCCCACGAAGACTCCGTCCCCTTGGGCGAAGCTTCGGTTCTCGGCGACAGTCACGTGAGAGAGCTGCACCGTCGTGCCGTTCTGAGCCTCCAGGTAAAGACCTCCACCCAGCGTGGATGCTGTGTTGCCGGAGACGGTGGTGTTGAGAACCACAGTGCTGAGATAGCCACTTGGATGGTCCGTGAACACACCACCCCCGCTGTCGAAGGCGCGGTTGCTGTAGATGGCGCTCTTGTCGATGAGGGAACGTCCGTTGGCTCTGCCCGTCAGAGCAACGCCACCACCGTTCTGGGCTTCGTTCGAGTAGGCCGCAACGTTGAGAAGCTCCATCTGGTTGTTGTTCGAGTCGATGAAGAAGCCTCCCCCGGTGCCGCTCGCAACGTTGTCGTGAGCTTCAGCCGTAATGAGGTCGACCTCGCCCCCGCGAACGTAGAATCCCGCGCCGTCGATGGCCTGGTTATTGTCAACTTCCGTGAGCAAAGTAACGATGGATGCGGTCGCAGAGTCCTGTTCGTGATAGACACCGCCCCCGAGATTCGCGGTGTTTGCAGAGATGCGAGTCTTATCGAGGTCGAGTTCAGCATCGATGTTGGCGATGCCTCCGCCGGCTTGCCCAGCGGTGTTGTCTCGCATCCCCCCCCGAAGTACCCGCGCATCACCGTTCGCAAAGTTCACTACCCCGCCTCCTCGGAGGGCAGCCGAGTTTCCTCGCACATCGGAGCGCGTCAGACGGAGAATGCCGCTGGATCGGTTCGCCACCGCCCCCCCACTCCCCGACGAAGTATTGCTAAAAAGTATGCTGTCCCGTACGCGAAGCCGGGAGTTCGAGCCGCTATTGAACAAGGCGCCGCCTTGCGAGCCGGCCGAATTCTGCATCAACATCATGTCGACGAGCAACGTGTCTCCCCCTTCGTTCGAGAGCCCGCCTCCATCACTTGCGGAGCCTCGCATGATGGTGAAGTTCGAGAACTCGACCACACCATCCAGCACGTGAAACACGCGATCAGGAGGCGTAAGCAACTGGGCGCTGACTCGCGTAGTTGTGGCCCCGGCACCGAGAATTACGAGATCATCTCGAATATCGAGATCACCGCTGATGGCGAAGTCTTCGTTCGATCCCCCTAGGCTGAGTCCATAGTTGCCTGCCGGCAGCTCTATCACGTCAGCCTCTCCGTTGGCGTTGCACTCCATGATGGCAGCCCGAAGCGTACAGGTGAAAGTAGGCGTCTCGCACAGGCCATCTCCAGGTACGAGATCGATGTCGTCACCGTTGTCATTTACGCTGTAGGTTGCTGCCTCTGCTCGTGGTGCCGCGAAGGCGAGCATCAAAGACAAGGCTGCCAGAGACTGAGTATATGTGTGATTCTTCATTCATCCTCCTGCCCGGCCCCTCTTTTGAAGTGAGGTGGGCATGAAGACCTTCGTTGATTCGTCTTGGTTTCTTACGTCGCGGGAAACTACTGGGCATGGAGATGGCTTCGGCAGAGCGCGGCCACTCGTCAGAGTCGCCGCGCCGAGCGCTAGTGTGCCGACACTTCTCGAGGTGCCAGGGGAGGCTTCCTTTTAATTCCCCTCCCTCGCTGCCTTCACTGTGTCGCTTCTTGACAAGAGTGGGGTCGTCCAGCCCTCTCGCCTCGGTGAAGAGTCCATTCACGATAGGGTTACTTCTGTCGACGCTGGTTGGCGGCTGCGTGTTTGGCCAGAACGGACCCGAACTCCTCTACCAACCCCCCGTCCAGGAGGAACGGGCTCAGCTCCGCACCTTGCGCCCCCCCAGGCTCAGAAGTCCCGGACCCTTCGCGCAGCCGACCCAGCCTGTCCCCGTATGGGCCTACGCCGACGAGGCGCACCGACGCCAAGTGCCCGGCTGGGAGAAGAAGTTCCGGACTCAACTGGACAACGTGAACCCGCTCCTCTCCGACTGTTGTGGGCTTCGATTGGAGCTCGAAAGGGCCTTCGAATGGTCTCACGAGGCTGAGGACCTTGAGACGGCGTTGGAGGAGCTGGTCGCTCACTCCCCCCTCGAGGGCCATCGCATCGTCGTGGGGCTCCTGCCACCACTGACCTATGACACCGTCTCCTTCCGGACCCTGGGTCTGGCCCAGGTGGGTGGACGCTACATGGTCATGCGCGGGCTCAATGATCCGGATATCGCGGAAGCCATCGCGCGCTTCGCGCCCAACGCCGGGGCTGAAGCCAGACGCTCACTCTACCTCGCGACGCTCGTCCACAAGGAGCAAGTCGTGCTGCTTCACGAACTGGGACACCTGATGGGTCTGGAGCACGTGCCCGCAACGACCGCCATCATGCACGATACCTATTCGTGGAGCATCGATGGCTTTTCTTCGTCGTCTTTGACGTCCATGGTCACGGCAAGGGACGAGCTCACTCCCCTGGGCGTAGCAGAGGCCATGGCGCGTTCGGGAGGGGTAGACGCCGCTGAGGCGCTCTTTGCCACCGCATTGGCCGAGCGCCCCGAAGATCCAACCCTTTTGAAGCGCCGGTGTTCGGCGCTCCATCGGGGCCTGGCCGAGAGCGAGCCCGAAGGAGATGGTGCTTGGCGAATGGCGCTCGACGCCTGCCTCGCCGCAAAGGCGATCGATCCCAACCCCTGGTTCCTCATGGCGGCAGCCCAAGCCGCCATCTCCTCCTCCGAATGGTCCACGGCCCATGGCCTAGCCGACGAGCTCGAAGTAGGGCTCAACTCCGCCGAAGGCGGGGCCGATCGCGAAGAGGCGCCCGTCGTCCTGGCCCGGCTTCGACTGCAGCTCGCGGAAGCCAGCGCCGCCCGGAGGGCTCTGGCCACGGCTTCCACGACGATCCCCTCTGATCTCGAACAGTGGCTTGAGCAAGTCGAGAAGACCCACCCCGAGGTGCTCGAGGCTGGCTACTCCGACGAACGAGAGGGCGCCCTATTACGTCGGCTGCTCGTGTTCGGCGAGGGTGCTTCGACCCGCCCCTCTCGGGAGCTCCTTGAGGAAGCCAAGGTCATTTCCGAGGACTTCGACCGAACCCGAGCGCCCTACGTCGTGCTGTGTCGAGCCTGGCTGACGACCGGGCGGAACCCCGACACCGTTTGTGGCCGAGCCTTGTCCGCCGAGCCGAAAGACCCGGCACTGCTCTTCGCCTGGGCGCAGTACGATCTGCAGCGCCGACGAATAGATGCGAGCATCAGGAAGCTCCGAGAGGTCCTTCGCGTCGAGCCCGACCACCGAGAAGCGAAGCGACTCCTCGCGGCCCTGCGCTCGGCCGTCGGCTCGAATTGAAGCCCGGCCTCCGGTTTTGAGCTTGGCGCTCCTGGTCGGTCACCCCTGATTGACGACCCGAGATAGTCAGGCTCTCCTTCGAACCCATGGAGCGAGCGCCCTACCGCATCCTGGGTGATGAGCTCGAGGTGCGGAGCTATCAACCCGCCGACGTCACCGCGGTCCGAAAGACTATAGAGGACAATCGCGAACATCTATCCCCCTCCATGATATGGCTCGACGACTTCCCTCAGTCCGACAAAGGCGTCATGGATCTGTTGCTCGGGTTCCGGGCTGGATTCGATCTTCGAAGGGACTATACCTACGGCATATTCCTGCGAAGCGACGGCGCCTTCATCGGGGGCACAGGCCTACACCCCAGGATTGGTCCGGAGGCCTTCGAGATAGGCTACTGGATCGGTAAGGACCACCTCCGAAAGGGCCACGCGTCCTGCGTAGTTCGCATGCTGAGTCACGTCGGGATGGCCTACCTCAAGGCAACTCGCCTAGAGATACACGTCGACCTCGAGAACGAGCCGAGTCTCGGGGTGCCCGAAGCGCAGGGCTACGTGCTCGAAGGCGTTCGTCGGCGGAGACTTCAGACCCGGAAGGGTCTCGTGGATTCCATGGCTTTCGTGATGACCCAAGAAGACTACCCGCAGTCACGCGCAGCTTTCGAATACGTGGACATGTACGACGCAGCTGGATGTCTGATCGGCTGACGCAATCCTTTCAGTCGCCGAGTTCTGAGCCTTGTTCCATTCGACACCGGAAGAGCGACTCGGTTCCACGCTTTTGTACTCAGCAGAAAGCGGGAACTGGAGGCAGAACTGGCTGTCACTCCTCTGAAAGGAGACTGCCATGCTGCAGACCACGCCCTCGATTGGGGGCCATCAACCATCGAGGACGGACGGCGAGTCCGGCTTGGGTGAGCACCTGCTCGAGCTGGTCATCTCGTGGGAGGACGTCGTCCTCGACGTCGTCCACACTGATCCCGGAGGCACTTGCTCCGCGATCCCGGAGCTTGGCGCATTTCGAGCCCGGGTCCAAAGCGATGGGCTGGAGGCCCAGTTATTTCTCCCGGAGGAGGCTCGAGTCGATGAGTGCGACGCTAAAGCCGAGGGCCTGGACAGCTGGGCGCTGCAGGTGGACTCAGCCTCGCGTACTCGGAGAGTTCAACTCGGCCTTGGTCATGTGCTGACCTGGAAGTTGGGGGCACTGAGCCATACCGCCCGCTTGGTCCTCCCGAGCTCCGGTGTGATCCGCCAGGGTAGCGACTGGACGCATCGAAGGTTCGTCGCGGTGTCGGCCCTCCTCCACGGCGTCTTCGCTGCCGCGGCCACGATGTCGCCCCGAACTACACCCCCGATCGAGCGGTTCGAGAACCAAGTTCCTATCAGTACCCGAATGGCCCTTCCCGAGTCACAAGAGCCGATACATCCTCCGGACTCTACCCCAACCTCATCGAAGGCACGGACTAAGCACCGACGCACGAAGGTACGAAAGCGCGCTGCCGATACGCGGGAGTCCTTCATTCAGGCTCTTGGACTGCTCCGAGCGGAACGTGGACTGACACGTGGAAGCTCGGGGGGCGGCTTCGGGTCGGGATTCGACCGGGCGGTGGCGAGTCTGGAAGCTTCGAGCTTGGATGGCGGTGGACCGCCCCAGGGCTCCGGACCGCGAAGAACAGGCGCGGGAGACGGCGGCTCCCTCGGGCTAGGCGCTCTGCGTATGCCCGGCCAAGGTCCGGCCCCAAGCCTGAAGCGAGGTCGCAGCGAGCTGAAGCTCGGCCGAACCCTGCTATGTGGCCGCCCGGCCGACGAAGGCCGCCCTTGTGGTCTGAGCAAGGAGGAGATTGCCCGGGTCCTGCGCCGTAACCTACCGCGCTTCAAGCACTGTTATGAGCGAGAGCTCAACGCGCACCCGACACTCGATGGACGAGTGGTCCTGAGCTTTCTCATCCTTCCGTCGGGCGCAGTCGCTCAAACCGAGGTTTCAACGTCGACCCTCGAGCACGCTCCGACTGAGGACTGCCTGCGCAAGGTCGCGGCCAGCCTTCGGTTGCCTAAGCCAAGAGGCGGCCAAGCCGTCGAGGTCCGCTATCCCTTCGTGTTCAACCGGATATGACCCTTGCACTGAGGCCCCACGAGTTGCTCGACCCACGCTCAACCAGACTTGCCTTCGGATGAGAAGAGACCCAAGCGAGCATCATGCGGGACGAGTACGTCGCCCGAATCAATCGGGTCGTGGATCACATCCAGGACCACCTACAGGAGGAGCTGACCCTCGAAAGCCTAGCTCGGATTGCCTGTTTTTCCCCTTACCACTTCCACCGAATCTTCCGCTCCATCGTGGGCGAGCCCCTTCATCAGTTCATCAAGAGGGTCCGGCTGGAGCGGGCGGCCAGCCACCTCATCTGGGCGCCTCAGCGGCCGATCACGGAGATCGCCCTCGATGCCGGCTTCGCTTCACCGGCTGCATTCGCCCGAGCCTTCAGGGATCGATTCGGAATGAGCGCGTCCGAGTATCGGACCGAGCAAGAAAGCAAGAACGGACAAGCGATGCGCAAGCCCGGCAACGCTGGGGCGCAGGTAGAGATGTACGTTGACCCCGGTGCTTGGGCACCAAAATGGAGAGTCATCATGCAAGAGAAGAACAACGAAGTGAACGTGGAGGTCAAAGAGCTCCCCGAGCGGACGATCGCCTACCTGCGCCATACCGGCCCCTACCAAGGGAATGCAGAGCTATTTGGACGGCTGTTTGGTCAGCTCGCTCAGTGGGCGGGACCACGAGGTCTACTCGGTCCTCAAACTCAGTTCTTGAGCGTCTACCACGACGACCCAGCCACCACGGAGCCCGAGAAGCTCCGGCTGACCTGCGCGCTCGTGGTGCCGCCAGACACCGACGTACAAGGCGAGATCGGAAAGAGCACCGTTCTGGCCGGCCGCTACGCTGTGGGCCACTTCGAGCTCTCGACCGAGGAGTTCACCACCGCTTGGGACACCATGTACGCAGACTGGCTTCCTGCCAGCGGTTACCAGCCCGACGACCGTCCGCCCATGGAGCTTTACTTGAACGACGCCAGCCAGCATCCCGAGAAGAAGCACATCGTCGAGATCTGTGTTCCCGTGAAGCCACTCTAGAGTCTCCCAGGTCCTGTCGCTGAACCCATGGTCCAACTCAGCGGAGGTTTTTTGCCTTGTTGATGGAGCAGCAGCGTTCTGGTCTCCTCGTCTTGACACAGACAGAACTCGAATTCGTAGAGTTCGGGAATACGCCAACCGCGGACGAGTCGATTCGCGCGCGTCACGTCTGCGTTGATCAAGAGCATGCAACCTTCGGGATCCGGCAGTAGCTGCCCCAAGACCTGAACTGGCGGATCCGCGTCGGCAAACGGCCGGCCACAATCACGGCGCAGGGATAGTTGCACAGCGTCGAAGGAGCCCAGCGGACAGACGAAAGGCAGGTCGGGGCTCTGGCACTCGGGGGCCACAGTACGATGCGCTTCACAAGAGCCCAGGCCTGGGGCGATCACGTCGGCCGAGGGCCGATACACGTAGACTGGAGAGCCGTACCCTCATCGACACAGACGAGAACCAGCCATGCCAAAGTAAGGGTCGAAGGCCGCCTCATATGACGAGCTTCGCACCCGTAGTCCGCGGATGACCACACTTGATGGGCGCAAGGACTGAGGGTCCGCGACTCGAGGCCGCCGGGCAGTCCGGGCGGTAGAGGGCGGGGCGGCCTCCGCGGTGTGATAGCCTCGCCGGGTGGCCGTGCATGCAGCCCATACCGCCAGGGTTCATCGCGTGATGGATCATGTCCGAGCCCACATCGACGGCGATCTTTCTTTGGATGCCTTGGCTCGGGTCGCTGGCCGCTCAGCCTATCATTTCCATCGGCTGTTCAAGGCCATCGCTGGTGAGACGCTGACCGCATTCGTGCAGCGGGCTCGGCTGGAGCGGGCGGCATATCTCATGATGGCCGCACCCGAGCGCAAGCTGGACTCCATTGCCCTCGAGGTCGGCTTCAGCGCCCACTCCGATCTGACTCGGGTCTTCAAGAAGCATTACGGCGTTCCACCGAGCGCTTGGGATCGCAGGTCACGGCTGGATCCGCTTCACGTCGTGGACGATTACGAGGCCATCGTGAGCCAGGCTCGAACCGAGCGCCCTCCGCCCGAACTGAGAGTCGTCGATCAGCCGGGTCGGACCCTCTTCTACGTGCGAATACGGGCTCCCTTCGTCGGTCGTCCAATGGAGGCCGGCTACGACCAACTCCGTAAGGAGATGGAGCGTATGCGCCTAGACTGGACCAGGCGAACTCTTCTCGGCTGGAGCTGGGACAACTACGAGACGACACCCCTCGACAGAGTTCATTGCAACCTCGGCTTCGAGGTGGAGTCCTCGGAGATCGACATCCTGGACACTGACAAGCTCGGAATCGAGGTCTTCCCGTCCCATCGCGCAGTCCAGGCTCGGAGCCAGGGCCCCATGCTCGGCATCGCCATCGCCTGGGACGTGCTGTACAACGAGTGGCTCCCTCGCTCGCCTTTCGAGACCGACAACCTCCCGGGGACCAAGCTCTTCGTCCGAAGGCCCGACGACACTGGCTGGGACACCCTCGACGTCTGGTGCTCTCTGGCCATTCGTCCCGTCTCGCCCTAGTTCCGTTTCGCAAGATTCGTACAGCGAGCGAAGCGGGCCGATTGCTAGCGTCCAACCATGCCGATCGTGACCGTACGAGAGACCATCTCCGCCTCGGCCTTGGAGGTCTTCCAGATGCTGGCGGATCCCGAACAGAGTATACGCTTCGATCCCGACGTGCTCGGGGTCGAGTACATCACCGACTTCAAGGCCGCGCCGGGGGCCCGCTTCCGTCAACGACGTAAAGGCCCCAAGGGCAGTGAGATGTCCTTCTGTCTCGAGATCCGAGAGTACGAACCTCCATTGCGAGCACGCATGGTGACCCAGACCAACGGAACGGAGTGGGACACCCTCTACACTTTCGAAGAGGACGAAGAGGGCCGTACCCGTGTGACATTGGAGATGGCGGCTCGATCGGACAGCCTGCTGAAGAGCTTCATGAATGGGTTGATGCGTGGGCTCTTTCGACGAGGGATCGCCAAGCACATGGCCGCAGCCAAGATGCGGCTAGAGACGCACTCTCCTACCGAGGTGACGGGCCATGTC
The DNA here is from genome assembly GCA_039024635.1 of Myxococcota bacterium. Lineage (GTDB taxonomy): Bacteria > Myxococcota > Kuafuiibacteriia > Kuafuiibacteriales > Kuafuiibacteriaceae > Kuafuiihalomonas. Next base: position 171,169 of record JBCCQA010000001.1, on the reverse strand, counting down.
TGACCCATTCGCAGCGATCAAGGCTCACTTCGAGCGTGTAGACGGCGTAGTCGTCAACAATGGACGTGGGTCCCAGGGCATGAAGGTCGGGGCCAAGATGTTCGCCATGTTCGGGAAAGTTGGCCTCGTGCTCACCCTGCCCCCCGCTCGAGTGAAGGCACTGATCGAGGAAGGCAGAGCCCTGCCCTTCGACCCTGGGACCGGAACACCGATGAAGGACCGCATACTGCTCCCCGTCGAGTCCAAGAATGACTGGATCTCCTTGGCCGAAGAAGCCGCCGCAGCCTTCGCCCGCCGCTGAGACCGCATCAGGGAGGTAGACCAGCACGGGAGAACGAGCGACGGCTGCAAGACGTACTGGAGAAGGTAAGACTCGACGGACAATTCCCAAGGCTGATCTGACCGCGCCAAAGGAGTAAGCTCCCCGAAGTGTTTCAAAGGCTACTAGTCGGCATCCATTCCCTGTTGGTCGCGTGGGGCGTGCTGGGCCTGGTCGAGTACGCGATTCCATCGGTAGAGCTTGGCCTTCAGAACTCGGCTTTTCCGTCCGGCCTTCAGTTCATCCACTTCACTTCGATCTTGGTGACGGGGGGCGTATTCCTGGCCGGCTACTTCTCGGCCTGGCGTGGAACACCCTTCGCAACCGTGACCCTCTACGCCGTTCTGGCCACGATCTGCTTCATCGAAACCGTCGACTTCGGGGCCTTCGGAGGTGGTCCGACGAGGTTCATACCGATGACGCTCGAGTACGCGACCTACATCGGTCTTTCAATCTACCTGCTTCGTTCCCCTGGTATGCGTCGACACTTCGCCGCCGGCTTCGGGGTCGCCTAGTCCATTCACAAGTCCTGCCGGAAGGTTGGCTCCCGCCCAGGTCACATCGGTGGGGAGAACCGTGGGAACGGCCATCGCACGGTCTCAATGGCCGGGACACTCGGGTCGGGGACGACTTCGGCGATGAGCTCCCAGGTGGCATCGTCCCCACGCAGGACCAGCTGGCGTCCTTGCTCGGCCTGAGCTTCGGCTGCCACCAAGGCCACCGTGGCCGGCAGTTTGGGGCCCGGCATATCGGGAGCGTCTTCAATGGAACCCTCTACGACGGGCCATTCCCCCGCCCCAAGGGGCGAGAAGTACCACTGTACCCAATGCGAAGGGGACCGCTGCTCCACCGGACGTCCCATGAAGCCGGAGCGACGAAGCTGGCGCGGGCTCGTCACCCGCTTCATGACGCGAAGGGCCCGCACGTAGTCGCGCTCCAGACTCGGAGTCGAGTCGGAGCGACAGGCTCCAACCACGATGAACAGGGTGAGCAATAGACCCGTTCGAGCCATGGGGTCCATGTTGACGAAGGACGGGCCCAAGGTCCAGATGCCTGGACCTGTTCGGAGCCTCTCGTCTTCATGCAGTTGCCTAGGACTCGAGCTCGTGCGACGCGGCCGCCCGCGTGGCCCAAGCTGGGCCTTTTGTGTCCTAAGACCACCCGCACCCAGCCTCGGCGAAGTCGTGGAGGAAGCCAAGGCTCTCGACCATGCGGCCAGAGCGGACGTCGTGATCATCGTGGACACGAGAAGAGTCTACGGACTGTACGAGGAGGCCGCTGGCTACCTGCTTCAAACGCAACCGAAGCGCCAACTCCGAGTCGGAGAAGCCCATCTGAAGTCCTTCGAACCAGGCGAGCGCAGCCCAACTAGGGGGCTCCGCGACCGTCCCTGCTCGACCAGTGCGCGATCACATGAACGGTTTCGAAGCCCATGGCTCTCCCATTCAGTGTTCGCATAAGCTACAGCTTCCTCATCATGCTCCATTGGAACTGGTACTTGGGGACCGTCGCTTGGGCAGCATTCGCTTCATTGGGCTGTAGCGAGGCATCAGATCAGCTAGGTCCAGGGGAAGGACGAGACCTCGGAGTCTATCCGGACCTATCACCCGAGGATATGACGCCCACCGATTCCATGCCGTGTCACGAGCAGGAGTTTGTCGACGATGGCCTGTGCGTGGCCTGTCCCCCCGGAACGTTCAACGACGCTGGCGATGATCCGGCAGGTCCGGACACGGTGTGCGATCCCAACCTCTGTGACGAAGACGAACGCGTCCAGACCAACGGCTGCGTGGGTTGCGCCCCTGGCGAGTCAAACGAAGCAGGTGACGATGCCTCGGGCGACGATACGTCATGTGACGTCGTCTTCTGCGAGGAGAACGAACGTGTAGCGATGAACACCTGCGTCGTTTGTGAGCCCGGCCAGAGCAACGAGGCCGGAGACGATGCATCGGGTGGAGACAGCTCGTGCGACTCCGTCCTTTGCGAGGTGGATGAACGAGTCCTCATGAACGCGTGTGTTGCATGTGACGAGAATACGTCGAATGACGCCGGTGATGACGCATCGGGTCCGGATACACTTTGTGAGAGCGTGCTTTGCGATGTCGATGAGCGCGTCGAGGCCAACCGGTGCGTAGCCTGCGAGCCAGGCCTTCGAAACGAGTCAGGGGATGACTCATCGGGCCCCGACACGGTTTGCTTTGACGCGTGCTTGCGCGCGGTGAACGTCCCCTGCGCGAGCTTCAACGAAGCCTACATCAAGGCCGTCAATCCTGAGGCTTTCGACGAGTTTGGCTTCAAACTCGACATGGCTCAGCAGACCCTCGTGGTCGCGGCCAGGCAGGAGGACGGGCCGGGCACAGGCGTGAATCCTCAGGACTTGGGCAATGGTGCCGACGAGAGCGGCGCGGCCTACGTGTATGAGTTGCTCGGCGGAGGATGGATCGAGACGGCTTACCTAAAGGCTTTCAACACCGAGTCTGATGACCTCTTTGGTCAATCGGTTGCGGTGGACGGGAGCTTGATTGCCGTTGGAGCCCCGCTCGAAGACAGCGACGCGGTCGGCATCAACGGCGATCAGACAAACAATGCGGCTCTGACGAGCGGAGCCGTCTACGTGTACGAGAGAGGACCGATGGGCTGGGGTACGAACGCGTACCTCAAGGCGTCCAACAGCGAGAGGGGAGACACCTTTGGTTGGTCTGTGGCCTTGTCGGGCAACACGCTGGTCGTCGGCGCGCCGGAAGAAGATGGAGGGGTCGATGGCGACGAGAGCTCGAATGACGTAGAGGGAAGCGGGGCGGTGTTCGTATTCGTCAATGAAGGGGGGGCCTGGCGACAGCAGGCCTATCTGAAGGCCTCGAACTCCGAGGTCGGCGATGAGTTCGGCTGGGCCGTGGCGGTGTCGGGCGACACCTTGGTCGTGGGTGCCATCTTCGAAGACGGAGGCGCGTCCAACGTCGATGGAGACGAGAGCTTGAACGACGTCGATGCGGCCGGTGCCGCCTACGTCTTCGAGCGTACGGGTGATACTTGGTCTCAAACGGCCTATTTGAAGGCCAACGGCCCCAGTGCGGACGACTTCTTCGGATGGTCGGTGGATGTCCACAATGACACGATCGTCGTGGGCGTCCCGCTCGACGACGAAGGAGCCACAAACATGGGCTCGGCGCATGTCTTTTCCAAACGCAGTGGAGCGTGGCTGGCCGAGGGGCGACTCCGGTCCGCTTCAGGGAGGGGGAGTGACCTCGCGGGGACCTCGGTCGCCATCTTTGGCGACCGCCTGGTCATGGGGGCCAGCTCGGAAGATGGTTCGTCTCGCGGCCTAGGCGGCGACCCTAGCAACGTAGGCTTGGGTTCCTCGGGGGCGGTCTACCTGTTCGAACGCGTCGCTGGAACTTGGACAGAGGTCGCCTATATCAAAGCGTCCAACACGGACCGGTTGGATGGCTTCGGACGGGCTGTCGCGATGACCGGAACCCATCTGCTCGTGGGTGCCGACAACGAGTACGGCGCATCCGCCGGCGTCAACGGAGACCAGTCCAACAACGACGCTCAGTTCTCGGGCGCAGCCTACATCATGCGGGTGTCGCCCTAAATCGGAACGACCTTTGCCCGCGTCCGGCTGCTGCGACCAGGCGTCCATCTTGGCCGACCTGCCGCGGAGGGCCCATCTCATCGGCCCTCGGTCATCTTCGAGCGTCGACAGCCGATTTGGGGGGGCCTACGTGTCAAGCCAGGTCATGGGCGATCAACTCGACACATCGGACTACCGAATGCTGCAGCTTCCGAGGCTGCAGAAGGTCTACGTGATGGTTGCGTGCTTCTTCGGGATCGCACTTCTCCTCGATGCAGGTAGGCTCGTCGGTCTGTTTTCTCGGTCTCGCTACTTGGGGATCGTGGCCCTCAGCCTGGGCATCCCGGCGCCGCTATGCTGGCTCGGACTTGCCTGGCTCGCGGAGAACAAGCCTCGCTCGAGCGTCTACATCGGCATTCTGCTGTTCATCTTCTTGGACATCCTTCCGTCGCTCGTCGTCCCAGCAGCCTCACTCGTGAGCCTGCTGAGAAAAGGCGCCACGATCGTCGGACTCAGCTTCGCTTGGAAAATCGCGACAGACTTGGAGAAAAACCAATTGTTCCAGAGCAGCTTTGCGACCGAAGGAAGTGAAGGCTGCCAAAAAAAAAGCCTCGGTGCCGAAGCACCGAGGCAGAGTAGCGGGGGCAGGATTTGAACCTACGACCTTCGGGTTATGAGCCCGACGAGCTACCGGGCTGCTCCACCCCGCACCGGTTCGCGCAGTCTAGCGGGCCCAGGGGTCCCGTCAACCGGAAAGTCTCGTCGGGAGCGGTCTTCGATCAGCGTTCGACCAGGCCCCATGCTTGGTCTTCGCCTTCAGGGACCTCGACCCACGGACTGCTTCTCGCGCCGGTGGTGGGGGTCAGGCCGCCTCTCAAGATCAGCTGCTCATAGGCACCGTCGCAGTCGAGGTCCGACCTCGCCCTTGCCTCGTAGGTCTCTTCCGAAGTGCGCCGGTATCGAAGCTGAACCACCGGCGGACTGAGGGGCTTGAACTCCAAGGCCTGCCATAGCTCGGTGCTCCAATCCTCGGAGTCGAGCAGGCAACGACCGCCCGTCGCACAGCAGGGCGAAGACGGCGTCCACCCCGTGTCGCCGGGCGGGAGCCGTCTGTTTCTGGCCTGAAAGCGCAGGATGCCGCGCTCGATGGCCCGCAGGTTCTTGGCTGCGTCGCCGCGGCGCGCGCGGTCCCCAAAGCCGAGCGCGCCCGGCAAGACGACCGTGGCCAGGGTCAGGAGGGCCGTCGCGCCGCCGATCACCCCCACTCCGATCGCCGCATACCCAAAGGCCGAACCGCCTAGCTGGCCTCCGCTGCGCCGAATCTGGACGAGGCCGAGCGCTCCTAACAGGGCCCCCAACAAAGGCAGCCCCGGAATGAAGATCAGGATCGAGAGCCAAAAGCCCACCAGGGCCAAGCGCGAGCTGGGGCGCTCATCGACGTCGGACTCCGACGGCTCCACCTCTCAAACTCAACCCGTACGGCCGGCGCGGGCCAGGACTTCCGCTCGCACGATCTCCGACAGCTTCAGCCCGGCCAGGACCTCTTCGGTATCCGCGCCCAGGGCTGGGGCTTCGCCGAGCTCGAAGCCCTGGCCGAAGCAGGGACCCAGGTGTCCCCGGGCCAAGGGCGCCACCCCCCGCTCTTGGAGCAAGGGATCGGAAGCCGCCTCCCCGGTCGTCCACACCGGCTCGACGCAGGTGTCGACCGAAGCGAAGTGCTCCATCCATTCCAGGCGGGTCCGTGGGGCCAGGCGCTCCGCAACTTGGACTCTGACTTCGGGGGCCAAATCCAGACCCCGGACTTCGAGCGCTTCGAGATCCAAAGCCCGACAGAAGGCGGTCCAGAACTTGGGCTCGAGGGCGCAGACCGCCAGCCAGCCGTCGGACACCGGGTACAAGGAGTAGCAGGGGCGTCGGCCGTCGAGCAGGACCTCGGTCGACTCGCCCTGTTCCTCTGCCCACCAACGGGCCCAGGCCTCTGCACCGAAGCTCGTGGCTACGTCGGTCAAGGACACGTCGACTCGCCGTCCCTGGCCGGTCCTGGTCCGGGCGAAGAGCGCGAGTGCAATGCCGGCCAAGGCGGCCCAGGCCCCACCGACGTCCGCGACCTGAACCGAAGGCACCACCGGTCGCAAACCGATGGCGCCACTTCGGGCCATGTAGCCCAGGTCGTGGCCCGGCCGCTCGGCGTGTCGGCCGGGACCGTAGCCGGTCAAACTGCAGCTCACGAGCTTGGGGAAGCGAGCCGACAGAGCCTCGGATCCGAAGCCAAAGGACGACAGGACGCCGGGACGAAAGGAGTCCACCAACACGTCGGCCTCCGCCAGCAAGGCTTCGAAAGCGCGGCGCCCCCCCGCCTGACCGAGGTCAAGGGCCACGGACTTCTTGCCTGCGTTCAGAAAACGAAAGAGGGCGCCGGCTGGCGGTGCCCCAATCAACGGCGGAAGCCACCTGGTTGGGTCACCCCCGTCAGGATGCTCCAGCTTCAGGACCTCGGCGCCATGAAGCGCGAGCCAGTGGGTGCAGAGCGGACCCGGCAGGAGTCGGGTCGCGTCGATGACCCGGACGCCCTCGAGCAAGAAGCGTCAGCCCAGCACTTGCTGAAGCTTGAGGGCGAGAGACATGTCGCCCTTGATCTTGAGCTTGCCCTGCATGAAGGCCATCTGCCCGTTGAGCTTGCCGTTCACCAGATCGACGAAGTCGCTGGCCGACATGGTGACCTTCACGCCGGGCTCCTCGATGGTGCCCGCGCTGACGTGGTCGGCGTCCTTGGTGAGGTCGATGGCCCACTCGCCGCCGTCGTCCCCGGTCAGCTCGAATTGGTAGGAGCTGTTTATCTGCTGAACAAGCTCGGGCTTGGACTTGAGGCGCTCGGCGATCTTGGTCTCGAAGATTTCCTTGGGCGTGGTCACCCTCTCGCAATCGCTCCGATTGACTGTGCAGTCAACTCAGCCGCTTGGAGCCCCCAGGAAAACGCCCATTCCGCCCCCTAGGGCCAAGCACGAAGACCGATCCGGGGCCGTCATCTGCTAAGCTGCGGCCATGAGGGTGCAGGATCCGGATTCGCGCGTCACAGTGTACGAAGTCGGCCTGCGAGACGGCCTGCAGAACGAAGCCGCCTTCATCGCGACCGAGGACAAGCTCGCGTTGGTCGAGCTCTTGATCGAGGCTGGCCTAAGCCGCATCGAGCTCACAAGCTTCGTCAGTCCGCGCTGGATCCCGCAGCTCGCGGACCATTCCGAGCTCTGCCAGGACGCCCCTCGCCACGAAGGCGTTCGCTACTCGGCCCTCGTGCCCAATATGAAGGGCCTCGAGAACGCCGTGAAAGTGGGCCTGCAGGAGGTGGCAGTCTTCTTGTCCGCAACCGAGTCCCATTCTCAAAAGAACATTAACAAGAGCGTCGACGAGGCGGTGAAGGTCCTCAGCGAGGTAACGGCCCGGGCCAAGGCCAAAGGGCTCACCGTCCGCGGCTACATCAGCACCGTCTTCGGCTGCCCTTACGAAGGCAGCGTCGATCCCGGCCGCCCCCATGAGCTCGTGCTTCGACTGCTGGAGATGGGCGTAGACGAGATCAGCCTCGGGGACACGATCGGGGTCGCTCATCCCGGACAGGTCCGAAGCTTCGTGAAGCGGGTCGAAGCCGAGGTCGGTCTGGATCGGATCGCCCTCCACATGCACGACACCCGGGGCACCGCCCTCGCCAACTGCCTGGCCGGGCTCGATCTCGGGGTGCGGACCTTCGATGCCGCCTTCGGGGGCCTTGGTGGATGCCCTTATGCCCCTGGCGCTTCGGGCAACATCGCCACCGAAGACCTGGTCTACATGCTCGAGGGTATGGGCTTCTCCACCGGCATCGATCTCGACCGCCTGGTCACCGCCTCCGAAGCGGCCCAGCGGTTTGTAGGGCGATCACTCCCATCTCGCGTCCTTCAGTCCGAGCTCGGCCGACGGGCCAAGCGAGAGGCCGGGAAGGGTCGCGCATTTGCCTGATTCACTCGCAGTCCTGCGCTGGACTCCGGGCATCCATCGGCGCGAAGACCGAGCCGCCGCGCCATGACCAAGACCGACTACGAGAAGTACATCCGCACGGACGAGCTCTTCGAGCTGATGCGTCCGGTGGATGGGCTCGTCACCCACGACGAGCTGCTCTTCCAGGTGACCCACCAGACGGCTGAACTCTGGATGAAGGTCGTGATGCACGACGTGCGGAGCGCCATCGCCCTCATGGAGGAGAACCAGTTGGTCGAGGCCGCAAACCGATTCGAACGTGCGGCCAACATCGAGGCCCACATGACCCGCCAGCTCGAGATCCTGGAGCGCATGCCGCCCAAGGAATATGTGGCTATCCGCCGCACCCTCGGGAAGGGGAGCGGCCAGGAATCGCCGGGTTTCAACGAGCTCCTCGGTATGGGAGAGCTCATCTGGCCGCCGCTGGAGGCCACGCTGAAGCGTCGAAAGCTCGAGATCGTCGAGGTCTTGGAGGCGCCCTACCAGCACGCCGAGGTCCACACCCTCCTCCGATCCCTCTTCGAGCTGGACCAGTGGTTCCGATCCTTCCGCTTCGCCCACTTCCGCCTGGTCGAGCGTCAGATCGGGGCCTTCGTAGACTCCCTGAAGGGCGCGCCGGCCGAGCTCCTCTCCCACGGTATGCGGGAGCACCTCCTGCCCGAGCTGTGGGCGGCGGTGAACCAGTTCACCCGACAGATCAAGGACGCCGAAGGCGTCTGACCCTTAGATCCGGGGAAGGCCCTCCTGGATGGCGGCCACGTCCATCCACATGCCGGCCGCTGCGTCTTCGAGGCCGGAACGTCCCTGTCGAAGGCAGAACGAACGCCCATCCCGCGCCTCGACCACGATGCCGCCTCGGGTGCCGGGCAGGCCATACAGCGGGTCCCCCAGAGCTAGGGCCTCGGGCTTCACACTCGCCAGCACGCCGGACTCGCCCTGTTCGATGGTGGCCACGAGCCGGTAATACTCGCCTGCTTCCGCCGCCTCCCGGAGCCGGCCGTCCTTCACCTCGTCACAGCCCGAGCGCACCACGTCGACCGCCCGTAGGCTCCCGCCCATCCAAACGTTGGCCAGGAGAGCCGCTTTCGCCGCGGCGTCCCATCCGTCCAGATCGAGGACGCTGTCGGCCTCGGCCACCCCCCGTGCCTGAGCCCGAGCCAGCCCTCGAGCCCGGGTGCCACCGAGCTGGACCGCCTCCAGGACGTTGGACGAGGTGACGTTGAGGATGCCTCGGACCCGGACCGGCTCGAAGCCCGGGGTGCTGCGCACCCACATGAACAGCGGCATGCCGTCGAGGACCGTCGCTTCGAAACGAAGCTGAACCCCCGACGCCTCGGCCCGGGCCCGCAGGTCCGCATAGGCCAGGGCCACCGGCGCCTTGTTAGCCGTGACCGCATGAATCCCCTGATCGAGGGCGGTTCTGAGCATGCTGAGGGCCGGCTCACCACTCCGGATGTTCTGGGGGATACACTCCAGAATGACTTCGGGCTGTCCGGCGTCGAGGGCGCCCTCGAAATCCTCGAGGCCGCCTCGGTCCAGATCGTCCGTCTCCACCCGGAGCAAGGTCTCGGTCGGGTCCAGACCGTTTCCGTCTAAGCAGCGGCCGTGATGGGCCGTCAGGACCCCGACCAGCTGAACCGGCAGCTCGTGATCCCTCAGATGACGGAGAACGGCGCGCCCGAGGGATCCCGCACCAATCAGCAAGGCCCGCACCCTGCTGCGCCTACCCCATTCGAAGACAGGAGGCCCCTCGAAAAGGCGTCATCCCGGGGGAAACAGGTCCAGCTGACTGGCGTCGAAGAGCCCCATCTGGCCCGGAAGGAGCTCCGCGTGTCGATCCAAGACCAGGTCCACACCTAGGCGGATGTAGGATGCGACAGCGATCCCCGTCTTCTCCGAGAGGGCCTTCAGGAGCCGATCCTGCTCCGCCTCCAGGTACACGGTCGTCGTCACCTTTCGGCGGGCCATGGATCGATCTAAAGCATGGGGCAGGGCCGCCGAAAGTTTTTGGGCGGACAGGACCCGAGCATGCGCAGCACGAACCTCTTCCTCGCTTCGACCCTCGCCCTCGGCTTCGGCTGCGGTGGCGCCAGCCAGAGCACCCAGCCCAGCGAGGCTCCGCCTCCGGCCGGCCCTGCTCCCAGCGCCAAGGCGCCCAAGAGGGCGGGGGGAGGACCAAGCAGCGGCGACGTTCGAGAGTCGGACATCGACGAGGACGGCAAGCCCGAGGTCCGGAAGTTCTACGCCGAGGTCCCCGATCCCGAGAGACCGGGTCAGCGCAAGAGCGTCATCATTCGCCAGGAGCTCGACCTGACCTGGGACGGTCGGACCGACATCTGGCGCTACTTCGACGAGTCGGGAAAGGTCACCAAGGAGGAGTGGGACCTCGATTACGACGGCAACGTCGACGACACTCGCTACTTCGAGGAGGGCGTCCTGGTCCGCTCGGAGCGAGACCAGAACAACGACGGCCAGATCGACATCGTCCGCTTCTACGCCAACAACCAGCTCGAGCGTAAAGAGACCGACACCAACGGCGACGGACGCGCCGACCGCTGGGAGTACTACGAAGGACGAGTCCTGGATCGAGTGGGCATTGACAAGGACCACGACGGCACCGTGGACACCTGGGCCAAGGCCGCCACTCAGCGTAACTGAGCCCCACCGTCCCGGAGGAGCGGCTCGGGATCGACGTACATGCCCCGGTATCCGCCATCCGGCTTCTGGCAGCGGAGCGCCGCCGCCCAATGAAGGTGGGGCCCGGTCACCCGACCCGTCGCGCCTACCGCTCCGATCTCCTGACCCGCTTGGACGCGATCGCCTGCTTCGACCCCTCGCTCGCTGAGGTGGAAGTAGCCAGTCAACAAGCCCGCTCCGTGATCAAGGTAGACCGTCCCGCCCGAGCCCCAACGGTCCTCCGACAGCGCGACCACGCCTGACAGCGGCGCTCGGATCCGGGTCCCCGTTCGTCCCCGAAGGTCCAGCCCGTAGTGTTCACTCTTGAGCTTCCCGTTGAAGCGACGCTGATTGCCGAAGCGGCTGGAGACCCGGCCCGGCACCGGACGAAACGCAGCCCCCAAGATCTCCGGCGCACCCTCGGCGCGAGGCGGTGCGCGCCACATGCGCTGGATGCGTTCGGCCTCCCCGTCCAAGCGGGCCTGGAGCTCGGGGGAACGGCGACCGGTGAACTTCCGGTCCACGCTCAGCTCCGTGACCTTCACCTCTCGTGGGCGCACCCTGAAGCCGACGCGCTTCACGCCTTCGGGGACCTGAAGGAGCAGCGTATGGGCCCCAGTCGAAGTATCGGTCGGTATCGCAATCAGGGCGACGTTCCCCAAAGCGGCGTACCGACACCCAAAGGCCTCAACCGAGCGCAGCCTCGAGCCGGGCCAGGCCAGCTCGAGCAGGTCGCCGAGACGGGGCTGAGTGGGGTTCAGTCTCGGCGCCAGGTCCAGGGCCGGACCCCCGCTTTGGGCCAGCAGCAGGGCCAGCAGGATCAATTTCAGACTCGGGCCTGCATGCGAATGGCAGTCAGGATCTCTCGCGTCGCGGTGGACTTGTTGAGGGTATAGAAGTGGATGCCGGGGCAGCCGCCTTGGATGAGGCCGAGGGCCTGGATGGTCGCGTGGGCGATGCCCAGCTCCATCACGCTTCCGGGCTGATCGGCCCGCTTCTCCAGCTCTTTGAGAAGCACCGCCGGGATGGATGCGCCGCACATGGCCGTGAAGCGCTTGATCTGCTCCACGTTGGTGATGGGCATGAGCCCGGCGACGATGGGGACGTCGATCCCCGCCGCGCGGGCTCGGTCGACGAAGTCGAAGTAGAGCCGGTTGTCGAAGAAGAGCTGGGTAACCAGGAACTCGGCGCCGGCGTCGACCTTGGCCTTCAGGCTGTGCATGTCGGCGTAGAGTGAAGCCGCTTCGAGATGGCCTTCGGGGTAGCAGGCGCCCCCCAGACAGAAGTCGTAGTTTTGTTTGATGAAGCCAGCGAGCTCGGAGGCGTAGCGGAAGCCGCCTTCGACGGCTTGGAAACGGTCCATGCCTTTCGGTGGGTCACCGCGAAGGGGAAGTATATTCTCGATGTGTCCGGCCTGCAGCTCGTCGAGGACGCCACTCAGCTCCTTCTGGTTGGCGCCGACGCAGGTGAGGTGGGCGACGGGTTCCAGACCCAGCTCGTCTTTGATGCGACGGGTGAGCTGCACCGTCTTCGTGCGGGTAGAGCCACCGGCGCCGTAGGTCACCGACACGTAGGTGGGCTTCAGCTCGTGGAGTTCGCGGAGGGTATTCCACAGCTTCTCCTCGCCGTCCTTGGTCTTCGGCGGGAAGAACTCGAAGGAGAAGGTCGGAAATCCTGAGTCCAGGGCTTCGGTAATCCGCACGTCAGGGAAGTTCCGATGGGCCCGGGAACGACGTCAAGGCAAAGGCGGGTTGCTGCCCAAACCCTGCGTTTTCTGCAATCCCCGACCCAAATGCCTCATGATGGTGCCATGACGAAGGTTCGCAAGACGGAAGAAGAGTGGCGCAAGGTCCTGGACCCCGAGGCCTACCGGGTCCTGCGGGAAGCAGGCACCGAGCCTGCCTTCACCGGCGCCTACTGGGACAAGAAGGACAAAGGGCTCTATCGATGCCGCGCCTGTCACAGTCCGCTCTTCTCGTCGGAGACGAAGTTCGACTCCGGCACCGGATGGCCGAGCTACTTCGCGCCCGTGAGCGAGGATGCCGTGGCGACCAAGGTTGACCACAGCTACGGAATGGTCCGGACCGAGGTGCTCTGCGCGACCTGTGGGTCGCACCTCGGCCATCTTTTCCCCGACGGCCCGGCGCCCACCGGACAGCGCTACTGCATGAACAGCATCTCCTTGGACTTCGAAGCACCGGAATCGTGAGACGGGAGCGGGCTCAGCTGAGACTGCGAACGCTCCGGGTCCATCCGAACGGCGCGGTCGGTGTTCTGGAAGCTCGAAGCGTCGTTCCTTCCCCTGGGCGTTGGAGCGTGGAGCTCGAAGGGGCGCCCGATGGTCTGTCACCGGACGGACTTCAGGTTCGGGCCCTGACGGGACGGGTCCTCGGCCTTCGAAGTGAGCGGCCCAGCGTCGGCGCGCCGCCGAGCCTCCAACGACTGTGGGTCGACCTCAGCGTGAAGGCGGCCGGCCCCGTTTGCGTGTTGTTGGAGGGTCGACTGGGCTGGGGAAGCTGGCGTTGCGAATCCCAGTGTATTCAAAAGAACGAAAGCCTGGACTGGTCGACCTGGGCAGCACTTTGGCTTCAGTACCCCGTCGACCCAGACCACGCTCAGCTCGAGCTGCGCACGCGCCGGCTCCCTGAGGCCGGCGCATCTCCGGCGCCGAATGGGACCTCGGTGGCCTCGGAGCTGGGCGCCCTGAGCGCGACCCGCGGCAGATCCGAACCTCCCGTTCCCAGCCCCGCCGAGGAAGGGGCTCGCCTTCTTGACCCTGAACCTTCGGACGCCCTCGGCGCGCACTTCATCCTCCGACCCAAACGCTGGCTCCTTGGACCCGACGGACGGGGACGCGCTCGCCTGGACACGCAGTCGACGCCGCTTCCGTCTTCTTGCGATGTCGTCCCCAACCGAGACGGACGACCGATTCCCAGGCTGCGCTGGAACGGCCCTTGTCCGCTGCCGAACGGCATGCCCGCCGGACCCTTGCGCATCGAGGCCTTCGGTCGGTCCATGGTTCGCAGGTTGAGCCGATGGCCTGCGGGCGCCCTTCGCGCCCTCGAGCTCGGCCCTGACCCGCGGGTTTCGGTCCGACGCGTTCTTCACACCCAGAGTGAGGGGACCCGGCGGGAGGTCGAGCTCGAGCTGAGCCTCCGCGCATCCAAGCCGACCCAGGTGCGCTGCTTGGAGACCATCCCTCGCTCCGTCGACCCTCAGCTCAGGGTCGAGCTGTACGGACTCGAGCCCCGCGATACCGCCTTCGACCGGGGCCTTCTCCACTTTCGGGCCGACCTGTCCGAGGGAGGTACCGAGCGCATGTCGACTCGCTACGCCGTCAGCTGCCCCCCTGAACATCATGCGGTGCGGGTCCCGGAGGGTCCGGAATGAGTACACGCCACATGCGGTTAGTTGTCTTTGGACATGAGGGTGCCTGGACCACCCAGCGGGCCGAACTGTGCCCGGACGGCTGGCATCGATGGCCGGGCGCCCGGCCTACGGCCGGCCATCGGGTCGATCTGCGGGAAGGCGACTTGGTCCTGCCCTGGCCCGTGACCTTCGAAGCCGAGGCTGCGCTCCGCATCCCTCCCCGCCTTCGGGGACGAGGCGAGCTGGAGCTGCACGATCACGAGGTCTGGGCTCAGGCCGAAGCCTTGGACCGAGTGTCGATCGAGGGGGAGCTCATGCGCCACGCAGTGGGGACCCGAATCGTTCAGAGCTCGGGCAGCGACTGGCAGTGCGAACAGCTCTTCGTCGAGGTTCCCGAGACCGAAAGCGAACCCATCGGTCTATCCCTCGCCGCTCAGTCGGATCGCTCGGAAGTCTCTCTGGCGCCTTGGCGACCCGAGGCCGGCGTATGGCAGGTTCGTCCGCCCCGAGACCTCGGACCTCTTCGGCTGCGCCACGCCGAGCCGGTGTGGCTGGGCGAGACCGAGCTACGACGACCGGCAAGCCTTCGTCGAGTCTGGCGCCTCGGGGACGGGTCCCATCCACGACTCGAGCTGATCAACAGCGGCCTCAGTCCGGGCCGTAGCGTCGAGCTGTTCGTGGAGGGCGAGCGCCGGAGTGAGCAACGTGCCGGCCCGAGTGGAGAGCTCCAGGTGGGCCATCTCGAAAGCGTGGAGGTCGAGCTGCGCTCAGAGGCCGATCAAGGCACGGTCCACCACCTGCTCCAGGCCAGGAACGAGAGCCCAAGGCCTATCTCCTTCGACTGGCGACTCACGCTGGATCCCGAAGACGCAGGCCAGGTGCTGGAGATGGAGGCCGACGGTGAGTGGGACACCGAGGGCCTGCGCATTCCGGTGTGGATCCCGGCGAAGGGACGGGCCGAAGCAACGCTCCGTCTTCGGATGGCAGGAGCAGCGAGCGTATGGACGCCTACTCAGTCCTGAAGCTCAGCCCCTCGGCCACGGTCGAAGAGATCAGGACGGCCTACCGCACCCTGGTGCGCCGTCATCACCCCGACCGTCCGGACGGCGATGAGCTCGTCTTCCTCAGGGTGCAGGCCGCCTACCAGCTCTTGATCGATCCCGAAAGCCGGGCCGCCCACGACAAGGATCCGGAGACGACGCTCGAAGCCAGGATGGCCGCCGAACGTCGCCGTCGTCAGCTCAGCCGGCGTCGCTCCCGCTTGCGCAAGTTGTATGACTAGTGTGCCGGTCATGAAGTTCAATCAGTTTCCCGTCCAGTCATTGGCCGTCCCAGTGACCAGCTTCGGAGGGAGTTGGGTGGGCCCCAAGGACTGAGAAGCCGAAAGGGCGGCCGGAGGCCGCTGGGCCACCAGGGCGGACGAGGGCAGGCGGGAAACGATCTGAGCTTTGTAATCGGTCCACTAAGGTGGCGGAGGCTTCCTGAGCTCGTCTTCCAGACGTTCCGTCGCCCAGTCGACGGCAAAGCTCGCCGCCCGTCGGATGAGGAGGCCTCCAATGCTTCCGAGAAGCGTGGTCTTGGCCGGAGCCGTGGTCTCGCTACGAACGATCAGAACAGCCCGTTCTTCCGGCGCGTCGAGGGCGAGGGGGACCTTCTCGTAGCGGGGCCGTCTTCTTCGACCGAAGGCGAGGCCCACGCCAAAGGCCACCGTGATGAGAGGCCATCGATGGCGGACCGCGCGCTCTCGCACCGCCGCTCGGGCGTCCTGGACCTTCTTCACGTCTTCCTGGACCCGGTCCCGCAGTGCTTCCGCCGAAGCCTGAAGCTTCTCGCGCCGGCGAGCCGCTTCGGCCGTGGCCGCACCCAATCCACCATCACCGGTTTCCATCGCTGAGCTCCTTTCGGGCCGGCGGCGCTTGGAGGCTGGCTCGTGGGGCCGGAGGCCTCAGACCGACGAAGGCACCCCCCATCGCAAAGACGAGCACCACGCCCCCGACCAAGAGGGGTGCCCCTGTCCCACCCAACCAGGGCTGAAGGCTTCGGGCCGCGGCCGTGGCGAATAAGTGGAGCGACACCCCGAGCAGCATCAACACCACAAGAGCCACGACCAAGGTACGGACGAGATGCTTGACCCGCAGCTCGGCCTCCAGCTTCACCCGGACGAGCTCGGCGTCCAAATAGGCCCGGGTGTCTCGGCTGAGAGTCTCGATGAGGTCGGGCAGTGGGCGCTCGCTCACGCCTCAGTCCCGCCGAAGGTAGCGGCCGATCAAGTAGCCGAATACCGCACCAGCCGCGAGCGCTCGGTAGGGATGACGCTGAATCGCCTCGTCCAGGTCCCCGAAGGCCGACTTGGGGTCCCGGTCCTGAAGATAGGACGCGGCGCCGTGCAGCTGATCCGCCATCGAGTCGGCGTGCTTCGGATCGACGTTCATGCGCTCGGCCGCGTCGGCGCCTCGACTCCTTACGTACTCGGCCGCCTCGCCGAGCTTGCGGCCCACGCTCGACATCCCTTCGGCCCCTCGCTCATTGGCCTTGTCGACGAACTGTTTCGTCGCGTCACCGGCGAGGGCCTTGGCCCGAGGCCCGATCGCTTCCTCTTCGGGTCGCGTTGGCTGACTCATGGGCCCATATGACCGGTCGGGGCCCTTTCACGCAAACGCTTAGGCTGACCCTATCCATCGGGGATGCTGACGAAGGGGCTGCACCTCGGGTCGAAAATCCAGCCACTCTGCTCGTTCGAAGCCCCAGGCTTGGGCCTGCTCGAACAGACCCAAGGAGGAGTCCAGCGCCCCCCGCCGAGCCTCGTAGAGGCCGAACTCCGCCACCGCATCCGCCGCCTCCTGGCAGCTGCGACTCCCCGCACTGAGCAAGTCGACCAGACGCTCTGCCCAACGAGCGCCTCGTTCGTCGTCCCGTTGAAGCATCCAGGAGATGGCTCGGAGCATCGTTGGTTCGAGGGTCGGGAGGCCTTCGGCCAGCTCCGCCACCGCGTCGGAATCGCAGAGCTGCATCGCGGCCTCCAGACCGAGCCGACGAAGCCCGTCCCATCGCCGACCCGCCGGACGCCGGGCCAGAGCCAGGGTTCGCGCGGCCTCGCCTCGCTGCCAAGCCTGCCAAGCCTCGGCGTGAACCACCGCCGGCCACTCCGAGACCGCCATCAGGAGGGCGACCGCGACCCAGGGCACCAAGGGCTCGACCGTCCGGGGCCCGAGGTTTCGCCACATCAGGACCAAGATGAGCAGGGCCAGCGCGCCCGAAGCCCAAGACAAGAGGAGGAAGCTTCGCCGCTCTCCGAGAGCGGGCCTCATCCAGCGCCTCAGCGCCACGCCTCCATCGGAAGAGGGGTGGGGGGCCGTCTGAAAGAGGGCCCAATGAAAGGCCCCCAAGGCTGCGGCGGGGGGCCCCAGGGGCAAGCCCACCATGAAGAGGACCAAGGCCACGCTGACGACGGGACCTGCAGCTAGCACCCACCAAGAGCCTCGGGAAAGCTCGCTCGTGTAGGCATCTCCCGCGCCGAGCTGAAGGTCCAAGACCGGACCGCGCCCGCCGAGGCCCCGGGCGACCAGGCCGTGGGCCAGCTCGTGAAGGATCACCGCAAAGAGCCAGCCTTCGGCGTAGTGCAGGCCCGCCAAGGAGATGGCGAGCACGAGAACGAAGACCAGCTCGATGCGAAGTCTGATCACGTGCGAGCGCCCTTGGCCCGCCGAGGGATGGGGATGCGGCGCCCGTCGAAGGCCAGGCCGACCTCGCCGCCAAAGGCCTCCTTTGCTTCCGCTTCGAGCTGCTCGGGGGCCGGTCCTTCGGGCCGAAAGCCGGTAAGGACCAGGCGGTGGGTCTGGGCTCGACGGGCCGCTTCGCCGACCTGGGCCGCGCTCATCGCGCCCTCGGTGGGCTCGGAGCGACCGGCGTGGACGAGGGCGACGTCGGCGTCGCGGAGGAGCGTCTCGACAGAGGGACCAAGGCCGGTCTCGGGAAGGTAGGCCACGGAATGACCGGGCTTGAAGACGCTGACCTCGTCGAGCTCGATAGTCCGGCCATCCTTATCGAGGCGACCTTCGGTCTGAAGTCGCTTGATCTCGGGGCCGACGACGCCCGCCTCGCGAAGGGCCTCAGGTAGCATCGTTCGACCGTCGGGCTCTTGAAGGCGGAGGCCATAGCCTTCCGGCTCTCCGATGAGCGGGGCCGCGATGAGGCTCAGGCCTTTGCGGGCGTGGATCTGCCCTTTGCCTTCGATGGGCGAAGGATCGAGGCGAGCTGCGGCGTGATAGACCGAGGCTTTTCGGAGCCTATCGTAGTAGACCCGTCCCCCCCCGGGGAACCACACGGTCACCGCCTGCGGAACCCGATCGAGAGAGATGCGCTGGGTCAGGCCCGCAAATCCCAGACAACAGTCGGCGCGAAAGCGGGACAAGAAGACGCGCGTCAGAGAAGTGGCGGTGACCTCGGCCCCGATCATGCGCCGCTGGGAGCCCTCCCCGGGATCAAGCATGATGCCTTCGTCGTCCCAGCGAAGCAGATAGCCATGGAGGGCGCGCTCCGGCGTGGCGCGCTCGGCTCCGCTGCCGAGCACGACGATCTCTCGAACCGACACGGTCGTCGAACCAATGAACCCTCGCTCAGGGGAGGGTCAACCAGAGCTGTTCAGAGCGAAGGGATATTTGACCACGACGATGCCGCCACCCTTCGGCTTCGGGAAGCGCCAGGTCTTGATCTTCTGCATCATGCAGCGTTCGACGGGCGGACTTCCTAAAGTCGACTGGGTGACCTTGGTGGTCTGAACCCGACCGTTTCCGCCGATGACGAACTCGGTGGCGACCTTGCCGAAGAGGCCTGGGGACCGGGTCAGCTCCTTCTCGTAGCAGTAGCGAATCTGCGCGATGTTCTCCTGGATCACTCGGCGGATGACCTCCTTCGGAAGCGAACCCATGACGATCGTGCGTCCTGCAGAGATGTTGATGTCCCGATCCTTCTTCTTTCCGATCGAACCCGCACCCGCGAACTCGTCACCGGTACCTCCGCCGCCCCGTCCTCGGGTCCCGAGGGCGCCCAGCCCAATGCTCGTGCTCGAAAGCCCGCCGCCCCCCGGTCCGGAACCGCGGGTGCCGAGACCGCCCAAGCCACGGGCGTCGCCGACTCTACGACCCGCGATGTTGCCGATGGCGCTCTCCAGCTCACCTCCCAAGCCAGGCGCACCCATCACCGAAGCAACCTGACCCTTGATATTGGCGCCCAAGAGTTTGTCGAGCGCGGCTCGGGCCTGATCCTTCTCGTTTGGCTTGCCCTTGACCGCTTGGCGAGCCTCTCGCTTGGGGGCCTTCTTGCCGCCCATCTTGCCTTCGTTGCCCTTCGACTTCTCGGCCTTCTCGCCCTTCTTGAGATCGGCGAGGAGGCTCTTCTGCTTGCGGCGCTGCTCGGGGGTCAGCTTCATCTGCGCGAAACGGGTGACCGCACGGTCGATGTCGTCCAGGCGTCGGGCGTTGGTCTGGGGACTCAGCAAGGCGCCCGTCACGGCCAAGACGTGGGCGAAGAGGACGAGGAGAAAGGTGTTGAGCCAGTTGTAGTCGATGCGCTCCGCCAAAGGGAGCGGAGGCGTACTCGAGCGCTTTACGTAGCGCATCTGAATCGAGATGGCGCCGTGGTCGACCACGACGGTCTCGGCTGGTTTGAGCGGATAGCTAGCCAGGCTGGAATCGTCCCCATCAACGATCGCGCCCCATTCCTTCAGCTCCGAGAACTCGATCACCTGCCCATTGGCTCGGTGGATTCGTCCGCCGAGCTGAGCCGGCCACTGGAGATCGTAGCTGCCTCCCGCCCTTCCGTTCGCCTTCGCGATGGGGAAGGACTCGAGACCCAGGCCTTTGCTCGGAATCTCCAGGTCGCAGCGCTCGATCTTCTGAAACGGCCCCCAGCCCTTCACCTGACGGGCGTCGCCAGCCGAGAGCCGAGGCTGATCGAAGGCCGATACCGAATCGAGGACGGTGTTGCCTCCCCAGAGCGCCTTGATCTCGAGGGCTCGGTCGGTCTCCGCCACGTCGTCGCTGGCTAGATTCGACTCCACGGGCGTCCGGGGCTGGACGGGGACGGTCTGAGCATGGGCGGCCGCGTTAGGCGGCGGCACCGCGGGCGTTGCGGCCGGCACGACGGGCGTGGGGGCGGGCTCGACCGGCGCCTTCGAGAGGGAGGGCGAAGGCGACACGGTGGCCCGAAAAGCGGCGGCAGGAACGGTAGCTGCGGCCGGAATCTCGGGCTTCCGACGAGAAGCCGGAGGCTGGGTCGCTGCCGCTTCGGACACGGGTGGATGCTTGGTGATGGTCGGCCCAGCCGGGATGCGGGCGGGTCCTACGGTAACCACGCTCGGCCGCTCCTGACTGTCCAGCGGGAGCGCGTCCGAGCTCGGCTTGGTGACGGGCATGGCCCGAAGCTCTCCGCTGGTCGGCTTCGCGCCGCGGATGGACTCTTCGGTGACTTCTTCGACGTCGGCCGAAGGCTCGGGAGGCGTGGGCGGCACCGACTTCACCCGCGGCTCCTCGACACGCAGCGTGTAGGGTCCGACTTCGATCACGTCTCCGGGAGCGACGCCGGCCTTACTCACCGACTGTCCGTTGAGTTTCGTCCCTTCCAACGAACCCATGTCGATCAACTGCATGTCCGAACCGGAGGTATCGATGACTGCGTGGATGCGAGAGACGCTGGGCTCTTCGAGTTTTACGTGGGCCGAAGCCAGACGACCGATCTTGACCACGTCGCGCTCGAAGACTTCGTCGAGAATGGGGCGCCCCTCCTGTGTGACAGTGATGCGAATGGACTGGGCCATGTTCAGAGCTCCGAAACCGAGCGCAGGATACGCATGCGGAAGTTGTCGCGGATCTTGATTAAGTTGCTATGGCGGATCCGCTTTCGACTCTCGATGAACTCTCCGTCGGGGCGCGTGAGATCACCATCGATGGTGTCGCCGTCGAAGCTAACGACGGTCTTCTGCTGGTAGATGATCGTGTCGCCTTCTCGCGCTTCCTCCTGGGCGAGGGCCGCCGCCGGTGCGGCAAAGAAAAGGGCGAAGATGAGGTGCCTCATGGTGAAGGGGCGGCTCCTGACCGCCAAGGGGCATCCTAGCGACTCCAGACGGCCTCGGTAAGGGAACGTTTCTACCCCTTGGTGTGCACACGCCTACATTTCACTCGAAGTCGTCATCGGTGGGGAGATCGAGCGGTTCCTCCTGGGGGGGTTCGACTTTGGGCTTGGGCCGACGACGGGGTTTCCTCCCTGGGGCCGGCTTGGGGGCGGGTTTGGGCGCCGACACGGCCTCGGCTGGGGGCGTCGGCGCGGGTTCGGGTTCGGGTTCGGGTTCGGGTTCGACCGGGGCTGGGGGGCCCGTTGGCTCCGATGCCTCCGGCGCAGGCTCGGGCTGGACTTGGGCGGCCTGCTCCGCATAGCGGCGAAGCGTCCTGGCCTCTTCCAGCAGAGGCTCTGCCCGCTTGGCCACGAGTTCGGAGCTTTGCAGCGCCTTTCGAAGGTGAGTCTCGGCCGTGTCGAAGTCCGCCAGGTCTCGAAGGGCGACCCAGGCCAAGCCATAGTGCGCTTCACCGTTGTCGGGTTCGACGCGCAAGGCTTGCTCGAAGGCCTGCACGGCCGACTCAGGCTCGCCGACCGCTCTTCGCGTTCGACCCAAGGCCACCCAAGCGCTCGCCATCTCGGGCTGCGCCTCGACCAGGGTCTCGAGGTGAGCCCGAGCTCGGGGATGGTCGTCCAGGGCCACCGCCAGCGTCGCCGCTCGTCCCCTAGCCGTGTGCCGCTCGGGATCGGACTTCAGGGCGCGCTCGTAGGCGGCCATGGCTTCGGCCCCTTTGCCCTCGGCGCGGAAGGCGTCTCCGAGGGCTTCGTGCAAACAGGCGGCGTTGGGGTCGAGCTTGAAGCCTTGACCCGCCAAGAGGCGAACGCGGTCCCAGTCGGTTCTCGATCGAGACGCCGCCGCCAAGAGGCAATAAGCCTCGTCGAGTTCGGGCTCGTAGGCCAAGGCTTCGCGGCAGAGGCCTTCCACCTCGTCCAGGCGCCCCGCTTCCAGTCGTCGATGGGCCAAAGAGACCCGAGCCGTGGCAGCCGCAGGCTGCAGCTCGACGATGCGCTCCAAGAGGCGCACGGCCCTGGAAGGCTGATCCTTGGCCACGTACAGCGAGGCCAAGTTCTCGTAGGCAGGATGCATATCGGGTCGAAGGCCGATCGCCCGCTCATAAGCCGTGATCGCACCGTCCAGATCGGCCCGCTCGGCACGGGCCAGACCCAGGTCGTACCAGGCCTCCGGAATCTGATCGTGGAGCCGAACCACCCGCGCCATGCTCTTCTCGACGCGACTCCAGTCGACCGTCCCCGCGTCCAGCTCGGCCTTCAATCGTTGGGCCTCGGCCGTGAACAGGCTTCGGGCCTCCGCCACCGGGTCGTCGACCCGCGTGCCCGGCCCTTTCGCTGTCGAAGCACAAGCCGACAAGAAAAGGGCCCCCACGAGAAGGTACCTCATGGAGCCGCCTCCTTCGGTGCTTCGACCGCTGTGCTCGGTCGGGCCGGCAGCTGAAGCATTGGACCGTGGGGCTCGGGGGTCCAAGGCCCAGGGCTCAAGTCGATCGAGAGTTCGGGCTCTCCGTCGATCGAGGAGCTTAGACCACGCTCTTGAAGTTCGACCCGACAGGCCTCGGCCGCCTGTCCGTAGATCTGGAGCTCCCGAGCTCGATCGACGCAGGTCTGGTAGGCATCCAGGCTCGCCTGCCGAGCCGGGGCCACCGTCTCCTCCAGCCCCTGTTTGACGAGGACGCAGGCCTCTTGGTCCACGCCGCGCGGACAAGGCACCGACACCACGGCCTCGACGAAGTGGTCCCAGCTCTTCGCTATCTGGGCCAAAGCGGCGATGGAGGACTCGGGGTCTTTGTAGCGAGAAACGATGTCGGTATACGCCTCCAAGGCGCGATCACGCTGCTGGGCTTTCACCTGAAGCGCCCGCTGGAAGACCGTGGGTCGCCTGAGATCAGGCCGAGAGATTTCGGTACGGAGGTATCGACGATAGCTGTCCCGCGCCTCCTCCAAGGCGATCTGCGCCCGCCAGCGTCTCGCGGCCGGAGGCGGCTCCCGCGTACGCCGGTACAGGCGAACGATCTCGGCCTCCAGCCGACGTGCTTTGCCGACTTGCCGCAGTCGTCGTCGAAGTTGGGCCTCCTTCCACAGCGCGTCCCAAACCCGTTCGTCCCGGGGGTGGAACTTGCGGAAGTCTGCGTAGCGAGCGGCGGCGCGGGAGAGCTCGTTGGCCCGCTCCAGATCGGCGGCCATGGCCCAGTGGATGGCCGCGCTCTCGGACTCGCCTCCTTCGGTTCGGCCGTAGCGGGACAGATACACTCTTCGAAGGCGCTCCGCTTCCCGGACTCGACCTGTTCCAGCGTGAAACACGGCCGCGTCGAAGAGAGCGTCCCTCGCTCGCTCGTCCTTGGGATACGCGTCGGCAAAGGCCGCATAGGCCTGAGCCGCTTCCTGGTACTCGGTGCGCTCCTGGTGCTGTTTGGCCAAATAGTGGGCGACGTCGGCCCGCAACGGCGAATCCGGGTACTCGCTCAGGAGTTGCTCCCGCAGCTCGTCGGCTCGAGTGCGATCCCCCGACTTGTCCCAGGCCACCGAGGCGTTGAATAGAGCCTTGTCCGCGTTCTCGCTGGCCGGAAACTCCTGATGGAAGTCTTCGTAGGCCCGGGCCACGTCTGAGGGCTGAGCCGTCCCCGCTTTGACCGAAGCCTCGACCCGACTCACGAGCTTGAACTTCGCGAACTGAGCGTACTTTTGAAGGTCCTTGCGGAGTCGTGGGCGCTTGGCCACCAGGGCCGACTCGTCCAAGAAGGCCGCCGAGGCCCCGTAAAGCTCGGCCCAGTCCTCTTTAAGGTTGTGGACGTCGACCACCAAGTTGGCCGAGGCCGCGGCCTGCTCGGAGTCGGGGTGCTTCGAGACCAGCTCTTGAAAGCGGGGCAGAGCCTCATCGAAGCGGTTGTAGTCGTAGAAGGCCTTGGCTGCCTTGAACTTCACAGCCACCAGCTGGTCCGCTTTTTCGGCCGGTACGAGCTCGAGGTAGCGGTCGCAGGCTTCGACCAGTCGTAGCTGGGCCGGCGGGAGTTCCACCGGCTCAGTGCTGTCGGAAGGCGCCTTCAGCTGAAGGTCTCGCAGATGCTCTTCGATGGCCAAGATGTTGTCGGTCGCGGCCTGCACCACGTACTTGCCTTCGGGCTGATCCAGCACGGTCGCACGGTAGGCCTTGGCCGCTTCGTCGAAGCGCTCGACCTTGAAGTAGAGGTCGGCGAGCTGGAAACGCATTTCGTAGGCGAACTTCGACTCGGCGAAGAGGCTCATGTAGTCCTCGTACATCTCGAGGGCGTAGCCCCGGGTGCGGCTGCTGCGGGTCTTGCGGGCCTCTTTGTTCCAAATCTGGGCCATCCGTCGAAGCGTATTCTCGGAAAGCAAGCGCGCTTCCTCCAGGACGCTGGCCTCGGCTCCAGCCGCTTCGACTCCCCGAACCAAGGCCACCAGCTTCTTGGATTCGGCCACCGTGCGCCGCTTGCTCCCGCCTCGAGAGACCAAGTCCACGATCTTGGACTGGCGGAGCGCATTCTTGGGCGAGTCGGGCTCGTGAGCGATGAGCTTCCGAAACAGAGCTGCCGACTCCTCGAAGCTGCCGTCGGTCTGCCAGATGTTGGCCAGCGCCTCCAGCATCACCAGGCAACGCCTCGTCGCGCAGCTGTTCTCTCCCAAGAGTTCGGCAAAGACGGGCTCGGCCCGGTCCGCGCTGCCGATGTGGGCGTAGGTTCGGACGAAGTCGCCTTGAGCCTCTCGCCCCAGCGCGATCTTATTCTCGCCGCTGAGCTCGGTCGCGAGTTGGGCGTAGATGACGGTGGCTCGGAACTTCTTCAGAGCCGCACCCCATTCCGCCATGTTGTAGTGGCACCAGCCCTGCTTGTAGAGCGCGAAGCCATAGACTCTGGAGCGCTTGTCCTCTGCTGCCTTCTGGTAGCTTGCCAAAGCCTTGTTCACGTCGGCTTCGTTGAAGTAGAACTCGCCGAAGGCAAGCCAAGCCTCGGACACTAGGGGACTGTCGACATGATTGCGAATGAGCTCGGCGTACACGTTCACCGAGTCCTGCTGTCGATTCAGATTCCAGTAGGCCTGACCCAAGGCGAACAAGACTTCGGGCATTCGAATGTAGCGTGGGAACTCTCGGCGAAGGCCTTGGTAGGCCTGCAGGGACTGCTGCGTCCACTCGGCCTGCTTGGCCTCGAACTCCTTCTGTCGAAGGACCGCCGCTTCCTTCTCGCTCGGAACCTCGGTCCGCATGCCGTCGTCTCGAGCCTCCTGCGCTCGAAAAAAGAAGAAGCGCGATTTCTCGAAGTAGAGCTCCGCGAGCCGAAAGCGTATGTCGGGGAGTTCGTCTGGATCAGGGTCGAGCTCCAGGAGGCGCTGAAGACCGCGGATCTGCTCCTCTCGCTTTTCCTCGACCTGGACTTCGACCGAGCGACGGAACTGCTCATAGCGAAGGGCCGGCGTATCGGGCTTCTCTTTCGCTCCACGCTCTTGGGCCAAGACCGCCGCCGGGGAGATGAGCCAAAGCGCGAGCCACGTCGTCGAACGCCTCATGTCGACCTCATCGGCAGGAGCGAGCCAGCGTCAGCTCGTAGGTGCCCAATTCATCCCGCCAGAACTCTCCTTGGAAGGGCCACACAATCTTCTCGTCGTCCGTCCACTCTACGAACGTCTGCTCAACGTTCTTGGGCCCGACGTCCACCGAGCGCAGGCTCGCCTCGATGCGCGCCTGCGCTCCACGAGCCGTCTCGATGTCGATGCGAATCGCCTGCTGAACCAGGTCCTTGATGTGATCCTGCTCGTCCAGCAGACGGCGCTCGACCGCCTCACCGGCTTGGGCCTGAAGCTCCGACTGCTCGCCACGAAGGACCGTCGCCACCTCTATCGACAGCGCCTCTTCGACCGGCGCGCCAGCCCAGCGCTCCAGCTCCTCCCCCAGCTCGGCCTGGGCGGCGTCCAAGCGAGCCAGTTCCCGGTCCCGAAGCGCGATCTCGAGGATGCGAGCCAAGATGTCGGCCTTGTCACCTCGAGCCGAGAGCAGATCGTCGTTACGTAGCGAGTCCAGCAGCGCGAAGTACTCGGAGGGGGAACGCTCCTGCTCCGTCATTTCTTCGAGCTCTGCCAGCACAGGCTCGTAGCGGCGAAGGAAGCGCTGCAGGATGGCTTTCGCCTCAGGGTAACGACAGTTCTCGTAGTAGACGACAGCCTTGAGAATGCGCGACTCCGGGAAGTACTCATCTTCGAAGAACGGGGCGTGGAGCGTGAGCAGATTGCCGAGGGCTCGCTCGTACGAGCCCAAGCGGAACTGAGCCCAGCTCTCTTCGTACAGAGCGTCCAGCCAACCTCGTGAGTCCCGGTCCACCCTGTCATAGTAGAAGATGGAGAAAGAGGGCTGCTGGGCCCCGAAGTGCGTGCGCGCCAGCTGAAAAAAGGCGAGCTCACGCAGCTTTTCATCTTCGGCGCCGTCGCCGTCTCGAGTGGCACGCACCACGTCCTTGAACGCGCTCAGCGCTTCGTTCGCGCGGTCGTCGTTGAACAAGACCAGGCCTTCCAGGAAGCGAGCTCGACGACCAAATCGGGACGACTGATCCACGCGAATGGCGTAGCGTTCCGCTTCCCTCAGGTGGCCGGCCGCGGTGAGGTCGCCGCTCGGAGAAGGCGTCTCTTCCCCCGTCCCGAACAGGTCTCCCTCGAAGCTCATGCCCCGACTCTTCTTTTCGGTCTTCGTCGCGGGCGGAGCGTCCTCGCCGCTGCCGAAGATGTCTCCCGAGAAGGAGAGCCCGCCGCTCTTGGTCTCCTTAACGTCCATCCTGCCGGTGCGGCCCACGATCTCACCCATCTGGATCCCTAGGGCCCGCTTGTAGTGGTAGCGAGCCAAGCGAAACAGGAACTCGTCCCGGTAGGCCTCGGGCAGCTCCGAGGAGCCGTACTTGGCCACCACCGCGTTGACGCCCGCGTCGTCGACCACCCGTCGGCTGATGAACAGACACCACTCCAAGGCCGATGCAAAGAAGCGATTGTCAGGTCCTTGCTCCAGAATGCGAGCAAAGTAGTCGAGGGCGCCGTGGTAGATCTCGAGTCGGTAGAGCGCCTTGGCCAACAGGTAGGTCGCCTCGTCGATGATCTCGAAATCGCTGGCGCTCGCCATGAGGCCGTAGGCGGCCTCGGCCGCCTGGACATAGCTTTTCCCGGCCAAAGAGCGACGAACGGGCTCCAGTGGGTCGGCCGGCTGCTGCTGCTGAGCGAGCTCCCCCACCGAAAGACCCTCACTCTCTTGGGCTGGCGCAAGGAGCGCGATGGCAAGGCACAGGATCATTCGAATTGGTAGCTGAAGCTGGTGGGAAGGAAGCCCGACACGCTGAAGGTGAGGAAGCCCGGCGTCTGGAGTTCGTTCGAACCGGCTCGCTCTTCGACGAAGAAGTAGTTCCTATACTCGACCCGAGCCGTCAGCCACTCGGTGAGAAAGAAGCGCTGCCCAATGCCCACGTTGGCGGCGCCAGCCGTCGTGTCGTCGGTGACGAATACGCCGCCGCCGAGCGCGATGTAGGTGTCGAAGTGAAGGATGGCCTCTCCAAAGAGGCTTATTTTTCCGTAGAAGGGCGAGACGAGCACATCGAGCTCACCGTGGGCCACCAGCTCCGGCGGATCCTCGAGCAAGCTGTCCGTTTCGACCCGAACGAAACGGATCACATCCGACTCGCTCCGCGCGATGACCCCACCCCCGCGGGCCTCGATACTGAGGGCATCGGAGACGTGGTAAGCGAGGGAGCCATCGAGGAGAAAGCTCGTGAAGAAGGCATCGTTGAGGCTGAGCCCGAAGGAAGGAAAGAGCTCGACCCTGTTCTTCTTGATGAAGACCTTCCGCTGAACCGACTTGATGCGATCGGAGAGCTTTTCTCGCCGAGCTTCGTCGTCGTCTCGAGCGCTCCGCGCGGCCTCCTCGGCCACGTCGTCATCGACCTGGGCGCGAGCGCCGGAGGTCAATCCAATGAGGAGAGCGGTCGAAGCCGCAATCTGTCCGAGGGAACCCACGAGTCGGCGGGATGCTATGCCCATCCCTGAGTGGCCGCAAATCGGGTGACGAGGGGTCGCATCGCCCAATGTCCTACCCGCTCGGCTTTCGCTCAGCTCGGCTCAGCGCTAAAGGAAACGAGATGCGATGGGCGCTGTGCATCGTGACCCTCCTCGGGGTCGGCTGCGAAGACGACGACGTGGGTCGATGCTGCGAGCTGATCGGCGAGATCACCGGTCGACCCGACCCCACTCCGATGGCCAACTTCACGCCGGAGGGAGACCCCATCAACGACATCGCGCAGGACCCGGCCTTCGACTGTCAGAGCCTCACCTGCGTGGTCTTCGAGCCAAGCATGGCGGCCAACGCCGACAATCGGGCCTACTGCACCGCCCGCTGCGAGGAGGACGCCGATTGCCCCGAGGCCTACGAGTGTCGGCCCGTCCTTCAGAGCCGGCCGTCCCCGGACGCCCCGATTCAGCCCGAAGACCGCTTCTGCGTCCGAACCCGAACCGACATCGAGTGCTTCGACTGAATCCCGAGCGCTCTTGTGCGGAGGGGTTCCCATGACCTAGTTGTGAGCTTGGTCATGCGTTTGCCTGCTTGTTGCGTCCTCGTCGCCTCCCTTGCCCTGGGGTGTCGCGAGAAAACGGAGGCTGATCCGACGGACGTGCCCTTCGTCACCACTGAGAAGTCCAGACAGGTGGTCAATGCAGAGCTCCTCGCTCGCGCCATCCCCGTCTTCTGGATGGAGGACACCAACGGCAACCAAGCCATCGACGCCCGAGAGCTCGGACGGGTCTGGTCGTTGGAGGACGGGAGAGTCTGGCTGCGAGACGGGCGGCTGACCCCCGCCCTGTTGGCGGCCCTGGAAGCGACGCCACCTGCGACCGAAGCCAACGATGCCCAAGAGGCAGCTCGAAGAGCCTCGGTCGACAAGGAGCTTGCCCAAGGCCAGCCCACCTTGGTGTTCACCGACTTCAGCCGGGCCAAGGAAGACGAACTCCGTCTTCTACAGGCAGTCCAGACCTTGGCGCGCAGCATCGAGGCGCTTCACCGGGCCCAGCTCGGTTCTGCGTCCTACGAAGCGCAGCTCCCGGAGCACGGGCCTTCTCGGCTTCTGTTCGCCCGAAACCAGGCGCCGTGGTGCATGGCGCCCCTAACCGAGAAGGATCCGAACTGCAGCGCCGTGCCGGGCGCCCAGCGCCGCTCCGGCCTGTACCCGGCCAAGCTCCAGGCCGACGAGTCCTTCTGCACAGACCTGAGCCCCGAGCTGAGTGGACCCTTCACCGTCGTTCGAGAGCGGGACGGAGCACTGGTCGCCCTCCCCCATCACGAGGCCTTCCCGGCTTTGACGAAGAAGGCGGCCGCTCAAAGCCGGGCCGCCGCTCAGGCCTTCGCGGTCCAGCCGGACATGGCCCGCTACTTGGAGGGGGTCGCCCGAGCCTTCGAGACCGGCGACTGGGCCCCGGCCGACGAGCTGTGGACGAAGCTCGAGGGTCCCTGGTACCTGCGGGTGGGACCGGACGAGGTCTTCTTTTCGCCCTGTGGTCGGAAGCCCCTGTACCACCTCAGCTTCGGTCGAATGAGCGAGCGAGCCGCCACTTGGCGCCGCAAAATTGACCTCTTTCGTCAGGACATGGAGCAGGAGGTCGCTCGGCTCGCCGGTCGGCCCTATCGAGCTCGGCCTGCCGACTTCCGCCTTCCCGACTTCGTCGAGATCATCCTCAACGCCGGGGACAGCCGCCGGCCCCACGGCGCCTACATCGGGCAGAGCCTCCCCAACTTCGGGCCTCTCGCCGAATCCGGGCGGCGACGAACGGTGGCCATGACCAACCTCTACGCCGACCCGGACAGTCACGCCCAGCTTCGTGCCCAGGCCGAGTCGGCCCTGTGCGGCGAGAGCATGTCGGGCTTCAGCGAAGCCGATGCCCCTCGCATCATGAACACAGCCTTCCACGACGTGGCCCGTAACCTCGGGCCAGGCGCGGGTTGGAAGGTTCGAGGTCAAGACGACAAGGGCCTCTTCGGCGGCGCGCTCGCCGCGACCCTGGAGGAGCTCAAGGCCCAGGCGGTCGCCCAGCACCTGGTCCACCGCCTGGCGGCCCGAGACCTGGTGGACCAGGAAGCGGTCCGAGGCATGTTCACCTTTGCGACTCTGTGGGCCCTCTCTCACTTCAGCCGAGAGATGTACGGACCTGGGGGAATACCTCGGCCCTACAGCCATCTGGCCGCCATCGAGCTCGGACTCCTACAGCGAGAGGGCGCCCTGCGCTGGGTGCAGGAGAAAGCCGCCAACGGACGGGACGAAGGCTGTTTCCAGATCGACTTCGAGCGTTTGGGACCCGGGCTGGAGGCCACGGCCCGAGAAGTCTTGCGAATCAAGGCCGGGGGCCTGGAGAAACGGGCTGCCTTCATGATGAAGACCTATGTGGATGGCTTGGACCCCGAACTGCACCAAGCCATCGGGGAGCGCTGGCGGCGCTTCCCGCGAGCCAGCTTCATGTACGGAATCCGAACCCCCGAAAGGAGTGCACTTTGAGCCACGCCAAAATCGCCATGACGGCGGCCGTTGCCGGTTGCCTGGCCTTCGCCTTGACCTCTTGGGCTTCGCTCCGAAGTCTGACCCGGTCCGAGTCGCGGCTACAAGCCATCCTGCAGCGCCAGTCCGAGACCAGCCAGCGGGCGGCGTTCGAAGCCCACCGGTATGCGCGAGAGCCGAGCGCCGAGAACCTGGCCGACCTCCGAGCGACGATGCAGTTCTTCTCTGCTACCCAGCTCGCCCTCCGCCTCGGCGGGCAGGTGCCGCTCGACCGAACGGGACGGGTCTCGTCCCGTCTCGAGCCTCCGCAGGACGCCCGGCTTCAGTCCCAGCTGGTCGAGATCGGCAACGCATGGGACCGCATGACGGGGCGGATCGAGCTGCTAATCGAGTCCGCTCGACAACGATCGACCGCGCTTCTCGAGCTGGAACGGGTCAACCCGCGCCTTCTCCGCAAGGTCTCGGAGCTGAACCGCCTCTTGGAAGCTCAGCAGCTGGGAAGCCCCGC
Source organism: Myxococcota bacterium (assembly GCA_039024635.1). Taxonomy (GTDB): domain Bacteria; phylum Myxococcota; class Kuafuiibacteriia; order Kuafuiibacteriales; family Kuafuiibacteriaceae; genus Kuafuiihalomonas. The sequence goes on along the minus strand of JBCCQA010000001.1, from coordinate 140,069 downwards.
CACCCGGGATCTGGCCCAGACCGAGGCCATTTGGGTGCAGATGTCCGCGAAAGAGGCCCTGCTCTACGACGTCCGTCCGTCGCCCGAGCGGCGTGAGCGCCTTCGCGCCCTGATCGAACGCTTCGACGCAGGCCATCGAACCCTGAGGGAGGGCGGTCGTCGCAAAGGTACGCTCATCGACGCTCTAGGCGCCAGCTACGCGAAAGGAAAGCTCGACGAAGTCCAGTGGCTGTGGATCGACCAAGTCGACGTCATGCAGCGACTGACCGCGGCAGAAGACGGCGTACACGAGCCGTTGAAGGCGGTCTCGGCCGCTGCCCCCGAAGTCGTGGAGGCGGTGGACGCGAGCCTGAGCTTGGCGAGTCGGCTCGAAGAAGAGGGTCAGCGCAGCTCGGCCGTCCTGTCGACCGTGGCTTCGGTCGTCGGCCTGTCGATCATGCTGCTCTTCCTGGCATGGGCGGTGAGCTTCGGCAGCGGCATGCGCAGACTTCTGCAGGCAGCGGAGCACGTGAGTACGACCCGCGAGCACCGGCCCCTGCCGGTGATTGGTCGCTGGGAGCTGGCCACGCTGAGCAGGTCCCTCGAACGGCTGCGGGTGAGCTTGCAGAAGACCTTGGAGCTTCTGGAGCGGGACCGAAGCGGACCCCGAGGGGGCTGAGCCCATGTCAGCCGCGTACCTAGAGCTCGAAGGGCCTCTGCCGGTGGAGCTCGACCCGCAGTTCGAACTGCGGGCGGTACCGTGGCAGGAAGACTTGCCGGTGCAAGAGCTCGACCGCTGCGCCTTCGCCCTCCAGGACAGTCGAAACGTCGGCGGCACTTGGGCCCAGCAGCTTCCCACCGTGACCTGGCCCCCCCTGCTCGTGGTCGCTCCTCAGCGACCCTCGGTGGAACACCTGGAGCGAGCTCGCCGGCAGGGCGCGAGCTTGGTGGTGACGGTCCAGGACCTTCCGGGCCTCTTCGCGCACCCGAGCGGACAGTCCTTGTTGCGTTCCGGTGACTGGTTCCAAGCCTCCCTATCGACGCTGAGCACCGCGGACGCTCTGCAGATGTGCTCCATGAACCAGCGCTCCGGCGTCCTGACCGTGACCTGCGAGCACGCCTCTTCCATCAGCAGCATGCCTTGGTCGACCGGGGTCCCTCAGTGCGAGGGCGACGACCGCTGCCGCGGCTTTATCGGCCGGGTGGTGCTGGAGCGCGGCCAGATCTTGCACGCCGAAACCCCGGCCAAACGCGGAGTGGATGCGCTGGCGACCATGCTCTCGGTCGAGGTCGGCCAGCTCCGCCTTCACGAAGTCTACGTGCGGCCGGCGGTTCGGACCCTTCAGGGAAGCACGGCACAGATCCTGATCGCCGCCGCTGCCCGAGAGGACGAGCGGGCCCAGGGCCGAATCGTCACCCAAGATCTGATGCCGGCGCCCACGGATCCGGCGCCCACCCCTAGGCCGGACGAAGGACTGGAGGACCAGGCCACCGACCCTGGCGTCGTCGGTCCCGTGGCCCCCGAACTGGGGGAGGGCATCGAACAGACCGTCCTCGTCGATCGAAACGGGCGGGCCCTGGACGGCAAGGGAGGCGCGGGCCAGCCCCTGGCCGACGCGGGCCACCGATGCCACGAGGCCCTGGCGGAGTCCTGCGAGCAGTTGGGGCTGGGCGAGCTGGAGGGCTGGGTGCGACTGGGCGAGGACGCTTTCTTCGGGTGTTCGACAGGCGAAGTGTTGGCTGCGGGTCGGGCCGAGGGTGTCAAGCACGCCTTTCGCAGGATGGCGGCCTTCGAGCGAGCTGCAAAGCGAGGACACCCCTGAAGGGAATGCTCGCCAATCTGTGCGCGGTGCCGGGCGTACGCGGCGCTGCGCTCTTCGACTCAGCGGGTCAGTGCGTGGAGGCCGAGCTGCAGCCGCCCTACGAGGCCGACTTCCTCGGCGGTGTACTGCGTTCCGCTCTCGGAGGGCTCGACGCCCACCAGGTGCTGGACGGAAAGCCAAGCCGAGCAGCCTTTGCCCGGGCGGAGCACGGATGCATCGGTGTTCTTCGAACCGGTGCCTTCGAGCTCGTCGCCTTGACCGACCGCGACGCCGACCCCCGACAGATTTGGGTGGCTTTCGGAGCGCTGGAGGCCAAGCTCGCCCGGGGGCTCGAAGAGTCCCAGGCCGGCTCCTTCATCAGCTCCAGCGACCTGCCCGCGCCCAGCGCGCCGGTACCGGCGCCCATCCTCGACGCCATCGAAGCAGCGCTGAGTCAGCACATGGGTCCCGTGGCTCGGGTCTTGTTGCTGGACGCCCTCAACGCCTTGGGCGCCACGCTCGGAACGCTCAGCGAAGCCCAACTCCCCGAGCTGGTGCGTCGATTGGAGCAGAGCATCGAGCGTCCCAGTCAGCGCCGCAGTTTTCGTCAGGCCGTCGCGCCGCTCTTATCGGGATGATGGGTTGGGCTTCATGCCCCGGCCTGGACTTCAGCGCTCGGGGATGCTGCGCGCAATGTCGTCGCGCACGTCGATACCTTGGCCAGCCGCACTGCAGATGTCCCGGGGCCGGTCGGAGCTCATGTAGCTGAGCAAGAAGGCTTCGCAGCCCTGAGGGTCGAGGCGAGCGAGGATCAGCGTGCCGGTCAGGGCGGCCTGGACGCGCGCCTCAGAGCTATCCCCCGACTGCTCCAACTCGCAGGCGGGACGAAAGGCCTCCATCCACGCCTGAGCCGCCATCTCCTCGCCGTCGAGGTCGTCGGGAACCTTCCCGTCTGGCGTAGCTTTGCGGTTTTGGCTCAGGTAGCTGCGGACGGCTCGACTCCATGCCGTCATGCATTCCGGCCCCGAGCGCGCCCAGACTTCACCGGGCGAAGCGAACAGCCCGAACAACAAAGCGAACAGGAGGATCCCCCGCATGGGAGGAGAGTGGCACGGGCCTCGGGGACCCACAAGTTTGTGGGGCCCCGGCGCTTTAGCCGAGCACGGATAGGACGGTCTCCTCCATGCTCCTACGGGGTGAAAAGCCCAGCTTCGTTCGAGCAGCCTGTCCGTCGACCACGCAGGAGAACTGGACGTGCCGAAGCTCCGGTGGGGGAAAGCCGAGCAGCCCGACCCGCCATCCCGTGGAAAGGACCCGCCAGGCCAGAGGACTGGGGACGGGCCGAGGCCGGCGACCGAGGAGTTCGAGCACCTTTGAGAGCGGCGCCTCCCCGGGCCCTACGACGTTGAAGACCCCAGAGACCGGTCGCTCCAGGCTGAGCTGAATGGCGTGGACGATGTCGTCGACGTGGATGAGCTGGACCATCGGGTCGTAGCCCATCAAGGTCATGGGCTTCCTGAGTCGCAGATAGGTCGAGGGCGCATTTCGAATCCTCGGTCCGACTATGTGGACAGGTCTCAACATCACGGTCGAGACCTCCGGGTGGCGATAGAAGAAGGACTGGACGATTCTGTCGACCGCCACCAGGTCCCGGATCTCGACGTGATACTCGGCCCCGAGGAGAGGAGCATCCTCGTCGAGATACTGGGAGTTGTCCGGGTCCGGCCCGTAGATGTTGGCGCTGGACAGGACGACCAGCTTCTTCACCTGGGCCTTGGCTGCCAGCTCCAGGAGGCGCTGAGTGCCGATGACGTTGTAACGGTACTGCCCGACCTCATTGCGTGGATTGTGCATCAAGCCCATGTGGACGATGGCCTGCACGGGCCGCTCTCGAAAACACTGCTCGACGCCACGCCAACGAATGTCCGCCCGGAGGGCGGTTACGTCCTTCGGCAGGCCCCCGATGGGTCGTCGGTCGACCGCCACTACGTCGTAGCGACGATGAAGGGTCTGGACCAAACGGCGACCCAAGTTGCCCGCCGCTCCCGTCACCAAGACGCGCTCTGCACTCACCGGAAGATCCCCGTCCGCCGAGCCAAGAGCTCATCGATCTGTTGGCGAAGGGCGGCCACGACGAGAGCCACCTTCTCTTGCACGACGTGCTCGTCCTCTTGTCCATCACCCTCGAAGCGCAGAGGATCACCGAAGCGCATGTGATAGCGAACCGGCAGGGGCAGAAGCCCTGCTGGCCCCAGGAGGGGGAAGGTGGGCGTCACTGGTAGCGCCGGCATGCCGAAAGCCCGACCCAGCTTGCTAAGGTTGGCCAGGGCGGGCGCTTGCTCTTCGGCCCCCACCACCGACACCGGCACGATGGGGGCCTGACACTCGAGGGCCAGGCGCATGAAGCCCGAGCCGAAGTGCTGGAGCTGGTAGCGCTTATCGAAGGTCTTGGAGAGACCACGCACGCCCTCGGGAAAGACCAGAATCGCCTGCTCCATGCGAAGAAGCCGACGACAGTTCTCGGGCGTTCCGACGACCTGGCCGGAGCGCGCCATCATGACGGAGACGAAGGGAAGTCGAGGAACCCAACGTTCGACCATCGCGCGAGCGACACGGGGGGGATTCCGCTCGAGCATCATGGCCGAACAGATCATCATGCCATCGAAGGGAAGCTGACCCGAGTGGTTCGCCACCAGAAGCACCCGCCCATCGGGGACCTTCTCGATCCCCTCGCAACAGACACGAAACCAGTGGCGATACAGCCAGGCCGCCGGTATCGCCGCCCGCTCGACGGCCTCAGGATCGTAGCCGAAGCCGTCGGTCCCCAAGGGCCCGACGTCACGCGGCAGTCGAGCCACCCGACCCCGCACCTCCGCCCGGATGCCTGGCTTTGCCACCCCGATAGTGGACCAGGAGTGCGTGCTCGGGGCCAGAGCAGTGAAGGACCCGCCCAGAGCTGCTATCCTCCTCGGCAGTGAATAGGAGCTCAGGGCCCAAGACCGCCTTCGTCTCGGATCAGATCCGCCTGGACCGACCCAAGCTCGTGGTGCTGAACGGCCCCAAGAAGGGCCATGAGCTGCAGCTCCACCAGTTTCGGACGACCATCGGATCCGATCCGAAGGTCCTCATCCGCTGGGAGGGCCTGGCCCCACTTCAGGTCGAGCTGGTCCAGGAAAGCGACGGCCTCCACGCCATCGACCGGTCCCAGGGCCAAACCAAGGTCAACGGCAGCGTGATCAAGGAGGCCGTCCTTGGGCCCGGGACCGTCCTCGACTTGGGCGGGACCGAACTCCAGGTCATGGAGTCCAAGGACGCGGTCAAGATCCTCCCTTCCAACCATGACCGATTCGGTCAGGCTCGGGGCAAGTCGCTGGTCATGCGGGAGATCTTCGGGGTCTTGGAGGCCATCGCCTCGACTGAAGCGACGGTCCTGCTCTTGGGCGAGACCGGTACGGGAAAGGACGTCCTCGCCCGAGCCATCCACCAGGCCTCGGCCCGTTCCGAAGGGCCCATCGTGACGGTGGACTGCGGGGCCATCGCGCCGACCTTGGTCGAAAGCGAGCTCTTCGGTCATGAGAGAGGCGCTTTCACCGGGGCGGAAGAGCGCAGCGCCGGCGCCTTCGAGCGGGCCCATGGAGGAACGCTGTTCCTGGACGAGGTCGGAGAGCTACCGGTCGACGTCCAACCCAAGCTCCTCCGAGCCCTAGAAGAGCGAGTGATCCAGCGGGTGGGCGGCAACGAGAGCCAGCGGGTCGACGTTCGGATCGTGGCCGCCACCAAGCGAGACCTGCGGGAAGAGGTTCGCCGGGGTCGCTTCCGCGAAGACCTGTGGTTTCGACTCGCCGTCGTGCCCTTGACCCTCCCCCCGCTTCGACAGCGACGAGACGACATTCCCGTTCTGGCCCAGTCTTTCGCTCGGGCCTTTGCCGAGCGGACCCGCCATCAGGCGACCATTCCTTCGGAAGAGGTTGCGGCCCTTCGGGCCCACGATTGGCCGGGCAACGTTCGCGAACTCAAGAACACGGTGGAACGTGGCCTATGGCTGGCCCAGACCGGGGACGGCGTTGCCCGCTTCATGATTCACGGGGTGGTGGAGGAAGGAGGGAGCGAACTGGAGGGTGAGGCCTTCGACGAGGAGCGCTCCTTCTCCGAACACAAGAGTGCCTGGGAACAAGACTTCGAGCGGAGCTATCTTCCTTGGTTGCTGGCCCGAGCCGACGGAAGCTTGTCGAAGGCTTCTCGTCTCGCCTCGATGGATCGGAAGCACCTCCGAAACCTGCTGCGAAAGCACGAGCTCTACGAAGCTCCGGAGTAAGCCCGCTCAGCGGAGGGCCGCTTCGAAGAAACGAACCTCTCCGTTGATGACCGCGAGGCTGATGGCCCCGGCTCGCGGAGCCGGGGTCGCGCAGCGCAGCTCCTCCTCGCCATCGGCCCCGACGTCGAGGGCCAGCTCTCGCCCTCGATTTCGACGAGTGACCCTGATGGTGTTGGGCAGCCCCTCTCGTCCCAGCCGTTCATCGAATCCCGGCGGACAATTGAGCGGCGCCGAGCTCTGTCGCTGAGGTCCCCGAACGACCTGGGGCGTTCCTGCAAGAACGACGTGGTCGAAGTCTTCCTGGACCTGACCGAAGACGATGGAGGCCCGGGCACCCGGGCCCAGTTCGAGACCGATGGTCAGCTCGAAATCGAGCCGGTCCTCGGACGCCAGGAGGAGGCGCTCGCTGGGCAAGAGCTGAACGCTGAAGGCGCTCGGCGCCCGGCCGAGCACCCCCGCACCGGCCGCTCCCCAAGCACCCGGCCGCAGCGGTACAAGCCCGAGGGGAACGTCCGGACCCAGGAGCTCCAAGCTCGGGGGGCTGGTCAGCAGGCCTTGGGGACCCCCATCGAAGCCCCAGAGTTGTCCCCGCCCATCGACAAGGAGGGCCCGGCCGAGACCGGCCGAAGTAGCTCGCCACGGGCCAGAACCTCGGCTCGCCACCTCCACCACTCGGACCGGAAGGAGCTGCAGCCATTGAACCTGACCCGCCTCGGCGACCCACAGAAGGCCACCATCTCGGAGATCCACCAGCGCCCCAGGACCGGCGTCCAAGCCGACCAAGGTGGGGGTGAGGGTTGCAGTCCGGGTGGGCTCCAGATCCGGAACGATGACCTGGGCCGAGGCTTCGACCCCGCCCGCCACCAGGAGCGAGCCCGAGGCCAGCCGCAGGACCGAGGGTTTGCTTCTCGGCTCCGAAAGCTCCAGCCCACGGCCTTGGGTCCGACCGGCCCCTAGTGAAAAGAAGGACACGGCCGAGACGGCCGATGCGGTCGCCGTGCGGGTCTGTCCGCCGATGATGGCCACGAGGTCTTGGGTGAGCGCAGCCCCAGCGCTGCCGAGCCGAGGTTGATCCAGTCGCCCAAGGAGCGCCGAGTTCCCGGTCTCGGGGTCGAGCTCATAGACCTCGACCGTCCCCAGTCCGGTCGTTTCGGCCCCGCCGGCAACCAGCACCCGCCCCGTCCCAACCGGGAAGACCGCTGCCGCCGGCCGCAGCGGGACTGAAGCCACGTACAGATCTAGAACCGAAGCTTCCTCGTCGAGGACGGCCCAGTCCGGACCTCCGCAGTCACTCCGCCCCACCAGCACGACAACGCCTTCCCTCGGGGCGGCCCGTGGCGAAACGTTGAAGGCAGGGGGTAGAACCGGACCCGGACGAAGCTGACCATCCCACACCAGGGTCGCTACCTCGACGCAGTCCTCGGTCTCCTCGGCGAGAAGGACGCGATCCCCAAGGCTCACCATCCAGGTCGGCCCCGACCAAGGGAGCGCGTCCAAACGACTGAGGCGGCCTGTCGCCCAGTAGTCGACCCTCAGCGGCCCCGAAGGCGCCGACTGCAGGATGTCGAGGAGCGCTGTGCGGCCGGTGGCAAGGACGGCCTCCGTACGCCCAATTTCGTCGAGGGCCAGCCCGGCAAACACCAAGCGCTGGACTTCGACCGGGGCCAGAGGCAGCGCGAACTGACCCTGATCCCACCGGTGTCGACCGAGGTCTTGGCGACGATCTCCCAGGACTCCCCACACCTGGAGTTCCTCGACCCCAGTGAAGGGATTCGGCTCCTGAGGTGCAACGAAGCTGACCTGAAAGGTTTCGGTATTCTGACAGGAAATCAGGCCTAGGAGTGCGCATACACGAAGGCTCGCGATGATTGCGCTGCCTCTCCGTCCAGGGCAAAATTCGGAGCCGCGAAGCGTGTGGCTTCGCCTGGGGGCCTCGTGTTCCAACCCACCACCTTCGGCAAATACTTCCTCACGCGCCGCATTGCGGTGGGCGGGATGGCCGAGGTCTTCGCGGCCAAGCTCTACGGCGCCGACGGCTTCGAGAAGGATCTGGTGATCAAGCAGATCCTGCCTCAGTACGCACGGGACCCCGAGTTCGTTCAGAGCTTCGTGGCCGAGGCCAAGATCGCGGTCAGTCTCAATCACGCCAACGTGGTGGGCATCTACGAGCTCGGCCGCGTCGACGGCACCTACTTCATCGCCATGGAGTTCGTGGATGGCCTGGACGTCTTTCAACTCCTGGATCATGCCCGAAAATTCGGGCGAACGCTCAACCCGGGTCTCGCCCTCTTGGTGGCCGAGGAAGTCTCCAAGGGTCTGGACTACGCCCACCGGAAACACGGGCCGGACGGCGAGCCCTTGGGTCTGGTCCACCGCGACCTCAATCCCCGCAACGTCCTGATTTCCCGGGAGGGCGAGGTCAAGATCCTGGACTTCGGCATCGCCAAGACCGCCTCTGCCGCTGCCGCCATGCCCAAGACGCGAGCGGGGGTCGTGAAGGGGACCACGGGCTACATGTCCCCCGAGCAGGCCGTCGGCCTGGACGTGGACCCCAGGACCGACATCTACCAGACCGGCCTCCTCCTCTTCGAAATGCTCACCGGCGAGGCCCTGTTCTGGCGGCCCGACGACGAGACGACCCGCTCCCTGATGCGAGCGCACAACGTCCCAGATCCTTCCGAGCGCAACCCGAGCGTGGCGCCCGAGATCAGTGAGCTCGTCCTCAGGCTTCTCTCCAAGAGTCCCGAGAGGAGAGTGGAGACGGCGGCCGATCTCGCCCAACAGCTCGCCCGACTTCGCTTCTTGTTTCATCCCGACGAAGACCATCGAAAGCTGGGCAAGCTCGCCACGGAGCTGCTGGAGCTACGACGCCAAGAAGAGACCCAAACCGAGCTTCCGCCGATTTCGGTTCCGAGCACCCTCGAACTGAGCGACGTCATCTCCAAGGCGATCGAACACTCCATCACCGACGACATCGAGACCATCGCCACCCGCTTTCCCAGCTCACCCGACGCGACCCCAGGTTCGACGCCCCTGCTCGTTAAGAGCGACTCGTCCGTCGAGGAGACCCCAGCCCTCGGAACGAGCCAGCCACCCGTTCACACTCGGATCACCAGAGACGAGACCGCATCGGCGCCGAGCAGGGTCCCGACGCCCCCCCCTTCCTCGACCATGAGCCCGTGGGCCGGCGTCGAAGCGCCCGTCGCGCCCATGAGCTACACGTCGACCCCGGGGGAGGCCCCTCCGACCCGTCGACCTTTTCTGCCCCTCGTCGTCGGCGCCGTGGCGGCCACCGTGGTGGTCCTGGCCGCCATCGGCTTCAGCGATGGTCCCGACACCGAAACCCTCCCTACCACGGCTACGGCAGAGGTTCAGGCACCCGAACCAGCGGAAGACGAGACCGCGCCCTCCTCGACGCCGACCGCGCCCCCCGACGAGTCGGCGAGCACCGAGACGGTCTCCGTCGCCGCCGAGGTTGGCGCCTTGCCCACTTCGGCCAAGGCGCCGACGTCCAGGGAGGCGCCGCCCACCCCCCCCAAGGAAGCGACCGTCGCCTTTGGGACCCGCTCCTGCTCGAGCCGAGTGACGGTCGACGGTGTCGTCATTGCTCGAAGTACGCCGAGCTACGACCATCGCCTTCGACCCGGCCGCCATCGGATTTCCATCGAAGGCACGAGCTGCCCCCCCATCGAGCGGCCGGGTTCCCTCCGCCGGGCGACGCCGGTCGTCGTCAAAGACGTCGACGTTCCCGCTGGGGCCAAACTGAAGGTCATCGCAGACTTCGAGCGCGACAGACTCGAGGTTCGGGGAAACTGAAGCAGGCTAGAAGGCCGCCGTCGGTCTCAGAGGCAGGCCGTCCACGACGAGCGAAGGCACAACGCCCCCCGGCGACCAGACCGGCTGACCGGAACCAAGTACGGAACCCAGCAAGTCGATGACGCTGCACTCCATGCGGAGGGGAGGACCGAAGGCGACGATCTCGCCATCCTCGACCACGCGGACGCCCCCCCGACTGACCCCGGTCACCCTAACCTTCTGGCTGTCGACGAGCCGAACGTGCTCGAGGTCGGAGATGTAGACCCCGAGTTCGACCATCTGAACAAGCTCTTCGAGCGGCGCGCCTTCGCCGTCCATGACGAGGTGACGTGCTCCTTCGTACTCGCCAACGACGGCCTGGCTCTGGCGATGGCCCGTAGCTTCACCTTCCAGGCGGGCTGCGTTCTCCCAGGAATACACGGGGCCTTTGGCGACACCTTCGACAATGATGTCGACCGGCTTGCGCGCGACTCCCTCCAGGTCGAAGGGCATGCCTCGATGAAGCGGATGGGAGAAGTCGTCTCTGAGACTCACCCTCTTGCTGCAGATGAGACTCCCGATCCTGTCGGAGAGGAAGGAGGCTCCGGACTCCACCATGCCTGCACCGCAGGTCAATCCGATGAAGCGGACGAGCTCTCCCACCGCCGCGGGCCCCAACAGTGCTTTGTTCAGGCCGGGCCCGACCGGACGAAAGGCGCTCGCCGACTCCAGTTCGGCGAGCGCAGTCTCAACGATCCGGTCCGGATCGACCGATGCGACGGCATGGGCATCGAAGCGAGCCGCGCCGAAGCGACCTTCGGCATCGCCGAACTCGACCCCATATTCGACCCGAGTCTTCGGATGGTAGGCGAGCAGACCCTTCGTGTTCGCGATGGCGTAAGGGGTCACTTGGCCGCCAGCGTCCATGCCCCCGCGCCGCACCACGCATCGGCCACGGGTTCGATAGCCTCGCTCCTTGGCCTTGAGGACGGCCCGGGACGCCATGGCGGCCCGCTCGAGAGAGCGCGTGGCTTCGGCCGCTGCGTCGAAAGCCTCGATGACGGTGTAGTGCTGTGCGTCGGGGAGGCTGCGCTCGAACTCCGAGGGCTGGAGTACGTCCACCTGGCGCTGTGCCTCTTCGGCCGCCTCGAGGATGCCTTCACGGCTGAAATCGGTGGTGCCCACCTGGACGACGTTGCCCTCCTTGACCACTCGGACCGTGATGGCCTCGGAGTTGATTTCGCGGCAGTCGACCAAGCCGTCGGTACAGAAGCCTGTCTCCCCCGAATGACCGCCGCACAGCGCAACCTCGGCCTCGCTGACCCCTTGTGACGCCAGCGCGAGGGCCGACTCCAAGATTCGGAAGGCTTCCTCCTGCTCTCGCATCATCAGCCCTTGCTCGCTCGAGGCGGGGTCGATCCCTCTTTGGGTCCAACGACCGGAAGGTCCACGGAGTCACCGGGCGGTAGCTCCGAACTTCCAAGCTCGACCTTGGTAAATCGCGCGCAGGGCGCTCTGACGCCAATGGACAGAAACTGCTCGGGCCGTCCTTTGCTACCCACCGGGGCTCCGGCCGCCGCCGCGTCGTCCGACGCTCCCACGCCTTCGAGGCTCTCGAAAAAGGCCCGCGTCTTCCCACGATAGGCCGGGTTCTTCAGCATGCGGACCCTCTCGCCCTTCTTGATCTCCCAGGCCCGCTCCCCGACCGCCACGAACTCGCCGCCTCGCTCGCTGAGCGCGAAGCTTCGCATGCCTTCGATCAGGATTCCGTTCGCCAGGTCGCGGGCGAAGTCGTCCAGGCTTCCTTCTCCGCCCTCGACGACGAGGTTGCTGGGCCGGATCTCCGGCGGCTGACTCCAGGACACGGCGTGCATCGCACCCGACGGCTCGTTGAGCCCCAACTCGTCGAAGGAGGAACGACTGGCCAGCATTCCCTCCAGCACGCCGGACTTGACTAGAGTCGTGGCCCGGGCAGGAACGCCTTCGTCGTCGAAGGCCACCGTCCCCGCGCCCCCTTCCAGCTCGGGTTCGTTGCGCAAGCCGAGCTGCTCACTCCCGACCCGCTCGCCCAGGAGCGAGCCGTCGCCACGTTCCTTCATGCGGTCGAAGTCGAACAGGCCTCGGCAGCCCAATACGTGAGCGCCTAAGGTTTCGGGGCTCAGAACCAACGTGGTGGTGTCGGAAGGGCACAGGTCCGCCTCCAGCTGCTCCGCCGCCTGGCGCGCCACCCGCTCGGCGCAGGCCTGGACGTCCAGAGCTTCGACCCGCTCCCAACCCCCACCAAAAACGCCCTGACGGGCCGGAGGAAAGGAGGCCATCTGCAGCTCGATCCCATCCGAGGCGCCGGCTTCGAAACCGAGGCTGGATCGAAGGAGGTCTTGATCGAGTTCGGAGCCTTCGGAGGTAACCAGGATCTTTCGCACGCTGTGACCGAGCCAGAGGCTTCTCGTGGTCACGATCTGGGGCGTCTGCATCATATACCGATCGATCTCTTGCAGGCGCTCGACCTTCTCTTCGAGCGGAACTTCGAAGGGGTCTCGGACCCTCGGAGTGCGAAAGGAGCCCCTCTGAACCTCCATGGCGGGGATATGGGAGATCGACGGCCGCAGAACACCCGCCGCCCGGGCCAGCTCGACCGCCCTGCGAGCCCCTACGGCTACATCGTGCCGCGAAGGCTCGGCGACGGCGATGAAGCCCCAGGCACCTCGCACCAAGGTCCGGATCCCGATGCCTTGATCGATGGTCAACCTGGACTGGACGAGTCGGCCACCGCGCGTGCGGAGTTCTTCCGTCCGCCTAGATTCGAAGCGCGCCTCGGCGTAGCTGGCCCCGAGACGCAGGCACTCCTCGACCGCGACATAGGCCAGCTCGGTCGACAGTGATTGGTTGAAGCCGAAGGTCATGTGCCGCCGAACCCTCACGGTTATCCCTCGCTCCGCCGGTCAGAGCAAGCTCTCGGCCGGAGGCGCGCCACTACACGAGATTGCGAGCTTCGCCATCGTCGGCGCGACGGGCTCCTTCTGTTTTGGGCTTATGGTATCAGCGCCTTGCTCATCCTGAGGCCGAGCCCGGGGCATGGGTCGACCAAGCATCAGTCTCGGACCGCGTGGACCGAGCCCCAGGGAGATGCGTCGTCACGTCGTTCACTGGGCCCTACTCGGGCTTCGTCGAATCGGCGCAGGTCGAAGGGTCGGAGGACCTGGGCTCCGATGCCGAGGGCTGGGTCGGGGACGCGCAGGCTGAACCAAAGGAATCTTGAAGACGTAGGACTGCTCGGGAGGCTCGACTGCGAGCGCCTCCACCAGCTGTTCTTCCGCCCCACTCCAGTTCGAGGCGCCGACCACCGAAACGAAGAGCCATCGACCATCGCTACTCCGACCAGCGAGCTTGGCGGCATAGGACTCTCCCTCATCCCACTCCAGCTCTACGTCCGGCGGACATCGCCACACTCGGGCCTGTGGGACGTATGGCCCCAAGGCACGATGGAATCTCAGGCCATGCATCTGGCTTAGCACCAGCCGCGCACATGACGCGTCGCCGGACCAGCCTCGCGGGCTTCGAGCATCATCGCGGTAGGCGCTCCAGCCGGTCGGGACACGCTCAGTGAGCGCATCGAAGCCCAGCTTGCCGGGGGCGAGACCCACCTGATCCGGGACCCTCGCACTTTGTAGCTCCGCCTCACGCCAAACGCCCGCAACCTGGTCGGCGGCTTGGGCCCAGGCCTCGCCGAGGACGGCCCATGGATCTTCGACCCCACGCGTTTGTCGATGAAGGGCCCAGCCCGTGGCTCCGTCGAAGCGGACCTGCCCTTCGCGATCGACCAGGCGGAGATCCTGAACGTCAACCTCGGCCACTATCCAGGCCAAGGGGCCTCGAGCTTTCGCTTCCTCGCTATCGTCCTGGTCGGGCGAGGCCTCCACGTAGCCACGCGCTCGACGCACGCGACCGGTCAGGAAGAGGTCTGCGCTGCGGGCCTGACTGCGGTCGCGAACGAGCAGGATCTCCTCGAAGACACCTCGAGTCAGGAGCCGCTCGGCAAAGGCCTGGGTCAGCTGACTCATGGCGTCGCCCCGCAGTTCCGTGCCTCGATACTCGACCCCTCCGTAGACGTAGCGACCCCTTGGCGCCGGTGCCTCGGTGCGACCATCGAGAAAGGGAAGCACGGCCACCCGCAGCCGATGGGCGGCCGGCACGGGTGCGGGCGGTGTAGGCATCACGAGCTGACTCGGCGGTGGCGCGAGCCCACAGCCGACGCCTAGCGCCGCCGCCAGAAGACAGCGAAAAGAGCCCATGCGATTGCCGCGTAGCCCAACACGTTGCCGATGCGCATGAAAAGCGAAGTACCGCTTTTGAGGATGGCCACCTCTCCCACGAGAGTCGCCGATTCGTACTGGGGTGTGCTGTCGGCGATGCGACCCAGCGGATCGATGAACGCGCTGACGCCGGTGTTGGTCGAGCGGATCATGGACCTGCGGGCCTCGATACTGCGGAAGGTCGCAAGTGCCAAGTGCGTGCGTGGCTCGTGGCTATCACCGTACCAGCTGTCGTTCGTCAAGTTGAGAAGCACGTCGGCCGGTCCCGCCTTCGTCCACAGCCTCCGGACCAGTGCCGGCAAGAGATCTTCGTAGCAGATGAGAGGCATCATTCGGATGCCAGAGGGATGAACCAGATGCTCAAAACGCCGGCCGCGCTCGAAACGGGCAGCCTGTGGGAACCACTCACGTATGGCGGGAACCGTCTCTTCGAAGGGTAGACCTTCGCCGAACATCAGAAGCTCAATCTTATCGTAGAGTCCGATCCGCTGAGCGCTGGTCGAAGTCAGTACCGCCGAATTGTAGCTTAGGCGTCGCTCACCCTCAGGATACTCCACCGTCGTCACGCCGAGGGCGACCGGGACCGGGGTCCCTCCGGTGACGTAAAGCAAGTCTTCTTGCTCACGTCGAATGGCGCCTCCGTAGCCTGATTCGGGCCAGACCACCAAGTCCAGGTCGGGGTGGCTGCGATGAGCGCGGCGGGTCATCCGGCGGTGGTCTTCGGACTGCTTCTTGCGGCTGACGCCACTGCCCGCCCCATGGTTGGCCTGGATGAGGGCGACCTTCATCGTCGGTGCGTCCTCGATCGCCTCTTCGAGCATGGGGATACGAACGGCGCCGTAGATCGCGAAGCCAGCGAGAAGCGAGGCCGCCGCGGCTCCATGGCGAAGGGCGATGCTCCGGTCGCCTCGGTTGCGCCAGGCTCCAGCGAGAGCCCCGTTGACGCCTCCCACCAGGACGCCGAGCGCGGCCATGCCAAAGAGCTCGACGGGCTGGGTCAAGAGCGGCGTGCGATAGAGCGCGTTGGCGGCGTAGTTGGGAAAGAGAAGCGGGTAGCTGGCCTCCACCGCGGTCATCGCGACCGCCCCACACAAAGCCGGATGCCAATTCTGACGGCGCATGCGGACGTAGATCAGGGCCTCCAGCCCCAAGGTTCCTCCGTTGTAGATGCACAGCAGCGTAAGACCCAGGAAGGCGAGGGGCGCGCTCAAGTGGGCGAAGAGCTGAAGGAGATGGGCGACCCAATAGAAGCCGCCGTACATGGCGACCGTTCCCGCGATCTCGCCGAGACCGAAAGCGGCGAGGTCGCTCCGCTCTTCGACCACGACGAACATTGGCACCAGGAAGACGAAGATCAGGGGCCAATACCCGAAACCCGTGAAGCCCAAGAAGTAGAGGACCCCCGAGACGATGGCGGCCAGTATCGCACCGAGCATGGGAGCGCCGTCATGTGGCGGGGCCGCCAGTTGCCTGTCAACGATGGGTCTGTTACCGCCGGCCGAACGTGAGTCTGGTAGTCGCCTTCGCGGGCTTTGTCGCCGTGGGTGCCGACGAGCTCGACCTGCCGCAGCTGGTGGATCTGGCGCTGGACCGGAACCTCCATATCGAAGCCTCGGTGAGTCAGGTCGCAGAAGCTGAGACCTTGCTCGATCAAGCAGCCGCCGCGGCTTATCCGACCTTCCAGCTGCAAACGCTCATCGGTGGACCGACTTCCGAGGCCAAGACGGCGGTTCGCAACGACATTTCGACCATCACCCCTCAGTCTTTGGGGGGCGATTTGAACTTCGGCGAACTCGGCTTCGCCGTCCGGGGTGGGGCGCAGATCTTCGTCCCCATCTCGACCTTCGGAAAAATTCGGCGGGCCAAACGAGCGACCGAGAGCCTCGTCGAGGCGGCGGAGCACCAGAGTGACGTGACGCGGGCCCAAGTCGTGTACGACGTAGCGCGGGCCTTCTGGACCATCCAGCTCGTCGAGTCGCTCTTGAGTTCCCTTGCCGACGGTCAGAACACCTTGGAGGGTATCCTGGAGCGGGTCGAGGAGCTGCTGGACGACGAGTCGGCTCAAGTGACCGAGAACGATCGACTGCGACTGGAGTATGTCCTTCGAACCCTCAGCGTTCGAGAGGCTGAGGCGCGAGCCGCCCGAAAGCAGGCCACGGCGGCGCTCCTTCTTCTGACCGGCCTTCCCCAAACCGAAGAGCTGAGCTTCGTCCGGCGACCGCTCTACGAAGCCATCCCTGCCTCCGCCCCTCCCCTGGAGCTCGTGATCGAGCAGGCAAGGCTTGGCCGACCAGACCTCGCCGCTCTACGTGCGGTGGTCGACGCGCAGAAGGCCTTCGCGCAGTTTCGCGCCGCGGGTCTGCTGCCCGACTTTCTGCTCGGCGCTCTCGTCAACTTCGCCTACCAGAGCAACGCTACGGACCAGACCAACCCCTTCATCTTCGACCCCTACAACATCGTGGACTTCGGCCTCGGCGTCGGCCTGCGGTGGGAGCTGAACGTCGTCCAGAAGCTGGCAGAACTCGAGCAAGCCAAAGCGGAGCTCAGCACTCGGCGGGTCCAAGAGGAGCTGGCCACGGGCGCGGCAGAGCTGGAGGTTCGCGCCATTCACGCCGGTCTCGAGGGCAACCTGGAGCGACTCAAACAGCTGGGGCGGGCCAACCGCGCAGCGTCGGGTTGGTTGACCTCGAACGTTCTGGCCTACGACATCGGCACGGGCGATGCGGCGGAGCTCATCGACGCCTTCTTGGCCTGGGCGGCGTCAGAAGCCGAGATTCAGACGGTCCGCTACGACACCATCCTCGAACTGGCGAGCCTGGCTCGAGCGACGGGGCGTCTGGCACGAGAGGCCGGGGCAAGAGATTGAGGGCGTGCGGGCCTGCACATCCCGGTCTTCCCTTGATTCCTCGCCGGGATGAACGACGATGGGGCCGTGAGCGTCGCCGCTTTGAGCCTGCTGTTGGCTGCTGCTCCTGCTCCCAAGGACTGGGTCGAAGATCGCATCGAAGAGGCCCGAGCTCTCGCGAACCGTCCCGCCAAGTCCGGTACCGAGGCTGGTGAAGCCTGGCGTGCCGACGCCGACGGTCTCATTCAGCAAGCCATCGACTGGGACCGGATGGTCTCTGCTTCTCTCGGGCGTCGACGGTGGTCGGAGCTGTCCGAGCCTCAGAAGAAGGCCTTTGGCAAGCTCCTGCGCAGCCTAATCGAGGCCTCCTACCGCAGCAAGCTGCGACTGGCCCTGGAGAAGAAGGAGGAAAGGGAAGGCGACCTGCGGATCGAGTGGTTGGAGGAAAGCGTAGAGGAGGACGAGGCGGAGCTCGAAGCCTTGGTTCATACAAGAGGACGAAGTATCGGCCTGGTCTTCCACCTCGTCCGCACTCCGGAAGCTTGGAAGATGTGGGACCTCGAAACGAACGGCATGAGCACCGTCCGCACCTACAAGTCCGAGTTCCGAGAACAGATACGAAACGGCGGATGGGAAGGCCTCATGGGTCGCCTTCGGGCGAAGCTCGAAGAAGTGGAGTCCGGGAAGGGTGAATTCATCCCTTCGGCGGACCGCTGACTTCATGCTCTTCACAGGCCCGAGCCAAGGCGCCACGAGCCTCTCGCCCTAGTCGACTAGACGGGCTGGTCATTGCGGCCACTTTCCTCCAGGCCCCGCAAGCCCTCTGGTCCCCAGCCCTGGACAGAGACTCGGCTTTTTTGGCCTGAGTCCGGGCAGCGCTGTCGAGGCGCGCGGCCAACGCCCGAACCCGAGGGTGCTCGGCATCCAAGGCCCGGGCCTCCATGAGGTGCTGGTAGGCGCTCGCCTCCCGAGACTGCTCGAGCAGACGCTCCGCGTCCTCAGCGAAAGCCGCGGCCAAGAGCACCCTCAGATCACGCCGCATGGGCGAGACCTGCGTCGAGACCCGAGCTTCGGTGCGAGCCAAGGCGCCCAGCAACAGCTTCGCCCGCTCAACGTCGTTGCTGACCTCGGTGAGGGCCCGTGCGTGTCGCGTTTCGGCTTCGTCGAGCCAGGCGACAAGCTCGGGGGCGCGAGCCCGGGCACGGGCCAGCTTGGGTTCGCCGGCGAAGTAGGCCCTCAAGCCGGCCCTCCACGAAGGCGGCGCGGAGAAGCTCTCTTGCTTTGGCGCTACTGCTCGCACTCGCCGACGCACCGGGGGAACTGCGACAGGCGCCTTCGGTGAACTGGGCTCCAGCGTTTCGCGGATGGCGAGCACAGGCTCGGAAGCCTGCTCTTCGGGCGCCGCGGACGGTGCTTCGACCTCGGCCGAAGGGGTCGGCCCTGACCCATCGGCCAGGGAGGCATTACGGCCTCGACTCAGCCCCAAACCCAAGCCGCCCAACAGCAACAGACCCAAAATGAGGCCTCCCACACGCCGCGGCCAAGGAGAACGCCAGGGCTCCAGTTCGCGTGGGCCCTCCACGTCCATCGGGATTTCTACTTCGAAGCCCAGCTTGCCGAAGCGCAGCTCGTCGCCGTCTTTCAGTCGCGCCCGTCGTACCCGGCGATCGTTCACGAAGACGCCGTGGGCCGAGTCCATGTCCCGAACGGTGGGGGGGGTGGGCTCGATCATGGCGTGGAAACGGGAAACCGTCGGATCCTCCGATCGCAGCTGGCAGTCCGACGTGCGACCCACGCGAATCGCTCGCCCGAGGGAGAGCTCGAGATCGGGGCCCAAGAGCCGGGGTCCTAAGGAGGTCGTGGGCGGGGGAAGGTCGGTGGCTTGGACCCGAACCCGCGTATTTCCGAGCCGGACGCGCTCGCCGTCTCGCAGGCGTCGACGCTCTTCGATGCGCCGCCCCCGCACCTTGACCCCATTGATGCTGCCCAGATCCTCGACGTAAGGGTGGCCGTCGATCATCCGGAAAGCGGCGTGACGACGACTGAGCTTCGGATCTTCGATGGGTACGTCCGCGCCCTCGTCCCGACCGATTACGACGGAGCTCTCACCGAGAGGGACGCGTTTTTCGTCGGCCTCGTCGGGGGCTTCGACGACCAGGAAACAGCCGGAGTCGGTCACGAGCCCCGCAGGAGCTGAAGGTCGAGCTGCAGGTCACCTCGTTCGACCCGTCGGGCCAGTGACTTGGGGACCTCTCCTGCCGACTCAAACCGTCCCTTGGTCACGCCATCGGCGCCCACGCCTTCGAAACGGAAACAAAAGAGCTCCTCAATCTCGAACTCGTCGTCGTCGACCTCGGCCACGGCAATCTGCGTAATGCGTCGGGTGTTGTCGGCGAATCTCCGCTCCACCAAGACAATGGGGCAAACCTCGACCAAGGTGTCGCGATCCATGGTCGATGCTTGCAGAAGGCGCTCCAGCGCCTCCGCAGCGTCCCGAGCCGAAATGCCGAGAAGAGAGCCAGTGAGCGAGCCTCGAACGGCGTCGAGGACCTCGTCGGCCTCGGCCAGCGCGTCCCCGACCACCAAGCGCTCGCACTGGAAGGCACGAGCGCGCTCGGCCAGGTCGGCCATGGAGTGTCCCGGCTCGAGCGCTACCGCCCATCGGTCGCTGCCGAGGTGGAGCTCGATTCCATGCTCCAGGGTGCCGAGACGATCCTCGGGGGGAAGGCCGAGGGCGAGGGCGTTCAGGGTCGCGTTGGGCGACACGCCAGGCCCAGCCACGACGAGGACATTGGTCCTCGACTGGAGAAGCTGATCCAAGAAGGCCCGCATGGATGCCGACAGGCCCCCGTACTCCTCGAGGTGAGCAAGACTGAAGGCTTCGCGCTGCGTCTTGCGAATGGAGAGGAGCGGCCCCCGAAAGGCCGTGGGCGGGAGCGCAGCGACGACCCGGGTCCCATCCCCAAGGCGCAGGTCGACGAAGTCCTCGGGTTCTTCGTCCATGCCCCCCAGCGCAGAGAGCTGTCGGATGAGCTCGTCCAGTCGTCCAGGGTGAGGGATGCGGACGCCGGACTTCTCGAGTCGACCGACCTTGTCGACTTGGATCTCGAGGTCCGAGCCCACGACGAGTTCCACACACTCGGGGTCATCCAGGAAGGCGGACAAAGGCTCGAAGTCGGTGGCCATGCGGGTGAGCTCCGATACCAAGGCATCGACGTGGCCTGGAGGCACGCGACCGGAAGCCGCTTCCCAGGCCGCGCAACGCTCCGCCACCTGTCGGATCTCCGCCCGCCGTTCGACCCGTTCCGCCGCCGTCGAACTCCTCAGACCGAGGGTCTGAACGAGTTCATGAAGGAGGAAAGCCCGGGCCTCACGATGCGTAGGCCCATCGGCCGCAGGGGTAGCGGGGCCCGTAATGAGGGGGAGGGATTCGGAAGAGGTGGAGCTGGGTGCCGGGGCCCCGGTCGGCCGCGGCACCGGCCGAACCACTGAGGGCGGACGCCGAGGTCGCCCACCGTCCGCTGGGGGCGGAGACTCCGCCGCCGTTGGCCGGGGCTCGGGCTCCGGAGCCGCTTTTGTCGGCGGGTCCGGCTCGGGTTCGGGCGTGAGAGGAAGCGGCAGGGGCTCAGGCTCAGGCGGCGCCAAAGAAACGGGCTCCGGTTCCGGGTCGGGTTCGGGCGCCGGCGCAGCCAGCGGGGGCTCGAGCTGGGCCTCGGGCAGTCCCCCTGGCTCGATCTCCGGAGACCCGAAGCCGCTCCCGAACTCCTGCTCGAAGTCGTCGTCGAGCAGGCCGGGGCCTGGTCCGTCCGGCGCATCCCCGCCGAAGAGGTCGATCTCCTCCTCCCGATGGGCAGGCGAGCCCGAGTCGCCGTTGGTGTCGATCTGAAGGGTGAAATCGCCGATGTAGATCTTGTCCGAGGACTTCACGACCTGAGGGGCGGTGATCTTCTTGCCGTTGACATAGGTCCCATTGGTCGACTTGAGGTCGACGATGACCACCTTGTTGTCTTTGAAGACGAGACGGGAGTGACGCTTGCTGATGTTCCCTTTAGGCAAGATCACGTCGTTGCCCTGCACGCGACCGATCGTGACCTCCTCCTTCTCGAAGCTCTCTCGGCGAGACCCGCCGCCCTTTTCGTTGATCGTGAGATGAAGCATGCCCGCTCGGTCCGCCGCTGAGTTCATATGAGAGCAGCGGCTCGACTGCAAGAATCGCAGCCGACCCTGCGGATCAGCGGAGCAGGCCCACGGAGATGCCTTCCTCGGTGAAACGGAGCTCCCGGAGGGTTCGAGAACCGGGAAAACTCACGAAGACCGAGTCCCGATTGGGCACGTGGACGGCTTCTTCGGGGACCGCGCCCGGGAATCGGATGCCGCCGGCCGTGGCGTTGGCGGGGTTCAGATCCACGAGGACGGGGTCGTCTCCGTTTACCTGGAGCTCGATTTCCGGGCAGCTCCGCTGGATCAACCCGACGAAGCAGGCGCCGAAAGAGGTGCAGTCCCGGACGCACACCCCCGCACAGTCCCGAGCAGAGCCTCCGACACAATTGCGGCCTGGCCCACAGTCGATCGAGTTGGCGCAGGGGACTTCGGTCCGGGCGGGGACGCACTCTTGGCCTCCGCAGGTGACCAAGGGCCGCTGGTTCGGAGCATCGGGAATCTGGCCCGTCTCGGGATCCCGACGGTCCGTGCCCTGCTGGTGAAGACAGGCGAAGCCATCCTGAGCCTCCCATTCGAAGCGGATGCCTCGGGTGAATCGAGCCCGATTGCCCTCCACCGGTACACGATCGACGACCTCGATGATGTCGCCGCCGTCGGTCTCACGGCTGAGCACCGCCTCTGCACTTCGCGGAAAGACCTCGATACGGTCGACCCGCACCGACTCGCAGAGACGCGCGAAGGCGAAGGGTCCGTCCACGCTTGGGTCGAAGGCCATCTGGCGGGGCGAAGTCTCCCGCTCCAGGCTGAAGAAATTGGCGAAGTCGAATCGAAGCCGCTGAGGCTCGACGAGCTGAACCACCCCCGCGCCCTCGGCCACGGATGTCGGCGACGCGATGGCGACCTCGATGTCAGGACCATCGATGGCCTCGCAGGTGGCAAAAAAGTGCACCGCATCTCCAACCCGAATCTCCCGCTCCACGAAGTCGACGGGTGGGAGCACGGACTCATAGAACACTTCGATCTCGGACTCGCTGAACGAAAAGAGTGCAGTCTCGAGTATGTCGTTGGCTGTCCCTTCGAACAGTGCACCCTGGAAGCTGGCTCGAAAAACACCATCAAGCGGACGAGGCTCGATGACCACGTCGGGGCAGTCGGTGGGCGAGCGAATGCTCTGGAAGTCCGCGGCGTCCTCGTCAGCGTTGTCGGGATCGTCGATGCAGGCGAAGGGCGCCTGACCGACGAACCAGCGGTCCGCGTCGAGCTCGCGCGTGACGTCTTCGTCGGTGGACACATTGGCGCAGCCGGGCGGACCCGTCCGCGCCCCCAGCTCGTTCCGGGGCGAAATCTCGGCGAAGCGGCGTTGGGCTCGGGTCGTGACCTCGCCCTCGTCGACGAAGTCCCGCTCTCGTTGGGTCACGTAGGACAGCTGGCTGGGCGGGCCGGAGAGAATGCTGACCACACCGTCTCGATGCACGAGAGCCGCAACACCGACGTTGACGCCCTCCTCTAGCGCGGTCGCGGTCACGTCGGCCAAGCCACCCACCGCGTCGCTGAGTCGGAAGGGGCTGAACCCGAAAGCGGCCGCGACGACCGCAGACTCTCGCAAGACCAGTCGGCCGGGGCCGGAGACAAGCCCCTCTTCGGGGACGTCGTAAGGACCGCTGACGGCGAGTGTCGAAGATACACAAAGCGGCGTCGAAGGTTCCGAACAGAGGAAGGTCTCCATGATGGGCTCATCCGAGCGCAGCCAAGCAAAGCCGGCAGGACCTGAGCTTCCGGCCGGAAGCGCGAAGGCGCCGCTGGCCGGCCCGCCGGTCGCCACCGAGGAGGTGAGGACGGAGAGCGTGTTGTTCAGGCCGGGTACAAAGGCGAGGCCGGCCCCACCCTCGGATGCATCGACCGTGACCACCACGAGGCCGTCCGGAACCAGGACGAGTTCACGGGCGTTGGCGGGCGCCGGGACCCGTAAGAGCCGTGCCCCCACGACCCCTGAGTTGGCCCGCACCAGCATAGGAAAGCTGCTGCCGTCGAATGCACAGAGCTCGCCGGGCTCCGCCGTCAAGAGGTCCAGAGCGAGCAGTG
Organism: Myxococcota bacterium; assembly: GCA_039024635.1. Taxonomy (GTDB): domain Bacteria; phylum Myxococcota; class Kuafuiibacteriia; order Kuafuiibacteriales; family Kuafuiibacteriaceae; genus Kuafuiihalomonas. The sequence continues at coordinate 116,777 of JBCCQA010000001.1, read as the reverse complement.
CGCCGGGCGCGGCGGCATCGCTTCGGGCCTGGAGCAAGAGCAGGGCTCGGGTCAGGACGCCGGTGTTGTCACCGCACGCCTCATCCTCGACGCCGAGCTCGTCGGTCACGACGAGGTCGACGGGCAAGAAATCGCGCAGGCCGGGGTCGAGATCGAGCAGGCTCAGACTGGCCAGGGTCGAAGTCCCGACGCTCGGCGAGTTGATGGCCAGGCTCCCAATTCGGCGGTGACCTTCGAGACGGGTCGAGCTGACGGCGAAGGGTTGGGTCGGGATCCAGGTTACGTGAAGGGTGTCGCTGCCCGGCGCGAGAGCGAAAGCCCGACGGGTGGCACTCGTCGCCGTCGCCACCGTGCCGGCATGAGCCGCCGCCTCGGTCGGAAAGCCCGGCGCCGGAACGAGCACGGGCTTGAAAACTGCGGGACCGCCCACGAAGTTGCTTCGAAGAGAAACGTCATCACCGCCGTCCAGCTGGAGCACCCGAAGACCGTCGGCTTCGGAGTCGGCGATGATCAGATCGGTCCGGGTGTCGCTGCGCGGGACAGCAACCAGACCCGAAGGTCGTTCGAGGTCCGCCGCCTCATCGTCGACGTCTTCCCCACAGCTCGCGAGGACGATGGAGCTCAGGCCCCAGAACAAGAGGCCTCGTCTCAAGGCTCGACTCCGAACAGCAGCTCCCGACTCTCGTTGCCCGGGTCCAGAGGCTCACCGAGCCGGGCGACGACGCAGGGGCGGCTGGGCTCGGTCACGTCGATCACGCCCAAAGTGCTGTTGAGAAAGTTGCTGGCGTAAAGAAGACGGCGTCCCTGGCGTGGTCTGGGATCGAAGGCCACCTCGGTCGGGCTGGAGAGAAGCCGGAAGCCTCGGGTGAATCCGCCGCCGATGGCGACTTGAGCGCGACCGTCGACCTGGGCTACGAGCAAGGGAGCGACGCCCGAAACGTCGAGTACGAAAAGTCCGCGGCGTTCGTCAGGAACGTACAGGAGGCCCGAGACCGGATCGAAGACGGGACGACCAATCTGTTCGCCCACCTCGAAGACCGACAGCACGCGAAACGGGCTCTCGGTCAGGTCGACCGTCGCGATCACCGAGTTCTCCGTTTGCGCGCCCTGGTCGTCAATGATCCTCAGGGCCACCCACGCGAGCTCCGGCCGATCAGCCCTCGTCGCAAGCCCCCGCACCCGCTCTCCCGAGGTCTCGGGCTCGAGGTCCGCGAAGGCAGAGGGAACAACGACCGAAGGGTCCCGTCCTTCCTGCCCCAAAGGCTGTCCGACGTCGGCAAAGCTGGAGCGCCGAAGGCCGAGCAAAGTGGACGATTCGAGCCGCGCGATCCGAAGCGGGCGGACGGTGGGGTCGCCGTTGGTGGTGACGAGCAACTGCCCGGGCCCAAGCCCGGTCGCCGCAAAGGAGCCGGTCAGTCCCGAGACGTTGGCGACGATGGGACGACCGGCCGCGGCCTCGGGGTCCGTGGCCTCTTGGGGGTCGAGTCGGGCTCGAATGCGGTCGGCCCCTACGACCGAAATCGGCCCGCCGTTGCCCCCCAGATGGGTCACGGCCAGGAGCTCCAGTTCGCCGGCCTCGTCGTAGACGGGCGCGACGTCGAAAGGGTCATCGTCGTCGAGCCCGATGCGATGACTGGCCGCACAGTCAAGGGCGGTCTCGGTCGACGCACCCTGTGCCCGGCAAGAGACGAGGTCCCCGGGCTCGGGCGGGGTGCCGGGCGTCGGCAGACGGCCGCCAGGGTCGAGGTCGAAGAGGCTGAGGCTCTGACCGAAGCGGGTCGGGAGGGCGAGGCGAAGGCGTGCCCCGTCGCGGAAGGGGACCAAGCGCCCGGAGCCCGAGGGCACGCGGAGCGCGCCCCGCAGTCCTTCGATGCGGGAGCGGACGATGGGCGCCTCGCAGGTCGCCGCTTCGACCTGTGCAGCAAGGGCCTCGAAGTCGAAAGCCGCCAGCAAGCCGGCGTTGAAGCGCTGGTCGAGATTCGTACTGACTACGAGCAGGGTGTCCTGGGCGGGGGTAGGCCCCTCGACGGCGGCGAGACCAAACGGGTACGTCAGTCGGTCGGCGCCTTCTTCGAGGGGTGAAATCCCTAGGAGGGTATCGGCGCAGCCAGTCAACAGCAGGAGGAGAAGACCGCCCAGTCGCTTCATGCTTCGGCCCATAGAACCACGGTCGAGCGTACATGGGCCCCTTTTCTGCCCGTGCGCGCGGCCACGCCGCTCGGCGAGCTAGCATGGGCCCGTGGGGATGTCGAAAGTTATGCCTGACGCTTCGCTCCCGCGCGCTGGAGCGGTAGCCTGAGCCCATGGAACTGCTGAAACGCACGCCCATCGAGCGCATCATACGGCGCTTGGAGCGACACCCCACGGTCGTGGTGACGGCAGCGACGCTCAGCCTTCGTTTCGCTAAGGACTACCAACGGGTCCGGAGCGGCGAGATCGACGGCGCGGAATTCAAGCGCCGAGGCTGGACCCACGTCGGCTCCATCTCGGGCGGCATGGCGGGCGCAGCGGCAGGCGCCCTGGCCGGAACAGCCTTCGCCCCTGGTCTGGGAACGATCCTGGGCGCCTTCACCGGCTCTCTGGTCGGCGACGAAGCGGGCTCGAGACTGGGCCGGGCTGCGGTCGAGCACGCGGAGGTTCGCTTCGGGCGCAGGCGCAGGCCGGAAGCCTCTTTGGCCCGCGAAGCCCCGGACTCGGAGCCCGCGGACGGCCCTCGTCGCAAGCTATGAACGGCCTCCCTCCTGATTGGGACCGTCGCCTTCGCCACCCGGTGGTGGTGGGCTTTGCGGTCCGCTTTGGCATCCAAGTCGGGCAAGAGACCCGTAAGTATTGGTCCGGCGAGGTCAGCCCGGAAGAGTACAAGAAGAAGCTGGGACAGTACGTCGGCAGCCTGACCGGCAGCGCCGGGGGCGCGGCCTTGGGGGCCGGGGTCGGAAGCCTCATTCCCGGTGTGGGCACGCTGGTCGGCGCCTTCGGCGGGGCCATGGCCGGAGAACTCATGGGCGAGTACGCCACTCGGTGGGGCGCCGAGCGTCTTCAGGGCAAGGTCGGCGGATCCTCGGAGGACGTTTCGGACCCGGCCGGGGGCGGGCTGGAGGTCACCGAGCCAGGTCGGACCGAACCAACGGGGCGCGCGCCGGACGACGAGCCCGGCGCCTGAATGAACAGGCCATCTCGAACCGGCTCTTTGTAGAAGCGGTCGAGTTGCTCGAGGAGCGCTCGGCCCTCCCCACTGGAGGCCGCTTCGAAGGGCAGCACCAGCTTGAGCTTCACCAAGAGGTCGCCGGCCCGCCGGTCCTTGTGGGCTGCAATGCCGGCTCCGGGAAGACGAATGACCTGACCGGGCTGACACCGGGGCGGCACCCGAAAGGCGACCCGGCCCGATGGGGTCGGAATCATGACCTCGGCCCCGCAAACAAGCTCCCTCAGGGAAACCGGGAGCTGCAGTCGGACGTCACGTTCAATCCGCTCGAAGAGGGGGTGCTTGGCCACCGTGACGTCGACCCAGAGGGTGCCGGGGGGACGACCTGGCTCGCCGGCCTCGGGGACCCGAAGGGTCTGCGCGGACTTCACGCCGGGCGGGATCCTGACCGTAACCGGACCGGAGGCCCCCTCACGACGGGGGACGAGGAGGATCCTCTGGGTCCCGTTGGCGGCCTCGACGAAGCTGAGGGTGATGGACAGACGGACGTCGGCGCCTGGTCCGATCGACTCGAGGCGAACCGGATCGAAGCCGGCGGCGATGGCGGCTCGGCCGAAGCGGTCGTACAGCGCCCGCTTCTTGGGGTCGGACAACACGTCAAAAGCGGCTGTGATGGCCCGAAATCGCTGATGTCGGGCCTCATCGTTCGGATGGAGATCGGGATGGTTCTCCCGAATCAGCTTCTTGTAGGAGGATCGCAGCTGTTCGGGGCTGGCCGAGGGCGAGCTTTCGAGCTCTGTGTATAGGTCCCCGGTCACGCTGCCATCTAGTCCGATCGAAAGGCGCCTGGGGAGCCCAGAGTCCTTCGGAAGCCCGACAGCGCTCCGTGCATACCCGCGAGTGGGAAGCTCTGCCCACTTGCTCGCCCGCTTCGGTCTTTTCGGACGGCGACTCGAACCTCTGTTTGACTTGGCTCGAGATCGAGGCGGAGCGCTGCCCCAGAGATCGAGGCCGCAGTTTCGGGCGAAGTGACGAGCACGGTGCCGACCCCAGCCCCCTCGGTGGCGCTCTGCAGGCGCCGCCAACGAGGCGGCGTCAGCCATGGATCCAGACCAAAGCCCACAACGGCCGAGAAAATGCCGGAAGCGACGATCTGTTCGAAACCGTACACGACCCGCTCATCCTCCCTTCGGATCATGAGCGTTCGCTCGAGGATTACGCCCCGCTGCCACAAGGCAGGAGGATGGGCGCTGGCGCTTCCGTCGACGAAGGCCACGACCTCACCTTGCTGGGTCCGCTGAGCGAGAAGCCCCGCGGCCAGGCTCAAACGACCGCTCCCCGCGGGCCCGGTGAGAAGGGTGATACCGCCCCGAGGCCACCCGCCCAACCGCTGGTCGAGCTCCGGCCAACCGCTGCTCATAGAGGCGAGCTGACCCAAGAAGGGTGCCCGTGATGCGAGCTCACGCCGCAGCTCGTGGAGGGAGCGCGCTTCGGCCATTCGAATAAAATACTGAACATTGGATCAGATAGCAACGAAGACCCGGCCCCTTGGTACCGTGGGTCCATGCTGGGGCTGATCGGTTGCTTGTCCGACCCCTCGCCCTACCCGGCCCGATGGGACTGCACTGCCTGCTCACCCTGCCTCGGCGGGCTCCCCGTCGGCGCCGCCTTCGCGACCTTTCTAGCCTTCATCACCATCCCGCTCCTGATCTCGGTCTTCATCCTTCGTTGGCGAGAGCATAGGGCGATGCAGGCCAAATTGCGGGCGGAGGCAAGGCTAGAAGACAGCAACCGAGCCTTGGACGAGTTTGCCCAGGTGATCGCCCACGACCTGAAAGAGCCGCTTCGAGGCATCCGGAACTACGTGAGCTTTATCGGCGAGGATCATGGCCGGCATCTGCCGGGAGAAGTAAACCGGCGTCTGGACCGAATCCGTGAGATGGCCCAGCGGCTGGAGAACCAGGTCCAGTCCTTACACGACTTCTCGAGGCTGGGCCGAACGGGACTCGACCGCCGCGAAGTCGACCTGCAGGCGGTGCTCGACGACACCCTCCAGGGACTCGAGTCCACCATTGAAGCGACAGGGGCTAAGGTTCACGTCCAAAGTCGACTGCCTTCGGCCTGGTGCGACCACAGCTGCATCGGAACCGTCTTTCAGAACCTGCTCAGCAATGCCATCAAGTACTCGGACGGTCCTCCGAGCATCACGATCGCCTGGAGGACCCAGGTCGACCGGATCCTCGTAGAAGTCAGGGATGAAGGGATCGGCATCCCAAGAGAGCTGCGAGGTGAAGTCTTCGAACCCTTCCAGCGGCTGAGCTCCGACCGGGAAGGGAGCGGCCTGGGCCTGACCCTGGCCCAGCGGGTGGTCCAAGGACACGGGGGCCAATTGTGGATCGAGGACACGGAAGGCCCCGGGACGACCTTCGTCTTCGGGCTCCCGACCAGGTCCCCAGGCAGACCATCAGGCAGCGCCGGGTCGACGCCCTTCAGCGGAGCTTGAGCTGCTCCCCTGGCACGAGAACGTGCTCCGGTTCGAGTTCGTTGAGCTTCAGCAACCGCTTCACCGTGGTGTCGTGACGACGGGCGATGAGCCAAAAGGACTCTCCGGCCTGAACGACATGAATGCCCGGAGGCGCCACCTGGCTGGGCACCGGAGAAGAAGAACGACGCCCCGGACGCTGCTCGATTCGGAGGCGCTGACCTAGGCCCAGCACGTCGTTCCGCCGCAGACCGTTCCATTGGCAAAGCTCGGCGACCGACACCCGGAATCGCTCACCGATCCGCCATAGCGAGTCCCCGCTCCGAACCCGATAGCGAATGATTCGTACCTCCGGCACCCCGTAGACCGCCGAACGTCCGGGGAGAGTTCGGGGTGTCCGGATGGGGGCCTGGGCATGTGGGCGAGGAATGGGAATCACGATCTCTTCGAACTTCTCGAAGTCTTCGGCTTCGGCTTCGGAGAAGGCCAGGATGGCCTCAGTCGTCGTCCGGTAGCGCTCGGCCAGCCCTTCCAGCGTGTCCCCGGGCTGGACCGGGTGCCAGCGGTGGGTCCACGCCGAGCGTCCTGGCCCGGCATCCAGGGCCTGGGCGCACGAGGCGGTGGTGGCCTTGGGAACGCGCAGCTTCCAATCCTCTCCCGGGGGCGTGACCCCGGTCCGAAGAGAGGGATTGAGCTGTATCAGGTCTTCGACCTCGAGCTCCTCGGGACAGAGCTCGGCCATGCTCTTCAGCGAAACCGACTGGGTCGCGGTGAGAGTTCGAAACTCGAAGGGCGGAAGATACGCGACGTTCTCGAAGCCCCTCTGCTCCGCCTCCTTGGCAACCCGGGCTGCAGCCAAGATCTTGGGGACGTAGTTCTCCGTCTCTTTTCGGAGCCATCGATCGAGCTGCCAGAAGTCTTCCACGCCCGCTCTTCGGATGGCGCGGCTGACTCGTCCCGGACCTGCGTTGTAGGCCGCAAAGGCCAGATGCCAGTCTCCGAATCGCTCGTAGAGGCGCTCCAGGTAGTCGAGAGCGGCCTCGGTGCTCCGCTCGAAGTCGCGACGCTCGTCGACCCAGAAGTCGATGCGGAGACCGTAGGCGCGACCCGTCGACGCCACGAACTGCCAGGGCCCGACGGCATCGGCCCAGGACTGGGCAGAAGTCGAGAAGCCGCTCTCTACCATGGCCAAGAAAACGAGGTCTCGAGGCAGACCCTTCCGATCCAGGGCCTCCCAAAAGGTGGGGACGTAGCGCGTGCTCCTAGAAAGCCAGATCTCGAACCAGCGTCGCCCTCGTCCGCTGAGGTAGTCTTCCCAGTAGATCACCCGCTCGTCGTCGACCATCGGGATGTCGAAGCTGATGGTGCCGGTTTGGGTGAAGATCGCGCGAGCGGTGAAGCTCCGGGGCGCGATGGGAGCCTGATCGAAAGGCAGGTCTTCGACGAAGGCCACGTCCTTCGAGCTCTCGACCTCGACCCCCTGGACCTCGGTCGAGCTCGGCTGGAGCATGGAGGCGCGGGACTCCGGCTCCGCTTCAGAAGGCGGGAGCGTCGCGCAGGCCGTAACGGCAAAGACAAGCAGAAGGGCCTGCGCGCCCGGTTTCATTGGCTCTGTGCCCCAGATTCCAAGCGGATCGAGACACCAGGGTCCTGCGGGATACGGGCGTCCAGGGGCAGCAGTTCGACCTGGAAGCTGTTGGCCGTTCCCAAGCTGCCTTCACCCCGGTCGAAGGCCCCGTGGGAGGCGTGAACCGAGATGTTCAACACGCCGACCGCTCGTCCTCGACCCCCTGCATGAATCAGCCAGGTGTCGCCATGGCGTGTAGGCTCCGCCGTTTCGGCCCGGTCTGCGCCGTAGATGATGAAGTCGAGCGTCGGCGCAACCTCTGCCAGGACCTGGGCTTGCCGTCGCTCCAAGCGTGCCAAGAGGATGAACACTTCTGCCCCGGCGTCCTCCAGTGCGTGGACTTCATTCGCCAGTGCCGGTTCGTGGGCCAAGAGAACGAAGTCCCGGGTCTCGATGCCTTCGGGCAAGACGACCCCAGTGATACCTATCCGAACGCCATCCACCAAGCGGACGAAGGATCGGGCAAGCGCCCACTCATCCACTGGTCTTGCGTTGGCGCTCAGCCAGGGTGGCGCCACCTCTCGGCGAAGCGTCCGAAGAAGCGAGGCTTGCTCCAGCTCGTGAGGTCCGAGATTCAGAGCCAAGGCGTGGGAGGAGAGCGGCCGGGCCAGGACCCTGGCCTGAGCGGGGGTGGAGTTCGGCGCCAACAGGTCGCCGAGGTCCATCCAGCGCGGTCCCGAATCGCGTTTCAGGACGGAAACGAGCCGAGCGAGGCCCCCCTCCTGATCGCTCGGGGCGACCCGACCTTGGAACTCGGATGTGAAGTAGAGCCGGGCGCTCCGGGTGGGCTTGGCCTCTCGGCAGGCCGAGCTGAGGAGCAATATGAGACAGAGAACTCGCACGAGCCGATGGCGGCTCGGCCGCCCGTCAGCTCCCGACTGCTACAGCCGGAGGGTTTGATCCAGACTCGCCTGGATCTCGGACCACCAGCTCGACGAATTCTTCCGCCTCATCCAGGAAAACCACCCGGTCTCGGCCGGTCCGCTTTGCTCGGTAGAGGGCGGCATCGGCGTTGGCGTAGAGGGCGCTCACCGGGCCACCGGCATCGCTGAAGTGGGCCCCGATGCTTGCCGTGATGGAGATGGAGTGACCTTCCCATTCGATGGGCGCTTCGCGAAGCGCGCCCCAGACCCGAGTGGAGACTGCGCGGATGGCCTGCGCGTTGGCGCCGAACAGAACGACCCCGAATTCTTCACCGCCGTAGCGACCGACGTCGTCTTCGGTCCGGACCGAGGCCTTGAGGCGACGAGCCACCTCGCGCAACACCTCATCACCGGCTTGGTGGCCGAACGTGTCGTTGATTCTCTTGAAGAAGTCGATGTCGACCATGAGGTAGCCGACCGGGCCTCCGCCGACCTTGGCGTCACGCAGCTTGGCTGCGACCCGCTCGTCAAGTGCGGCTCGATTGAACACACCCGTCAGCCCGTCGAGCCGGGCCAGCTCCTTGATTCGTCGCTCCGACTCCTTCATCCGAGCGTGGAAACGGAGGAGGCGTTCGCCGACCCGGAGCCGAGCCGACAGCTCCTGCTTCTTGAAGGGTTTGGTCATGTAGTCGTCGGCCCCCGATTCGAAGGCCTCGATGAGGGAGTCCTCGCCTTCGCTGCCGGTCAGGATGACGATGTAGGTGTAGATGTCTTGTTCGGCGAGGCGGATGCGCCGACAGACTTCCGTCCCGTTCATCCCGGGAAGCCCGAGGTCGAGGAGCACGATCCGATGAGCGCCGGCCATCAGGGCCTCGAGCCCCTCTTCGCCAGTCCCGACCGCGGTGACCTCGTAGTCCTGCTTCTCCAGGTGCCGAGCGAGGGTGAGCCGGCTTGTCCGGTCGTCTTCGACCAGCAGGATCGAAGGCCGGGTCAGGTCCGTGGCTCGTCGCGATCGCGGCACGTCGGTGGGATCATCGGGCGAGACCCGAAGATGCTGAGTGGGCGAGTCGATATGGCTCGCTCCCCGCGCCACCGGGTGCCACCCTTCTCCCATGGCCTCGTCCCTTGCACCGGGCTTCTTGGTCGCGTCGCCTGCTCTCCAGGACCCGAATTTCATGCGCACTGTGGTTCTCCTGGTGGAGCATGGCCCTGATCGTTCCTTGGGCTTCGTGGTGAATCGGCCGGCCCAAATTGAGTTCTCCCGGGTCGTACGAGAGCTGAACCCGGACGCCGCCGACACCGCGCCCGAGGTCCCCGTCATGGTCGGAGGTCCCGTGTCGCCAGAGACCGGGTGGATCGTCTACGGGGCGCCACAGGGTCGCTATGCTCCCGAGGACGAGGTCACGATCCAGGTAGCCGACAGCATCAGGGTGAGTCCCAGTCGGGACCGCTTGGCCCGTCTGAGCGAACAACCGGCGGCGCCAGCCCATATGTTGGTGCTGGGCTACGCAGGCTGGGGCGGCGGTCAGCTGGACGCCGAAATCCAGGCCGGCTCGTGGATTCCCGTCGAGCTCGACGAGTCCGTGGTCTTCGAAACTCCGAGCGATGATCGCTGGAACACGGCCCTGGCCAAGGCCGGCATCAACCCCATGCTCATCGTGTCGACGGGGGACGGCGGATTATCGTAGGCGTCGCCAAAGAGAGGTGTAGGAGATCCCGAGGGCGACCGACGCCTCCTTCAAGCTCTCCTGTTCCCGAATGACAGCTTGGATGTGGGCCCGCTCGAACCGAGCCCGGGCCTCCTTCAAGGGTTCAACCTCCTCCAGGGTGGTGGGGAGGGGCGGGCCACAAGGCGGGCCTTCAGGCGGCTCCATGTCGAGGTCGTGGCCGTGGAAGAGCTGCATGCGGGCCCGACGCAAGCTGTGGGCGATCTGATCGTGCTGGCGCCGAAAGGCCCGGAGCTCTTTGACCTCCAAAGCCAAGATCAACCAGCGGTCCAGGTCGTCTCGGGCCGCGCCCGAGGGCAACCAAGTGATCTGCTCTCGACCCAAGATCTGGCGGGTGGCCACGTCGTCTTCAATCTCTTTCCCGCTTCCAAACAGCAGGGTCGGCATCCGGTCCGAAAGCTGGCTGTCCGCCCATCGAAGGACCTCGGGCAGAAAAGGGCCGGCCGCCGCCACGGTGATGGCCAGGCCGTCCAGACTTCTGGGGCCGCCGTCACCGGTCAACTCCAGCGCTGAAGTAAAGGTCCGAAGGTCGAGTCCGACACCGCGCTTTGCGCTCCAGGACTCCAGGTCGTCGCTCAGGTCTCCTCGGTCGAGGACCGCGATCACGGCCCCCCGAGGCATGTTTCGTTTCATTCGATATCTCTTCGCTGGCGTCTCGATAAAGTAGCGGGGGACACGCCCAGCACCTGAGCGGCCTCCCTGGCGCTGTTGCAGAGGTGCTGGACCCGCTCGATGTACGCCGTTTCGAACGCGTCACTGGCGCTCTCCAGGTCGTGGACGGACATCGGTCCGACCGGGAGCGGGGGTGGCTGAAACGAGTCGAGATCGTCGGACAAACTCTCGGGGGGCTCGCCCAAGAGTTCCAGCTCCCGCTGGGACAGGCGTTTGGACTCACAACGATGGTCGAGCTCGAGCATCAACAGGGCTCGAAAATCGAAAGCCCTGGTCAGGACGTCTGCCCAAGTCTCAGGCAGGCGATCGGTCAGCACGTCCATGACGCCTTGGGCGCGGAGGGCGGCCGAGTTGCTATCGTGCCCGTTGGGGTCGTAGACGATGAGGCCCACCGGTGCACTCTCCACGCTCAGGTTGCGCATGAGTTCGGAAATGCCGCGGGCGTGGGTGACGACGACCGTGACGCGATGGGCTCGGACCGCCGAGGCGACGGAGCCCGAGTCGGAGTGCTCGTGCACGCAGCCCGGACCCACCAGGCCGTGCAGTACATCACGCAGCTCTGCGCAGTCGAAGAGTTCGACATGCGGCTCGGTCGAAACGCCGTGACCCTCGAGCACCGACGCGACCGGAGAAGACAAACGAGCGTCCGACACCTCGTGCGGACCATAACCGACCCGTGGAACGATTGCAGTCATCTCATTTCGCTGATTCGGACTTCCCTCGCGAACCTGAAATGGAATGCGTCATCGAAGCACTTATTTCTGGGACCAGGTGGGCAAGGTACCCACCTCCGTCCGGAGCCTCGCGGCCTGTGAAATAGGCATCGATTCCCCGGGCAAGACCCTGAGCCACCGCCGTCCGCCATGTGTCTTGCATCATGCGGCGTCCCTCGACTGGATGGCTGAGGAAGCCGCTCTCGACCAGGACTGCGGGCATTCGAGCACCGAGCAAAACGTGGAAAAGGGCGCGCCGCAGTCCCAGACTTCGGATCGGCCCCACGTCTTTCCGCAACGCATGCACGACCTCTTCCTGGACTGCCTGGGCGAGATGCTCGGAGCGACGCGTTGCCTCCCTCATCGCCATGCTGGCCAACAGAAGCTCCACGTCCCGAATGTGTTCGGGCGTTTCGGTCGGGTACTCTGGACGGCGGAGTCGGGCCTCACGGTCCTCGAGGCGGCCTTCGAATCTGCGGGCCTCCACGTCCAAAACGTAGGTCTCGATACCGTGAAAGCGGCGTTGACTGTGGGCGTTGCCGTGGATGGAGACAAAGAGCACCGCCTCGGAGCGGTTGGCGACTTGAACCCGCTCGGCCAAGCCTACCGTGCTGTCGTCCTGTCGGGTCATCAGCACGTGGTAGCGACCCTCTAGGAGCCTTCGAAGCCGCTGAGCGACGTCGAGGTTGTAGTCCTTCTCCCATAAGCCTCCCGGACCTCGAGCCCCCTTCTCTTCCCCTCCGTGGCCCGGGTCGAGAACGATGGTGGGCGCTCCTGGCGGCGCGGTCACGGCCGCTGAAGACTCCACCGAGGGCGCACTCTGGGTCGTGGCCGGCGTCCCCTGAACACACAATCCTGCCTGCACCTGCCGGGCTCGTCTTCTGTCGGCTGCGCTTCCGGACCAGTGGGCCAAACGCGTCCAAGCTCGGGCTTCCTGGGTCTTGGCGCTGCATCGCTCCTCTTCGGGTCCTCGAAACGCGACGGTCTGCCAAAGCTTGATGACGCGGATGTGCCGATGGCGCTGACGTAAAGAGGGCTCCGAACGCTCCAAGGCCGAGTCGGCAGCGACAGCACGATCCATGAGCGGAGACGCAGCCAAGCTGAGAAACAGGACGAGCACGCAGCGATCCTAAAACGAGGGATCCCGGGCGCAACTTTTTGACCGGCTCATCCGCCTTCGCGCAGGTCGTCCTGCAGTTCGGCTAGGAAGCGATAGGCCTCACGGGGACTGATCTCGTCGAGGTCGAGGGCGAGGAGCCGCTGGCGGACATCGTCTTCGGGCTCCCCCGTTGGGTCAGCGCGAGGTCCGAACAGCTCCAATTGATCGGAAGGTCCCAGCCGTTCCCCGCGCTCCAGTCGCTCCAGCAGCGCCCGGGCCCGCTTCACGACTGGCGTGGGGAGGCCGGCCAAGCGGGCAACCTGGACCCCATAGCTGCGGTTGGCGCCACCTTCTTCGAGCTTTCGCAGGAAAATGATGCCGTCCGCCCGCTCTTTGACCACCACGTGTCGATTCCCGGCCCGGGCTCGCGTTCGGCCGATTTCCGTCAGCTCGTGGTAGTGGGTGGCAAAAAGCGTCTTGGCGCCCACCACGTCGTGAAGATGCTCGGCGACGGCCCAGGCGATGGAAAGGCCGTCGAATGTACTGGTACCGCGACCGATCTCGTCCAACAGCACGAGGGAACGCTCGCTCGCCGCCCGGAGGATGTTGGCGGTCTCGTTCATCTCGACCATGAAGGTCGACCGCCCCTTGGAGAGTTCGTCACCCGCCCCCACTCTCGTGAAGACTCGGTCCACTCTCCCCACGGTCGCGCTCTTGGCCGGGACGAAAGAGCCCATGTGGGCCAGAATGACGATCAAGGCGGTCTGGCGCATCACCGTGCTCTTGCCCGCCATGTTGGGTCCGGTGATCACCAGCAAGCGCTCCGACGCGTCCAGCCGGATGTCGTTGGGAACGAAGCGCTCACCGAGCTTGTCCGACATCGCCTCTAGAACGGGGTGCCGCCCTTCTTGGATATCGATCACGTCCTCTTCGACACACCGGGGACGAGACCATCCTCGGGTCTCGGCCAGCCACGCGAGTCCGCTCAAAACGTCGGCCTCGGCCGCTGCGTCGATCAGGGCGCGGGTCCGAGGTATTTCGGGTGCAAGCTCCGACATCAAGCTGCGAAACAGCTCCCACGCTCGGGTCTGACGACGCTCCTCGGCGTGACTCACCTCGTCCTCCAGCTTCTTGAGCTCCTCGGTGAAGAAACGCTCAGCATTGACCGTGGTTTGCTTGCGGATGAAGCGATCCGGAACCATGTGCAAGTTGGATTTCGTCACTTCGATGTAGTAGCCGAAGACCTTGTTGTGCCGAACCTTCAAGGAACTGATGCCCGTCTCCGCCTTCTCCTTCGCCTCGAGTTCGGCGATGAGACGCTTGCCTTGGAAGGACAGCTCGGAGGCCCTATCCAGCTCCGGGTCCCATCCCGGTCGGAATACGCCGGGCTCGGCGGGATCGATGGGGGGCGCTTCCTCCAAAGCCTCGTCCAAGCGTCCGAGAACGTCGGCAACTCGGTCGACCTCGACCAGCTGCTGAAGTCGCCCTCCCCCTCCAACCAGGCCGTCCAGCAGAACGGGACGCAGCGCGTCCAGCAGACTACCCGCCGCCTGGAGGCCGTTGGCCAAAGCTCGAAGCTCTTTGGGATGGGCGCGGCCCAGGGCGACCCGGGCCAGAAGCCGCTCCAAGTCAGGCATGCGCGCGCTGGCCTCACGAGCGCCGTCCAGGACCGAAGGATGGGCAGAGAGCCTTTGAACGGCGTCGGCCCGTCGAGCAATGGCTTCGAGGTCGTCGAGGGGCCGGGCAAGCCAGGTCCGGAGGCGTCGAGCGCCGGCGGGACTCTTCGTCTCGTCGATGCAGTCCAGAAAGGACTGGCTCCCTTCGCCGCGGGCCTTGAAGAGTTCGAGATGCTCGCGAGTGAGACCGTCCAGCACCAAGCCGCCACTCGCGACGTAGGGCACCAGGCGGCCCACGTGATCGAGAGTCGCGCGCCCCGTCAGGTCTTGCGCTTCGGGTAGGAGCTGGGTGGCGTCGACGTAGCCCAAGATCATGCCCGCCGCATCGATGGCCTCGGAGGACAAGGCGAGCTCCAGGCCCTTGAACTCATCGGCACCAAACTGAGTCTCCAAGCGATCCCGCGCGCCGACGCGGTCGCGCAGCGGCCGGGGAGAATAGGGCACAGGGGAGACCCAATCCTCGCCCTCCTCACCGATGAGCTCTTTGACGCCGAGGCGACCCAGCTCTTCGTTGAGGGCGTCCGAGTCACTGACCGATGTCGCGACGAACTGTCCCGTCGATAGCTCGAGCACCGCGAGTCCGATACGCGCCCCTTTGCCCGGCCCTCGACAGGCGGCGGCGAGAGGCGCTTCCTGCCGGGGAGCGGCTCGAGGATCCAAGAAGGTCCCTGGCGTCAGGACCCGGGTCACGGCTCGACGCACCAAGCCCTTGGCCTTCTTCGGGTCCTCGACCTGGTCGACGAGGACGACCTTCCGGCCCAGCTCGATCAGTCGGGAGAGGTAGCTATCGATGGCGTGATGAGGAACCCCAGCCATCGGAACGTCTTTCTCCTTGCTGCGGGCGGTGAGGGTGATGCCGAGCAGTCGGGAGCAGGTCTCGGCGTCCTCGAAGAAGGTCTCGAAGAAGTCCCCCATCCGGAAAAGGACGATGGCGTCGGCGTACTGCGCCTTCACGCCGAGATACTGCTGCATCATCGGCGTCTGGCGAGCGCTACTCACGACGCGACTCGGGCCAGGAACCAGTCCGCGTAGCGTTCGATCAGTCCCTCTCGGGTCGGCTTCGGCTCGTTCAGGATCTCGTGCTGGAGTCCCGCCAGCTCCTCGGCCTCGACCGAGGGTAAGGCTTGGGCCAGCCTTCGACTTGCGGCTGGGCTCGCCACGACGTCGCCCCCTGCGAAGAGCAAGAGGGTCTGGATATCGAGCTCTGATGCG
Organism: Myxococcota bacterium; assembly: GCA_039024635.1. GTDB lineage: Bacteria > Myxococcota > Kuafuiibacteriia > Kuafuiibacteriales > Kuafuiibacteriaceae > Kuafuiihalomonas. The sequence goes on along the minus strand of JBCCQA010000001.1, from coordinate 101,564 downwards.
CCCGCGAAGACCTCCTCCATCGCCCGCTGGCTCTCCTGGAACCAGCGCACCGTGGCCTTCTTGTTGTTGAGCGGGTCGATGTCGTAGCGGGCGGCTATCTCGGGGTCCGAGGCCACCTGCGCTCCCTTCAAGTCAGTGGCCAGTCCCAGGCTCGGAGTGACGTGGTTCAGGACTCGACCCATGGCGACCTTCCAAGCCGGGACCTCGAGCTCCAAGCCGACGTAGGGCGAAGACAGGGCCAGCCCGCGCCACGCCTCGACGCCTCGCTGGACGAGAAAGTGGAGGGACAGGAGGCCCCCCATCGAATGACCGAATAGGAATGGGCGGTGCTCCGACTGGGTCCGCACGAAGTCCGAGACCGCGTCCAGGTCCCGATGGTAGTCTTCGAAACGGTCGACGTGTCCCCGCGGCCCCTCGCTCCGACCGTGCCCCCGCAGGTCGAAGGCGGTTACGGACAGGCCCCGCCGAGTCCAGCTTTCGGCCACCTCGGCGTATCGTCCGGAGTGCTCGCCGTAGCCGTGGACGAGAAGCACCTCCCCCTGCGGATCCTCAGCCTCACTGCGGATCACGTGGAGGCGAAGCCCGTCCTCGGTCTGAACGTCCATAGTACGGTCACTAGCCTTGCTCCCGGCCCGGGCAAAGGCCAACGTGGCCTGAGTGGACGCTCGCGCCCTCAAAGCCCGTGCCGCCGAGCTCGGCTTCGACGCCTGCGGCATCGCGCGCGCCGGCCCGGCGGACCCAGAGGGCCGGCTTCGGGACTGGCTGGCCCGAGAGCGTCACGGGCCCATGGACTACATGGCGCGCAACGTCGCGGAACGAGAGGATGTCGAACGCGTGGTCCCTGGGGCACGGAGCGTCGTCGCCCTCGCCATGAGCTATCGTCGAGAGGCACCGCCTCGAGGCCCGCTGAAAGTCAGCCGATATGTGACCGCGCGGGACTACCACAAGGTGTTGCGAAAGCGGCTGAGGAAGCTGCGGAAGTCCATCCTCGAGGCCTTCCCGGAGGCCGCCGTCAAGCCCAGCGTGGATACATCTCCCGTCTTGGAGCGGGCCTGGGCAGCTCGAGCCGGCATCGCCTGGATCGGTAAGTCCTGCATGGCCATCAGTCCTCGTCTTGGAACCTATAGTTTCCTCGGAACGTTGATCACCGACGTGGGCTTCGAAGCCGACGAGCCCATGCCCGATCGCTGCGGCAGCTGTACTCGATGCTTGGACGCGTGCCCTACCCAGGCCTTCGTTGGCCCGAGAGAGCTCGACGCTCGCCGATGCATCACCACCTGGAACGTGGAAGAGAGAACGCGAGGGGTGGAGGCGCTCCCCGAGCTGCACGGATGGTTGGCAGGCTGCGACGTTTGTCAGGAGGTCTGCCCTTGGAACAAGTTCGGGGTCGAGGCCGATCCCGAACTCGAGGCCCAAAGCGAGCTGTCTTGGCCCACGATCCAAGCCTGCGTACAGGACCCCGAGAGACTGGAGGCCCTGATTCGAGGTACGGCGCTCCAGCGCACCGGCGCGTCGGCTCTCCGACGAAACGCGCTCCGTATCCTCCGGTGAACGAGCGCGCGATCGAGCTGGTGCTGCGAATCGGCCGCGCCCTCCAAAACCTTCAGACTCCCGCCCATCGCTTGGAGGACACTCTGCAAGAGGCCTCGACCCGGCTCACCCTGCAGGCCTCTTTCTTCAGCACCCCGACCTCGCTCTTTTGCGCCTTTGGCCCGTTGGGTCGTCAATCGGTTCGCATGCTCCGTATTCAGGCAGGAGGGGAGGTCGACCTCGAGCGCATGTGGGCGCTAGACCGTTTGGCCACCCATCTGGAGCCTTCGGAGGCGGGCCTGGACGCGGCGGAGGAAGCCTTGGAGCGTCTCGAGAAGCCGAGCCGTCGTTCGGGGGGACTGGACGTCCTGACTTTCGTCGTCATCTCGGCCTCGGTGGCTCGCTTCTTGGGGGGCGACGGACTGCAGATGCTGGTGGCCGGTGGTCTGGGCGCCCTAACCGGTACCTTAGCGCTGTCGCTCACCCGAAGCCCGACCGGGGGACGCATGTTCGAGCTCGTCGCAGCCTTCTCGGTGACCGCGCTTGGCAGCCTGTTGGGCTGGCTGGGATGGGTCGACCGGGCCTCGGTGGCCATCATCGCAGGCCTGATCGTCCTGCTGCCCGGCATGACCCTGACAGTAGCCATGTCGGAGCTGGCGACCCGAAATCTGGCCTCGGGCTCGGCCCGGCTGACGGCGGCCCTCATGGCCTTGGGTCAGCTGACCTTCGGAACCGCCCTCGGGTCCAAGCTGGTCGGCCTGCTGGGTCCCGGTGTCGAGGCCGAGCAAGCGCTCCCTCTTCCGGCTTGGGTGGTCCACCCCTGCTTGCTCGCCACCAGCGTGGGGCTCGTCGTCCTGTTCCGCGTGCCCTTGGGCTTCACGGGTTGGGTCGCGGGGGCCGTACACCTCGCCTTTTGGAGCGCACGCTGGTCGGCCGAACCTCTAGGCCCCGAACTGGCGGGCTTCCTCTCGGCCTTTCTGGTTTGCGTGCTCGGGAACGCCTTCGCCCGCTTCCGAAAGGCGCCGGCCAGCATCGTGTTGCTGCCTGGGATCTTGCTCTTGGTTCCGGGGAGTGTCGGCTACCGGAGCTTCTTGTCCTTCTTCGATCAGGACCCGCTGGCAGGACTGGGAGGGGCGGTGCAGATGGCCACCATCACGGCCGGGATCGTTTCGGGGCTCTTGTTGGCCAGCGCCGTGTTTCCTCCTCGACGCACGCTCTGAGGGGCGGGCGAGGACTCAGACGTAGATCTTGCCGGCCTGAGCCGAGGCTGCTGAGCCTTGGGCCGCCGGGGGACCAGTCTCTTCCAACATTTCGGCCCATCCGTCTCGAACCGTCTGGAGCAGGCCTCGAACTTCGGCAATCTTCTCGGCGTCATTCTCGACGTTGGCCTCGACCAAGCGGCCGCTGACGTAGACGTAGAGGCCGTCGAGACGTTCAGCAAGTTCGCCGCCGGCCTCCTTGTTGAGCGAAGCCTGGAGCTCGTTGACGATGGCCAAGGTCTTGGAGATATTCGTGCCCTTTCGAGAGAGATCCCCGCGCTCCAGCGCATCCGAAGCCCAACCTAGGTTGCGAAGGGCAGCGTCGAACATGGCCAAGACGAGGCGTTCGGGTGAGTAGCCTTCGACCTGGCTGCTCGTGTAGGCGGACTTGCTGGGGTACATGAAGCTTCCTGCGGTCGGGCTCAGCTCTGAGGGGCGATGAGGGCGAGCTGGTTCGTCACGAAGTTCCCTTGCGACTGAAGCTGGGCCAAGGTGACCTCGAGGTTGGCGAACTCCCGCTCCAGTCGCGCCTGGTTCCGGGCCACCTGCTCGTTCTTGGCCAAGATCTGTTCGTTGAGTCTGTCGATGCGGCTCTGAAGCCCTTGGTTTCGGGTCGCCAGAACGCTTTCGCTACCCGTTACCAGTCCCTCGACCGTATCCGCCAGGAGGCTGCCGAGGCCTTCGGTGATGGTGATGATCCCGATGTTCCCGGTGTCGCTCCCCGAGTAGCTCAAGACAAGGTCGGCGAGGTCCCCGGTCCCGGTCAACGTGTTGCCGACGCCGATCGCCTGTCGACCACTGATGAGGCCGGCGATGTCCACTCCTGCGTCGACCAGCTCGGTCGTCCCGATCTGCGTGCTGCCGACACCGGCGGCGACGTCTGAGCTCACGGTGATCTGGAAGTCGGCGCCGAACTCCGTCGCTCGCAGCTCCAGTTGACCTGCGCCATCAAGGACGGCCTCGAAGGCGACGCCCTGGGTTGCAAAGGCGGAGTTGATCTCGGCCAAGACCTGGGCCGCCGTGTCGCCGGCGCTCAAGGAGACCGTGAAGTCGCGAGAACTCGGCGTATCGTCGGTCTGATCGGAGCTGAGACTAAAGCTGAGGGTCTCGTCTGCGCTGAGGGTACCGAGCACACCCGATGCGCTCACGGAGGCCCGTTCGGGGACGGTGCTCACCGAAACGCCATACACGCCGGCACCGACCCCACTTTGGGACTCGATCCCCAAGGAAGGCACCGAGGCGGTGCCGGAAGAGGCGAGTAGGTCGAGGACGCCTTCGCGGTCTTCTTCGAGCAGGGTCGTGAGTCGATTGGCGTCCAGTCTGATCTCCCCGTTGGTGCTGGAGGAGATGCCCAGGTCGATCAGGCGTTGAGGACCGGACACAACGCCGACCGCCTGTCGGGTGATGGCGTTCCTCAAAGAGCGGACGATACGGTTGGCCGTGGGGTCTCCCAGGAGCGCCCCAGCGGTGTTCGTGTCGGGGTCGAAGGTCTGCTGCTGCCGGATCCCGGAGACCACCTCGTTGTATGCGTTCACGTACTCCTGGAGGGCGGTGATGATGGCGCCGTCGTTTCTGGAGACGGTGACGCTCGAGGACTCCCCACTCTCGGTGGTCGAGAGGAGGGAGAAGCTGAGTCCTTCGACCGCATCGTCGATGTCGTTCGAAGACCGGGTCTGCTGAATACCGTTGAGCCGAAAAACGGCGTCCTTGGCTTCGTCCAGCACCGGCACGGTGACGTCGATCGAGAAGCGGTCCCCCGCCGTCAGACTGCCCGAATTGGTGAAGGCGATATCCACCCCTTCGCCGACGGCGCCGAGGGGGGTCGCCGTCTCCGAGGTCGTGAAACCCGCCCCACCGTTGTCGTCGAAGGTGATGCCGCCGTCCGAAGAGACCCGGTAGGTCGCCGTCCCGGCAACCCCCCCGGCGAGGATCTCGACGATGAAGGTCTTGCTGTCCGAGCCTGTGTAGGTGCCGCTGGAGCTGACCGTGCCCGTATAGGCCGAGTCGTTGGCGTCATCCGCGACCGCGTCTTCGATGAGTTTGGTGTCGAACTGGAGGGTGGTGTCGTTGTTGACGATCTCGACGTCGAAATCCCGGCCAGTCCGGGCGCTGGAGAGGACCAAGCGTTGGGCGTTGGCTGCCGTACCGTCGTTGATGACGCTCGCCGTGACCTCGCCATTTTGGGCGTTGATGGCCGAGGCGAGGTCGTTGAGAGTGGTCGCCGCGTCGACGCTGACCGAAACCAGGGCGCCGTTGGCGCCCGCTCGAAGTTGGAAGCTGCCGGGTCCAACGGCGATGGGAGTGCTCGTGCTGTCCACGCCCTGGGACGCGATGCGACCGGCTGTGGCGAGCTGGCTGACCGTGAGGTCGTAGCGAGCGGACACGGCGCTGTCCTGGACCGTCGCTGAGACCGCGGAGCCTTGGATGTTGAGCTGGGGACGGAGAAGGCTGGTCCGGTCCTGGAGGGCGCTCGTTGCGCTTCTCAAGGCATTGAGGTTGGGCTGAAGGGCGGTGTAGCGGCCCTGCTGAGCCGTCAGTTCTGCGACTTGGGCCTCGAGCTGCCGAATGGGTCGGCGCTCCAGCTCCAGGAGCTGGGCCACGATGCCCTGGGTGTCGAGCCCGGATGCCAGTCCACCTACGCTGACCATGCGAAACGCTCATCGGCCGATCGCGAGGCCGTGAAGAGTCCAACGACTCGAACTGAAACGCTTGGAGATACGCTTCATGACTTGGGTCCCGGCCCGGTCCAGGTCACATTCGGGTCGTGGCCGCCGAACGTGCGACTTTGGACTACAGACTCGGTCTCGCCCTGAGTGGAGGCGCCGTTCGAGGGGCGGCGCACATCGGGGTTCTACGGGCCCTTAGGGAGCTAGACGTCCGTCCGGACATCATCTGCGGAACGAGCTCTGGCGCGCTGGTCGGCACCATGTGGTCGATGGGGCTCAAGGACGAGGAGATGCGGCAGGCCATGCTGGATTTCTCGCCACTGAGCCTCTGGTACACCAACTGGTCAGGCCCCTCCCTCTTGGACCCGAGCTCTTTCACGAGCCACTGGGCCGAGCTTCTGGCGGGGGAACTCGAGGACGGAACCCCGCCCGTTTGGGTCGTGGCGACGGACCTGCAGTCCGGGGAGCCCATTCTCATGTTCAGCGGGGCCCGCCTGCCAGCGCTCCAGGCCTCCTGCGCGCTGGCCCCATTCTGGCCCCCAGTGAGCGTGGGGGAGCGGCTGCTCTTCGACGGGGGCTACAGCCTGAACGTCCCGGTGGAGCCGATAAGGAGCCTCTGCCAGACGGTGATAGCCGTCGACGTGAACCCGCACTACACCGCCGACGACGGATGCTGTCGCAGCAGCTGGCGGGTCTTCAACCGAGGCATGGAAATCGTGGGCCGTCGAAGCAACGAGCGCAGCCTCGCCCTGGCCGACGTCGTGGTGGAGCCCGAGGATCTACACCGCTTCGATCCTCTGGACACCCGCCACGTCTCCGACGTCGAGGACCTGGGCTACCGGGCGGCTCATGCTCAGATCGGCCCCATCGCCCAGCAGCTCAGAAGAGGCGTAGTGCCCGAGCAACATCGACGCCGACCGAGGCCCCGGCCCCTTCGAAGCATGGTGGTTCCCAACCCGCCGGCACTGGTCCGGAAAGAGCGCCGCGGCGGCAGCCTCGGGTGGTGGATGGTCGGCGCCGGTCTGCTGGGCGCGGGACTTTACTTGGAAGGCTCGCGCCGGCAGCGACGGAGGCGGGGCTGAGCAGCATTCTTCTTCCGAGGACGGACCATTCGTACTTAGGCCAAGGCATGAAATGCCTCGCCTTCGGAGTGAGCCTCTTGGTGCTGACGCAGGCCTGCGCCAGCACGTCCTACGTGCCTCAAAATCGGCGCTTTGTCACCACCCGCGCCAGCGTCATGAGTCTGGAGCTGAGCCGATGCGAGCAGCGGGCTCAGGTCGACCCATTCTTCTCAGGGGTCGACGAGATCTTCCCGGCGGACAGCCGGTCGCGCGCCCTGGCCAAAAGCGCACGAAAACGGCAGACAACCTCGGCCGTGGTGGTCATCGCGGGGAGTGTCCTCGCGATGACCGGTACCGTCATGTACATCGTCGATCAGACCAACAACGGGTCCAACGGCATCGGAACGGCCGGTTCCGTCGGCATCGGCCTCTTCGGCGGAGGCCTCGCCGTCAGCCTGGCCGGAGCCCCTCTTCAGCTCAAGGCTCGCGCGGAGCTACTTGACGCAGTCAATGTCTATAACGACGAGGTCGCAAACCTGAGCGACGCCGAAGTCTGCAACTGAGTCTCCCAGTCCGCTTCGGCCTGCCGCCTTACGCGCAGCGAGCGGAGGGAGGTCGGCGCCAGCCGAGCCTCACGGAGGGAGCGTAGCGAGGGTGGCGTGGGCTCCGCCCACGCCGGGCCCCTCTAGAACGAGCCGTGGGTCTCTTGGTAAGTGGCCTCGACCTTCTGGCATAGAGGGCCGAGGTCTTCGGCTTCGAATCCCAAGCTACAGAAGGCCTCGATGTCCACCGTTTCACCGGCCTCTCGACCGCTGCCCTTGCCGTAACCGAGTCGGTAGCAGATTTGGTCAGCCACGTGCGTCACGTAGACGAGAGGCTCCGAGTCACCGGCCAACATCGGTGCCAGGTCGGGTTCGTGGTGTAGGAAGACGGCGTGTTCCAAATGCTCAGAGAGCCCCCATCGCTGGACGAGAAGCGAGCCTACGTCACAGTGGCTGAAGCCGAAGGTGCTCTGCTCGGCCTCGATGTCCGGAACGTGCTGGTCATCAGCCAGCTGGCGAGAGGCCATGAACTGATCCCGCATGCCATTGTTCATCACGACCTTACCCACGTCGTGCATAAGACCGCAGACGAAGGCTTCGTCTTTGCGCTCTAGGCTACGCTCGGCGGCGATGTGCTGGGCGGCGATGGCCGTCGCTACCGAGTGCTGCCAAAGCTCCTTCTCCACCGCGCCGAAGCGCTTGTAGATGGCACGGTTGGAAACCGTGATGATGATGCCCCGCAGGCTGTCGAAGCCCATCACCATAGCGGCCTGCTGAAGGTTGGTGATCTCGCGAGTGAGACCATAGAGAGCGGAGTTGGCCACCTTGAGCACCCGGGCCGTCATGCCCTGATCCTCAGCGATGATCTGGGCCACCTTGGCCGCCGTGGTCCTATCGTCGTTGAGGGCTCGGAGGGCTCGGGCCGCCACGTCGGGGATGGACGGGATCTCGAGGTTCTTCTCGATGAGTCGGGCGAGATCTTTGGGATCGGGCTTCGCGGTGACTGCTTGGACCATGGAGCGTCTCGTCAGGGCCTGACCCCTGTGCCCTCTGAATCGGCCGACGCCTGGGAATGTTGATGAAGAGCCTGCCTCCGCCCTTGGAAGCCTGTGAGCCGCTGCACGCTGCACCGGCCTGGTACACGGCGGCCGTAGGTTGTTTCGAGCTGAGGTCTCGACTTGAGAAGAAGCATCTCGCCTTGAGAAAGATCACACCACTTCATCGATGGGGAACGCGAGGGGCCGAGTTCCACCGGCGTCGGTCGCGACTTCTTTCACGGAGGGCATGGGGTCCTCCGGGTCGTCCCGACGTTGAACTCGAATTCGAAACAGGCCGCAAGGAGCGGCCTGACTGTTCCAAGGAGGAACCCAACCCATGACTCTCGTCATCAATACCAACGTCGCTTCCCTGAACGCCCAGCGTTCGCTCCTCCGGAGCCAGCGGGACCTCTCCACCAGCTTCCAGCGTCTGTCGACCGGTCTTCGGATCAACAGCGCCAAGGACGACGCCGCCGGTCTGGCCATCGCCTCGCGCTTCACGGCGCAGGTCCGTGGTCTGAACCAGGCCGTCCGAAACGCCAACGACGGCATTTCCCTCGCCCAGACGACGGAAGCCGCGCTGAACGAGGTCGGCGGATCGCTCCAGCGTCTCCGTGAGCTCGCCGTTCAGTCGGCCAACGACACCAACAGCACCTCCGACCGACTGGCCCTCCAAGCCGAGGCGGATCAGCTGGTGTCCGAGATCGACCGGATCGCGACTCAGACCCAGTTCAACGGCAAGGCCGTCCTCGACGGTACCTTCATCAATCAGACCTTCCAGATCGGTGCCAACCAGGGCGACACCCTGTCCTTCAGCATCGACGGGGCCCGAGCTTCGGCCCTGGGCGCCACTGCCCAGAGCACGGCTACCGTCGGTGCCGCCGCGATCGGCGCCAGCGAGGTCACGATCAACAGCGTCGAGATTCGCGCCACCGCGGCTGCGGACGACGCCTTGTCCTTCGCGGGCAACGACGCGTCGGCCATCGCCAAGGCGGCGGCTATCAACGCTTCCGCGGCTGAGACCAACGTCGAGGCCATCGTGGGTGACACGACCATCGCTGGAACCGCGGCCGTGGGCGCTCAGTCCGTGGCCGCCGCTGACCTGTTGATCAACGGCGTGGACATCGGCCCCGTGGCCGTTCTTGCCAACGACTCGGACAGCGCTCTTCGGAACGCGATCAACGCGGTCACCGGACAAACCGGCGTCGTGGCCAGCCTCGACGGTTCGAACCAGCTGGTTCTCACCGCCGGGGACGGCCGGAACATCACCGTCACCGCTACGGCCGACGGTGAGACGGGCTCCGGCTTCGACGAGGCGACCCAGACCTTCAATGGTCAGATCACGCTGAAGAGCGACAACGACTTCACCGTCGTCGACGGCTCCAGCCGAATCGGCGCCAGTAGCGCGGTGGTCAACGTGGCCACCAACCTCAACACCTTGAGCCTGACCTCGCGCACCGACGCGGTGGACGCCATCGCGACACTCGATGACGCCCTCCGTCAGGTCAACGGCCAGCAGGCCAACCTGGGTGCGCAGCTCAGCCGCTTCGAGTCGGTCGTGGGCTCTCTGACCGCTGTGTCCGAGAACCTCTCCGCCGCTCGTAGCCGGATCCAGGACGCGGACTTCGCCGCCGAGACGGCACAGTTCTCGCGAAACCAGATCCTGCAGCAGGCCAGCGTCTCGATCTTGGCTCAGGCCAACGTCTCGACCCAGGTCGCGCTGTCGCTGCTGGGTTGATGGAAGCGGCGCCGGTCTAGCCGACGTCGACTTCAGCCCGAAACTCCCGTCCGCCTTCTGGCGGACGGGGGTTTCATCGTTTGGGGCCGAGGGTGTTTGGGCCGAGGCCCGCGCAAAGTGGGTGACTGGACGCCGAATTCAGGGTGGGTCGAGGCATGGGCATCGCATCGCTCACCGACCGACTGGATCTCGAACAACTCGACCGGGACCTCTTCCGGGGCTTCAGCCCCGACGACGGGCGTCCCATGGTTTTTGGTGGTCAGGTCGCGGCCCAAGCTTTGGTGGCGGCGGTACGAACGACGGAGGCCCAAGCCGACAGACCGGTCCACTCGCTACACGCCTACTTCCTTCGGCCCGGCGATCGAAAAGTCCCCATCATCTACCACGTAGACCGGATCCGAGACGGACGCTCGTTCACGACCCGCCGAGTCGTCGCAGTCCAAGGCGGCGAGCCGATCTTCAACATGTCGGCTTCCTTCCAGGCGAGTCAGGAAGGCCCCGAACATCAGCTCCCGATGCCAGAAGTCGCGCCCCCCGAAGGAATACCGTCCAACGCCGAACGGCTCGAGGCCGTCCTGGAGAAGAACCCCAACCCAGTCCTCGAGTTCATTCGGAAGCTCGACAACCCTATCGAGCACCGGGATCCGGACCCCATGAACCCCCTAGCGCCTCAGCCGAAACCTGGTCGGCATGACGTATGGTTCCGCGCCAGAGGCAAGCTTCCCGATGACCCGCTGCTTCATCAGTGCGTCCTCGCCTATGCCTCGGACTTCTATCTGCTGGAGTCCGCACTTCGTCACCACGGACTGAACTGGTTCGACCCCAAGGTCAAAGTTGCAAGCCTAGACCATGCCCTCTGGTTTCATCGTCCCTTCCGAGCCGATGACTGGCTGCTCTACTCGCTGCAAAGCCCCAACAGCGGCGGTGGACGAGGCCTCAACTTCGGCCACATCTACCGAATGGACGGCACTCTGGTCGCCTCCGTGGCCCAGGAGGGCCTGATGCGACCGCGTACTTAGAGTGCCGACTTGGGCTCCGCCCACGCCGGGCCCCTAGGCAAGAAGCGTAGGCCGCGTAGAGGCCGAAGCGGACGCGCAGCGAGCGGAGGGAGGTCGGCGCCAGCCGAGCCCCACGGAGAGAGGTCGGCGCCAGCCGAGCCCCCCGGAGAGAGGTCGGCGCCAGCCGAGCCTCACGGAGAGAGGTCGGCGCCAGCCGAGCCCCACGGAGGGAGCGTAGAGAGGGTGGCGTGGGCTCCGCCCACGCCGGGCCCCTAGGCAAGAAAGCGTAGGCCGCGTAGAGGCCGAAGCGGACGCGCAGCGAGCGGAGGGAGGTCGGCGCCAGCCGAGCCTCACGGAGGGAGCGTAGCGAGGGTGGCGTGGGCTCGGCCCACGCCGGGCTCCTAAGTACGCCGCCAGATGAGGAGGAGGTTGTTGGCGGGCATCTCGATGCGGCTTTCAAGCGTCAGGTCGCAGCGGCCCGCCCAGTTCTCTACGTCCTCTCGGCGACGGATGCCCCATTCCGAGTTGCGCTCTTTGAGGCTGACATCGAAGGCCAGATTGCTGGCCGCAGTCTCTACTTCCTCTTCGAAATAGGGACCATAGGTCGCCATGCGTGAACCGGAGGCGAGGATACGTCCAGCCCCTTCGAAGAGGCCGTGGCCGACCGCGACAGGACTGATGTGAATCATGTTGGCGTTGAACAGGAAATCCGGCCTGACCACAGGCCATTCATCCTGGCTGGCATCGAGGATGAGCGGAGCCTCGACGTTCGAGAGTCCCTGTACCCGAGCCTCGATGAGACCAAAGTCCTCAGCACTTTGATCCGTCGGCTGAAAGCGAAGCCGAGGGAGCCCGCGCGCGAGATGGCCTACGTGTACGCCGGAACCCGAGGCCACCTCCAGTACCAATCCGAGCTCCGGAAGCCACGGCCGAAGTCCTTCCAGTATGGGTTGCTTGTTACGTTCAGCGGCGGGCGACACCCACCACCCCATCCAAGAAGAGGGGAGCTTCGTCAAACACGACGGTCGAGGCGTGAAGCTGGAAGGACCTGGTCCTGACTTCCGAACCGGCGGCGGGTGGCCTGGGAGGCCAGCATGGAGCGACGCGCAGCGCGAACACGAGCTCGGTAGCTTTCGAAGGCGTCCCGGATGGCGTCCTCACGGTCCCGAGCAGCTTCCAGCCAGGTTCGAAGCTCGGCTTGTCCTCGGCCCTCGCTCGGCCGGGGATTGGCGGTCATCAAGCGCTGCCGCCCTTGCAAGAGCTCATGCACCCGCTCGATATTCAGCTCCCGACGGAGTTGTTCGAGGAGTTCATCAGAAAGCTCGTCCCAGGACATACACCACGATTCGCTGCGGGCGGCCGCTTCCTTCATCCGGCGAAACCGGCCAAGACCTGGTCGAGCTTGGAGCGAACCTGAAGCCGCTGATGCGCCGAGTAGTGAGGATGATTGAGGAGGAGCTGCATGCCTCTCCGATTCTCCAAGTTGAATAAAATGGGGGCCCGCAGATTGGCTACGAAGCCGTCCGTGTCCGAGTCTCGACGGAGGACGACCCGCATCACGACCGGCGGTGAATCTCCGAAGCGAGCCGCTTCCGAGAGCTCGATGGGCTCCAGGTCGTCGGGCTCGACGTTGACGTCGTAGTTGGCGAACAGCCGATCCGGATCGGCGAGGAGCAAGGCCACGGAGGGCTCGTCCACGGCCTGGAGCCAGTCCAGCTCGTTGCAGTCCTCCAGATGGAACAGAGCCCAACGGTGAAGGTCCTCGAAGCCTGGAACCCCTTGGGGGAAAGTCAGGATCTGATCGTCGTCTATGGTGACGGTTCCGAAGTGATTGGTCTCGAAAGTCGGCATGGTCGTATCCTCAGATGAAGTTGAGCAGGCTCAGATCGTCGAGCCGTCCAGTGATGGCGAGGGCGGCCTGCAGGCCGCTCTCTGACTCGCGCAGCCGGATGACGGCTTCGCTGATGTCGGTGTCTCGCTCCACGGCGAGGGTGGCGTTGGCCGCCAGCTCGGTTCGGGCCAAGACGTCGTCTACGAATTCCAGTCGCTGCAGACGCTGGCCAATCTGCTGGCGAGCGGCCGTGCTCCGCTCCAGGGTACCGAGCATTTCGTCGATCATGGCGTTGATCTGCACGCTATCGTTGGCGCGAAGCGCATCCTCGAGCTCAGCGAGTGATTCGAGGGTGTTTCGGCCGCCGGCCGCATCGAGGAAAGGCTCGCCCCCAGCCACGGTCGCGTCGACAGTGGTATTGCGGCTCACGGGAACCGTTAGTCGACCCGCGTCTCCATTGAAGGTCCCGTCTAGCTGGAAGGGATCTGCGGTGTTGCCCAAGCCCGAGAAGAGATAGCGCCCGTTGCGCTCGGTGTTGGCCAAGCTCAGGATCTGCTCACGAATCTGACGAATCTCGTCTGCGCCGGAGCGCCGCTGTGGAGCATCGAAACTGTCGTTGGCAAGCTGAATGTTGAGCTCGTACGCCCGTTGGAGAGCGTCGGCCACCCCGATGAGGGCGGACTCCGCGTTCTCAAGAAGAAGCTGAGCGTCCCCCGATGTTCGTCGGCCAGACTCGACCTGGCGGAGATTCGCCTGCTCTCTCAGCACTTTCCGGGAGGCCACCGGATCTTCGGCGAAGGAATTGATCCTTCTACCGGTGGCGATCTGCTCTTGGGTCCTCAGCAGCTCGGACTGGCGCTGGTTGACGGTCCGGACGGAGAGACTGAACTGCATCTGGGTCGATACTCGCATTGGAATCACCTGTTCCTTCACCGCTTGAGTGCGATGATGTCCTGCGTGAGCTCGTCAGCCGTCCGGATGATGGTCGCGGAGGCGGCGAAGCTCTGCTGAAAGCGGAGAAGGTTGGCCATTTCTTCGTCTATGGACACGCCGGAGATGGACTGCTGAAGCTCGGTCAGCTGCTGGGCAGCGAAGCCGTCGGCTTGGGACGCTGCCTCGGACGAGAAGGCTCGGTCCCCGAAGTCCTGCAGAAGACCGCGCAAAGCGTCTCCGGGCTCCTGACCGCTCACCACCGCATCGGTGCGAAGAGCAGCCAAGGAAAGGGCATTGGTGTTGTCGCCATTGATCAGGGTCGGGTCGCTGGCAGCCGCCAAAGTGTCGTTGCTCAGACCAGGATCGAGGCGAAGAAACTCAGCACTGCTCGCCCCCGGCGACGGAAGAGCGAAGAAGTCCCGTCCGCCGAGCCCGTCGAGGCCAAACCCGGCCTGATGGCGTGCATTGAACTCGGTCGCGAATGTGGTCACGAAGTCGTCGACCGCGGTCTGGGTGGCAGCGAGGTCTTCATCTCGGGCCCGAAGGATTCCGCCCAGCGAACCGCTTCGAATGTCGTCGGTCAGATCGCGCTCTACGCCGCCGTCGCCGGCCGTGATGTCCACCAGTGGGCCGTTGGCCACCACCACGAGCTCCTGGACCTCGTTGCCCGCAACCAGAGTATGGCCGCCTTCCAACACCACGGTGACGAGACCGTTGTCCTGCTCGATGGTCTGGAGCCCGCTGCGCTGCGCGATTTCCGCAATGAGCTGGTCTCGCCGGTCCAGAAGATCGTTCGAGGGCTGAGCGCTTTGCGTGATTCTCGAGTTGAGATCGGCCACCTCGGCCCCGAGCCGATTGACCTCGGATACTTCGGCGCGAATCTCGGCGTTGAGCTCCTCTCTCAGGAGTCTGAGCTCTCGACCGTACCCATTGAGGGTTTCGGTGAGTCGACCTGCCGTGGCGAGGACGTTGGTCCGGGCGGTTTGGTCCTGCGGCGACGCAGCCAGGATGTCTAGCGACTCGAAGAAGTCGTCCAAGGCCGCCGAAGCTCCGCCGCCTTCGAGATCCCCGAAGGCAATGTCGGCTCGAGCCAGGACGTTGGCTCGGGCGGTCGAGCCTTCCGCGATCGAGTTTTGGCGCCGCGCGCGGGCATTCAGCGCGCCGTCCAGGATTCGACGGGTCGTCTCGACCCGCACGCCCTGGCCCAGCCGAAGCCCACCGAAGGAGCTCGCGGCAGCGGTCCGAAAGACCGCCTCTCGACGAGAGAAGCCCGGCGTGTTGACGTTGGCGATGTTCTCGGAGGTTGTGCGAACCCCCGTCTGGTTGGCGAAGAGGGCGTTCTGCCCCAGGTACATGATGTCGAAGAGAACCATTGAGAGCTCCTTTTAGGCCTTGAATGACACGAGTCGAGGCTCGGTCGGTGGCCGAGGTCCGTAGCTGGGTTCACGACCCTCGACGGTGCCGATGATGTCGTCGAGGGCAGAGAGCGCGATGCTGAAGAACTCCTTGTTGATGTCGATCTCCCGCTGGGCAGCCTCGGCGGCATCGACGTACTCGGAGAATCGGGCCGTAGCTTGGGCATGCAGGGCCGGCGGAGTTTGGGAAAGGACGGCCACGAGAAAGTCGCCTCGTCCCCGACCGCTCTCCTGAAGCAAAGCGCGACGTCGAGTCCGGGCCCGCTCAAGCTTCTCGCAGAGCAAGGCCTGCTTCTCGAGGAGGGGCCCAATCTGATCCTGTCGGTCGGTGAGGGAAGCGGCCCGGGTCTGGGTAGCGGCCTCGAGAAGCTCGCGAAGAGCGTGGGTCTCCGACTCGAGGTGAGCGACCCAATCAGAGGCAGGGGCGGGCGTCGTGTTTCGCGTCAGCGGATCATCGTGAATCGTCATGCGACCTCAGTCGCCGCGGGGGATGAGCTCCGTAGCCAATCGTTCCGCGACGAGCTGAAGGTTCGGCTTCCATGTACCATTCTTGACCGCCAGCCTGATTTCAGCGAGACGCTCGGCCCTTTCGGATTCCACTTTGAGACGCGTCTGCTCGTAGAGCCGTCGAGAAGACGACGTCTCGCGCTGAAACGCGGTCCGAGAAGTCCTCTTCACGGGCTCCGTGGCAGCGCCGGCGCTGCTCGAAGCGCGATCCTCAGGAATGGGGCCCAGGGGGTTCTTGATGGTGGTCATGTTGGTGTCCTGTCCGCGGCGAACCGTTTCATTCGCTGCTACAGGTACTCATCGGCTCCCACGTCGGGAACTTGACGTCGGCCTGTCATTTTTTTGGAGAATGTCGGGTCGGAGACAGCAGGTCCTTCCCCGGGTCAGGGATGAACCTCAGGGGATCTACGGCATCTCGGCCCTGAAAAAGCCCAAAATGGAGGTGGGGACCGGTCACGCGACCCGTCGCCCCACTTCGACCGACGGCGCCCCCGCTTGGGAGGCGCTGGCCTTTCGACACCGTGATCTCGTCCAGGTGGCCGAAGAGGGAGCGAAAGCCGTTGGCGTGCTCGACCCAGACGAAGCGGCCCAGTGTCTCGTTTTCGCCCACTCTCTGGACGACCCCGGCAAATGCGGTACGCACGCCGGTCCCTCGAGCCGCTCGAAGGTCGATGCCGAGGTGGACGTGGGGTCGACCCGTCACGGGGTGGATCCGCTTTCCGAAGCCGCTGGTCAGCCCCTCCGACCGTTGGTCGTGGTCATGGTCGTGGCCCGACGGTCGGGCCACGAGGCCACGCCCCAAGCCTAGGCTGGCGTCGAAGGCCGATGCGTGCCCCATGCGAGCGACCTCGCTTCGAGAGACTCGGTCCTCCGCGCCCAGAGCCGATGCGATCTGATCCCCGAGACCGGTACCTCCCGCCTCGGCAAATCTGTCGGCCACCTCTCCGCGGAACCATTGCTCATACATGTCGCCTCCCGGCGAGTCTTCGAACAGTTCCGAGGACTCGACGGTCTTGGCCATTTCTTCGAACATCTGGCGGACGAAGACCGCTTCGAGCTTCCGGGCCGTCTCGATGAGCTCCGCCTTTGGCGGGGGCGAGTTCGGAGTCGGGTCGATCTTCACAGAATCTCCAGCTCGGCCTGAAGCGCACCCGCTTTGCGGAGGGCCTCGAGAATGGCGATGAGGTCCCGTGGCGAAGCACCGAGAGCGTTGAGAGCCTGAACCAGCTCCTCGACAGAAGTCGCGTTGGGAATCGCCTGGAGCGTTCCCTCACCCTCATCTACGGTCAGCGTCGTATTAGGCACCACGACCGTGTCCCCTCGACGGGCAAATGGCGCGGGCTGAGAGACCCCGAACTGGGTCAGGACGGTGACGTTGAGATTCCCATGGGCCACCGCAGCCGGGCCCAGCGTGACGTTCCCCCCCACGACGACCGTGCCTGAACGCTCATTGAAGACTACCCGTGCTTTGATGTCGGCCTCTACGTCCAGGATCTCGAGTCGGCCCAGAAACCCAACCGCGTTCTGAGCGAAGGACTCTGGCAAACTAACCGTGATCTGACCCGGGGAGGCCGCGACAGCCACCCCTTCACCAAAGCTGGCGTTGACCGCTTGAACGACCCGGTCCGCCGTCGTGAAGTCGGCTTCACGAAGCGTGAGCTGTATCTTTCCGTCGTCTATGAAGCTGGCCGGCACCTGCCGCTCCACCGTCCCACCCCCAGGGATGCGGGCCGCGGTCGGGAAGTTCTTGCGAACCGAGGCAAAGGGGGCGTCTACCTCGAAGCCTCCTACCACAAGCTGACCTTGGGCGACGGCATAGACTTCGCCGTCTGCACCCTTGAGCGGAGTCATCAGGAGGGTGCCCGAGGCCAATGAGCGCGCGTCTCCAAGGGCGCTGACCACGACATCGACGGAATCGCCAGAATCGCTGAAGGGTGGGATCTCGGCCGTGACCATCACGGCGGCGGTGTTTCGCACCGACAAGCGGGATGGATCGACGTTGACGCCCAGACGGCGAAGGAGGTTAGAGAGCGATTGCTGGGTAAACAGAGTCCTACGCGAGTCTCCCGTCCCGGACAGACCGACCACCAGCCCGTAGCCGATCAGCGGGTTCTCTCGAACGCCTTTGACCTGAGCGAGGTCTTTGACCCGGGTCGCCTCGGCCGAACTCGAGGCAAGAGAGAGGATCGCAACGATGATGCTGAAGATGAGGCGCTTCATAGTGGATTGATGATCTGGAAGAAGCGCGTCAGCCAACCTGGCTTCTGCTGCTCAGTTAGAATGCCGAGACCAGTGAACTCGATCTCCGCATCGGCAAGCTGATGAGAGGCGATGGTGTTGTCGCGTCGGATGTCCTCCGGGCGCGCGACTCCACTCACGTAGAAGTGGTGCTCTTCCTCGTTCACGAGAACCACTCGGTGGCCCTCCACGAAGAGGTTACCGTTGGGAAGGACCTGGGTGATCGTCCCCGCGACCGTGAACTCGACGTCTTCAGTTCGACCGGTTCGACCCGAAGCGTTAAAGCTGTTGCTGCTGCTCCCTTCCAAGAGCCTGTCTGAAGCGACGCCGTTCTCGGCCAACTTGCCTGCAGCATCGGCCCCGAAGACCATCGATGCGTCACGATCGAGCCTAGTGTTAGCATCTCTGCGCGCTCTGGCCTGCTCGACGATTCTGACAGTGATGATGTCGTTGATTCCGTAGGCCCGGACGTCCGTGAATAGAGTCGATGCCTGGTTGTGTCGAGTCCATAGCGACCCACTTCGAGGATCGCCCTTCTCGGTGTCGGGCGCCACGATGGGCTCATAGACCCTTCGCTTTGGTGTGTACTCCTCCACGTGCCGCACTCCGGCGCACCCACCAAGGATGGCCAGCGCAAAAACAAATATCGCTCTCGTCATCATCGCCTTATCTCAACCCGGTGAGCGTCGACAACGACGCCCCGAAGACTCGTCTTCGACATCTCGTTCAAGACACGAATCGTCTCGCCTTGCCGACCATCCTGAAGGGCTCTCGCCGTAACGACGACCTGAAGCCCGCCGACCCGCCAGAGCGCATCCACCGTGTTCCCGCGCCGTACGATGGGCTCGGCCGCGGCAGCTCGGCGCCTGATCGGCTCACCTGCCCGAACGCCGCGCACGAGTCGGGTGCCGAGGAGCTCCTCGATGGATGGGACGGTTGGGCCACCTCCACGGAGTTCGACCTCGGCCAAAGCGAGGTCTCCGTCTGACAAGAGATGTCCAGGCGGCAGATCTCGGGTCGCGATGCTTGCCAGCGTCGTGTGGCGCCGAGGCAAGCGCAAGCGTACCGACGGCCAGCTGCGCCCGGCTGCGAGTGCGCCTAGCTCGACCTCCACCGTATCGGACCTTCCAGCCGAGGGGTCAATGCGCGCCCAATAGCGAACTCGGGCACCCGGTCGGGGAAGCCCACGAACGTAGACGGGCAAAGTCTCTCGTCGTGCGTCGGGTAGAACGTCCAAGATGGCCGCCCTCGGCGTCGAGAAGAACTCGGGGCTCCCGAGAGCCAACAGGAGAAGAAGCGCGCTCATGGCTACCTCAGTCGGTTGGTCTCCTGCATCATCTCGTCGGAGGTGCGGATGACCCGCGAGTTGGCCTCGTAGGCTCTCTGTCCCGAGATCATGGCGATCATCTCCTCCACCACCTGGACGTTCGAACCCTCGAGAAAGCCTTGCTGGAGGCGACCGAAGCCTTCGGTACCGGGCGTTCCGATGAGGAGGTCCCGGCTATCGCCTTCCAGGCGGTACAGGTTCTCGCCGATGCCTTCGAAGGCCGACTTGTTGACCGTCGTTACCAGCTCCAGCTGCCCGAGCTCGATGATCTCATTGTCGGCCTCCGTCCTCACGCTGACCACGCCTTCGGGGCTAATGCTCAGGTCGCCCACCTCAGGGGGCACGACGACCTCGGGTTCCAGCAAGTAGCCTTGTTGGGTACGAAGGCGTCCCTCAGCGTCCAGGCTCAAGGCTCCATTTCGCGTATAGGCGACCTCTCCGCTCGGAAGTCGCACCTGCATGAAGCCCTCTCCAGTGATCGCAAGGTCGAGTTGGTTGCCGGTGTTGCGCAGAGATCCTTCTCGAAAGTCCCTAGCCGTGGATTGTGGCCTCGACCCTAGGCCGACCTGGATGCCGTTCACGGTGCCGGTTCCTGCGTCCGGCTGCGCGGTGGTCAAGGTCTGATAGACCAGGTCTTGGAAGGTGGCTCGGCTTTTCTTGAAGCCATCCGTATTCACATTCGCCAAGTTGTTGGCAATGACGTCGATCTTGAGCTGCTGGGCCTGCATGCCTGTTGCGGCGGTGTACAATGCGCGTGTCATCTGGATCTCCTGCTAGGACCGGGCGGCTTCGATGAGGCCTTCTTCGGCCTCCCGGTATGAGCTGATTGCGCGGGAGAGCGTCTGGTACTCCCGCTGGAGCTGAACGAGCTGGACCATGGACTCCAAGGCGTTGACGTTGGAGCTCTCCAGCGCGCCGGCAACGACTTGGGCCTCGACGAGAAAAGGCCCCCCTGATTCTTGGGTCGGCTGTTGGAGCCCGAGGCCAGTCGGCTGAAGACCGGACGGGTTGGCCACGTCGACGGTCCGAATCCGATCCAGAACCTCACCATCGCGAACTAGCTGGCCTCGGCGATCGACCCGCACCGATTCGAGATCGTCGAGGATGATGGGTCCCGTCTCACCGAAGACTCGACGCCCGAAGGCATCCTGTAGATCACCCCTGGGGCTGAGCTGGAGCGTGAGGGCGCGCGTAAGCTGTTGCCCGCTCTCCGTCCCGACCACGAAATGCCCCGTGCCCTCGATGGCGAGATCTCGGGGGTTGTTGGTCGTCTTGAGGGAGCCCTGACGTTGGGAACCGTAGGTCCGGCCCAGGGCGACCATTCGGCGGTTGGGGGCGTCGACCTCGTCCACCAAAACCTCCTGGAAGCTGACCTGCTGCTCCCGGAATCCATCTGTGTCGACGTTGGCGAGGTTGTTGGCGACGATTTCGAGCTGGTTCTGTCGGGCGACCGCACCGGACGTGGCGACGTAGATACCGCTGGCCATGCCGGTCCAATCGGCGGCTCGTTTCGATACTTGAGTCAGTTCGAGACGATTCGATTCGAGGCACAGTATTTCTGTGCGCCGAACTCATCGAGACTCTGCTGCTGCTGCTGGGCCTGCACCTTCTTGGCCGCTTCGCTTCGACGCTCCACCAAAAGCTCGACCGTGCTCACCCGCACGTTGGCCTCGACTAGACGAGCACGGGCAGGCTCGACTTCCTCGCGGTCCAGGTGATCAAGCCGGCTCGAGAGCTCGTCTTGCGCTTCTTGAAGCCGCTTGGCCGCAGCGTCGGCAATCACCCGCACACCCAAGTCTTCGACCCGGCAGCTCGCCTCCAAGCGCCGTAGCCCGTCATCCACACGGTCGAGTTCCCGCTCCAGCTCGGCTCGGCGAGCATCGACGGCTCGGAATTGCTCCGACTCTCGAGCCCTCTCAAGCTCCAAGGCACGAATGACTCGGCGGAGGTTCTTCACTCGGAGCCGGCCTTGCCGTTCAACATTTGATCGACCAACTCCTGCCTGCTCTGGCCGCTGGCACTCTCCTCCAGCCGGTCGAGGCCAGACATCAGAGGCACTGGGGCCTGCTCGCCATCGGCACCGACGTCGCTGGATATGAGATGCAGGATTCGTCTCTCGATCTCGACCATGGTCACCGAGATCTTTTGGATCGCCTGGCAGGTCAGATCCTGAAAAGAGAGCTCGGTCATCACCTCGGTCAGGACCATCATCCGTTGGTCGGCCGCCTCGGCCACGGCGTCCAAGGCCTTGGTATAGTCTTCGTCCGACTGGTCGCCCTTCGCCCGCAAGACGCCCATGGGCCCTTCGAGCTCCCCGTCTTTCTCCATCATGCCCTCGATATGCTCGAGAATTTTGTGGGTGGCCCGCTCAGTAGCTTTGGTCACGCCGGTCAGTGTATCGGAAGCCGACGGCAGCTGTTCCTGAACGCCACCCAAGGTTCGACGCGTGTCGTCGATGAAGCTTGCGAGTGACCCGAGCTCTTCCTGAAGGCTCATGTACTTGCTGACGATGTCGGTGCTGGACAGGTCGCTTTGTTTCATTTTGGTGCTGTCGGAGTTCATGAAGGAAGCCTCAGTCCGGGAAGATCCCCGACATCTTCTCCTCGAGGATTTGGGCAGTGAAGGGCTTGAGGATGTAGTTGTTCACGCCCGCCGACATGGCTTCGACGACGTTGTCCTTCTCGGCTTCGGCCGTCACCATCAGGAAGGGGGTATCCTTGAGCTGCGGATCGGCCCGAACCTCCTTGAGGAGCTCGATACCGGTCTTTACCGGCATGTTCCAATCGGAGATGACGAGGCCATATTCGTTCTCACGCAGAGCCTCGAGGGCAGCCGCGCCGTTCTCGGCCTCGTCGACGTTCGTGTAGCCCAGCTGCTTGAGGATGTTCTTCACGATTCGACGCATGGTCGAGAAGTCGTCCACGGACAGAATTCGTATGTCTTTGCTCGGGAGGCTCATGATCGTGGCTTCTGATTCGGTCGGTTCCCCAACGACTCAAGCACCACGGTCCACCAGCTTCTCTCGAAGCATCTCAACCGTCTTTCGGAGGATCTGACTGATACGGCTTTGCGTGACGCCGAGCACTTCGCCAATTTCCTGTAGGGTCAACTCGGCCTCGTAGTAGAGGCCGATCACCAGTCGATTGCGCTCTGGGAGCTCAGCCAGGGCCTGGGACAGCAGATGGACGTGCTCTCCCCATTCCATGGACTCATCGGCTAGGCCTTCGCTTTGCCAGAGGCCACTGACTGACATGGACTCCAAGGTCGAAGGGTCCAGAACTTCGGGCGGCGCCTTGCGGCTGCGGCTTCGCTGAACCTCTTCGATGCTCATGCCGGTGGCCGCGGCCACCTCGGCGTCTCCAACTGGTGCACCCTCTGCCTTCTCGAGCTCGTTCCGGGACTCCGCCACCGAACGGGAACGTCGCCGCATGCTACGAGTCAGATGGTCGAGACCACGAAGCTCGTCCAGAACGGCACCCTTGATTCGAATCCGAGCGTAGGCCTCGAACGCGATGCCCCGCTTGTCGTCGTACTTCTGGAGCGCGTCGAGCAAGCCAACCATTCCCGCACTGAACAAGTACTCTCGATCGACCGAAGCCGGCATGCGCTCCGAGACCTGACGTACGACGCGATAGACGACAGGCGCGTACTTTCGAACTGCTTCGTCCATCTCGTTGTTGTGGCGGCTCGACTGTTGGGTATAGGCCCTGAGTAGGTTCTGCATTTCAGTTCCTCTCCATGAAGCGCTTGGCCAAGGCCCCGACGCAGCGTGCGGCGGCGGAGCTGGGGAACGCTTCGACGAAGGGCCGCTGAGAGCGCAGCGCGCGTTCGACGACCTCGTCCCTATATACATAGCCCGCGAGCTCGACCTCCACCGACAGGAAGGATCGGCATGCCGATTCGAGACACTCGAAGATCTCTCGTGCTTGGGCGGCGGACTCCACACGGTTCACGACGACTTTGTAGCGTCCTGGCCGAGCGAGATTCCGTGCCACCTTTATGAGTGCATAGGCGTCGGTGAGCGAGGTGGTCTCCGGATTCATGACGACCATGGTCTCGTGGGCGAGCGCCACCGACAGACGGACGTTGCCCCCAATGCCGGCGCCGGCGTCGATGATGACGTCGTCGTAGCCGAGCTGATTCAGTCTGAGCCGCTCGACCCATCGAACCTGTTGGTCGACGTCGAGCTCCGCCAGCCCGACTAGGGAGTGCCCTCCGGGAAGGACGTCGAAGGCATCATCGTAGCGAATCCGTACCTGCTCGACAGTATGGGTGCCCGCCACGATATGGCTCGCGTTGAAGTCGCTGCTCAGTCCCAGGAGCAGATTCGCGTTGGCGAGGCCAAGATCCGCATCTACGAGCAGCACCCTGCGGCCCGCTCTCGCGAAGCTGCTCGCCAAGTTCACCGCGAGCTGAGTCTTGCCCACGCCGCCCTTACCGCTGGCTACCGTCAGTATGCGACAGTGCGTGAGGGCCGTATGCCGGTAGGTCCGTCGTGTCTGTAGCGCGGAAGTCATGCCACCGTCCTTTCGAAGCTGACGACCGAGTCCACCATGTGGTCGACGGTCGGGCGGGCAAGGTCGTCGGGAATGCGAGGACCGAGAGATAGATAACCGATCGGCGTACGAGAGCGACTGCTCGCGCTGAGTACGCGGCCTACCCAAGGCGACTCGTCTAGTCGGGTCACCGACATGCGAAGCCGACGAAACATGGAGAAGGCGGTCAGGGTCTTGTAGGTGTCCTCGGCCGCCTGGCTGGCGGGAACGACCGCATGCACCTCGACGTTGGGCGTTCGGCTCAAGCTCTCGGCCAGGCCCTCCATTGAGGCGGCAGAATTGGGATTGACCGAGGAGCTGTCGAGAATGATGGGCTGGCGCTGGGCACGCTCGGCGAGGGCTCGTACGTCCTCGGCGTCGTAGGCCTCGACGTAGCCGAGCCCCAGCGTTCTTGCACAGTGCCGAACGATGGCGGTTCCCGAACCCTTACGGGGTCTCAGAACGCCAAGGATGGGAGGCGCGCCTCCACCGTGACCGAGGTCGGCCGCGAGTTTTGCGGCGAGAGTGGTCTTTCCAACCCCTGTTCCTCCGGCGAAGACGACCAAGGCTGGCCGTACCCGCTCGTCGCTGGGCGCCACCTCGATACCTTGACTGATGAGGGCACGAAGCTCGGCTTCGAGCAGGCCTTCGTGATCCGGGGTCACTCGGTCGGCGAGCACCGTCAGGATGCGCAGAGCGTCCTCCCGAGGATACCCAGCGCCTCCCAGCCGCTCCAAAATGGGATGCCACCGCTCCGGCATCTCGCGACCCTGAAGAAGTGCTCTTAGGAGGTCTCCCTCAAAAAGAGTCAGGCGATGAGCCAGGGCCAGGAGATCGCCGTTCGGCTTGGCACCCGACGCCAGCTTGGCGCGCAGTCGCCGCAGGTCGTCTCGGAAGCCGTCCAGCTGATGGAGATCGATGACGGGGGGCTCGACCTCCCCCGGATGGCCCAGGACTACGGGCGCCGTTCCGGGCTCGTCCTGAGACGAAAGCGTGTTTTGCACCGGCCACGGAATGAGCTCGGCCGGGCTAGGCTCCGATGGCTGGAGAGGATTTCCGTCCTGCGCAACCATGGCCTCCCAAACGACCTTGCCGGCGGCGCCCTTGCGGCGTTTGACCGAGAGCACCAACGGGTCGCCGCCCACTCTTCTTCGAGCGTTCTCGAGCGCCTTCTGGCGCGTGGGTGCAGTGATGATTTGGACCTGCATCTCAGTTCCTCCAGGACTAAGCACTTACCGTGCCGACCACCTCTAGCTCGCTCCGGCGGTCGATCTCCTGCAGCGCCACCACCGGCACGTCGGGAAGGTTGGCGCGCAGTAGTTCATAGAGCGGCCTCCTGAGGTCATTGGAGACCAGGAGACAAGGTGATCGGGTCGCCGTCGTCGTCCGCTTGACGATGTCGGCTGTTTGACTGACCAACTGTTGAAAGGTCGACGGCTCGGGGGCCAGCCCACCGTCTGGCGTGAGGCTCGAACGCAAGCTCAGTTCCAGCTGACGATCCAGGACGACGGCAGCGATGCTCCTTGCATCACCCTCCAGCTGGCGGGTTATCTGACGAGAGAGCGCACTCCGGGCTGCTTCGGCCAGCGCTCTCACGTCCTTCGTTCTGATGACTGCATTGGCGATCGCCTCCAAAATCACGCGAAGGTTGCGGATGGAGACTCGCTCTCGCAGGAGAGCCTGCAAAACCTCGACGAGCTCACCCAGTGAGAGCTTCTCGGGAATGAGCTCTTCCACCAACTTGGGAGAAGCTTCTCTGACGTAGCTCAGAAGCTCGTGAACCTGATCTCGTCCTACGAGCTGATCTGCGTTGGCCCGCAGGACCTCTGCCATGTGCGTGCTGACGACGGTGGATGGATCGACGACGGTAAGACCCATCGACTCCGCCTTGTCCTTGTCGGCTTCCTTGATCCACCAAGCGGGTAAGTTGAAAACGGGCTCTTTGGTCTCGATCCCTTCCGGGAAGGACTGGACTCCGGCCGAATCGATGGCGAGCAGTCGATCTTGGATGACCTCGCCCTGACCGACGGTGATTCCGAACAGCTTGATGGCGTAGTGCCCAGAGCCGAGCTGGAGGTTGTCCAGCACCCGCACCGGCGGCACGATGACGCCCAGCTCGGTGGCCAGTTGCTTTCTGAGCTTCTTGATCCGCTCCGGAACGTCCCCACCTCGATCCGAGTCGACGAGTGGGAGCAGGCCGTAGCCCACCTCCAAGGATAGCGTCTCGACCTTCAAGGCCTCAACGAGCGAAGCTTCCTCGTCCATGGGCTCCTCGGTTTCGACCTCCTTCTCGACGTCTTCTTCCTCGACCGGCTGGAATCGGATGGCGCCGTAGAGCATAGCCCCCGATAGGACCAGGAATGGTAGCAGCGGGAGCCCCGGAAGAAGGCCAAGAACGAGCAGAAAAGCGGAGGCGATGGCGAGCACGTTTCTCGTCCCCAGCATCTGCCCGACGAGCTGCTTGCCAAACTCGGCCTTGCCCGAGGCTCGAGAGATGGCCAGACCGGCGGCGGTAGATACGAGGAGGGCGGGCATCTGGGACACCAGCCCGTCTCCCACCGTGAGGGCTGGATAGGTGGCTGCTGCTTCAGCGAAGCTCCGATTCTGCTGGAGGACACCCACTGCGAGTCCGCCTATGAGGTTGATACCGGTGACGATGAGTCCGGCCACGGCATCGCCACGGACAAACTTGCTCGCACCGTCCATAGCGCCGTAAAAGTTGGC
Source organism: Myxococcota bacterium (assembly GCA_039024635.1). Taxonomy (GTDB): domain Bacteria; phylum Myxococcota; class Kuafuiibacteriia; order Kuafuiibacteriales; family Kuafuiibacteriaceae; genus Kuafuiihalomonas. The sequence goes on along the minus strand of JBCCQA010000001.1, from coordinate 75,223 downwards.
CTGCTCCTCGACCTCTCGGCGACGGTCACGCGCTTGGGCATCGTTGATGGCCCCCGCGCTGAGCTCGGCATCGATGGCCATCTGCTTACCCGGCATGGCGTCGAGGGTGAATCGGGCCGCGACCTCTGCGATTCGTCCTGAGCCCTTCGTGATCACGACAAAGTTGATGACGACCAGGGTAAGGAAGATGATGAAGCCGACGCCGATGTTCCCGCCCACGACGAAGTCGCTGAAGGACTGAATGATGTTGCCCGCCGCGTCTGGGCCCTCGTGTCCTTGAAGGAGGATCAGCCGGGTGGAAGCGATGTTGAGAGACAGGCGAAGCAGAGTGGCGATGAGCAGGAGTGCCGGGAAGATCGAGAAGTCGGTTGGGCGTTCGCTGAAGAGAGCGGTTAGGAAAACCACCAAGGAGATGGCGATACTGGTAGCCAAGAGAAGGTCGAGGAGGGCTGGCGGAATCGGTACCATCAAGAGAACGACCACGCCCAAAGAGGCGACGCCGACCAAGACTTCGGTGTTCATGAGCTCCCGGGGCATCCGGGAGAGGGCAGTCATCGTACTCATCGACGGTCTCCTCGCCGCCGGTAGACGAGGGCGAGCAGCTTGGCCACGGGCTTGAAGAGCTCGTTCGGGACGCTGTCACCCTCCTTGACCAGCGCGTGGAGCGCGCGAGCCAGCGGCTTTTCTTCGATCACGGGGACGCCATGCTCCCGCGCAATCTCCTTGATGCGATGAGCGCGGAAGTCGAGGCCCTTGGCCACGACCACTGGGCTCGCGTCTTGGTGTCGCCAGTAGCGAAGAGCCACTGCGTAGTGGGTCGGGTTCGTCACGATGACGGTAGCGGACTTGACGTCCTCCACTAGGCGACGCTTGGAGGCCTCGGCCGCCCGTCGCTTCTGAGCCGCCTTGACCTGCGGATTGCCCTCGGTTTCTTTCAGGTCGTCCTTCACTTCCTGCTTGCTCATCATGAGCTTCTGCTCGTGCCGGTAGCGGGTCCAAAGCAGATCGAGGAGAGCGATGACAACGAGCGCCGCGGTAACCCGGAAAGCGACCGTCGACGCTACCTCCAACATGTAGTGGGCGAGCTGGGCCGGTGGATTGACGAGAAGGCCATGAAAACGAAAGGGCTGATCCCGAAGAGTCCAGACGGCGAGGGCGATGATGCCCAAGCCCTTGCCGAGGTTCTTGGCGAGGTTGACCAGTAGGTCGGCCGAAAAGATCTTCTTCAGCCAGTTACGAGGATCGAGGCGTTTGGCCTTGGGCGCGATGAGGTCCGCGTTGGGTCGAAAGCCGACCTGGGACACTCCCAGACCCGCCCCCACCACGAGGACCGACCCGGCGATGGGACCGAGAAGACCAATTATCCGTCCCATCGCCGTCCGAACGACCTCCGCCGCCGAGCCCACGTCGAAGGTCCGGGGGACAGGAACCGATAGGCCGCTCTGGAACTGCCGAAGGGCGAGGGTGGCGGTCCACGGGATGAGCAGGAATAGGGTCGTGGTGAGGACGAGGAGACTTCCGGCGATGCCTATTTCCTGGGACATCGCGACTTGGCCCTCTTTTCGAGCCTTCTCCCGACGTTGTGGCGTTGGTTGTTCGGTCTTCTCGGCGCCGCCGCTTCCGTTCTCCGACATTCAGCTCACCCGAAGAGAATCCGACCGGCCACCTGGAGCTGCTCGGCCAACGCGCGGGTGACCAAGCCGCCAAAGGAATGAAGTGAAGCGAAGAAGCCGACGATACCGGCGGAAATGGTGAGCCCCGGACCTTCGATGAGAAGGTTCAGAGTTGGGACGGCCCGGGCCAGCACGGCGAGAACGACCTGTGCACAGAAGACCGACGCGATCATTGGCGCCGCAGTCATCAGGCCCAGCACGAAGAAGCGGCGGCCTTCCTCACTGGCGACGAGCCGCGGATCGAAGCGCAGCTCGGCCTGACCTGCGGGCATCAGCTCCAAGAAGCGATGCAGAAAGGCGAGCAAGCGAGCCGGACCGTCGCCGAGGGCGAACAGACCGAGAACGAGGAAGGTGAAGGCGCTTCCCAGCAGGGTGATCTGGCTTTCGAGCGGGTTGAAGAATCCGATGGACGCGAGTCCCATCTGTGTTCCAGCCGCCTCACCGCCGAAGGTGAAGGCCTGAATGACGACGCGGATGAGGAAGCCGGCCACCAGTCCAACCAGGATCTCGAGCATCATGGCGGGTAGAGTGAGAGCGGGGATGGGACCGGGTGCGGTCAGGCTCCAAGCGAGGGTGCCTGACAGGACGAGCTTCACGGGTCCGGGCGTCGTCATCCCTGGAAAGGGCATGACGACGAAGAAGGCGCTGAGCCGAAGAAACGCGTAGAACATCGCCTCCAGGCTCACGCCGTCCACTACTGGGCTCCGATCTGAGCCATGCCCTCGGCAACAGCCACAAAGATGGAGACCATGCGGTCCACGCCCCAAGGAAAGAGCCAGGCGCCGAGCGCACCCACGCAGAGAGCCTTGGGTACGAAGGTCAGGGTTGGCTCGTTGACTTGGGTCGCAGCCTGTAGCGCACCCACGCTGATGCCGACCACGAGGCCGGTCGCGAGCAAGGGTGCCATGACCTGAGCCCCGGTGAAGATGGCCATCTTGAGGAGGCCGATCGCGAAGTCCTGATTCAAGTCAAACTCCGAAGGTGCGCGTCAGTGCACCGATCGTCATCGCCCACCCATCGGCGAGGACGAACACGAGGATTTTGAAAGGAAGAGAGATCGCGGTTGGCGGCAGCATGATCATGCCGAGCGCGTTCAAGAGGGCGGCCGTTGCCAGATCGATTACGAGAAAGGGAATGAAGAGGAGGAAGCCGATTGAAAAGGCCACCCTGAGCTCGCTTGTGATGAAGGACGGAACGAGGATGCGAAGGGGCACGTCTTCCGGACCGCCAAACGCCTCTGCCTCGGCCAAGTTAGCCATCAGAGCCAGATCTTCACCTCGCGTTTGTTCCAGCATGAAGCTCTTGAAGGGAGCCACTGCCTTCTCGGCCGCCTCCATCTCCAGGATCTGTCCATCCATATAGGGAGCGACGCCCTGGGATACGGCTACGTCGATGACGTCCCCCATCACGAACCAAGTCAGAAAGAGGGAAAGGCCGATCAGCACCTGATTGGGCGGCATCTGCGCCAGACCGATGGCGTTTCGTAGGAACCCCAGGACGACGATGATCCGGAGGAAGGCGGTCATGGACAAGATGATGCCCGGCAGGAAGGTCATCACCGTCAAGAAGACGAGGACCCTCAGCGGCGCTCCGTTGGACAACTGGTCGACGACACCATCCATGACTTGGTTCTCCCTCTGCTGGTCCGCTCTCAGAGAGCGCGGAGTTCGTCGTAGGCGCGGCGACGATCTCGTCGTGCACCGGCCGATCGGGACAGCTCATTCTTGACCATGGAGGCAAAGACTTCGTCTGGATCTTCCTGTTCAATCTGCTCGCCTTCAGCGGGAGGCGCCTCGATGCGGGGCCCACTTCCGGCAAAGGCGCCGAGGCCATAGAGACCCTGGGGGGTGGCACCCACCAGGACGTTCTGGCCGCCCACGGCCACCAAGAGGAGGCGCTGCCCCTTGCCGATCCACACGGACTCCTGAACCGCCAGATCTTGGCTGTCGCCTTCGAGCCATCCCTGTCGGCGACCCTTGCGGATCAGATAGGCAGCCACGAAGGCCAAGCAGGCGAGGAGGAGTGAGATGGCACCGAACTGATAGTAGCTGCTCCGGTCCATGACCTTGGGCTCTGGGCTCTTCTGTGCATTGAGCTCATTGGCCTGCTCGACCTTGGAGGCTAGAGCGGCGGCCAAGCGAGCCTCGGCTGAGCCTGGGCCCGGGTCGGCCAGAGCCACTCCGCTCGAACCGAGCAGGACCACGAGCATCAGTTTCATAATCGTCTTCATTGTCAGCTTCCTTTCAGGGACTCGATACGTTCGGTGGGGCTGACGATGTCGGTCAGGCGGACACCGAACTGGTCGTTGATCACGACCGCCTCGCCGCGAGCGACGAGCTTTCCGTGGACCAGGACGTCCAGCGGCTCTCCAGCCAGCTTGGCGAGCTCGACGACCGAACCCTGGGCCAGGGAGAGCAGCTCTCCGATTTGGATGTTGGTACGGCCGAGCTCCACCGACACCACGAGGGGAATGTCCATCACTCGATCGAGGCTGCGAGCTCCGCCTTCCTTCTTGTTTTCGGTCTCCTCTACGGAGGGGGTCTCTTCGGTCTCAGTCGTCATTTCGATTCCTCACTGTCTGTGCTTTCGCGCAGCGCGTCTTCCAGCCGAACGGCAGCGCAGCCGCGGCTTTGCACCGGCCGAGCGTCGGCCTTGTGCACACCCTCCACGAAGATACGGAGGGGTTTCTCGGCGTCCTGATCGAGGCGGATGGTGTCCCCGACCTGCAGCTTCAGGAGCTCTCCGACCGTGATGGCGCCCTCGCCGAGGATGGCTTTCACTTCGACGTCGAGCTCGCTGATGCCCTTCACGATGGTGTCTTTCCAGTGATTGTCTTCGGCGTTGCGCTCCGTCTGCAGAGCCGAGGAGAGCAGTGCACGGATCGGTTCGATCACGCTGTAGGGAATGAGAACAGAGATCTTCCCCCGCGTGGTCGCCTCGAGCTCGACCTCGAATACGATGAGAACCGTAACGTCTGTCGGTGCGGCGATGGCCGCGAACTGCGGGTTCACCTCGGTCCTTATGTACTCGGGACGAATGTCGATGACCGGCTCCCAGGCGTTGCCCAGATCGGCGAGGACCATGGAAACAACCTGTTGGATCAGCTTCAGCTCAATCGAGCTGTAGTCGCGGCCTTCGACTCGGTACCAGGATCCGGCTCCCCCAAAGACCCAGTCCACCAAGCCGAACATCAGGGCGGAGTCGACGGACACCAGACAGGTGTTCCGGAGGGGAGGCATCCGAAAAACGTTCAGACAGGCCGGCACCGATACCGAGTTGATGAACTCGGAGTACTTCAGCAGGTGTGTGGCGTCGTGATGCACGTCGACGCTCTTCCGGAACATGTTGAAGAAGGAGATCCGCATCAAGCGCGCCAGTCGCTGATTCAGGATGTCCAGCGTAGGCATACGACCACGGATGATGCGGTCGTTGCTGGTGAGGTCGTATTGCTTGGTTCCGTCTCTCGATCCCGTCTCCCCGGTGTCCTTGTTGGACTCCCGCTTGTTGACAGAGTTGATGAGGGCATTGACCTCGTTCTGTGAAAGGACGTTCTCCACGAATGACCTACTGAGTGACGAACTCGGTGAAGAAGATGTCTTCGACCTCTCCCGTCTGAAGCATGTTGTTCATCCGCTTTCGGAGGCTCTCGCGGATGTCTTCCTTGGCACGGGCGCCTTTGGTGTCGGATAGTGTGAGACTGGACAGGTATGAGATCGTTATGTCCCGCATCTGCGGTTCTCGATGCTCGACCTCTTCCTTCGTCTTCTCGCTGCTGACCGAGGCCTTGACGTCGACCTTAAGGTAGCGGGGCCCATCCTGGTCGGCGAGGTTGATCGTGAAGGTGCCGACCGCGACCGGAATGCCGAAGTCGGCGCCACTGGCACTCTCCGCCTCAGGATCTTCGGTTTCCTCCCCCCCTTCGTTCGCTTCGGCCGGGGCCGTGACCTGGGGACCCAGGAACCAAACGGCCCCCACCCCGCCCAAGGACAAGACGTTGGTGATGATCAGAATGGGTACGAGGGCTGACTTCTTCGAGGGCTCTTCGCTGGACATGCTTCCTCACGGCCTTGCGGCTCGGGCCCGGGAGGAGCACACATCGTGCCAGGTCATGGAGGCCGTTTCAGGAGGATACGGACCCCGACTTGTCGAAACTCCGACTGCTGGCGCCGTCAATGCACCGACGCGGATCGGTTTTTTTGACTCCCTTGGTCTCGAAACGCGCCGCCCAGGGCTCGAAGGGGGGAAAGACCGTCTCGTTCTGAGGCGGTCCGGCATTGCACGCGAGCCCTAGCCTTGCTCTATAGGGGTGTGGCCAACGCACAGGAGTTGCCGACCCGGGTTCTCGTCGTCGACGACGACGACTACCTCCGACGCTTCATCAGCCGCGGCCTGACCAGGGCGGGCGTGCAAGCGACCGCCGTGGAAGGAGGGGCAGCGGGCATCAAGCAGCTGGAAAGGGAGAGCTACGACGTCGTGGTGTGTGATCTGCACATGCCCGAAGTCGATGGACTGGACGTGCTCCGATTCTCGGCCAACATGCGACCTCAGCCTCCATTCATCATGCTAACCGGCTATGGCTCGGTCTCGGTTGCGGTAGAGGCTATGAAGCACGGAGCGGCAGACTTCCTCGAGAAGCCGGTCAGCATCGAGGAGCTGAAGGCGGCGATTGTCACGGCCCAACAGAATGTCAAGCGACGAGCAGCGATGTCGGCCCCCGTCCAGAAGGCGCCGGGCGAGGTGGTTCCTAATGGTCTCGTGGGCTCCCCAGAATGGCTGGAAGAGTTCTTGGTCACGCTCAACCGTCTGGCCGCTACGGATGCGACGGTCCTAATCGAAGGCGAGACCGGTACCGGCAAGAGCGCCGTCGCTCGGCAGATCTTCCGGCAGTCGCGCCGTGCGAGCGGGCCCTTCGTCGAATTGAACTGCGCAGCCATACCGGCCGACCTCTTAGAGAACGAACTCTTCGGCCACGTAAAAGGCGCCTTCACTGGTGCCACGGGTCACGCGGGCAAGGTCGAACAGGCCCAGGGAGGAACCCTATTCCTCGACGAAGTCGGGGAGCTGAAGCCCGAGCTTCAAGCCAAGCTTCTCCATCTGCTCCAAGAGCGGGTCTACGCCCCGGTTGGAGGTAGCGTCGTCAAGCAGGCCAATGTTCGCTTCATCGCGGCCACGAACAAGGAGCTGCACGAGGAGGTCGAGAACGGCCGTTTCCGCCAGGACCTCTACTTTCGACTGAACGTCGTCAGCTTGATGATTCCCGCCTTGAGGGAGCGACCGGCCGACGTTCCCATCCTCATCGACCACTTTTGTGACCGGGTGGCTGAACGGATGAATCAGACGGCCCCGATGTTCAGTCCCGAGGCCCTTCAGGCCCTGCGGCGCTATGACTGGCCGGGCAACGTTCGTGAGCTGGAGAACCTGGTGGAGCGTACGGCTGTCATGTATCCGGCAGGCACTCTCATCGAACCGGCCCACTTCCCGCCCCGGATCCTCAATAGCAAGGCGGCCTCGGCTGAGAACAGCTCGCCTGTGAAGATCAGTATGGGTGACCAGGGCGTCGAAGCAGTCACAGAGGAGGGTAAGAGTCTAGCCGACGCGGTTCGCCAGTACGAGAACCGCCTCATTCAGTGGGCGCTGGACAAGTGTGACGACAACCGCTCTCAGGCTGCCCGTCTGCTACAGATGAAGAGGACGACCTTGATCGAGAAGATCAAAAAGAACCGCGAGCTCTTCGAGTCCGCCAGCTGATGCCAGCCCTTTGACGATCGACGCAGGCCCGACAGCCTGAAATCCGACATCCCGACACTTATCGAGTCAGTGCATCGTTCTGATACGGCCCCGGGCCCTCATCGCGCTGGCATCATCCTTGAATAGTGTCTCGGTGTGAGCTTCGCGCTCCTCACACTCGTCGCGTCGACGTCCGTCGCCCAACTGGCCGAGCCCAAGCAGGTGGTCGTGCTAGAGGCGCCGGACCTGACGACGAAGATAGAGCTCCGTCACCTGGCCGGAGATCGGGTGGCTCGTCTGGTCATCGGCTCTCCGCCACAGGACGTGATCCAGGCTCTGGAGGCCCAGCTCGGCTCCTACATGATCGGAGTCGCCCGCGACGGGTATGTCGATGGGAAACTCACCCTGGACCTCCGATTGGCCTCGGACGCGGTCGACATCAGCGTGGACGACATCGAGGAGCCCCGAGCTTTCGCCTTCACCTTTCGAGCCCGCGCCGACACACCGCCCCCGGAACGAAACGGCTACTTTGGTCGGACGCCGGGCCTCTGGCTCCCCGAAGCCCTGCCTACGTCCATCCCAAGAGAGCCCGGCGATGCTCCATGTGCCGGAAACCAAGCTCGGGCCATGCTGGGCTGGGCCGAACCGACGGAGGACGTCACTGAACGCTTCCACCTCGTTCAAAGCCCGGAGTGTGCCGACCACCTGGCGGCCGAGCTGGCGTCCACGGCTCTTAGAGCTTCCGCCGACCTTGGTCCCTTCGAGGTATGGGCCTTTCGCTTCGACCCTCGTCACCCTTGGCCCAACCGTCCACGAGCCTTCGCTCGAGCCGTACTGGTGGCGGGCGAAGTCTTGGCCAGGACCCGCTACCTCCCCGAAGCCGAGGTCATGCTGACGGCGCCGGTCTTCAAGGCCAAGTCGCTCCAGCTTCACCAGGCCATTGCCCTCGCCAATCTGGAGACCTTGCGGGGTCGATGGGCCGACGCGGAAAACCTGCTCGCCCCTCTCTCTGAGCTGGCGACCACGGACCGAATGCGAGCCGTCGCTCTGGAACTGCGGGCGAGGGCTGCGCTCGGGGCTGGAACTTCCGAAAAGGCAATGGCCATTGCAGAGAGCGTCTACTCCACCTTCAACCAACCCGAGTCGGCCCCCGCTCGTGCCTTCACCCACGCCGGAGAGACGGCACTGGCCCGAGGCGACATGGAACGAGCTCGGCGTTTCTTCAGTTGGGGCGTTCGTTCTGGCCGCGGGCCGGCAAGCGCGGCGGCCCGCATTCGCCTGGCCGACATTGCAGCCATGAAGAACGGGTGGCGCAAGGCGAGCACGCTTTTGGCCCGGGTCAAGACCCGTGACGCCTGCCTGGGCGCCCACATTCGTCTTCGGCGCGCCTTCCTAAGGACCCGGAACAACCGGGCCATGGAGCGCACACTGACCTTGGCCATCGAGCGACCCGCCTGCCCCTCCGAAAAGCGCGAGGCCGCCTTCGCCCTTACCTACCTCTACATGATGACCGGTGTCCCAGAACAAGCGATCGCTCCCGCTCGTCTTTGGAGCCTTCAGACGCCGCCGCTCTTTCGAAATCCAGCCACCCAGCGCCCCCTGCTCAGAGAGGTGTCCCGCGCTGGAGTCGAGCGACTCGCCCGCCACCGAAACTGGAAGGGCATTGCCGACCTTTACCAGGAACACTTGGCCCCTATGAGTGAAGACCAGATCCTGGACGACGAGACGGAACTTCTCATCGCGGACGCGACCCATCGTCTCGGTCTCTACGCCCTGGCCGGGGCCATGCTGAAGGGCGTCCTGGCCCGAGAGATTCGCCCCAAGCTCAAAGGCCGCGTGGCAGCCCTCCTCACCGAGGCCTATGCCGAAGCGGGCGACGACTACAGAGCGGCTTTGGTGGAGCGCTACTTCGCGACCCAGCTGGCCCGAGATCCACTTCGCTGGCGGGTCGACCTGGTGGCGGCTGCCCTCTCCCTAGAGAAGGGTCAGAAGAAGGTCGCGCTTCGAAAGCTCGAAGAGGCTCGTGACCGCTTCCCTGAGGGCGATCCGCGCTTCGCCTGGCACTTGGCCAAGGCCAAAGTCGAGGACCAGCTCGGACGCCGGGAGGCGGCGGCCGACAGCCTAGTCGAAGCACTGTCCGGGACCCACATCCCGACGATCGATACGCCTGGCGTAGTGATTCGCGTCCTTTCTTCGTGTGTGCGAGGCGAGTCCAACTGCGCTCGGAAGCTCTTCCCCGTAGCCCTCGAGAAGACGCCCGACCTCGTCACTCCACGCCTGCGTTGGCAGGCCAAGCGCATGGGTATGGACGTCGCGCCCGGCCCCAGTGACGGCCTGGTCGACGTGCTGTCGGCGGCGAGAAGCGCTGGTGGCTGAAGGAATCATGATGGAGACTGCAACCAAAGATACCGGCCTCGCCCTGCGCGTGAATGGCAGCCTGCTCGCGGTGGGTCGTCGTCCCGAGCTCGCCGAACTAGAGCCCGCGCTGCGAGGCATCGCCCTCTCTGACTCTCCGGTGCTCCTGCGCGCCGACAACCAAGATGGGGGCTGGATCATTCAGCGCCTTCACGGACTGGGCCGCCGAGGCGAGCTGCCTTGCCGAACTTGTCACACCGCAGTCGACGCCGAAGATCTACTCGAAGCTGTCGACGATTCCGGCGAAGTATCTCCCGACGTAGCTGGAACCTGGGCCCTGTTCAATGTCCACTGGTGGTCGGTCGACCGCCAAGAACAGCTCGCCTCACTGCTCTCCAAGATGGACGAAGGTCGCCTACACGGCCGCCTTCGGCACGAGCACATTCCGCGCGTCGTCGTGACCGTGTCCCCTGAGCTCAAGCAAACCAAGCTCCAGCCCGAGCTGGAGCGCCGCCTGGCCTACTTCAACGTGAGTGCCGGACGACACAAAGGAGAACTCTGATGATCCCCGTCGATGGAATGACCCCTTGGCTCGAAAGAGCCCTAGATCTCTCGAGCAAGCGCGGTGGCCTCCTGAGCTCCAACCTCGCCAACGTCGATACGCCCGGCTACGTCCCTACGGATCTCGACTTCGATGACAGTCTGCGAGCAGAGCTCCAGCATCGGGCCCACTTTGGACCGATGCCCGGCGACCCTCTTCCTACGCCTGACTACAGCGTCTCTCCCAACCTGGACGGTAACCAGGTCGACCTCGACTTAGAGATCACCCGAGCCATGGCCAACAAGGTCTTCTTCGATCTGGGGACCGAAGTCCTGAATCGGAACTTCGGGCTGATGCGCTACGCGATCGACGAGGGATCACGCTGATGCTGTCCGTATTCGACTCGCTTCGCCTTTCGGGACAGGCGCTTTCCGTACAGAAGACCCGGCTCGACGTCGCGTCGGCCAATCTTGCCAACGCGCAGACGACCCGCACCGAAGACGGCGGCCCCTATCGACGTCGAGACGTCGTCGTTCACGACGAAGTCGCACGAGGTCAGTTCGACTTCTTCCTCGACGACGCGATGAACTCGGTGCGCTCGGTTCGGGTAGATGGCGTGACCGAAGATAGGGCGCCACCTCGACTCGTTTACCGACCCGATCATCCCGACGCCGACGCCAGCGGCTACGTAGCTATGCCCAACATCAACACCATCGAAGAGATGGTGAACATGATCACGACCATGCGCAGCTACCAAGCCAACCTCAACGTCACGAGCGGCATTCGTCAGATGGCGGAGCGCGCGCTCAACATCGGTAGGAGCATCTGATGGTAAACGCGATTCGACTCGACACCGAGGCTCAGGCCATCTCTTCGGCCACGAAGCAAGACTCGACCGGCTTCTCCAAGGCCTTGGCATCGGTCCGCGCCACCATGAGCGAGGCAGACGCAAAGAGCAGCGAAGCGATGGTGGGCGGAGGCTCAATCCACACCGCGATGATCGCGCTGACCAAGGCCGACCTGAGCTTCCGCTTTGCGGCTCAAGTCCGAAACAAGGCGGTGGAAGCATACCGCGAGATGATGAACCTCCAGTTCTGAAGCGACTGAACCATGGAACGCATCAAGGCTCTTTGGACCGAAGCCACGCCGCTTCTTCGTGCCCTGTTCGTGACGGCGGTCTGTGTCCTCATCGGCACCTCGGCCATGTTCACCTTCGGTCCTGACCAGGTGGACTTCGCACCGCTCTATACGCAGCTCGATCCAGGCGACGCCCAAGCAATGACCGAGGAGCTCGACGCTCGGGACATCCCATACGAGCTGCGGGACGGCGGAACGCGAATCGACGTCCCTCGGGCTGAGATTGGTCGAATCAGAATGGAGTTGGCATCGGCCGGCCTCCCTCGCGGTGGAGGCGTAGGCTTCGAGCTCTTCGATCAGGGCAACCTGATGATGACGGACTTCGCCCAACGGGTGAACTACCGTCGAGCGATGCAGGGCGAGCTCGCCCGCACGATCGCCCAGATGCCCGAGGTGGACTCGGCCCGTGTCCATCTGGCTCTCCCCGACAACTCGGTCTTCACCCGGGACCGTACCGAACCTTCGGCCTCGGTCTACATCAAGCTTCGGCCGGGGCGAGTCCTGACCCCTCGCCAGGCCCAAGGCGTGGTCCACCTCGTCTCCAGCTCGGTCGAGAACCTCCCCTCTGAGCGCGTTGCTGTCTTGGACGGCAACGGCCGCCTCATCGGCCCTGCCCCGGGCAGAGACGGCATCGGCGCCGGCAATCGAGCGCTCGGTCTGGCCCGTGAGGTAGAGAAGCAGCTCGAAGGTCGAATCATCGACCTGGTGGAGCCCCTCGTCGGTCCAGGCCGAGCAGTGGCACGAGTCACAGCAGAGCTCGACCTTTCTCGGGTCGAAGAAACCCAAGAGAACTACGACCCCGACAACAGTACACTCCGAAGCGAACGTACTCTGGAAGAGAACACCAACCAGACTCGGAACACCGGTGGCGGTCTGGCGGGCACGGCCGGCAATCTCCCGACCCGACCCGACGGATCCAACATCGCTGGTCCAGGATCCAATGCCACCGCCGCCCGCACCACCACGGAAAGCGAGTTCGCCATTCCGCGCACCATTCGGAAGGTCGAACGACCGATGGGTCAGGTGCAGCGACTGTCGGTGGCCGTTCTTCTGGACACTGCTCCGCCCTCGGACCCCCTCGATCCGGAACAGGAGAACGCCACGGAGGACGGTGAGGAAGAAGTCAGTACGCCGAAGCGAACCCTCCCGTCGCAGGAAGCTATCGCCAAGATCATCGAGAAGGCCATCGGTTTCGACGCGGAGCGGGGGGACGAACTCGAGGTGATGTTCGCGCCCTTTACCCGCCCCGACGATGTCACCGTCGGCACCATGGCCACCGCCAGCGTGGCCAGTCTGCCGACCTGGATCCCGTTGGCGGGCCTCCTATTCCTTGCTGCGCTGGCCATTGGTTTCACCGTCTTCGCCTCTGAGCGGCGTCGCCAACGCAGAGTGGAGGCCGCGGCCGCCGCCACCCGGGCTGCAGCCGCTCGGGCCGAGATGAGCGAAGAGCAGATCCAGGCCGAGAAGCGCCCCAAGCACCTGAAGGACCAGGTCCGAGAGCTGGCCGACAACAACGTGCAGGCCACTGTCGACGTCCTCAAGACGTGGCTCGCGCCCACCCAGGAGAACCACGGCAATGGGTAAGTCTCAGCTCACAGGCGCCGAGCGTGCCGCGGTCATCTTTCTTCACATGGGAGAAAAGGCGGCTTCCGAAGCCTTCAAAGGCCTTTCGAGGCGAGAGATCAAGCTGCTTTCCGTCTCGGCGAAGCAGGTTTCCGACCTCAGCTCACAGCAGGTAGACGCGGTCCTCCAGGACTTCATGATGGAGATGGAGCGCGGCAACCCCGAGCTTCGCGGCGGCCAAGAGTACGTCACCATGCTTGCCGCCCGGAATCTCGGCGCCCAGAAAGCCAAGGAGTTCCTAGACGACGAGAGCGGCCTCACCGACACCCTCGCCGACGTGGACGCGGGCACCATCTCCAACCTGATCCGGAAGGAACATCCCCAGACCATGGCTTTGATCATGGCCCATATGCCCCCCGAGCGAGGGGCTGAGGTCTTGGTTCAGCTGCCCGAGAGTGTGCAGTCCGACGTCCTTCGCCGACTCGCGACTCTGGACACCGTGAGCCCCGACGTCCTGGAGCTCGTCGAGCAGGCCTTGATCTCGGAGATCCAGCTGATGGGCAAGGGCCTGTCCAAGAAGGTCGGCGGCATCAACATGGTGGCCGAGATCATGAACCAGGTCGAAAAGGCGCGTGAGCAGACGCTCATGTCCGAGCTGGAGCAAGTCGACGAAGCGCTGGCGGAAGAGGTTCGAGGACTCATGTTCGTCTTCGACGACCTCGTGAACGTGGACGGAAAGGGCATTCAGGCCCTGATGCAGGAAGTGGAGCGGGACACCCTGGTCTTGGCACTCAAGGCCGTAGACGAGGATCTGCGCGACCACTTCTTCGGCAACCTTTCGAAGCGAGCGCGTGAAATGATCGAAGAGGACATCGAGAACATGGGTCCGGTCCGGCTCTCCGAAGTCGAGACGGCTCAAAACGAGATCGTGAAGGTCGCTCTTCAGATGATCGAGAATGGCGACATCGACGTCGCGAAGGGAGCCGAGGATGCCTTCGTCTGACAAGGACTGGCAGTCGGTCTCCTTTCGCGCCACCGACCAGCCGACCATCGCCTGGATCCCCAAGGAGAGGCTCGACCCCTCTTCCGTTCGGCCCGCGCTCTTTCCGGAGGTTACGCCCTCGGTCCTTCGCGAGAAGGAAGCGAAGACCAAGGAGGTCGACACCGGAGTGGCAGTCGAGCAGGCCCGACGAGAGGGTCAGGCAGAGGGAAGGGAAGAGGCTCAGCGTCGCTACGAGGCCGAGCTCAGCGATCTTCGGGCTCAGGTCAGAGGTACAGTCGATGCCTTTCGCCGAGGTCTGGATCGAGCCGAGATGACGGCCGACCGGGAGGCCTTGGAGCTCGCCGCCATGCTGGCCGAGCACGTGCTCCGGCAGAAACTGTCCGTCGACTTCGAAGCCATCGCCAACGCACTCACCAGCGGTCTGGCCCAAGTGGACGGGACGGAGCCACTCACCATCCTCTGCCCAACGGCCAGCCTCCAGCCCCTGATGGATCAGGTCGGCGTCCTGCAGGCCCGCCTGGGACTCGCCGGGGTTCAGCTCGAACCCGATGGAGCCTTGGCCGACGGCGACTACCTACTTCAGCGGGGCGACGCCACCGTGGACATGCGTCTGTCCCGCCGACTCGAGCATCTCAAGCACCTCCTCATGGAGGCGATGGGTCTGGAAAGCGGAGGCTGAGGCGTGGCGCTCGACCTACGGCTTTGCCGGTCCGTCATCGAAGAAGAGCGCCCAAGGGTGGGGGGGGCTCTGCGAAGACTCAACGGATCGACCCTTGAGGCCCGACTTCCCGGTGCTCGGACGGGGGCCATATTTCGAATCCCTTCGCGGGATTCGGAGGATCTCCTGGCTGAGGTCATCGGGTTCAAGGAAAGCGATGCAGTCTTGGCGCCCTTCGCCGAGCCACGAGGCGTCTCACCAGGAGACCCCGTCATTCCCGAAGGCATGACCGACGTTCAGCTCTTGGGTGAACAAATCCTGGGTCGCGTCCTCGACCCGCTTGGACGACCGATAGATGATCGACCCCTCCGGGAGGGCGAGTTTCGGGTGCCTCTCTATCAGACGGCGCCCAATCCAATGGCTCGGCGGCCCATCGATTCCCCCATCCACACAGGCGTCTCGGTCATCGACCTCATGACAACGGTCGGTGAGGGTCAGCGAATGGGTCTATTCGCCGGAGCTGGCGTAGGAAAGAGCACGCTTCTCGGCATGCTGGCACGATTCTCGAGCGCCGACGTCAACGTGGTAGCGCTAATCGGCGAACGAGGTCGTGAGGTCCGAAGCTTCATCGAAGAGGAGCTGGGCCCCGAGGGCTTGGCCAGGAGCGTCGTCATCGTGGCGACGGGAGATTCGGCACCCATCCTGAGGATTCGGGCCTCTTTCTTGGCCGCGACCGTGGCCGAGTTCTTCCGAGAGCGGGGCCGCAAGGTTCTCTTGATGATGGACTCCTTGACCCGACTCGCTCATGCCGCGCGCGAGGTCGGACTCGCCGGAGGCGAGCCTCCCACGACGAGAGGCTACCCCCCCTCCGTGTTCTCACTCCTCCCTCGACTCCTGGAACGAGCCGGAAACTCCAGTGCTCGAGGTTCCTTGACGGCCTTTTACACTGTTCTCGTCGACGGAGACGACATGAACGAACCCATCTCCGATGCGGCACGGTCCATCCTGGACGGCCACATCGTTCTTTCTCGACGCATTGCCGAGACTCATCGATTCCCGGCCGTCGACATCTCCGCTTCTTTGTCACGGCTCGCCAACGAGATCGTGGACCCTTCCCACGCCCAAGTTGCGGGGCGCGTTCGCAGCATTCTTGCCGGCTATGAAGAAGTGCGAGACCTCATCCAGGTCGGGGCCTATCGACAGGGGACGGACCCGGAGACCGACAGGATCGTCCGTCTCCAGCCCCGGATCGTGGACTTCTTTCGTCAAGATCGACGCGTCGCTCGAGACTCCGTCGAGGACCTGGCAGGCCTGGAGGCCATCATCGGCGAAGAAGGACCTCTCGTATGAGCAAGCTGCCTTCCATGACCTGCGCCCTCATGCTCCTGGGAAGCGCCCAAGCCGTCGCGGCCGACGAAGACGATGCTCGCCGCAAGAAGGTCGAGAGCCCGAAGGGTGCAGAGGCCCAAGCCCTCGACTTCTCCTTCGCCCTCCAAGAGCGAGAAAGAGATCTGGAGAAGAGAGAGGCGGAGATGGAACAGGCCCAACTCGACTTGGACGTTGCCCGCCAGAAGCTGGAGATGAGGCTCTTGGAGTTATCCAGCAAGCTCAAAGAGCTGGAAGAGGCCCAAAGCCGAAGCGGCCGCAAGGCGAGCGAAGAACAGCTGGCCCGGCTACTCCAGCTCATTCGAACAGTCGAAAAGATGAAGCCCGAGGACGCGGCACCGTACCTCGACAAATTCACCACTGCGACGGCAGCAGAGATCTTGCACGGCATGAACATGCGCAAGGCCGCCGCGGTCATCGCCAACATGAACGCCTCCAAAGCTGCCGCTTTGAGCCGATGGTTTCTTGCAAATGGACATCCAGCCCCTCCCTACGACCCCAAGACAGACACCAAACGTTGAATCGGAGCTTTCCGAGCTCGGTCAAGACGTAGCGAAGGTGGAAGAGGCCTTCGAATCCGAGCTCCTTAGCTGGCTGGCATCGGCTGAGCTCGAAGACTCGGAGAGTGAACCGGGCCTGACCGAGGCCGAGCTCATCGACGAGCCGATCTTCACCAGCGCAGGTGAGCTCGCCGGATCTCTTCCCGTCGGGCTCGACAAGCTGCCCTTGGAGGGGGGCCCGAAGAACCCCAGCTCGGCCGACAAATCGGCGACGCCAAAGTTGGTAGTCCCAAGTTCGGCACCGGCTCGGCTCACCGAAGAGCAGCTCAACGTCCGTAAGCTCGTCGACTATCTGAAAGGCCTGGAGCGCGCGCCTTCGGGAACGAGTGCCTCGATCGAGATTAAGCCGGCGGAGCAGACAGTGGCCGAGCACACTGCAGCTGAGTCTACCCTTCCGGCAGTGGAAGGAGAAGCGAACCTGGAGCTCGACCTAGACATCGAGGAGCCCGTCGAGACTGAAGTCGATGAGAGCGAAGCCGAGCTCGAGCTGGGCTCCTCCGGGCTTTCCGAGGGTGGCGATGGGCGTCGAGGTCTGGGACGACATGCAGCGCAGGCCCTGGCCGAAGCCCAGGCCGCCTCGGCCCAGCGGGCGCAAGAGACGCAGCTGAGCCAGGCCAGTCGACGAATGATGGCCGAACTCAGGGAACGCATGACGAACCGGAACGCCTCAAGGCTTCCCCTCAACCTCGTCCTGGAAGAGGCGGCGGTCCCCATGCGTCTACGCTTTCAACCTGTGGCCGGAGGCGCCCATGAGGTCGCCTTCGTGGTGAACAACATGAGGGCCCGTCAAGAGCTACGAAAGCTCATGCCCGAAATCGAGACAGTTCTGACTGAACTTCCCGTCGAAGTGGCCGATGTCCGTATCGAAATCGAGCCACGACTGGAGCGTCGGGCTCAGGAGAAACGACGATGACGACCGGAATCGGAGAGCTGGCGGGCTCGGTGCAGCCCCAGCAGACGGCACCCACGAACCCTAACCAGGAAGTGACGCAGGATCAGTTCCTGACCCTGCTCCTCACTCAGCTGCAAAATCAGAGCCCACTCGACCCTGCGGACTCCACCGAGTTCGTGGCCCAGCTCGCCCAATTCTCCAGCTTAGAGCAGCTGGCCCAGGTCAACGAAGGCATTGACGTTCTCGGCGGGGGCGTGGCCGGCCTCATCAACAACCAGACGACCGAGCTCATCGGCCGAGACATTCGATGGCCCGGCAATTCAGTCGAACTGCGCGACGGTTCCACACCCGAACTGGACTTCACTCTGACCGGCGCTGCCGAGACGGTCGAAGTCATTATCAAGAACGAGGACGGTGCGACTATCAGGACCATCGAGCTCACAACGCTCGAGCCCGGCGATCATCAGGTCGAGTGGGATGGGACCGACAGCAGCGGCAATCGGGTCGACCCTGGCAGCTACGTGTTCGAGCTCGTGGCCAAAGACGCCGAAGGCGAAGCCGTCGGCCACAGTACGAGCAGCGTGGGAACGGTGGACCGCGTGGTCTTCCGAAACGGCTCGGCCGAACTTCAGGTCGGAGAGCAGCTCGTGCTGCCCCGCGACATTCTCGAGATTTTGTAAAAAGGAAAAGGACACCCATCATGGCACTTTCGAACTCTCTGTACTCCGGCCTGAGCGGCCTCTCGGCGATGAGCCGCTCCATCGCGGTCACCTCCGATAACATCGCCAACGTGAACACCGTGGGCCATCGGGGCTCTCGCTCCCAGTTTGAAGACCTTCTGGCCCAGAACCTGCCAGGAGTTGGCGATCTCGGCAGCGGTGTACAGCTCTCGCGAATCGAGAAAATCTTCCGACAGGGCGCGGTCATCGGATCCGCTCGTTCCACCGACCTCGCCATCCAGGGTCGCGGCATGTTCGTGCTCAACGGGAGCTTCAACGGTGTGACCGGCAACTTCTACACTCGGGCCGGCCAGTTCGCGACCGACTCCGAGGGCTTCCTCGTCCGAGAGGGCCAGTCTGGCCTCCGCCTTCAGGGCTATCAAGCCGACGCCAACGGCAACATTGGCACCGTGGTCGGTGATCTTCAGGCAGCGACTCGAAACATCTCGCCCGAGCGGACGAGCGAGGTCGACCTCTTCGTTCAGCTCCCCGTCAACGGAGACGACGGCAACATCCTCCCCGTAACTCCGGGAGGCTTCGACATCACCGACATCGAGGGTTCGACCGACGCTTCGACTTCGCTCACGGTCTTTGACTCCTTGGGCAACGCTCATCAGGTCTCAGTGTTCTTTACCAAGACCGGCACGGACCCGGTGTCGGGAGAGAACACCTGGGCCTGGACGGCCACCGCTCCCGGAGACGAGGTCGAGGGTGGCACGCCTGGTCAGCCCTTCGTCTTCGCCGAAGGTACGGTCAGCTTCAACTCGGGTGGTGAGCTCCTCACCGAGACACAGGTTAGCAACTCGATCCAGTTCGCTGGAGGGGCGGCGGCCCAGACCATCGATTTCAACTTCGGCGAGAGCCTCACCACAGACGGCGCGACTAGCGCCAGCGGCTCGACCCAGTTCGCACAGACGTTCTCGGTCAACGATATCAGCCAAGACGGCTACGCGCCGGGCGAGTTCACGGGCTTCCAGGTCGATCTCGATGGAACGATTCGAGCATCCTACGACAACAACCAGCTGCTGGTCATCGGCCAGGTCGCCCTGGCCGACTTCACCAACCAAGAGGGCTTGCGACGAAACGGCGGCACTCTGTTCAGCGAGACGCTCGAGAGCGGACAGCCGCTCATCGGGTTTGCCAACTCGGGAGGCCGAGGCCAGATCCTTGGTGGCGCTCTCGAGCAGTCCAACGTCGACCTCTCGGCTCAGTTCGTCAACCTGATCAACGACCAGCGCGCTTTTCAGGCTTCCACCCGGACCATTACCACCGCCGACGAGCTGATGGCGGAGACCATCAACATCAAGCGTTAAAGGTCGATCCGTAGGGGCCCGGCTCGGGCGTAGCCCGAGCCACCCTTCTACGTTCTGCTTCGCCTCGCTGTGACCGGGGGCCTACTTCGTTTCCTTGACGAGGGCGGTGAGGCCTTCGACTACGAGCTTTATCTCTGCTTTGACTTCGCGCTTGCTCTTTCGCTGGATGACGCCTTCAGTCAGGAGCGTGGCCAGACCGTGGACGGTCGACCAGCAGACGTGGGCCAGGCCTTCCGAATCCATCGTCCGTCCGTGTCCTTCTTTCCAGACTCGCTCCGTGACCTCGAGCAAAACGCCGAAGCAGTCGACCGAGCTCTCGATGGGATTCTCTTCATCGCTCAGATCGACCAGGCCGCGAGAGAACATGACCCGAAAGTGGCCGACGTTTTCGACGGCGAAGCTGACGTAGGCGATACCGCAGGCGGTCAGGGCCTCGCTCGGGTCGCTCTTTCGTGAAGCCTGCAAGAGCTTTCGACCCAGACTCTCGAAGCCCTCCTCAGCGATGGCGCGGAGGATGCCGGGCAGGTTGCCGAAGTGGTGGTAAGGCGCCTGATGGCTCACACCGGCTCGACGCGCGACCTCGCGGAAACTGACGTCTCGAACCCCCTTTTCGGAGACGAGGTCGACCGCGTGACCCAAGATCAACCGGCGGGTGTCCTCCATGGATCTCGATGCTTTCACCTCCTGGCGACTTCGGTCCATGGAAAAAACGGCCGCCTTCGTTCCACTCAGTAGCCGATCCTCAAGACGACGGCCTGTGGGCTCCCGGTCACGTCGAACTTGGCCTCCTCGAAGCGAGGTGCCCGCATGGACGGACGGACGCCCTTGCTCACGCCCCAACCCTCTTTTGGGATCCCCAAGAAGTTCGTATCCATCTTCTCGTTGTCGTTCGCATCGTGGCTACAGGACACGGCGTAGACGCCTTTAGCCGGCACACGAAGCTGGGTTCGATTCTCGGCTGCTGACACCTTGAACACTGCGCGATCCACGGCCTTGGCCGGTGTGGAAGGGAAGCCGCTTGCTCCGGCCTCATTGAAGACGGCGCAGCGGATTGAGCCACCCTTTGAGGCCTCAACTCCCTCCACTCGGACCTCCAGCAAGGCCCCTTCTTCTTCGGCACTGGCCGCCGAGGAGAGGAGCAGGAGTATGGAGAAGCAATAGCCCACAGTCTTCATCACCTAGGCAGCATCGATGTTCCGACTAGACGATGTCAAGTAAAGGTTGACGCTGTCTAGTTCTCGGCCCACACCGGTGCCATGAGCTACGCCCTGCTGATCAGCTTCGCTCTAGGCGCCACCACGGCTGGCGAAGGTGAAGAGCGCCGTCTCGACCATGTCTTGGCTAGCGCCCAGAGCAAGGCCCGGGCCTGGCAATACAGCTGGATCGGAATCTACGGAGGCCTGGTCGCCAGCCAAGCCACCCTCGCCGCGGTTGCGGACAACCCCGAAGACCGCCAGCGAGGTATCTATGCCGCCATCCCCGCCTCCGTCGGCATCACATTTTCTCTCGTTCGACCGCTGGAGTCCTTGCGCGCCGTACGGATGGGCCAGGCCATCGATGCCCTCTACCCCGAGGACCGCGCGAGGCGCCTGGAGGCCAAGCGAGGTCTGATCCGAAGCCTGGCTCGCTCCGAACGCGCCGCCTCGGGGTGGCTTCCTCGGATCGCGGGAGCCCTGCTGAACGTGGCCGCGGCTGGCGCCATCTGGGCGGCCACGGAAAACCTGACCCCTGCCGCCGTTCAGCTCGGGGTGGGACTGGCCAGCAACGAGCTCAAGCTACAGACGGCGCCCCGTACGATGCGACGAGAGGTCAAGGCCTTCGCGGCCCCCGTCCTCAGCTTCAGGTTCTGAGGGCGAGTTCGGCCAGTCGCTCGACCAGGTCCGAGAAGCTCATGCCCGCCGCGGCCGCGGCTTGGGGGACGAGGCTGCCCTTCGTCATACCCGGTAGAGTGTTCGTCTCAAGGATGTTGAGGCGACCCTCGTCGTCCTCCATGAAGTCGGTCCGACTCAAATGGCGACAACCCAATCGCCGATGGGCCTCGAGGGCGAGGGCCTGAATGTCGCTCGACAACCGCTCGCTGACCTCGGCCGGCGTGATCTCTTGGGTGCCTCCCGAGTACTTGGCGTCGAAGTCGAAAAACGGCGCATCGTCAGGCGTGATCATCTCGGTCACGGGAAGGGCGCAGGGCGTTCCGTCCAACTCCTCCAGGACGCCACACGTGAACTCTCTTCCACCGAGCCGCTGTTCGACCAGAGCCTCCCCCTCGATCTCGGCCAGGGCGGAACGGACCCGAGCGAGATCGTCCGCCATGTGGACGCCGAAGGATGAGCCTTCGTGGCTCGCCTTCACCACCCAGGGCCCTTTCAGGTCTTCGACCCGCTTCAGCACCGCCGCGTCCTCGTCACCCTGGCAGCGGGCTACAAAGGCCGGCGTCGGTAATCCGGCCCCGAGGTAGACCCACTTGCTTCGCAGCTTGTCGAGAGCCAGTGCGCTGGCCGCCACTCCTGAACCCGCGTAGCGGAGGCCCGCTGCCTCCAACAGCGCCTGCACCGTTCCGTCTTCCCCGAAGCGTCCGTGCAAACCGATCAGCACCGCTGCACAGCTTCCGCGCAGGCGCTCCAGGGCAGAGCCGAAGCCCTCGACGGGCCCTTCGCCAACCCGCCAAAGGCCCTCGGCGTCGATGCGCACGCTCAACCCGCGCTCGCCCAGGGCAGAGAGCATCTGCTCGCCGCTCCAGGTCGAGACCTCACGCTCTCGGCTGACGCCTCCCATCAGGACGCCGATGGTCTGCTGCGCCGCCACTTCAGAAAGGTAAGCGACCTCGGCCGCCGCCCATTCCCTTCATCATTCGGTTCATGGCCCCCGGACCCATCTTGGACATCCGCTTCATCATCTTGCGAGCGTCTTTGAAACGCTTCATGAAGCTATTGACCTCGGCTACGGTGGTACCGGAACCCAGGGCGATTCTCTTGCGCCGACTCCCGTTGAGGATGTCCGGCTTGTGCCGCTCTTTGGCCGTCATCGAGTTGATGATGGCCTCGATCCTTCGGAACTCCTTGTCGGGGTCGGGCCCGGCCGCCCCCATCTTCTTCATGGCCTGGCTGGCCCCAGGAATCATGGCCAGCAGCTCCTTCATGTCGCCCATCTGACGAATCATCGCCATCTGCTCTTTGAAGTCGTCGAGGGTGAACTCGGCTCGCTTCATCTTGCGAGCCATCTTCTCGGCCTTCTTCTCGTCGTAGGCCTGCTGGGTCTTCTCGATCAGCCCCAGAACGTCCCCCATGCCAAGAATTCGCTGAGCGATGCGCTCCGGATGGAAGGGCTCGAGCGCATCCATCTTCTCGCCCAAGCCAGCGAAGTAGATGGGCGCCCCTGTGACGGCGCGGACCGAGAGAGCGGCTCCGCCTCGAGCATCGCCGTCCAGCTTCGTCATCACTACGCCATCGATGCCCACTTGCTGGTTGAATTCGGTCGCGACGTTCACGGCGTCCTGGCCCGTCATCGCATCCACGACCAGCAGAGTGTAGTGGGGCTCGGCCGCCTCCTTGGTCCTACGAAGCTCCTCCATCAGCTCCGCGTCGATGGCGAGCCGGCCCGCGGTATCGACGATCACGACCTCGTAACCTCGGCGGTCGGCGACCTCCAAGGCCTCTTGGACCGTCTTCTCCACCGTGGACCCGACATCGGTGTCGTGAACCGCGACCTCGACCTGTTGGCCGACCTGCTGGAGCTGCTTCACCGCCGCCGGTCGCTGGAGGTCCGCCGGGACGAGGAAGGGCCGCTTGCCTTCGTTCTTTATGCGAAGCGCGAGCTTTCCGCTGGTGGTCGTCTTACCCGAACCTTGAAGACCCATGAGCAAAATTTTGATGGGCGGTTTCCGCGCCAGGTCCAGGAGAGCGCTCTCGCCCCCCATCGTCTTGGTCAGCTCTTCGGCAACGATGCGCGTGAACTCTTGGCCTGGGGTCAGACTGGCCTGGACATCCTGGCCCAAGGCTCGGGCCTTCACTTCATTGACGAAGTCCTTGACCACCTTGAAGTGGACGTCGGCCTCCAACAAAGAGAGCCGGACGTCCCTTAGCGCTTCCTTGACGTTCTTTTCGTTAAGGCTGCCCTGGCCGCGGACCTTCTTGAGGACCTCGGCGAAGCGGTCTTCGAGGCTGGAGAACACGGGCGCTGATGGTGCGCCGAGGGCGCGGCGCCCGCCAGCCCGGAGCACCGCAACCTAGGGTCATCCCCCAGTCCCCGTCTGACCTCCATCCACGATCAGGGCCTGGCCGGTCACCATCTCGGCCCCGGGAGCCACCAAGTACCGGACCATCTTCGCTACCTCGTCGGGCTGAAGAACCCGACCCATCGGAATCTTGCCCTCGATGCTGGCTCGAGCCTCGGCCCGACTTCGACCGGTGGCCGCCTGTATGTTCTCAAGCGATCGCTCGAACATGGGGGTGTCGACACAGCCAGGGCAGACCGCATTCAAGGTGATGGCGTGGCGCGCAAGGTCCAGGGCGCCTGAGCGGACAAGGCCCAAAACCGCATGCTTGGAAGCGGAATAGGCCGCCACATAGGGCTCTCCGCGAACGGCAACGGTCGATGCGACGACGACGATTCGACCCCCGCCCGAGCGCTTCATAGCCTGACCGGCGGCCTGGATGAGATGCAGTGCTCCCACGACATTGAGTTCGAGCAAGCTTCGCAACTCTTCGGGATCAACCGAGAGGATCGGCGAAGCACTTCCACGACCCGCACTTGATACGGCGGCATGAAGGGGACCAAATCGGGTCTCCGTCCGGTCCACCAGCTCCTGAGCAGCCTTGGGGTCTCGGGCGTCGCCCGGCACGGACAGGGATCGACCCCCTCGGCGCTCGATGGAGGCTTCGACCTCGGCCAAGTCCTCCTCGCTTCGGGCCTGAATGCCCACTGCGTAGCCCTGCGCGGCCAGGTCGCAGGCGATGGCCCGACCGATACCCTTCCCGGCACCCGTGACGATCACGCTGCTCACTAGTGCAGTGAAGCTCGAAAGGCGCCATTTGGCACCCCTCTCGGCCCTGAACCACCCGCGGGCTCTGCGCCCGAGGAAAGCAGTCCTGCTGCGCTCTTGTACCAAAGGCGTCGAAATCGTTAGCTTCCCGGCGATGACGACCGTTCTCGTGTGCACCCAGGACCCGGTCCTCGCCAAGCGGGTTCGCTTCCTGCTGGGTCGAAACGAATGTCGCGTCCAGATCTTCGATTCGGCCGAGGCCCTGGAGGCCGCCGAGCCTGATGGTGACGTGGACTTGCTAGTGCTCTCTCAACAGCTCGGAGATCGTGAGGCCCAAGAGGTGTTGGATGGACTCTCCGTCTCGGCGCCCACCATGGTCCTTGGAGCCTCGCCCAATGCAGTGTCGCCCGAGCTGCACGTCGTCGAGGACCCGAACAACGCGCAGGCCATCAGCGCGATGGCCCAAAGACTGTTGGGGAGCGCTTTGCCCGAGCCCGTGAGCTCTCCTTCCACCCCCCCCCCAGGCGCCATCGACGACTTCGCCGAAGACGTGGCCGTCGATCCCGGCCGAATGACGAAGGCCATTCATCGAGCCTGGGACGATCGGGCGGACGGCCTCCTCATCGTTGAACGGAGCGACGAGACTTGGACGCTGGAGTTCGAGTCGGGTCGGCCGGTGCGGATGCGGACTAGCATCCCCGGCGACCGCTTCGGTCGCCACTTGGTGGACACCGGTCGTTTGGACGAGAACGCCTACGCGAAGGCGACGATGAACGCGATGGAGGACGGCATCGATCTCGGCGCGGCCCTCGTTCAGACCGGCGCCATGACCCAGGCGCAGCTCGAAGAGGAGCGCTCCGACTATGCCCGGCTCCAGCTGGTCGACCGCTTCGAGGCCGACCTGGCCACTTTCCGCTTCGAGCGGGGCCCGAGCTCGGGGCGCCGAGAGTTCACCATGGAGCCTCTTCCGGTGTTGGCGGAGGGCTTCAAGCGACACGCCCGACCCGAGCTCGTCGCGTCCATCGTGACCGACAACGAAGAGCGCTATTTCAAGACCCGGACCGAGCCCATGGACATCGGAGAAACCTTCGTCCTCGAGCCTCGGGAGGTCACCTTCTTGGAGCACGGTGGCCGGGCCTACAACGTGGCCGACGCGGCAGAGATCGCAGACATGTCCCTGGAAGACGCGCTCAAACTCCTAGCGCTTCTTTGGACCTGCGAAGCCATCGAGGACTTCACCCCAGGCATCGCCGAATTCGAAGCCCGAATTCGAGAAGAACGTCAGCGGACCAAAGACATCGAGGCCCGGGCATCCCAGCTGCCCTCCCCGGAAGAGGACGAGCCATTCGAAGGCATGCGCTCTGCCCCTGCTTTCGAGGCCCCTGCACCCCTGAGCGCGGAGGACGAAGCCGAGGAGCCCCCCATGGAGCTTCTCGACGAGGTCGCCGACGTATCTGCGCCTCCTCGCTCCAGTTCCCTCCTCCAGCCCGCTCCTTCTCCGTCTATGCCGCCGCCTCCGCCCCCGGTCTCGGAGGAAGTGCCGATCATGCCCGTCGTACCCCAGGGGCAGCCTTCGCGTCCCGCCGAGCCCATGGTCTTCGCGGCCCCCACCCCGCGGGGCCCGGATGGGCAGCTCATCGAGACGCCGGAGCGCGGTCGATCCAAGGAGGCCTTCCAGCGTGGTGTTCAGCTATTGGGCCAGGGCCACTTCGAGAGCGCGGAGGACGCTTTCCGAGAGGCCATCACCCTATGCTCGGAGGAGCACGTTTACATGGTGGGGCTGGCTCGCTCGATCTTCTACAACCCAGACTACTCAGCCGAGGAGAAGATCCCGCTGCTTCGCTCCATCGTGCGTCGAGCGGAGAGCATCGCCCCCAACGACCAGCGGGTCCTCGCGCTTCGAGCCTGGGTCGAACACAACGATCACGGCATCCCGGCCTAGCCTAGGCGCGAAGTGAAGCGCAGGTCGCCCGTCGGAGAAGGGCCCCTCAGATCTCGGCCAGGATCTCTTGGCGCTTGCTCGCGTACTCCTGGTCCGACAGCACGCCAGCGGACCGAAGCGCATCCAGCTTCTGAAGCCTGGCCACCATGTCGCCGGCCGGAGAGCTTGCTGGGGCCGGCCCAACCGGAGGCGGAGCGGCGGCAGGCGGAGCATGGACCGGAGACCCGCCCCAAGAACCCGCAAGCTGGTTGGCCATCTGGAACCCGGCCGCCATACCTAGACCGGCCCCTGCCATGCTGTTCGGTGTCTTCGCGGCGTCGGGAATCGAGTTGGCCATCTGGTAGGCAGCGTACTGCTGGACGTTGCCGACGATGCCCATACCGGTCCGCTGGTCCAGGACCTTCTCGACCTCGGGCGGCAAGCTGATGTTCTCGACCACGAATTGGGTGATCTCGATGCCGACGTCCACGAAGTCCTGGGCCAGCATGGGCGCGACCCTTTGGGACACGACCTCGTAGTTGCTGGCGAGGTCGAGCGCAGGAATTTGGCTTGAGCCCAGGGCCTGGCTGAAGCGAGAGACCATGTTCCGCTTCAGGTAGCTCTCGATCTCATCGACCTGGAACAAGCCATCTGTACCCGACAGCTCCTTGAGCAGCGCGGCGGGATCGATCACCCGAAGGTTGAACATGCCGAAAGCCCGAAGCCGCATGGGGCCGAACTCAGGGTCTCGGAGCATGATGGGGTTGCGCGTACCCCACTTGAGGCCAGTGACGAGGGTGGTCTTGACGAAGTAGACCTCGGCCTTGAATGGCGAGTTGAACCCGTACTTCCAGCCCTTGAGGGTGGCGAGGATGGGCAGGTTCTGCGTATCGAGGGTGTGCGTGCCCGGCCCGAAGACGTCGGCCATCCTGCCTTCGTTGACGAAGACCGCGGCCTGACCTTCCCGAACGACGAGCTTGGCGCCGTTCTTGATCTCTTGCGCCCGGACCGGGAAGCGCCACACGAGCGTGTCGTGTTGGTCGTCCAGGTGCTCGATGATCTCGATGAACTGTGAGGTGATGCGATCCCAGAGTCCCACGCCCCATGGTCCCTCAAGTTGCGTCGGGCTGGAACCTCAGCTGGGGCCCTCCTGGTCCAGCTCTTTGGTCACGAGGGCGATGAGTTCGGAGGCCACCTCTAGGATCTTATCCTGGGGTATTCCGTAGCTCTTCATGTCCTTGTAAATCGAGCGGGCCAAGATCCGGGTGGTCTGACGCGCAGGCCGCTGGGCTGGCTGAGCGATGTGCATGGAGCGCTGGACTCCAAGGACCGTTCCGAACACCGCACCCCGATATGACTCACTTTTTCAATTCCGACTGAGCGGTCATGTGCGAATCCCACCGACGGGTGCGCAACGCTTTGCGCAGTGTTCAGGACAGGGGCGATTCCATCAGGCAGTCTGGAAGCGTGCGGGTGCAGCTCCAAATCGAGCGCAGCCATGAGCTCGGCCCCCACCCCGACTTGGCCCAGCTGGTGGCAGAAGAGTTGGGGTGGCCCCTAGCCCGGGTTCGTTCGGCTCGGCTGACCAAGCGGGCCCTGGACGCACGACGGGGTCGGCCCCGGCCCACCTGGTCTTTCACCATCGAGGCCGAGCTCACCCAGCCCCCGCCCAAGCGCGCCAAGGCCGCCCCCGTGCCGGCCCCGGCCCCTCAGCTCTCCTCGCCGCGAAGAGGGCCGGACCAGGGGCCAGTGGCAGTCGTGGGCGCTGGACCGGCCGGCCTTTTCGCCGCTCTGCATCTCCTGGAGCACGGGGCGAAGGTCCGCCTGGTCGACCGAGGCAAACCGGTGCGCCAGCGCGCGCGAGACTTCGGTCGCTTCCGAGGAAAGGGTGAGCTCAATCCCGAGTCCAACCTCTGCTTTGGAGAAGGCGGCGCCGGCACCTACAGCGACGGCAAGCTGACCTGCCGCCGCAAGGACCCGATGCGGACCCAGGTCCTGCATCGACTCGTCGAGTTCGGAGGCCCCGCCCAGATCCTCGTCGATGCGAAACCCCACGTAGGGACCAATCTTCTGTTTCGAATCCTGGAGAGTCTCCACAGCCACCTCGCAGACCGGGGCGTGATTTTCGACTGGGGTTCGAGAGTGGCCGGCGTACAGACCCGCGGGGGCCGGGTCCAGGGCCTGCGCATGGCCGACGGGAGCACCCGGGAGGCGGAATCGGTGGTCATGGCCATGGGCCACTCTGCCCGGGGCCTCTTCGAGAGCCTCCACGCCGACGGGGTGCCCATGCAGGCCAAGGCCTTTGCGGTGGGGGTACGCATCGAACATCCCCAGGCCCTAGTCGACGACGCGCAGTACCGACTTCGCAACCGAGCCCGACCCGAGACGCTGCCGCCGGCCGACTATCGGCTCGCCCACACCGAGAGCGAGCGCGGCATCTACTCCTTCTGCATGTGCCCCGGGGGCATGGTCGTCCCCACCGCCACCGAACCCGAGACGGTGGTGGTCAACGGCATGTCTTCGGCCAAGCGGGGCTCGCCCTTTGCCAACTCCGGCCTGGTGGTCCAGGTCCACCCCTCCGACGTCGCGGCCCAGGGCCACGGCGAGGATCCGCTAGCGGGCCTGCGCTTCCAACGAAGCTTGGAGCGGAAGGCCTACGCTCTCGGCGGAGGGGGCTACCGGGCGCCCGCCGTCCGGATCGCCGACTTCGTGGCGGGCAAGAGCTCAGGCGTCCTAGCCAATACCCACTTTCGGCCCGGCTTGACCCCGGCCGACCTCGACGCCCTCTTTCCAAGCTTCGTTCGGGACGGACTGCGAGCCGGGATCCGACGCTTCGACCGCCAGTTGTCAGGCTACGGGTCCAACGAAGGCAACCTCATCGGGGTCGAATCCCGCACCTCTTCGCCCCTTCGCATTCTTCGGGACGAGAGTTTTCAGGTGCCTGGCTTCGAGGGCCTCTACGTGGCGGGGGAAGGCCCGGGCTACGCGGGCGGGATCATGAGCGCCGCCCTGGACGGCCTGCGCGTGGCGCATGCCCTACTCAGTGATGGTGGTGGGGTACGAACTTGAACTCTCCCGTGGCCTCGAAGTGCTTCCTGACCTCGGGATTCTCGTCGAAGTAGGCCTTCAAGGATTCCTCGGCGATGTCGATGACGAGGTCCTCGTCGCCGACCTCGGCCTGGCAGCCCAAACGGCTGTTGAGCTTCACGTCGAAAGCCCGGTCTAGACGGTCCGCTTCCGGGTCCTCCATCTCTTCCAGGCTGTCGAAGCCCTTGGTCACGTAGACGTGGCAGGTGCTGCAGCCGCAAACGCCGCCGCAGTTGGAGCCTACCGGGATCCCGCGCTCGGCCGCGGCTTGAAGGAGGGTCTCGCCGGAGGCCGCCTCCACGACCACGTCCTCGGCCAGGACTCTGTTCTTTTTGAAGACCAGCTTCGGCATCGCTTCAACCGTATGCGACTCGGGGGTCGTACTCAGCCACTTCTTGCCGGCCGATCTCTGCAGACCCGAAGAATCCCCGAATGGCCGCCTCCACCTCGGCCGGGGCCTCAATCTGCATGACCCGCTCACGGAAGCGAGCCCCACCTCGCAAACTGCGGCTGTACCAGCTGAGGTGGGTCCGGAACTTCTTCAGGCCCCGCTCGGGTCCGGCGTGCACCAACGAGGCCCGAAAGTGGCGAAGGATGATGGCAATCTGCTCTTCGGACCTAGGGGGTGCCGGCGGCGCTTCACCTCGGTGACGGGCCCGAAGCGCTCGGAAGATCCACGGATTACCGAGGGCGGCGCGCCCCACCATCACCGCGTCGCAGCCGGTCTGGTCGACCACGGCATCGGCGGCATCGGGCCCATCCACGTCGCCATTCGCAATGACAGGAACGTCGGGCACGGCAACCCGAAGCCGCTCGATCATCCTCCAGTCGGCTTGGCCCTCGTAGCCCTGGGCTCGGGTCCGAGCGTGAAGCGCGATCGCGGCCGCGCCGGCGTCTCGTAGACGGGCCCCGAGTTCGGGCGCGTTCTTCTGGTCTTCGTCCCAACCCGAGCGGAGCTTGGCGGTGACCGGCACCGAGACCCGCTTTGCCATCGAAGCAACGACCGCCGCCGCCTTCTCGGGCTCCAGCATCAAGGCGGAGCCAGCCTGGTTACGGGTCACCTTCTTGACCGGGCATCCCATGTTGACGTCGACGAGTTGAGCCCCCCGTTCGACGACCCGCTCGGCTGCATCGGCCATCGCTTCCGGGTCTCCGCCGTAGAGTTGGACGGCCAGGATGGGCTCTCGAACGGAATCGTGCCGCAGATAAGCCTCGGTTCGCGCGTTGGCGTACTGTAGGCCTTTGGCGCTGACGAGCTCGGTCGGCGTCATGCCGGCTCCCATTTCGAGGGCGATGATCCGATAGGGAGACTCGGACACCCCGGCCATGGGCGCCATGACGACCGGCGGATCGAAGCTCAAACCGCCAATCCGAAGAGGGGGCAAGTCGCGCAGGGGCACGAGGCTGGTCTAGTCGGAGGTGCCCTGCGCGTCAGCCGAATCGTCGCTTCCACGCTCGAGAACGGTGAACTCAACCCGGCGGTTCTTGGCCCAGACCTGCTCTCCCGTTCCGGGGACTCTAGGCAGACTCTCGCCGAAGCCCCGGGCCTCCAGCCGAGCCTTGGACACACCCTTGGACACCAGGTAGCGGACCACCGACTCGGCTCGGGCTTGAGAGAGGCGCTGATTGTAGGCTTCCGACCCTCGGTCGTCGGTATGGCCCTCGACCCGCACCTTGGCCAGCTGGGGGTTGGCCTTCAGGGTGAGGGCGACCTGATCCAGGATGCTGAAGCTCTCTTTCCGGATCCGATCCGAGTTGAAGTCGAACTCGATGCGCGAATCGATGGTGACCTTCTCCGTCGTCACTTCGACCTGAGGTTCGCCCTCGTCGGGGCAACCGTCCTCGTCGTCGATGCCGTTGATGGTCTCTTTCTCTTCGGGACACTCGTCGACGTCGTCGGGCACGCCATCTCGGTCCGAGTCCTCCTCGGGGCAGCCATCGTCGTCGTCGAAGCCGTCGAAGTCTTCAGGTTCATTGGGGCAGCCGTCCTCGACGTCGGGGACTTCATCCCGATCGTTGTCCGGATCCGGGCAGCCGTCCTCGTCCTGGAAGCCATCGAGGTCCTCGGGATCGTCGGGACATGCGTCGAGGTCGTCCGGGATGCCGTCCCGGTCACGGTCGAAGTCGGGACAGCCGTCCTCGTCTTCGAAGCCGTCGAAGTCCTCGGGTTCGTCGGGGCACGCATCGTCCCGGTCAAGAATGCCGTCACCGTCACGGTCCCCCAGTCGTCGCTCCCAGACCAGGCCGGCGAAGACCTGGGCATCGGGAGCGCCATAGCCACGGGTCGTGCCAGCGCCGAAGCCTCCAGTGCCGTGGAGCCGGTCGCGGTAAGACGTGCCCTTCTCGAAGCGAAGGCCGAAGCGCCCGACGAAAGGATTGAGCTCGGGCTCCGAGAACGGAGCGTCGAGCCGAGTGGCGGTGGCGATCTCGGCGAAGAGAATCGGTCGGCCTCCCAGCCAGTTCGGCAGTCCTAAGCCGGCTCCCAGACGAAGATTGAGCTCATCCCGAACGTCAATGTTGCCCACGTTGGCGTCGGGTCGAAGGTTCAGGCCCACCGACCCGGCGAAATGAAGCCCCCAAAGCAGGTCGAAAGTGCGTTCGACGATGGCGCTCGGCGTGAAGCGAAGGGAGCCCGCCCCCAGGAAGGCATCGTCATCTCCGGTCGGCAGCTGAACCTCGGGCCGAATGGCCAGTCCCAAGGGCGCACCGCCCCGATACTGGGTCAGCAGGGTGATCTTGGCCGCCAATCGCACATCCCGAAGCCCGGCCGTCGCCAGGTCTCCAGTAGGAAGACCGTCGTCCCCCGACTGCCAAACCGTGAAGGGGAGCGCAGCCTGCACCTCCAGCCACTCGGTCAGCCCCAGGCCGCCGACGAGATCCACGCTGAGCCGGTTCCGAACGACCTCCCCGACCTGAAGGCGTCCCTCGAAGAGCACGAGCGGGCTGTTGGCGTAGCTGACGAACCCGCCGACCGCCCACTCCCCCCATCGAAGATTCCTCGCCCGCCCGATGCCGGGAAATCCGAGAGGCTTGGGCTCGAACGTCTCGACGTCCAGATTGGCCCCGTTCCCACCATCGAGGACGATTTGGGCCGAGGCCGGGGTAGCCGTCAGGGCCAGACAGGACGCGGCGATGGCGAGTTCGAGACGCACCGAGCCGAATCTTACGGCCTAGCGTGATCCCTACAAGTTTTTGGGAACCCGGTGGCCTTCGGCCCGACGCCTGCGCCCCCTACGAGCTCGCTTGACGGCCGCGGCGAGGGCTGTGCGAAGTCCTGGGGTGACCAGGCTCGCCGCCGTCGTCCTCGCAGCCGGAAAAGGGACGCGACTGAAGACCGCCCTCCCCAAGGTCCTTCACCCCATCGGAGGCCTGCCCATGGTGCTGCACGCCTTGCGGACGGCCCAGCGAGCCGGCGCCTCCGAGCGGGTGGTCGTGGTGGGACACGGCGCCGAGCAGGTCGAGGCCGTCGTTCGAAGCTTCGACCCCGACGCCCGTTTCGCCCGTCAGATCGAGCAAAAAGGGACCGGGCACGCAGCAGCCACCGGCCTGGCCGCCCTGACGCAGGGCCCTGAGCGCGTGCTCATCCTGAGCGGTGACTGCCCCCTTCTTCGACCGGAGAGCCTGCACGCCCTTCGAGCGGCGACCGGCGACCGCCCGGTGGGCTTTTTGAGCACCGAGCTCGAAGACCCGACGGGATACGGTCGGGTCGTGCGGGACGAGCAGCGCCGCCCTATTCGTGTGGTCGAGCATAAGGACGCCAGCTCGGACGAGCTCCGAATTCGTGAGGTCAACGCCGGTATCTACGATGTGGATCTGGCCTTTCTCCGGGACACGACGGCCCAGCTCCAAAGCGACAACGCCCAGGGCGAGCTGTACCTCACCGAGGTCGTAGAGCGGGCGGCGGGCGAAGCCCAGGCCTTCTGCCTGGCCGATCCCTCCGAAGCCATGGGCGCCAACACACGGGCCGAACTGGCAGCCCTTCAAGAGGAGGCTTGGGACAGGGCGGCCGGAAGATGGATGACCGAAGGCACGACCATCCTGGGACGCTGCCACATCGACGAGGAGGTCCAACTAGGCCAAGACGTCACCCTGCATCCCGGGGTTCATTTGCGAGGCAGGACCCGCGTGGGCGACGGCTGCGTGGTCGACGTAGGCTCCGTGCTCAGCGACAGCGAGCTGGCGGAAGGGGTCGTGGTCCATCCCTACTCCATCTTGGAACAAGCCAAGGTTGGCCCCGGCGCCCAGATTGGGCCCTTCGCCCGGCTTCGACCAGCGGCAGACCTGGGCCCAGGGACCAAGGTCGGCAACTTCGTCGAGGTAAAGAAGTCTCGGCTGGGACCAGGCGCCAAGATCAACCATCTCAGCTACGTCGGCGACGCCGAGGTCGGGGCCGAGGTCAACGTGGGCGCCGGCACGATCACCTGCAACTACGACGGCTTTGCCAAGCACCTCACCCGAATCGGGGACGGCACCTTCGTGGGCAGCAACTCGACGCTGGTAGCGCCGGTCGAGCTCGGTCCCGGGACCTATGTGGCAGCGGGCTCCACCGTCACCGAGAATTCGGCTCGAGACGACCTGGTCTTCGGACGAGCCCGGCAGGAGGTGAAGCCCGGCCGGGCAAAGGCGGTGCGCGAAGCGGCCCGACGTGGCAAGATCTGAAGAATGTGCGGCATCGTCGGCTACATAGGCCGTGAGCGGGCCACCGAAGTCCTGGTCGAGGGGCTTCGCCGGCTCGAGTATCGTGGCTACGACTCGGCGGGCATAGCGGTAGTGAACGGCAGCACCCAGGTCCGTCGCGCGGTCGGAAAGCTCAAGAACCTAGACGGCGTTCTCGAAGCTCGCCCGGTGGAAGGCTCGATCGGCATCGGCCACACCCGCTGGGCCACCCACGGCCGTCCCTCGGAAGAAAATGCCCACCCTCACACCGTGGACGGCATCACCGTCGTTCACAACGGCATCATCGAGAATCACCTCCAACTCCGACAGGGCCTCCAGGAACGAGGGAGCCGCTTTTCCAGCCAAACCGACACTGAGATCATGGCCCACTTGGTGGCCAGCCACGTGCGCGGCGGCCTGGACTTCGTGGCCGCGGTCCGTCGCTCCTTGGACCAAGTAGAGGGGGCCTACGCTTTCTTGTTCCTTTGCGAGAAGGAGCCGGACCTCTTCGTCACTGTGAAGAACGCCAGCCCCATCGTACTTGGACTGGGTGAGGGTGAGAACTTCGTCGCCTCCGATATCCCGGCCCTTTTGGGCCATACCCGAGAGTTCGTATTCCTGAGGGACGGCGAAATGGCGGTGGTTCGAAGGGAAGGGGTGGAGCTGACTCAGTTCGACGGGACCCCCGTCGCCATGGAGACAAAGGTCGTGAACTGGTCGCCGGTGCAGGCAGAAAAGGGCGGCCACAAACACTTCATGCACAAGGAGATCTACGAGCAGCCGACGGCGATCTCGGACACCATTCGCGGCCGTGTCGACATGGAGTCAGCGAGCGTACACCTCGACGAAATGAAGCTCCACAGCGGTGAGCTGAAGCGTCTCATCATCTGCGCCCAAGGAACGAGCGCCCACGCCGGCATGGTGGGCAAGTTCCTGATCGAGACCCTGGCTCGAATTCCAGTCGAGGTCGATCTAGCTAGTGAGTTTCGCTACCGAGACCCGGTCGTTGAGCCGGGCACCGGACTCATCGCAATCTCTCAGTCGGGTGAGACCGCCGACACCTTGGCTGCCGTCAAGGAAGCCAAGGCGCGAGGCGCCGTCGTCTCCGTGATCTGCAACGTCGTCGAGTCTTCGATTCCCCGAGAATGCGCGAGCTCGGGCGGAGTACTCTACACCCATGCTGGCCCCGAAATCGGGGTCGCATCCACCAAGGCCTTCACCACCCAGCTCGTCGCTTTGGCTCTATTGGCCATCCATCTGGGTCGGGCCCGAGGGACGCTGACCCACCCCACGGCCCTCGAACTCCTGGAGCACTTGCGAGCCCTGCCCCAGCAAATCGAAGCCATCCTTCGGCGAGAAGCCTCGATGATCACCATCGCTCGCCGCTATGCAAAGGCCCGGGACTTTTTGTTCTTGGGTCGAGGTCCTCAGTTCCCCATCGCGATGGAGGGTGCGCTGAAGCTCAAAGAGATCTCGTACATCCACGCCGAAGGCTACAGCGCGGGCGAGATGAAGCACGGCCCCATCGCCCTTATCGACGAGAACATGCCCGTGGTCGCCATTGCGACGCCCGGACCGACCTACGAAAAGGTGGTAGCCAACCTGGAGGAAGTGCGTGCTCGAGACGGCAAGCTCATCATCATAGCTTCCGAGGGGGATTCACGAATCGCGAACATCGCCGACGACACCTTCCCCATCCCGGTCAACTCAGCCCTCTTGGATCCGATTCTGGCCTCGATTCCGATGCAGCTGTTGGCGTATCACGTCGCCGACATCAACGGCACCGACGTCGACCAGCCCCGAAACCTCGCCAAGTCCGTCACAGTGGAGTGAGGCCGGATGCGGATCGACCCTGGATCAAATGTCGGTCGACAGCTCCTGAGGCCCTGAGAGCTGTGGAGCACTCCGTGCGCGCTGACCTCGGCTCCGACGGTCGGCGCCGAAGTCAGTGGCAGCAGCCGCTCGGTTCTCCAAGTAGGTGGAGGCATCGTCGAACTCCAGAGGTCTCGAGAACAGCCATCCTTGGAAGCTGTCGACCTGGGCGCCCCGCAAGAACTGATGCTGCCCTTCGGTCTCGACGCCTTCGGCCAGGACTTCCAAGCCCAGCTCTCGCGCCAAGCGAACGATGCCGGTGACCAACATGCCGTCCCTGCTCTTCTCACCCACCTCGGCCACCAGGCTGCGGTCGAGTTTCACTAGGTTGGCCGGCGAATGGGCTAGGGTGCCCAAAGCCGCGTAGCCCGTTCCAAAGTCGTCGATGGCCAGTCGTATTCCCAGACGGGACAACTGGCGGAGCGCTTGGTCCGCGCCCGGGTCGAGCATGCAGGTTTCGGTCATTTCCACTTCGATGTCCTCCGGCTGCTGGCGATTGAGTTCTATCGCGTGCACGACTTCGCCGACGAAACGATGCTCACGAAGACTCTGAGCCGAAACGTTGATGGCCATGAGAGGCGGCTCGAGACCCATTGCTTGCCAACGGGCTCGGTCCGCCATGGCCCGATGGATCACCCAGCGGTCGAGCTCGTAGGAGCGGCCGGCCGTTTCCAGGAGCGGTACGAATTCGCCGGGGGAGACGACGCCCAAGCGAGGATGGGTCCAGCGGCACAAGGCCTCGAATGAGCGGAGTACCCGCCCGCTGCCCATGACCTGCGGCTGGTAGACCATGCGAATCTGGTCTTCGTCTCGAGCCTTGGAGAACTCGTCGAGCAAGGTCTCGCGACGCCGCCTGTCGACGCTGGCCTCACCGGCCGCGAAGGCATAGCGCTCCGGCTCGTACTTGGCCTGGGCCAAGAGCGCATCCGCTCGGTCCAGAAGTTCCTCGGCAAAGCGACCGTCCTCGGGGCTGATACTCACGCCCATGGCGACCTCGATGCTGACGAACTCGAAGCCGGCCATGATGGGCTCGCAGAGCCGAGTGCGAAGGACCTCGATGGCCCGGCGGATGTTGCGGGGCGGGTCGTATAGCGCGATGGCAAAGACGTCGGCGTCGACCCGTCCCACCAGGTCTTCTCGGGTGCCAAAGGACACCAGCCGGTCGCCGAGGGCCTTCAGCACGTCGTCCCCGGCCTCCAGACCGAGCTCTTCGTTTATGCGAGTGAAGTTCTCGATGTCGATGAGGAAGAGCGCGCTCTTCTTTCCGGCCCGGAGACCGTTTCGGACCATGCGGCGGAGCTTCCGTTTGAAGCTCGCCAGGGCATCGACGCCGGTCAGACCGTCGAGGTCCACACTCTCCCCCGCGCGCCGAGAGCGCGTGGTCGTCCTTCGGACGATGCGCTCGATCTCGTCGCTCGCGCAGTCGTCGACGTCGACGTAGTCCATGGCCCCGAGGGCCATCGCGTGAAGCTCGGTCCTTCGGTCGCTACGAGGACCGGCAAGCACGATGGGCATGCGAACGCGCTGGGACTCGAGGGCGGCGAGAAACTCCAGACCCGAGCGGCTGCCGACGCTGGGTCCGACCAGCACTAGGTCGTGTCCGCCGGCCCGCACCGCCTCCATCGCCTCCCGGAAACGGGGTTCGCGATGCACGTCCAGACGGATGAGCGCTTCGGGTCCTGGTTCGCTCAAAGCGAGCTCACCCACCACGACCACCCTCACCGTCCGGTGGAAGCCCAAGTGGACGTACAGGTCTTGGGTACGGGCCTCAGCCACGCTCATGAATTCGGCCATTCCGCGTGAAATCCACGATTCACGTCGATTCGAGACGCCGACCCTCAGAAGCGAAATCCCATCTGTCCCTCTTCGGGACGGGGCGCGAGACAGTCGGGCCCATCGTTGGACACTTGGTTGACGGCCTTCGACACCGGGCGAACCTCCATGCGCTGGGCGGCGAATGGGGCCAAGAGTCGGGCGGCGGGCGGAGACCGCTCAGGTTCCAGCCACTCCTCCCAGTCCGAACGATCGACGATGACCGGCATTCGGTCGTGAAGCAGCGTCACTTTGTCGTTGGGCCGCGTGGTCAGGATGACCACCGAGCCACGCTTGTGAAGGCCGCCAAAGGCCCAAAGCCCCCCCTCGAGGGGCCTAAAATGATAGGGCAGGCGCTGTGCACCGACCCGCTTCCACTCGAAGAAGCCGTCGGCTACGACAAGGCAGCGATTGGGGCGACCCCGCAATTTCTCGGAGCGGGCATTGACCTGAATCCGGTCCGGTCGCTGAAAGCCCCAATGGGCCCAAAAGGCAGTCCCGGGCCCCAGGGTCAGGACGGGCTGGGTGGGGGCGACGTTGTAGCGAGGGAGAGGCATGGGGCCGCTGCGCAGGTCCGGCAAGGGGAAGTCCTCTAGCAAGGCCTCGACGGTCTCGGGCGACAGACTGAGGGCGTAACGGCCGCACATGGACAAGCTGTCAGGGCTTCGGACCCTGGCTGTCAAAGTGACAGGTCCGTGCGGTAGGCCCGGGTCCTTTCGCGCTCTCCCCGGCCTCGAAACGGCCGACTCTTGGCACGGGGCGTGCGTACCCCCCCGGGTCCCCGTGATCGACGGCTTCTTCAAGAACTACTTTTGGACCTTCATCCTCGGGGTCCTCTTCGTGGGCGCGTTTCTCCTGGCCCAGACCGCAAACGCTTTCGTGGCCCGTTGGGTCCGGGTTCCTCCCGAGCAGAGGCTGGCGGCCATGGCGGCCCAAGGAAGCGGCGGGACCGAGAACAAGCGAGCCGCCGTTACGATGAGCAGCTTCTTGGAACGCAACCTCCTCGGCGCCATGCGGGAGGACCTGGCCGCCATCGAAGCCGAGAAGCAGCGTCAGGCCGACCTGGAGAAGGGCAGCGCCGAAAAGGACGAAGCGCCCGGCAACTTCGACACCAATTCCTGCCAGAAATCTCGAGTTTCCGAGAAGCTCGTAGCCGTCTTCTACTCCACCATCCCCGAGGAGTCGGCGGTGGCCTTCTTCGACGAGAGCGACAAGACGGCCCGCCTGATCCGAATCAACGAAGACGTGGACAAAAACGGGGAGGTGAAGCTCCGCCGTGTCGGCATCCGAACCGCTTACCTCGAGAAAGACGGCCGCTGCGAGTATGTTTCTCTGGACGACGACGACAAGAAGCCCCGCCCCAAGGTGGCCCAGGTCAAAGAGGAGAAGGAAGAAGACGACGAGCTGGGCAAGAATGTGCAGAAGACCGGTGACGGCGAGTACACCATCGCCAAGGAGGAGATCGACAACGTACTCTCCAACCTCAACAAGCTCGCAACCCAGGCTCGCATCGTCCCCAGCTTCAAGGACGGAAAAGCCAATGGCTTCAAGCTCTTCTCGATTCGTCCCAACAGTCTGTACGCCAAGATCGGAATCAAGAACGGTGACGTCGTTCAGCAGATCAACGGCTACGAGCTTAACTCTCCCGACAAGGCCCTAGAAATCTACAGCAAGCTCAAGGACGCCTCTTCCATCTCGGTGGACCTTCTCCGACGGGGCAAAGCCAAGTCTCTGTCCTACACGATTCGTTAGACCTCGACATGCGACCACTCATCTTCACCCTGTCCAGTCTCCTCCTGGTCGCGAACTCCTGGGCTCGGGCCCAGGAGCCCGTCGAACCCGAGAATCGTCGGCGCTCGAACCAGCCTAAGCCGCCTCGCCTCCCCTTGGGCGTGCCCCCCGGTGGGCCCCAGCTTGTGCCCCAAAAGGCCCCCATCGAGGTTCAGAGGATTCCTCGAAGCGAAGATCGGCTCGAGGAGCTCAAGGCGCGACGAAAAGCGCGACTCGAGGCAGCGGCACAGAGACGAGCCGGCTCGGCTCAGAAGAAGGAAGAAGCGGCCGAAAAGGAGGCCGGCACCGAAGACGCCGTGTCCAGACTCCGCCAACAAATCGAAGACGAGAGCTGCGTTCCCATGAAGGGGCGCAGAGCCTTCAACTTCGGCCCCGACGACATCCAGGCCTTGGTCAAGCTGATCAGCGAGTACACCTGTAAGAACTTCATCCTCACCCAGAAAATCCGGAGCCAGGACTTCGAGATCCTGACCAACGTCCCGGTTAGCCGGACCGAGATTTGGCGAGCATTCCTCTCTGCTCTCGAAGCCCAGGACGTGACGGTGGTGAAGGTCGGCGCCTACTACAAGCTCATCCAGGCCACCGCCGCCATTCGGCAGAACGCCGAACTCTACGGCAGGGACGAAGCCTTCCCTCTCGACGACCAGATCATCACCAAGATCTTTCGCGTCCGCTACGGGGACGTGACCAACGTCGTCAACAAGCTGAATCCATTCAAGAGCGCGCCAGGCGGCCAGATCTACCCGTTGGAGAACAGCGGCTCGGTGATCATCACGGACTACGCCCCCATCGTGAAGAAGCTGGAGCGCATCCTGGAGGAGCTGGACAAGCCCGGGGCCTTGGAGCAGGTCCACGTCGTCCCGGTCCAGTACGCCTCGGCCTCCGAAGTGGCTGAGAAGCTGACCCAGATCTTCGAACCCGACACCAAGACGCGGGCACAGCCCGCGCGTCGCACCAACACCAGCGCCAAGAAGCAGGACAAGAACGAAGCGCCGACCCCGGCGGCCGGCGGCGAGAGCGCGCCAGCTGGACCCTTGTCGGTCTCCAAGATCCTCTCCGACGATAGGACGAACAAGCTGATCATCATCGCCTCCGAGACTGCTCTGCAGCAGATCCTGGCCTTGATGAGTGAACTCGACGTCCCCGAGGACGGCACCCAGGGTCAAATTCATGTGGTCCGTCTTCGTCACGCCGATGCCGAGGAGATCTCTTCCACTCTCGCCTCCTTGGCTCAGGGCACGGGAAGTCAGGCCCAGAATCAGACCCCCGCCCAGCGAAGAAGAGCCGCCGCCAACAACGCCAATAACCAAAGCCGAGGGAGCGCGGGTGCTGCCCTCTTCCAGGGCGAAGTCCGAGTCACGGCGGACACGGCGACCAACAGCCTCGTGATCACCGCGTCCAAGAGCGACTTCGCCTCCATGCAGCGGGTCATCGCTCAGCTCGACGTGCCTCGATTCCAAGTGTTCGTGGAGGCGGTCATCATGGAGGTTTCCACCAACAACGACCGCACACTCGGCGTGAGTTGGTACGGCGGTGCGGCGCCGACCATCAATGGGGAAGAGTCGCCCATTCTCTTCGGGAGCAACCCTTCCCAGGACCTCAACGCTCTGGCGGCCACCGCCAACCCTCTGACCCTGGCCAGCCTCCTGGGCGCTGCGGGCTCCATACGGGGCCCGACTCTGGACGGAACCGAAGACATCATTCAGGGCGGCATCCCTGCCCTGGGCGCCGTCATCAATGCCCTCCAGAGCGAGAACGACGTGAACGTCGTCTCGACGCCTCACCTGCTCACCGTGGACAACGAAGAGGCCGAGATCCAGGTCAACGAACAGCGGCCCTTCCCATCCGGCCTCACCCTCGGCGGCTTGGGCAACCTGGCTGGCGCGGCCGGCGCAGCCGGGGCTGCGGCCGGCAACCTGGGCGGACTCGGGCTCGGCTCCGTCAGCTTCAACCGCGAAGACATCGGACTGACCTTGAAGCTTCGGCCCCAAATCAACGACGAAGACTACGTCAGACTGGAAATCGAGCAGGAACTCTCGGACGTGGCCGGGATCGACCAGGTGACGGGTCAGGTCATCACCTCTAACCGTTCGGCCCAAACCGTGGTCGTGGTCCGGAACCAAGACAGCGTAGTGATCGGCGGTCTGGTCCGAGACCGGGAGACCAGGGACGAGTCAAAAGTCCCGCTCTTCGGGGACATTCCGCTCCTCGGCGTCCTCTTCAAGCGCCAGCAAAAGGTGGTTTCCAAGGTCAACCTGATCCTGATTCTGACTCCCTACATCATCCGCGGACCCGACGACTTCCGGAAGATCTTCGAACGGAAGATGGAGGAGCGCGAAGAGTTCGTGAACCGCTTCTACGGGACCTCCGTCGACTACCGGGCGGCCGTGGATTGGGACCGCAAGATCGGCCCCTTGGCAGCCTACCGGATGCAGATGCGGGACGAGATGCGGAAAGCCGAAAACGATGGTCCAGGCCTGCCCAGCGAGACCATCATTCGCCCCGCGGGCGAGGCGATAACCCCTCTCGAGTCCCTCGATTCGGCGCCCGCAGAGACCGAGGACTCGGACTTGGGCGACGGCCTCGAAAGCTCGGAAGAGCCTGCCGTCGATGAGGTGCCGGCGCCCGTCCCGCCGCCGCCCCTGGAGGAGGAGGCCCGATGAGCGGATTCGAACTCGTACCCCCCGAGGAGACCGCACCGGTCGACATGCGACCCCAGCGCCTGGAGGGCCGTCCCTTCGGCGAGATCGCAGTGGCTATCGAGCTCGTTAAGCCGGAGGACGTCACCGACGCCCTGACCCGACAGACCGAGGACGCGGAGGGCCTCCGTATCGGTGAGATCCTCCGGCAGGAGGGCAAGCTCAGCGAGCTCGACGTATCGAAGGTCCTCGGCCTTCAGCTCGACATGGCGATGGTCGAGAAAATCGACATCGACCGGATTCCCGACGAGATGGTGCAGTCCATCCCGATCGGCTTCGCAAAGCAACATACAATCCTGCCCCTCTACGAGCTGGGCGACTCGGTGCTGGTGGCCATCGACGACCCACTGGACCTGAACGCGCTCGACGACGTGGCTCTCCTGCTCGGTCGCAGGGTGCAGCCCGTCGTCACCGTCTCCGACGTCGTTCACGAGGCCATCAACCGAGTCTACGACCGAGCAACGGGCCTCGCCCACGAAGCGGTCCAGCGACTTCAAGGCGATGAAGAGGCCGAAGACGACATCGACGCCATCGACCTCATCGACGAAGCGAGCGGTGACGACGCCCCCATCATTCGCTTCGTCAACGCGCTCCTGAGAGACGCGGTGAAGAGTCGAGCCTCCGACATTCACATCGAATCCTTCGATCGCACAGTGGTGGTGCGAAACCGCATCGACGGCATCCTCTACAAGAAGGTCGAAGCCCCCAAGCATGCGCAGGCCTCCATCATCGCCCGCGTGAAGATCATGGCGGGGCTGAACATCGCCGAGAAGCGACTGCCCCAGGACGGCCGCATCAGGCGCAAGATTGCCGGCAAGGACATCGACGTTCGCGTCAGCACCATTCCTACCGCCCACGGCGAGCGGGTGGTCATGCGTATCCTCGATCGCTCCAACACTCTGCTCTCGGTGGACGACCTCGGCTTCTCGGATCGAGACCTGCGGGAGTTTCGTCGACTCATCACCCGTCCCCACGGGATTATCCTGGTCTCCGGTCCGACCGGCTCCGGAAAGACCACCACCCTCTACGCGGCCCTGACCAAGATAAACTCACCGGACATCAATATTCTTACGGTGGAAGATCCGGTCGAGTATCAGCTTCCCGGTGTGGGCCAAATGCAGGTGGCCTCGAAGATCGACCTGACCTTCGCCAACGGACTTCGTGCCTTCCTTCGACAGGATCCCGACGTCATCATGGTCGGCGAGATCCGCGACCGAGAGACGGCCGAGATCGCCATCCAGGCCTCGCTCACCGGCCACCTCGTCTTGTCCACCGTCCACACCAACGACTCACCGGGCGCGGTCACCCGCCTCGTGGACATGGGCGTCGAGCCCTTCCTCGTGTCGTCGACCTTGATCGGCGTTCTCGCTCAGCGACTGATCCGAAATCTCTGCCCGGAATGCAAGGAGCCTTACGAAGCCACGGCCGACCAGTGCGCCGAGCTCGGAATCAAGCCTGAGCCCGGTCTAACCTTCTACCGAGAAGTGGGCTGCGCGAACTGCCTGGAGACCGGTTACCGAGGCCGCTCTGGGATCTACGAGCTCTTGATGGTGGACGACGAGGTTCGGCGGCTCATCCTCAAGAACGTCGATGCTGGCACCATCAAGCGCTATGCGACCGCCAATGGGGACATGAAGACTCTGCTCGCCGACGGCGCGCGCAAGGCGCTCATGGGCGTCACCACACCCGAGGAGGTCCTCCGGGTGGCCAAGGACGAAGAGGTAGTCGTCGAGTGAGGACCTGACCCATGCCCGTCTACGCGTACAAGGGACTCAACGAGTCCGGCCGAGAGGTCAAAGGCATGCTCGACGCGGAGTCCCCGCGGACGCTGAGGAGCACCCTCAAGCGTCAGGGGATTCGGATCATCGAACACAAGGAGGAGACATCCCGCAAAGCCGAAGGGGGCGGAGGCGGCTTGAACCTCTCCACCGAAGTCG
Organism: Myxococcota bacterium; assembly: GCA_039024635.1. Classification (GTDB taxonomy): domain Bacteria; phylum Myxococcota; class Kuafuiibacteriia; order Kuafuiibacteriales; family Kuafuiibacteriaceae; genus Kuafuiihalomonas. The sequence goes on along the minus strand of JBCCQA010000001.1, from coordinate 30,943 downwards.
ACTTCAAGAAGTACTTCGAACGGACCTCGGTCGCCGAAATCGCCCTCGTCACTCGGCAGCTTGCGACCCTGCTTCGCTCCGGGATTACGCTCATCGACGCGCTGAGCGCCATCGTCGATCAGGTGGAGTCAGACCGACTGAAGAAGACGTTCGGCAACATCAAGAGCGAAGTGAACGAAGGTGCAGCACTAGCCGATGCCATGGCCAAGCACGACGCCATCTTCGACACTCTCTACATCAGCATGGTTCGGGCCGGGGAAGCCTCCGGCGCGCTGGACGTGGTGCTTGAGCGGCTGGCCGACTTCACCGAGGCCCAGGCTCGGCTCCGCTCCAAGATTCAGAGCGCGATGCTGTACCCAATCATCATGTTGGGAGTCGGCAGCGTCATCATGCTGATCCTGTTCATCGTCGTCATCCCGCGCATCACGAAGATCTTCGACCAAGTGAAGGCTGAGCTCCCGCTGCAGACGAAGCTCCTCATCTTCACCGCCGACGTCCTCAAGGGCTACTACTGGCTGCTCATTCCCATCGTCGGCCTGACGATTTGGCTTTTCATGCGCTGGAAGAAATCTCCCAAAGGCCAACCCAAGTGGGATCGTTTCGTCCTCGTGGCGCCCATCGTTGGAACAGTAGTGCGCTTGGTCGCCATCAGCCGATTCGCCCGGACGCTGGCCACCTTACTTCGTTCCGGAGTCCCGGTCCTGACCGCCCTCGACATCACCAAGGACGTCCTCAACAACACCCGGTTGTCTTCGGTGGTCGCCGAAGCTCGAGAGGCTATCAGAGAGGGTGAGAGCATCGCCGGCCCGCTACGGAAGTCTGGTGAGTTCCCCCCCATCGTGGTGCACATGGTGGGAACCGGCGAATCCTCGGGCCAGCTGGAGCAGATGCTCGAGCATGTGGCCGACAACTACGACTTTCAGGTCGATCAGCAGGTCGAGAAGCTGACCACCTTGATCGAGCCAGTCATGATCGTGGGAATGGGCGTGGCCGTGGCCTTCGTGGTCTTTTCGGTCCTAATGCCCATCCTCCAGCTATCACAGCATGTACGCTGAACGGAGAAGAGATGAAGACGCAAAGGAAGCGAATCCCTCGCAAAGGCCAACGCGGCCTGACCCTGATCGAGATTCTTGTCGTGGTCGCGATCCTCGGCATGATTGCCGGTATCGTGGGCATCACTGTGGCTAACCAGCTCGGCGAAGCCCGAGTCGACACCGCCAAGGTCCAGATCAAAAACATCGGCGACGCCCTCGAGCTCTACAAGGTCAAGTTCAACAAGTACCCGACTACGGCTGAGGGGCTGGATGCCCTGGCATCCCCGCCCGAAGGCCGAAAGCCGCTGATGGAGACCATTCCCAGCGACCCCTTCGGGAACGACTACCTGTACGTCTACCCCGGCACCCGCAACCAGTCGAAGTTCGACCTCTACTCCAAGGGTCCAGACGGGACGGCGGACACCGAAGACGACATCACCAACTGGAAGCGTTGAACGAGTGACGCGTCGCCCTCGCCAGGACCGAGCGGGCCTCACGCTCATCGAGATCACCATCGCCCTCGGGGTGGCCGCCCTGATCATGGGACTGGGTGTGGTTTCGGTGAACGCGCTGTCCGACCGCAACCTGAGGACGGGAGCGATGCAGCTGACGGGCGCCATCAAGTACAGCTACGACCGGTCGATCATGCAGAACCGCATCCAGCGGCTGGGTATGAACATCGATACCGGCGAGTGGTGGCTCGACTACACCGATGGTGAGTTCTCGGTGCGCCGAGAGCGGGCCGAAGGGAGCAAGGGCGCCATGCTGGACGAGAACGGCCGCATCGTCCAGGTCGGCGAGGAGGAGCTCCGAGACGAGCTGCGCTTGGACGACGAGATCGACGGCGAACTGCGCCAGGCTCTGGAGGGCGGACTGGGTGCCCGCTTCGAACGGGAGGAGGGTGACGAAGAGCCCCGGAAGCTTCCCGGTTCTGTGAAGTTCTCTCGGGTATGGACCGGTCATCAAGAAGAACCATTCGAGGAAGGCATCGCCTTCATTCACTTCTTCGACGGAGGTTGGACCGAGCCCGCACTCATCGAGCTCGTAGACGGGGACGACGATTACGTCACCTTGACCGTGGCCCCCCTGACGGGGCGGGTGCGGACCAAGCACGAGCGCATGAAAGACCCCCAGGTCGACGATTTCGATGGCTTCGACGAGGGGGACCTATGAACGCGCGCCGCGGATTCACGCTCCTGGAGGTCATGATCGCGCTGTCGATTCTGGCCCTCTCCTTGACCGTGGTTGCGGGCATCAACGCCAACAGCTTTCAGTCCTCGAACTACGCTCGGGGCCTCACGGTGGCCACGCTCCTCGCTCGTTCCAAGATGCTCGACGTAGAGCTGAAGCTTCAAGAAGACGGCTTTGCCCAGGGTGACAGCGAGGAAGACGGCGACTTCTCCGACGAAGGACACCCAAGCGTGGATTGGACGGTCTACGTCCGACCCATCGACGTCGACGTGACCCAGCTCGTTCGCCAGTTCTTCGGCGGGGGAGAAGAGCTGGATCTCGATACGCTCCCCGATCAGATGCAGGCCTTCATGGGGGCCAAGGAGGGCCTCGACCCATCCCGACTGGCCAGCGAAGGAGGCAGCGCCCCGGCCGACGAGATAAAGCAGCTGCTAGGAGGCCAAGGCTTGGAGCTAGTCCTGCAGCAGGTCAGTGAGACGCTGAAGAACTCCATCCGAGAGATCGTCCTCGACGTGTCCTGGGGCCCCGAGAAAGCCCGAGAGACCGTTCGCTTCGTCCAGTACGTAACCACGACCGGCCGTATCGCCCCCCCGACGGGCCGAAGCGGCCTGCGAGGACCGGGGAACATCCTTCCGCCCACTAACCCAGACGGGACCGACAACGAGGCCAACCAGCCTCTTCAGTCGCCCTTCCAGGGAGTGACGAACTGATGGCGCGGAAGAGCCGTCGGGGCCTGACCCTGATCGAAATCGCGTTGGCCGTGGCCATCCTGGCCATGATCGCCACTCTGACCTGGGGTGGGGTGGCCCGGTCCATGGACGCCTACGAGACCGTGACCAGCATCGATCGGCGGTACCACGAAGTTCGGGTGGCCATGAACCGCATGGCTCGGGAGCTGTCGATGGCCTTCTTGGAGTCCCAGCGACGTTTCCGAGGTCCGGAGCGTCGAAGCCTGACCATCTTCAAGGCCGATCGCAGCTCGACCTTCTACCGTATCGACTTCAACTCCTTCGCCCATGACATCCTTCGTCAGGACGCGAAGGAGTCGGACCAGTGCGAAATCGCCTACTACGGCGAGGCCGACCCGGAGCGCCCAGGTCAGATGAACCTCATGCGCCGGGAAGACCCCCGGCTTGATACCGATCCCGAAGACGGTGGTCGCGCCTATGTACTGGCCGAGAACGTGGTCCAGTTCCAGATGCGTTTCTACGACCAGAGGCGTCAGGACTGGACCGACGAGTGGGACACCATGAAGACGGACTTTGCTGGTCGGCTGCCGAGCGTAGTCGAGATCAAACTCGTGACCCGCGACGAGGAGGGGCAAGAGCTGGAGTTCGTCACCAAGACCCGCATCAACCTGACCACGGAGCTGCTCGCCATATGAAGCGTCTGCGTCGAGGCGCTGGGCTCTGCCTGCCCAATCCCTTCGCGGACTGGCAGCCGGGCCCAAGGCGAGGCCGGGCCGGGCCCCGCCGGGGGGTGGCCTTGGTCATGGTTCTGGTCATCACGACCATCATGGGCGGCATTGCGGCCGACCTTGAGAACGAGGCTCAGGTCAACCTGAAGGCGGCGGCCAACGCTCGGGACGAACTCCAGGCCCACTTTCACGCTCGCAGTGCTCTGGAGTTGGAGACCTTCGTGCTCCGCTTTCAGGCCCAGGTGAAGCAACAGCTGGGCAATTTCCTGCCCATCCCTCTCTTCGAGCTCTCCACCATGCTCGTCACCTCCGACACCATCAGCACCCTCTTCACCGAGGATGATGACGAGTTAGACGTCATCGAAGAGGACCCTTTTGCTATCAATGAGCCCTTCGGCGACTTTCGAGGCCAGTTCTTCATCGAGGAGGTCGTAGACGAGAATCGAAAGGTCGATCTCAACACGAGCCTCGGCGTCGGCTGCGAGAACCTGCTCCCCGTCCTCTTGGCTGGCGTCTTCGACGACCCCAAATTCGACCCGCTGTTCGAGAACATCGGCGACTCTCGCGACCCTGTCCGAAATCGGCTCGAGATCATCGCCAACATTCAGGACTACTCCGATGGTAACAACACGGTCGATCCCATCTGCAGCCTCACAGGGAATAACAACGGCGGCGGCGCCGAGGAAGGTCGCTACCGAAACTTCCCCTACAACGCGCGCTACGAGCCGAAGGACGGAATGTTCACTTCGCTGGCCGAGCTTCGACTCGTACCCGGGGTGAACGATGCATTCATGAGCATCTTCGCCAAGTACTTCACCGTGTGGGGCTCCGGCAGCACTGGGGTTTCGATGCGAACCGCCGAACCCTGGATGCTGAAGGCGGTGACCCGAGCCGTCATGAGCCGCCCCTGGACCCCCTCGGACGAGGTTCGTTTCAACGAGTTCCTGACCGAGAAGGCTGTCTTGCTCGCCGTGCCGGGAGCCAACCTGACGGAAGATATCATGAAGGGACTGCTGGAGCAGGTCGGCCTGCCGGTCGACGCGGGACGCTTCGACAACCTGGTTCGGGCCAAGGCCATCCGATTCGAGGACGTAGCCAGCGTCTATCGGATCTCGGCGGTGGGGGTCGTCGGTGAAGCAACGTCCAAGCTGAGCGTGGTGTGGCGGGACAATCGCTCATCGGGCGAGATCAAGTACTGGAGAGAAGACTGATGCCGCAACGTATCCTGGGCGTAGACGTCGGCGCGTGGTCGGTGAAAGCGGTGCTGGTCGAGTCCCAGTTCCGTGGCTTCCGGGTGGTCGAAGCCAAGGAGGCTCGGATCGAGGACGGTGAACCGGAGACCCTGGCCGAACGTCAGGCCGACGCCATCCGCATCCTGGCCGACGATCCCGAGTTGAGGAGAGACGGATCAGTGGCCGCCCTGTCGGCCGACGGCGCCACCACTCGTTGGGTCGAGCTTCCCTTCGCCGACGCCCGAAGGGTCGACCAGGTCATCGAAGGTGAGCTGGCCGACCTCATCCCATTCCCGATCGAGGACGCCGTCTTCGACCACGTCATGGTCGACAGGACCGAGGATGGATCCCGCTCCCTCGCGGCCGCAGCCCCGCGGGCTCGGGTCCGCCAGCGTCTCGACGCCCTGATGGAGGCCGGTGTCGACCCCAAGTTCCTCCCCTTGGACGTGCTGCAGATCTCTGCCCTTCAGAACCTACTGGCCGAGGACGGTACGCCTCCGGAGACCCCAAGCGAACCCTCGGGCGAGGCCTTGACCTTCATCCAGCCCACGCCGGACGGACCGCCCACGGCGAGACTAATCGTGGACGTCGGCCACGAGCGAACCCTAGCCTGCGCCGTCAACGACGAGGGTCTACACTTCGTGCGTGTGCTCCGCTGCGGCGGCGCCCAGGTCACGGCGGCCATCGCTGAAGCCTTCGAACTTCCCTGGACCGAGGCCGAGACCGGAAAGCACGCAGATGCCTTCGTGGCCAGCAGTCGACATCCCGCCCCGGACGAAGCGGCTCAGCGGGTGTCGGATGCCGTTCAGACTGGCCTGCGCGAGTTGGTGCGGGAGCTGCGTCGTACGTTACAGGCCATCCGAAAGGAGCGACGGGTCCACGTGGAACGCATCGACCTGGTGGGGGGCGGAGCGCGCATTCGTAACCTGCCCAGCTTCTTGTGCGAGCAGCTGAATCTCCCGGTCGGCGATGCCAAAGTGGTTGAACAATCCGTTGAACGTCAGGTGGAGAGCGGTCGGGCCGGTGCCTTCGCTCTCGCGTTGGCGGTCGCCTTGAGAAGTACACCGGGCTCGGTCCTTCCCCGAATCGACTTTCGTAAGGCCGAGTTCGCGTTCGCGGGGAGCCTGGAACATTTTCGAAGTCGTGTTCCCTTCATGGCGGCCTCGGTCGGCGCCTTGCTGCTGCTTCTCTTGATCAGCGTCGCAGTTCAGTACCGGGGCGTCGTAGAACGAGAGGCGGTGGTCGACCAGGCCTTCTGCGACATCACACAGGAGGTCGTAGGCCGGGAGATCTGCGAGCCCAGCCTCGCCTTGTCGGTCATGACGAGCCCGGACAGCGAGCTCGGAAGCTTCGAACTCCCCGAGAGGAGCGCCTACGTCACCATCGCCGAGCTATCGGAACGGGTGCCCGAGGGGGTGGAGCTAAGCTTCGAGGAGATTCAGGTGACCTCGGATGCGGCGCAGCTGGAGGGCGTGGCCATAAGCTTCGATGCGGTCGACAAAGTCGTCACCGCCTACGGTGAGAGTGACTGCCTGGACGACATCAAGAAGGCCCGAATTAGCAAGAGCTCCACGGGCGAGGGCGTGGAGTTCGAACTGACCATGAAGGTGGTGTGTCGATGAACAAGCTCTTCGCAGACCTAAACGCGTCCTTCGAGCGTCTCTCGGCCCGCGAACAGGTCATGGTCTTCGGTTTGGTCCTGGCCATCATAGCCATGGTGGTCGGCTTCGGCGGCTACTTCGTGAGTCGTGATCTCGACGCACGAGAACAGCGGATTGAAGCCAAGATGCAAAAGCTGGCCGAGGTGTCCGGCCTGCGTTCGGACTATCAACGGCGCCTGGCCGAGCAGCGTCGGCTGGCCCAGGAGGTCCGCAACAACCGAAACAGTCGGCTCCTCTCCTACCTGGAGGAGCAGTCCAAGCAGGCCAACATCGAGCTTCAGAACGCATCGGAGCGGCGCGGCGAGAACACAGGCTCCGATCAGGTGCTCGAAGAGGTGGCCGTAGTCGAGATCAAGAAGGTGAGCCTGGACCGACTGGACGCCTTCCTGAAGGCCATCGAAAGCGGGAGTCGACTCGTCAAGATCCGACGCATGAAGGTCGTGAAGAACTTCGAACAGCCCAAGATGCTGGATGCCACAGTCACTGTTGGCACCTTCAAGCCGGTGGAGCCATCATGACGCGGGCTCTTCGCATCGTCGGCTACGTCGCCTTCTTCATGGCGAGCTTCGTCATCGGTCTGTATTTGAGCTTCCCGTGGAACGCGCTCAAGGATCGGCTGCTTACGGCAGCCTCGGTCCAGACCGGCTGGAGTCTTCAGGCCGAGACCATGCGTCCGAGCTGGCTGACGGGCGTCGTCTTGACCGGTGTGGAGGCCCGGCCCCCGGGTGGCGAGAACGCCCTGGAGATCAATGAACTTCATATGCGAGCCAGCGTTTTGTCGATGCTCACCGGTGGCGTCGGAGGCCAAGCGGCCTTCCCCCTTGGAGGCGGTGAAGTCGACGCGACCTTCAGCCAGTCGTCGTCCACCATGGTCGTCGACCTGGACCTGCATTCGGTCGAGCTCGGCTTGGTACCAGTCCTGGCCGAGCTGACGGGACTACCGATCAGCGGCGAGCTGACGGTGGACGCCGAACTGGATGTCGACCGCGAGAACCCGAGCAAAAGCAGCGGGACCGTCCGCCTGGCCGGCGACGGTCTGGAGATTGCTGAGGGGGGCCGCATCGGCGTCTACCCCCTCCCGATCTCGGTCAACGTCGGCTCATTCGACTGGAGTCTCCAGGTGAGCAATGGCCAGCTCAAGCTGACCCAACAGGAGATTCGAGGCGGCGACGTCGAGGTCAACCTCGATGGCACCCTGAACCTGGCCGCCCAACTCGAGCGGTCTACGACGAACATGACCCTCGCTTTCCGCCCCACCGAGGCTCTGTTGGAGCGCGAGCCCCTGATAGGCGCGCTTCTGAACAACATCGCCAGCGCCAAGGGTCGAGACGGCTTCTACACCTACGCCATGACCGGGAGCGTGAAGCACCCTCGCCTCTTCCCCAAGAGGGGTAGATGAGGATCCTGAGCGACGAAGAGGTCGATCTCTCGGGTCTGAGTGGGCGACGCCTGGCCGTGATCGGCTACGGCAACCAGGGCCATGCCCATGCATTGAATCTTCGGGACTCTGGCAGCGAAGTCCTGGTCGGGGCAAGACAAGGCCGAGGCTCCGATGCGGCAGCCAGAGACGGATTCCGCGTTCTCTCTCCTCCGGACGCTGCGAGAGATGCAGACGTCGTCATGCTTCTCCTCCCGGACGAGATCACACCGAAGGTCTTCGAAGAGATCCGACCCCGTCTCCGAAGTGGTCAGGCCATCGGCTTCGGCCACGGCTTCTGCGTCCACTATGGAACGGTGAAGATCCCGGAGGGACTCGACGTCTTCCTGGCTGCACCGGTCGGACCAGGCCACCTCCTGCGACGACGCTTCACCGAAGGCCGAGGCATCCCGGTCGTGGTCGCAGTGGACCAGGACGCCAGCGGCCGAGCATGGTCCACTGCTCGCAGTTGGGCCGCCGGGCTGGGCGGCGGACGGGCTGGAATCATGGAGGCCACTTTTCGCGAAGAGACCGAGACCGACCTCTTCGGCGAGCAAGCAGTCATCGTGGGCGGGGTCTGTGCTCTGATGGAGTCGGGCTGGGAGACGCTGGTGGAGGCAGGTTATCCGCCGGAGCTGGCCTATACCGAGTGCATCCATCAGATGAAGCTGCTGGTCGATTTGGTCCATGAAGAGGGCATGGCCGGCATGCGGAACAAGATCTCCAAGACCGCCCTGTACGGGGACCTCACTCGAGGTCCGATGGTGGTCGACGGCCACGTCAAAGAGCGGATGCGGATCGCCCTGAGACAGGTCCAGGACGGCAGCTTCGCCCGAGAGTGGTTGGCCGAGCACGAGAGCGGAGCTCCACGACTCAAAGACCGCGTTCGAGCCCTGGCTCGTCATCCCTTGGAGCGGGTCGGCGCACGACTTCGTCGACTGATCCAGAGGTCCTGACGCCTTGCTCGGCGTCCTCTTGGCGGTGGGCTGCGGGCTGGCCTACGGCGGCCTGGACGCCGTACGGAAGGCCTTGCTCGAGAGCTACCGCCCGATTGCCCTCCTCATCCAGCTCACTCTCGCCCAGTCCATCGCATACGCGACCTGGGTTGGGGGCGTGGGCTTTCGCGTCACCGGCGACTATCTTCCGTATGGAGCTGCCATCGCCGTTCTTCAGATAGCAGCCAACCTTCTCCTGCTCGAAGCCCTGAAGATCTCGGAGCTCGGCCGAACGATTCCGTTCCTCTCCCTCACGCCGATCTTCACGGCCGGCATCGGGGCGGTCGCCCTTGGCGAAGCCCCCGGCGAGCTTCAGTGGCTGGGGACCAGCTTCGTCACGCTCGGCGCGGCGTTGCTGGCGCTGGTTCCTTCTCGATCCGGCGGTCTGCGCATCGACTTTGGTAGCGGACTCGCCATCTCCGTGGCCGGACTGTGGTCCCTGACAGCCGCGTTGGATCGATGGGCGGTGGACGAGAGCAACCCGGCCAGCCACGCCTTTCTCCAAGCGGCCGGAATAGCCTTGGTGCTGGGGAGCTGGGCCCTGTGCGCTCGGATACCCATGTGGCCGCACAAACAAAGAGGCGCGATGCTGCTGGCCGTCGTCTTCGGCTCCGTCGCCCTGGCCTGCCAGCTGACCGCGATACAGTTCACGTGGGTCAGTCTCGTCGAAACCATAAAGCGAGCGGCGGGCGCCCTTCTCGCCTTGGTAGTGGGACGACTTCGCTTTCAGGAGCCAGTGGATCGTCGAAAGTTGCTCGGCGTCCTCGCCGTCGTTGTCGGCACGAGCCTGGTCCTTCTCGGCCACAGCGGATAGGTAGAGCCGGTGCGCAGACTGCTGCTGGGGCTCGCCCTTCTCGTCCTCCTCACCCTGGGAGGGAGTCTGGCCACCTGGTCCTGGATCCAGGCGGAGTTTGCGCGTCCTCATCGACCGGAAGCCGAAGAGCAGATCTTGAAGGTGCCCGTAGGAACGACCGAAACCCGTCTGGGTCGGCTTCTCGAAGAAGAGGATCTCATCAGTTCAGCGGAGATCTACCGAGTACTCCTGGCCCTCGAGCCCGACGGGCCGAAGCCGAAGGCGGGGCGCCACCGGGTCTCCGCCGGCCAGTCCATGCGGACCCTGCGAGGAATCCTGGGAGAGCCCCCACTCCCCGAAGACGAAGCCTTCACTTTGCTCGAAGGCTGGCGGCTGAAAGACACGGACGCTGCCCTCACTCAAGAGGGACTGATCAAGCCCGGAGACTATCTTTCCGCCGCCGGCCGCGTGGGGGACTACGAGCTTCCTTTCACCGTCGAAGGGAGGGCTCTCGAAGGCTATCTACTGCCCGAGACCTATCGCTTTCCCAGGGACCGTTTCCGGGTAGAGGACTTGGTGCAGCGTCAGCTGGACGCCTTCGTGGAGCGATTTCATACGCCCAACGCCAAAGCCATCGCAGAGTCCGGTCGAAGCCTTCACGACATCGTGACCGTCGCCTCGATGGTCGAACGGGAAGAACCCAGTTCGGCCAATCGCCCCCTCGTAGCCGGCATCATCTACAAGCGCCTGGACCGCAAGATCCCCCTCGGCATCGATGCGACGAGTCGCTACCCCCTCGCGCGCTGGAACGACGAGCGGACCTTTAGGCGCGAGCTCAAGGATAAGAACAAGCCGTACAACACGCGTCATCGGCCCGGACTGCCACCCACGCCCATCGGCGCACCAAGCGTCGACGCGCTGCGGGCAGCACTCCGACCTCAGGACTCGCCCTATCTGTTCTACCTGCACGACGCGAACCAACAGATTCACTTCGCCAAGACGGCGAAGGGCCACGAACGGAATCGCCGCCGATACAATGTGTGGTAGGCCCCGTTCTCATGCGCCCTCACCTCCTGCTCCCAGTCCTGCTGGGGGCCTGCGTCCACGCATCGACCCCGGACACCCTTCCCCCACCGGGGGACCTGGTGCACGCGGCCGGAGTGGACGACCCCGAGCTTCGAGACCTGGTGGCCCGTCATTGGTCCTGGGTACTCGGTAGCAGCCCTGAGTTCGCGACGCGTCTTGGCATCCACGATCGCGACGACGAGCTGGCAGACCCTCGCTGGTCCGCGGTCCAGGAACGGAATCGGGTTCGCCGGAGTCTTCGCCGGGCAGTAGCGGCGCTCGACCCTGGCCCCTTGTCCAAGCGAGACCAGACGACCCAGGCCCTTCTCTTGGAGGAGCTGGACGGCGACATCGGCGCCGAGGCCTGCCGTTTCTCTCTTTGGTCGATCTCTCCGCGCAGCAACCCCGTGACCCACCTGAACTACTTGCCTCAGGGCCAACCTCGGGAGACGCCGGCGCAGGTCCGCGCCTTACTCGCCCGGTTGAGTAAGGGAGCCGAGAACATCGATCACACCATCGCCAACCTCCGCCAGGGTGCATCGGAGGGTTGGTACCCGAACCGAGAGTCGACCTCTCGAGTTCTGGAGATGGTGGAGACTCAGCTGTCCGAAGACCTGGACCAGTGGCCAATGCTGAAGGACGCCCTGCCCGTCGAGCTGGAAGCCTGGTCTGAGGCGGACGTACAGAGCCTTCGAGCCGAAGCAACCCGGGTCGTCGACGATGAAGTCCGCCCCGCCCTCGAGCGCTATCGAAACCTGGTCCGGGATGAGCTCTTGCCCCATGCCCGAACGGAGGAGGTCGGGGTCGGCTTGGCTGGCCTTCCTTTCGGCGAAGCCTGCTACGCCGCTCGAATACGTCACTTCACGACCTTGGAGATGACTGCTCAGGAGATTCACGAGCGCGGCTTGTCAGAGCTGAAGCGCATCAACGGCCAGATGGCCGAGATCGGCACCCGAGCCTTGGGCGCGAACAGTCTCGAAGACACCCTGACTCGCCTTCGCTCCGACCCTGCACTCTACTTCGACGACGAGACCAGCATCGTGGCCACGGCAGAAGACGCTCTGGCACGAGCCCGGTCCGTGCTGCCCGCCTTCTTCGATCGACTCCCTCAGGCCACCTGCGTCGTCCGTGAGATTCCGGCGTACGAAGCGCCCTTTACCACCATCGCCTACTACCGGCAGCCCGTTCCCGACGGGTCGGAGCCAGGCGCCTACTACGTCAACACCTACGAACCGAAGACGCGGCCCCGCTACGAAGCAGAGGCGCTGGCCTTTCACGAGTCGATTCCCGGCCATCATCTTCAGATCGCCATCGCACAGGAGCTGGACGACGTCCCCGCCTTTCGCAAACACGCCGGCATGACGGTCTTCGTGGAAGGCTGGGCGCTCTACGCCGAACAGCTCTCAGACGAGATGGGCCTCTACGGCGGGGACCTCGACCAGCTCGGAAAGCTGAGCTACGAGGCATGGCGGGCTTCTCGCTTGGTGGTGGACACCGGGCTTCACGCCATGGGTTGGAGCCGAAAGCGAGCGGCGGACTTCATGGCCGCCCACACCGCTTTGGCGCTCAACAACATCGACAACGAAGTAGATCGCTATATCGTCTGGCCGGGACAGGCCTTGGCCTACAAGACCGGGCAGATGGAGATCATGCGGCTGCGGGCGGAAGCGGAAGCCGCCCTAGGTGAGTCCTTCGAGCTGCCGGCCTTTCACGATGCGCTGCTCTTGGGGGGCGCCGTCTCGCTTCCCGTGCTCAGGCAGCAAGTTGCGGACTACGTCGCTTCGGCTCAGAAACCGTAGCCGCCGGTCTCTTTGTCGACCAGGCGACCGTTCTCGAAGCGGAAGTAGCGAAGAAGGCGGTTGGACCCAAAGTTGTACGTCCATCGCTCGACGACGCCGGTCTGCTGATAAGACAGCCCCTTCCGAAGGATGGTGTTGGTCACTGTCGACACATCGACGGCGTCGGGAGCGCCGCAAGCCAAATGCACTTCGGCAGTCGAAGTCCCAATGCCCAGGCCTCGGCGGCAGCGGTCCTCGTCGGGAACGACCACTCGGGACAGCGTTTCGACTCGGTCGACCAAGCCATCTCGGATCTGCACGAGCCGAGGAAGGCTGCCGTCTTCGAAGGTGATGAGCCACTCCTTCACCTGGACCGCGGTGGTCGAGATGATCCCTTGGACCGGATCGAGAAGGCTTGTCTCTTCGACCCTGGTCTCCACGAAGCTGGGCTCGCCGCAGCGGGCCCGGAGCTCGATCGCTGGGTCCCCCCGAGAGATCACGCTCGTACCGCAGCGCAGCCGATTCGCCTGAGCCAAGCTCGACGCGAAGAGGAGGAGCAAAATCAGGCAGGCTCCGGCCAAGCGCATGCTCATAGACTAGTAGGCTCAGCACCGGAGCTCAAAGCGGAGTCGCATCCCGGGGCAGCCGCAATCGTCCTGCCATCAGAGTCTCGATGCCTTCGGCGACGACGTCCGGACGGTCGTGATGAACATTGTGGCTCGCGCCAGGGATCACCCCAGCAAGAACGCGGGGAAGCACGGCATGTCGAGCTGACAGGTCGTCCGGACGGAAGCCCTCACCGCCCCACAGGGAAAGGACGGGAACCTGAATGCTATGCCAAAGCGCGCGAGCCTCTCCGAGGAGGAAGGGCTTCGCGGAGGGCGTTCGATGGAGGGGGTCGGCTCGCCATACCCACCCCCCATCGGCAGGCTCTGAGAAGCTCTCGGCCAGGGCCTGAGACCTTTCGATCGACAGCTGGGGATTGAAGGCTCGGAGGCGCTCGGCGCCTTGCTCGAGGCTGGAAAAGACCCGGCGCAACGATCGTCGAGCCGAGGGTGGGCCCGGCTTTCGGCGCACCGATCGAAGCCACTGGCCAAGGCGGCTCGCGCTTTCCCCGAGTTCCGACGTCGGCGGTCCCATCCCCTCGAGGAGCAAGAGCCAGCGCACCCGCTCGGGAAAGAGGGCGGCCACGGCCGCAGCGATGGAGCCTCCCATGGAGTGGCCAATGAGCCCCACCGGCTCGCTGAGCCCGTCGAGGATGGCGCCCAGATCGTCGTAGTAGTCGTAGAAGTGGTAGTAGCCCCCGTCTCCGACCCAGCCTGAGTGGCCGAAACCCCGCATGTCGGCCGCGGCGAGGACGGTCGGGGAAAGCGCCTCGGCGACCCAGCGAAAGGACTGCCCGTGGTCCATGAAGCCGTGGATGGCCAGGGCTTGCGGCGAACCCTCGACCCAGCTGTGCAGGGCTAGTTTGAGCCCGCGGTTCTCGATCCAGCGGGTCTGCAGGGCCAGGTCCGCAGACATGTCGTGATCGTAGTGCAGCTGGGCCGAAGCGGCCAGCGCCGTCCGACGCGGGCGTCCGAGGAGCGGGCCGATGCCATCCAGATTCGGGGAGCAGGATGCTAATCTTCCGCGGATGCGGGTGGTCTCCCTGTGCCCCTCGACGACCGAGACCCTCCTCGGGCTGGGCGTCGAACCCGTGGGCCGAACCCGCTTTTGCATCCATCCCGCGGACCGGATCGCTTCAGTGCCCTCGCTGGGGGGAACCAAGGACCCGAAACTGGAGCGGATCGCCGCCCTGGAACCCGACCTCATCTTCATGAACGCCGAGGAAAACCGGGCCGAGGACCACGCTTGGCTGGCCGAACGCTTCGAGATCGACGTTTCGATGCCCCGGAGCCCCGTCGAAGTGCCGGCTCTACTCCGGCGCTGGGGGAAGCGGCTTGATCGTGTGGAGCCGGCCGAGAAAGCGGCTCGAGCCATCGAAGCCCGGGTCGACGCTCTGTCGGTCCGAGGCTCGACCCACCCCTTTCTCTACTTCATCTGGCGACGCCCCTGGATGGTGGCGGGGCGCGAGACCTACGTCGACGCACTCCTTCGACTGGGAGGAGGACGCAACGTGGAGACGAGGAGCGGCTACGTTGAGATAGAGCCGAGTGACGACGAATTGATGGTCCTCCTGTCGGATGAGCCCTTTCCCTTCAAGGCCCAGCACCAGCGTGAGGTCCAAGCGCTGATGCCCAGCGCCGACGTCCGGCTCGTGGGGGGCGACGACCTGTGCTGGCACGGCATCCGAACCATTCGGGGGCTGGACCAGGTGGCGGCCCTGTTCTCTCTCCGTCCGGCCGAGTGAGGGGGCTGTTTGGATTGGGATCGACGCCCGATTCGGCGATGCTGGCGCCATGAGCATGGCACCCTTCGCGCCCGGCGCCGAGCATGCGGTCGACGAGAGCTCGGCGCACAAGCTCCTTTCGGAGGCTCTTCGAGAGGGCGGTGACTTCGCAGATCTGTTCTTCGAATACCGGGCGGCGGCCAGCCTCGGTCTTGAGGACGGCATCATCAAGAGCGCCTCTCGCTCGGTGTCCGGGGGTTTGGGGGTCCGGGTCCAGAAGGGGGACGCCACGGGCTTCGCTTATACCGAGTCCCTGGCGTGGGGAGACATGCTGGGCGCGGCGCGTACGGCGGCCAAGATCGCCAGCGGGAGCCAAGGCCAGCCGGCGGCTTTCGAGAGTCCGGCTCAGGTTCCGATGCTGTACCACTTTCCCCGCAGCACCGACGACGCCCAGAAGGCGGCCTTGCTCAAACGAGCCGACAAGTCAGCCCGGGCCCATGATTCGAGGATCACGAAGGTTACCGCGTCCTATGCCGAATCGAATCGCGAGATCCTGATCGCGACTTCGGACGGACACTTCGTTCGGGACGCTCAGCCCATGATGCGATTCGGAGTGAACGCTCTGGCCGAAGAAGATGGAAGGCGTCAGTCCGGAAGCTCCGGCGGCGGCGGGCGCATGGGGGTCGAGTACTTCTTGGCCGAGGGCAAGCGGCCCGAAGACCACGGTCGAGAGGCGGCCCGGATCGCGGTCGACATGCTCCACGCCGAAGACGCCCCCGCAGGCGAGTTCCCCGTCGTCTTGGCGGCCGGAGACAGCGGTATCCTCCTCCACGAAGCCGTCGGCCACGGTCTGGAGGCCGACTTCAATCGAAAGGGGACGAGTCGCTACGCCGACTCCGTCGGCGAATCAGTGGCCAGCGAGCTGGTGACGGTCGTCGACGACCCGATCTTTCCCGGGGCTCGGGGCGCGATCCACTTCGACGACGAAGGCCGCCCGGGCCGAGAAGTTCGGCTGATCGAGGGCGGCGTCTTGAAGGGCTACATGCATGATCAGCACAGCGCGAAGCACTTCAAGACCGTGAGCGGGAACGGACGACGCGAGTCCTTCCGCTGCCCCCCGATGCCCCGCATGACCAACACCATTATGTTGGGTGGACCTCACACCGCCGAGGAGATCATCTCCGAGACCAAGCAGGGCATCTTCGCCAAGCGCTTCAGCGGCGGTCAGGTCGACATCACCAATGGCGACTTCGTCTTCTCTTTGACCGAGAGCTACCTGATCGAAGACGGCAAGCTCACCGCTCCTCTCAAGGGAGTGAACCTGATCGGCAATGGCCCCGACGTCCTGGGCCGTGTCGACATGTTGGCCGCGGACGTGCAGATATCGGACGGCATCTGGACCTGCGGCAAAGACGGTCAATCGGTTCCGGTCGGCGTCGGCTGCCCGACCACGCGCATCGCCCACATGACGGTGGGCGGCACCAAGATGTAGCGCGCCTCAGGCGTTCTGAGGATCGGCGTCGACGGCGCCCGCATGCGATGCGGGCGCTCGAGCAGG
The DNA here is from genome assembly GCA_039024635.1 of Myxococcota bacterium. GTDB lineage: Bacteria > Myxococcota > Kuafuiibacteriia > Kuafuiibacteriales > Kuafuiibacteriaceae > Kuafuiihalomonas. Next base: position 14,473 of record JBCCQA010000001.1, on the reverse strand, counting down.
AAAGCCAAGAGGGAGCCAAAGGACGGCGGGGAGCGCCCACAGGTCGCTGAGGTCAGCCGTATGGGCGACCGGGACCAAACCCGGGAGGCTTGCTCCCTCGACGAGGGCGGACGCCGCCCGGAAGGGCAGCTGCACGGCGCCAAGCGTCAGGGTGTAGACCTCGCCGGCGGCATCGAAGACCTGGATGGCGGCAAAGACCAAGGCCGTCATCAGACTCGCCAGCCACCGAAGGCGCTGGTCCCGCGGAGAGTCCGGGGGGGCGAAGGGCAAGAAGAGCAGGGACCAAAGCAGGGCGGGAAAGAAGAGCATGCCCGCCACGTCGCTGAGCTTCCCGGTCCAGGCCTGCCCGAGGAAAACCTGCTTGAAAACGTGATCGTTGAGGATCAGGAGCGCGACCGAAGCCACCATCACCGGATGAGACCAAAGATCGTGAAGCCGCCGATCATCAACTGCTGCGCGGGTCTTCAAGGCGACACCTCCTCGACACGGATTCTGACGGCTCCTGGCTCGGGGACGAAGTCGTCATGGGTGTCGGTCAAGTCGTAGGCGTAGAGGGCGTCAGCCCGGATGCGGACGAAGATGGGAACCTCCTCTCCGGACTGAACCATGAGCCGATAGAAGGCTTCACAACAGCGAAGCGGGGCGGGCAGACAGTAGGTTCCGGAGCGGGTCAACTCCCCTTCCGAGAAGACAGTCGTGACTCGGTCGAAGCAACCGGAGCGAGAGCTTGGGCTTCCCCCTTCGAGCTCCACGGGTTCACCGAAGCCGAGGGGCTCCAGTTGAACTCTAAGAGACGCCGTGCCGACGTCGGGCCGAACTTCAACCCGGATGGACTGGGGGACCGGGTTCTTGAAGATCGACTTGTCGGCCTGGACCGTCACCTCGAAGCTGACGACTTCCCCCGGCTGCAAAGAGCGGCGGAGCTCCGGACCGAAGACCGTGAAGTCCATGTCGGGCTCACTCGTCGCCATCGAGCCCACCACGGCCGCAAGGAGCGTCGCCCTCGCCAACCAGACCTTCATGGGTTCACGCTCGAAGCGCAGAAGCAGCAGCGCTGGCCTTCCGGTACGTCGAATCCGTGTGTTCGACCCACGCAGAGCGGAACGTCCGAGCACTCGACGGGGCAGGCCACCCGACAGGTCGAGATGACGGCCCCCCGGCACTCCTCCCCGTTGCACCCGATGAGCCCCAGGAGGACGACGGTTAGACCTAGTCTTCCCATGCACCTCATGCTTGCCACGACCGGATTCGGCGCGTCATCTTGTGAGTGGCGTCACTATCGCAGGGTCCGTTGGAAGCCATGAACCCATGTCTCAACGGATTTGCCCCAGCCCTGCTCGTGGCGGCGGTCGGGACGGGCTCCTCGAGCTGGCCAGCCTTTGCCCAAGACGACATGAGCGCTACCCACGTCGTGATCGGGGTAGCCGCGACCACCGGGGCGAGCATCAACGTCCTGGCCGCCGTGGCCGAAGGCCGGCGAGACGAGCGAGGCGTGATGAAGCCGGGCTGGCTAGCAGGCGCGTCTTCACCCACTCCGACCCAGAGCGCGGCTCTTCGTAGGGCCGCAGGGAACAAGACGAGTCGTCTTCGTCATCCAAGGCCGATTCTGAGGAAAGCCGGGCGTCCTCAAATCCGGCCGGCGAGGGCGAAGGCGACACTGTTGACGGCAGTGGTATTGCGGCCCCAAACCGTGCGGGCGTAGTTGGCGTTGATCTCGAGGGTCTTGGTGAGGCGGTAAATGAGTCCGCCGTCGAGGCGAAGCGCATCCCGCTCCAGGCGGAGCTCCCGCAGGTCCAGGTTCTCCAAGCCTCTGAACTCGGTCGCCGGCAGCGACGGATCCTCGGCCGCCACCGATACGCCGATCAACCGCCCTTCGCCCACGGCGTAGCGAAGCTGAGCGCCGGCGAAGAGCAGGACCTTTCGAGCGATCAGCTTGCCGAAGCGGCCCTCGGCGCGAAACTCGTCGCCGGCCTCGTCCAGCCGCCAGGCATAGCCGACCGCGGCTCGGGTGAACCAGCCGCCGCGGCTGGCCCAGCCGATGTGGGCCATGGGAATGATGTCGACTTGGCCATCGCCTAGGGCGATGTCATCTTCGACGTTTTGCTGCGCGATGGCCTCGTCCACAACCTCCAACAGCTCGTCGACCGTCTCCGGTCGGGACCCGAAGGTACCGGCCGGTCCCTGGTATGCAGCTGGAATCTTGACTTCGAGCGTGGTGGAAAAGGCGAAGGGTCGACCGATCCACTGCTTTCTGACTAGGGCCCGGATGTCGGCCACGCCGGCCCGGACCTGGGAGAAGTCGAGTACCGACTCTTGAGCTCGGTCGAGAACCGTATCGGGCGAACCGTCGGGGATGGCGAGGATGACGGGGTCGGACTGAAAAGATACGATCTGTACCGGAATTGAGAGCTCGAGATCGAAGCCTTGGCCGAGACCGTAGCGAGCCCCGACCTCGAATCGGGTCGCCGAGTAGAATCCATCCAGTGGAAACTCGGTGGTGACCCGGCGGTCGAGGAACTCCTGACCGGCCCACTGGAACTCGAGAACGCTGGTCCAGGCCAAGCTCCCCTTCGGCAAGGCCCAAGGCGATGCCTGAGCGCCGATCGGGAGACAGAAGGTGAGGACCGGGATGAGAAGGGCGCGCTTCATCTCGTCAGAAAGTCAGGATGTTCCGAGGGTCGACCTCGTCCTTTTCCTTCTCCTTGGCTGGCTTGGGCTCGGGGCGCGGCTTCGGCTTGGTGGGCACCTCGGCCTTGGGCGAGGCAGCTTCGACCGGAGGAGAGGCGGCAGCTGGGGGCTCGCGTTCCTCATCCGGAAGCTTCGTCTGCACCGAGGGCTCCTCCGGGGCCGCGCTCTTGGTCGGAACGGCGGGGGATGGGGTCTGGGCCGCCTCCCTACCCGCCGCGGACCTCTCGGTTCGGGTCCGTCGAGCCGTCCTTGGACGTGCCCGGGCCCCGCGCGCCCTCTTCTTCGAAGCTTCTGCTTCCCCGACCTCAGATGCGTCGGGGGTAGGGAGCGGCAAGAGCGCTTCAGGAAGAGGCGTGGCCTCGGCCTCGTCCGGCGGTGCCGGAGGCGTCTGCCGAGGCAAGGGCTCCACCCGATCGCCGGAGGGCCACCAGAGCGGGCCCAGGCCCAGGCCGAGGGTGAGGGTCAGAAGGGCGACCGCTGCCCATGGCCAGCGACGAGGGGGCGGCGCTCTTGCTTCGGGCTCCGGATCGAGCTCGGACAGCGCCGGGGGGGGCAGCTCTCGGACCGAAGTCTGGGTCGGGTCATGGATGAAGGTGGGGTCGAGGGGTTCGACCGTCGGCTCCCGGGAGCCGTGCCACGGCCTGGCGCGGAGCCAGTCCCGAACCCCCGGCAACGCCAGGGCCCGGGTCAGCTCGGCGCGGAGCACCGATGCATCGGCGGGTCGCTTGTCCGGGTCTTTCTGCAAGCAGGCGAAAACCAAGGTCTGCAGAGCCTCAGGCACGCCGGGAAGAGGAGGCGGCGGCGTCGAGACGACGCGAATCATGGTTTCGTAGGGCCCTTCGCCCACGAAGGGAAGTCGCCCCGATACGATGCGATAGAGAACGACCCCCAAAGACCACACGTCCGCTGCGACGCCGACCGTTCGAGCGCTCGTCGCCTGCTCAGGTGCCATGTAGCTCGGCGTGCCCAGGCCCATCTGGGTCGCCGTGGGCCCGGTCGCATCGACTTGGCGAACGAGCCCAAAGTCGATGATGCGAGCTTCCGGCGGTTCCCCATCGACCACGAAGATGTTGTCTGGCTTCACGTCTCTGTGGACGAGGCCCTTGGCGTGCGCCGCGGCCAAGCCTTGCAGGGCCATGTCCAAGAGTTCGACGAGCTCGAGGGTGGACTCGGCGCCCCGCATGTACGCGCCTAGGGTCTGACCTCGAAGGAGGGGCATCGAAAGAAAGAGCTGACGACGCTCTTCACAAAAGCCCCATTCGAGGACGGGAACGACACCCGGATGCTCGACGGTGGACAGGAGCCGACACTGACGCTCGAAGCGAGCGACGTTGTCGGCCGACTCGGAAAGATGGGGGAAGATAATCTTCACGGCCAGGGGCTCGCCGCCGCTGACAGGCGCCGCCTCGAAGACCTCGCCTGAGGCCCCCGAGCCGATGCGCCGGTCCAGGCGATAGTCCGCGAGGCTGGCCTCCATACGCCCCGAGTTATGACAGCTCGGCGCCCGCAGGGCGAGAGAGCGTCGTTCTCCCGGTCGGCCCCGACGGAATGGGACCAGGCGCCCGATTTTTGGGACCCGGCGCCGGGCTTCCCTTGACCCCGGCCTGGCTTCCCGGAGTCTGGGCTCATGGACGAAGCCCAGGGCCTGCTCCTCCGCGCCCGCGCCATTCTCGACCTTGCTGAGCCTCGATCCGAGGTCGCCGAAGTCGTCATCGCTCAAAGCCGTGACCTGAGCGTTCGCGTCCGCAAAGGCGAAGTGGAGCGGGTGGAAGAGGCCGGGGCCCACGGCGCCGGGCTGCGGGTCTTCGTGGATGGCCGGGCCGGGAGCGCGTCATCCAACGACCTGACCGACGCCGGCCTGGAGCGGCTGGTGGACGACGCCCTCGACGTGGCCAAAATGACCGAGCCTGACCCCTTCGACGGCCCCCCGGAGCCCGAGCTTTTGGCCACCGACATCCCGGACCTGGAGCTGGAAGACCCTGAGCTGGCCCGTTTCGACGCGACCGCGGCCACGGAAGCCGCCCTTGCCTGCGAACAGGCGGCGTTGGAAAGCGACGCTCGCTTGACCAACAGCGACGGCGCCGAGTGTGCCCGGACCCATGGCGCCATGGCCTTCGCGACCACCGGGGGCTTCGCTGGTGCCTACCCCTCGTCCTTCGTCCGAATCTCGGCTCGACCATTGGCCGACGACGGAGGGGGAAAGAAGCGGGGGGCCTCGCACTGGGACGCACAGCGTTTCTTGGAGGCCTTGGCCGATCCGAGCGAGGTCGGCCGAAGGGCGGCTGAGAAGACCCTCGCCCGACTCGGCGCGGAAAAAGTGCCCACCGCCGAGATGCCGGTCATCTTCGACCCTGATGCCGGGCGGGCCCTTCTCGGCGCGTTGGCCGGATGCACGAGCGGGGGTGCCGTCCATCGGCGATCGACCTACCTGGCCGACCGGGAGGGAAGCCCGGTCGCTTCGAGTTTGGTGACGATCGTGGACGACCCACTCATCCTTCGCGGGCCGGGCTCTCGTCCCTTCGACGGCGAGGGTCTTCCATCCAGACGGAATGTTGTCGTCAATGAGGGCCTCCTCGAGACCTTTCTTTGTGACTGCTACGCCGGCCGCAAGCTGTCCCGGCCGAGCACGGGAAGCGCCTCACGAGGCCTGGGAGGTCGCCCTGGGGTTTCGACCAGCAACTTCCGAATGCTCCCCGGCGACGCATCCCAGGCAGAGCTCATCGCCGATACCCAGCGCGGCCTGCTCGTGACCTCCATGATGGGCTTCGGATTCAACGCCGTCACCGGGGACTTCAGTCGAGGCGCGGAGGGCTTCTTGATCGAGGACGGCCGAATCGGACGGCCGGTGAGCGAGGTGACGATCAGCCTCAACTTCGATGAGCTTTGGCGTTCGATCGACGCAGTGGGACACGACGTCGACGAACGTTCGTCGACGGCCGTGCCAAGCTTTCGGGTGGCCAAGATGACGGTCGCGGGCCGGTGAACCACGCCGCTGAGCTGCTGGACCGCTATGAGCTCTTCTTGCTCGATGCCTACGGCGTGCTCGTCGACGGGTCGGGTGCCCTGGCCGCCGCGACCCAGTTCGTGGGCGAGCTGAAACGCCTCGGCAAGGCGGTTCGGGTAGTGACGAACGACGCCTCCCGACTGGAGCAGACCCATGCGCGACGCTTTCAACGGCTTGGGTTCGACCTTCGCGCCGAAGAGATCGTGCCCAGCGGTCTGCTCCTGACGGATTGGGTGCAGGCCCGAGGCGGACCAAGGTGCCTCGTCTTGGGTCCGCCCGACAGTGGAGCCTTCGTGACCCGGGGAGGAGGGTCCGTCGTCCACCCGGATCAGCGAGGGGACTTCGATGCCGTGGTGGTCGGCGATGAGACCGGCTTCGCCCTCTTGGAGGGGGTCGAGCGAGCGGCGAATGCCCTGATCCAACGACCCGAGCTGCCGAGGGTGGTTCCGAACCCGGACGTGGTCTACCCGAAGGGCGGAGGCAAAGTGGGCCTGGCCTCGAGCGGGGTCGCGGCGCTCATCGAGCAGATGGTGGCCGAGCGGCAGCCTGATGCGCCGCGTTTCGAGCGGCTCGGAAAGCCCCGACCCGAGCTGTTCCTCCGAGCCCTGGACGGAAGCTCCCGAGATGAGGCGGTGATGCTGGGCGATCAGCCGGCGACCGACCTCATGGGCGCCGCCGCAGCCGGGATCGATGGGGCCCTAGTGTTGACAGGCGTCACGCCGGAGCCCCCCGAAGGCTGTGAAGCCCGTTGGTTGCTCCCCAGTCTGGCCCTCTGAGGCAAATACTCAAGCCAGCGCTCTCCTCGCCGATGTTGCCCAGGGAGGCCCTTAGGGGCCCGGAGCGCAGATGGACGAGATCGTCAGTGAATTCCTCGTAGAGAGCAGCGAAGGCCTGGACCAGCTCGACCAGGACTTCGTGGAGCTCGAAAAGAACCCAGGAGACAAGGCGCTCCTGGCCAATATCTTCCGATGCATCCACACCATCAAAGGCACGTGTGGCTTCCTCGGATTCTCGAAGCTCGAGTCGGTGACTCACGTCGGTGAGAACCTCTTGAGCCGGCTCCGAGACGGCGAGCTGTCGCTCACCCCTGAAATCACCAGCGCCCTGCTCGCCATGGTCGATGCCGTCCGCTCCATCATGGGCCACATCGAGGAGAGCGAGGGCGAGGGAGACACCGATTATGGTCCGCTCGTGGAGCGCCTCTCGGCCCTGACCCGAGGCGAGGCCGCGCCGCCCGCCGAGGCCGAAGCCGAGGACGCCCAAGCGGACAATAAGCCGGAGGCCGATTCCAAAGGCGATGAGTCTTCCGATCCCGAAGCAGAAAGCCAGCCCGCCGCCCCCTCCCCCGCCGCCCCTGCTCCCGAGAAGAGCTCTGAGGCCGGCGAAGAGCGGCAGTCGAAGAGTCTCTCCGAGGGATCCATTCGAGTGGACGTCGGCCTGCTCGACAAGCTGATGAACTTGGTCGGGGAGCTAGTCCTGGCGCGCAACCAGGTCCTCCAGTACACCAACACAGCGGCCGACAATGGCCTCAACGCGACCACGCAGCGCCTGAACCTCATCACGACTGAGCTTCAAGAAAGCGTGATGAAGACGCGGATGCAGCCCATCGGCAACGTCTGGAGCAAGTTCCCTCGTGTGGTCCGGGATCTGTCCATGTCCTTTGGCAAGAAGGTCGAGGTGGAGATGGAGGGCAAAGAAACCGAGCTCGACAAGACCATCATCGAAGCCATCAAGGACCCCCTCACCCACATCGTTCGGAACGCGGTCGACCACGGTATGGAGACCCCCGAGGCGCGGGAAGCAGCGGGAAAGCCGGCCCAGGGAACTCTCCACCTTCGGGCCTTTCACGAAGGAGGGCAGGTGAACATCGAGATCAGTGACGACGGTCGAGGCGTAGACGCCCAGAAGGTGCTGGCCAAGGCGCTCCAGCGGGGACTCGTCACCCAAGAACAGGCCGCTCGGATGACGGAGCGTTCGATTCTCAACCTGATCTTCTTCCCAGGCTTCTCGACGGCCGAGAAAGTCACCAACGTATCGGGACGGGGCGTCGGCATGGACGTGGTTCGATCAAACATCGAGAAAATCGGTGGGACGGTCGACATTCAGAGTCAGCTCGGCCGGGGGACGACCCTCCGCATCAAGATCCCGCTCACGCTCGCCATCGTCCCTGCCCTCATCGTCCGCACGGCAGGCGATCGTTTTGCTCTTCCCCAGGTCAACCTCTTGGAGCTCGTTCGCTTGGAGGGCGAGACGGCCCGGAAGGGCATCGAGTACGTTCGAGGCGCTCCCGTCCATCGACTCAGAGGACAACTTCTTCCTCTGGTGTATCTCAACCGGACCCTCGGCCTCCCGGACGCCCCGCCCCGGGCCGAAGACGAGGAGGAAGAGATCAACATCGTGGTTCTTCAGGCCGACGAACGGGTCTTCGGGCTGGTGGTCGACGAGATCCTCGACACCGAGGAGATCGTGGTGAAGCCCCTCGGCAAGCAGCTCAAGACCGTGGACGCCTTCGCTGGCGCGACCATCATGGGCGACGGCGCAGTGGCCCTGATCCTGGATGTGCTGGGCCTTTCCAATCGAGCAGGCCTCGCCGTCGTCTCGCGTCGCGTCGCCGAGGCTGAGGCCGAGGGCATGGCCGCCGCCGGAGAAGAGAAGCAGACCATGCTCCTCTTTCAAGCCGGTGAGAACCGCCGGGTGGCCATTCCCCTCTCGGACGTGGCGAGGCTCGAGGAGTTCGACGCCCAGATCATCGAACGAGCAGGCTCGACCGAGGTCGTTCAGTACCGAGGTCACATCATGCCCCTTGTCCGCCTGAGCGAAGTCCTCGGTCGACACTCCCTGCCCCAGGAAGGCGAGACCCTTCACGTCGTCGTCTACAAGAACGGCGCCGGAAGCGTCGGCCTCATCGTAGACAAGATCCTGGACATCGTGGACGAGCAGATCGCTGTGCACCGCACTCGCGGTCGAAGCGGCATCGTCGGCTCGGCCGTCATTCAAGAGAAGGTCACGGACGTCCTGGATGTGAAGCTGGCCATCGACAGCTCGGGGATCGACCTCTTCGAGCACCCAGCGAAGCACACAGAGGAGCTCCGGGCATGACCGACACCAGCCAGCAGTATTGCACCTTCTATGTGGACGGCGTCCACTTCGGCATCGAAGTCCTCCAGGTCCAAGAGGTCCTCCGGTACCAGGACATGACCCAAGTCCCTCTGGCTCCGAGCGAAATTCAGGGTCTGATCAATTTGCGCGGACAGATCGTAACCGCATTCGACCTTCGGACTCGGCTCGCGATGCCGGACCGGGAGGACGGGCGACGCCCTATGAACGTCGTGATCCGGGCCGAAGACGGCGCAGTCTCGCTGCTCGTCGACGAGATCGGCGACGTCATCGAAACCCGAGGAGACGACTTCGAACCGCCGCCGGCGACCCTCGATGAAGCCACGCGAAGTCTCCTCCAGGGCGTCTATAAAATGGATGGGCGACTCCTGCTCATCCTCGACTGCGACAAAACCCTCGCCCTCATCGACGATGGCTCGGCGGTCAGTTGAGCCATGAGCGCACCTGACCAGCTCTACGCCCAGTGCGGCGGTGGCGACTTCATCGAGGCCTGGTTTGAACGCTTCGGTGAAGAGGTCGCTTCCGAGAACGAGCTCGCCTGGGTGCGGCGACACCGACAGTTCGACAAGTGGATGACGCGAGTTCGGGAGGAGGTCTCGTCCACCCTCGGGGGCCCCCGAGGCCGCCGGGGGCGGCGCGCGAAGCTAGCGGTCCAGTTCGATGCGAGTCAGTTCGAAGCGATGCAGGCCGCAACGAGGCGCACGCTGGCGGCCTTGGACATTCCCGAGACGATCAAAGGCGACACGGAGGCGGCGATAGAGCGCGCCGTGCTCCAACTCGCTGCAGGTCGACCGAAAGAAGAGGATGGCATGAAGGAAGACATGAGCTCTAACGGCGCCAGAGACGCCCAGGGGGTTCCAGACGGTCGGATCACCGCCATGATCGGAGCCTTGGACGCGATCTCGTCAGGGGATTTTTCCCGCCGCGTGGACGTGCAGGGCGGTGATGAAGTGGCCGAGCTGGCCATGAAGATCAATGGGGTCATCGACTCCTACAAGGATACGGTGAGCACGGTCTCGAGCACGACCCACCGCATGGAGTCCATGACCAGCAGCGTGGGCACCGCTACCCAAGAAATGAGCGCTACCGTCGAGTCGAGCTCGACCGAGGCGCAAGAAGCCGCTGCCGGCGCCCGACAGGTTCACAACAACGTTCAAACGGTGGCTGCTGCCGCCGAAGAGATGGCCATCGGCGTACGCGAGATCGCAAAGAACGCCTCCGAAGCGGCCCGTGTGGCGACCGGCGCCGTGCAGATGGCCCACAACACCAACGAGACCATCAGCAAACTCGGGGACAGCTCGACCGAGATCGGAAAAGTCATCAAGGTCATCACGTCCATCGCCCAGCAAACCAACCTGCTTGCCCTCAACGCCACCATCGAGGCGGCTCGGGCCGGCGAAGCGGGTAAGGGCTTCGCAGTGGTCGCCAACGAAGTGAAAGAGCTGGCCAAGGAAACGGCCAAAGCCACAGAAGACATCTCTCAGAAGATCGAGAAAATTCAAAACGACACTAAGGGTGCCGTGGACGCGATCGGCGAGATCTCCAACATCATCAACCAGATCAACGACTACCAGAGCTCCATAGCGAGCGCGGTCGAAGAGCAGACAGCAACCACGAACGAAATCTCACGCAGCGTGACCGAGGCGGCACGAGGGAGCGAGAGCATCGCGGGCAACGTGGAGAAGGTCGCTGCTTCGACTCGGGGCTCCACCAAGGCCATCGATTCCGTTCGTCAGTCGACCACGGAGCTGAGCGGAGTGGCGGAGAGCCTGAGTCGCTTGACCGCCCGCTTCCGACTCTGAGGTCAGCATGCGAGCTCTCGTGATCGACGACTCCCGGGCCATGCGTAAGATCCTGGGACGCATCCTGGGTGCGCTCGGCTTCGAGATCGACGAGGCGGCCAACGGTTCCGAGGCCCTCCAGGCTCTTCAGTCCGGAGCCTCTCCTCAGCTCGCCCTCGTCGACTGGAACATGCCGGTCATGAACGGATTCGAGTTCGTGAAGGCTGTCCGCGAGAACCCAGATTTCTCCGAGCTGCGTCTCATGATGGTGACGACGGAAACCGGAGAACGGGAGATGACCAAGGCCCTTGAAGCGGGCGCCAACGAGTACGTGATGAAGCCTTTCACAAAAGAGGTCATCGAAGAGAAGCTCCGCCTAATGGGCCTCTCCTGAGGCCGCCATGGAGCCTATCCGCGTCCTGATCATCGACGATTCGTCGGTGTCTCGTCGGCTCCTTTCCCGGTCCATCTCGGGGCCCGACATCGAGGTCGTAGGAAGCTCGTCGAACGGTCGCCTAGGACTTCAAAAGCTCGAACGCGTAGGCTGTGACGTCGTAATCCTCGACGTCGAGATGCCGGAGATGGGCGGCCTCGATACGCTCAAGGCCATCCGCTCTCGACGCCCCGAGCTGCCGGTCATCATGTTCAGCAGCCTCACTGGTCGGGGGGCCGAGGTGACGCTCGATGCGCTGGCGCTCGGCGCCAACGACTACCTCGCCAAGCCACGAGCCTCGGGCATCGAAGAGGCCACGCACAGCATCGAACGGGACTTGGTTCCCAAGATCAAGGCGCTCTGTCCCCGGGGAACCATGGACCTGGCGCCGCGGTCCACGCTCGATCTTCCCCGCTCCCCAGTACCGGCCAAGCGCGTCCCCCCCCCCGTTCCACCGGATGCTTCGCAAGCCTCACACGCGTCGCACGCTTCGAGAGAGACGCCTCTGCTTCTCATCGGCTCGAGTACGGGAGGACCCAATGCTCTGGCCAAGGTTCTTGCTTCTCTTCCAGGAGACCTCGGGGCGCCCATTCTCATCGTCCAGCACATGCCGCCCATCTTCACGAGGCTTCTGGCAGAACGACTGAACGCGAAGTCCGCGCTCGAGGTTCGCGAAGCTTCGCACGGTGAGCTCATTCGGCCCAACGTGGCCTTGGTCGCTCCGGGGGACTTCCACATGGAGGTCCTTGTCGCCGCCGCCGGACCGACGCTTCGCCTTCACCAAGGTCCTCTGGTGAACTCCTGCCGCCCGGCCGTCGACGTCCTCTTCGAGTCGGCCCTCGCCTATCCCGGACCCAAGCTCGGCGTGGTGCTGACCGGCATGGGAAGGGACGGTCTCCACGGGGCCCGACGGCTAAAGGCCGCCGGGAATCCGCTCGTCGTTCAGGACAAGGAGACCAGCGTCGTCTGGGGCATGCCTGGCTTCATCGCCAAAGGTGGGATCGCCGACGAAGTCCTCCCCATCGACGGCATCGCCGCATCCATCCGCCAGCGCCTTCTCTCTCAACCCCATCTCGCGAGGACCTCATGAGCACGGCCATCGCAGCGAGCGAGAGGGACCTCGACTACATCCGCGAGCTCGTGGAAAGCCGCTCGGCCATCGTCTTGGAGCAAGACAAGGACTACTTGGTGAACGCGCGTCTGACTCCAGTCGCCGAGTGCAACGGGCTCTCGTCCATCTCGGAGTTAGTGAGCCGACTGCGAGGGAGCCACTACGGTCAGCTTCACGCCCAGGTCGTCGAAGCGATGACCACGAACGAGACTTCCTTCTTCCGAGACGTGGCGCCATTCGACGCGTTGCGCGAAGTGGTCCTCCCCTTCATCCAGGAGCAGCGCGCCATCACCCGAACGATGAAGATCTGGTGTGCCGCCTGCTCATCCGGGCAAGAGCCGTACTCGGTGGGCATCAGCCTGCGGGAAGTCCTTCCCGACGTGGACTCTTGGATGGTCTCGATCCACTGCACGGATCTGAGCCAGAAGATGGTCGACCGAACGAACGCCGGCAAGTATTCGCAGCTGGAGGTAAACCGAGGACTGCCGGCCCCCTTCATCCTAAAATACTTTCAAAAGAAGGGAATGAAGTACGTAGCCCGGGACGAGATTCGAAGGCTCGTGAAGGCTCAGACGATGAACCTGATCGAGCCCTGGCCGCCCTTCGGGCCCTTCGACGTCATCTTCCTGCGGAATGTGCTCATCTATTTCAACACCGACATCAAGGCCAAGATCTTGGAGCGAGCCCAGCGGGCCCTCCGGCCTGGTGGCTTCCTCTTCTTGGGAGGAGCAGAAACGACCCTCGGTATCTGCGACGCTTTCGAGCGCGTCCCGAGGGCCAAGGCGAGCCTCTACCGGCTCAGGAGCTGAACATGGACTTCGAAGACGAAGACTTGGCCGACATCGCGATGACCGTATGGGAGGTCCTGGAGTCTGGACTGGAACCGACCGGTCCCATCCCAGAAGGCGAACTCCGCTCCGGTTCGGTCTCCATCGAGGGTGACTGGACCGGCACCGTAGTGGTCGAGGCCGAACTCGAATCGCTGAGAGCGCTCGCGCGGTGTATGTTCGAAGAAGCCGAGGTCGACGAGAGCCAGCTCGAGGATGCGCTGGCCGAGATCACAAACATGGTCGGTGGCAACATCAAGTGCCTACTCGAGCAGGAGAGCCGCCTGTCCCTGCCTTCGGTCCCGGCCGAGCCCGAAGGCCATCCCATGAAGGTCCTGAACTTCAGGGACCCCTACGGAGCCGTCCGCCTGTCGGTTCTCAGCCGCTAGAGGTCTTGTGCTCCCATAGGCCGGTTTCAATCATTGACCTGGCGGGGTGTGGGCGTCTCAGCGCGTCAAGCGAACGCGCATCCTGGAGCTCATCCACTGGCGCAGCGGTTCAGAACCACCAACTTGATTGCTTCTTCGAGAGCGCCTAGTGCGAATGCCGCCGACGGGCGTACGAGTCTCCCGTCCTGATCATGCTCGTGTTCCTTACGGGGTCAGTGAACGACGAGCCTAGAGAGTGTATGTGCTTCCAGGAGACGAGGACGCTCGAAGCTCGCGTCACCAGCCCATGGCATCCACGCTCGGCCCTCCTCTCGAGCTGCTTGGGCTGTCGACGAGTCCCGAGAGTGCCCGTCATCTGGATGCGGTGCCGGAACCGTCAGGTGTGTGGCGCGGGCCCAGTTCCGGTTCAGGAACTCTCCATCATCGACAGTGCTCGTAGGCAGGCCTGTCAGGCAGAGAACGCCTCTATCAGCGAAACCACCGTTGCTTGTCCAGCGTTCACCGAAGGGGGTTCACTTCAGAGTCGTGTCGACGAAAGCGGGGAGCTCTTCATCGATTCGCCCTTCGACTGGAGGGGAGACTTCTGTCTCTTCGGCTCGCCCGCGAAGAAGGCACAGGCTAACCCATCGCCACGAAAGGCCACCAAGCAGACTTCACGGACTCCCCAAACTTCCAAGATCCAGACCAAGCCCCGACCCGGTGGTCCCCGATCTGGTGCCACCCATTGAAGCCGATCTGATGCTCCCCGTTCTGGTGCTGGTGCTCCCCGTTCTAGTGCCACCCGTTGAAGCAAGCAGCATTGCGCTCTTCTTTCGTTGGTCGTTCCGAAGCCCTCGTCTCAATGTTACGCGTGGGCCGCGCTATCGCCGCCCACGAAATTCGCTGGGTGACTGCGGATTTCGTCTTCTGGTCCCCGATCTGGTGCCACCCATTGAAGCCGATCTGATGCTCCCCGTTCTGGTGCCACCCGTTGAAGCAAGCAGCATTGCGCTCTTCTTTGCGTTGTCGTTCCGAAGTTCTCGTCTCAATGTTACGCGTTGTCGCCGCCCACGAAATCCGCTGGGTGACTGCGAATTTCGTCTTCTCGACGCCTCAAAGCTCACTTCTGTGTGCCGGGCACGGT